>JBGPTF010000005.1:0-229273 GCA_041490445.1 Terriglobia bacterium
TTTCGATATCGTGGCAGGGGCGGGAGGAGGGTTCACGGCGCTCGACCGGAGCTTCGCGGTGAACGTGACCACCGGACAGATCACGATTCAATTCAGCACAGGCCCGGCCGACCTGCCGCAGATCAACGCCATCGAAATCAAGTAGCCATAGCTCGCGGGGATTGTCTTTTAACGAGCGGGATCAGACAAGGCCGTGCCGCGAGGCTTCCTCATCGGTGAGCCAGACATCGGGGATGGAAGCGGAGCCTCGCGCGTACAATCCTCCCAGCGCTGCTCGTACACCAGGAGTCGCCAGCTCAATACCCAGCCCCTCGAGGAGATCAAGAAGGTCCAGCGCAGAAGCTACGAAGCACGTCTGTGGATCGGGGACGACGAGGTCGGCACGCTGGAATCGCACGGCGAATCCCCCGGTTTTGCCCGGCGATGCATTCGCCTGCGCGAGGATGTGAAGCGTTCCCTTCCGCTTCGCCGCGATGATCGGTGTGATGGATGCCGTCGCGAAACGCGACATCTAGCTGCACCCCGACGTGCTGCCGCAGTTCTCGCATTTGTAGCAGCTTCCGTTGGGGGTCATGAGCATGCCGCATTCGGCGCAGGATGGAGCATCGTCAATCGCCGCATGCGGTTTCCGCAGCGCGGCCGTCTCGACTGTCTTCGGCGCAGCCGCGGGGGCATGGGCCGGAGCTGCAGCCGCCGGTGTGATCGGCGCATCATCCGTCGCTTCGTGGTTCACCAGATAATCCCGCGAGATAAACTTCCCGCCCAGCCAGCGGCCGAGGTAGTCCACGATGGACCTCGCGTAGGGAATGTCGGTATTTCCGGTGAAGCCGGAAGGCTCGAAGCGCGAATTGATGAATTTGTCCACGAGCGCTTTCAGCGGCACCCCGTATTGCAGAGAAATGGAAACGGCGAGCGCGAAACCGTCCATGATGCCCGAAAGCGTCGAGCCTTCCTTCGCCATCTTGATGAAGATCTCGCCCGGCGCGCCATCCTCGTACATGCCGACGGTCAAGTAGCCTTCGTGGCCGCCGATCGTGAACTTGTGCGTGATGGATTTGCGCTCTGGGGGCAGCTTGTGCCGTTGGGCGCGGTAGAAGAGTTCTTGCTGTTCGGGTGTAAGCCCGGCAGGCATCCCGGCGGCTGGTGCGGCAGGTTTTTCTTTCTTGTCGCCTGCTGCCGAAAGCGGCTGCGAGCGCTTCGAATTGTCGCGATAGATGGCCACAGCCTTCAGTCCCAGCTTCCAGGATTCAATGTACGCCTGCATGATGTCTTCGACCGTGGATTCTTCCGGCATGTTGACCGTTTTGCTGATGGCGCCGGAGAGGAAAGGCTGCGCCGCCGCCATCATCCGCAGATGGCCTCGCCGGGAAATCGAGCGCGTCCCGTTGGCCGGCCTAAACGAACAATCGAACACGGGCAGGTGTTCCGCCTTCAGGCCGGACGCGCCTTCAATCGTGCCGGTCTTGTCAATGTAATCCACGATCTGCCCCACCTGCTCGGAGGAATAGCCGAGGCCCATCAGCGCCTGCGGCACCGTATTGTTTACAATCTTGATCACGCCGCCGCCCACCAGGCGCTTCTGCTTCACGAGCGCGAGATCAGGCTCGATGCCGGTTGTGTCGCAATCCATCATGAAACCGATCGTGCCGGTGGGCGCCAATACGGTGACTTGCGAATTCCTGTAACCGAACTTCTCGCCGAGTGAGAGCGAGGTATCCCAAGCCTCCTGCGCCGCGCGGAGCAGCGTTGGTTGCACATTTTCTTCCTTGATCGGGCGCAGCGAATCTCCGTGCATGCGGATCACGTCGAGCATCGGCTCGCGATTCTCCGCGAAGCCGGGGAACGGCCCCAGCCGTTCGGCGATGCGCGCCGACTGTGCGAACGCTTCGCCGCACATCAGCGCCGTCACCGCGCCGCACATATCGCGGCCACCGTCGGAATCGTACGGCAACGCCAGCGCCATCAGCAGCGCGCCCAGGTTTGCATAACCCAGGCCGAGCGGGCGGAAATTGTGCGAGTTCTGCGCGATTTTCGGCGTCGGGTAACTCGCGTTGTCCACCAGGATTTCCTGCGCGGTGATGGTGATGTCCACCCCGTGCCGAAACGCCTCCACGTCGAACTGGCCGTTCGCCCCGAGAAACTTCATCAGGTTGAGCGACGCCAGATTGCAGGCGGTGTCGTCGAGGAACATGTATTCCGAGCAGGGGTTCGATGCATAGATGCGGTCGGTGGTCTTGCAGGTGTGCCAGCGGTTGACCGTAGTGTCGTACTGCATGCCCGGGTCGCCGCATTGCCATGCCGATTCAGCCATGCGATGCAGCAGGTCGCGAGCGTTGTATTTCTGCGCCGGCTGGCCGTCGCTAACGTTGCGCGTCCACCAGTCGCGGTCCTCTTCGACGCCACGCATGAAGTCGTCGGTGACCCGCACGGAGTGGTTCGCATTCTGGAAGAAAACGGAGCTGTACGCTTCCCCGTCAATCGAAGGATCGTAGCCCTGCTCGATCAGCGTGTGTGCCTTCCGCTCTTCCTTCCACTTGCACTCGATGAATTCGACGATGTCCGGATGATCCACGTTCAGGATCACCATTTTTGCGGCGCGGCGCGTTTTGCCGCCACTCTTGATCACGCCCGCAAACGCGTCGAACCCCTTCATGAAGCTCACCGGGCCGCTCGCGATGCCCCCGCCCGAAAGCGTTTCGTGGCTGCCGCGCAGTGTGGAAAAATTCGTCCCCGTCCCGGAGCCCCATTTGAACAGCATCCCTTCCGTCTTCGTCAGGTTCATGATGGATTCCATGTTGTCCTGGACGGAGTTGATGAAGCAGGCGGAGCACTGCGGCTTCGGCTGCACGCCTACGTTGAACCACACCGGCGAATTGAAAGCCATTTTCTGCTCGACGAGCAGATGGGTGAGGTCGTCGCGGAAAGCGTCACGCGATGCCGCAGAGGCAAAATAGCCGCCCTTTTCGCCCCAGTGGACAATCGTGTCCACCACCCGGCTGATGAGCTGTCGCACGGTGCCTTCCCTCTCCGTCGTTCCTGGCTTTCCGTGGAAGTATTTCGAGGCCACGATGTTCGTGGCCGTTTGCGACCACGACTTGGGTACCTCGACGTTGTCCTGGCGGAAAATCGTCTGGCCCTTCTCGTTCCCAATTAGGGCGGTGCGGCGGTCCCACTCGACAGCGTCATACGGGGATACCTTTCCGTCCGTGAACATTCGCTGGAACTCCAGGCCGGTGGTGCGTCGAGTTCCTGCCTGCACGTCGGTTGCGTTGTTCCTGTCGAGTTTCGATTCCGCCATCTTTGGTTCCGCCATTTTCTGCCTCCGCGCAGGCAGCAGTGCCGCCAGAATTTTTGCCGGGGCGCCAGCGCGGAGGGACTTAACTTCCTCTATTGTACCCCCAAAGCGCTGGGTTCCGGGTTCGCTGCGGTGAACTAAGAGGTTCCCGCCGCTCGATTCGATGGAGTGTGACCGGGCCGCCCGAAAAGTGCGGCCGCCATGACCCATCCAAACGCCGACCGGCAGAAGAAAAGCTGAAAAATGAGGAGACTTCGCCCATGGCAAGAAACGCGCCGTGAAATTTGCGCGTCCTGCGCGGGAGGAAGATGCCCCTCTCAGTTTTTCGATTAAATCCGGGTCGGCGTCGTGGTCTGTCGACTGCTCTCAGTCGAAATGGGCCGAACCACGATCCCCCGAATCTGAGGCCGGAGTATCGCGGTATGCAAAAAAGTTGTCAAGAGAAAATCGCAGAGAAAGCACAAAATGTTTGGTGTGCGGTGTCCTAAGAGTCTATTTGTAGTGGTAGCGTTCCACGCTGGCACAATGCCGTCCCTTGTCTTTTCTTGCAGTTGTCCGAAGCAAAGCCGCTGAACGGCGGGGAGGCCTTGCCTTAGTCGGGAATCAACCCCGCGACCAATTGCAGAAATTCCCGCGGCTCTTCGAGCATCATCATGTGGCCCACGGCTGGCTGGATGGTGAGGCTCGCTGCGCCACACTCGACGAACTCCGGGACGTCCCATCCCGCAAGAGATTTTTCTCCGGCGTCGAGATGGAACGGGATGCGGCTCTC
The DNA here is from genome assembly GCA_041490445.1 of Terriglobia bacterium. Lineage (GTDB taxonomy): Bacteria > Acidobacteriota > Terriglobia > Acidiferrales > UBA7541 > JBGPTF01. The sequence continues at coordinate 4,068 of JBGPTF010000005.1, forward strand.
GAGAACCACGCGCACGTCATCCAGATACTCTGGCCCTGAAGTGATCGCAACGACGGACTGCGCCAGCGCCCGCACCGTGGGTGCAGGCTGCGCGCGCAGCCCGCGCTCGGCACAGGCCACTTGTTCCTGCGTCGGCGCGATGCCACCGCGCGTGAGCCAGCCAGCAACATCGCCGCGGTAGCTTTCGATCACACCTTCCGCCTCTGTCTCGCTCATCGCCGCAAGTTTCTGCGACCAGAACGCGTCCTTCAAGGTGAAGTTGCCTTCGACATTGATGAGCGAAGCCACGCGCTCTGGAGGCCGCCTCGCCAGCAGGACCGCCACGGCGCCGCCGATGGAATGCCCAACGACATGCGCTTTCTCCCATCCTGCGCTGCGGATCTGTGCCGCGACGTAATCCGCTTGCGCGGGAAGCGCGATTTGCTCGCGCGGTGCCGCTGTATTCCTTCCAAAACCAAGTAGATCGGGGACGAGCACCGGCCGCGGCGCGAAATACTCCCGCGCCGGAAGATCCGCAAGCATTTGAAACAGTCCGTCTACAAAAACAATCGGCTCAGGCATCACACCCCCTCGAAGCACTCGATTTACTTGGGCGATTGGATGCGGGTATGCGCCTCCACGACGCGGCAAGCCTCAAACTGGAAATCGTGCGGCGGGATTACTCGAAGCGAAGCGCGTCGACCGGGTCGAGCCGCGCTGCCTTCACTGCGGGCCACACGCCGAAGATCAGGCCGACACCGACGGAGACCACCAGACCCGCTACGACCGCCCACAGCGGCACGGTTGCGCGCAGCGTCGTGACCAGAGGAATTAGCAGGGCGAGCCCAACCGCAAGAAGGATCCCGATCAGGCCCCCCGCACCGGTGAGCGTCATGGCTTCGAACAGGAATTGCCAGGTGATGTCGCTGCGGCGCGCGCCGATGGCCTTGCGGACCCCGATTTCGCGCGTCCGTTCCGTCACCGAAACGAGCATGATGTTCATCACGCCCACGCCGCCGATCAACAGGCCGATGGAACTGAGCACGATCAACGCAAGCGCCACTCCCCCAATGATGTCATTGAAGCTTTGGGCTGTTTCGACCTGGGTCTGAATGCTGAAATTATCCGGCTTGTCATAGGGAACCCTGCGCCGGCGGCGCAGCACTTCGCGAACCTCGTCCACCGACTCGTTGAGGCGGCCGGGGTATGCCTGGAATCGCAAGCCGATTTCCTCCGCGGCCGGATAAGTCTTGGTAAAGGTGTAGTAGGGAATGATAACGCGTCGGTCCTCGTCGTTCCCGCCGAAGCCGCCTTTCGGCTTTTCGAATACCCCGATGACGCGGTAGGCCGAACCATCAATCAGTACTTCTTTGTTGAGTGCGTCCGCGGGCGACGCGAACAGAGCCGCTGAAATATTCTCGCCGATGGCGACAACCTTCTCCCGATGGGCGTTCTCGGCTTCGGTAAAGAAACGGCCCGCCTTCAACACCGCGTTCGCATACACCTGCACAAAAGAAGGAAATGTGCCCCGATAATCGATCCCGGACACTTCGCTCTTCTGATAGCGGATGCCATGCGGCTCCTCCCAATCGAAGATCGAGGCGGCAACCCGCTGCACGGCCGGACATCCGTCCAGGATGGCCTGCGCATCATCCAGCGTGACCGGCTTGCGCTCCCGTTCCTCCTTCGGGCGGCGGCCGATTCGCGGGCCCTGGTCGAAGCGGGACACCCAGGCCGTGTCGGCTCCGAAGCCGGTGATCTGCTCGTCGATGAACTTGCGGAAACCGGTGAGCAGGGCGGCGACCAGGATAATCAGGCCTACGCCGATCACCACGCCGAGCACGGTCAGCAGGCTTCGCAGCTTGTGCGTGCGCAGCGTGTCGAAGGCAAGGACCACGTTCTCGCGGACGTCCTGCTTCATGACTTGATCCTACGCCTCCGCACGCAACGCTTCGATCGGATCGAGCTTCGCCGCGCGCATGGCCGGGTAGATACCAAAGAAGAGGCCAACAATCGTCGAAAGTGCGAGGGCGGTGAACACAGCTCGGAGCGGCGTCGAGCTGGGAATCGGCGTGGTCAGGCGAACGATTTCGCCAATTCCCACCGCCAGGGCAATTCCGGCAATCCCTCCCACGCCTGCAAGCACAGCGGATTCCACGAGAAACTGCAGAACGATGTGCTTCCGTCGCGCGCCGAGCGATTTCCGCAGGCCGATCTCGCGCGTCCGTTCGGTCACGCTCGCCAGCATGATGTTCATGATCACGATGCCGCCCACAACCAGGAACACTGACGTGAGCCAGACCGCGATCCCGAACAGGTTGCCGGTCAGCGATTCCCACAGGCCGGTGATGGACGACGAAGCGATGATGCCGAAGCTATCCGGCGCATCGTAGGACGAATGGCGCAGCGAACGAATAATCACGCGCGCCTCGTCCTGCGCGGCAGCCATCCACTCGGTGCCGCGCGCCTGAATGAAAATCGAAAGCGAATTGTCGGGAGCGTGCCAACTCTTGCGGTACGTGCCCAGCGGCACCATCACGAAATTGTCTTGCGTTTGGCCAAACACGGAGCCGCGCACCTTCGCGATCCCCACAATTTGATACTGCTGGGATCCGGCACGGATCTCCTTTCCGATGGGATCCACGCCTGGAAAAAATTTCTGCACCAGGTCGTTGCCGATGAAGCAGACGGGGCCGCGGTGAAAGTCGTCCGAACCCGTGATGAAACGTCCCGCATCCACCTCAAAATTTCGAATTTGCCCGTAGTTCGCCGTGACGCCCTGAATACTCACGTCTTCAATCAGATTGTTGGCGTAACGCACGTCGGCGATCGTGGCTTCGACCGCTCCCACATGAGCAGCGAGCCGCATCCGGTCGCGCAGGGCTTCGTAGTCCTCCAGGCTCAGCGGCGGGCGTTTCCGCGCCTTGTTGAACTCTTCGAGGTTGGTGATGATCCCGAAGCGGTCGAGCACGAACGCATCCGAGCCGAGGTTCGCAATCTTGTCGGAGACGTAGAGGTTCAATCCTTCCACCACGGACATTACCGCCACCAGCGTCGTGACGGCAAGGATCACGCCGAGCAGTGTGAGAAAGCTGCGCAGCTTGTGCGCCCGCAGGGTGTCGAGCGCGAGCCACAGCGTCTCGCGCAGTGCGACCGTCGTTCGCTTGGCCTGGGCAGGCATCCCGGGGGTCGTCATTGCCTCACCAGTATAGACGGATGCGAGTCCCAAAAAGTTCTTTCCCGTGCCCCGATTGTGCCGCAGTTGCCCTCGAGTGCCTCCCTGGGGTACAAAGTAGTTCCCACCCCGAGCAGACCGGCATTGGCTCGGCAAGCGTACGACTGGAGGAAAGGAAATGATGAAGCGAGCGCTCGTTTCGGCCGTGATCCTGGGATGGCTATGTACCGGCGGAGCGGCCCGCGCCATGGCCCAAGCCGACAGCAAATCGGCTGCTCCTGCGGCCACGGCCAAGGACATCCGCGCGCAGTTTCTGGGCGATTTGAAAGAAGTGGAAGAAAAAATGGTCGGGCTCGCACAGACCATGCCCCAGGAGAAGTTCACCTGGCGGCCGCAAGAAGGCGTGCGCTCCGTGAGCGAAGTCTTCCTGCATCTGGCGGGCGGCAATTTCGGCTTCCCGAACTTTTGGGGTGTCAAACCGCCGGAGGGCATTCAAACCAGGGGCTTCGATAAGTCCACCACCGACAAAGCCAAGGTCATCGAGTTGATGAAGCAGTCGTACGACCACTTGCGGAAGGCCGTCGAAGGAATCTCGGACGCCGATCTCGACAAGTCCATTAAGTTCTTCGGACAGCCGGCAACGTTGCGCGAAGTGCTCTTTGACATCGCCACGCACAGCCATGAACACCTCGGCCAGGCGATCGCTTACGCGCGCATGAACGGCGTTGTTCCACCATGGACCGCCGAACGGCAGGCGAAACAAGCGGCGGCACAAAAGAAGTAGTAGCAGTCCTTCGCGACGCGCCCGGCGCCGGTAGCGAGCAGCGTTCGGTCGGCGCCGGTTATCAATTTGCAGCCGGCATAAACTGGGCGCACGAAGCCACAGAGATCTCGCTACAATTGCAACCAGTGCCAGCTCACCTGAATCCCATTAGGTGCTTCCGGATGATCCGACGATGACGCGACGCTTGCCCATACTAACCACTGTTCTTGCCCTGGCTGCACTTGCATTTCTGGCAAGCCGCGGCCCGTCGGCCCAAACCGCGCCCGGGTCGCGAGCCGGCGATCGGCCACTGACGCCGGAAGAAATACGCGCCTTGATTGATCGCGTGATTGTCGCTCAGCACCGCGACGACGCTTTGCTTAACACCTACGAGCGCATCGAGCACCAATTGGCCCGCAGCGGCGGCGCCGACACGCACGTCACGGAAGACAAAATCTATCGCGTCGTACCCACTGGATCAGGGACTCTGAAGCTGCTGATCAAGGAAGACGAGAAGCCTGTGAGCCAGGAGGCGTATCTCCGCCAAATGCGCACGTGGCTGGAAGTCCTCGCAATCGCCGTCAATCCTAATGATCCCCGCGAGAAGGCGTCTGAAGAAAAGCTGGGGAAAAAAATGAAGGACCGCGTGGAACTGGTGGATGCAGCGAAGGGCGCGTTTCACATTTCCTGGTCAGGGCGTGAAACGCGCGACGGACGCACGTACACCAAGCTGCTGCTCGAACCCAATCCACAATTTCGACCCAAGTCGCGCTCGGCGGATATCCTCACGCATGCGCGCGCCACCATCTGGATTGACGAATCCTCCGGCCATCTCGCGCGCGGCGAAGCGGACATCATTCGTGATATTTCGTTCGGCGGCGGAATCCTCGGCAAGGTGTACCGCGGCGGGCATTTCTCCATGGAACAATCCGAAGTCACACCCGGAGTCTGGCTTCCCCGGCGCTACCAGTACGACTTCGTTGGACGAAAATTATTCTTTGGATTCGAAGTCCACGAAACCACCGAGATCAGCCGCTACCAAAAGATAGGCGGGCCAAGAGAAGCCCTCGCCCTGGTACGCCAGGAAATTCAAGCCGGAAAAGGAATCCCCGGCGACCCTTAGATCAGGGTGAGTCCTTCGCACAACCACGTTGAGGATGGTCTGTCATCTGGAGGGCCGCTCCCATTTTGCAGGACGGCCCTGGGATGACAAGAGCCGTTGGCGCGGTTCTCCTGCCAAGAAGCGTAGCTGCAGTTCTCCGCCCGCCCGATCTGCGTTTCCTGCCAGTGCTCATCTTGCCGCGGCGGCAATTTCTTTCTCGATCGGCGCGCCCACCAGATTGCCCCACTCTGTCCACGAGCCGTCATAGTTCCGCACGCGGTCGTAGCCGAGCAGGTATTTCAGCACGAACCAGGTGTGGGAGCTGCGCTCGCCGATCCGGCAGTAGGCAATCACTTCATTCTGCCCGGTGATTCCCTTGCCCTGATAGAGCTGCCGGAGCGCGTCGGCGGATTTGAAGGTTCCGTCCTCGTTCGCCGCTTGCACCCAGGGAATGCTTGCGGCGCCCGGGATGTGTCCCGCCCGCTGCGCCGTCTCCGTCATTCCCGGCGGCGCGATGATCTTTCCGGTGAACTCATCCACCGAACGAACATCCACCAGATCCCCCGGCGCTTGCTTGTCGAGCACGGCAAACACCTGCTCGCGGCGGGCGCGGATCGAGTTGTCGGGGTCCTTGGCGCGGTAATTCGTCGGGGTTACGCGCGCCGCTTCGGTAGTGATCGGGCGCTCTTCTTCCAGCCACTTCTTGCGCCCGCCATTCAGCAGGCGCGCGTCCGTGTGGCCGTAGTATTTCAACTGCCAGAACGCCCACGCTGCGAACCAGTTGTTATTGTCCCCGTAGACCACGACGGTTGTATCGTTCGAGATGCCGGCCTGACCGAGCAGCCGCTCGAAGGCCGCCTTGTCCACCAGATCGCGGCGGACCAAATCCTGCAACTGTGTCTGCCAGTTCCAGCCTATCGCGCCGGGGATGTGTCCCTGGTCGTATGCGGAGGTGTCTACGTCCACTTCGACGTGTCGAATCCTTGGATCGGAAAGGTGCTCGGCCGCCCATTGGGTTGAGACCAGCACTTCCGGATGTGCGTATTCAGTCATTTCCGGTTCTCCTTGTTTTGGACTGGAGGAGAGACTGCTGCGGGGCAGTCTAACTCAAATCACCCCCAAGTTTATCAAGATTCGATGCCTGGCCGCGAGTGAAAGGCTCGGCTCCTTCGGAAATCTTTTCGCCTTCAATTCTTCACTGAAATTGTCTGTCGGCGTCCGACGCAGCCAAGAGTGACGATGGCTTATTCGTAGTGCAATGCGACCATGGGATCTACGCGCGAGGCGCGGCGTGCGGGGATGTACCCGGCCACTGCCGCCACGACTAGCATGGACATCACGGCCAGGCTCAGCGAAACCCAATCCGCGGGCTTCAAACCGAACAGCAAGCTCGAAACCAGGCGCGTCGCTGCCAAGGTGACGGGCACGCCGATCGCTACTCCCATCGCAACCAAGATCAGCGCGTCTCGCAGAATCATCCGAATCACGTCACCCCGCTGCGCTCCGAGTGCCACGCGGATTCCAATTTCGTTCGTCCGGGCGACCACTGCGTAGGACATCATCCCGAACAGACCGATCGTCGCCAACAGTGCGGCGAGAAAGCCAAAGAATCCCGAAAGCGTGGCCAACAAACGGTCGCGCAGCAACGTTTGCCGAATCATCGTCTCGAACACGTCATAATCAATGGTGATTCCCGGGCTGATTTCGCCGATCGCGCGCTTCACCTGGGGGATCAGACCCGCCAGGGGCGCGTTCGAACGCATTAGGATCTGGTCGTACGGAACAGGGCTCGGATTCTGCGTGAGAGGCAGGTAAGCAATCGGTTTGAAATCCTCGCGAAGTCCGCGGTACTTTGTGTTCTTCACAATCCCGACAATTTTAAATTGCCTTTCCGGTTCCGAGGGCGTCTCTTCTCGCCAAAACCTTTTGCCGACCGGATCCTCTTCGCTCCCAAGCTGATGGGCAAACGCCTCATTGATGATCGCAACCCTTGGCGATGTGGCCGTATCGCGATCATCGAACTCCCGCCCCGCCAGCAGCGTGGTCTGCAAGGTCTTGAAGTAATCCGGGCCAATCCGGTTGAAGTACGAATCTTTCCTGCCGTGCGAATCCGCGCCATCCAGCCAAACGTTGTTGGTCGAAGCGCTGCCGCTCAGTGGAACAATGCCCGCTTCCGCAGCCGAGTCCACTCCCGGAATCGCCCGAAGCCGGTCAACCAAATCTTTCTTGAATGCCGACCAACGCTCCACGGGAAGGTGAAGCCCGGTCAGATCCATCGATGTAATCAAGACGCCGTTTGGCTGAAAGCCCGTGTCGGCAGTCATCAGATTGCGCAAACTGCGGACAAACAGAAGAGCGCCCGCCACCAGCACGAGAGACAGGGCGACCTGCGAAACCACCAGCGCCCTCCCCAAACTGAATCGTTCACAGCTGGCCGTCAGTCCGCGTCCGCCTGCCTTCATCGCCTCGCCCGGCGCAACCTTGGTCGCCCGCAACGCCGGCGTCAGGCCGAACAACACGCAGGTCATGACCGCTAATCCTACGGTGAAGGCAAGCACGCGCCAATCCGACCGCAGATCCAGAAACAGTGAGTTGCCTTCTGTGCTCAAGAACGTGACGAGAAGCTGGCTCAAATTATCCGCGAGGATCGCCCCGAAAATAGCGCCGATGCCGGCGAGCAACAAGCTTTCCACCATTAACTGCCGGACCAGCCGCCATCGCGTCGCTCCCAAAGCGAGTCGCACCGCAATCTCTTTTTCCCGCGCGCTGGCACGCGCGAGCATCAGATTGGCGAGATTGGCACAGGCAATCAGCAGCACCAGGCCGGTGATAGAGAGCAGCAGCCAGAGCGGACTCGAATACGCCTCGCGCAACTGGGAAATGCCGGTGCCCGCAGGGAGCGCCCCGAGTTTGAATCCGAGGTAGTCTTTGATGTTTGCGGCGGGATAGTTCTTGGGCAGCGTCGCCTCGAATAGGCCGGGCGAGATGGCTCTTAATTGGGCTGTGGCTTTCTCGACCGTCCAGGCGGGCTTCAGCCGGCCCATGACCACGAGCCACCAATTCGTGCCGTCGTCGAGCAAACTGTAGTCGTGAAGGAATGGCTGCGAGCAAATCGGAACGGCCACATCGTAGGATCGCCCGACCTCAAGCCCCGAGAAACTGGCTGGCGTGACGCCGATGATTTCTACGGGATGATAATCCAGCGTCAGTTTCCGGCCGATCACCGAAGGCTCTCCGCCGTACTCCCGCTGCCAGAACGAATAGCTGATCACCGCGCCAGGAGTTCCGCAGCCCCGCTGATCGTCCGCAGTCGTGAAGACCCGGCCTAGAACCGGCCGAACGCCGAGCACATTGAAAATGTCACCGCTCACCCAGAGGGCTCGCGCGCCCCGCGCTTCTCCCCCAGTTGTGAGGTTGAAGCCGTCAGAGCCCCAGGCAAAGATCCCGGAAAAACCCTGTTGCTGTTTGCGAATCTCCTCCCAGATCGGATTCGTCACCGGAGGATGCCAACTGCTGAAACTTCCCCGCGCACCGGTCAAGTCAGCGATCCGGACTTCGGCGAGTTCCTGCGGGTTTTGGACCGGGAGCGTGCGCATGCGCACGGCGTCGAGGAGTTGAAAGATTGCCGTGTTGGCGCCGATCCCCAGGACGAGGGAGAGCACCGCGACGGTTGTGAAGCCCAGATTCTTGCGCAGCATCCGCACGCCGTAGCGTGCGTCCTGCAACAACTGCTCCAGCCAATTCCATCCCCAAGCCATGCGACTCTCCTCTTGCAGCAGCGTTGTGTTTCCGAATTGACGGTGCGCCGCATAGCGCGCTTCTTCCGGCAGCACCCCGCCTTTTACCAGTTCCCGCTCCTTCCATTCCCGGTGCAGGCGCATCTCTTCGGCGAGTTCGCGGTCGAATTGTTCGCGCCGCAGCAGCATCCGCAGCCGCCGTACGAGTTCACTGGGCCACGCCATCGCCCGCCTCTCTTTCACGCCGTCTGAATGACCTTGGAAATCGCCGCCATAACCCGCTCGAACTGTGACACCTCGACTTCCATCTGCTTGCGTCCAGCCGGCGTCAGCCGGTAGTAGCGGGCGCGGCGATTCTCCGCCGTCGCGCCCCACTCCGCCGTCACCCAGCCTCTGATCAACATGCGTTGCAGCGCGGGGTACAGTGAGCCTTCTTCCACTTGCAGCACATCTTTAGACAGTTGCTGGATGGACTTCGCAATCTCGTAGCCATGCAGCTCCCCGTCGCGAGCCAGCGTTCTTAGAATCAGCATGTAGAGTGTTCCCGGTGGAATCTCATCTCTGTGCAACGGAATGCCTCCTAGCATAGTTAGACTATGTCACACTAGAAAAGGTTAGGTTCCTCTGTCAAGTTTTTCTTGATGATTCCGATCTGGCAGGGGGTGGCAGCCGGAAGTCTTGCGAGGAAGGTCACCCGCGATCCGCCCCCGAGCGAGGAACGAAAATCGCTTCAACACCTCCCCGGCCTACAGGGGTTGCAGCCCAGCGCCGGTCGATTCCAGCTCCGCGCGGATAATCCAATCGCAGTGGAAGCCTTCAGCGGTGAGCCACTGCTCGAGGGTTTCACGGCTCGCCGCTTCGAATTCGACCAGCATTTTCCCGTCATACATGCTGACCAGCACGCGGCGCGCGCTGACGGCCGTGGCTTTGCTCAAGCGGTTCGCCAATTCTTCCGCGCCCTGGCGCGTGAGGCAGGCGAGTGTGTGGAGCGAGAGGTAGCGAGGCATCGTTTCTCCTGTTTCCGTGGTATGGCTGCGGCGAAAAGTCATCATCGCATACACCGCAGGCGGGAAAAAGCTGTGCATTGCAGTTCCCGCAGCTGAGTCGGCCAGCCGCTCGCCCGTTGCACGCGTAGAAAACTAATTTGCCGATTCAGGCTTCGCGCAAGGCAGGCAGGGTAAGATAAACAGCGATACCCCAGCAGCCCGGCCGGGAGTCTCACCATGAAATCCATCTTGCAAACTGTGTCCATCTTAGCGGTCGGAATCCTGTTCCTGGTCGCTGGGGTGGCGGCGCGCACTCGAACTGGCACGCTTTCCGGCGTTGTTGTCGGCCTCGACGGCAAGACGGTCCCTGGCGCGCGCGTCACGCTACAGACCTCAACCGGCCGCGGCCCGCAAACGCGCATCAGCGACAAAGACGGGCACTTCCACTTCCGCGAATTGCCGCAGGGGCTCTACGACCTCCGTGCCTACGCGCAGGGCGTTTCCTCCAAGTGGCACCACAACATTCTTGTACGGGCTGGCAAGGATGCGGAAGTCCAACTGCGGCTGCAGCCGAACAAAAAAACAAAGAAGCCCTGAAGGGTTCGCCGAGCGAGAGGACGAGCCAGCCTCTCGCGCAAATTCTGCGGCGGCAATTCCATTCCGGCTATTCCACCTTGAGCGGCACTACCACGCTGCCGATCTTGCCGGTGATGTTGTCGCGCACGGCAAGATGTACGCTGTATTCGCCCGGCAGCAGCGTCAGCACATTGGGATAGGTGATCCCGTTCGCCTGAATTTGGGAAGCGCCGGCCGGAGGCAGTTGCCGGTCAACTCGCTGACTGATTTTTCCCGCCTCCTGCCCTTGGGCGTCCGTTGCCACGATCAGAAAATCGAGACTGAAGTGATTTCCGTGGTCGGTGTCGATGGTCACTGCCCCGGGAGGGATGGAAAGTGTGAAGTGAACCTTGCGATTCTTGCCGTCCGGCTCAATCTGCTGCCACATTCCACGAATCGGCAATTCGGTGAAGTTCAAGCTGGACCGGACCGCCATCGCCTCCTCCATCTGCTGGGACGATTCCGGGTTGCGCACGGCCTTGGTGAAGAAGAAGCCGTTGCGGGAGCGAATGTGCACGCCATCCTGGTGAACCTTGACGTCGATCTTGCGCCATCCGTCCTTGCCTTTTTCAGCCGTGTAGTAAGTCAGCACGTAATACTGCGAGGAGTCCAGACTGGCCTGCCGGAAAAGGTTTTCAAGATCGTTGTTGTTGTAGAAGGCCTCCCCGCCCGTCATATCGGCTATTGCGCGCATCGTGTCATGCTTTGAAGCCGTAGGGTCTTCGAACATACCGGCAGAGACGGCCTCCAGAGCGCCGCTACGGGCTCTGACATCGTTGTTGCTGCCCGGTACCGGCATGTCGATGGCAATCTTGGCGTTCGGCGCGATCGGAATCAGACCCCCAACGTCGACCGGGTAAACGGCGATGTTTGCGTCATGCAGCGCGTGCACGGTCTGCTGCCAATCGGCCGGCGTTGAGCCGCGCACGAAGTCTCCGGTTGTGCTGCCAAAGGCGAACCGGAAGCCGGTGGATGCCCAGATCAGCGATTTGCGCCCGGGAACGGCAGAGAAATATTGGGCTACCTGCTGCAGGCATTCCAGGGTCTCCATACCCGCCTGCCTCTCTCGCGAAGCATCGAATTGCGAGGCAATGCCTCTCGCTTGAGCGCGTGCGCCTGCGATCTGGGTAGTGTCCGCTCCGAAGCCGGAGAAAATGGCTTCGATCTGCGCCGCCTCAGTATCCGCGTCGCCAGCGACATCCCCATTGGTGAGCTTGTCGCGCGCGGTCAAGCTCCCTTGTAGCTTCTTGATCGTCGCGGTCAGCACGGCGCGGTCGGTCGTAAAATTGTGAATCATCCGGACATGATTGCTCTGGAAAACCACCAGCGCCAGCAAGGAGTTCTCGTTGACCGACTTCGAAAGAAACTCGATCAGTCCCTGGCGCGCCTGAGCCTGGGAAGTGAACGGGGTATTCAGCAAATCGAGTGCGATGATTTCCAGTTCTTTCGGATGCTCGTCCGTCACCTCATTTGTAAACGCATTCGGCGGCAGGGCCGCGCGCTGGATGGGGTCGGCATTCGCGGAAATCTCTTCGAAGCTGGCGAGTGGTTGGACCTTTCCATCCTCTTTCACATCAAAATCATCTTTCTTCAGCCCGCGAATGTGAACTCCCTTCTTGTCCGTCACCACGACGGGCACGAGCACAAGATTGGTGCGAGAGGCAAGCTTGTTTGTTGCCGTGTTCTCTTGAGCTGCGCCGGGCGTTAGCACGGAGAGGAAGAGAATTGCGAACAGTGCCCATGACGCTGCGGAACGAATCATTCTGGCCTCCATCGCTTTGCTGAAAATCCCGCCGACCTTTACGGGTTCGCTCATTATAAGCCTGTGTTCCCAAGGTTTGCCACTTGCGACCTTCCAAAACCGATTCCCTGTCGAAATGTCCCGCCTTTTGTATCGTTTGATGCGGCCCGAGGAGGATTCGCGCAGGGCTCTGGGCGCCGTGGTGGAGCGGGTACTAAAACCCGGGTAACACAACTTTTGTATCTGATGAACCATTGTGGGGCATCCGCACCGACCGTATTCTTCCCACGCGGGTTGGGGGCTGCGCTGCGGGGACGACGGTTCCGAGAGGAGCCGGGGCACGTTTCCCAACCCGTCCAAGCCCACCCTGCTGGCTGACCCCTCTTGACCCCCACCGGCAGTGTGGGCTTCTTTCTTCCCGAAACTTCTCCCGACTTAGCTTGCCCTTGCCGGAATTCGGCGGCGTCGAGTCGCCCCGGAGTCTGGTATCCTTCGTGCCCTCTCCTTACCGTCAGCGCAGCCGCGATCGTCCGCGCGATCATCTAAGTGGCTTGCGGTTAACGCCCCTGAAAGCGAAGACTCGGGAGGCTGGGCCAAGCGGTGACGGAGAGGATTGACACCTGATGGGCAGACCCGACACATCCTTGCGCCTTACCATTGCCGCTGCCCTGCTCGGCGCCGTCCTTTCCCCGGCCCGAGTCACCGCTGCAGAATTGAAGCCGAAGACTGTTGCGGCGTTCGATCACCATGTACAGCTCACCGAAGCCAGGATCGCCGGTGAGCTCTCGGGCAGCACTCCGTTTCTCTGGATTGACCGTCTTTCGGAGGCGCGACGCGCAGCAGCACTTGTGGAACTGCGCGAGAGCCGCGTCGTGATCGAAAAGCTCGAGGCCCGCGACGGCGACGAGCCCATCCCTGTACCTGGCGGAATGATTCACCACTGGATCGGCACGGTTTTCATTCCTGGCGCCACGCTCGAACAGACGCTCGCGCTCGTCCAGGATTACGACCACCACCAGGACTATTACAAGCCCGACGTCATGCGCTCAAAAGTTCTTTCGCGCGACGGAAATGATTTCCGGATTTATCTGCGCTTTTACAAGAAGAAAATCCTCACTTCCATCCTCGATACCGAGCACGAAGTTCACTACGCGGTCGTAGACTCGGCCCGCGCGTGGAGCCGCTCGCGCTCCACTCACATTCGCGAAGTCGAAGACGCTGGGACGCCCGGAGAAAAACAGAAACCGGAAGGGGACGACCGCGGCCTCCTCTGGCGCATCAATACCTACTGGCGTTTCGAGCAAAAGGACGGCGGCACGTACGTCGAGTGCGAATCTATCTCGCTCACCCGCGACATTCCCACCGGGCTTGCCTGGCTGATCCGCTCGTACGTTGAAAGCGTCCCGCGAGAAACCCTCCTGTTCACGCTCGGCGCCACGCGCTCGGCTCTCTTACGAAAGGCAGCACCGCTTTCGCTCAGCGCGCCGAACCCGCGCTGATTCTTTTGTAGGCCGCGCGAAATTCAGGGTTTCCCGGATCGGCTTCCACTGCGGCGCGGTACTCGGTGAGCGCTTTTTCCACCGCGCCGGTCTTCAGTAGTGCGCGGGCCAGATTGTAATGCGCCTTCGCAAAATGCGAGTCAATGCGCAACCCCTCGCGGTACTCCGCGATGGCGGCCTCGAGCTCGCCTTTTTCGCCCAGCGCATTGCCCAGATTGTTGTGCGCCATCGCATAGCGCGGATTCAGGCGAATCGCTTCACGAAATTCGAGGATGGCGCCTTCCAGATCTCCCTTTTGCCCCAGGGCCGCACCCAGATTGCTGTGCGCCGCCGCGAAGCTCGGGTCCAGGTGGATGGCTTCCGCGTAGGCCGCAACGGCGCCGTTCACATCGCCTTTCCTCCGGAGCGCAAGGCCGAGATTATTTCGCGGCAGGGCCCAGTCGGGCGCGAGCGCCATCGCGCGGCGGTACGCGGCGATGGCCGCATCCAGATCGCTCTGCGCAGCAAGCGCCAGTCCCAGATTGTTTTCGGCGTCCGGAAACTTTGGTTGCAATCCCAGGGCGCGGCGAAATGCCGCCACGGCCCCCGCAAAGTCTCCTCGATTGTAAGCAGCCAGGCCGAGCTGGAGATTCGCCTGGGCAAAGATTGTGTTCTGCTCCGGCGCGGTTTCCGTCGTCGCACTTTGCGCCCGTACGGTCCCTGCGCCGGAAAGGAATGCAAGCGCGAGAAGAATCCTGCACGTCCACATGCGACGTCTATCCACCGCGGCCGCCTCCGGGAAAAAGACCAGGAAGTTGCCGAGAGAATACGCCTCACGAACCGGAGGGACAAGCATCGCCTGCCTTCCAAACTCTTCAGGGCCGGGTCGTCAGAAGAAACGGATGTTTGCTTGGCTGTTAGAACGTCGTGATGCCGAGGAAAATGTCTTCGAACCCGTTGATGTCGCTCGGGACGAGATTAGTGGAGAAAGAAATGAATCCGATGAACTTTCCGTTGCCGCTGATCGCCGGGTGCAGACTGGGGCCATCTCCTTGCGTGCCGCTGTTCGATTTGCTGGCCAGGGCGGTGCTTGCCGTGCATCCGCTGGCCACGCCGGCGCAGGTGTTCCTTACGAACACATCCTGCAGGGTGTTGGTGTCCGTACCCACGAGGTTGCTGGCGAACGAATCGAACGCGACGAATTGGCCGTTCGAGCTGACCTGCGGCGAAGAGCTGTCGGCATTGCCGGCCGTCGCGCCGTCGGGCGTCGATGCCAGAATCGTCAAAGATGTGCACCCGCTCGCGCCGGTGCAGACGTCCCGCAGATAAACCTGCTGTGTGCCGCCGGTGCCGGAAGCAAGATTGGTCGCCTTGGTCGCAAACGCGATGAACCGGCCATCGGAGCTGATCGAAGGCTGCTGGCTTGCCGCATTCGCGGGCGTTGCTCCGGCCGCATCCGCGGCGGAACCGAGCTTCGTGAAGGCCGTGCAGCCGCTCGCCCCGATGCACGTGCCGCGCAGAAAGACTTGCTGCGTTCCCCCCGTTGCCGCGGCTACCAGATTCGTCGCGGTGGAAGCAAACGCGACGAACAAACCGCCATTGGCTGCCACCGGCTGGGAACTTGTCCCGTTCGCCACGGTGGTGCCGTCCGGAGTCGAGACAAGAATCGTCGCCGGCGTGCATCCGCTGGCCACGCCCGTGCACGTATCGCGCAGGAAAATCTGCTGCGTGCCGCCCGTCGCCGCCGAAATCAGATTCGTCGCGGTGGAAGCAAACGCGATGAATCGTCCGTTGGGGCTGATGGATGGCTGAAAACTATCGCCGTTTGCGGGCGACGTCCCATCCGTCGCGGCCGACACCAGGGTTGTCGCCGGCGTACAGTTCAGCACCGCAAGGCACGTGTCGCGCAGATAGATTTGACGCAGGCCATTCGTCGCCCCCGTCACCAGATTCGTCGCCGCCGAAGTGAACACGACATAGCGCCCGTCGCCGCTCATGGAAGGCTCAGAACTTGCCGCGTTGGCTTCCGTCCCGTCGGTCGCCAGATTCACTTGTATCGTCCCCGGCCTGCAGGTCGAAGTCTGGCCCAGGCAGCTATCGTGGGAGAAAATGTCCTGTACGTGGACGGGATCGTTGTCGGCCGCCACGAGCGTCGTCGAAATCGAAGCAAACGCAAGGAAGCGGCCGCTGGCATCCATCACAGGGCCGGAGGTCGTCAGGTTGCCGATTCCCAAATCCGCCTGCGTACCGTCGGTATTGATGTCCACCAGTTCCGGCAGCCCGCCGCCGGTCGCCGTTGGAATGAGGTTGAACGCAACCGGGTTCGATGTGCCCCCGCCCGGCGGAGGGTTGAAGATCGTGATGCGCAGCGCTCCGGCCAGCGCCATGTCCGCGGCAGTCAGCGTCCCGGTTACTGTGCTGGAGCTCCCAAAAGCGGTAGTCCTCGGGCTGCCGTTTACGTTGAACACGGAGGTCGAGCTGAAGCCGTTGCCCGTAGCCGTCACGTTCGGCGGTGTGCTGGCGGGCGCTGCGTTGTTCGGCGAAAGCGATTGCAGGAACGGCGGCGCGTTCGTGATGAAGAACGGCAGCGAGTTCGACGCGCCTCCTCCCGGCACCGGATTGAGAACTCCCACCTGTGCGGTCCCCGGCGTAGCGATGTCCGTCGAATTGATCTGGGCGAGCAATTGCGAGTTGTTGACAAAGAAGGTCTGGCGATTGTTGCCGTTCCACGTCACCGTGGACTGTGGCACGAAGTTGCTGCCGCTCACTTGAATCGTCAGGAGCGCGGCACCCGCAAACGTCCCCGAGGGAGAAAGCCCGGTCACCTGCGGAACCGGAGAAGGCGTCGCATTGATCGTGAAGTCAACCGAATTCGAAGTGCCGCCACCCGGCGTAGGCGTAAAGACGCTGACCGGAATCTTGCCTGACGCGTTGAGGTCGGACGGTGAAATCGTCGCCGTCATCACCGATTCGCTCTGGAAAAGCGCGAGGCGCTGTGAACCGTTCCATAACACTATCGATTGCGGCGAAAACCCGCTCCCGTTGACCGTCAGTGTGAACCCGGGGCCGCCCTGCGTGGCGCTCGAAGGTGAAAGGGACGCTAGCTGGGGTCTGGGCAGAGTAATGTTCTGCGCACAACCGGCGAGGAGGATCACCGGCGCGAGAATCAGCAGACAGGTTCTTCGCGACTTTTTCTGCACTCGTTCCCCTTCGGCACGCGATTCTCGGCACTTCCTGGCGGCCGCGCAATAGAAGAGACTACTAAAGATGGCTCTGCCGGGCAATCGGGATGCCTGCCAACCGTAGCGCCTGGCGGATTCGCAGGCTCCACTCAATACAAAAGGGGCGCCCCGATTTCTCAGGACGCCCCTCGCAAGCAAGCCGGCAGGTTGTCCGAAGTGCCGCGCGCTGAGGAATCTGCTTTGCCCACTTTGTCTGGACTCTGCCCTGTGCTGAAAGGATGCGTAGGAAGTCGCGCCGACTCGCCTTGAAATGATTCGCGCATACTTTCTGATCTTTACTATTACCCCATGCTAAACTCAGGCTTGAATCATGCAAAGCTGTCTTCTTGCAATCCTAGTGGCCCTCTGTTCCTCGCCCGCGCTCTGCGCTCAGGATTCGCCTGCCGCGTCCCGAGCGCCTTCTAAGAAAGAAGCAAAGGAGCTGATGGAGCAAGCTTTTGCGCGAACCGACCTCATGCTGCCCGGCTCATCCCCCTTCCACCTGCGGGCGCAGGTGACCGTTTTCAAGCGTGACCTCCCCACTGCCCAAGAAACCTTTGACCTCGTCTGGGCTTCCCCGGAGCGCTGGCGTGAAGAGTTCACGTGGCCTGAAGGAAAAGCTGTCCGCGTCGTGGATGGTGATCGCATTTGGGTCCTGGATGATGACGCGCACCGCTTGGACCAAGATCGTTTCGCCACGCTCTTGAATTTTACCTCCACCCTTCGTATGAACCGGGGCGAACGTCTTACTCGCGTCCATCGAAAAAATCTTAACGGCGTCATCGCCGACTGCATCGAACTCCGTCAGGATCTCGGGCCACTTATATCTGCGCCTCCTCAACAGGTACTCCTGATGGGAATCTCTAACCAGCTAGACCGAAAAATCTGCCTTGATGCGGCGCAGCACCTCCCCATGCGTACAGAATCCGGCCCATCCCGCTGGGAACTGGCCGATTTCGTTTCCTTCGGACCCAAAGAGTTTCCCCGCTTGCTGAATTACTTTCGAGAAGGCAAACCATTTGTGACAGCCGAAGTGAAAGAACTCGAATCACTCGACCCCGCGAAGGGCAACACATTCGCGCCGCCGGCCGGTGCCACAAGCAAACCTTGGTGCCAGGACGAAGTTCGTCCCTTTCTGGTTTCCTTAGGTGGAGCAGAAGAGCCTCGCATCGAGATCAACGAGTTAGTTTTTCTTCCTCCGGGATTCGAACGCCATGCACTGGTCGTCTTCGAAGTCGACTCGCAGGGCCACGTGACGGCTGTTAAAGCTTTCGATTCTGAAGGTCGCTCTTCGCTGAAGGACTCCGAAGCCCGGAAACTCCTCAAGTCTGTGTTCAAGCCTGCCACCTGCCACGGCCAGCCGATCGAATCTGAATTTGAGTTTCATCTCAATCGTTGACGCAACCGTCCGACGTTCGGCTACGCCTACGTTGAGCGCCGCAACCCAGCGCCGGAACGGCTCATCGGCGCTGTTTCGCGAGAACCAGGCAGGCAACAAGCGCAGCGGTTTTCTGATCCTGCGTCCACGGTGGGCCGAGGATTTTTCCGAGCCGGGCAATTTTTCGTTGCAGCGGGACCGCGGCGCGTCCCAGCACGTTCTTTGCGCACTCCGTCAGTTCGCGTTCGCGGAAGCCAGCAACGCAAACTCCCTCACACTCGCACGCTTCTCGGAAGACTCTTCGAAAGAATTCGCCTTCCGCCGTATGGATCAGCGGGTGCGAGGCGAGAATCTCCGGAAGTGACGGCAACGCGCGGCCCGAGGCGAGCAGGATGGCCGCGCCGGCAATTCGATACTTGCGCTCGTGCAGCTCCCCGGCAATTTCGTGGATAGCGGCCCGGGCGAGGCGCCCGGAAATCTCGGCGCAACGCGCGAGATACTTCTCTGCCTCGCGCATTCCTCGCTTCTTCGCAAAATGATACGGCTGCTTCGCCCCCGGAATCCTCGGATCAACGAGCTCGATTCGCTCCCGCTCAAGTACCTCCACCCGGCCCGAATCGCTGGAGATGGCGACCAGCGCTCCCCAGCCTGAATGCACCCGAATCCCGATAGCGGCACGGTTCATGCTTGAGCCTTGCACAGCAATGCGTGGCAGAAAGTGTAGCCCCTCATTTACTCCATGTCTTGGAAAAATCAACACCGCGGCGCCAGGCGATTTTGCCGGGACTCGCCTCAGCGCACTGTGCAGGCTCCTTTGGCTTGATGCATCCTTCCGCATCCCCCGCGCCTTCTCTCGAACAGGAAATCGCGTTCCCGCATCTACTTTCCGGTCCAGCGTTCGAGCTTGGGGATTTTTCTTGTAAACAGTCCGGCAATGAATCCCGGAAACCCCATTTCCCTTAACTTGCTCTTCACACTTGCTTGCATCTGTTCCACGGTGATGTCCGCCGCGGTGAACTGTCCGCCGGCGTAGCAATGGGAACAGTACATGGCGCTTCTCGTTCCGTCTGCGTTGGTTCCTCCCCCGCGCTCGTCGCGTTTCATGGGCATTCCGCACGACTGGCAATGCTGGAAAGGCTTTCTGCGCGTCATGATCACCGCCCCTATCGCGTCGCCGCCTCGGTCCTTCGGAGGCGCGGCGTAGTTTCGAGTTAACTTCCAAATCGGCCGGCAACCCAGCCGATGATCAGGCCCCCGAGGGCACCCGTCGCAAGAATTGGGATCGTAGCTTTTGTAATAATAATGGCGTCGGGGAGGCTCAGCAGGATGCCGATAAACAATCCGACGGCCCAGCCCGGCCAGGGCAGGCGAATGTTGCAGATAACAAACCCAATGGCGAACCGGGCGATAAACGCGCCGAGGAGCGCCGCCCGCTTGTCGGGGAAGTTCATTGGCAGCATGAGCGCAATGTCAACGCCGCCGAAAATCAAACCGCAGAGCACACCCAACGATATTCTCGACACGGCTTCCTCCTCTTGCTCTCCGCACAAACTGGGTCACGGCCCTCCCCGCAATATGGTTGCATAAGTATATCATGTGTGTAAGACTTTGCAACCATGTCGTTCGATTCGACTCGTACGCTTCTTTTTGGAATCTTTGTGCTGGCAGGCCGCCGGTTGACGGCCACGCAAGTCATCGCGCTGGCAAGGCCGCTCGGAATTTCCGCGACCAATGTGAAGAGCCACCTCACCCGGATGGTCGCCGGAGGAGCGCTCCGTCGCTTCGGCCCGCCCCGCCGCGCGGTCTATTGGCCTTCCCCCAGCCAGGCGACGGTCGTCGAGGGCATCCATGCGCGCCTGGAAGAACTCCAGGAAGAACCCTGGGATTGCACGTGGCTCATGATGACACTGCGGCTTCCTTCGCATCGCGCGCAGAGAGAGCGGCTGCAAGCATCGCTCTGGTTCGATGGAATCCTCCCATTGGCGCCCAGCACCTTCATTCGGCCCGCCTGGCCGCAGCAGTGGGCGCTGGCGCGCGCGCGACAGCATCTCGCACACGCCCCCGGATGGTGTGTGCGCGGCGTGCTCCTCGGCGCCACCGACGTAACTCAGTTGAGCACGATGTATGACCTCGACTCGCTCGATCGCGCCGCACGCCGGCTCGCACACCGTATCGCTCAATGGACCAGCCACCGGCGAATCCGAAAAACCTCACCCGCTGGTGCGTTCGCCTCGCGGTTGAAAATTGGAGGACTGGTTGCCCGTTTGGTTGGACACGATCCACGGCTGCCCGCGTCTCTCTGGGGCGCGCGAACTGGCATGCGCGACCTGGTGCGCGCGTTTCGCCGCTTCGATGCGCGCATCGCTCCAATGGCGCAACGCTTTCTGGAAAACGTTGTTCGGCGAGCACCCAGTTCACGGAATTAGTCCGGCGCGAGAAGTATTCAACAGATCCCCGGCCAGAATCTCGGCTACACGTCACAGCGCATCTTTGCCGGATTCCTGCATACCGTTCTGACTGCGCGGCCCCCAGCCTCTAGCGGCGAGTCTCCAAAAGTCCACACGTTCTGGACCTGTCATTTCTCGCACATCGTGCTACCGTAATGTCAGGACAATGGCGAACGACGACAAATCGCGATCCCGGCAGACATCTCCTCGCGAGATGCGCCCACAGCGGCCCTTAAGCTCTCAATTGCTCCTAAGTGTCTACTTTTCTGCATCTTCTAATCGCAACACCGCTGAGGACTTGGCAAATCGCCAAGCTATTGAAAACAAATGGCGGCCCCATGTCTAACCGCCACAAAAAATTCAAGTCCCGAAGAACCAACATGCTGAAATCACGCGAGATAAAAATTTCTAACCGCAAGAAAAACGATGTTTCTGCAGAAGGAGCGATCGTGGCCGGAATGGCCGCGGCAGACAGCTGTTACGAATCCCGAACTTATCACGGGCCCGCGCCGAGCTTTGGGAAGGAATGCAGGTTTGCGGAACGCGGGTCGCGGACCGGTCGTCACTATCGGCCCGCGCCGCCGCCGCTAGCCTTTTTTCTTCTTGGCAGGTTTTTTCTTTCCGGCTTTCCCTTTGCCCGTTTTTCCGGAAGAAGGGCTTGTGGGCTTGGCGGCCTTCTTCCACTTCGACCACCAGCCGTCAATCAACCCGTGGATTTGATAAAAGTGGGTGCTGTCCGTCGCAGACATCAGATCGGCAAGGTCGGGCTCGTGATACACCTTCGCTGCCGCGTTGTGCATCCAGCCGTGGACCGACCATTCGACGAACCGGCCAAGGTTGTCGGCGGACGCGAAGGAAGACGGCTTGTTGACAATGCGGTCTTCGTCCCCCGCCAAGGTCCCGTTCCATCCCGTGCTCGAGATCTTCAGCTCCGGCGGGATCGCGGGCCACGGCGCCACCGCCGCCGGATCCGCAATAGCTTGCTTGTCGTACCACCCATGGAACTGCGCCAGGAATTTCCGGTGAAACGTGAGGAACTCGAGCCCCGAGCCGGGTGCAGCATCTTTCGCGCCCGGCGGCCAGGGATTGATCGCTCGGCCGCCCTTCTGCGGCTGGCCGGGATACATATGCCAGCGCATGTGTTCGTCCAGCAGGTTTTGCGGCATGTTCGGGATCTTTGGCATCGCGCGCCTCCTCAAGAAACCGGGGCAGAGCCCGCCGACCGCGCGGACTTATTCACTGCCATAAAATTGCCGAGAAAGTACATGGCAAGCAGGCGTCTGTCAAGCGTTCTCGCGGGAATTGACAGTTTTCCAGCGCTAGTGGCCGCGCTCGACCGGCAGATTCTTCTCCACCCAATCATGGGCAAAGTCCTGGGGCAGGTTGAGCACTTCCAGATTTGTAAACCCCATCCCGCGCAGCGCCGCATAGGCGGGGAGAACGTTGGGGCACTTATTCAGGGGACAACAGCCACAGTAGATCACGACTTCCTTCTCGCGCGAGATGGCCTGCGCCCGCTGCTTCAAGTGCAACAGCCCTTCGGACGTGGAAGCTGGGCCGGCGTAAATCGCTCCGGGAATGTGCGCGCCGTTGTAGAGAGTCTTGAATCCCACTTGAAGAATCACCGGCCGTTCCGCTGGCGGCATCGCGAGTTTCTTCACCAGTTCCAGCAGCCCGATCTTGCGCGCGCCGGCAAGCGCATCTTCTTCAGCGCTTATTCGCACTGCGCCCAGGACAAGAAAGATTGCAGCAACAATAAGAACCCTCGGCCAGGTTCCACGGCGGTTCATCGGTCACCCCTTTTCTGTTCAATCACTTGGATGCTACTTCCTGCCGGCTCGGCCTGCAATCTTGCGGCGCGAAAAAGAGTGCTGCTTGCGCGTGAGTACATTCCGAGGGAAGAATACAACGCGATTCTACGCGAGGTGAGCAATGTTTCAGAGTGATCTGCTCAAGGACCGAGCCGTTTTCCTCACGGGCGGCGGTACGGGTTTGGGCCGCTCGATGGCGCTGCGGTTCGCCGAGTTGGGCGCCAGCGTATTTCTCGCGGCGCGGCGTGAAGAGCCTCTTGCGGAAACTGCCGGCGAAATCCGCAAGCGCGGCGGACGCGCGGCCTTCGCCACCTGCGACGTGCGCGATTTCGCCGCCGTCGAAGCAACGATTGCCACCGCCGAAAAGGAATTCGGCCGCATCGATACGCTTGTAAACAACGCCGCGGGAAATTTTATCGCGCGTACGGAAAGACTTTCGCCCAACGCCTTCAACGCCGTAGTCGGCATCGTCCTGCAAGGAACGTTTCACTGCACGCTGGCCCTCGGGCGGCGCTGGATCGCGGCGAAGCAGCCCGGGACGGTGCTGAACATCGTCACCACCTATGCGGAGAGCGGCTCCGGCTTCGTCGTGCCTTCGGCGTGCGCGAAAGCCGGCGTGCTAGCAATGACGCGCTCGCTCGCCGTGGAGTGGGCACGCCACCGCATCCGCTTCAACGCGATCGCGCCCGGACCGTTTCCCACCGAGGGCGCGTTTTCACGGCTGATGCCGACGAAGGAATTTGAGGAGCACGCGAAGAACGCGCATCCGATGAAGCGCTTCGGGCGCCACGACGAGCTCGCGAATCTCGCCGTGTATCTCTTGAGCGATCAATCCGAATACGTGAACGGCGAATGCGTGGTAATTGATGGCGCGCTATGGCTGCGCGGCGCGGGAGAATTCAACGACCTGGTTGACTTGCCCGACGCCGCGTGGGAGATGCTCGAACAGGCCCGCAAGCGCTAGCGCCGCGTTACACGTCGAGGAAAACGCGGGCGCGCCAGCCGTCAGGAATTTGCTCAACAACGAATTGATGGTAGGTGACGGCCTTGAGGTATGTTCCGGCGCGGTGGCGGGACTTGTCGAACTTTTCTCCGAAGACGGCGCCGTGAATTTCACCCGCATCGAGCTGTGTCACTTCCGCGCGGCGAAAAACCAGCTGCTCGGCATCCGCAATCGCAAGAATTTCCGCAAGCCACGCGTAGAGCAGCGAATCGGTCTCTGCGCCGCGCACGCTCACTTCGCGCCGTTCACGTACTTCGACGCCGTCGGACGCGCAGGCAAGCGACATCATCGCCATCGCCGCGTTGGCGAACAATTCTTCGAGCGTCGCGCCATACGCGATGAATCCCACGTCGGCGGGATGCTCGATGATCTCGAACGGGACGCGCACGCGGGCATTGTACGCCCTCGCTGCACCCTCGCGGTCCCACCATCTCGCTCGGCGGTCTCCGCAATTGTGGCCTGCTTGCATGGCGGCTGATCGCTTGACCCTGCTTCGCGGCGTCTGTTAGCGTTAGAGTTTCCTCGCCCACCGAAAAGGCGGTCATGGAGAACATTCAGGTCACATTGCCGGATGGAAAGGCGCTCGAGGTGCCTCGCGGCACCACGGCGGCGGAGATCGCCCGCAAGATTTCGCACGGCCTGGCGAAGGAAGCGCTGGTGGCGCGCGTGAACGGCGACCTGATTGATCTTTCGCGGCCGCTCGAACAAAATACTTCGCTCACCATTCTCACGGCGAAAGATCCGGATGCCATTCAGGTGTTTCGCCATTCGGCGGCGCATTTGCTCGCTGCGGCCGTGCTCGAGTTGTTCCCGAACGTAAAACTCGGCATCGGCCCGCCGATTGATTACGGATTCTTCTACGAATTCCTGCACGACGAGCCCTTCACCCCGGAAGATCTCGTGCGCATCGAAGCGAAGATGCACGAGATCGCGGCGCGCGATGTTCCCAACGAGCGCAAGATGCTGCCGAAGCCCGAGGCGCTGAAGCTCTACCGCGAATCGCAGCAGGAATTCAAATGCGAGCTGGTGGAGGAAAAAGCCACCGAGCCGATGGTGTCGTTTTACACCACCGGAAAATTCGTCGATTTCTGCCGCGGCCCGCACATCCCTTCGACCGGGCGAATCAAGGCGTTCAAGCTGATGAACGTCGCCGGCGCCTACTGGAAAGGGCAGGAAGGCAATCCGCAGATGCAGCGGATTTACGGCGCCTGCTTCTACACCCAGGAGGATCTCGACGCCTATCTTCACAAGCTCGAAGAAGCAAAACGGCGCGACCATCGCCGGCTCGGCACGGAACTCGATCTCTTCAGCATCCAGGAGGAGGCCGGGCCGGGGCTGATTTTCTGGCACCCGAAGGGAGGCCTGATCCGCAAGTTGATGGAAGACTGGTTGCGCGATGAGCTGCTGCGCCGCGGCTACAACCTCGTTTTCACGCCGCACGTGATGCGGCTCGACCTATGGAAGACCAGCGGCCACACCGATTTTTATCGGGACAACATGTTCAGCCCGATCGAAGTGGAGAAGGCCGATTACCAGCTCAAGCCGATGAACTGTCCCGGCCACATCTTGATTTACAAGTCGCATCTGCGCAGCTATCGCGATCTGCCGTTGCGCCTGGCGGAGCTCGGCACCGTGTATCGCTACGAGCGTTCCGGTGTGCTGCACGGCCTGCTACGCGTCCGGGGCTTCACCCAGGACGACGCGCACGTCTTCTGCACACAAGACCAGATCGAGGGCGAAGTGGAAGCCTGCGTGGATTTCGCGCAGGCGACGATGCGCACCTTCGGATTTTCGACCTTCGAGGTCGAGCTTTCCGATTGGGATGCCGCACATCTCGAAAACTATGCCGGCAAACCAGAAGACTGGCAGCGCGCGAGTGCGGCGCTCGAGAACACGCTCAATCGCATGAAGATTCCGTTCAAACGCATGGAAGGCGAGGCGGCATTTTACGGCCCTAAAATTGACATCAAATTAATTGATGCGATCGGCCGGCCCTGGCAGCTCACGACCGTGCAATTTGATTTCAATCTGCCCCTGCGATTCGGCCTGGAATATGTCGGCGACGACGGAGCCCGCCACCAGCCGCTGATGGTGCACCGCGCGTTGTGGGGCTCGGTCGAGCGCTTTTTCGGCATCCTGATCGAGCACTACGCGGGCGCGTTTCCTGCATGGCTCGCGCCGGTGCAGGTGGAAGTGCTACCGCTGAGCGGAAAATTCACGGACTACGCGAAGCAGGTGATGGAAAAGCTGCGCGCCGGCGGGTTCCGCGCGCACCTCGACGATCGCAACGAAAAGCTGCAAGCCAAGATCCGCGACGCGCAGATGCAGAAGGTTCCTTACATGCTGATCCTCGGTGGTAAGGAAGCCGAAGCCGGTACGGTCGCCGTGCGCCACCGCGCAAAGGGCGATCTTGGCCCACGCCCGCTCGCTGAATTCCTCGCCGAGCTGCGACAGGAAGTAGACAGCAAGGCCAACTAGACCTCTCCGCGAAGGGAGGCTCCGGATGCGGCGACTCCATTTGCTGTGCGGGTATCTTTCCGTTCTCCTGGGCATTGCCCATCTTTCGTTCACGCCCAGGAACTATGGCGGCCTCTCACTCGACGCGATTTGGTTTGCCAGCGCTGGGCTGGCCATCCTGTTCGGCGGGTTTCTGAATCTTGCGTTCACAAGAAGCGCCGCGCCGGAACCCATCCTGCGCTGGCTTTGCCTTGCCGCAAACCTCCTGCTTGCTTTTTTCTTCGTGCTCGCGATACCGTTGCTCCGCGAACCGCAGGTTTTCTTCGGCGCAGGTCTTTTTGCCTTCGAAGCCCTTGCGGTGGCGTACGATAAGAAGACCTAAACCTTGATCACGACCACTGAAAAACCTCCCGTGCGAGTCTCGCCCCGGCAAGAAAAGCTGAGAGTTCGCCGGCAACAAATCCCTTTCCCCGTCGGAAAATTGTTGTTTTATACGCTCGGCATCCTCGCCGCGTTTGTGGTCTTGATTTCCGTCGCTGCCTACCTGATGGGCGCTTCTCTACCGGCCGATCACGCCTTTTCGCGCTCGAGCATCATCTCGAAGCCGCCCGAGGCAGTCTGGGCGGTGATCAGTGATTTTGCGGCGCAGCCGAGCTGGCGGCCGCAGCTCCGGAGCATGGATCGCCTGCCGAATCAGGACGGCCTCGAGGCCTGGCAGGTCACCGGCTCGAACGGTGAATCCATGACCATGCTCGTGGTCGAGTCCGTTCCGCCGCTCCGACTGGTCAATCTCTACCGGAACACCCAAGCTTCCGGCGACACTAGCTGGATCTTCGAGATCCAGCCAATCGCCCAGGACAGTCAAGTGACGCTTACGGAGCGAACTCGCGTCGAAAAGCCTCTCTCCCGGTTCTTCCTGCGGTATGTTTCCGGCAGCCGGTCAGCCGACCAGTACCTGGCAGCGCTCGCCAAGAAGTTTGGCGATCCTGCCGTAATCCAGTGAACGATGAGCTGCCCGGGCGTACATTTGCTACTGTTAACCGCTTGCTCCACAACCCGGCGGGCGTGTTATACTTCGCGACCCGTACTTTCCGGTGACCCAACTGTAGGGCCGGAAACCGGCTGGAGGTAGGTTTATCGCTGAGCGTGGCGGGCGGATGGCCGATCGCATCCGCGTCAACGAGAAGATCCGGGCGCGCGAAGTTCGCGTGGTCGATGAGCAGGGCAATCAGCTCGGGGTGATGACTCTGTTCGACGCGATGAAGGCGGCGCGTGAGGCTGGCCTGGATGTCGTGGAAATTTCGCCAACGGCGGTTCCCCCGGTTTGCAAGCTGACGGATTACGGGCGCTATCTTTACGAGCTGAACAAGAAAGCCCACGAAACGCGCAAGCACCAGAAGGGCTCGCAGCTCAAGGAAGTGAAGTTCCGGCCGTCCACCGCCGAGCACGATTACCAGGTGCGGAAGAACCAGATCATCCGTTTCCTGAACGACGGCTGCAAAGTGAAAGCGATGATCTTCCATCGCGGGCGCGAAATGGCCCACCAGAGCGTGGGCCGCGCCAAGATGGACCGGCTGCTGAAGGATATCGGCGAATACGCGCAGGTGGAATTCGGGCCGCGGATGGAGGCAAATATCCTGCTGGCCCTGCTGGCGCCCAAGAAAGCTGCACCGCGGCCGGGCGCGGCTCCCGCGAGCGGGCAAGCCGCCAGCTAAGCTCGATCCACTCGAAAGGATTCGAATTCGTGGCCAAGAAAGCAAAATTGAAGTCGCATCGCGGCGCCGCCAAACGATTCAAGGTGACGTCCACCGGCAAGATCATGCGCAGGCATTCCGGAAAGCGCCATCTGCTCGGAACCAAGAAGCCGAAGCGCATGCGCCGGCTGGGCAAGGCGGTGGAAGTAAGCCCCGCCGACGCCCGCAACGTACGGCTGATGTTGCCGTATTCCTGAAAAAGTTTTTCCGTGCCGGGCAGCGCGCAACGGGTGCCTGCCGGCCGGCCGCTCGCGATGAACCAGTTGCGGCGGAAATGCAGTAAGACAACGAGACAAACCCGTGGTACCTTCCGGCTTCGTGTCCTGCATTTTGCGGACGCGTCTTCGGGAGTCCCGCCGCGTTTGCCTCCAACCCATTCACCCACAAGGATGCGGGACCAGGAGAATTGAACTATGGCTCGAGTGAAACGAGGCACGAAACGCCGCGCCAAGCGCAAAAAGCTTTTGCGCCACGCGAAGGGCTTTTTCCTGACAAAGAGCAAGCTCTACCGCTCGGCGCGCGAGGCGGTGAACCGCTCGCTGCGTTACGGCTATCGCGACCGGCGGAATCGCAAGCGGGATTTCCGCCGGCTCTGGATTCAGCGCATCGGCGCCGCCGCACGCTTGAACGGAATGTCGTACAGCCAATTGATCCACGGATTGAAAACAGGCGGGATCGACATCGACCGGAAGATTCTGGCGGACCTCGCCGTCAGCGACGCCGCGGGATTCACGGCGCTCGCCGAACAAGCAAAGCAGGCGCTTGCAACTGTCGCGCCCCGCGCGTCCGCATAGACATACAGGCTTCTCTTGTGGGGGCTCTCGAACCACCCCCACTGTAAGGCTGATGGCCCAGTTCGCGTCATTCGTAACGAAGGGCGTCGAGCGGATCAACCCGCGTCGCGCGCCGCGCCGGAATATAGCAAGCCAGCAAGGCGACAGTCAAAAGCACGGTTAACACGCTCGCAAACGTAACCGGGTCCGACGGCTTCACCTCGTAGAGCATCCCCACCATCAGTCGCGACAAAAACAAAGCGGCGGCCACACCCAGACCTGCGCCGATCGCTGCCAAGCGCATGCCCTGCCCCACGACAAGCCGCAAGACGTCGCGCGGCTGCGCGCCGAGAGCCATGCGGACGCCAATCTCGTGCGTCTGCTGCGCGACGGCATAGGCGAGCACGCCGTAAATGCCGATGGCGGCGAGGAAGAGCGCGGCACCCGCAAAAATCGCCAGCAGGAACATGGTGAAACGCCGCGGCGCGTTCGATTGCGCCACGACATCATCCATCGTGCGGATGTTCACCAGCGGCACGTTCGGATCGATGCTTTGTAGCGCGCCGCGGAGCGCCGAAGTGATGCTCGTTGGATTCATCTCCGCGCGCACGACCGCTTGAGCGCCAAGAAAGGAGATTGCATCGCCGCCTTGCGGCAAGGGTTGATAGCTATGCGGCATCGTCTCCGCGTCGATGGCTCCCTGCTTCACGTCGCCGACAACGCCGACAATCGTCAGCCAGGGATTGGTCGATTGCGCCGCTCCCCACTTCAGTCGTTTGCCAATGGCATCTTCTCCGGGCCAGAAGCGCCGCGCCATGCTTTCGCTGATGATCACGACACCGGGCGCCCTTTCATCGTCTTGTTCCGTGAAGTACCGGCCACGCTTCAGCGGAATACTCAGCGCCTGCAGATAATTCCCTATCACTGCGGAATGAAAATCCATCGGGAGAGTGCCCCCAGTGACGGGCCTCTCTTCCACGGTGAATACGCGTGTCCATCCACCTTCGAGCGGCAGATCGGTGCTGAAGCCCGCCGCTTCGACGCCGGGAAGATTGCTCAATTTTCGGGAAAGGGCGCGGTAGAAGCCGAGGACCTGGTCCGGTTTTGGATAATCCTCGCGCGGGAGCGCAGTCGCGGCAGTCAGCACGTGTTGTGCGCGGAACCCGGGATCGGTATCGAGCAGGCGCACGAAGCTGCGGATCAACAGGCCCGCGCCGGAGATCAGCACCAGCGCTAGCCCCATTTGCGCTACGACCAGCGTGCTGCGAACCAAGCTATGCCGACGCCCGATGTTGCCACCGCGCCCGCCTTCCTTCAAGGATTGGTGCAAGTCCGCACGCGTGGCGGCGAACGCCGGAGCCAGGCCAAAGAGAAGTCCCGCAAGAATCGAAAGAGTGAACGTGAACGCCAGCACGCGTGAATCCATGTGAATCGCCTGCGTTTGCGGGATCGTGACCGGGGCGGCGGCCACCAAGAGATTCGTTCCCCAGCGGGCCAGCAAAAGGCCCAGGACGGCGCCGGTCAGCGAGAGAAGGACGCTTTCGACCAGCAATTGCAGGATGAGCCTCCGGCGGGTGGCGCCCAACGACACTCGTATAGCGATCTCCTTCTGGCGTTGCGCGGCACGGGACAGCAATAGATTCGAAACATTCGCGCACACAATCAGCAGAAGAAAGACGACGGCCCCCAGGAGGAGCAGCAGCAGCGTACGCACGCCGCTAACAACCATTTCCCCGAGCGGCGTAACCACTGCTTCCAGCTTGATTTCCTTGGGAGTCTCCGGCGGATAGGATTCGCGGATGCGCTGCGCGGCTAGATTGGCGTCTTCGCGAACCTGAGCCAGCGAGGCAGCGGGCTTCAGCCGGCCAATGACGCCGAAATTGAAATTGTCGCCGCGATATTTCAAATCAAACGGCGTCAGCGCCAGCGGCACCCAAAGCTGCGCGGGCTGGGAATACTCGGTGCCGCGGACCGGGAATTGGAAACCTTGCGGCATGATGCCGATGACCAAGTATGGCTGGCGATCCAGCGTGATGGTTTGGCCCACAATGCCCGCGTCACCGCCGAAACGTTGCTGCCACACTCCATAGCCCAGGACGACAACAGTCTGGCCGGGCCGATCTTCTTCCGGTGTGAACGTGCGACCGTAGAGCGGCCGGATACCGAGCAGGGGAAAAACTCCCGCGCCGGTGCGCGCCGCCATCACCTGCTCGGCCGCGCCGCCGCGCGTCAAATTCATGCTCTGATTCGAGAAACCCGAAAGGTCTTCGAACGAGCGCGTCAGGCGGCGGAAATCGTCAATGTCGGGTGCGGAAACAGGAAACGGCTGCGGCTGAATCTTGCGTGCCGCGACCTGCAGGATCACAAGGCGCGACGGATCGCGAAACGGCAGAGGGCGAAGCAGAACCCCGTTCACGACGCTGAAGATGGCCGTGCTGGCGCCGATGCCGAGCGCCAGCGTCAGCACCGCAACCACCGTGAACGCCGGCTGGCGAGCCAGCATCCGCCACCCATAACGGACGTCCTGCCAGAGATGATTCATGAGGAGCGCTCCTTTGCGTGCGACTGAGTTGCGAGCCGCGGATTCGATGTTCGCCGGAAATGAGTAGTGGTCGAGTTTTGTAGCGAGCCGTTCGGCCATCGGCTGCTCCGCTTCGCGAAACTCTCGCCCCAGGGCTTGCCAATCCGGGATCTGCGCCGTCGCGCGAGTGGCGGCTTCCACATCGCGGGCGCCATGTGCGATGGCGTCGGCATAACAGTCTTCGAGCTGCTGCGCCAGCTCTTCGATGATTTCCTGCTCACGCGCTCCGCCCAGGCCCAAGGGAGGCAGATGCGCGCGGACGTATTGCTTCCAGTCAGGCATGCTCCACCAAAGCGACGCGCTCCATCGCGCGGATGAATTCGCGCCAGTTGCGCCGCTGCGCGGCAAGCACCTTGCGGCCGACAGCCGTCAGGCGGTAGTAACGCCGGCGGCGTTGTCCCGCTTTTTCAATCCATCGGCCTTCGATCCAGCGGCGGCGCTCGATGCGATGGAGCATCGGATAAAGCGAAGCGACGTGAAATTCGAGCTCGCCGTGGGAGCGTTGCTCGATGAGCTTGGCGATTTCATAGCCATGGCGGGGGCGGTCTTCGATCAAGGCAAGGATCAGGATTTCGGCACTGCCCTTCTTGAACTCGTTGTGGGCGGTCAATGGCGCCTCCATATATGGCTACGCTATATATAGACGCTCCCGGAGTCAACTGGTTTGTTCTGGATAGGAGCGGGAACCGCAGCGGGGAGCGACCCTGCCCGCAGGCTACACGATCGGCGACTGATGGTGTAACCTGTCCCCTTTCTGCACGGATGGTTTGTTCTTGCCATCCCGAGGGGCGCCTGAGTTGGCCCAAACCATCTCAGCCAAATGGCGTGGCTGGCGCCAGTTGTTACGTTGAGATTCTTCGGGCTGTTCCGCCAAGCGGAACGACCCTCAGAATGACACCCGCTCGTCGGTTGGGGCGATGGGGAATGTGCAATGTTGGTCGGGTTTCCAGGCCTGCTGTCAGTGAAGCCGAAGCTGAACCTTAGTCTCGGCGGCAACAGGGTTTGCTGCCGCGGTGTGGAAGTGGAATGAACGAAAAAAATAGCAAAGTCGACCGAACGCTCGCGCAGCTTGGGGCGGCAACGCCAGGGGCTGTCGCGCGATTATTCACGGATTTGCGGGCTGAGTTTGACAAGGACGTGGCCCAAGATATCGATGCAATCGATGTGGGGATAACCCACCTGAATTGGTTGGGACGAAAATCAGGTGTCATTTCAAAATTGACCGACAACTGGCTCAAGACGGCACCTCTTGAGCTCCGGCCCGTTGTCGGACAGAACCTAAATGCCCTCCGCGCCCACATTGAAGGAGAGGTCGAGCGGATCAAGGCAGCAAAAGAAGCTGCGGAAGAGCAGGCAGCGCTCGCGCGGGCGGGGCTCGATCTTTCCTTGCCCGGCGTCGAGCGCGTGATCGGAACGCGCCACCTGGTCCGCCAGACCTTTGAAGAACTGGAGCGCATCTTCCTTTCCATCGGGTTCAGCATCGTCGAAGGCCCGGAAATCGAGACGCCGTATTACAACTTCGAGGCGCTGAACATCCCCGAGCACCACCCGGCGCGCGACAACATGGACACGTTCTACATTGACGCGCCGGGAAGCCCGCGCGGATTCCTGCTGCGGACGCACACCTCGCCGATGCAGATCCGGACCATGGAGAAACAGAAGCCGCCGGTGCGCATCGTGGTGCCGGGCAAGGTCTATCGCCGCGACAATCCCGACGCAACACACGGTTACATGTTCCACCAGCTCGAAGGGCTGGCCGTGGATACCGACATCACCTTCTGCGATTTCAAGGGCACGGTGGATTATTTCATCCGGTCCTTCTTCGGTCCCAAGGTGAAGACGCGGCTCCGCCCGAGCTATTTTCCGTTCACGGAGCCTTCGGCTGAGGTGGATGCGACCTGCCACGTGTGCGGGGGCAGCGGCTGCCGCGTGTGCAAGAACTCAGGCTGGATCGAGATGTTCGGCGCGGGGATGGTGAACCCCGCCGTATACGGCTTCGTGGATTACGATCCCAAGCGGCTTTCCGGCTTCGCGTTCGGCATCGGCGTGGACCGTTTCGCGATGCTGAAGTACGGCTCGGACATACAGACATTTTTCCAGAACGACGTGCGCTTCCTGCGCCAGTTCCCGTAACGAGCGATGAAGGTTCTCTACAACTGGCTGAAAGAATTCGTGCCGGTGACGGCGACGCCGGCCGAGGTGCGCCTGCGGCTCTCGCTATCCGGCACGGCCGTGGACGCAATCGAGGAATCGCCCGCGGGGCCCGTGCTCGACGCCGAAATCACGATCAACCGCCCGGATTGCCTGGGGCACTTCGGCATCGCGCGCGAAGTGGCCGCGCTCTATGGCCTCCCGCTGAAAACCATCAAGCCGAAATTGAAAGAATCCAATGAAAAGGTGGACACCGCCATACGCGTTGAAATCGAAGCGCCGGATTTGTGCGCCCGGTTCACCGCGCGGGTGATTCGCAGCGTGAAGGTCGGGCCTTCGCCGGACTGGCTGCGCGAGCGGCTTGTCGCACTCGGGCAGAACTCGATCAACAACGTGGTGGACGCGACGAACTGCGTGATGTTTGAGCTGGGCCATCCGCTGCACGCGTTCGATTACGACACGCTGCAGGAAAAGCGCATCGTGGTGCGCCGGCCGCGGCCCGGGGAGAAACTGCGGACACTCGACGGCATGGAGCGCGCGCTGACGAAAGACATGTGCCTGATCGCCGACGGTAAGCGAGCGGTCAGCATCGCCGGGATCATGGGCGGCGCCGAGACGGAAATCGGTTTTTCGAGCAAAAACGTGCTGGTGGAATGCGCCTGGTTCGATCCGATCGCGATTCGCCGCGCGTCCAAAGCGCTCGGGCTGCGGAGCGAAGCCTCGACGCGCTTCGAACGTGGCGCCGAAACGGAAATGGCCGAGCTGGCTTCGCGCCGCTGCGCGGAACTAATTCAGCAGCTCGCCGGCGGCGAAATTCTTGCGGGCGTGGCGGATGTGTATCCCGGCCGCGAGCTCGAGCAGAAAATCGAATTCTCGCGGCAGGAATTGCTTCGCGTGATGGGCGCGGACGTGCCGGACAAAGAAATCGAAGCGATTCTCGGCGCGCTGGGCTTCCATCCCACGCGCGTGGACGCGAATCGCGGCGCCGCGGGCTCGCTGGTGGCGCGCTGGGAATGCCGCCGGCCGTCGTGGCGGCGCGACGTGACTCGCGAGATCGATCTGGTGGAAGAAGTCGCGCGGCTCCACGGCTTCGATAAATTCCCTGCGCGGCTACCACCCGCGAAGCAGCCGGCCGCGCGGCTGCCACACGCCGAAGCCGAAGACCGCCTTCGCGAGCGACTGGTGGCGCTGGGTTACCAGGAAATTCTGGCGATCCCACTGGTGGACTCCGAGCAGGATGCTCTGTTCCGGGCGGAGGGAATCTCCCCGGCGAAGATCGTCAACCCGCTTTCCGAGGACGCTTCGGTGATGCGCAGCTCCGGCATGATCGGCATGGTTCAGGCGCTCGAATGGAATTTGAATCACGGGGAGCGCAATCTGCGCCTGTTCGAAATCGGCAAGCGGTATGAGATTCGCGGCGGCAAACCGGCGGAGACGCGCGTGCTCACGATGGGCGGCACGGGACTCGCGCGCGAGAAGAGCGTGCACGAAATGGCGCGCGAATTCGGATTTGCCGATCTGCAGGGCGACCTCGACCGGGTAGGGGAAATTGCAGGCGGGCTGCGCTGGCAACTTGGCGGGCCGGGATGGCTCCAGGCGGGCCGCGCGGCCACGGTTTCGCTCACCGGCAAGGACGCCATCGGCGCCGCGGGCCAGCTTGCGCGCCGTGTGGCCGAGGCATTCAAACTGCGCCAGGATGCGTACGTCGCCGAGTTGTTGCTCGAGCCACTCTGTGACGGCTACTACGCCTCACGCGCCGCGCGGCACTTTGTGCTGTTGCCGCGCTTCCCTGCTGTCGAGCGCGATTTCTCGCTGGTGCTCGCCGACGGCACCACATTCGCGCAAGTCGCGGAGACGATTCGCTCCGCCAGCATCGCCGAACTCACGCGCATCGAACCCGTGGACCTGTTCCGCGGCGGAACGATTCCGCCCGGAAAGCATTCCCTGCTGGTGCGGGCGACCTTCGTGAATCCGCAGGCCACGCTCACCGAAGCGCAGGTAAGCAGCTTCAGCGCGCGAATCGTCGCCGCGCTCGAACAGAAGCTCGGGGCCGCCCTTCGCACGTCCTAGTTCTTCCGTTCCTCACCGCGCGCTGCGCGACGCGAATCCTGCTTGTGGCCCGGGGGCGGTTCGGCGGAAAATGGCGCTAACCCGGCCGAAGGAGAGGCGCCAACGTGAAAGTCGAAATCTACGATCAGGTGTACCACCTGCGCGGCGAGCAGGACGAAGCCTACATGACCGAGCTTGCGCGCTTCGTGGACGGCAAGATGCGCGCGGTTGCCGAGGCCACCCACACGGTGGATTCGCTGCGGGTGGCGGTGCTGGCGGCGGTGAATAT
This sequence comes from Terriglobia bacterium, assembly GCA_041490445.1. Lineage (GTDB taxonomy): Bacteria > Acidobacteriota > Terriglobia > Acidiferrales > UBA7541 > JBGPTF01. The sequence continues at coordinate 39,558 of JBGPTF010000005.1, forward strand.
CGCCGACGAGTTCTTCGAGTTGCGCGAGCGGCACGAGGCGATCGAAGGCCCGCTGCGCAAACGGGTGGAGCGCTGCGTCACACTCGTGGAGAAGGCGCTGGAGTCGGCGGCGCCGCGCGATTGACGCCATTGCTCCCGGGCCTGATCTCTCGCCGGAAGTATTCACTGGTACGCACCGGGTGACTAGTCCTCGCAACCCCAATTGGGGTATCCTACATCTCATCACGCTCATGCGTTCCCGGGCCACATTCCGGGCTTTTGCAGCGCTCCTGGTGGTGATGGCGATGGTCCTGATGGCCACCGCCGTCAGCGTCGTCTGGCATCACCATACCAGCACCTCGAACTCGAATTGCCTGACCTGCCAGGTGGTCCATCAAATGTTTGGGCCGCCACTGCCCGGCCTGGGCTTCTCCACACCGGCTGTTTTGCTGTGGAAGAGCACTCCGAAGGAATTCGTGTTTCGCGGCCGGCTTGTCCAGCGGCAGACCTCCACTCGCAGCCCGCCGCTCGTTTAGCCCCGTTCTTCAGCCGTCGCACAGCATTCTCGTCGTCATCGGGCCCATCGTACCGGACCAATGAGCTTCGTCAGGATGCTCGTGAGCAAAACAATTCATGGCTGTCTGATTTCCAACCGAACGTGAGGCCGGTGACCGGGCGGCAACCGCCCCGCGGCCCTTGAGTGGAAGACAATGAAACACCAAGGTTTTCGAGGTTTCGTACTTGGGGCCCTTCTGACGGTCGTGAGTTTGCCCGCGCCGGCGCAGTCGCCGGTGCGCATCACGCTCGACCAGGCCCTGCAGCTCGGGAGTGAGCATAATCACGCGCTGAAAGCCGCGCGCACGCTGATCAACCAGAGCCAGGCGCAGGAAATCACCGCGAATCTACGGCCGAATCCGGTGCTGTTGTGGGACGCGCAGTTCCTGCCGATTTTCCAGCCGAGCGCGTTTTCGAGCAGTTACATTAATGAAACCGCGCAGCACGACCTCGGCATAAGTTACCTCTTCGAGCGCGGCAAAAAGCGCCAGAACCGCCTGCAGGCGGCACGCGATCAGACGGCCGTCCAGCGCTACCTGGTGGCGGACGCGGAGCGCAATCTGAAGCTTTCTATCTCCCAGCAGTTCATCGCCGCCCTCCTAGCGGAATCCACTCTGGAATTCGCGGAGCGGGACTTGAAGAGTTTTTCGCAGACGGTAGAAATCAGCGAGGCGCGCTACAAGGCCGGCGACATCAGCGAAGGCGACTACCTCAAGATCAAACTCCAACTGCTGCAATTCCAGACCGACGTTTCGGCGGCACGGCTGGCGAAGGCGCAGGCGCTGGTCAGCCTGCGCGAACTGCTGGGCTACGAGTCGGTGCCCGCCGATTACGACGTAGCCGGCGAGCTGGCTTACCAGCCGCTCGAAAAGAACGTGGAGGATCTGCAGGCGATGGCGCTGCGTGAGCGCCCGGATCTCCGCGCGGCGCAGCAGGGCGTCGCCGCGGCAAAAAGCCAGCTTTCGCTCGCGCAGGCGAACGGGAAGCGCGACGTGACTGGTTCGTTTGTCTACGACCATCTCAACGGCCTGAATACAGCCTCACTCTTTTTCAATGTTCAGCTCCCCATTTTCGACCGCAACCAGGGAGAAATCGCGCGTACCCGGTACGGGATCACACAGGCGCAGGAGTCGGAGACGGCGGCCTCCGAAATCGTGCTGGGCGACGTGAAGAGCACCTATGAAGGCGTCCGGGCGAACGACCAGGTGGTGCAGCTCTACCGGACGGGCTATCTCGACCAGTCAAAGCAATCGCGCGACATCAGCGAGTACGCCTACCGCCGCGGTGCGGCGAGCCTGCTGGATTATCTAGACGCCGAGCGCAGCTACCGCTCGACGCAGCTTGCCTACCGCCAATCGCTCGCGAGTTACATGCTCGCGCTGGAGCAGTTGCGCGAAGCGGTGGGCACAAGGAATCTGCCATGAACACTACTCGCACCTTGCCCGCTCTCGCATTGGCCGCCGCGGCGCTGGCGCTTGCCGGCTGCGGCTCCGGCGCGTCGGACTCCGCCGAAAAGATGACATCGTACTCGACGCGGCAGGCTGTGAAGGCTGAGCTCTTCACGGTACCGGCCGAGCAGATGTCGCACGTGAAGGTGGCCGCCGTCGAGACCACGCCGCTGGGGCGCACGCTGCGCCTGACGGGCCAAGTGGCGTACAACGGCTTCCGCACGACGCCGGTAATCAGCGCCGTGGGCGGGCCCGTGAGCCGGGTTCTTGTGGCGCCGGGCGAGCACGTGCAGAAGGGCCAATCGCTACTCGAAGTCAGCAGCCCGGATTACTCGCAGCTTCGCGCCAGCTACCTGAAGGCTCGCGAGGCGTATCACGTAACGGACAAGAACTACGCCCGCGCGCAGGATCTCTACGCACACAGCGCGATCGCCGAACGCGACCTGCTGCAGGCGGAATCGGACCGCAACCAGGCCAAGGCCGATCTCGATGCGAGCGAGCAGGTTTTGCGCATCCTCGGCGTTCCGCGGCCCGATGCTCTCGAAAAAGCTCCGCCATCGCCCGAATTGCCCCTGCTCGCGCCGTTCGCGGGAGAAGTTGTCGAGCGGCTGTGCTCGCCCGGGCAGTTGCTGCAAGCCGGCGGGACACAGTGCTTCACCATCTCCGATATGTCGAGTGTTTGGGTGCTTGTGAATATTTACCAGAACCAACTCGCCTACGTGCACCCGGGTGACACGGTCGAAGTGCAGACGGATGCATACCCGACCGTTTTCCATGGCCGCATTTCCTACGTCGCGCCCGCACTCGATCCGAATACACGGACGCTGCAAGCGCGCATCGTGACCGAGAACCCCGGTGAAAAGCTGAAGAAAGACATGTGGGTGACCGCACTGGTCCAGGCCGGCAAGATTGAGAACACCTTGACGGTGCCCGACTCCGCCGTGCTCCGCGACACGGAGAACCTGCCTTTTGTTTATGTCCTGGTGGGCGAGAACCAGTTCGGGCGCCGCTCCGTGACGATCGGGGGAACTCAAGGCGGCCGCATCGAAATCCTGAGCGGACTGAAGGCCGGCGAACGTGTGGCAGGAGACGGCAGCTTGTTCCTGCAATTCAAGAATTCATTGCAACAGTAAAAAGAGGGCTCGGGTGGCCATTCTCCGATGATTCATCGCATCGTCCAATTCGCCCTGAGGCAGCGGTTCCTGGTGCTGATCGTGACGCTGTTGATCGGCGTAGCGGGAGCTGTTTCGTTCCAGCGCATGCCGGTGGATGCGTATCCCGACCTCTCGCCGCCGCGCGTCGAACTGATCACGCAGTGGCCGGGACACGCGGCGGAAGAAATCGAGCGCCTGGTGACGCTGCCCATCGAAGTGGAGATGAACGGCACACCCAAGATGGAGGTGATGCGCTCGATTTCGCTGTACGGCCTCTCCGACATTCGACTGACGTTCGAGGAAGACACGGACTCGTACTTCGCGCGGCAGGTGGTGTTTGAGCGATTACCGAACGTGAGTCTTCCGCCGAGCGTGGCGCCTTCGATGGCGCCGCTCTTCAGCCCGAGCGGGCTGGTCTACCGCTACGTGCTGGAAAGCCCGGATCGCAGCCCGCAAGAACTGAAAACGCTCGAAGACTGGGTGATCGGGCGCGCCTACCGGTCGGTGCCGGGCGTCGCGGACGATTCGGGCCTCGGCGGCACCGTTATGCAGTATCAGGTCCTGCTGGATCCAGCGCGCCTCTACGGCTACCACCTGACTGTGCCGCAAGTGGTCCAGTCGCTTTCGGCGAATAATGCGAATGCCGGCGGCGGGTTCTACAGCCAGGGCGGACAGTTTTTCTACGTGCGCGGGATCGGCCTGGTCCGCAACACGGAAGACATCGGCAACATCGTGGCGGGGAGTTTCAATGGCGTGCCGGTGAGAATCAAGGACATCGGGCAAGTGGTGATTGGCCATGCCCCGCGCCTGGGCGAGTTTGGATTCCAGAACAACGATGACGCGGTCGAAGGCGTTATCCTGATGCGCAGCGGCGAGCAGACGCAGAACGTATTGAAGGGCGTCGAGCAGAAGACGGAGCAACTGAACCGGCAGGTCCTCCCACCCGACGTGAAGATCCATCCCTTCTACGATCGCAGCGACCTGGTGCGGCTGACAACCGACACGGTCGAGGCAAACCTGCTGCGCGGCATGGTGCTGGTGCTGATCGTGCTGGTGTTCTTCCTGGTGAGCTTCCGCGCCGCGGTGATCGTCGCACTTACAATTCCGCTGGCCCTGCTCTTCTCGTTCATCTTTTTGCACGCGCATGATGTGGCCGCGAATCTGCTTTCCATCGGCGCGATTGATTTCGGGATCATCATCGACGGGACGCTGGTGATGGTGGAGAACATCTACCGCGAGCTGGGCCTCCGCGAAGGACAAGAGTACAAGCTTCACGACGTGATCCTGTCGGCGGCGAAGGACGTTGACCGGCCGATTTTCTATTCCGTCGCCGTCATTATCGCCGGCTATCTGCCGATCTACGCGCTCAGCGGCCCATCCGGAAAGCTGTTCCACCCGATGGCGGATACGATGGCGTTCGCCCTGATCGGCGCGCTGGTCCTAACGTTGACAGTTGTTCCCGTGCTCACGTCCTACTGGTTCAAGAAAGGCGTGCGCGAGCGGGTGAACAAACCCTTCGAGTGGATCAAGCGCGTGTATGGCGGGCAGCTTGATTGGTGTCTAGATCACCCGAAGCTCACGATGCTCGGTGCGTCCGCGATCTTCGGCGCCACGCTGTTGCTCGTCCCGTTCATCGGCGGCGAGTTCATGCCGCACCTCGACGAGGGCGCGCTATGGGTGCGCGCCACGCTGCCGTACACGATTTCTTACGAAGAGGCAAGCAAATTCGCGCCGCAGGTCCGCAAAATACTGATGGCGTATCCCCAAGTAACGGAAGTCGCGAGCGAACTGGGCCGCCCCGATGACGGCACCGACCCGACGGGGTTCTTCAATTGCGAATTCTACGTCGGCCTGAAGCCGTACAAGGACGGTGCGTGGAAGAAAGGCTCGATCCGCTCCAAAGAAGAGTTCATTCAGAATGTGCAGAAGCAGCTCGAAGCCTTCCCCGGCGTGATTTTCAACTACACCCAGCCCGCCGAGGATGCTGTGGATGAAGCATTGACCGGGCTGAAGAGCGCCCTCGCGGTGAAAGTGTACGGCCCCGACCTCAACATCCTTCAGAACAAAGCGCTGCAGATCAAAAATGTTCTTTCCAGCGTCCCTGGATTCACGGAATTGACTGTGGTGCGCGAGCTCGGCCAGCCCAGCCTGCTGATTGACGTGGACCGCGACAAGATCGCGCGCTACGGCATCAACGTGGCCGATGTCGAAGCCGTCGTTGGGGCGGCGGTGGGCGGGCAGGCCGCGACGCAAGTGATCCAGGGCGAAAAGCTCTTTGACCTGGTCGTCCGCATGCAACCCCAGTTCCGCGAAAGCCCGCAACAGATTGGCAGCCTGCTGGTCGGCACGCCTTCGGGCCAGCAGATCCCGCTCAGCCAGCTTGCGGATATCCGCCAGGGCAACGGCGCGTCCTTCATCTATCGCGAGAATAACTCGCGGTACATCGGCATTCAGTACAGCATCGAAGGGCGCGACCTGGAACGCGCGGTGCGAGACGCGCAGAAGGCGGTGGGGAAGGCGGTGACGCTGCCACAGGGCTACCGGATGGAATGGGGCGGCGAGTACAGCGAATTCCTCGCCGCGAAGCAGCAGATGTACGTGATCGGCCCGCTGGCGGTACTGCTCATTTTCCTCATTTTGTTCGCGCTATACGGCAATTTCAAGTTTCCCCTGGCAATCGCCCTGGGGGTGGTGTTGACGGAGCCCGTGGGCGCGTTGATCGCGCTGAAGCTCACGCACACACCCTTCAGCGTTTCCTCGGTTCTCGGTCTGCTCGCGCTGATGGGCGTCTCGGTCGAAACCGCCGTCATTCTGGTCTCCTATATCAACAAGCTGCGTCTTGAGCGAAATGCGGACATCCGAACGGCGACTCACGAGGCCTCGTTGTTGCGCTTGAGGCCCATCATGATGACCGCACTGGTGGCTTGCCTCGGCCTGCTCCCAGCAGCGATGTCCCACGGCATTGGCTCGGACACTCAGCGGCCGTTCGCGATTGTCATCGTCGCGGGCTTGATCTCGCGGCTTTTCCTCGGCTTCTTCGTCAACCCCGTGCTGTATGAAATGGTCGCGCGGGACGGCGACGTTCTCCAGGTGTGAGCGCTCGGCGGGTCCGGCACGCCGGGCCGGCAGCCCAGAGTTGTCTCTCGAGGATTTTCGTCACGGAGCTGCGCGGCGCGGTTACAATGGATGCGGAGTCGGCCTGCGACGTGCGTTCTTGGCGCGATGGCCTATTTGAACCAACACTGAATCCCAGGAAGCCCCGTCGTCCGGCTGGTGTGCATGTCCCGCGTCCCGCTGCTGCGGGACCCGGGAAAGCCTAAAGGCTGGCGCAGGTTTCCCCCTTTTTTCGTGGGGGTTCAGGGTCTAGCTCCAGACGGCGAAGTGGACCGCTCCGTTTTTTGCGGACTGTCTTCGCGACGTTCGGCTCCTCGTCACCGGCAATCACAATGAGGATTCTTTATATCGGCGATATTGTGGGTTCGCCCGGCCGGCAGATTGTTCACGACCGGCTGGCGGACATCCTCACGCAGCAGCAAATCGATCTCGCGATTGCGAATTGCGAAAACGCCGCGTCGGGATTCGGCATCACGCCGCGCCTTGCCGATGAGCTGTTCGCGACCGGCATCGAGGTTCTCTCGGGCGGCAATCACATTTTCGACCGCAAGGAAGTCCTGGACTACTTTCCGCGACAGCCGCGTCTGCTGCGCCCCGCGAATTTCCCGGCGGGGGCGCCCGGCAGCGGGCTGTTCGTCGGCCGAACGAAGGACGGCAGCGGCTACGCAGTGCTGAATCTGCAGGGCCGCACCTTCATGGCGCCGCTCGATGATCCGTTTCGCACGGCCGAGCGCGAACTGGCGCGCGTGCCCGAGGACGTCAAGATCATCCTGGTGGACATGCACGCCGAGGCGACCTCCGAAAAACAGGCGATGGGCTGGTATCTCGACGGCAAAGTCTCCGCGGTGATCGGCACGCACACGCACGTCGCGACAGCCGACGCCCGCATTTTGCCCGGCGGCACCGCATATATCACCGACGTGGGGATGACGGGCCCGCACGATTCGATCATCGGCATGCAGAAGGGCGCCATCATCCAGCGCTTTCTCGATGCGCTGCCAACGCGCTTCGAAGTCGCCGAAGGCGACGTGCAGATGAACACCGTATTGCTGGATGTGGATCCTGCCACGGGCCGCGCGCGCTCGATTGAGCGCATACAATACCGCATCGACTCCTGACGCCGGCGAGCGGGGGCGGCAACGCGCGGTCCGCGAATTGCATCTCTCCGAACCGGGGGCGCCGGGCCGCCTCAAGGTGGCTTTCTCGGGCGCGAAATGTTCCTGCATGTATAATTCGTCGGCCATGCTTCGCCGCATCGTAATCGCAACAGGAACTGCCGCGCTGTTCCTCGCCGCAGCCGGCTCGCGCGTGACTGTGCGCGCGCAGCGATATGAAAAGCCCATTGACGCGCGGGCGCGAGTGTTCCCGGATGCCGGCCGCGGTGTGCGCGCCGTCAAACGCGATGCCGCGGGACGCTACTACGTGCTGCGGTCGCCGGACCCGGCAGTGCTCGTTTATCGCGGCGACGGAACACTGCTTCGGTCCATCCCGGATGCTTCTGCAAAGGATGCGCCGATCGTATTTGCAGAAGACTTCGACGTCGATCGCGACGGGCGCGTGTATGTCGCGGATCGCGGTGCCAATGCGGTCAAGGTGTTCAGCCCGGACGGGCACCTCGTGCTCTCGGTTCCCATGGCGGCGCCGACGTCTGTTGTTGCACTTCCTGAAGGCGAGTTCGCCGTCGCTGGGTGGAAGTCCACTCATCTGGTGCGCGTGTACGGACTCCTGGGGAAAATCGTGCGGGAGTTCGGCGATCCTACAGAGATTGCCGACCGGGCGGAACTGAAGCAGTTCCTGGATCTCGGGCGCCTGCAGACCGATCCAGCGGGCAACATCTACTACGCCTTCTCCTACTTGCCGGAGCCAACGGTCCGCAAGTACGACCGCTTCGGCTACGCGGCCTACGAGATTTCCCTCGCCACGCCGGAATATCTCCAAACGTCTCTTGCCGCACGGCGCGAAATTGAGAGACAAGAGGAGCGCACCGGCACCCCGCAGCTCAAAATCGTCCTAGATGCCTTCGGCGTGGATCCGGTAACGCAGGAAGTGTGGGTCGCACTCGGCAACGAGCTTCTGCATTTCGACCGCGAAGGCAACCATCGCGAGACGTTCCGCACGTACACGAAGGAAGGCGCGCGGCTCGAGCCCAATGCAATTCTCGTCGAGCCGACTCGCTTGCTTCTGACCAACGACCCGCTGGGCATCTACGAATTTCCTCGCCCGGACAAACTCGCACCCGAGCCGGGCGCTCCTTAAACGGAGCCTTTTGGGTGTCAAAAAGCGCATTTTGTTGCACTTCTTGGTCGTGTGGAAATCCTGTGAATCTTCTGTGAAGAATTGTTTGTGCTCTTCACATCTTTTCTCTTGCTCGCACGCCTCCATTTGTGCAGAATCCCGGCTCGCACCCCACGCCGTGCGTGGTGCATGCACTCCTGAGTAAGAGTTCCTGGCGCGGAGGGCGAGCAAACTCCGGCACAAAATACTGGCGGTTTTTCGGCGGCAAGGGTTTGCTTGGGCAGGGTTGGTTTTTCCACAATATTTCCACACAAAGAAATCTAGGGTCGAGATTGACTGCCGCAATGAACAACTGGGAAAGAATCCTTCAGCACATGGAGCGGCGAGTCAATCCCCACAGCTTTGCTACCTGGTTCCGGCCCACTCGGCTGGAGTCCTCGGACGGCGGCAGAATGATCGTCCGGGTACCCACCGCCCTGTTCAAGAAGCGCCTGACGGAAACGTACGGCCAGCTCCTGCAGGCCGTCCAGGCCGAGGTGGGCCTCGAAGAGCTGCAGCTCGAGTTCCTTTGCTCCGAACCAGCGAATTCGGCGCCTGCCGCCAGCCAGGCCAAGCTCGACTTCGATTCGACGAACCACCAGCTCAACCCGCGGTACACGTTCGACACGTTCATCGTCGGCGCGAGCAACCAGTTTGCGCATGCAGCAGCGCAGGCGGTGGCGGAACAGCCCTCCCGGTCCTACAACCCGCTGTTCCTGTACGGCGGTGTGGGTCTGGGCAAGACCCATCTGATGCAGGCGATCGGCCACACGATCAAAAAACGCAACCCGGCGATGCGCCTCACTTATGTGAGCGCAGAAAAATTCACGAATGAAGTGATTGCGTCGCTGCGGTTCGACCGCATGTCGAGCTTCCGCGATCGCTTCCGCACCATGGACGTGCTGCTGGTGGACGATATCCAGTTCATCGCCACGCGCGAGCGGACGCAGGAAGAATTCTTCCACACCTTCAACGCGCTCTACGACCAGCAGAAGCAGATCGTGATCTCCTCCGATTGTCCGCCGAAAGAAATTTCCGCGATTGAAGAGCGCCTGCGCTCACGATTTGAGTGGGGACTGATCGCCGACATCCAGCCGCCGGATCTCGAGACAAAGATCGCCATCCTGCAGAAGAAGGCGGACAACGAACGCGTCCATTTGCCGGACGACGTCGCCGAGTTCATTGCGCGATCGATCCGCTCGAATATTCGCGAACTCGAAGGCGCGCTGATTCGCCTGATCGCTTATGCCTCGCTGACCGGCATCGAGATCACCCAGGCTACCGCGCAGCAGGTGTTGAAGAACATCATCGACACGCAGGAAAAGAAAGTCACGATCGAGCAGATTCAGAAGCGGGTCGGCGAACACTTCGGCCTTCGCGCACAGGAATTGAAGATTCGCAGCAACTCGAAGGCGATCGCGTTTCCGCGCCAGGTGGCGATGTTTGTGGTCAAGCAGCTCACGTCGGCTTCACTGCCGGAGATCGGCCGGCAGTTCGGCGGCAAGCACCACACCACCGTGATGCACTCCATCAATAAGATCGAGATGCTGCGCCACACCGATAAAGATTTAAACAAGACGATCAACAGGCTACTCGACTCGTTTGGATAGACTTGCGCCCGCAGGCGCCGTGCCGTGGAGCTTCTTCCTGTGGGCGCCCTGTGCACGAGGTGGAGAACCGGGACGCCTGCGGCCCAGCGGTGCACCGCACGGTGGGTTTTTCAAATCAACGCGCAGACATCCACAGATAATGACAGGCTTTCAAACACCCGGCAGGAAGCTGCTTGTGCCGTTTTCCGCAGATTCCACAGAACCGGCGACGGCGACGGGTTTAATCTATTTATCCTGAGAAAGAAAAGCTGTAAAGTAAGCCGCGACACGCTCACGAAAAGCGAGGATGCCCGGCATGGAATTCAGCGCTAAGAAATTTGACCTGCTCAGCGAGCTCGAACTCACACAGGGCGTAGTCGAGCGAAAGACCACGATCCCGATCCTCTCCAACCTACTCTTGGAGACAAAGGGCAACCGGCTGGCCATCACAGCGACCGACCTCGAACTGAGCATCCGGACGTCGTGCGAAGCGAAGGTGAAAAAAGATGGGTCGGGGACCATTCCAGCCAAGAAACTCTACGACCTGGTGCGGCTCCTTCCGGAAGAAGAGATCCGCTTTAAGTTGTTGGAAAACCACTGGATACAGATCACCTGCGACCGCAAGGCGTACAAGATGGTGGGCATGTCGAAGGACAATTTTCCCGCCCTGCCGTCATTCCCGCAGGTGCTGGCAAAGATTCCCGCCACGGTGCTCTCCGGTGTGATTGCCAAGACGATTTTTGCAATTTCACTCGAAGAATCGCGCTACACGCTGAACGGCGCGCTGCTTGTGCTGAAGCCGGACACGCTCACCATGGTCGCCACCGACGGTCACCGACTGGCGATGATCGAGACGGAACAGAAACTGGACGGGCTCGGCAACGAGGTGCGGGTGCTGGTTCCGAAAAAGGCGATGAGCGAGGTCCAGCGCCTCTGCGGGGACGCGGGCGATGACGCCATGGTGGAGTTCGCGCAAGATGACAGCCACCTTTTCTTCCAACTTGGCCGCCGCTTGCTCACGTCGCGCAAGCTGACCGGGCAATTTCCGAATTACGAAGCGGTGCTGCCGCGCGACGTGAACAAAACGGTCGTGATCGAGCGCAACGAATTGCAGGACGCTTTGCGCCGCGTCTCGCAACTCGCCGACCAGCGCTCCCATGCCGTGAAGTTCATGCTGGCGAAGGAAGGGCTGGAAATTTCCTCGTCCAGTCCTGAATATGGCGAAGCCAAAGAAGCCATCGAAAAAGAATACAAGGGCGAGCCACTCTCGATCGGCTTCAATGCGCAATACCTGCTTGATTTTCTCTCCGCCGCCGCCGAGGGTCCTATCAGCTTCGAGCTGAAGGATGAACAGTCCGCCGGCCAGCTTCGCCCGCTTGCCGACGAAAAGAGCCGCTACCGCTACGTCGTCATGCCGATGCGGATCTGACGCCGAAGCCCAGGCCGAATTGTCTCGCAGTTTACTCCTGCCAAATTGGCGCTTTCTGCCGCAAGGCGGCGCCGCTAAGCTGCAAATCTAAGCAAAGAATCCGGGCATCTCTAATCTGAAGTTGTGGAGCTGTCGCTGCGCCGATGAAGCAGGAAATTCTCAACGCGATTGCCGGGCACCGCGACGAAATTGCGGCGTTCACGAAGGCGCTCGTCTCCATCCCAACTGAGAATCCGCCGGGCCGTGGGTACAGAAAGTGCGCGGATGCAATTGCAGGAAAGCTGCGCGAGCTGGGCCTGCCCGCCGGAGTCCGCGAGACAGGATCTTCTGAACCGGGCGCGGAGAAATTGCCCGGCTACTGCGTGACCAGTTTCTATGGCGGAGGTGAGCGCACGCTCTACTTCAGCGGCCACTACGACGTTGTCCCCGCCGCCGCGCCGAAGCAATTGACACCCACGATCCGGGGGCGAAATCTTTTCGGGCGTGGCAGCTCGGATATGAAAGGCGGCCTTGTGGCGATGATCTATGCCGTCAAAGTACTCGGGGATCTGGGCGCGAAACTCGACGGACGCATCGGGCTCGTTTTCGTCCCGGATGAAGAAACCAGCGGGCCCCGCGGGTCGCGCGCACTGGCGGCAGCCGGTGAGCTGGGCTGCGGCGGAATCGGCATGCTGACGCCAGAGCCGACCGGAGGAGTGATCTGGAATGCCAGCCGCGGCGCGATCTCTCTGCGCGTCACCGTGCACGGCAAAGCGGCGCACGTGGGGCTGGAGAGCCGGGGCGTGAATGCGTTCGAACGCATGCTCGATGTGGCAGGCGCGCTGCGCGAGCTCAAGAGGAAGATCACGGCTCGGAAAACCGCGTTTCACATCACTCCGGACGCAGCGCGCAATTCCATTTTGATGCTTGGCGGGCAGTGTGAAGGCGGCGCGAATTTCAATCTCGTGCCGGATACCTGTTCGTTTACCGTAGATCGGCGGATCAATCCCGAAGAAGACCTTGAAACCGAGAAAGCCGAATTACTGGCGGTCCTGGAAGGCTGCCGGCGCAATGGAATTGAATTGGACATCGAGATTATCCAGGAGGGCCGCGCTGCTGGTGTCGCTGAAGAAAACGAAATCGCGCAGGCGCTGGCGCAGAGCGTCGAAGAAGTCACTGGGAAGACACCTGCTTTCGAAATGTGTCCCGGGTTGCTTGAAATACGCTACTACGCCGAGAAGGGGATTCCAGCGGTTGCCTATGGTCCCGGGTTGCTGACCGTCTCGCATGGCCCCGAAGAATTCATTCCGCTCGAGAATATCGAATCGTGCGCCGCCGTTTACGCGCTCACGGCGCTGCGCGTGCTCGGAGAGAGGGCGCCCCGGTAAGGAGAGTTCGCCATGGCCAAAGGAAAAGTGATTTCCATCTTCATCGCGCCTGCGGCAAAGGCCCCGATGAAAGGCGTCGCCGAAGTCCGCGCCGTAGCGGGCAAGGGTCTTCAGGGCGACCGCTACTTCCGCAGCGAGGGCACCTTCTCAAGCACGGCCGGGCCGGGCGGCGAAGCGACGCTGGTGGAGGCCGAAGCGGTCGCGGCAGCCGCCGAATTGATGAAAACAGGGCTCGAGCCTTCCGGCACCCGGCGCAACATCGTCACGCGAGGGATTTCGCTGAATCACCTCGTAGGAAAAGAGTTTCGCGTCGGTGAGGTGGTCCTGCGGGGGCTGCGGCTTTGCGAGCCTTGCGCACATCTCGAAAGCCTGACGCGAGAGGGAGTGAAGTCCGCCCTGCTCCATCGCGCCGGCCTCCGCTCGCAAATTCTGCAGGGTGGGATGATCCGCGTTGGGGACGAAGTCGCGCCGCTTGATTCCACCGAATCGGAAAACAAGAAATTGATTCGCCGGTATTACGACGAGATGTGGAACCCGTGGAATTTTGATGCCGCAGCGGAAATCCTTTCGCCGGAGATTGTTTTCTACGGTTCGCTGGGGGTCGCCACGCGTGGCATCGAAGCATTTCGCGCGTACATGCGGACCGTGCGCGCAGCTTTTCCGAATTTTCACAACACGATCGAGGAGATCTTGGCTGAAGACGACAAGATCGTGGCGCGACTGTGCTACACGGGTACGCATCGCGGGCCGGTTTTCGAAATTGCGCCGACCGGAAAAACGATTGCCTACTCGGGCGCGGCGTTTTTTCGAATTGCTGATGGAAAAGTGGCGCAGGGCTGGGTGTTGGGCGACCGAATGGGTCTGGTCGAACAGCTTCGCGGATCGTCAATTGAACCGGAAACACAGGATAGAGGCAAGAAATGAGATGTCATGGTTATCTCAAAGCAATACGTGACAGCGTATGAAAAGCAGACTTCTCCGAGCGTTATCTTGCAGGCGTCCGATGTCCCCATAAAAGACAGAAAACACAAGAGATAATGTGGAAGCGGGTTGCAAAATTCGTCTTGTCGCAGGCCCTTTTCTCCAGTAGAATTCTTCTTGGTCTTCGGATCTAGTTTTTCTTCGGACCGGCACTAGGCCGGGTCGGGCAAGCCCCAGGAAGTGCGAGTCTGCACCAGGATTCGCCGGGACTGCGCCACCCGGAAAGCTCCCCTTCGCGGGGAAAAGTCTTCGCCGCGTCCCCCCAGTCCGGGCCCTCATGGGCTTGGGACGGAACGGGACGGGATGAAGCCAGCAACCCTTCGAGCCCGCCTCGGATCGAGTTTGAGACGGGCCACAGGGTAAGGCGAGTGTCGAGCCTTTCCGCTCTTCCGCCTTCCCAAAAGCACGACGTCAGGAGACGCACAACCCATGGGTGAGAAAGAGACTGCCGCGGCGAAAGCCTCCGGCCACCGCTACGACGCGACTTCCATCAAAGTCCTCGGCGGCATCGAGGCGGTGCGGAAGCGACCGGCAATGTATATCGGCTCGACCGGAGAGATGGGCCTGCATCATCTGGTCTGGGAGGTGGTGGATAACTCGGTGGACGAAGCCCTGGCGGGCTTCTGCGACGAGATCAACGTCATCGTGCACGACGACAACTCGGTGACGGTCACCGACAACGGGCGCGGCATCCCGGTGGACATGCACGCCACGGAGAAAAAGCCCGCCGCCGAAGTCGTGATGACGGTGCTGCACGCCGGCGGAAAGTTCGATAGCGAATCCTACAAAGTCTCGGGCGGTTTGCATGGCGTGGGCGTCTCTGTCGTTAACGCGCTTTCGGACTGGCTTGATCTGGAAATCTGGCGCGAGGGCGAGGTGTGGGAGCAGTCGTACGGAGCCGGCGTTCCCACGTCGAAACTGAAGGTCACCGGGAAAACAAAAAAGACGGGCACCAAGGTGACGTTTCATCCCGACCCGAAGATTTTTACGGTCACGAACTACAGCTTCGACACGCTGTCGCAGCGCCTGCGCGAGCTGGCCTTCCTGAACAAGGGCCTGCAAATCACTCTCCACGACGAACGCAGCGACAAGAAGGCGGAATTCCGTTTCACTGGCGGCATCGCCGAATTCGTGAAACACCTGAACCGCGGCAAGGGCGTGCTCCACGATTCGCCGATCTACATGGAAGGCCGGCGCGAGACCGTGGATATGGAAATCGCGGTGCAATACAACGACAGCTACACCGAAAACATTTTTGCCTTCGCCAACACGATCAACACGGTAGACGGGGGCACGCACCTTTCCGGCTTTCGCTCCGCCCTGACTCGCACGATCAACTACTACGCCAGCTCGCTCGGCATGCTGAAGGAACAAAAGGATGAAGTGACGCTCACGGGCGATGACGTGCGCGAGGGCCTGGTGGCGGTCGTTTCCGTGAAGCTGCCCCAGCCACAGTTTGAAGGCCAGACGAAAGGCAAGTTGAACAGCGACATCAAGGGCCTGGTCGAACAGCTCGTCAACGAGCGATTGGGTGAATATTTCGACAAGCACTCGGCAATCGCGCGGCGGATCATCGGCAAGTGCATTGACGCGGCGCGCGCCCGTGAGGCAGCGCGCAAGGCGCGCGAGCTGACGCGGCGGAAATCCGCGCTCGATTCGAGCGGTCTGCCCGGCAAGTTGTCCGACTGCCAGGAACGCGACCCGGCACGCTGCGAACTGTTCGTCGTCGAGGGCGAATCGGCCGGCGGCTCGGCCAAAATGGGTCGCGACCGGCGCTACCAGGCCATCCTGCCGCTCAAGGGCAAGATTCTGAACGTCGAAAAAGCGCGCTACGACAAGATGCTTGGCCACGAAGAAATCCGCGCCATCATCACCGCGCTCGGCACCGGCATCGGCAAGGACGATTTCGACGCCGCGAAACTGCGCTACCACAAGGTGATCCTGATGACCGACGCGGACGTGGACGGCAGCCACATCCGCACGCTGCTGCTGACTTTCTTTTTCCGCCACATGCGCGAGCTGATCGAAAAGGGGCACATCTATATCGCGCAGCCGCCGCTCTTCCGCGTGAAGCGCGGGAAGATGGACCGCTACATTCGCGACGAGCGGGAGTTTTCGCGCGAGCTGATGAAGCGCGCCACCGAGGAGCACGTTGTGAGGTCGAAGGAAGGCAAGGTGCTCGAGGGCGGCCCGCTGACACAGTTCCTGCTCAATGTGCAGGAATACGACCTGGTGTCGGCGAAGCTGGCGCGGCGCTTGCGCGACCCGCAGCTCGTCGAGCTGCTGGCAAAAAGCGATCTCGAAAAGAAGATCGACTTTGGCGACAAAAAGAAGCTGGACAAGCTCCTGAAGGCGATTGAAAGGGCGAAGATCAAGTGCGAGGGGAAAATCGAATTTGACGAGGAACACAGCCTTTACGAACTCGTGATTTCAAACGGCATGGAGCGGCGGATCCATTGGGCGCTTGTCGGCGCGCCGGAATGCAAGCGGCTGCGCGCGCTGCGCCAGGCCATTGACGAGCTGGACCAGCCGCCCTTTGTCATCACGCACAATGGCGACAAGGAAACTCGGGAGAGCGCGCAGGGCGTGCTCGCCTACGTGCTCGAAGACGCCAAGAAGGAATTCAACATCACGCGATTCAAGGGCCTGGGCGAGATGAACCCCGAGCAGCTCTGGGAAACCACGATGAACGCGGAGACCCGCACTCTGCTCAAGGTAAGGCTGGAAGACGCAGTCGCCGCCGAAGTAATTTTTGCCACGCTAATGGGTGAAAATGTGGTGGAGCGCCGCAAGTTCATCCAGGACAACGCGCTCGAAGTCGTGAACCTCGATATCTAACGGACCGCTTTTCTTCATTGCGGTGAAGCGCCGGCGGCAGGCACTTGTAGAGACTGAGGCGGGAGAGCGACATGCCGGATAACGTAGTCCACTTCGCCATCCACGCGGACGATCTCGATCGAGCGCGGCGGTTTTATCAAGGCGTCTTTGGCTGGCGATTCGAAGGCTTCGGCTCGAATGATCTTTCGGGGTTCTGCAAGATCAAGAACAGCGCCGGCGGGCAGCCGGGGATCATCGGGGCGATGCAGCATCGCCGGTACAACGCGCTGCCGCAGCCGGTGCTCGGCTACGAATGCTCAATTTCCGTACAGGATGTTGACTCGACGGCGGCCGCAGTCGAAGCCAACGGCGGCAAAGTGCTGATGCCGAAAACCGCGATTCCCGAGGTCGGCTGGCTGATCAAATTTCGCGACACGGAAGGCAATCTGGCCTGCGCGATTCGTATCGACGAAAACGCAAAATAGACGCCGTGATTTTTCAATTGACATGGAAGATTTTGCCGGGGCTGCGGGGGCTGAGCTGTTCGGAATTTCGCGCGACGCCAACGCAAGCGCCGGACAACGAGCGCGGCGTAGCGATCGATTGCGCGTCGGAAACGGAGTGCGCGGCGCTGCTCCGGGAACTCGAGGAACATTTCTGGCCGCAGCGGTTTTCGAACAACGCGGCGGCGTTTGAGACAGTGAAAACATACGTGCTTGAGAAAACGGCGCGGGGCACAACGGGCTAAGCCGCGTCATTCCAGCGATGCCAGGAATCTCTTTGCATTATTCGAAGAGGGATTCCCCGGGCCGGGTCGCCATTCGGAATGACGGACAAGAGGGAGAGGCGAGAGACGCATGGCGGATGAAACCACACAGTCGCTGATACAGCCGGTGGATATCGAAGCCGAGATGAAGAAGTCGTATCTCGACTACGCGATGAGCGTGATCATCGGGCGCGCGCTGCCCGACGTGCGCGACGGGCTGAAACCCGTGCACCGGCGGATCCTTTACGGTATGTACGAGCTGGGGCTGACCTCGACGAAGCCACACCGCAAGTGCGCGAAGATCGTCGGTGAAGTCCTCGGCAAGTATCATCCGCACGGCGACGTGCCGGTGTACGACGCGCTGGTCCGCCTGGCGCAGACGTTCAACATGCGCTACCCGCTGGTGGACGGCCAAGGCAACTTCGGCTCGGTGGATGGCGACCCGCCCGCGGCGATGCGGTACACGGAATCGCGGCTTTCGAAAATCGCCGAGGAGATGCTGGCGGACATCGAGAAGGAGACGGTTGATTTCGTCCCCAACTTCGACGAGAGCACAAAGGAGCCGACCGTGCTGCCGACGCGGGTTCCCAACCTGCTCGTCAACGGCAGCAGCGGCATCGCCGTGGGCATGGCGACGAACATCCCGCCGCACAATCTAAAAGAAATCGTCGAAGCTACAATTTTGTTGATCGAAGAGCCCGACACCAATCTGAAAAGGATGATGAAGATCGTCCCCGGGCCGGACTTCCCCACCGGCGGCTATATCTACGGGCGCGAAGGCATCGAGCAGGCGTACAAGACCGGCCGCGGGTCGTTCCAGGTGCGCGCCAAGGCGGCGATCGAGCAGGCCAGCAAGGACCGTGAAAACATCGTCATCACCGAACTGCCCTATCAGGTGAACAAGGCGCGGCTGATCGAACACATCGCGGAGCTGATTCAAAACAAGAAGCTCGAGGGCATTGGAGATATCCGCGACGAATCTGACCGCGATGGAATGCGGATCGTGATCGAGGTGAAGCGCGACGAGGAGCCACAGATCGTCCTGAACCATCTTTTCAAGCAGACCCAGATGCAGGAGTCGTTCGGCATGATCCTGCTCGCGATCGTGGGCGGGCAGCCACGCGAGCTGGGCCTGCTCGACCTGCTGCGTCTGTTCATCGAGCACCGCTTGGATGTGGTGCGCCGCCGCACGCAGTACGAGCTGCGCAAGGCGGAGGAGCGCGAACACATTCTGCTCGGGTTCAAGAAGGCGCTCGAAAATCTCGACGAAATCATCAAGCTGATCCGCCGGTCGAAGTCGCCGAAGGAAGCGAAGGAAGGCCTGATGGAGCGGTGGAAATTCACCGACCGCCAGGCGCAAGCCATTCTCGACCTGCAACTGCATCGGCTGACGCAGCTCGAGCGCGAGAAGATCGTCGAGGAATTGAAAGAGCTGCAGAAAAAGATCGCCGAGCTGAAGGACATTCTGGCGAGCGAGAAAAGGCTGCGCGGCGTGATCGTCGCCGAGCTACATGAAATCGTAAAGGTGTACGGCGACGAGCGGCGCACGCAGATCGTGGATCGCGTGGAGGAAATCAAGCTCGAAGACCTGATCAAGGACGAGGAAATGGCGATCACGGTCAGCCACGCGGGCTACATCAAGCGCACGTCGGTGGACGTTTACCGGCACCAATCGCGCGGCGGCAAGGGGCGCATCGGCGCGAAAACACGCGAAGAGGATTTCGTCGAGCATCTCTTCATCGCCTCGGCGCACAGCTATATTCTGCTGTTCACCTCGAAGGGCCGCGTGTACTGGCTGAAGGTTTATGAAATTCCCGAAGCGGCGGCGGCCACGCGCGGCCGCGCCATCACCAGCCTGGTGCGCTTTCAGGAAAAAGAGAAGCTGACGGCCGTTGTCGCCGCGCGCAACCTCGAAGAAACGGGCCGCTACGTTTTTCTGGCCACGCGCAAGGGCACGGTGAAGAAGACCACACTCGCGGAGTTCTCGAATCCACGGCCTTCCGGAATTATCGCCATCAACCTGGACGACGATGACGAATTGATCGGGGCCAAGCTCACCGACGGGAAGCAGATGATGTTCCTCGCGAGCAGCGGCGGGCAGGCGATTCTGTTCCGCGAGACCGAGGTGCGCGCCATGGGCCGGCAGGCTGCGGGCGTGAACGGCATGGACCTGGCGAAGGGCGATTACGTGGTGAGTATGGACGCGGTGCAGCCCGACTTCGAGATCATCAAGAAGGAGTTCAAGAAAACCACGCAGGATCTCGACGAGCTCGAAAGCGACCAGATCCGCGAATCGCTCACGTCATTGATGCTCACGGTCGCGGAGAAAGCGTACGGCAAACGCACGCCGCTGGCGGAATACCGCGTCACGTCGCGCGGCGGCAAGGGCGTGATCAACCTGAAGACCACCGAGCGCAACGGGCACGTCGTGGCGGCGCTCCAGGTGCGCGAAGATTCCGACGTGATGATCATCACCCACCAGGGCAAGGTGATCCGCGTGCGATCCAATGAAATCCGCGAGGCCGGGCGCTCGACGCAGGGCGTGCGCCTGCTGCGGCTCGAGGAGCCTGACCGCGTTGCCGCGGCGGCCGCGATCCTTGAGGAAGTGGAAGCGGAGGGCAGCGACTTGGCGAAGAGCTAGTTCGTGGAATCGCCGGCGTCGAAGAGATAGAGAGGATTGCCGTCGCCGTCCGCGAAAGGCGCCACGCGGACCGGATAGGACGACTCCTGCAGAAGCCTTCGAAAACTGATGCGCCGATGCACCAGTGATGCACGCACCAGTTCGAGCAATACGTAGCCGGCAGGGCGCGGGCGACTCGCGTGCCGGACCCTACCCTCCCAGTCACAAAGCCCTCTGCCTGCAACTGCTCGTAGGTGTTCAAGACAGTGTTGCGCGAGATGCCGAGCCGCGCTGCGAGGGCACGCGAAGACGGCAGACGCGCCCCGGGCAACAGGCGCCCCGTCAGAACGGCGCTTCGCAGCGATTCATAGAGTTGGCCGTACAGTGGCACGAGGGATTCGCCATCCAGAGTGATCGAGGGGAAATCGAATTTGGCCGCCCGTTTCGGCATAAATGGCTCTTTTCTTCCGTATACTATGGCATAGCATTCGGCCTGTTCCGACGGCATTTCTTCGGAGAGGAGACCAAGATGATCACAGGCGGAGTGGTGACTGTCTTTGTGAACGACATGGACCGTGCCGCGCAGTTCTACACCGAATCGCTGGGACTAAAGCTGGCGGTGCGCTTCGGGAACCACTGGGCCTCGATTGAAGCAGGCGGCGGCATGATTATCGGCCTGCATCCCGCGTCGCCTGAATCCCCAGCCGGCAAGAAGGGCTCGGTCGTAATCGGCCTGGCGCTCGATGAGCCGATCCAGCAGGCGGTCGAGAAGCTCACGAAGCGCGGGGTGAAATTCCGCGGGCCCGTGTTCGAGGACAACGCGTCGTGGATCGTTTATTTCGAAGACCCTGACGGGAACGAGTTCTACCTGAACGAGCTGAAGGCGGAATACAAGAAGTATCAGCCCGGCGCCGCCGCGTAGGACTTCTGCGGTGCTGGCGCTTGCGGTGAACCCGCCGAAACGTCTCGCTGGCGAAGAGCTAGCTGGTGGGTGCGGGCAGGTAATAACCCGGGCGGGTGCGGACGTTGACGCCAGGCCGGGAGACGGTCACCTTGATTTCGTGGTAGCCGGAAGGCTCGTCACCGGGCGGACGATAGCCGAGGACGTACTGCGCGTGCAGTTCCCCGCCGATCAGGTCCATCGCCTTCTCGATGGAATTGTCCCGTAACGTGCTGATGTGCGCTCCGCCGGTGGCGGTGCTGGCCACCGCCAGATTGTGCTTGTGAACCACGTCCCCGGCGCGCTGCACCACCCAGACGGCGAGCGCGAGCAGGTTGATATTGCTTTGTTCAGACGCCTGCATCGAAGGCGTTTCTGGGCGGCCGTTGATGCCCGGTGTGGGAAACGTCCCCGGCGGACCGATCTGCGGCGGCCCCGCCTGGCTGGGCTTGGCACGCAACTCAGCGGCTGTCGTGCTCAGCCCAATCGTGTAAATCGCGATGTTGGTGAGCTGCGCACGGCGCAGGATGATGCCGAGCCGCGTCTCACTTCCTGAGTCGGCCGCTTCGGAGATCACTAAGAGCACCCGGCGGCGGTTTTCCGGCTGTTTTTGGAGCAGGTCCACCGCGGACGACATCGCGTCATACAGCTTCACTCCCGAAGTGCCCATCGGCATGCGATTGATCGTGCGCTGAATCTGGTCCTTGTCCGCTGTGAACGGCTGCAGAACGTCCGCAGCGTCGTTGAAAGCAATCACCGCGGCTTCGGCCGTCTGACCCATCACGGTCTGTGTAAAAACGATGCCGCTTTTCCGAACGGCTGGCAGCAGCGGCTCGACGTGGGAACTATTTTCCACGAGCAGGACGATCGAAAGCGGATCGCCGCCCAGATCGAAGTGTTCGATCTTCTGTTCCACGCTATTGTCGTAGATGTGGAAATCCGTGGCCGCGAGGTCGAAAACCAATTCGCCGGAGCGATCGCGCACCGTGACGGGCGTGCTGACAAAATTGACCGGCACGTGGATCACCCCACGTTGCCCCTTCTGCGGCGGAGGTGCCTGTTCCGGGACGGCGCCGGGCTTCGGCGGCAGCGGACCCGGTTGGGCCTGGCCACGGGATGGCGCGGCGCCGGCAAGCAAGGTCAGGGCCAGCATCGCGGAGATGGCTGTACGCTTCATGGTCTCAGTCTAAACTGATTGGAAGCGAAATGCAGCGATTCCGTTGGATGGGCAAAGTAGGCGAAAGACTGCAAAAAAGTACGGCACGGGGAAGCAAACAGCAGAAACAGCACTAGAATGTATCCTTTGCGCATCAGCGCTCTGGAGGAAGCATGAGCCCGCGCTCGCAACCGCCGCAACAGAAACTGGCCTATCGCGATCCGAAATTTGTGGAAAGCCCGGTGGCGCGGCCCCTGCGCATTCTGGCCGAGTACCTGGATCCGCTTTCGCGGCTTCGCCGCGAAGGGGTGGGCGACACGATTGTGATGTTCGGCTCGGCGCGGGTGGAGCCGCGAGAGCGCGCGAAGACAACTCTCGAGAGGATCCAGCGGGCCGCGAAGAAGAAAGGCAACAGCAAGATGTTTCACCAGCAGCTACGGGATGCCCGGGCGAATCTTGAAATGTCCCGCTATTACGAGGAGGCGCGCGAGCTGGCGCGGCGGATCACCTCCTGGTCCTTGTCCCTCGGCACACACCCGCGGCGTTTCGTGATCTGTTCCGGCGGCGGCCCCGGCATCATGGAGGCGGCGAACCGAGGCGCGACCGATGCCGGCGGGGCTTCCATCGGGTTGAGCATTGAGCTGCCGCACGAGCAGCGTTCCAACCGCTACATCACACCCGAACTGAATTTCAATTTCCACTATTTCTTCATGCGCAAACTGTGGTTCTCGCAACTCGCCAAGGCACTGATTGTTTTTCCCGGCGGTTTCGGCACCATGGACGAGTTGTGGGAAATGCTTACCCTGCTGCAAACCGGCAAGCTGCCCGCGCATCATCTGATTCTGATTTATGGTCGGCGCTATTGGGACAAGGTGCTCAACTGGCGCGCCATGCTGCGGGTTGGCACCATCAACGAGCACGAGTACAGTCTTCTCCAGTTCGCCGACACCGTGGATGAGGCCTTCGACCGGGTCCGCACGCGCCTCGAAAAACATCACATGGAACTCGACCGGGACTGGATGGGATAGACACTTTTCCAAGGGCCCCGGCAACGGCCGGCACCCCGGCGCCATCCAGTTAGAAGGCAGCGAGAGGCTGAGAAGCCACCCAGCGGGCTCCTGGCGCTGCCAGGGAGGCAGCGATGCTGACCAGAGCGAAATGGGCAGGGATTGTCCTGGGTGCGGGATTGTTGCTGAGCGGAGCGAGCACGGCGAAGGCCGATTGCCGCGATCGCGTCCAACATGGGGGACGCGATCTTGTCCGCACCGAGCGGCGCTTCGGGCCGTGGAGCCGGCAGGGAAGAGAGGAACGAAATGAACTCCTCCGCGCCCGGCAGAGCTGCGGCAACCGGGGTAACGGATGGCTCCGTGGTGACGGTTGGCTTGGCCGTGACGGTGGCCGAGGTTTGGATCGAGATGACCATCGGCACCGCCGGGATCGCGACCACGATCGCGATGACCGGGGGCGCAGGCGCGATCGTGACCGCGACAGGGATCGGGACTGACTGCTCCCCTCACTGATCGACATTGAGATACCCCTTCCAGAGGGAAAGAGGCTTCGGCTTCTTTCCCTCTTTCTGTTTTGCGGGAAAGTAGGTCGAAGTGATCCCATGAGACGGACGATGACACCCGTGCGTTGATTTCTCGCACGGGAGGACGCAGCCGGGAGGGGGAGACAAACCGGCTGTGCCGGTGAAACAAGGTTCGGTGTCGCTCAGTTGCTGGTTTCGGCGAGAACCGGCGCGAAAACGGCTTCGAACCGGCGCTTCTCATCACGATCGTGCAGCAGCACGACGGGGACGATTCGCAGCGACCGCTTGCAGTTGCGGCACGTGGTTGCCTCACCCTGTACGTCCTGAACAAAACCGTCCGTGAAATGATACGACGCACGCGGGCGCCGGGCATTCTTCGCTCCCGCCGCGCCGCAGTTCGGGCAGACGAACTCCACCCGATCTTCCTGGGGATTGCGGTCGAGCGCTGCCCAGCCGGTGTAACGCACCCCAATGGTTTCCAGGTTGTTGCGATTCATAAGTGCCTGCCTCATGTCTCTCTTAGGAAATACCGCCTTGCGTAAGGGTGAGATGCTTTTCCGCGCGCATGCGATGCATGGAATCCTGACCTGTGGAATAAAGTATTTAATTTCTTTTAGATATAAGACCCACAAAAAGCCTGGGTACAGTTTCAACGGGCTGGTGTCCAAAGGGAGAGAGAGGTCGCGCGACCCTTCGAAAATGGATGGCGGCGGATTCGCAGATGGCGATCCGGCGATGCCGCCACGGAGGTGGTTTCATGCGTGACCCTAGTTTGCTCACCCACTGCCTGGTCGATAGCGACCCGGCAGCAAATGCGCGCACTCGAAAGCGGCGGCAAAAAGCCCTGCTGATCGCCGTCATCCTGGAAGCGCTGGTTCTGGCGGCGCTTCTTCTCCTGCCTCTCACCTCCTCGGGGAGCATGCCGGGCCGGTGGATCGTCGTCCCGGCGCCGCCCTGCCCGAGTGTTGGCCAAGCACCGTCCGGCTCTCCGCCGCGCCTTAGCGGTCACAAGGCAACGCATTCGCCTTTGAAGTTTTGGCTAAACACCCATGACGTTCTGATTCAACACATTCGGCCTCACTTCCCAGCCGAGGTGATGGAGGAAGATTCCGGACAGCTGGAACTCACACCCGGCGAGGACAATGGTCGCGGGTGGGGCGGCGAACCGATCGGCACACCGTTCGGCACGGGCGCTGGACCCGGCGCCCGTGTGCTTCCGCCTCCGCAGCCGGAGAAAAAGCCCGCGCCGCGCTCCGTGAAGCGCAGCGAAAGTTTTGAGCAGGGCCTGCTGGTCCACCGAATAGTTCCCGTCTATCCACCGCCCGCGCTGCAAATGGGGCTGCAAGACACCGTGCGCCTGCACGCGATCATCGGGCCCGATGGGGTCGTGCGCGAGGTGGCTGTTGAAAGCGGGCATCCGCTGCTGGTGAAGGCCGCGCTCGACGCTGTGAGCCAGAGGCGTTACAAGCCGACACTGCTGAACGCGCAGGCAGTAGAGGTGGAGACAACGATCACAGTGATTTTCGAATTGTTACACTAAAGAAGAGGTTCGTTCGCATTCCGGGAGATGATTTCACGCGCGGCGTCGCGCAGTCGCACGATTTCGTGCCAGTCGCCGCCGCGTTGCGGGACGAGAAGCGGGCCGATCGTCAAAGTGACGCGGCCGGGCTTCGGCAGCAGCGTTCCGTCGCGGAGGATTTCGCGCGCGCCGCGCACCGCCACCGGACAAATCGGCCGGCCGGTATCCACGGCGGCCTTGAATGCGCCCAGCAGGAAGGGACGAATCCCCGGCTCCGGCGTGAACGTGCCCTCGGGATAAATCACGACCGACTTTCCCTGCTGCAGGGCATCTTCAATGATCTTCGATTGCTCGATTCGCGCCTGCGGATCGCTGCGATTGAACGCGAAATGTCCAATGCGCCGCGCGAGCGTGCGAATCAAAGGCATTTTTTCGACTTCACCCTTGGCGACAAACAACGCGCCCGTGGGCAGCAGCGCCGCCAGCGCCACGATGTCGAGATAGCTTTCGTGATTCGGAGCGAAGATCCACGGGCCGGAAACCCGAAAATCTTTCAACAGTTCGCGGCCCTCTACGCAGACGCGCACGCAGGCGCAGACGAGCATGAGCCGCAACATCGCCTTGGTGATGCTGGCAGCGGCGCGGCGGTTCGGCGTGATCGACACGATCAGCCACAGCGGCGCGCAGAGAACGGCGAAGACGGCAAGCGCATAGACGCCATAGGCGGCTTCGAGCCCGCGGCGCGAGCTTCTCTTCAACGCCGTGACGAGCCAGGGCCAGGCGTTGCGCACGGCAAGTTTGGTGACCTGCCACCAGGCGGGCGCCTGGTGCTTACCGAGTTGTCCTTCAAGATACAGCCGCTTGGTTTCGGAGCGGCGCAGTTTGCCGCTCGACGTTTTGGGAATGCTGTGGGGCGGGAGCGGCAGCACGGTATCCGGGGGCAACCCGAGGGCGTCCGCTACCAGTCGTGTGATTTCTCCCGCGACGCGCTCGCGTCCTGACTCGTCGCGCAGCTCCGCGGCGATGACGAGCCGCTCCGTGCCTGCACGCTCGTCGGTGACGCCGAAGGCCACCACGCAGCCCGTGCGCACGCCCGGCACGCGCCCGGCGATTTCTTCCACTTCGTGCGGATAGAGATTGCGGCCACCCTTGATGATAATGTCCTTCGAGCGGCCCGTGATGTACAGCTCGCCCCCGGCAAGGTACGCAAGGTCGCCCGTGTCGAGCCAGCCGTCGCCGCAAAGAATTTCGCGGGTGGCTTCGGGATTGCGGTAATAGCCGCTGGTCGCTGAGGGGCTGCGGAAAAGTAAGCGCCCTTCCCTGCGCTCGTCCAGATCGCGGCCATGCGCGTCCGCAATACGAACTTCGATTCTGGGCAACGGCCCGCCAGCGGAAACAAACTCGAGAGCATTCGTGTTTTCCAGAGCTGTGGGAACCGCGCGGCCTTCGCGCTCGAATGCCTCGCGCTCGATCCGATCGACTTTCGTTCCCGAGCCGAACGGTGGCGTGGACACGGCAAGCGTTGCTTCCGCGAGGCCATACACCGGCACCAGCGCCTCGCGGTGGAAGCCGTAACGCGCGAAGCGTTCGGTAAAGCGCTCAATCGTCCGGGGATTCACCGGCTCAGCGCCATTGAACGCGGCGCGCCACGAGCTCAGGTCGAGCCCCTCGATGTCTTTGTCGGCGATCTTTCGGACGCACAATTCGTAGGCGAAGTTCGGCGCGGGGCTGAGGGTGCCGCGATGATGATGAATCGCCCACAGCCAGCGCTCCGGGCGGCTCAGAAAAGCAAGCGGCGAAAGGATCACTACCGGAAAGCCGGCGTAGAGAGGCACGAACCACGCGCCGATCAGACCCATGTCGTGATACAGGGGCAGCCAGCTCACCGCCACATCGCTCGGGGCCAGCGAGACCCCTTCGGTGATGGAGCGAATATTGGCGAGCAGGTTCGCGTGGGTGAGCACGACGCCCTTCGGCGAGCCGGTCGAGCCGGAGGTGTATTGCAGAAACGCGATGTCGTCGGCGCGGGGGCGATGCTGCGGCTCAATGGGGCGGCCCGCCACGCCGGGAACGCCGGGCAACCATGCTTCCCGCGGGGCTTCCGCCAGCCGCGTGGCGTTGACCACCGCGCGCAGCGAAGGCACGCGCGGCCGCAGGAGCCGGGCCACCGGCTCGGCCTGGCGAAACGTGACCAGTAATTGCGCCTCGGCGTTGCGGAGGATGCCGGCCTGCCGGGCGGCGTATTCCTCGATCCGGTCGGCCCGGAACGGCGGATAAATGGGGACCGGAATCCCACCGGCGAACAGCGCGCCGAAAAACGTCCAGAAAAACTCCGCACACGTCGGCAGCATGATGGCGCAGGTGCCACCGGGTTCGAGGCCGTGCTGCTTGAGGGCGCGCGCGACGGCGGTGGCGCGTTCATACAACTCACCGAAAGTGATCGGGCGGGTGGCGCCGCTCTCTTCGTAGAGAAAGATGTGCGTCCGGCCGGGCTCGGCGCGGACGCGCAGGCGAAGAACTTCCGTCAAGCTTTCGGCCTCGGTGATCTCGCGGGCAAGATCGCGAGCCGCGGAAGGGGCTTCGCCTGGCGAAGCGGCGCTTGCGGAAGGCTGGTAACGCGAGGCAGCGCTTGCCGCAGGAACCCCCACATCCGACTCTTGTTTCAGGACAGCCTGGACGAGATCGCCCACAGTGTTCGCTTCCGCGACCACGCGGTCCGGCAGGCGCGCGCCGAACATCGTCTCCAGCCGCAGCAACACCTCGACCCGTTCGAGGCTGCCGAGGCCGAGGTCGCGCTCGAGATGCGCGCTGGAGCGGCGGCGATCCAGTTCTTCGATGGCGCTGCCACTGCCGAGTTCGGCCAGCAATTCGCGCAGAAGTTCGAGAGTGCCATCTTCGATGGGCTTGCGTTCGAGTTGTGTCCCGGGAGTGCTCATCGCGAAGTTCGTCGTGCGCGACTCCCCGGCATGCGGGGGGCGGGGGCCCTTCTCTTTCTCAGGCTATCACTCCGTTTCGCAGGCTTCAACAAATCCTCGCAGGCCGTGCGCAACGTGGGTCTGTTCGTTTTCCGAATGAAACGCGGCGGGGACGGCGCGCGTCCGAAACGAGCGAGGAGCGCGCAGAACTTCCGTGCGCGTGATGCTCCATTGAAATTTCGGCGGCGCGGGACTAGCATCCGCACGCGGAACCGGCGCGTAACGCCATTTTGTTTCAAGAGGGGATTCGATGAGAAAGCATGCTGTGTCTGACAGGTTTCTTCTCGCCGTTCTGACAGTGCTGTTGTTCGCGACCGCTCCAACTGCGTTGGCGCAGGGGAAGAAGCGCGCCGCGGAAAAGCGCGCTCTGGAAGCAGCACCCGCTGCTGCGTCGCCGGCGAAGCCGGCCGATGCGGTGCCGACGGTTGAGAGCGCGCTCGAACACCTGAAGCTGCGCGACATTGGTCCCGCCATCATGGGCGGGCGCATCGACGACTTCGCTGTCGTCGAGAGCAACCCGGACACTTTTTACGTTGGCGCAGCCACGGGCGGCGTGTGGAAGACGACGAACGGCGGCACCACTTTTGAGCCGGTGTTCGACCGTGAAGGCGTTTCGTCGATTGGCGATGTGACGGTCGCGCCTTCCGACCCATCCATCCTGTGGGTAGGTACGGGCGAAGCGAACAACCGTCAGAGCTCGTCGTGGGGCAATGGTGTGTACAAGTCCACCGATGGCGGGAAAACCTGGGTCCATCTCGGGCTCGCCGAGACGCACCACATCGGCCGCATCGTAGTTCACCCGGCGAGTCCGGACGTTGTGTACGTGGCGGCGCTGGGGCACCTCTGGGGACCGAATCCGGAGCGCGGCGTGTACAAGACAAGAGACGGCGGTAAGACGTGGAACCGCGTGCTGTTCGTGAACGACGACACGGGCGTGGTGGACATCGCCATGGACCCGCAAAGTCCCGACACGCTCTACGCCGCGGCGTATGAGCGCCGACGCACGGTCTTCGGGTACAACGGCGGCGGGCCCGGCAGCGGCATATACAAGACTACCGACGGCGGCGCCACCTGGAAAGAATTGACGAAGGATTTGCCCGAGGGGGATTCTGGCCGCATCGGCCTGGCGATTTACCGCCGGAATCCCGATATCGTGTACGCGGTGATCGAAAACGCCAAGGGGGGCACATTCCGGAGCGAAGACAAGGGCGAAACGTGGAAGAAAATGAGCGATTTCGATCCGCGCCCATCCTACTACAGTCAGATCAACGTAGACCCGAACAACGACCTGCGCATCTGGGTGCTGGGCGCGCCACTTTCATTTTCCGAAGACGGCGGCAAGACATTCGTCTCCCGCGCCCAGAAAGTGCACAGCGATTATCACACTTTCTGGATCGATCCCGCGAATTCGAATCACATGCTCGCCGGAAACGATGGCGGCATCGACATGAGCCACGACGGCGGGAAGACGTGGGACTTCGTCAACACGATTCCCCTCGGCCAATTTTACGAAGTGAGCTACGACATGCAGCAGCCGTACACGATCTGCGGCGGATTGCAGGACAATGCGGCGTGGTGCGGGCCGAGCCGCACGTGGTGGAACCAGGGCATCGGAAACAACGAGTGGTTCCGCGTGGTCGGCGGCGACGGATTCTACGCGATGCGCGACCCGGGCGACCCGCTCACCGTGTACACCGAAGCGCAGGACGGCAACGTGCAGCGCCGCGATTTGCGCACCAACGAGGCGCGCAACATCCAGCCGCGGCCGAAAGAGGGCGAGCCGCTGTACCGCTTCCAGTGGAATTCTCCGCTGGCGAAATCCACGCACGATGCAAGAACAATTTATTATGGCGGGAATTTTCTGTTCAAATCCACCGACCGCGGCGACACGTGGACGAAACTCAGCGGCGATTTGACGTCGGGCGTGGACCGCAATTCCCTGCCGATCTTGGGGAAGACGCCCGGCAAGGACACGCTTTCGCGGAACGACGGCGTTGTCTCATATCCCTGCATCACGACCATCAGCGAATCGTCCGTGACTTCGGCAGTGCTCTGGGCGGGCACCGACGACGGCAATCTTCAGGTAACCCGCGACGGCGGGCAGACGTGGAAGAACGTCGCTGACCGCGTCCCCGGCGTGCCGAAAGACACCTACGTGAGCCGCGTAGCGGCGTCAAAGTATGCGGAGGGCACGGCGTACGTCACGTTCGACGGCCACCGCAGCAACGATTTTCACGTGTACGCCTTCACGACCACCGACTACGGCGAGACGTGGAAGTCGCTCACGACGGGCTTGTCTTCCGATGTGGGTAACCTGCACGTGATCCGCGAGGATCCGCAGAGTCAGAATGTGCTCTACGTGGGCGGCGAGTTCGGCGCGTATTTCTCGCAGGACCGCGGGACAAGCTGGCACAAGATCCAGATGAATTTCCCTACGGTGCCGGTGGACGACATCCAGATCCATCCGCGCGAGCACGACCTGATCCTGGGCACGCATGGACGCTCGCTTTGGATTTTCGACGACCTGACGCCGCTGCTGCAGACGGATGAGAGGGTGCTTGCCTCCGACCTGCACCTCTACCCCATCCGTCCGGCGATTGCCTGGCGGATTTACGCGAGCCAGTGGTTCAGCGGAGACAAGAATTTCATGGGGCCGAATCCGCCCTACGGCGCGCTGATTGACTACTACCTCAAGACGAAGCCGGGAGAAAAGGAGAAGGTCAAGATCACCATTCTCGACAAGGACGGCAAGAAAGTCCGCGAGATGGACGGCACCAAAGAAGTCGGCGTGAACCGCGTCAATTGGGATTTGCGCTACGACTCGCCGGTCGAACTCACCCCGGAGCAGCGTGAAGCCCTTGCGCAGGGATTTTTCTTCGGCGGGACGCGCGGGCCAGCGGTCGAGCCGGGCGAGTACTCGGTGGAAGTCTCGGCCGGCTCGAAGGAGGAAACACAGACGGTGCAAGTGGTCGAAGATCCGCGCGTGCAGATCACGGCCGCGGACCGCGCCGCGCGCCACAACGCTATCCTGCAGCTTTACGGAATGGCCGGAACCGCCGAACACGGACGCCGGACGGTTGTCGGGTTGCAAACGGCTCTCAAGGAGGCCATGGATTCCTGGAAGAAGGCAGGCGCGCCGAAGATCCCCGAGGAGATCCAGAAGTCGGCGGAGGCGCTGGAGAAGAAGCTAGAGGAGTTGCATGACAAGTTTGTTCCTCCGACGCAGGCCCAGGGCTTCGCCGGGGCGCCGCTTGTTCGCACGCTCCCGCCGCTGCCACAGCGCATCGGCCGGTTGCTGTCGGGCCTCGACGGCTACACCGCCGCACCCAGCCCGGTGGAAATGGAAGAGTTGAGTGTCCTCACGAAGCTCCTCCAGGAGACGACCGAATCGGTCCAGGCGGTAGTCAGTTACGACGTAGCCGCGCTGAACAAGGCACTCAACGACGCTGGGATTCCGCGAATCGTGGCGACGGAAGGAGGGCCGGCGGGCCGTCGGCGCCAGTAGGAGAAAAAGCTCTCCTTCGCAGTGGGCTGCCGTCGCAAGTTTTTCGGTCCGGGGTGACCGCGGCAGATTCCAGTACTTCGGTACCGAAGGAAATTGAACCCCTTGGGCTATCGACCGCGCCGGGGCTGACGGGCAAACTGCAATCTGTTCAGGGCTCAGGATGGCGTCGAAAGCAAGGTCCTGGCGAGCCAAACTCAAAAGGGAGACGAAGCACTGAGCTGATCCTGAACAGTATCTGTACGTCCATCACCCCTATGCCCCCAGCGGCCGGTCCCCCCACCGGCCGCTTTTCTTTTGTGCAGAGAATCGAAAGGCCCGCTCCGATCTTCTCGGGGGCGGGCCTTTTTCGTTGGGGGCGGCTGCGAGGACGAAACCGCTGCCGTTGAGTTTACGGCGCGGTCGGGCAGCCGCTCAGTTCGAGCTCTGGCCGGTCCGCCTGGCGCAACCTAGCGCGGGCGCCCCGTCGGGCGATACGTCCCCAGCAGGCGCGGCCGCATCCGGAAGCGCGGCGCGAGCGGCGGCGGCACGTTGTGCAGCGGCAAGCCGCAGTTGCTGCACTGGTCCTGCGGCATATCTTGAACCCGCAGCCAGTGGCCGCGTGCAGGACATTCCGGATTCAGGCATTGCACCGTCCAGCCCGGCAGACACTGCATTAACCCCCCGCCACCTCCTCGGGCGGGAAGAGGAGCCGGAGGCTGCGCCCTGGGGCGCAGCGGCCCGGTTCGCCCGGGAAAGTTGGCGGGATTCTGCTCGCCGAGCACTTGTGTGTCAAGCGGAATATACACAATTAGTGGTGGCACGGTTGCAATCCCGCTACAATGCGGCCGCGGGCGCTCGACCAGCCAATGGGCCCCGACGGAGGCTGCCATGACGGAACTGCGGATGACCCCGGCGACGAACTGGATTCCTCGCGGAATCGGCGCCGTCCCCATCGCCATTCTCGTGCTGATTTTTCTCTACGCCTCGGTGGCCTATGTGCCGCCCGGCCACGTGGGCGTGCTCACGCTCTTTGGCCGCGTGACGGGCGAAGTGCTGCCGGAGGGCACGCATCTCGTAAACCCTTTCAAGGGGAACAACACGTTGTCCATCCGCACGCAGGAGCAGAAGGAAACCGCCAGCGTGCCTTCGAGCGAAGGCCTGATCATCGCGCTCGATACGTCGCTGCTGTTCCGGCTGGATGCGAGCAAGGCGTCGGAGGTCTATCAGAAGATCGGCCTCGATTACGTGACCATCGTTGTCGAGCCCAACCTGCGCTCGACGATCCGCGAGGTGACGGCATCCCACAGCGCGAGCGCACTCTACACCGGAGGGCGTGAGGAGGTGTCGCAGCGGATCCAGAGCGAACTTGAAAAGCGGCTCAACCCGCGCGGCGTGATTGTTGAAAGCGTTCTGCTGCGCGACGTGCAACTGCCTGCGATGTTGCGCACCTCGATTGAAGCGAAGCAGCAGGCGGAACAGGACGCGCTGCGGATGAGCTTCGTCCTGCAAAAGGAGAAACAGGAAGCCGAGCGGAAACGGATCGAAGCGCAAGGCATCCGCGATTTTCAGCAGGTCGTGGCGCAGGGGATCAGCCAGCAACTGCTCGAATGGAAAGGCATCGAAGCCACTGAGCACTTGGCCACGAGCACGAACGCAAAAGTCGTGATCATCGGCAACCCGCGCAACGGCTTGCCGCTGATCCTGGAACCAAAATAGACGCTGCGCCGGGGGCAGTTCACACGGAGGATGGCGAAGGCTGCTCGGGTTTTTCCGGCGGCGCGGGGTTTTCGCTCGACTGGCTGGCCTTCAGTTCGTTGAGTTTTTGTTCGAGCTCCGCGATTCTCTGCTGCTGGTCCTGAACTTCCTGGCGCTTGGCGTCCACCTGCGCGGCTTCAGCATCGAGCTTCGCCTTGCCTTCCTTATCGGACGCGAAATCCGGCTTGCCGTAGAATTGTTGCTGGTCGAGGCTGTACTGGCGTTGGAGCAGATCCAGATCGGTCTGTAAATTGGCGAGGTTGTTCTTTGCGTCGAGAATTGCCGCCTGCGTATCGGCGACGTCCTTCAGCGTCTGATCGCCGGCCTTCGTTCCGGGCGTTTTGGCTTCGGCAGGCTTGGCCGTTTCGGCTACCGGCTCCTCGACTGCCTGGCCGACGACGCTCACGGCGTTCGGCGTTTTGGGAATACTGTCGTTGTCCCAGACGCGCGCGGACTTCGCCTGGCCTTTCTTCTGCTCACGAATCCGGCGAGCGACGTCGCCGAGGGAAGGCTTCTGTTCTTTCTCCTGCGCTGCTGCAGCCGCGGTTACCAGGGCCCACGCCAGCAGCGAACACGCGACCATCGTCAAAGCTGTCCGCATGAGTTTCATGGTCGTCCTCCTTCGAGCCGCTTTCTTCCGGCTATGGTATGCGCCTCTGACCGCCACGGCAACACCTGCGGCGTACGGGGCCCGAAAAAGCCAAGCTGTCCTGCCGGACAGGCCCACCCACCGGCGCAAGGTGAGGAGCGCCTACTTCAGAAAGATGACGGCGATGCGGCCGTCGGAGTGGTAAGCCCCGCCGGTGGCGGTGACGGCATCGAGCACGGGATTCGATGGCTTGACGTAGCGCGCCTCTTTCACCTTCTCGGCATCCTCCAAGCTGCCGGCGATGAGGTCGCGCTCCTGGTCCACGTTGGGATCGATCTGGTGCGTCAGATTGCCGAACTCGTCGTTCTCGATGCCGATGTCGTGCGTGCCGGCGCCGGCCCAGACCGTCTGCCCTCTGGGCGTCTCCCACGACGTTTCCCAAAGGCGAAAGTGATTTCGCTCGCGGACAATCTGGAGCGGGATGCCTTTGGCCCAGCCGTAATCCTGGGGCCGGCCAAAGAGATAGAGTTCGCTCATCGGCATATCGCCGTAAGCGCGGTGCTCGAGCACATCGGTGATCGCGTGCTGGATGGCGTCCTCGGTGGTGCGGTCCACCTGCCTCCACCCGGCGGCGGAGAGAGCAGCAATCATCTGGTCTTTCGAGCCGATCAGAAGAAAATTCACCATGTCGCCCAGCGCACCGGTCTTCGAGGCCACGCGGCGTGGCAGCTTTTCGATGATCTGTTCGACGGGTAGTTTTTCTTTCGGCTTCGGGACGGCGGCATCTTTTGTCCTGGGTGCCGGAGCTGGTTTCTGGAAGCCTGCCAGCTTTGCTCCTGGCAGCGCCAGAAGGGCAAGCGATGTGGAGAGCAAGAGTTTGTGGAGCGAAGGCATCAGCACAATCCCTAATTCTAATCGCAACAGAATTGGAAAGCGACGCCCGCGCAGGGCGTGATCCCCAGTTGCGCCTCGAGATGAATGGGGGGATACTCTCTCGGCGTTTTCCCACGACTTCGGAATCTCTCAAAGGAGGACGGCGTGACCCTCTCCCGCGCAGTCTCCGCGATTGCTTCATTGTTCTTGGTTCTTGGTCTTTCCGCCTCTGTGTGTTTGGCGCAGCAGCCCGCGTCCGCCCCGGCCCCGAACAGCAGAACACCCCAGGCAACCGCCCCGGCGGCGACTCCGCCGGGCGCAACAACGCCCGAAAAAAAGGAAGTAAAGGGCTTCACGCTTTCGCCGGAAAAATATCGGAAGGCAGTGGCGTATTCGCGCGCGCAGTATCTGCTGTATTTCGTTGACTTCGTTTACGGACTGATCGTTCTTCTCCTCGTTTTGCGCGGGCGGCTGGCGCCGAAATTTCGCGACTGGGCGGAGCGCGCCACCCGAGTCCGCTTCGTGCAAGCGGTGATCTTCGCGCCGCTGATTCTTCTTACACTCTCCGTGCTGGGCTTGCCCACGACGATCTACGGCCACTGGCTCTCGCGGCACTACGACCTCTCAGTGCAGGGCTGGGGCTCGTGGGCATGGGATTGGACGAAGGGGCAGATCATTTCCTTTATCATCGGCTCGATCCTGATTTGGATCCTGTACGCGGTGATCCGCCGGAGCGCGCGGCGCTGGTGGTTCTATTTCTGGCTGGCGGCCATGCCGATCGTGATTCTTCTGCAGTTTCTTGCACCGGTGATCATTGCTCCGCTGTTCAACAAATTTGAGCCTCTCGAGAAGACGCAGCCGGCGCTCGTCGCCGGCCTGGAAGGCGTTGTGCTTCGCGCCGGAATGAATATTCCCCCGGAGCGCATGTTCCTGATGAAGGCGAGCGAAAAGACCAAGACGCTGAACGCCTACGTTGCCGGCTTCGGCGCGTCAAAGCGTGTGGTGGTTTTCGACACGACGATCCAGAAGATGACCGTGCCCGAGACGGTCTTCGTGTTCGGCCATGAGATGGGGCACTATGTCCTCGGCCATATCTGGAAACTGATCCTGTTCATCGCCGCTCTGCTTTTCGTGCTGCTTTATCTCGGCTACCGCACACTGGGCGGACTGCTGGCGCGCCGCGGCAGCGCCTGGGGGATCCGTGGGCCGGACGATTGGGCCTCGTTCCCGGCCCTGCTTTTCCTGCTTTCCATTTTTTCCTTCCTCGCTTCTCCGGTGACAAGCACGTTCAGCCGGCACATTGAGCACCAGGCCGACATCTACGGTTTGGAGGTGACCCGCGGGCTCAGCCCGGACTCCGGTGAGGTGGCCGCACAGGCGTTTCAGATCCTCGGCGAAGTGGATCTGGCGGACCCCGATCCCAATCCGTTCATCAAGGTGTGGCTCTACGGTCACCCGCCGCTTGGTGAGCGCGTGATCTTCGCGCGCACATACGACCCTTGGGGAAAAGGGGAATCACCGCAGTTCGTGAAGTGAGGAAAAATCACGCCGCGAGCAGCTACCGCGCCAGCACGGTCACGCGGATGCCGTGCTTCGGGCGCAGCGTGACGAGCGGCTCGGGCACGATCCGCTGCTCCGGGACGATTCGGAAACGATAGCGCTGCGCGATCGTCGCCAGCGCCAGCGCCGCCTCCATTTCCGCGAAGCCCTGCCCGATGCACCGCCGCGGGCCTCCCCCGAACGGGAAGTAGGCGTAGTTGGGCAGTTGCCCGGCCTGGCCCTCGAGCCATCGCTCCGGCCGGAAAACCAGCGGCTCCGGAAAAAAACGCTCGTCGCGATGCACTACCCACTGCGAAAGCAGAACGGTCGTTCCGGTGGGAATCCAATACCTGCCGACGACAAACGGTTCGAGCGCCGTCCGCGTGACGATATACGCGGGTGGGTACAAGCGCAGGGATTCCCGGAGCAACGCAGTGAGATAAGGCAGCCGTTCGATATCTTCCAGCGCGGGCGCACGGCCGCCCAGCACGCAGGCTAATTCTTCGTGCAAGCACAGTTCGGTGCGGGCATTTTCGCCGAGGAGATACCACGTCCACGCGAGCGCCAGCGCCGTCGTCTCGTGTCCCGCGAGAAACAGAGTCATCGTTTCATCCCGGAGCTGTTTCGGAGTCATCTGGCTGCCATCCTCGTCGGTGGCGTGAATCAACATCGAGAGCAGGTCGCTGCCTTGCTCGCGCCGTGCGCGGCGTTCGGCGATGATCCGATAGACGAGCGAATCGAGGAATTCGTAGGCTTCCTCCACGCGGCGCTGCTCCGGCGTGGACCAGATCCGCGGCAGGCGAATCGGCTGGCGCAGGCGATCCATTTCGTGCCGGGAGACGATGCCGAGCGCCTGGCCGACCCCGATAGCCTCGGATTTCATCTCGATGCCGAACAGGGTCTGCACGGCAATGCCGATCGTGAGCCGCGTCATCTCTTCGGCGATGTCGCGGACGTCGCCATCGCGCCAGGATTCCATGTGCGCGCGGGCGCGATCCACCACCACTGGTGCGTAACTCGCGATTTGGGCGCGGTGGAACGCCGGCTGGATCAGGCGCCGCTGGCGGCGCCAGAGCGCGCCATCGCTAGTCAGCAGTCCATTTCCCAGCAGCCGCCGCGTCGCCGCTTTGAGCTGCACGCTTTTCTGAAACTTGTGCTGCTCGATGACCAGCACGCGTTCGATGTCATTCGGATGGTTCAACAGGATGCGGTTGCGGAAAGGAAGGGGAATGTTGACGATGTCGCCATAGTCTTTCGCCAGGCGGGAGAGCAGCGTCAGAGGGTCGCGGCGCACATCCAGCGCGACACCGAGGAGCGGCAATCCCCGGGGTCCGGGCGGCACGCGGCGATGTATTTTCGACATCTTCACTAGTAATATAGACGCAAAGCCACTGCCCGTCGTTTCCAGAGACCCGGGACTCTTTTACCGCAACGCTCGGCGAAAAGCACGTGGCAGATGAGCCGGAGTTTCCGTTCGAACTTCAGCAAGTCTCCGGTAAGATATTGTTACTCCTAGAGGTAGCGGGCCCGGAGAAGCGAGGGCGCAAGTGAAAATCGAACGGCCGGAATGGCTGCCGCAGATGGAAGCGGTTCTGGAAACGCTCAACGAAGGTGTCCTCATCCGCGACGATTGCGACCACATCATTTTCGTGAACGAGCGTTTCGTGGAATTGACCGGCTTTACGGCGAAAGATGTCCTCGGGCACGCCCCCGAACAGTTCTACTCCGGCGAGGACCGCGACTTCCTCACCAGGCAGATTGCGGTGGGCGACGCGAGAGGACAGTCACGCTTTGAGTTCTATTTGCCGCGAAAGAGTGGCGGCCGGGTGCCGGTGCTGATGAGCGCGCGCACGATCGAGGACCCGGAAGGACGAATGTTCGCCATCGTCACGTTCACCGACATTTCCGAGCAGAAAGATGCCGAAGCGCGCCTGCGGGAATCGAACGCACAGCTCGAAGAGCGCCAGCGGGAGATTGACCTCGAGCTGAAACTCGCCGCCCGCGTGCAGCAGAGCCTGGCCCCGCGCAATCTTCAGTGGGGCCGCGTCGCAGTGGAATCGTTCTACCAGCCGGTGCGCACGATTGGCGGAGATTTCGCGCTCGTCAGCGCCACCGGCGACCGCTTTCTCAACCTGCTCGTCTGCGACGTTTCCGGCCACGGCATCAGCTCGGCG
This sequence comes from Terriglobia bacterium, assembly GCA_041490445.1. Taxonomy (GTDB): domain Bacteria; phylum Acidobacteriota; class Terriglobia; order Acidiferrales; family UBA7541; genus JBGPTF01. The sequence continues at coordinate 78,186 of JBGPTF010000005.1, forward strand.
CTGCTCGCGAACCGGATTTATTCCGAGACGATGGCGCTGATCGAGCGCGAGGTGGCGCCAGGCGAACTGCTGCACGAATTGAACCGCTTCGCCCTCCAGGGGCTCAGCGCTTCCGGCTTTTTCTTTTCGATGGCGATGGCGCGCATCCACGCGGACGATTGCCGGCTGGAATTTGCCGGCGGCGGGCACCCTCCCGTGATGCTCGTGAGGGACGGCTCGGTCCGCGTCCTCGAATCGCGCGCGATGATCCTTGGGGCGCTGGCCCAAGCGGTGAACGGAGACGTCACGGAACATGTCGCGCTCGCGGCTGGCGACCGCATCGTCTTGTATACCGATGCGTTGATCGAAGTGTTCAACGACAAAGGCGCGATGCTCGGCGTGGAAGGCCTCCAGGATGTCGTACAGGCGGCGGCGCGCCGCCCGCTCGCGGAGATGAAACAGATCATCCTCGAAGAAATCGAGCGCTGGCGGCATGGTCCGCCTTCCGACGACATGTCACTCCTGCTAGCCGAAATCCTCTGAGGCGCGATGGCCGACCTCGAATTGGGAATCCAGATCGCCTCGTCGCCGAATCTCGTTGCCGCATTCTTCGTCCCGCAGCGCATGCCGTATTGGTACGGCGCGGAGATGCATTGCGTATTTGAAGTGCAGGGAGGCGCCGCGGATTTTGCTGCCGGCCAGAAGGTGCGGATCACCGGCCGCGCGGGAAAGCGCGAAGTGTCTTTGACCGTCGTCGTGATGCGCTACGAGTGGGGCCGCTCGCTCGAATGGCGGTTTCACGATGCCTATGGCGTGAGCGGCTTGCAGAGTTGGGAGTTGTCTGCGACGGCGCAGGGGACGCGCGTCCGCATGCGCGATTCCTATGATCTGCTGGGGCGCTTCGGCCGCGTCTTCGATTGGCTGCTCACGCGCCGCGCCGTCGCACAACGCGACCGCGCCTGGCTCGCCCGCCTTCAGCGCCTCGTTGAGCGCCGCTAGGAGAAAGTATCTACGCGTCCGCGCGCTTTCGCAGCGTCATCCTGTCTCTACTTCTCCGGAAGGATCATGACGCGGCGGCCTTCGATCCGGAAGCGCCCTTCGAGGATGATGCGCACCGCTTCGGAATAGATGCGATGCTCTTCGCGCAGAATGCGCTCCGAGAGCGTCTCGGGCGTGTCCGCGTCGAGCACGGGCACGACTGCCTGCATGACAATCGGCCCGGCATCCAGATTCTCATCCACAAAATGGACGGTGCACCCGGCGAACTTCGCGCCGTGCTCGAGCGCCTGCCGCTGCGCTTCGAGTCCCGGAAATGCCGGCAGCAGCGAAGGATGAATATTCAGGATTCGATTCCGAAACGAGGACACGAAGTGCGGTGAAAGCAACCGCATGAATCCAGCCAGGCAGACCAGGTCCACCTTTGCTTCCTGCAGCGCCGCGACCGCCAGGCGATCGTATTCTTCGCGCTGCAAACCCTTGGATGGGATCACCTTGGCAGGAATGCCCCGCTCGCGAGCCTTTTCGATTCCCGGAGCATTTTCCCGGTTGCTGATGACGATGGCGATCTCCGCATTTGGGATGCGTCCCGCGGCAACGCTGTCCGCGAGCGCCACGAAATTCGAGCCGCGGCCTGAAAGTAACACTCCGATGCGTTTTTTCATAAGCGGAGGACGTTAGCATAATTCCTGGACGCAACAAAACGCGCTCCATCTTGACACGAGTGCGAGGGAGAGGGCATTGTTGCGGCCTGAAGAAGGAGGCGTCCCATGAAGCGTACATGTATTCCCGTGTTGGGCGCCGTCGCTGTTCTCGTGATGCTCGTTGCGTGCGCGCAAGAGCAAAAGGCTCCCGTGACGGTTGATACCCGCGCGCAGGACGAGGCCGCGATCCGCGCTGCATCCGCCGCATGGAGCAAGGCCGCCACCGCGAAGGATATCGAGATGTGCGTGTCGGTTTACGCCGAGGATGCGGAGCGCTTGCCCGACAGCGCACCGGCCATCATCGGCAAAGAGGGCATTCGCAAGGAATGGACAGCCCTCCTGGCTACCCCGGGGCAAGGTTTGAGTTGGACGACCGAAAAAATCGAAATCGCCCGCTCCGGAGACCTGGCCTATGAGACTGGTCCGTACGAATTCAAGATGCTCGACAAGAAGAACAAGCCGATGACACAGAAAGGAAAGTTCCTGGTCGCCTGGAAGAAGCAGGCCGACGGATCATGGAAAGTCGTGGCCGACATCGATAACCGCGACCAATAGCCGGCGCAGGAGGCGCGTCAGGCGATCAGCGATATCCATATTCGTATTTCTCCGTTTCCATTGCATTGACGGTCTGGCGCGACACGTCAACCCGCTCGGCCAGATCAGCCGTGACCACGCTCGCTCCGGCCGGCGGGGGTTTAGCGCGGATTAGAGAGGCAAATTCCCACTGTAGACGACCCGCCGGCGGCCGGGCTCGACACGCCCGATGACGTAGAACTTCTCCCGCCGCCGCTTCAGCTCGGTTTCGACCTTGTGTACGTTTTTCGAAGGAACGACAAGAATCATGCCGATGCCGAGATTGAACGTGCGCAACAACTCCTCTGGCTGGATTTTTCCCACTCTTGCGAGATAGCGGAAGATTTGCAGCACCGGCCACGAGCCAAGCTCGATCGTCGCTTGCACCGTGCGTGGCAGGACGCGCGGGAGATTTCCGGTGATGCCGCCGCCGGTGATGTGGGCCATCGCGGAAAGCCAGCCGCGCCCGACGATGTTCCTCAGCGTGGGCCAGTAGCAGCGATGCGGCCTCAACAATTCGGCGCCAATCTTGTTCTGCACTTCGGCGACGTACGTATCCGGCTTCAGCCGCGCAACTTCGAACACCAGTTTCCTCGCGAGCGAGTAGCCGTTGGTGTGCAGACCGGTCGAAGGCAAGCCGATCAACGTGTCGCCGGCGCTCACCCGCGCGGGGCCAAGGATGCGGTTGCGCTCGACCGCGCCAACAATGAAGCCGGCGAGGTCGTATTCCCCCGGCGCGTAGAACCCGGGCATTTCCGCAGTCTCGCCGCCGATCAGCGCGCAGCCTGCTTGCCGGGCGGCGCGGCTCATGCCGTCAATCACTTGTTCGACGATGCGCGGGTCCATTTTTCCCATCGCCAGATAGTCGAGGAAAAAGAGTGGTTCGGCGCCCTGCGTGAGAATGTCGTTTACGCAGTGGTTCAGGATGTCGGCGCCGACAGTGGAATGTACGCCCATGGCGAAAGCGATTTTCAGCTTTGTGCCCACGCCATCCGCGCTCGCCACCAGTACCGGATCGCGCCAGCGTTTGCGGTCGAGCTGATAGAGCGAGCCGAATCCGCCAAGGGGAGCGAGCACGCTGCGTGTGAACGTGCGGCCGGTAAGCGTGCGGATGCGCTGTTTCGCCTGGTCGGCGAGGGAGATATCAACGCCAGCATCTGCGTACCGCATCGCTGGGGAACCCTTTCCCGGTTTCTGCGGGCGGGCCGGAATCGGTCTGACCTTAGAACGTGTCAAACAGCCGCTTCCAGCGCACTTCGTTTGGGTGAATCATAGCGTTCAGGTACGCGGCGAATCGCTCGCCGAGGTGGCCCGGCTCCCAGACTTCTTCGGGCGCGTCGATGGACATATAGATGACTAGGGGCGTGCCGATGATTGCCTTGCGGGGCACGAAACCCCAGAAGCGGCTGTCGAAGGAGTTTTCGCGATTGTCGCCCATCACGAAATAGTCCCCGGCGGGAACTTTCCACGGGCCGCGGTATTCGCTCGCATCCGGCGGATCTTTCCGATAGGGCTCCGTGAGCGGCTTGCCGTTGACGTACACCACACCCCCGCGGACCTCGAGCGTGTCGCCCGGCAGTCCAATCACGCGCTTGATGAAATCCTGCCCGCCGGGCAGAGGGGCTTCGAAGACGATAATCTGCTGGCGCTTCGGAGTCTTCCAAAGCGAAACCTGCCAGCTCGTAAAAGGGACACCTGCGTCATAGCCGAACCGGCTGACGATCAGATGATCGCCGATCAGCACGGTGTTCTCCATCGACGAGCTCGGAATCACGCGCGCCTGCCCCAGCGTGCCTTCGATCAAGATGAACGCGATGATTACCCAGAACCAGGAGAGCACTTCGCGCAGCAGGCGGCTGCGGAAAGAGGTTTCCTTTACCTCAGTTTTCACGATGGACCTCCACTTCAAGCTGCACCAACTCGGTCGGGTAACTGCCGGTGTAGCAGGACGTGCAGAATTTTCCTTCGTCTTCGCCGATGGCCGCGCGCAGGTTTTCGAGTGACAGGTAGCCGAGCGAATCAGCGTCCAGGAATTTCTGGATCTCTTGGATGGAGTTCCTCGCACCGATCAATTCCTCCCGCGTTGGCGTATCCACGCCGTAATGGCACGGGGAAATCGTCGGCGGGCAACTGATCCGTACATGCACCTCGCGGGCGCCCGCTTCGCGCACCATGCGGACAATCTTCCGGCTTGTCGTGCCCCGGACAATCGAATCATCCACGAGCACCACCCGCTTGCCGTCGAGCATCCGCCGCACCGGATTCAGCTTCAGCCGCACGCCGAAATCGCGGATGGCCTGGACCGGCTCGATGAACGTCCTCCCGATATAGTGGTTGCGGATCAGGCCCAGGCGGAACGGGATTCCGGATTCGAGCGCGTAGCCAATTGCGGCGGGCACCCCCGAATCAGGCACCGGCACCACGAGGTCGGCGTCCGCCGGATGTTCGCGCGCGAGCATCCGTCCAAACCGTTCGCGGCTTTCATTCACCTGGCGGCCGAACACAATGCTGTCCGGCCGCGCGAAATACACGTGTTCGAAGATGCAGTATTGGTGCGGCTTTTCCGCGCCAAAGCGGATGGATTCGAGCCCGCTGCGCGAGATCCTCAGCATTTCTCCCGGTTCGACCTCGCGGACGTATTCCGCTTCGATCAGATCAAACGCGCAGGTTTCCGATGCGACCACCCAGGCATCGCCCAGCCGGCCGAGATTCAGCGGGCGGAAACCGTGCGGGTCGCGAATTGCATACAGCTCGTCGCGATTCAGCACGAGCAGCGAGTAGGCGCCTTCCACCTGTTTGAGCGCGTCGGCCAAGGCGCCGGGAAGATTTCGCGCTCCACTGCGCGCCACCAGATGCACAATCACTTCGGTGTCGCTGGTCGTCTGGAAGATCGAGCCGCGGTGTTCGAGCTTGCGCCGCAGTTCGTTCGCGTTGGTCAAGTTCCCGTTGTGCCCGAGCGCGAGCTTGCCTTTGTTGCAATCAATCACGATCGGCTGCGCATTGGAGAGCGATGTGTCACCGGCCGTGGAATAGCGTGTGTGGCCGATGGCGGCGGCGCCCGGCAGCTTCGCGATCACACCGGGCGTAAAGATTTCCTGCACCAGCCCCATGCCCTTGGCGATGAACAGCTCGGCGGCGTCCGTCGAAACGATGCCGGCGGATTCCTGCCCGCGATGCTGCAGCGCGTGCAGTCCCAGGTACGTTAGCTTCGCGGCCTCTTCGTGGCCGAACATGCCGACGATGCCGCACTCGTCGTGGAAATGGTCGTCGAAGATGTATGCGCCGGTCATTTTTTCTGGAGTGCCTGCTCGAGTGCCGTAGCCCAGAGCTCCCGCAACGAGGGGACGGGCGCTGCGATGCGTGTCGTGCCGTTCAACTGGATTCGGAATTCGCCGCGCGTGACCTGGCCGACTTCCCGAGCCCGCACTCCATATTGTGCCGCAATTGCGCGGATGCGGGCAAGCGAAGCAGGCGAGAGAGATACGAGGGCGCGCGCGCCACGCTCGCCAAAGAGCGCGGCCTCGGCAGGCGCTGAATCCTCGAGGGTCGCATTCGCGGACAGGCCTTCGCTCCCAAAACAGGATTCTGCCAGCGTCACGGCCAGGCCTCCATCGCTCACGTCATGCGCCGACCATAGGAGGCTTTGGTCCGCGAGCGCGAGGAGGCAATCCATCAGCCGTTTCTCGGCGGCGAGGTCGATCGCCGGCGGACCGCCGGCCACGATTCCGTGAATCGTTCGGGCGTATTCGGAAGACGAAAACTCCCATGTTTCCTTTTTCGCCCCCTCGTCGCTGGTATCGCCTCGCCCGGATAGTTCGGATTGGCGGCTGCGAGAGCCGTCGAGCAGGAGAACCGTGTCGCCTTCGTGTTGAAACGCGCTCCCGAGGGCGCGCGAGGCGTCTTCGAGAATGCCCAGGATGCCGATGACCGGCGTGGGATAAATCGGCTTGCCGAGCGTTTCGTTGTAGAAGCTCACGTTGCCGCCGGTGATCGGCGTCTCGAGCGCCTTGCAAGCCTCGGCGATGCCGTCCACGACCTCGCTGAACTGCCACATCACCTCGGGCTTTTCCGGGTTGCCGAAATTCAGACAATTCGTGGCGGCGACGGGCCGCGCGCCCGTGCAAGCCACATTGCGCGCCGCTTCCGCCACCGCGTGCATCGCACCGGTTTTCGGAGCCAGCCAGCACCAACGGCCGTTGCCGTCCGTCGAAAGTGCGAGCCCGCGCTTCGTTTCCTTCAAGCGGAGCACGGCGGCGTCGCCCGCACCCGGCCCGACGCGCGTGTTCGTCCGCACCATCGAATCGTACTGCTCGAAGATCCAGCGCTTCGAAGCAATGGCGGGCGAGCAGAGCAACCGGCGGAAGTTTTCCGTCAGGTCCGTGCCGCCGGCAACGAACTCCACCAGGCGCGCAGTAGATTTTTCCGCGGGCGGCGCGAGCGGCCGCTGATAGACGGGCCCCTCTTCGGTGAGCGGGTGCGCGGGAAGTTCCGCGGCCGCGCGGCCGTGGTCGAGGACGCGCAGCAAGCCGTCGTCCGTCACGCGGCCAATTTCGACGGCATCGAGGCCCCACTTCTTGAAGACATCGAGCACTTCGCGTTCGCGGCCGCGCTCGGCGACGAGCAGCATGCGCTCCTGCGACTCGCTGAGCATGATCTCGTATGGCGTCATGCCGGTTTCGCGCTGCGGCACGCGCGCCAGTTCGATTTCAATCCCGGTAGCGCCGCGCGAAGCCATCTCGCACGTCGAGCAGGTCAGCCCCGCCGCGCCCATGTCCTGAATGGCGACCACGGCTCCGGTGCGCATCGCTTCGAGGCAGGCCTCGAGCAGCAGTTTTTCCATGAACGGGTCGCCCATCTGCACGTTGGGCCGTTTCTGCTGCGATTCTTCGCTGAATTCCGCCGAAGCCAGCAGCGACGCGCCGTGGATGCCGTCGCGGCCGGTTTTCGCGCCGGCGTAAATCACAGGATTGCCCGTGCCGCGCGCCCGCGCAAAGAAAAGATCCTGGCGCCGGGCGATGCCGAGCGCCAGCGCGTTGACGAGCGGGTTGTGCGCGTAGCACGGCTCGAATTGCACTTCACCGCCCACCGTCGGCACGCCGAAGCAGTTCCCGTAGGACGCAATGCCGCCGACCACTCCGTCGAGAATTCGGCGGTTCCGCGCGATGTCTTCGTTGTTCGCTTCGTCAGGGCACGGCTTCGGCCGCGCCATATCGCCGCCTTCCTTGGAAGGGGCTTTCACCCCGGAAACGATCGGACCGAAGCGCAGCGAGTCCATCACGGCAATCGGCAGCGCGCCCATTGTGAAAATGTCCCGCAGGATTCCGCCCACGCCGGTAGCGGCGCCCTGGAACGGCTCGACGAAGCTGGGATGATTGTGCGACTCGATCTTGAAGACCGCGCAGAGGCCGTCGCCGATGTCCACCACGCCCGCGTTTTCGCCGGGGCCTTGCACGACGAGCGCCCCGCGGGTCGGTAGGCGCTTCAGGTGGACCTTGCTCGATTTGTACGAGCAGTGCTCGCTCCACATCACGCTGAAAATGCCGAGCTCGGTGAAATTTGGCTCGCGGCCCAGAATTTTCTGCAGACGCGCGTATTCTTCGGACGTCAGCCCGTGCTGCGCCGCGATTTCGGGGGTAACTTTTGCTTCGGTCTCAATCATTGTGATTCAAATTCTTCTCGATGCCCCGTCGCGTGAAAGGTCAGAGCGAGTTGGGTAGCTCTTTGATCTTTGACTTTAGTTCTATTACGCGCTTCACCGGGCATTTCGTCCAGTCGTGCTCCCAACACACCACGATATCAACGCCATCCGGGGCATGGTCAAAATTGCTCGACTTGTATTCGAACTCTATCCTGGCGTCTCGCCATTTTGCAGCCCGACCGGGCACTCGTTCCTTCGCCCTGCAATCCGGGAACTTTGATTGCACGGCTTCGACCGTGAACCCCAGCTCGCGGGCAACTATTCCGAATAAAAATACGACACCAAGTTCATTCGTGGGCGCGAACTGGAGTCCCCGGAAGGAAGGATTTAGATATTCGCCAAACTCGACTGCCGATTTTCCTAGTCGGCGGGCTTCGACAAGGGAATGAAACTGCTTGTAAGGCAGTGTAAGAGCCTTCTTCACGAATTCAGCATCGGGGGGAACTCCAAGTGTCGTGATTCTTGACAGTTCATAGGCCCTCGAGATGCCCATCGCATGAAGCTGCTCGTCATCCAAGTGGGGTCCGAGGCGCTCCGCAATTTTCACCAGCGGGTAGGGCCAGGATCGGTTCTTGGGGTAGCGTGAGGCTGTCCAGTTCAGGACCTGATCAAAACCCAAACATTTCCAGCACTGCCTTTTCCAGAACTCCTGAAGTAGGCGGGCGTAAGGCATGAAAGGGTCGTGACGCTTGTACGCCAAGACCCTCCGTTCAATTTTCAGGCAGACGGACTTGCAGGTTCTGTTGAGCAATCCTCACCTTGTAAGGCAGCGGTTATACTACAGTGCCGGACTGACAAGCGTGACCCCATACATTTCGCGTTCGCTCAAGTGACCTAAGCGGGAATGGCCCGTTGGTGAGTCAGGTTTTCGACCACGGATTGGAACATGACGAGGCCGGGCTGTGCTGCGATCTCCGTTGTCACTCGCGTTTCTGTCTCAATCATCCCGGGCTTCCGGTTTACTCGTCATCCTATTCCGAAAAACATCCGCTACTCCGCGCGCGAGAAGTTGTACACCACTTCCCACAGCAGGCGCACGCCATCGGTATAAGGCTTCACGGCGATACGCTCGTCGTTGCCGTGAACGCGCCGCGAATCGGCGTCCGCTACCGCGAACGGCCCGAAGCCGTAGCTCACAATTCCCTTCTCGCGGAAAAAATGTGAATCGGTGAACCCGGCCACCACCGCCTGCACCACGCCGGCATCCGGATGGAGTTGCTTCACCGCATCCGCGATCGCGGCGTACAGCGGCGTATCCACCGGCGATGACGTTGAAGCAAAGTTTTGCACCGTCTCGATCTCAATCGAGTCGTCTTGCATGATCTTGCGGACCTGATCTTTCCAGCGCTCCATCGTCCAGCCGGGCAGCAGTCGGCAATCCACCTGCGCAGATGCGTCGGGCGGGATGATGTTGATCTTCTTCGAGCCTTCGAGCATCGTGATCGAAATCGTGTTTGTCAGCAGCGCGAGAATCTCGGGCCGCTTTTGCAACTCCGCGTACGCGCTCGGGGAAGCGACGAGTAGGCGCAGGTTCAAAAAGCGGCTGCGCCACGGCTCGGGCTCGTAAGGCGCGCGGGTACGCAGCGCTGCTTCGATCGGCGCCGTCACTTCGATCGGCGGGCGATATTCGCGCAGGCGGTTCAACGCCGTGATCAGACGGTTCACCGCCGAATCCGGAATGGGGATGGAGGCATGCCCGGAGCGGCCCTTGGCCGTCAGCTTCATCCAGCCGGGCGTTTTTTCAATGGGATCGACGCCGAAGAAGACCGGTCGGCCGGAATCATCAAGGCGCGAGGTGGCGCCTTCGGTGAGCAGAAATTTCGCGCCGGCGTACCATTCCGGTTTATTTTTCGCCACCCAGCCCGCGCCGTAAACACCGCCGGCTTCCTCGTCGGCGGTGCCGATGAAAATCACATCGCGCTGGAGAGGCACGTGCTCGCGGTGCAGCTCGAGAAAGACGAGCAACTGGGCGATTCCCAGCGATTTCATGTCCTCAGCGCCGCGGCCCCAGAGGTAGCCGTCGCGCACCAGCCCGGCAAAGGGATCCACCGTCCAGAATTCGCGGCTCACCGGCACAACGTCCATGTGGTTCAGGAGGATCAGCGCCGGCTCGCTGCCGTTGCCCTTCAGCCGCGCTGCGATGTTGCCGCGTCCGGGCGCGGACTCTCCCGTCACGTACGGAATGCCCTCGGCGTCGAAAATCTTCTTGAAGAACTCGACGGCGCGGACTTCATTGCCCGGAGGGTCCGACGTGTCCACGCGAAGATAATTGGAAAGGGTTTCGACGGCCTCCTTGTCGAGCTGCGGCCAGTCGAGCGCGACTTCGGCATGTGACGGAGCCGCCGCCTGCTTAGCGGCAGGCCGCCGCGCGGCAACGAAAAGTGCAATCGAACCAAGAAGGATGACGACAGAAATCCACTGCATTTTGCGAATCATTGCGCCTCCGGGAGGGAATTCACCGCGTTATGCAGAAACACTGGCCTGGCGCATCAGGCTTTCAACCATCGAGCGGAAAACGACGAGCCCGTCGTCCGAGCCGAGCGCCTCTTCCACCGCGCGCTCCGGATGCGGCATCAAGCCCATCACGTTGCGCTCGCGATTGCAGATGCCGGCAATGTTCGCGAGCGAGCCATTCGGATTGGCGGCGGGGTCTTCGCGCCCGTCGGGCATCGTGTAGCGGAAGACGATTTGCCGGTTGCGCTCGAGTTCGGCGAGCGTTGTCGCGTCGCAGAAGTAGTTGCCTTCGGAATGCGCGATTGGAACCTTGAGCACCTGGCCCTTCCGCGCGGAACAGGTGAAGGGCGTGTCCGTAACTTCGACGCGGAGATGCACGTGGCGGCAGATGAATCGCAGCCCTCTGTTGCGCAGCATTGCGCCGGGCAGCAGGCCCGCCTCGAGCAGAATCTGGAAGCCGTTGCAAATGCCGAGCACGAGCCCGCCGCGCCGCGCGAAGCGCTCGACGGCGCGCATTACCGGCGAAAACCGAGCGATCGCGCCGGTGCGGAGATAATCGCCGTACGCGAAGCCTCCCGGCAAGATGATGGCATCGAAATTATGAATTTGTTCCGATTGGTGCCACAGGAATTCCACCGGCTGGCCGAGAACGGCGCCGACGGCGTGATACGCGTCGTGGTCGCAGTTTGATCCCGGGAACACGACGACTCCGAATTTCATCGGGAATTGGCCCTCCGCGCAGCAATTCTAACACAGCAAACAGCGTTCCTGCGGTCATGCTGCCCGCCGGAAAAACTTGCCCCAGCCGTCAAGAAACCATTACAACTTCAAGAGCCGCGCGGCATTGTTTCCCAGGATGTTCGCCTTGTCCTGCTTGGAAATCTTGAGCGCGCTGATGCTTTCTAGCATCTTCGGAATGCTGCCAATCTGGTGCGGGTAGTCGCTTCCCGCGAGAATGTGATCCGCGCCGGCAAACGTGACCGCAAGCTGCAGCGCGGCGGGGTCAAAATTCACCGTGTCGTAATAAAACTGCTTCAGGTAGGCGCTCGGCGGCCGCGAGATGTTGACCCGGCATTCGCTGAACGCGGAGTAGCCGCGGTCCAAGCGCTCCGCGAGATACGGAATCGCTCCCCCAAGATGCGACAGGACCCAGCGAATCCGCGGGAACCGCTCGGCAACTCCGCTGAAGACAAGCTTGGCGGCCGCGAGCGTCGTGTCGAACAAAAAGCCCACCAGCGGCATCAGCCAGTAATCCATCATTGCTTCCACGCCGAGGGGATCGGTGGGATGGATGTGGATCACCGCGTCGAGGCCGTTCGCCGCTTCATACACGGGCCAGAATCGCTGATCGCTCAGCGCCACGCCGTTGATGTTGCTGAAAACCATCGCGCCGCGAAAACCGAGTTGCTTGCATGCCCGTTCCAATTCCTTCACCGACGCTGCCGGATCGTTCAACGGCAGCGTGGCCAGGGCGGCAAACCGGCCGCGTTTCGTGCGAACGACTGCGGCGAACGCGTCGTTCACCAAGGCCGCCAATTTCGCCGCCACCGCGGGAGACTCCACGTGTGTGCCCGGCGTCGTCAGCGTGATTACCTGCGTGTCGATGCCCTGCTCGATCAGCACGCCCTGGCGATAATCAATGTCGCGATGCCCGCGCACGGCGATGTTGTAATCCCCAGGATAATACAGGCGCGGATTGCCGTCCGCGTCCACCGTAACTTTCACGACGCTCGTGCCGGATCGCAGCGCGTCCAGATAAGCCGGCGGATAGTAGTGATCGTGAAAATCAATGATGGCCATTCTCGATTGCTCCTTGTGTTCGGCGGCGCACCCAGAGGTAATACACGGGAAGCCCCAGGGCAACCAGCAGAAGCCCCGAGACGCTCTTGAGTGGTTCGGCCGCGATTTGATTGGCGATAATCGTCAACGATGCAACGATGAAAAAGACAGGGACCAGCGGGTATCCCCATGTGCGATATGACGGCGAGTACCCGGGCTTGCGGCGCAGACGGAACAGCCCGATCGTCATCAGCGCGAAGAACAGCCATTCGGTGTAGATCACGCGGGTGAAGAGCCCGCGATACGTATCCGTCGCGACCAATCCGGCTGACCAGAGCGCCTGCAAGAGAATCGCGAGGTGCGGCGTTTGGAATCGAGGATGCACGGCGCCGAGCCAGCGAAACACCAGCCCGTCGTTTGCCATGGCGTAATACACCCTCGGCCCGGCGAGGATGATTCCATTCAGCGAGCCGAACGCGGACAGAATCACCAGAGCGGAAATCGCCGCGGCGCCCTTTGGACCGGCGAGCGCATTTGCCGCGTCGGCGGCGACTCGATTCGAGGCGATCACCTGGTGGAGCGGCAGCACGTAGAGGTAAGCGGCGTTCAAGGCGAGATAGCAGAGGGTAACGACCACGGTGCCGACGAGCAAGGCCCGCGGAATTGTTTTTTCTGGCGAGCGCGTTTCTCCCGCGGAATACGTCACCATGTGCCAGCCGCCGAAGGCGAACAGCCCCGCGATCACTCCTAGAATGATTTGGTGCGCTCCGATGGGCGGCATCGCCGCGCTGGTGATGGCAGGAGATGGCGCGTGTGACGGATGTCCGAAGGCGAAAAAGAACGCGAGGATCAGGACGATGGCCAGAACCTTCGCGATCGTGAGAACCGTCTGCACCGCGCTCCCTTGCTTGACGCCGAAATAATTTACGGCCGAAAGCAGCAGGATGCTCAGAATAGCGACGACCCGGATTCCGCGATCGTCTAGCGGCATGAAGTAGCCCACGAAGCGCGCGAAAATCACTCCGGTGGCGGCGATGATTCCGGAGTGCACGCTCCAGAACATCGCCCAGCCCCATAGAAATCCCACCTCGCGGGACAGACCTTCTTTCAGGAATATGTAAACCCCGCCGGTTTCGGAAAACGCGGACGCCAGTTCCGCGCAAACGAGCGCTCCGCAGAGCGTCAGCACCCCGGAGAGCATCCATACCAGGATCATTCCGCGGATGCTGGGCACGTGCCTGCTGATGTCCGACGACTGGACGAAGACGGCCGCGCCGACGATGATGCCGACGACCAGGGCGGTCGCTTGCACGAAGCCAATCGAGCGAACTAGTTCCGCGCGCGAGGACGGTTGCGTCAAGGGCCGGAATGTTATCACACGCCCGGAGAGGCCGATCGCACGCGGAGGCGATTACGCCGTCACGCTAAGACGCGATCAGACGGTGTCGGAGAATCCATTGACGCGCGAACTCTCTGGGCTTTTTTGACGGCGGGCGTGGAAGTTAGCCACGCCGCGTGCGCCGTTTCTTCTTTGGCGAGAAAGCGCGGCGAGGCTTCTTGTGCGGCTTGGCGGGATGAGCGCCCGGCTTCGAGCCGGCCGCTGTAGATTTTTTCGCAACCGTTTTCGCGCGGCGCGCGGCGGCCCAGCCGATCTTGTTTTCCTGCCGGGCACGCGCGATGGCGAGCGAGTCTGCGGGGATATCTTCGGTGATGGTGGACCCCGCGGCGATGTAGGAGCCGTCTCCGACTTTCACCGGTGCGATCAGCTCCGTGCCGCTCCCGACAAAAACGCGTTCGCCGATTGTCGTGGGGTTCTTGCGCACGCCGTCGTAGTTGCAGGTGATCGTGCCCGCGCCGACATTCGTGTCGCGGCCCACGGTGGCGTCGCCGAGATAGGTGAGGTGCATCGCCTTTACGCCTTCATGTAGCGTGCTCTTTTTCACTTCGACGAAGTTGCCGACGCGCGCGCCGGGACGCAGCTCGGCGCCATCGCGCAAATGCGCGAATGGCCCGATAATCGTGCCCGCGCCGAGTACGCTCGAAGCAACCATGCAGTGCGGGCGAACCATGACGCCTTCGGCGAGCACCGCATCGGTGAGGACGCTGCCGGTGCGCACCGTGCAGCCGGAGCCGATGCGCGTCTTACCCAGCAATTGCACGCACGGCTCGATTACCGTGTCGCAGCCGATTTCGACGTCGGCGTCGATCAGCACCGTCTCCGGCAGATAAATCGTCACGCCCGCATCCATCAACGCGGCGGCCTTGCGGCGGCGGAGAATGCGGTCCACCTCCGCGAGTTCGGCGCGGGTGTTGCAGCCAAGAATTTCCTGCGGATCGGCCGCCAACTGCGCAAGCACCTTTTCGCCGCGATGGTTCAGCAGAGCGATGGCGTCGGTAAGATAGAGTTCCTTGTGCGCGTTTTCCGGACGCAGCTCACTCAGGCACGGCCATAGCTTTTCGATCGTGAAGCAATACACGCTGGAATTGATTTCGTGGATCTTCTTCTGCGTTTCGCTGGCGGATTTTTCTTCGACGATGGCGGCGACGGTCCCGTCCTGCTTGCGCACGATGCGGCCATACCCGGTGGGATCGTCAATCTTCGCGGTCAGAATCGTTGCCGCGGCCTGGCCCGCACGGTGCGCCTGCGCGAGCGCCGCGAGTGTTTCGGTGCGAATCAGCGGCGCGTCGCCCGGCAGAACGATCGCGAATCTTGCGCGCCCGGGAATTGCCTGGCGCGCCACCTGCATCGCGTGTCCCGTGCCGCTTTGGGGTTCCTGCAATACGGTTTGCGCGCCGAGCGCGGTAACGACCGCGCGGACATCCGCGGCCTGGTGGCCGACCACGGCGAGGATTTCCTGCGCGCCGATGGGCTGGCAGGCGCGTACCACGTGCTCGACGAGCGAGCGTCCGCCCGCGCGATGCAACACCTTGGCGAGATCGGACCGCAGCCGCGTGCCCTTCCCCGCAGCGAGAATGACGATGACCGTGTCGGCGGCGACCATGTCCCCGTCATTTTCCCCTGCCGCTCCAGGTTTGGCAATCGTGCAGGCCGGTTGACTTTCCATCCCGAAAGAGACAACGAATGGCGCACGTCCGGCCGTTGCAACCTCTTGGAGGTGCGTCATGAGCTACTGCCCAAACTGTGGCAACGAAAACCCTGCGAACTCTCAGTTTTGTCAGACGTGTGGCACCGGCCTTTCCGCGAGCGCCGCAGCGGCAGGAACTATTCAGAGTTCGCCGGCAGGTGGCCCCGCCGAACCCAGTGGGAAGGCCATCGGCAGCTTGATCTGCGGCATTCTTTTTTTGTTCTTGCCGGCGGCGATCGTCGCAGTGATCCTAGGCCACATCTCACTTTCCGAGATTCGTCGAAGTGCGGGCCGTCTGAAAGGAAGAGGAATGGCAATCACCGGGCTTGCGCTAGGGTATTTCGGCTTGGCGACGATTCCCATCCTGATCATCGCGGCAATCGCGATCCCAAACCTATTGCGCTCTCGCATGGCAGCCAACGAAGCCTCGGCCGTTGGCTCGCTTCGCACCCTCACCACTGCAGCCGTTGAATATTCCGCGACGTACGGCAATGGGTTCCCGCCAAGCCTGGAGACGCTGGGAGGAATGGCGAATCAAACGGCAGCTTCGTGCGACGAGGCGAAATTGATTGACACTGTGCTCTCGGGCGAAGGCAGCGGAAGCTCTCCTGAGAAAAGCGGCTATCGGTTCACGTACCGGCCAGGACCCTCAATTCCTGCTCCCGCCCAGGGTTGTTCCGTGCCCGGCGTGGCTGCGTTCTCTGTTCAAGCGGATCCAGTTATGCCGGGCACAACGGGGCAGAGACACTTCTTCGTCGATCAGACTGGCGTGATTCGCTCAGAAATGGAACACCCCGCCTCAGCGGACAGCCCCCCACTTTAAAGCCCAATTCTCGAATGGGGACTGGATGTAACAATGCGAAGGACAGCAGAAGATGTAACAACAGGGAATCAAGTACTGAACGATATTCGAATGGAATGTGGCACAGGCCTTCGAAAGATCGCATCCTTGAGGTTGCGCCAAAGGATGCGCCAGCCAAAATCTCCTCACCGGACCGTGAGTCGGCCACCCTCCCAAGAGTCAAGTTCGTTTTCTTCGGCCCTTCCGCTTCGGTTCATCCTCAAAGAGAGCACCAAAGAGCTCGCGTACCTTCTCCTTCGCCATGGATAGAGCCTTCCGGCCGCTGGGAGTGGACTTATAAATACGCCGAATCTTGCCCGCTTTCACCTGTTCATGCGAGTGAAGAAGCCCTTTCTTTTCCATACTGTGCAGCAGGGGGTATAGTGTGCCAGCGCTGAGTTTGTAACCATGCCGGGCAAGTTGTTCGATCATTCCAAGGCCAAAAACCCCTTCTTCCTCGGCACTGCGGAGAATATGCAGACGAATCAGTCCTGAATACAGCTCCCTCTCCTCCCAATACTTTTCTTCGGTAAGATGCATGATCGTGTTCCGCTATCGATCACCTAAATCACAACTAGGGAGACCCTCCAACGACAGCCGCGGCGCGCGCGCATGTACACGCAGTGGAAAACGCTGATTCTTACGCCAGCGAAAAATTACTGCTTCTTGCCTAGGGAGCGAATGTAGCCAACCAACTGTTCGATCTGCTCCTTCTTCAATTTGCCGTCAAAGGCCGGCATCTTGTTCTTCCCCTTTGTGACGATTCGGTTGAGGTCGGCATCGGTTTGCTTCTGGACATCGTCGGACCGGAGGTCACGAATCTTAAGCGCTGAGCCCATGACTGTCTTTCCAGCGCCGTCCGGGCCATGACACATGGCGCATTTTGACTTGAAGAGATCTTGACTCGGGTTCGTTTGTGCAGATGAAATAGGTGATATCAGAGAGACCGCCAACAGCGTCATGGCTGCCAGCAGTGGTTTCCATGCTTCCTTCATCGAGTGCTCCATTGGTCTTTCCTCCTTTATCGCTTAACTCGACGGCCTTGCGGCATTCACATGCCGCCCTACTGGCCGCCGAGAGATCGTCTTACTTGCTCCTGCACAAGCGCAAATCAGTGCTTCCTTCCCAATTCGCGAATGTAGGCAACTAACAACTGAATCTGTTCCGGGCTGTACTTCTTCTTGTACCCAGGCATTTTGCCCGCGCCGTTGCTGATCACATTTGCCAGGGTTTCGTCGCTCTGCGCCTGCACTTGTGGCGAGGTCAGGCTCGGAATCCGCATACTCTTGCCGATCGTGCCCGCGCCCGAACCGTCACTCGAGTGACAGGCGGAACATTTGGCGATGTAAATCTGCCGCCCGCTCCTGGGTGCAGTCGTAGCGGCCTGCACCTTGTTCAGCTTTGGTTCCACGGTGTTCCTTTGCTCCACTTCCGATGACTTCTTCCGGGCAGTGCCGCCTGCCGAGTTGGGAGCCGGAGGTTTCGACTCCGGCTGCCCCGTCACTTGGGTGGGAAGCGAAGGCGGCGGCTGTGGAATTGACACCGACGGCTTTGCGCTTTCAACTGGCGCTCTCTCTCCGCTGCTCTGGGTTAACCCGCGGATGTACGATACAAATTGGCCGACTTGCACAGGATTGAAAGTCTTCGCGTAACCCGGCATCCTGCCTTTGCCCTTGCTGATTACCTCTGCCAATTCCTCAGCGCTGTGGCTCTGCACAGCCGCTGACGTCAAGTCAGGAATCTTCAGACTTTTGCCGATGGTGGTCCGGCCGGTACCGTCCTGAGCGTGACACGCGGTGCATTTGTCCTGAAAAACCGTATCCACATGGGGCAACGGTTGCGCCTGAGCTTCAGTTACCGCTCGTCCGGTGTTGGGATTACCCGCAGCGAGGTCACGCAGGAAGAGAATCAGGTTGCGGACCTTCTCGTCATCGAAGTTTTTGATGCGCGGCATCCTGCCTTTGCCCTCGAGAATGATCTGCCTCAGTTGCTCATCTGTCATGTTCTTGATCGCGGGACGCATGTCGCTGAGCTTCAGGCTTCGCCCGATCGTATTGTTGCCGCTGGCATCCGGGGCATGGCAGGCGGAACACTTGGCAACATAGAGGTCTCGCCCCCCGGTCTGGCCAAACGCGCTACCGACCAAGGCAATGAAGAAGATCGCAATCAGTGAAGGAAGTCTTCGCATGGCCTTAGCGATCCATCCCCGCAGTTAGAACCAAGTCGCAGGACGAACATCTCGCGGGCAGGGTGACCTGCCCTGCCCGCGAGTTCTTGCAAGGCGCTACTTGATAAAAATAAATCTGATCTGAATGGTATCGTTTTGCCTATGGTTCACAGCACTAAGCTCGAAATCCCGGTGCTGGTATTCCGCGATAAATTGAATACCGTTCTGCAACGGAATGTTCACGTACGGAGTGATGGCCCACTGCGAGTTTAGTTTAGTGGTGTTGGGATGGAACCAGTCATACCGTACCCCGGCCGTCACGTATTGGTTGATCGTGTAGGCGCCTTCGGCAAAGGCACCCTTGCTGTCGAACTTGGTGCCGTTCGGATTGGTGTCGCGCCCGTAGTGGAACCCAGCCATGGGGAGGAACCGTTTCCCGATCGGATAGGATGCATACGCCGCAAACCGATCAAAATTATTGCGGAACGCAGTGCTTGAGGAGAAGTCAAAGTCGGTATTACCCACCGTGCCGAAGGGTGAAGCGGTCGTGGACGCTGTTACGCCGCAGACCTCTCCGGTCGTTGTGTTGGTTTGTCCGATTAGGGTGCCATCCGTACACGCCGTCGGCGTGGCAATGTTGCCTCGGTAATAGACGACCGTGATCGCACCGCCGTCGGGATGCAGGAGGTAGGTAGCATTCGCCGAGAAGTCAGGTGTACTGTGCGCTATCGAATTAAAGGGCTTGCCCAGTGCCGCCACAGCTTGGTTTGCGCCCTTCCACGGTCCGGTCTGCGCCGGGAACGGAAGGAAGGCGTTCGCTTCACTGTCCCACCGCATGAAGGTGCCGCCTAACACGGCTGCGCGGAGCGACAGCTTCTTGATATCTCCGCCAACTTCGAGGCCTGCTTCATCCAGGCCCCACGGTTGGAAAACGTAGGGGACGGCTCTGCCCCCCGCCGAAATCGGACTGGTTTGAAACAACGTGCGCGCGTTAGAGAACGGGCGATCCGATGCTCCGAAGCCTTCCCAGGGGTGGAAGATGCCGGCGCGTGCGGAGAAGAATTTGTCTGCATTGCCGTAGTTGAACCGAACGTAAGCGTTCTCAACTTCGATGAAGTCCTCCGGCGAAAATGACAACTCCGACATGGAGCTGAAGTACTTTCCCCAAGCGCCGGTGAGGGGGTAAAGGGTGAACTCCTGGAAGCTGAGTGCATTCGTAGTCGTGCGGGGACCGGGGGCACCGCTCACGAGGTTGGCGACGGCGGCACCATTCGGTTGGTTCGTCACCTGGGTGTCATAGCGCGCCTGGCCACGAGCGGAAAAGATGTCACCCAGGTCGAATTTCTTTTCGTCCGGCTTGCCGATCTGTTCTGGCAAGCGGAAGCCAGCGGCGCGGAACTTGTAGCCGGTTTCGTTAAGCCGCGGGATGGTGGTGTGGCAGGTTTCACATGGGACGCCGAGCTTGCGCGCAAACATCGGCATCGCGTAGGCGGTCGAGCCCCCCAGCACTACCGTCAATGGGCTTGATTTGATGCCTCCCAGGCTCATGAGCATCATGAGCCCGAGTAGAGAAAACACCAGTCGCTTTAACACGGGCTTTCCTCCTTATGTAAGACGCTGTCGCGTTCTTCAACGATCAGGAATCTGCGATTAAGACTTAAAGCTGTACCTGGCCCCGGATAATCTGTTGCCTGAACTTGTTCAGGCTACACAGCGAACAGCCGTTGCATTTGCTTTGCCGAAGAATCGCTTTGGCTAGCTCTTGAAACTGCGCCTTTTCAGAGACTTGCACTCTTCCGCTTTGCAGCAGACAGCAATGAACTCACGATTGTTGGGTTATTTGCCCCAACCTCTGCGCGTTTTCTCTGCGATTCGATTCGTCGTACAACTATCGGGAATGGACATCTGATACCGCTATTGTGGCTCGATATCGTTCTCGGAGGGGAGCTGGTCTGCTCTTCTTTGATGGCACAACAAGAAAAAGAGAATCCACAAATGTACGGCGCTGTTATTTCCTGATGAAGGGCACTGGGTGAAGTTGTGTGGAATCAAAGACGACGCTCCACGTGCGCAGCCCGTTGCAGACCCATGCAGCAGCCTGCTGTCTTGCACGGCTGTCCTGAGAGAATCCGGACCATACCGTCACCGGCACGACCGAGGATCGCAATGGAAATAGGTCTGCCGGTGATCCTTCGCCGCAATTCGATCAAGGTTCAGGATGGCAGGGGACAGGTCGCCTTCGGCTGGGATTAGTCGTTGGCGGCAACGCGGCGCGATGCAGCGAACTCCGGTAAGGGAGCGTGAGCCTCGCCAGAGGTTTCGACCCAGAGCGAGTGATCAGCAAGCAGGCGCGTGACGAGTTGTGTGTGCAAGGCGTGCCCGGCCTTGTGCGCAACCACCAGCGCCTTCAGCGGACGCCCCAGCAGCGCGAGATCGCCGATCAGGTCGAGTGCTTTGTGGCGGACAAACTCGTCGGGGAAGCGGGTTGGGCCGTTCAGGATGCGCTCGCGATCGAGCACCACGGCGTTGTCATAGGAGACCCCGCGAATCAAACCGACCGCGCGGAGTTGCGCTTCTTCATGCAGAAAGCCGAACGTCCGCGCCGGCCCCAGCTCGCGGCTGAACGTCTCCCGATTCACATCTAGTTCGAACTCTTCGCTGCCGATCAGCGGGTGCGGATAATTAATGTAGCAGTGGACGCGGAACTGGTCGCAGGGATAGATCCCGATGCGCCGGATCTGCCCCGGCTTGTTCGGGTCACTGTCCTCAAATTCCAGAGGCTTCACGACCTGAAGGTAACGCCGGCGGCGCCGCAGCCGGCGAATCCCGGCGCGCTCCAGCATCTCAATGAAGGGCTTCGCGGAACCGTCGAGGATCGGCACCTCGAGCGCGTCGATTTCGACGTACACGTTGTCGACACCGCACGAATAGAGCGCCGCTAGCAGATGCTCGGTGGTCGAAATGAGCACGCCTTTTTTCATCAGGCTGGTGGCATAACTCACCCGCGCCACATTGCCAACGTGCGCTTCGATTTCGAAGTTATCAAGGTCTACCCGGCGGAAAACGATCCCCGTATCGGCGGGTGCTGGAACCAGCCGGAGGTGGGAGCGGACGGCGGTATGCAAGCCGCCGCCTTCGGTTTCGACTGGCTGCTCGATCGTGATTTGATTGGTCACACAGACTCTCGAGCAACTTAAAGTAGCATTTCAACAGCCTCTCTGCCATGATTTTAGTGATTTGTTTTCTTACACTTGAGCTATCTTCGCGGCCCAACAGAGAGAGTGTGTTGTAAATATACAACAAAGATGTCGTATCATGTGTGGTTCAAATTGAACAACTTAGACACCTGTTTTTGATTCTGGAGTTCGCCAGGTTTCACCATTTGCACCTCGAGTAGCCTCGCTCCCGGAGGCAGTTTCGCTCGAACATACGAAGGATTCTTGGTTCGTCTCCTTCACCCCATCAGGCGTACCCGCTTGTCTCATGGCGTGCGGGCGGGTAAGATGAAAAACTCAGGCTTGGGCTGATGGCCTCACCTTTCAATATCATCTCGAATTCGCCACTAGGAGATGTACCACCGCCGGAGTCGCATCCGCGCCCGCCCTGGTTGCGCGTGCGGTTTTTCGGCGGGCCGAATTATCAGGACCTGAAACGCCTCATGCGCACGCTCGACCTGCACACGGTCTGCGAGAGCGCGCGCTGCCCCAACATGGGTGAATGCTGGGAGCACCGCACCGCCACGTTTATGATCCTCGGAAATATCTGCACGCGCGCCTGCGGCTTCTGCGCGGTGCCTTCGGGTCGGCCGGTCGGCCCGCCGGATCAAGGCGAGCCGGAACGCGTGGCCGAAGCCGCCGAACGAATGGGTCTGCGCTACGCGGTAGTCACTTCCGTGAATCGCGATGACGAACCCGATGGTGGCGCCGCAATCTTCGCGCGCACGATTGAGGAGATTCGCCGGCGTGTTCCGGATTGCAAAGTCGAAGTGCTGATCCCGGATTTCCGCGGCGTCTGGCCGGCGCTCGAAGTTGTGATTGCCGCGAAGCCCGACGTCTTGAACCACAACATGGAGACTGTGCCGCGCCTCTACCGGCAGGTGCGCAAGGGCGCTGCGTGGCAACGATCGCTCGAGCTGCTCCGCCGCGCGCGCACGCTGGCGCCGGAGATGCCCACGAAGACCGGCATGATGCTCGGGCTCGGCGAGACCCGCGAGGAAGTTCTTGGGGCAATGGAAGAGATTGCCGCGCAGGGCACCCACATCCTGACGCTCGGGCAGTATCTCCAGCCGACGCGCGATCACCTGCCCATTGTCCGCTTCGTTCACCCCGATGAATTCGCCGAATGCAAGCGCCTCGGCGAACAGATGGGCTTTAAGCACGTCGAAGCCGGGCCGCTCGTGCGCTCCTCGTATCACGCATTCGAACAGGAAGAAGCCGCCCGCCGGTAGTGGTTTTCGCCCTGAAGACAATCATTCAATCTGCCGTGGTTCGCGATTTCGGAGTGGGGGAATGTATGGCTATGCGCCGTCCGAGCGTGCGGAGCGAACTAGCGCAGCATGGCAAGAAACGTCCTCACGATCTCGCGCACGCGGTCGGAGCAGGCAGAATCGCGAATCGTTAATTTTTCGGCCGCGTGTAAGTAGCCGGCCGCCTTTTCGTTGCGACTCAGCTCGACGTTCAGATTGCCGAGCAGAAGCAGGAAGAGCGGGTTCTGCGGGTAACGCTCGGCGAGTGGCTGCGCGATTCCATCGGCACGCTCGTACTGCTGATCGTAAGTACGCAGATTCTTCGCGTAGTAGAATCGCGCTTCGACCGCCGTCAACTCGCCCTGATTCATCGCCCGCTCGAGCTGCAGCATTCCCTCTCTCTTGTTTCCGCCGGGGATGCCCATAAAGAAGCGCAGCAGTTTCACCATGGGCGAAAGCGTATCCACGTAGTAGTTGTAAAGGCCGAGCCCGGTGTAGGCATCGGCCATAGTTGGATCGAGTTGCGTTGCGTGCAGAAGATGGTCGCGCGCGGCAACGCCCGTGCGCGCGGTGGCCCGGCGCTCGTCGCGCAGGCCGTACAATCGCGCCTTGAGCGCGTAACCCAGCCCGGCGTAAAGATGCATCTCCGCCGTTTCGTTTTTCTTGAGCTGCCCTTCGGCCAGTCGAATCGCGCGGTCGGCGAGCGCGAAGTATTCGTCATCGCTGGGGCTTTTCGGCTTCTTCCAGGCATCCACCATCCCCCATCGGATTTCGCAGGCGGCGCAATAAATCTTCCACCAGCGCGCTTCGCCCTCGAGGAGATATCCAAGCGGATGGTCCGGCTGTTCTTTCTCGATAGCGCGAGCGATTTCGATCGCCGCATCGGGATCGCCGCCGTACATCCTGTCCAGGGCCTCGTGCGCCTGCGGTGGCAGGGGCAACCCGTCCGCGCGCGCGGGCAGTGCCAAGAAGAATTGCGTGGCAAGGAGAGCTGCGAAAAACACCCCGGCGTGAGCGAGTCCCGAACAAGGCCGCCGTGCCGTCTTCTTCACGCGGAGTTCGCCTTGCCCGGGCCAGCTCGGTGCTTCAGCTTCCATGGCAAAGCATTCTAGCGCGAACGGGAAGAATCTCAGGCACTCACCCAGGAGGCCAAGCGGCCGGCATCGGAGAAGGATTTTTGGCGGGGCTCCGGTTCTTTGCTATTCTTTGGGCCTCTTTGGCGCATCCAATCGCCGTGCCTGAAACTGAAAAACTCGTCCGCGGCCTCGGCCTGAAAGAGGCCACTGCGCTCAACATGATCGACATGGTGGGCATCGGGCCGTTCATCGTCATCCCGCTCGTGATTCAAGACATGGGCGGGCCGCAATGCCTGCTTGCATGGGTGACGGGCGCGGTGCTGGCGCTGCTCGATGGGTGCGTCTGGGCGGAGCTGGGCGCCGCGATGCCGCAGGCGGGTGGCAGCTACGTCTATCTCCGCGAAGCCTATGGGCCGCGGCGCTGGGGCCGGATGCTTTCGTTCCTGCTGATCTGGCAGACGATCATCCAGGCGCCGCTGGTGATGGCCTCGGGCAGCATCGGTTTTGCGCAGTATTTTACGTACCTTGTACCGCTCGGACGTTACAGCCAGAAAGCGCTCGCCGGCGGGCTGGTGATTCTGCTTCTCGTGCTGCTCTACCGGAAGATCACCGCCGTTGGAAAAATCTCGCTTTTTCTCTGGTTGGGCGTCATCGGCACGGTCGGCTGGGTGATCTGGGCGGGCGCAACGCATTTCCACGCCTCGCTCGCGTTCACCTACCCAAAGGGCGCGTGGGACATTTCCTGGCTGCTGTTTGTCGGCCTTGGGCACGCAACGGTGGAGACGATTTATACCTACTGGGGCTACTACAACGCCTGCTTCCTCGGTGGCGAGATCAAAGACCCGCAGCGGAATATTCCGCGCGCCATCTTTCTTTCGATCGCGGGGATCGCCGTGCTCTATCTCGCCATGCAGACCAGCATTCTGGGCGTGATTCCCTGGCAGCAGGCGCAGCATTCGCAGTTCATCGTCAGCACGTTCTTTGAGAGCATCTACGGCCCGCACGCCGCCACGTTTGCCACCGCGCTGATTCTCTGGGTCGCCTTCGCGTCGCTGTTCTCGCTCACGCTGGGTTATTCGCGCATTCCGTATGCGGCGGCGCTCGACGGAAATTTCTTTTCCGTGTTCGGCCGCGTGCATCCCAAAAAACAATTCCCTCACATCTCGCTCGCCGCGCTCTGCGCCGCCGGATGCCTGTTCAGCCTGCTCTTCAGTTTGCGCGACGTGATTCGCGCCATCACGGCCATGCGCGTCCTCGTCCAATTCATCGGGCAGGCCGTGGGATTGATGCTGCTGCATCGCCACTGGCCTTCGGAGCGCCGTCCGTGGAAAATGTGGTTGTACCCGGCACCCGCGCTGCTCGCGATTCTCGGCTGGGCGGGCGTGTTTGCGGCGACCGGCTGGTTCGCCGTCGGCGGAATCGCCGTCATCGCGGCAGGAGCAACGTTGTTCCTGGTGCGTTCGCGCGCCAGAAGGGAATGGCCATTCGCGGAGGCGTCTGGATGAGACATCGGCTGACGTGTTTGTTTCTGGCGGGATTTTTCCTGGCGGGGCTCGCGCCGGCGCGCGCCGCCGCACAGTCGCTTCCCGAGACGGTCGAGGCGATCCAGCACGCGCGCGTCACCACGCGCATTCTCTTTATCACGGCGCATCCCGACGATGAGTGGCCCAACCTGCTCGCCTACCTTTCGCATGGCCGCGGCGCCGATGTGGCGGTCTTGACCATCACCCGCGGGCAGGGAGGTCAGAATGCTATCGGGCCCGAGCAGGGCGATCAGATGGGCATCGTTCGCACTCAAGAACTCCTCTCCGCCGACAAAATCTATGGCGTCCGCCAGTTTTTCACTCGCGCGCCGGATTTCGGGTACTCGAAGAGCGCTGAGGAAGCACTGAAATTCTGGGACAACATTGCGCTCGAAGACATGGTGCGTGTCATTCGAACGTTTCGTCCGCAGATCGTCATCAACGGATGGGGTGGCATTCATGGTGGCCACGGCCAGCACCAGGCTTCCGGCATTCTGACCCCGCAGGCGGTGGCGCAGGCGGCCGACACTAGAGCGTTTCCCAGCCAGGTTGCGGAAGGACTCGAGCCCTGGTGGACACCCCTGGTTCTGCAGCCGGCGCGGGACGATACAGCAGGCGCTTTCCGCGTGCCCGTTGATGAGATTTCGGCGCTCTGGGGGAAAAGCTACATCGAAATGGGGATTGAGGGTCGCTCGCAGCATCGGTCGCAGGGAACTCCCGCCGCTTCGGGTGCCGCATTTTTTCGCCGGCCGATATATTTGGAAGTCGCGAACGGATCAGTAGCAAGACTAACTGGCGGTCTCGAAGAATTTGCCGAGCCCATTTCGTCGCTGGCGAGCCGCTTTCCCGGTTTGCGGCCGGTTCTGCAATCGGCGTTGACGCAGGCGCAGGCGCAAATCGAGTCCGCCGGCCGCGCGGCGCTCGCGCTGAACTGGCCGGATGCGGCGAAGGATCTGGCCACGGCCGGCAACGAGATTGTTGCTGCACGGAAAGAACTCTCCGCAGGCTCCGGCGCCGAGTCGGCCGCCGCAACCTGGGAACTCGACCGCCTCCGCGACAAGATTAATCGGGCGCTCGCGGACGTGATGGCGCTGCACTTCGAGGTGCGTGCGGATCGCCACGAATGGGTTGCTGGCGAGGAGGAATCCGTACAGGTCATCCAGGCGGACGCGCCGCGCATCGGCTCGGTGAACCTCCAGGCGACCGGGCTCGAATTGCCGGCCGGTTGGCAAATTGCGAAACAATCGGCGGAGGGACAGACGGCGCATTTTACGGTCTCGATTCCCGCGGATGCGAAGCCGTCCTCCTCGCCGGCCGATGCGATTCTGCCTTGGCCGCCGCCGTTGGTGCAGGCGGTTTTGCAGGCCAGCGTGGACGGCTACGAATTCACAGTGAAGATCCCGGCGGTTGCGGTCCAGGCAACGTCCACGGAAGTGCTGACGTATCCGCTCGAGCTTGTGCCTGCGGTTTCGCTGACCGTGGAGCCGCGGCAAATCATCCTGCCGGAGAACAGCGCCGCCAAACAAATCGAACTGCTCGCGCGCGTTCGTTATCATGCAACCGCGGCCGCGGATGTTGTTCCGAGCCTGGACGCGCCGGCGGGCTGGAGCGTCGCGCCGATCGCCCTGCTGCATTTCACGGGCCCCGGCGATCAACTCGTGCGTTTCAACGTGACGCCGCCCGCGCATCCCGCCGAAGGCGCCTACGCGTTGAAGCCCTGGGCGCGCCGCGGCAGCGAGACGTTCCGCGAATCGGTTGAGCCGCTGCCTTCGCTGCCCACGCGGACTTGGACGGAGCGCGCGGACGCCGCCGTGCACGTGCTCGGCCTTGCCATGCCAGCGCATCTCCGCGTCGGCTACGTCGCCGCCGACAATGACACCGTTCCCGATTTGTTGCGGCAACTCGGCATCAGCGTCGAGATGCTCGATGAAGTGCAGCTCGCGTTTGGCGACCTGCACCGCTTCGACGCCATCGTGATCGGCATCCGCGCCTACGAATTGTGCGCGGACGTGGCCCGCGCCAACGAGCGCTTGCTCGAATACGTCAAGCAGGGCGGCACGCTCGTCGTGCAGTATGAACATTCGGATGTGTGGAACCGGCTGCAGCCGGCGCCCTTCCCGGCATCCATCACCGGCCAGGGGGCGCGCACGACCGATGAGAATTCGCCCGTGCGATTTGCCGTGCCCGATAGTTCCGTGCTGAATGTTCCGAACAAGATCACGATGAAGGATTTTGAAGGCTGGGTCCAAGAGCGCGGCTTGTATTACTGGGGCAAATTCGATCCGCGCTACCAGGCCGTGCTCGCGCTGCGCGATCCCGGCGAAGACGAAGCCCTCGGCAGTCTGGTGACGGCGCGAGACGGCAAAGGCGTGTATATCTACACCGGCCTTTCGTTCTTCCGGCAATTGCCCGCCGGAGTGCCCGGCGCCTACCGCCTGTTCGTGAATTTGCTAAGCCAGTCGAAAGCGGCGGCGCACTGAGGATCTGCCCAGCGTTGCCGCTGACGTGAGAAGTTGGATTCCTCCCGATGGCAGCATCGGATCGCCAATTCGCTCCTTCTGCTTTCTCCTCGGCCCGCGAGTTCATCGAGCCAGCGACGGTGCGGATTCCCGAGGGTTGGTTCTGGATGGGCTCGAACGCGGGCCAGGACAACGAACGGCCCGTGCATCGCGTCTGGGTCGATGCGTTCGACCTGGCCGTTTGCCAGGTGACGAACGCTGAGTATGCTTGTTACCTTGCCGCCACAAGACATCGCTCCCCTCTTCACTGGCAGGATCCGGCTTTCTCGAATCCCGCGCAGCCGGTTGTAACGGTTTCCTGGTTCGGCGCGGTTGAATACGGAGACTGGCTCAGCCGGATGACTGGGCACCACTACCGCCTGCCCACCGAAGCCGAATGGGAGCGCGCCGCCCGCGGCGGTCTCGAAGACAAGCTTTATCCTTGGGGCGATGCGCCTCCGGAATCGCTGCCTGATTACGCGAACAGATGGAAGACAGGTCCCGAGCCGGTGGGACAAGATGCGCCGAATGGTTTCGGATTGCGCGACATCGGCGCCAACGTCCATGAGTGGTGCGCCGACTGGTATTCGCCCGATTACTACGCCGCTTCTCCCGAACGCAACCCACAGGGCCCTGCCGAAGGAAAGCGGCGCGCCTCGCGCGGCGGTTCCTGGCGCCATTACACCAAGGTCTCGCGCTGTGCCGCCCGTTCGAGCATCCCGCCGGAATTTCAGTACGCCGACTACGGATTTCGCCTCGCGCGTGACGCCGCTTGATCGTTCCTTAGGGGCAACGCGCCACGAACGCCGGCGGAAATCTGTCTCCAGCTTTCGTGCTATTCTCCGAAAGATTCCATTCGGGGGCATGGGAAGGGGGGAAAATGAATCGTCGTTGGCTCGCCGCGGGATTGATCGCGCTGCTGCTTCCCTGCGCAGCGCTGGCCGGGCAGAAAAAGAGCAAGTCGAAAGACCAGAAAAAGAACCAGCCAGCCGTCAATGCCGACGCACTGCTGCCCGACCCACAGCGGATCGACCATGAGATTTCGGAGATGCTCGGGGCCTGGCAGGTGGGGGACACCAACCTGATGCACAGCTTCTACGCTGACGATGTCACGGTCGTCAGCGGCGAATACGAGCCGCCCCTGATGGGCTGGGCCGCCTATCTTGCCGCCTATCAGCGCCAGCGCGAGCGTCTCAGCAGTCTGCGGCTCGACCGCCACAATTCCTACATCTATACGCGAGGGGGAGTGGCCTGGGCGACCTATCAGTGGGAATTCCAAGCCATGGTGGACGGCAAACCAACCACCGCCCGGGGGCACACTACATTAGTTCTCGAGAAGCAGGGCGACCGGTGGTTGATCGTACACAACCACACCTCTGCGGTCTGTGATTCGATCACAACCGCGCCGCCGTCGCCCCATCCGGGCTCGTAGGTCTTCTAAAAATTCTTGAAGCCCTGCCAGAGCCACACCCCGGCGACCCCCAGCAGCAGGACCCCGGAAAGAACCATCAGCGTTGTGATGGGCTTGGACAGCCGTCCGATCTTCCCGACAATTTCCCGCTGTTCACGCGCCATCGCGTCGCCGGCCGCATCCAGGAAGATCTGATCTTCCTCGTGGCTTTCGAGCATGGCGCGCCAAATCAGCAGGAGAATCAGGCTGGCAGTAACTACTCCCCACGCACCCATGAGGATGGTGAGCAGGTTCCCTTGTATCGCTTCCATGGGATCCTCCGGCCCGGTGGGCCACGACGAGTCCCCGCGGTTGCCTTGGCCCGAGCGGGCCTACTGGCGGAATTATAGCACTCCCGGAGAGAAAGGGATGTCAAGCCGCTGGGGTGCTCTCGTTCAGAATGAGGGGTGACACTCAGGTCGCCCGATACCCATGAAACGGGCGTCCGGCGCGAGGAATTCCGCGCCGGATTCGAGCAAGACGCCCCGCCTCTCATCCCCCGCCGGGCGGCCATCTCCTTATCGCCTCTTCGGAGTCGCACACTTCAACTTCACCAGGGGGATACGATATGAGTAGGCTCTCCCACGATGCCTGTCGCGTTGACAAAGCCCCGGGCGGGCGGCAGAATGATTTTGCTTCGTTTTCCCGCTCACTGTGCCAAACGATTCACGCCTAACGCGGTGCGATGCGCTTCGTTGCAGGTTTCCGGCGCGGCCAGTTCCCAAGCATTTTTGACAATCGCTACCCACAGAAGTTGAAAAGCCTCGCTGCATCGCATATCATCCAAGCGATGCCGTCAACCCGGTTGGAAATCAGGAAAACAAGCCAAACCTTGCATTGGGGCGATGCCCGCGAGATGGGCTGGATTCCCGACGAATCTGTCCACTTGGTCGTAACATCTCCTCCCTATTGGACTCTGAAAGAATACCCTGCGAACAAGAGCCAGCTTGGGCTTGTTTCGGACTACGAAAAATTCCATGACGAGCTAGATAAGGTTTGGCGTCACTGTTTGCGCGTTCTAGTGCCGGGCGGCAGGCTGGTTTGCGTCGTTGGAGACGTTTGTCTTTCCCGTAAGAGGCATGGGCGGCACATGGTCATGCCGTTGCACGCGGATATCGTTGTCCGTTGCCGAAAAATTGGTTTCGATAACCTCACTCCGATTTTCTGGTACAAGATTTCGAACGCTCAGTATGAAGTGGAGAATGGTTCGAGTTTCTTGGGCAAGCCTTACGAGCCGAATGCGATCATCAAGAACGACGTCGAATTCATCCTGATGCTACGAAAGCCGGGCGGATACCGACAGCCCACAGAGGAGCAACGCAACACTTCTCGGTTGACAAAAGAAGAGCACCACGATTGGTTCCAGCAAATCTGGACCATGCCGGGGGAATCCACAAGACAGCATCCAGCACCTTACCCGCCCAAGGTTGCGTACCGCCTTGTTCGAATGTTTTCCTTTACCGACGACACGATTCTGGACCCATTCATGGGTACCGGAACGACCCTCTTGGCAGCGGCTTACTGCGGAAGAAACGGCATTGGGGTTGAAATTGATGAGTCCTATTTCAAGAAATCAAAGGCTCGTCTGGAATCTGACCCGCAAGAGTTATTTCCCGAATTACGCCCATTCGTTATCAAGCGCCGGGCTGCTGCGCGCTAAAACCGCGCTTGGTATTCTCGGCTGATGCGAGCAAGGGCTGCTGCATAATCCTGCCTCGTCGCATTGTAGTCCACCCACTCAAACGGGAAAGGGTCTTCGTTCGTAGCGCGGTACCGCAGAACAATGAACTCGTCAAACGCGGGCGCGGCATCGACGCGTAACCGGCGCTCCGCATCACCTGCTTCTTGAAACGGGTGTAGAAATCCGCCCTTCCCCGTTGTGCGCGTTGTCCGGTCCTTTTCATAGCCCACGGTGTGAGCCGCGTGATTGATACCGACGACTCCGACGCTGATTGCTGTTTGGCCGCCCCGCTTGAAATGCGCTACTTGCTTTAGAAGGTCACCCGTCACGCGGTCAATCTGCTTAATCATCGCTTTGGCGAGAATTTTCACTTCGACCCCGATTTCAACGGTTGCAATCGGCCCTCGCGCCACCGCGAATCCAGCATCGGCAATTGGCCTCTCGCCCGGAATGATTTCCCCGAAGGTCCCGTCGCCCCGGCGTGCCTTGATTCCCCGCGTGCGGTTCTGCGCGTTCAGCACGCTTTCTAGGAGTCGGATTGCCTCGACCAACTTCGATGAACGGTTAATCGCGTACAAGTCCTCGTAGAGATGCATCGCCACGAAGTCGCCCTGATTGGACGAGCGATGCCTATAGATGCGGCCCTCGAACAGCCGCCGAAATTCGGTCAGCAGACGATATTCTGGATTAGGAGCGCGTTCGGTCAAGGCGCAGAAATTCTACCACCAAGGATGAGTACTGGACTGCGCTATAGTACGGCAGGCTTTTCGCGGGTTCGGCCCGTGGTCGAAAACGATGTCGATTACTTGGACAGAAGTGCAGGCGGGGCTCTCCATCATCGGCGGGGTGGGAGGCACACTTGGAGCCGTGGGCATGATTGTCACGATGCGATAAGGAATTCCGCGCTGGATTCGAACAGCCCGCCCCGCCTCTCACCCGCACTTCGCCGATGCCGGTCGCGTTGACAAAGCCCCGGGCGGGCGGCAGAATGATTTTGCTTCGTTTTCCCGCGCACTGTGCCCAAGTGGCGGAATTGGCAGACGCGCTAGCTTCAGGAGCTAGTTCCCGCAAGGGAGTGGAGGTTCGAGTCCTCTCTTGGGCACCATTCTTTCTTCAAAAGTTATGCCGAGGCATCTCCGACGTAGGCTCTTGTAACTGAAACCTCATCGTTGCTCTCCGTTCGCTCTTCCCTTGCCCTCCATTTCTCGCGACGGTATCATGGCCGGCGTGACGAAAATCTCCATTGAAGAGCAAGTGAAGGCCATCATGTTCGGCGCCGAGTTCGGGGATTCCTCCATCGGCGGTGTGATGGCGAGGGAATTGCACGATCGCCTGGTCGAATCCGCAGCCGCCAATCGCCCGCTTCGCGTCTACGCCGGCTACGATCCCAGCAAGCCCGATCTCCATCTCGGGCACTCGATCACCCTGCGCAAGCTCCGGCAATTCCAGGATTTCGGTCATCAGGTGATTTTTCTCATTGGGACGTTCACCGCCCAGGTCGGCGACACGAGCGACAAGTCCAAGGGACGTCCCCGCCTCACGGAGGAGCAAGTCTTCGCGGCGGCGCGCACCTACGCCGAGCAGGCCTTCACCATCCTCGATCGGCAGAAAACGATTGTCGCCTACAACCACGAGTGGCTGAGCAAGCTCACGATGCCCGAGTTCGCTTCAATGGCGTCGGAATTCACCGTGCAGCAGTTTCTCGTGCGCGACAATTACCAGAAACGTCTCGAAGCCAACAACCCGATCGGCCTGCACGAATTCCTCTATGCGCTGTTGCAGGGCTACGACGCGGTCTACCTCCGCGCCGACGTGCAGATTGGCGCCACCGAGCAGCTCTTCAACATTCTTGCCGGCCGCAAATTGCAGCAGTCCTTTGGAATGCGCCCCTGCGTCTGCATCACGTACCCGATTCTCGTGGGCACCGACGGAAAGATGCGCATGTCCAAGAGTTCCGGCAACTACGTGGGCTTGACGGAGCCTCCCGAAGAGCAATACGGCAAGGTGATGAGCATCTCCGATGAGACGATGCTCGAGTGGATCAAGTACGTCACGCGCTGGCCGGTTCCAGAAATTGAGGATCGCACGCGCCGCGTCAAGAGCGGTGAATTGCATCCGATGAAACTCAAGAAAGAGCTCGCCCGCGAGGTTGTCTCCCTGTACCACGGCGAAGAGGCAGCGGAGCGCGCCGAGCGCCATTTCGAGACCGTGCATCAGGAGCGGCAACTGCCCGAGGTTGCTGCCGAGCTTCAGATTGAAGAGCCCGTATCCATTCTGGATCTCCTCGCGCGCGTGAAAGGCGTGAAGTCACGCAGTGACGCGCGCCGCCTCCTTTCCGGCGGGGGAGTGAAGCTCGACGGCCAAGTGGTCGAGAAGCCGGAGTATCTCGTCGCAGCCAATTGCATTGTCCAGGTCGGCAAGCGGCGCTTCGTCCGCGTTCGTTTTGTGCCCGTCTCCAAGGGCGCCCTCTAGCCGGATTTATTTCTTCGCCACCCTCCGTCTCCGGAGCGATCCTCCAATTCCAGCAGGGACTCTCCCGATCTTGTTTTGGCGGCGCTGCGTTTCTCAACGAAAAGCGTCCAGTCAAGGAGCTGGCAGTACGCCCACGCGCGGGTTAATGAAAGCAACACATTGCGTGGAAGTACCATGGCATTCCGTTCCATCGAGTGCTCCCATTAGATGTCCTAGTCTCTGCTTCCCTCTGTTGTCGATGAAAAATGAGAGTGCAAAACCGCTGAACCCCGGCGGCGAATTGCGGGACGAACCGATTTGGGTCCGCATGCGCCGGATCGAACAGCGCCAGTGGTGGCTTTGGACGTCCGCCATCCTGGTCACCCTGCTCCTGACCTTGGGAATTCTGTCATTCACCGTCCCTTTCCTGTACCCCCAAGAGAATGCTTTTCGTTCATTCAACATGCGACAGGCGGTGCGCGGACTCTTGGGGCTTGTCCTCTTGTTCGACGTTTACGTCATCTACCAGCAGGTGCAGATCTATCGGATCGGACGCCGGCTGTTCGATCGGGAAGAGCTCTTCCGCCTCATCAGCGAAAACGCGGCCGACATGATCGCGGTCGTGGACACCGCCGGCCACAGGATTTATAACAGCCCTGCGTATCGCAGGATCCTGGGCTACTCTCCCGAAGATTTGGAAACCACCTCTTCCTTTGAACAAATCCATCCCGAGGATCGCCAGCGCGTGGCGGAAGCTGCCAAACACGCGGGAGAGACGGGCGAGGGCTTGCCGCTGGAATACCGCATCCGGCATAAAGACGGGACGTGGCGAACCCTGGAGTCGACCGCCAGCGTGGTCCGCGACGCCCACGGAAAAGTCGAGAAGCTGGTGATCGTCAATCGCGACATCACCAAGCGCAAGCGAGCCGAAGACGCATTGCGGCAGAGCGAAGACCAGCTTCGCCAGGCGCAGAAGATGGAAGCGGTGGGACGGTTGTCCGGCGGAATCGCGCACGACTTCAACAATTTGTTAAACGTGATTATTGGCTATAGCGAGCTGCTCGAATTGCGCGTCACTCCGGGCGACCTGCTCCGCAAGAATATCGATGAAATTCGCAAGGCAGGGCAGCGCGCCGCCACACTCATCCGCCAGCTCATGACCTTCAGCCGCCGGCAAGTGCTCGAGCCCAAAATTCTCGATCTCAATATGATCGTGAAGGACATGGGAGGAATGTTGCAGCGTCTTCTCGGCGAAGATATTGAGCTGACCACCCTCCTCGATCCGCACCTGGGGCGCGTGAAGGCGGACCAGGGGCAGATCGACCAGGTGATCATGAATCTCTCCGTGAACGCACGCGATGCGATGCCCGAGGGCGGGAAGTTGACCATTGAGACCGCCAATGCCGAATTGGACGAAAGCTCCATCGCACAGTCCTCGGATTTGCGCCCCGGGCTATACGTCCGGCTGGCGGTCAGCGACACCGGAATCGGCATGGACGAAGAAACGCAGCGGCATATTTTTGAACCGTTTTTTACCACCAAGGAAATCGGGAAGGGCACCGGCCTAGGCCTGGCCACCGCCTACGGATTCGTCAAGCAGAGCGGCGGCTGCATTATGGTTCGGAGCGAACCCACGAAGGGCAGCACGTTTCTCATTTATCTGCCTTTGGCCGGAGGCGCCGTCGAAGCGCCTCAACTCCGCGAATCTCCAGCTCAAACCACGCAAGGATCGGAGACGATTCTCTTGGTCGAAGATGAAGAGTCTCTCCGGAATTTGGCGTGTGAACTTCTCTGCCAGAATGGATACAACGTACTCGTGGCAAAGGATGGCGCGGAAGCCCTCGAACTTGCACGTCGGCACGAGGGCAGCCTGCACCTCCTGTTGACCGACGTGGTGATGGCTAGAATGAGTGGTCCGGTGCTGGCGGAGAGCCTGGTCGCCGCGCGTCCCGATATGAAAATCCTCTACATGTCGGGCTATGCGGACCATTCCACCGCCCTTATGAGTTCCCTGCAATCAGGTTCTTCTCTGCTGCAGAAACCGTACACCCACGATGATCTCATCCGCAAAGTGCGCGAAATGCTGAATTCCCAGGAAGTCAAAGCCCTCGGTTAATCCCACGGTGGACTCAGAACCTGGTTCCCGCATCGGAATGCAGGTACGGCTTCTCCCGTAAGCACCACGTTGCTCCCGCATGTTCCCACGCCCCGCATCGCCGGTTCGATTGAAGATGGACAAAAAAAGGAGGCGGTCCAGGTCGGAACCGCCTCCTTTTGTATTTCCCTGGGGTGTGAGTCCTCGCAAGGACCGCTTGAGGTGAGCGGCCTGCGGGGGTTTTTACTTCTCGCCCTCTCTAACCCGGGGTACCGAAAAAAGTTGCGCCCCGTCGGCTGCCCTGACCCGGTAGAATGGCACCGCGGACGATATGCATTCCCAAAAACCAGTCGAGGCGGACGAAGTCACCGCCCAGGACGTCATCACCCACCTGGCCCGCGACCGCAAGCCCGCCAGCCTTCGCGAGATTGCCCACGCCCTTGGGCTGCGCCACTGCGGCCGGCGTGCTTTGCCCAAAATCATTGCTCGCCTGAAGCGAAAAGGCGAAGTCGAGGAGGCCTCTTCCGGCCGCTACCGGCTGGCTGGCCAGCGGCCCGCTCCTACCGCCGCGAAACCCGCCGCACCCGCAACCCCTCGTAGGCTCGTTGCCGACAAGAACCTCATCGAAGGCCGCATTGTCACCCACCGGGATGGCTACGGCTTCGTCGTTCCGGCCGCACCGGTGCCGGGGATGGACGGCGATCTTTTCATCGGTCGCAACAATCTCGGCGACGCGATGCATGGCGACCGCGTGCTCGCGCGGATTGAGCGCCGTCGTCACGACGGGCGCGCCGAAGGGCGCATCGTCCGCATCCTTGGCCGCGCTCATGCCACCGTCGTCGGCCTTTTCCGCTACGGCCCGCAGGGCAACGCAGTGCTGCCGTATGACACCCGCCTGCTTCACGAGATCGTGATCCCGCCGGGCGACGAGCTGACGCCGCCGTTGCGCGAAAAACTCGGTGCCCTGCCCGCTGGGGAGAAGCCCGGTCACCGCGTGCGCCTCCCGGAGCTCGATGGCGCGGTGGTGAACGCGGAAGTCACGCGTTTTCCGAAGGGCGGGCTGGGCGCGGCGGGCCGCGTGGTGGAAATCCTCGGGCGGCCGGGCGAAATCGGCGTGGACGTCGAGATCATGATTCGTAAGCACCACATCCCGCATGAATTTGCCGATGACGTGCTCGCCGAGGCGCGCGCGGTCCCGCAGCAGGTCAGCGAAGCCGACCGGAGCGGCCGGCGGGACTTCCGCGATTTGCCGATCGTGACGATTGACGGCGAAACGGCGCGGGACTTTGACGACGCCGTGCACGTCCGCCGTCTCGTCGCCGGGCGTTACGAACTCCAGGTGCACATCGCCGACGTGGCGCATTACGTTCGCCGCGGCGCAGTGCTCGACCGCGAAGCCCGCCTACGCGGCACGTCCGTCTATTTCCCCAATCGCGCCGTCCCCATGCTGCCCGAAGAGCTTTCGAACGGCATCTGCTCGCTCAATCCGCAGGTCGAGCGGCTGGTGATGAGCGTGCTGCTTGCCATGGATGGCGAAGGCAAAACACTGCACGCGGAATTCGCGCGCGGCGTGATTCGCTCGGCCGAGCGCATGACCTATACCAACGTCAACAAAGTGCTCGAAGACGATCCCGAGATGTCGCAGCGTTACGCTGCCTTGGCCGGCGAATTCCGGCTGATGCGCGAGCTGGCGCTGATCTTGAACGCCCGGCGAATGCAACGCGGCTCCATCGATTTCGATTTGCCGGAGCCCATCATCGAATTCGATGAGCTTGGGCTCATGGTGAGCATCGAACGCAGCGAAAGGAACATCGCCCATCGCCTGATCGAGGAATTCATGCTGGCGGCAAACGAAGCGGTGGCGCGTCACCTCGAACAGCGCGCGATCGCTTCGCTGCACCGCGTGCACGAAAAGCCCGATCCGAAGAAAGTGCTCGAATTCGAGGAGCTCGCGCGCGCCTTCGGTTACACCCTCGGCGTCCCCGACCTCGCGGAGCGGCGCGTCGCCGTGAAGCACGGCCAGGCGCGCGTTCCCGGACGCGAAAGCCACAGCCGCATGCGCCCGATGACGGTCACGCTCCCGGCGATGGAGGAACTCGACATCCGCCCGCAGCACTATCAACGGCTCACGGAAAAGATCGCGGGCAAACCCGAGGAGCGCATCGTCTCCTACCTCATGCTGCGCTCGTTGCGCCAGGCGCGTTACGCCGCCGACCCGCTCGGCCATTTTGCGCTGGCCACTAACGAATACACGCATTTCACCTCGCCGATTCGCCGCTATCCGGACCTGATCGTTCACCGCGCACTGAAATGGGCGCTCGACAATCCGCAGGCCGCGCCCCCGGACGCCGAAGCTTCGCAGTCGAGTCGCGCCCGCGACCGGAAGGAAAAGCAGCCGGCGACGCTCGGCTCGCCCCGGCCGGGCCAGGGTCCCTATCGCCCCGTCGAGCTGGAAGAAATCGCTGAAGAATCCTCCGAAGCCGAGCGCCGCGCCGATGGCGCCGAGCGTGAGCTGATGGACTGGAAGACCGCGCAATTCATGGAACAGCATTTAGGCGAGGAATATGACGCCCTGATTATCTCCGTGCAGAAGTTCGGCCTGTTTGTCGAGTTGGTGCAGATCTTCGTCGAGGGCATGGTGCCGTTCGATCGGCTCGAGGAAGCTGCGGGAGAGCGCTGCTACTATCGCGAGCAGGATCAGTCCATCGTCAGCGCGCGCGGCAAACGCCTATTTCATCTGGGCGGCCGCGTGCGCGTCCGCGCCGACCGCATCGACCCCTTCCGCAT
Organism: Terriglobia bacterium; assembly: GCA_041490445.1. GTDB lineage: Bacteria > Acidobacteriota > Terriglobia > Acidiferrales > UBA7541 > JBGPTF01. Next base: position 116,489 of record JBGPTF010000005.1, read on the forward strand.
GCGCGTCGAGTTCTCGCTTCTGCCGCCTGCGCCCTGAACGCGCCCGTCCCCGCTCGCGCCGGCCCAGCGCCTCTTGGCTGAGTGACCCTCGCTCGCGGCTTTTCCGATGCCTTTTTGCGTCTAGTGCGCCTGTCTAGCCAGGGCCGCGCCAGCCCCTTTTCTCCGCGCGACAATTCCGGTACTCTCATGCGTTCTGTTGGAGGTACGTCCTTGGCGATTCGCAAATGCCCATCCTGCCTGACTGTCGTTCCCGCCGGCGCGGTGGTGGCATTATCCAACGACCTGGTGTGCCCCGGTTGTCACCGTCCCGTCGGGATTTCTCCCGTGAGCCGCGACTTCGCGGTCGCTGCCGCGCTCGTGGTCGCGGCCGCGGTGTGGCGCTGGTCGGCAGGACGCGCCGGCGACAGCCTGCTGGGCTGGGCGCTTCCCATCGTGTACGCATTTCTCGCGTTCGGCGTTGTGGCCCCGCTTGTCCTGATGGCTTCTGCCGACCTGCGGCTCCGCGAGGCCGCTCCGGCGGCTCCGGAAACTCACGCAGATGCGGCCCACGGCGCTGCGAGTTCGAACCACTAAGGTGCTTGAACGAGTAGTTAGTCTTTCCCCGTTCTTTCCGTCGGTACTATTGACCGCTCGACCGCCTCCCGACAGAATGCGTCTATGCCATGCTATAAGTCACTGAGTGGCAAACGAGTCGAAATCACTTACCGCGCTGGAGTCATCCAGTCCACCGCGTGTGGCACGCTCGTCTCGGATACCGGCCGGTCCGTCTACGTGGAAGAACGATTCACCCAGCGCGGCAAGGAGAAGACCCTGCGCGTTGAAATTCCCTACGCGTGCGTCGTCCGGATCGCCGAGGTTGCCGCCGAATCCGCCACCGCGCTCGAAAACGAAGCATCCTCCAGCAAAGCAGTGAACTCCGTTCCGCAGACCAAGTCGTAATCGGCGATTCTCACTGCCGTAACCGATTCTTTGTTTCCCTCCCGAGTTTTCCCTGCCGGATCTCTGTATCTCCTGGCGGCTGGCAGGTTATATTCCTTTGCGCGGCGGAGGACTCGGATGAAACCAACAATCGGCATGATCGGGCTCGGACTCATGGGCATGCCCATGGCGCAGAATCTGCTGCGTGCGGCGTTCCCACTCGTGGTCTGGAACCGCACCGCGAAGAAAATGGAAGAGCTCGCACGGAAAGGCGCGCGAGTCGCGGATTCGCCCCAGGAAGCGGCGGCGCAGGCCGATATTCTAATCACGATCGTCAGCGACCCGCCTGCGCTGGAAGAAGTTCTCTGGGGGCCGAAGGGCGCGCTGGGCGGTCTTCGCCGGGGCAGCGTGTTAGTGGATTCAAGCACGGTTTCGCAGGCGCTGGCGCAGCGCATCGCCGCGGCCTGCGCGGAGCGCGGCGCCGACTTTCTCGACGCGCCCGTGACCGGCGGCACCTGGGGCGCGGAAAAGGGCGAACTGATCTTCATGATCGGCGGAAAGCGGGAAGTGCTCGACCGCGTCCAGCCGGTGCTCTCCGCCTTGGGCAAGCGATTCTTTCACGTCGGCCCGAACGGCGCCGGCCAGGCCGTCAAACTCGCCATGAACATGATCCTCGCGCTCGAAGTCCAGGCCTTCGCCGAAGCCCTCGCCCTGGTCACCGGCGCGGGGGTTGCCGCGGAAAAGTTCGTGGAAGTGATGCAATCGAGCATGGCTCGCGCCGCCGTGCTCGATGTGAAAGCGCCCCTCATCTTGGCAGGGAACTTCGCGCCTAGTTTCCCGCTGCGGCTGATGCACAAGGATCTCGGCCTCGCTCTCGACCTTGCAAAACAGCTCAACGTGGCGCTCCCGGCAACCGCCGCCGCGTACGGCACCTATTCCATCGTCAAAGCGGCTGCGACCGAGGACGTGGACTACGCCGCCGTCGCCCGCTTCTGGGAAAAGCAGTAAGCGCTACTCGAGTGGGGCGTATGGCCAAACGCCCCTACGATTAGGTTTGGATTGAATCGCTTCCGAAATGGCCGAAATTGTTTATGGCAACACGTCGGGAGGAAAGAAGCCGAAGGGAAGATCGCGGGCGGTGCGCAAACCCGCGGGCGCGGCAAGGATCACCGGAATCGCGTTGACCACAACGGCCGCGGTGGCGATGTCGCCGTGCGTTCCGCCCGGAATCGTCAGGATGATGTTTGGCTCGCCCGTCAGCTCGATGGTGTCCGACGACTGTTTCGCGCCCACGTACATTTTCAATTCCGCGAAGATTTTTTCCATGCCGCCTGCTTTGCCACGCGCGATTTGATGGACTCCGGCAACCTGCCCGGCCGCGACTTCGAGAAATTCCGTTTTCACTGCCTCGCTCGCAATCACCGGCTCGATCGTCTCGGAAATCTCGTCCACACCGAGGCCTAGCCCGTCCGCGACCATGGCGACCGACTCCGGCAGGCCGTGATGCTTGATGATCCCCGCCGCCACCTTTTCGCGAAACTCGTCCACCGTCATGCCGGCGCCGATTTTTTTCTGCAGTGGCAGCCGCCGTTTCGACGCATCCACGATGCGCACCGCTCTTGCAAAATCCACCCGCTGCGAAACGGCCGCGAGCGTCAGCACCAGCTTGTCCATCACAAAGCCGGGGTTCACTCCCGTGCCGACAAGCGCCACGCCTTCGTCTTTCGCCGCCTTGTCCAGCTTCGCCGCCAGTTCAGGATGTTTGCGCAGCGGATAGGCCAGCTCCTCGCAGGTTGAAACGACGCAGCAGTCCGCTTCGAGGCACGCCAGCAACTGATCCATCACATCTTTGAGGTAGGACGACGTGGAATGAATGACGACGTCCACCGGCTTCTCGAGGACGGAAGCTGCGTCGGCGGAAATGTTCACGCCCCACGGCGCGTCGGCAGCGCCCACCACTTCGCCGAGATCGCGGCCCGCCTTGGCGGGATCTTTATCAATGGCGCCGGCAATCTCGAGCGCCTGCTTTTGCCGCATCAGACGCGCGATGGATGCGCCGATCGGTCCGACGCCGTATTGAACGACTCGAATCTTCTTTTTCACGCAAGGGCTCCGTCTTCAAAGGAACGAAGCAAATAGCATAAAGCAATCGAACGTTCAATTCATTTTCACGGAGTCGGTGCCAGCGCCTTGCCCCCGCGATGCGCCGGGCCCCATAATGTCGCGACGCTCCTCCCGTGACGACACCACCCGAGCCCACCAGCGCGCAACCCCATCCGCCCGGCGCGCCGCTCGCATCCTGGCGAACGTTGCGCCGCGCGCTCGTGCGGATCGGAGCCAGCGCGCTCATCCTCGTCCTGCTGTTTCGATTTCTCCCGCTGGGGCAGGTCTGGGACGCGCTTCGCCTGCTCCCCGCACAGCTCTGGCTCGCAGTGCTCGCCGGCTATTTGCTAGCGCATACCGTCGCCATCGGCAAGTGGCGGCTGATGGTGAATCTCGCGGGCGCCGGGCTGAGCTATCCGCAGGCCGCACGCTGCTATTTGATGGGATTGTTCGCCACATTGTTTCTTCCTTCTGTTGTGGGCGGCGACGTGGTGCGCGCAAGTCTCGCCCTCCGGCTCGGGCGCAGTCAGGCCGCCGTGCTTCTGGGCAGCCTGCTCGATCGGATTCTCGACTTCACCTCTTTGATCCTCTTGATGGCGGTTGGCGCGGCGTTCGTGCCCGGCGCGATGAGCCCTGCAAGCCGGCGCGTGTTCATCTTGGCGGCCGCGGGCATGATTGCGGTGGCAGCGCTGCTTGCGGGGATTGCAGCCACACTGCCGGCGAAGCGGTTCTCGTTTCGCATCCGTCGCAAGCTGGTGCGGGTGCGGAAAGCCTGGCGCTCGATGGCGCGGGAGCCGCAGTATGTATTCGTGTCTCTCGTTCTGGCAGTGATCGTACAGGGCGGATTCATCCTGCTCACCGCCCGCGTTGCGGAAGCCTGCGCGCTTTCGCTGCCTCTCGGTGTGTGGTTCTTTGTCTGGCCGCTCGCAAAGCTTTCCGCATTGCTCCCCGTATCGCAAGGGGGCATCGGTGTGCGCGAAGCGGCGCTCGCAGCCCTGCTCCGGCCGTTCGGCGCGCGGGCTGTCCTCGCTGTGGCCGTAGGCCTGGCCTGGGAAGTCATCATTATCAGTGGCGGGCTCATCGCCGGGATCACTTCGTTCCTTCTCGGACGAGTATCGAAAGAGCGGTAAACCGGCTCGTCTTTGATCGCCCCCATTTCGAGCGTCCCCCGTCGCGGCGGATGGATTCATGCGCCACACACCGTAGGCAGGAGCATTCTCTTGAAAGAAAAAGGGCGGCGTCCACATCACGCGGACGCCGCCCGTTCGCTTCGTCTCGGCTGAGCCGAGTCCCTAGTGGTCCTTGCTGTAGTTCGGGAAGGCCGGCCGCTGTGGTGTTTGCGGCGGGTTCTTCTTCAACGCCTCCATCACCACTTGCACGGCTTTTTCGAGCTGCACGTCGTGTCCCTCGCGCCAGGCCTTCGGGTCCAGCTCGATCTGGATGTCCGGATCGGTGCCGTGGTTTTCGACGTCCCACTTGCCGTCGGTCGTGAAGAACGCCACCCGCGGAGCGGTGACGAATCCGCCGTCGATCAGTTGCGGATAGCCGTAGATGCCGACTAACCCGCCCCACGTTCGCGTTCCGACCAGCGGGCCGACGCCCACATGGTGGAAATACCACGGCAGCGCATCACCGCCCGAGCCGGCGTACCCGTTGATGATCATCGCCTTGGGTCCGAAGATGGAATCGGTCGGCGTAGCGAAATCCGCGCCCTCGCGGGTCATCCACCAGTTCCACAGTTTCCGCTGCATGTACTCGATCATGTAGTCGGCTGCGGATCCGCCGCCGTTGTAGCGCTCGTCAATCACCGCCCCTTCTTTGCCCACCTGCGCGAAATAGTAGCGATTGAAGTTGGTGAAGCCGGCGCCGCCAGTGTTCGGCAGATAGATATACGCAAGTTTGCCGCCGCTTAGTGTCTCCACCTTGCGAAGGTTGTCTTCGATCCAGGCGCGGTTGCGCAGTGCTGCCTCGTTTTGCACCGGCACCACAGTTACCTCGCGCGAGCCGGTGCCGTCCGCGTTTGGCCCGGCCTTGATCACAATCTGCCTGTCCGCTGTTTCCTGAAAGAAGCTGTAGATGTTGTCGGAGCTGTGCAGCTCTCGCCCGTTCACCGCGAGCAGATACTCGCCGCTGGCGACGTTGACTCCCGGTTGTGTCAGCGGGGCGTGAAGCTGCGGGTTCCAGTTTTCGCCGTTGAACACGCGGGCGAAGCGGTAACGCCCGTTCTCGATCGTGTAGTCGGCGCCGAACAGGCCGACGTGGATCGGTTTTACTTCCGGCTCGTCTCCGCCGGCGACGAACATGTGGCCGACGTTGATCTGCCCGAGCATTTCCTTGAAAAGGTAGTTCAAGTCTTCGCGGCTGGTCAAACCATCGAGGAAGATCGAGTATTTCTTCTCCGCTTCGGCCAGGTTCAAGCCGTGCGCGTTCGGATCGTAGAGGAAGTCGCGCTCGATCCGCCACGTCTCGTGATACATCTGCTTCCACTCGGCCCGCGGGTCCACGAAGACTTCCATCTCCCCCGTGTGCAACGATCCCTCGCCGGCTTTGGCTGGCTGCGCCGTCGGAACAATCGCCCAGCGCGGGCCCTGTCGAAAGAGAATTTTCTCCCCGTCGAAGGAGACGTCGAAGCCCTGAATGCCCGCGACGAACACCTCGGTCTTTCGCTTGGAGAGATCAAATTTGTGCAGGATCAATTGCGGCGGTCCCGGCTGCCCGGGTCCCGGCGGCGCTTCCAGCAGGAAGAGTTGCCCGCTCTTGCCTGCCTCCATGCCGGCGTAATCCAGCGCCGGGATGGGCAGCGAAATAATGCGTTGGCTGATGTTGTCGAAATCGATCGTAACGGCGGGCGGTTGTTTCTCCTTGCCCTTTTCCTTCTCTTTCTCACCGGTGGCCGTTGCGTCGGCGCCTTCCTTCTTGGCCTCGGGCTTTGTTTCGGGTGCGACCTTTTCTTCGTCACTTTCCGGAGCAAGCAGCGAGGGCAGGTCCTTGCGCAGCATCATCGCGTACACGCTGCGCGTGACCGTGTGGTCGTAGCTCGACATGTCGAGCCAGCCCGTCGTCGGGCCGATGTTCGTGCTCGCCGTGAAGTAAAGGGCCTTGCCGTCCTTGTCGAAGACGGCAAATCTTGCGTCGCTCATCCCGTCGGTCACCTGCGTGCTCTTGCCTGTCTCGAGCGAATACACAAACACCGCGCGCATGTGACTGGGCAGTATCTTCGTGTACGTGATCCAGCCGCTGTCGGCCGACCACGAGGGATCCAGGGCGCGCCGGGGGACCTCATAGGTGTCGGAATCGATCTTGACTGGTGTGCCTTTGTCGAGGTCCACGTACCACACATTCAACCGCTTGTCGGTGTACGCAATTTTCTTGCTGTCCGGCGACCAGTGCGGCTCATAGAAAAACGACTGCGGCTTGCCGAGATCGATTTTCTTCACGTCACCCATCCCGCGTTGGTCGCGCAGATGGAGCGCGTATTCGCCGGATTCGTCGGAGAAGTACGCAATCCATTTTCCATCCGGCGACCATGCGGGATCGCGGTCGGCGACCGTCGGTGAGTGCGTGATGTTGCGTGCATCGCCCTTCTCGGCTGGCACTGTGAGGACTTCGCCGTGCGCTTCAAAGACGGCGCGAGCGCCTGTCGGTGAGATGGAGGCGCTCAAGATGTGTCCGGCTACGCTTTCAAAGCGCGGCCGCACCTCAGGCATGTCACCTGCGACGCGGATCTGCACCGCATGCTCTTTGCCCGACGCCAGGTCATACAGGTGCAGCGACCCGAATTGTTCATAGACAATGGCACCCGGACCCGCCGTCGCGGACTTGATGGCGAAGCCGTGGTTCGAAACCAGCTCGGTGACTTTCTTCGAATTGGTGTCGTAGGAGAACAGTGTGGGGGGGCCGTTGCGGTCCGAGAGGAAGTAAATCGTCTTGCTCACCCACATCGGGTCGAAATCGTTCGAATCCGTGCGCGGAAGTTTCACAATGCTCGAGTCGGAAAGATCGGCGATCCAGATCTGTTGCGCCAGGCCGCCGCGATACCGCTTCCAGTTGCCGAATGGGTCCGGGTTCGGCCGGTAGGCCAGATGCAAGCCGTCCGGCGAGAAGGATCCCTCGACGGCCTGCGGCAGCGGTACTTGCGTGGGGAAGACGCCGTCCATGGGAATCGTGAAAAGGTGTCCGATGGAGGGGTTCTCACTATTGCGATTCGAGACGAAAAGAATTTTTTTGCCATCCGGAGTCCAGCCGCAGACCACGTCCGGACCCGGATGATAGGTGAGCCGCTTCGGCACGCCGCCCGCCGCGGGGATGATGTACACGTCATTGTTCCCTGCGTATTCGCCTGAAAACGCGATCATCGTTCCGTCCGGAGAGAAGTACGGCTCGCTCTCGATGCCGGCGCCGGTCGTCAGGCGGATCGCATCGCCGCCTTCGCGGCCCACGATCCACAGATCGCCGCCGTAGGCGAATGCGATCTGCGTTCGGCTCACGGTCGGATGCTGCAAGAGTAGCGGCTTTTCTGACTGGCCATAGGCGGCGAACGCACAAACCAGCACAAACAAAACAGCGAAGACGGACTTCCTCATCAGGCTCTCCTTTTTGTTCAGGAACGGTGCGCCTCTGGGTTCTACGTCGCTGGACGCGCCGAAGTTCCAGGGCAGCGGTTCATCGGAAGGATGCGGCCGGGCCACCGCTGCGGGCGGCATTTTATCCGAAAATCGGCTGAGGGGTGCTGAAAATTGGTGCCGGAAAGCCGGAGCCGAACGATGAGGCGCCTGCCGCCTTCGCCACAAGTGCGGAACCACAGTTTTCTGGCGGCGAATGCGGCGCTCATGGCGCATCTCACAACCGGAAAGGTCCAGCCCGCGGAAATTTTTTGGGATGTACAACCTGGAAGTAGCGTGCCTCAGCCGCCTAACATAGACTATTTCTTACTCGCGTGGCCTGCGACTCTGGTAAACCCGCTGTTCCCTGACGCATCGTTTTGTGACCACGTCGCGGGGTCTGGATCAACGACCTTATACATTCCGGCGGGAATTACGACGCCAGGGTGACATTCCCAGTTTACGTTTGGCGCTCCGCCTTGGCCTGGGCTTGTGGTCACATCCCAGGGACCGTACACACTCCCATGGCTATCGACCAGGCTGATACTCTTCTTCCCCGGCACTGCTCCTTTTCCACCATTCCAGTGATAATCCGCGATGAAGGTGATGGTGTAGGCCTCATCGATGGTGAACACCGTGTCTGCTGTCGGACCGTTCACAACGCCGTAAGTATTCCAATTGTCGAAGATATATCCCTTTGCTGGCACACTCTTGCTTGGTGTGAGTCCGGCGGGCGTGAGCAGGACGGCCTTCGAATCCAAAGAACCCGGACAAGGTGATGCTTTGTCTTTGTAGAAGCCAGACCCGGCTATCTGACCTTTATCGTTAATGCCGTTTGCCAAATTGAGTTCCCATTTAGGAAAGTCGGGGATGAGTGTGTTGAGGTCCTTCAGCTCACCTTTCCCGTACCAGATGGCGTGGCTATACGGGATGCAGAGAGGGTCCGTATACGTGCTGATGCCGGGGCCATCATGGAAGCTCTCGCTCTTATGGAAGCCACCGACCGCGCCCACCACTTCCTCCTTCTTGTTGATGGCTTGGGCGTAGCTCTCCGACGCGTCATGCGGGCCAAGAAGTGTTCCCATGTCCGTCATCCCGTCGGGCTCCTTCCAGAGAAAGCCGTGGTAATCCTTTGAGGTGTTGGTATAGCCTACCACGTCACCGCAGGCATTGATTCCGTAGGCCGCGCTCGAGTCGTCTTTCTTTTCAACAATCGCGCCGAGGTCAATCGGAACCTCGCCTTCACTTTTCAAAAGGAAAGCGTGCGCTTTCCCCAGGTAGATCGCCCTGCCTGCAATATGTCCCTCGTCATTGATGGCGTAAGCCTGCGTCAGTTTCCAATCCTTCTTCGCGCTGGAAACCATGTAGTCGTTGAGATCAATCATGGCGTGGGCTCCATGAAGCCAGATCACTGCATGCTTGTCCGCGAAAAATGACCAAGCCGCGCCCACAACATCGTCAAGCGTGTTCAGCGCATAGGCTTGGCTGACTTTGAAGAGAGATGTGGGCGGGTGCAGGTTAATCATCTTGGAGCCGTCATACCAGAAACCCTTCGTGTCGCCAGCGGCGCCCTTGGCCCACCACCACCCGGCCACGTGACCCGCGGCATTGACTCCCGCCGCCCAGCTCCCGCCGCCCACAGCGCCGGCGGGAAAACCCAAATCATCCTTCAGCTTGATCACTTCGCCAGGTTCGGTGCGGAAGGCGCGGTAGCTGGCCTCGCCGAACCACTCCATACAATAGCCGACTACGTTCCCGGCCTCATTCACACCCGTGGCCATGCAGTGTGACGGGGATTTAGTCAGACTGGGGAGCGGGCTGAGATCCTTGACGGTGTACGTCGTGTGAGCTGGAGCTGGACCACATTTGCTCGGGCTAGGGGACGGAGTGGCGCCAGGTTTGGAACCGGCCGGAACTCCGCTAGGCGGGGGCGGTGGTGGCAGCGGCCGCTCTTCCGGAGACGGGCCGCTTGGGGGCTGGGGCTTTCCGGGCGGCGGGGGCGGTTGCTTATTCCATGCTCGTCCTACGACACGATAGGCGTGCACCGCCAGAGCGCTCGCGGCCAGTTGTCCAGCAAAGGTGTGCAAGAAATTGGCGTGGCCACGATTGTCGGTGTTCACCCGCTGATAGACCACGCCGTTTGGGTGCGCGACCGCTACGTCCACTGGCGTGTTCCCCACCGGCCGTCCGTTCTGATCAACAACGTTCACCGGGCAGTTCACATTCGTTTGGTTGCGACTGGGATCGTAGCGGGCCTGAACAGGCTCTGGCTTCGCGTCCACGCGGGGAGCTTGCGGATCAGGGGGAACGTCCTCACGGTTCAAGATTCGAGACTCGAGTGTGTAGTTCCCTACCTCCACGGCCGTGAACCCGACCTGTCCAGGCGTCTGCGGGGTCACATGGACCAGGTTGCTATCAAGCTGGACTTGCGGAGCTCCGCCGGAGAGCAGTACGTCGGCTTCAATACTGCTCGAGACGGTGAAGTGGCCGCGCTGGCCGCGGTGCCGAATCTGTGTGCCTGTGATCTGTAGGGTCGGATTTGTAGTCTGGTTGGGCGCCTCGTAACTTTTCCCGGCGGCGTCCTGCGCGACGAAATGATAAGTGCCTTTGGGAAGATTTCTTGGCCCGGCGTAGACGCGCTGGAGCGAGGAGCCGACCGACTCACCGAGTTCGTGCGCAGTGCCCTGTGGCCCCACCAACATTGCCTTTTGAAGTTTGTCCAGGCCCTGCCCCGTTACCCGCAGAGGTTGGCCTGGGGTGCAGATTTCGGAAACATGCGCAACCGCCGTAGGGACCATCTGGCCTGCTTGGCCGACAGGGAGCACCTCAATATGTTGCGACAATACAGCCGAGGTGGCGCGTCTCCCTGCGACGATACGTGTGACCTGAAGCACGAGAAACTGGTTGCCGGTTTCCTTCAGGAAACCGGCCGGCTTGATTTTGCCTCCGGGCCTGACGGGCACAACCTCGCCTTGAAAGACTACTTCGTTTCCTTCACTGAGGGGAACCTCACCCTTATCCGTTTCCTCCACGACCATCACGGTGATCTCGCCCTCGTTCTGTGCTGCGAGATCAGGTGCGATCATTCGGTAAGTCGGACTTTGCTGTGCGAGTGCGCCACTGGGTGTGTGCCACATCAAGCTGAAGGCTGCCAACACAGCACTGAGTGCCATGAAGAGCAGCCTAAAATGCTTTTTGCGGCAGAGATGCAAGCTGGAACTTCCGATTACAAATCTATGCGCAAGACCATATGCTGGCCACCCGCTGGTGTCAAGCTCATGAAAATCAGCGCCGGAAAGATGAGCGAATCGGAGAAGCCTGCCCAAACGAGACTCAGAATTTGCTGGTGAACCTTATGCCCGGTCTGATCAGGCTGATGCTGTCCAAGACGCCTTGCCCGGTTTCATGCTCGCTCATCCCGGGTGGCTATACCGCTTCGAATTCGGTCGTGACCGGGGTTCCGCGAATCACTGACTGCGTCACGGGTGATCCATCCAGCGCCAGCTTCCATAATTCGCGCAGGGTCTTTTCATCTGCGTCTGCTTTCACGAACATCTTCGCCTTGATGCCGCGATAGCCGGGGTTGCCGGAGTCGCTGTGGCCGGCCCACTTCAGGATATTGTCGAAGCTGCCCTCCAGCGCCACTTCCAGGTCGTGGATCTTGATCCCGCGCTTCGTCGCGTTCAGAACGAAGCCCACCGTCAGGCAGGAGCCGATCGCGGAAAGAAGCTGCTCGTGCGCGCTCGCGGCCTGGTCGGTGGCGTCGAGATCGGCTGGTTCGTCCAACTCGATGGCATGTTTGCGCATGTAGGCCTTCACGCGAAAACCGTTCTGCCAGACGATGCGCGACTTCCAGGGCCCGGAGACGGCTTTACAGACTTTTTCGTCCTTCAGCGAGTCCAGGATCGCTTCGATTTTCTTCGGATGCAGCCCGTTGAGCGTCGCTTCGGCTTCTTGTGCTTCCTGTGCCATGTCTGCCTCCTTGCCCGCGGAGCGCGGCGGCGCCCGCTGGAGTTGGGATTCTACGCGAATTCTTTCCGCAATTGTTGGGCCGCGGCGGCGATCGCCGCGAGCTTCCGCTGCGCGGTCTCTGCCGAATTCACGTTGCGCTCGGCAAATGTTCCGAAGCCGCAATCCGGATTGAGAAAAATCTTTTCCGGATCGTAAAACTTCGCGAGCTGCTTCACTCGCGCCACAATCTCCGCGGGTGATTCCACTTCGTCCGTCCGCGGATTCACAACTCCCAGGCCGATCTCCTTCTCGTTGCGGTATTCCTTGAAAACTTCCAGTTCTCCCGCACGCGGCGTGGCGAATTCTAGCACAAGCTGGTGGATGTTCATCTTCATCAGGTACGGCAGCATCGGTCCGTAATTGCCTTTCAACAGCACATCCTCACGGCGGCTCCAGTTGCCGCGGCAAACGTGAACTCCGAACCGCACTCCGTCAATGCCTGCCACGGTTTCGTTCATCAGCCGCACCGCGAGTTCGAGTTCCTCGATCGGGTCGCGCCGGTTCGGCAGCGCGGCGCACATGAACGTCTCGGTGCTTTCTGCGCCGTACACGATCTGGCTCAGGATCGGCTCGTCGAGTTGGATAAAATCTACGCCGCGGGCTTTCAGTGCCAGAATCTCCTTGCGCAGGATTTTCACTACGTCGCGCGAAAGCTCTTCCGGCGAGGAATACACCTTGTCGGAAAGCCCTTCGAACCAGCTCGACCGCGTCAGCATGTACGGGCCCGGCAATGGAATCTTGATCTTGCGCGTCGTGTTCTTCTTTAGAAAGTCCATCTCGTCGAGCGCAAGGCCGTTCTTCTCGCGGAGCTTACCGACGACGATCGGGCTCTTGATGGCGAAGGCGGGCACGTCGAGCGCGCGCAGCACCTCCTCGTACCGCGCCCGGTCTTTCATGTAATCCATCAGCTCGGAAACTTTCATCAGGCGCATCCCGCCGAGCTTCTCCACCACGAAGGAATAAAAATTATCGCGCCGCTGCTCGCCGTCGGTGAGAATGTCCACGCCGGCGGCTTCCTGCGCTCGGACCGTCTCGACCACCGCGCGATCGGCGACCGCCTGAAAATCAGCTTCGGAGATTTCGCCGGCCTGGCGCTTGCGCAGCGCGGCCACCAGCCACGGCGGGCGCGGCATGCTGCCCACCACCGTGACCGGAAACAAAGTTGTCTCAGCCATTCATCGTCTCCATTTCATGAATTGATTTCGGAACTCTCAACCGGCAGCCCGCTTCGCGCCCATTCCGCGTAGCTCCCATCGTAGAGCGCCACCGGCACGCCGAGCTGCGCCAGCGCCAGAAACCCCAGCGACGCGCGCAGCCCGCTACGGCAATAGGCCACCACTCGATCGCCCGGGCCGATGCCGCGCGCCGCGAACAGTGCCTGCAATTTCTCTCGCGGCGCCAGAACGCGGTGGTCCGCGCCGCTCAGCTCCTGCCAAACCAGGTTCACCGCGCCGGGAATGTGGCCCGGCTTGCCTTCCGTGTCGAGCTTCCCGGTAAATTCGTCCGCGCTGCGGAAGTCCACGAACTTTCCGCTCGCGGCCACGCGAACGTCTTCGAGCGTCGCGCGAAGTTCCGGCCGCACCCGCGGAGTGAACTGCCGCGCCACTGGCGCAACCGGACGATAGAACGCTTCGCGTTTCTCCGCCGCCCACTTTTCCCAGAAGACATCCATCAGATGCACGTCGGTGCGGCCGAGATACAGCAGAATCCACGCGAGCATCGCCGCGTTGCGGCCGTCCGCGCCGTCGTAGAGAACAGGAACGCGACGATCGTCCAATCCAGCGGCGCCGATCCACTGCGCCAGCTCTTCCACAGGCCGAAGACCGTTCGCGCCGGTTGCCTTCGCCGCCGGCAAGCTGATGGCGTTCTTCGGATGCCCGGCCATGTACCGCAGCGCCGAACGCGGATCGAGCAAAAGGATCTCCGGCGAATCCAGCCGCTCCTGGACCCAGTCTGCAGAAACAAAAGTGAACATCAAGACTCCCGTTCGTTGGTATTCGCCAGCGCAGTTCGGCGACCGCGCGAGATACGGCGGGGCATTTCGGCCAGAATGATCGAAATCGCTGCGGCTAGTCTAGTGCAACCCTCAGATGAAGTCTATTTCGATCCTCGCGCAAGCACGCGTCCGCCGCTTCTCCGCGCAGCGTCGTTTCGCCGCGTTACGCTTCGGAAATGTCCGCGCACCGGGCACCGAAACTTTTTCCCGCGCGGTGCGTTAACTACAGTAGGAGAGAAAACATGAACGCGCGCAAAGGATGGATCACTCTCGTACTCTTCGGGCTGCCTTTCTTCTTCGCATCCAGCCTGCACTGCCAATCGCAAAGCCAAAGTCAGAAGCCGAAGCAAAACTCCGACAGCATGAGTGGCATGAACATGTCGAAGATGGGACAAATGGAGCACGACACCGCCGCGAATCCCGATGCAGCGCGCTCCGCGAACGATTCCATGTCGCACGAGCGCATGGAAATGAACGCGCACATGTTCATGACCGATCTGCGCCCCGCCGTCGCCGGCGACCAGCAGCGCGCCGAGCAAATCCTCGAGACGGTGCGCGCATCCATCGAGAAATACCGCGACTACAAGGCCGCGCTGGCGGACGGCTACCAGATTTTTCTCCCGAACGTCCCGCTGCCGCAGTATCACTTCACCAACTGGCGCTACGCCTTCGAAGCTCAATTTGCGTTCAATCCCGCGCATCCCACGTCGCTGCTGTACAAGAAAACGCGCGACGGCTACCAACTCCTCGGCGCCATGTTCACCGCACCGAAGCGCGCCACCGATGAGCAATTGAACGAACGCGTGCCGCTCAGCGTAACGCGCTGGCATAAGCACGTGAATTTCTGCATGCCGCAGCCAGGCACGCCGTGGGGCCAGACGGACTGGAAGAAATTCGGCATGGCGGGCTCGATCGCGACCGAAGAAGCCTGCAACGCGGCCGGCGGGCGCTGGACGCCGCAGATTTTCGGCTGGATGGTGCACGTCTACCCGTTCGAGAAGGACCCGGAAAAAATCTGGGCGCACTGACGAGCCTGCACACGATCTTTTTCGGCTGGCGTTTTCTTCCGCTCGCGCTGTCAGATCCCCATGATGTGAAACCCGGCGTCCACGTACAAAATATTTCCGGTGACGCCGCGCCCCAGTTCGCTCGCCAGAAAAACCGCCGCGTCGGCCACTTCCGCCGGATCGGTGTTGCGCCGAAGCGGAGCGTGCTGCGCCACCTTGTCGAGAATCGTTGAGAAATCCTTGACCCCGCGCGCCGACGTCGTCTTCACCGGCCCGGAGGAAATCGCATTCACGCGGATTTTCTGCGGCCCCAGGTCGCTCGCCAGATAACGCACGCACGCTTCGAGCGCCGCCTTGGCCACGCCCATCACGTTGTAATTGGGCACCACGCGTTCCGAGCCGAGATACGTCAGCGTCAGCAGCGCGCCGCCCTCTTTCATCAGCGGCGCCACCGTGCGCGCGACCGCGACGAGCGAATACGCGCTCACTTCCTGCGCCAGCAGGTATCCCGGCCGTGACGTTTCGACGAACGGCCGCGCCAGGTCTTCGCGATTCGCGAACGCGATGCTGTGCACCACGGCGTCGAGCCGCGGCTCGGAGGCAAGCGTCCGCGCCAGTTGCGCGAGCTCGTCTTCCTTCGTCACGTCGCAATTCAGGATGCGCGCCGCTTGCAACGCCGCGCCAAGCTCTTCCACGGTTTCTTTTTGCCGCTCGCCCTGGTAGGTGAGCAGCAGCCGCGCGCCTTCGCGGCGGAACGCCTGCGCGATGGCGTGCGCCAGGCTCCACTTGTTGGCGACGCCGAGAACCAGTGCGGTCTTGCCTTCCAGTAGGTTAGACATGGCTCGCTATTCTAGCAACGCCGGCCGCGATTCGTGGCGGGATTTTGCCGCCGCCCGGCGCCGCCGGAGCCGGTTGTGCCCGGTGCCGCGCCGCGCTAAGCTGTGCGCTCGATTCGCGAGCGAGGGCGACCGATGGCAAAAAAGAAACCGACATTCGCGCAAGCGCAGCTCCAATTGCAGCTCTACGAGCTGCGCCGCGAGCCGCGCCTCCGACTGGCGCGCGAGTGGTTCCTGGAAAATTATTTCGGCGAGACGCTGGAAGAAACCGGTAAGCTGACGCCGCCCGGCTCCGAGCACAGCGCCTTCGCCCGCATGGTGACCACCTATTGGGACCAGGCCTGCGCCCTGCTCAATTACGGCCTGCTCCACGAAAACCTTTTCTTCGAGACGACCGGAGAATTTTTTGCGGTGTGGGAGCGCCTCCGGCCGATCGTTCCCGAACTGCGCAAACGCTACGGCAATCCCTCCTTCTACCAGCACATGGAAAAGGCGGGGAAACGCTACGAAGCGTGGCTCACGAAACGCTCGCCCGGCTGGGCGGAGCAGAGCCGGAAATACTGGGAGCAGATCCGCGCTGCCAAGGCCGCGAAAACAAGCTGAGCTCTCTCGTTCTCGTCTTGCGCGGCCATAAACCTTGCCAATTCTTAGGATTACGCCAACCTTGGGGGCATTTTCCCTAAAAAAGTGCGTTTTTGTTGCGATTTGGAAGAGGCCGTGGTGCTTGTTTTCAGTAACTTGGGAGCGTTTTTGTTTGCTTTTTTGTTGCGATCTGGGAAGCGGTTGAGAGGCGGATGCAGGGAAACAAAGAGACACAGAGAAGCATGGAGATACCGAAAAGCGAGAAGACGCCGATAAAGAGCAATGTGCAGAAAAGCAGGAAGCCAGGGAGGAGCGGTAGTCCTGCTGGAATTGCCCGGACGTGGCTCGCTCGTTCACAGGGGAGGTTAGCACAGTCAGGGGGCCGTTGTCAGATCGGGTGCCTGTGGACTTTGACCAAGCAGAGGCGAAAATACTGGGAGCAGATTCGTGCCGCACAGTATCGCAAAATATATGACAATCATGGGCCTGACATTGCGCGAGATTTTCAGGGCGATTCGAGATCATGTTTAAATATGTTTATGCTGTGAAACTACCGAGTGGACTACTCGTACGCGCCGGTGAGGATTCGGGCCCAACTCTCGATTCCTTCAAAGTCGGAGACAGCCTGGGTGTGAAGAATGGAAAAGAGGGTATGGTCCTGGCCGTCGTCAGAGGAGAGGATGCAAAGCTGAACGGTTGTGATGTCCTGATCGTGCTAGAAGAGAGACCCGCCAAGGCTGAAGGTCAAGGCATAGTCGAAACGATCCTACAAATGAGCCAAGAACTGCAATCGCCGCGTCTCACTAGCCGCCCGCAACTTCAAGCGGTACTTCAAGGTAAAAAACATAGAGCGGTCCGCAATAGTATTTATATCCGGCCGCAAGAGGAGACGTTTTATGATTTTCAGCTTAACTTGCTCTTGTGGACTTTGGGCGAGCCATGGTTCAAAGCTGAAATGGCTAGAGCTCTGGAAGAACGTCACATCATTCTTCGATGGCGACACGAGCGCAACGAACTACTGAGAGCCCATCAGAAAGCTGGAGACGACCGTAGTCAGCCAGTCAAGGCTCCTTTCACTGGAAACGTTAAAGCACTACAGGTACTGGCTGACGACATCTATCAACTTGAGCATGCTTTGAAGACACCACGAAGAATTATTGATCGACTTCGCGATTCGAAGCAGTTCCAGGGTGCCAGATACGAAATCGCCGTTGCAAGCATTTTTGCGCGATGTGGTTTCGATATCAGCTTCATTGATGACGACACAAAACGAAATCCTGAGTTCATCGCACAGAAGGGTGTCGAGAGAATTGCAGTGGAAGCGAAAAGTAGGCATCGCCTTGGCGTGTTAGAGCAGCCCGGTTCGGTTGGTCAGGGTGACGCTGCGCCTGCCAAGATTAGAGAGCATTACGAGAATGCTCTTCAGCAAAACCCCGGCAGTCTGCCGTTCTTGGTATTCATTGATGTGAATCTGGCTCTCACTCCCGGCGTTCCTCCAATGGAAAAGACCTGGGTAAAGGAAGCCATGAAGTGCTTCGATGATAGGCGTCAGGAAGGCAGGGCAACCGATCCGGACACTGGTTTGATACTCACTAACTTTGGTTGGCATTACTATCGAGATCGTGGCACTTCCTCTGGGGAATTCATGGTCGTCCGAAGCGCAGAACCTCAATTTCCCATTCAAGACGGGACCTGGGATTTGCTCAACCGTGCCTTAAACGAATGCGGGTTGATTGTTGATGAGGAAGAACATGAAAGGGCTGTTCGATCTCGCTACCCCGAACTTAACAGGCGATAAGATTCATCCAATATGTCCTAATGCGTATTTGAACGGACGATTGTAATACCGAATGATGTTCCTGTGCCCCGGATGAAAATCGGCGGTGAACCATATGTCTGACATCTGATTCTCTCTTCTGCGGTCAGCGTCCGCTCAAACAATTCTGAGAAGTGAAACACACTTCGGGCCACACCGCTCGCGGCAGCCTCAACTGGCTTCTTAGCGAACCCGCCACTTCCAATTCGCGTATGACGAGTGAGCCGAGGGGCTGCGATTGACTGGGAGGCAACGGCCAGATCTCGGGGCGGGCGCGCAGGTTTGCAGCGCTGGTTCATCCGCGCGGTCGGCCTCATCTGTTTAAGTTGGGAAACATGCTTCGAGCCAGAGTTTCAGCGTGAGATCGTGGCGAGCCTCATTAGCGAGATTGGGCCGTAATTCCTTTTCGTAGCGCTGCCGAAGCACTTCCTGCTTGAGGTTCCCTATTCTTGCAAGAAACTTCGCATCTTCCAGGTCAACAGGGCTGTTTCGCACGAGCTTGGCGAGAACGAGGTCGTGGACTTCGAGGGCGAGTAGGTGAAGGCGGGGAAACTGATCGGGGAATAATTCTGTCAGGCGGTTTGCATAGTCTTCTGGAACATCGGCGACGGTGACGTACCAGTGTGTCGTCCCGGAAATAAATGCCAAAAGCATTTTGGCCTCAGGGGCTTCCCGATAAGGAGCGTCGGGACGTACAAAGCGCGGAAGCCCCCTTGATCTTGCGCCGTCCATGTCGGAGCTAAAGCTCCGACCCCAAAAACAATTGCAGAGAATCTGCTAGCCACAAGACTGGAATGGTGAGAGTGCGGGACGGAAAAAGCAAAGGCCCCCGGCGGGGCCGGGGGCCTTTGCAGAAGGGCGGCGCTGGCGGCGCAGCTAAACACAGCCAGGAGTGGCTGTGCTACAGGCTGCCCCTGCAGGAGCGAACTGGTTTTTCGCTGCGCGGGACGCTACTTCAGCGCGTTTTTGTAATTCTCGGCGATCTGGTGCCAGTTGACGACGTTCCACCAGGCCTCGATGTAATCGGGCCGGCGGTTCTGATATTTCAGGTAGTAGGCGTGCTCCCAGACGTCGAGGCCCATCACCGGCTTGCCGCCCGACATCAGCGGATTGTCCTGGTTCGGCGTGGAGTCCACGGCGAGCTTGCCGTTCTGAATCATGAGCCAGGCCCAGCCGGAGCCGAAGCGCGTGGTTGCCGCCTGATTAAATTTGGTCTTGAAGTCCGCGAAGCTGCCGAACGTTTTCTTAAGCGCGTCGGCCAGTTCGCCCTGGGGCTCTCCGCCGCCGCCCTTCTTCATGATCGTCCAGAACATGGAGTGGTTCGCGTGGCCGCCGCCGTTGTTGCGCACGGCCGTGCGGATGTTTTCGGGGACGCGGTCGGGATGCGTGATCAGCTCTTCCACCGAAAGTTTTTGCAGGTCGGCGTGGCCTTCGAGGGCCTTGTTGAGGTTGTTTACGTACGCGGCGTGGTGTTTGTCGTGGTGGATTTCCATCGTCTTCGCGTCAATGTAGGGTTCGAGGGCGTCGAAGGCGTAGGGCAATGCAGGAACCGTGTAGACCGAAGCGGTGGCGGTTCCGGGAGCGGATGTTTGTGCCATGTTTTCCTCCTTATCTGGGGACCGACATTATTGCACAATGTGGGCGCACTGTCAGGCACGGCCCGGGGGTAACGCCGGGGTCGCGCTGGATGCAAGGAGAGCGCCATGCCCACGACTGAGCATATCGAAAAGCATTTTACCGCGACCGCGGCGGTCAGAGACATCGTCATTGGAATGTCGGACGGGCTGACGGTGCCCTTCGCGCTCGCGGCGGGATTGACGGGCGCGGCGGCAGTCGCCGCGCACGGCAACGCCATCATCGTCACCGCCGGGCTGGCGGAAATTGCCGCGGGTTCGATCGCGATGGGTCTGGGCGGTTACCTCGCCGCGAAGACGGACACGCAGCATTACGAATCGGAGCGCGACCGCGAAGTCCGCGAGACCACGGAGATTCCCGATCAGGAAGAGGAAGAAGTCGCGAAAGTATTCCGCGGCTACGGCTTGGCGGACGAGCACGTCGCCGCGGTGGTCGGCGCCATCCGGTCGAACCAGAAGCGCTGGGTGGATTTCATGATGCGGTTCGAGCTGGGGCTCGAGGAGCCGGACCCATCGCGCGCGGCCCGCAGCGCCGCGACGATTGCAGCCTCCTACGTTGCCGGAGGATTGATTCCGCTGGCGCCGTACATGGCGATGAGCGAAATCGCGAAGGCGCTGTGGGTTTCGGTCGGCGTTACGCTCGCGGCGCTGTTTGTTTTTGGCGGAGTGAAAGGCCATTTCACCGGCGTGAAGCCCTGGCGCGGGGGATTGCAAACGGTGACCGTCGGCGGACTCGCCGCCGCCGCGGCGTTCTTTATCGCGCGGTGGATCAGCCCCGCATGAGTCCCGCAGGATGCTGCGACCGGAAGAAGACGAAGTCCAAGAGAGTTTTGCCAAGAGAGAAGGCAGCTCCCTGCTATAATCTCGCCACTTTCCCATCGCACATGGAGGCAGCATAGTGCCATTCCGGCGCGCACCCTGGTGGATGATCCTCGTCGCGCTCTCTCTCGCAGGCAGTTTGGCGATGGGCGTGTACGTTTTCTTCCGGGGGCCGGAAACTCCGCTGAGCCATTACAACTTCCGCGGCGGCGCGATCGTCGTGGAGGAAGTCCTGCCGGATTCTCCCGCCGCAAGAGCCGGTTTGCAGGAGGGCGACCGGATTCTGTCCATCGGTGGCCTCGCGACGCCGGGAGTGGGACAGTGGGATTTCACGCGCTTGAATATGGAGGCGGGTCACTCCTATCCCCTCCTGGTTGAACGGGGAGGTAAGCGCCTGGAGCTGACGCTGAAGCTCGGGCAGCGATCGTGGAGGCTCCTGAGGCCCATTGACCGACTCCAATTTCTTGTGAACCTGGCGGGCGAACTGATTTTCTTGCTCCTGGCGGTATTTGTAGCCTTCAGCCGGCCGCGCGATCCGGTCGCTCGCTTGGGCGCGCTAACCCTGGGCCTGCTGGGTGGCGAGTTTGGGTTGGCGTTTACCGGCTATGCCGCGCTCTGCCGGCGATTGCCCGCGCTGCTTAGCGTGTTCGTCGGGTGGCCATTCGCGGGGTTTTTCTTACTTCCGCCTTTGTTTTTCAGTTTCTGCGCTACGTTTCCGCGAAAGCTCTTTCGCGCCTGGTGGGCCTGGGTTCTGGCGCTGGCGCCGAGCGTTGTGCTGCTTAGCGGCTTCGCCTCCTTCCTCGGTCTCCTGCTGTTCAATCCGCAGCAATCCGCGGTGATAGTCGGAGATTCAACCCTCGTTCCGCGAATAGGGGGCAGCCTCATTCTTTCCTACTTCGTGGCGGGATTGCTGGCACTGGTGTTGAATTATCGCCGGCTCGACGTGAACGAGAAGCGGCGCGTGCGCGTGTTGGTGGGCGGCACCTTGATCAGTCTGGTCGGGCAACTGCCAGTGAGAGCGCTAGGTGTGATGAGGGTTCCGGCTTCCTTCGGTCCCGCGCACTTCTTCTACTCAGATGGATACTTCATCGTGCTGAGCGTCCTCTTTCTGGCGCTGCCGCTCGCCTGGGCGTACGCGATTCTTCGGCACCGGCTATTCGACATCCGCTTGATCCTGCGCCAGGGCTTGCAGTATGCGCTCGCTCGCGGCGTGCTGCTGATCGCAGTTCCAGCGTTTGGCGTGCTCATGCTGGTGGACCTACTGCTGCACGGCCAGCAGCCCCTGCTCGAGATCCTGCGCGCGCGAGGCTGGGTTTATGTTGTCCTGGGCGGGCTTGCGGCGATGGCTTACGTCAAACGCCGGAATTGGCTCGAAGCGCTCGACCGGCGGTTCTTCCGTGAGCGTTACGATGCCCAGCGGTTGTTGCACGAGGTGGTCGAAGAGGTTCGCGAGGCGCGGAGCTTCGACCGCGTAGCGCCGCGCGTGGTGACTCGAATCGAAACTGCCCTGCATCCGGAATTTGTGGCTTTACTTGAACGCGAGGTGCGCGCGCCGAACTATCGAAGTCTGGCGGGGGCGCCGGCAGGGCAGGCGCTCCCGTTGCTGCCGGCAGAAAGCAAGTTGATGGCTCTGGTGCGGCTGCTCGGCAAGCCGGTAGAAGTGCCGCAGACCGCATCGGGCTGGTTGACGGAACAACTGCCGCACGAGGAAACGGAGTTTCTTCGCCAGGCGCGGATCGAATTGCTCGTGCCGATTGCAACGGCCGCAGATCACACGGAAGCACTGCTGGTCCTCGGATCGAAGCGGTCGGAGGAGCCCTATACGCGCGAGGACCGGGATCTTCTGGTGGCAATCGCATCCAGTCTGGCGCTCTTGCTCGAAAAATCGTCCGGCACTGCGACGCAACGCAGCGATGTGTTTGAGGAATGTCCCCAGTGTGGCAGTTGCTACGACAGCGGCGCGACGCAATGCGCCCAGGAAGGCGCGCGATTGGTGCCGGTGGTTTTGCCCCGATTGCTCGAGGGGCGTTACCGCCTGGAGAAGCGCCTGGGCCGCGGTGGCATGGGCACCGTGTATTCGGCGTCGGACACCCTGCTGGAACGCCGCGTGGCGGTGAAAGTCATTCGGGAGGACCTAGTCGGCAGCGCGGAAGCGGCGGAGCGCTTCCGCCGAGAAGCGCGGGCCGCCGCCAGCTTCGCACACCCCAACGTCGTTACCGTTCATGATTTTGGCGTGGCGGCAGGCACGCGCGCATTTCTCGTTATGGAGCTGCTCGAAGGCCGCACCTTGCGCGAAGGTCTGCAGCGTCAGAATCGCTTTCCTACCGCGCGCGCGCTGCCCATCGTGCGAGATGCCTGCGCAGCACTCGAGGCTGCGCATCGGCGGCAGCTCGTGCACCGGGACTTGAAGCCCGAGAATATTTTCCTGGTGGTTCGCGAATCAGGAGAAACAACTAAGGTGCTGGACTTCGGTATCGCCAAGTTTCTTTCGACGAATACGCAGCAGGTGACTTCAGATACGGCTCCCGGTTCGCTGGTGGGCACGCCGCGCTATATGTCCCCAGAGCAGTGGAGCGGAGGAAGCGCCGATGCTGGGTGGGATCTTTGGGCGCTAGCCGTCACAGCGTACGAAATGTTGTTCGGCGCCTACCCGTTTGAAGGCCGGTCACCCTCGGAATGGTTCGCCGTAGGAAGGGCGGCCAAGTTTTCTCCCGTGTCCAAGCATCTCTCGGAAGCGTCACCGGGTTTGCAGGAGTTTTTCGAGCGCGCCTTCGCGTTCGACCTCGCGAAACGGCCGCAGTCCGCGGAGACATTCTTGTCGGAATTGCAGAGCGCCCTCGGCTAATCCAGCTCCTCATTCCAAGGAAAGCGCCTGATCCTGTTGCAACAACTTCGATTCTGGAGCTTGAGCCTGGTCGCGATGGCGGCGTTCTTCATCGCGCGGTGGATCAGCCCCGCTTGAGCCTGCGGAATGTTCTCAGGCCATAGCAATGCCGGCGCTGCCCAACGCGGTGGCCCGGGGCGCGTTCATTGCAATGTTTGCGAGGGCGCACTACGGCATCGGCGAACTCACGATGAAGTCATGGTGCCAGTCCTGTTTGAAGCCGGCGGCTCGCAAAGCAGTCGCGAGCTGCGCCCAATGGCGGGTAGCGTGCAGGATCGTGTGGACAAGACATTTCCTGCGGCTCGCTTTCAGATTCTCCATCGGCTTGGGAAACGACATCATTTCATCCCACCGGCTTCCGCTTGTTGTTTCGAGCACTCGGCGCAACTTGGAGAAGGCCGCACTTGCCGCCGCGAAGAGCGAATCCACGGACTCGGCGGGAATGTCTCCCGGAGGTTTGAACGCGCCGCCGAGCAGCCAGTCGGCATACAGGAGATCCACCAGGATGATGTGGCGCAATAGATCGCGAACCTCGCGGGATTCCGCGATGTCGATCTCCACGTCGAGAGCCTGCGGGTTCTTATTGAACCAGGCATGCCAGCGCGCTGATTCCTGCTCGGCGTAGTCGAGCAACTCGGAGAAGCTAACAAAATCTCGCGGCGGCTGATTCGTCACGGTGGCCTTCCGTTCGCTTTTTTCGCGGCGGTTTCCAAGGAAAAAGGGCGCAATCCATGAAGACGGCTTGCGAAACTCCTAAGGTTGTTTCTTTTCTTCTTCGCTGCCGAGATTGCCGAAGGGCCAAAGGCCGAAGGACTTGAGGAAGCGGTCCTGTTTTTTCTCGACGAGCATGCGAGCCGTTTTTTCCGGCGGCCACGGGATGGCGAGGCGATCCGGACGATCGGCAATCCAGTAGGAAGTGAGCGCCATCACTGTCGCGTTGCGAATCAGGATGTCGGGCTTCACCTTGTCGAATGTGTCCGCCGCGGAATGGTGCGTGTACTTGTACTCCGGCGAATCCTGGCCGAGGTTGATGCCGGGCAGGCCTTCGATCGTGAACGGCCCGGTATCGGTGCCGAAGACGGCGCGATCGTTTACTTCGAGCGCGCCGAAGGCTTGCAGCGAATCCGCGAATTCCTGCATGACGGAAACCAGATCCGTGCGCCCGCCCAGTTCGAGGCTGTCCACCGGCCCCTGCCCGTTGTCGAGGATGACGGCGGCGACATGGTTGGCCATCTCGTCCTTGTGAGCTTTGGTGTAAGCAAACGAGCCGAGAAGCCCTTGTTCCTCCCCGGTGAAGAGGACGAAGCGAATGGTGCGGCGCGGCTTGTAGCCGGAGGCGATAATCGCTTCGGCGGCGCCGAGCGTCGTGGTGGCGCCGCAGCCATTGTCGGTGGCGCCTTCGGCGAGGTCCCAAGAGTCAAGGTGCCCGCCAACGACGACGATTTGCTCGGGATGTTCCGTGCCGCGAATTTCGCCGACGACGTTCGCGGTGTCCACCGGTCCGTCGGTCACGCGATTTTGCACGTTGATGCGGATGCGAATAGTCTTGCCGCGCGCCACAAAGCGCTCGAGCTGTTCCTGATCTTCCGCGGCCATGGTGACCACCGGGATATCGTAGTAGGAATCGAAACCGAGTGCGCCGGTGTGCGTCAGCATCATGCCGATGGACGGGGAGCCGCCCTGGCCGCCAATCACGGCAGCGGCATGCGCCGCATAAGCCGCTTTGAGAAACGGGCCGAAGCGGGCGAAGGAACTCAAACGATCCGCGGGGGCTTCGCCGCGCTTGATGATCAGCAGAATTTTTCCATTCCACCTTGCGGCGTTGCTCTTCACTTCCTCGTCCAATTGATTGAAGTTGACGGGAACGACTTCAGCTTCCACTCCGTTCGCAGGAGTGGAGCCGACCCATCCCATCGAATCCACCAGCAAGCGGTGGCGGACGGGAGCGACGATTTCGGCTTCGGCGGAAATTCGCGTCCAGCCGCGGGAGAGCTTCCAGGGTTCGAGGCGGACATTTTCCAGGCCGATGGCCCGCATCCGCGAGAGCCCCCATTGGAGCGCCATGTTCGCCGCGGGAGATCCGGTGACGCGGCCGCCGATGTCGTCGCTCAACTCTTCGAGGAAGCCGTAGGTGTGCGTCGCCATCATGCCTTTGCCGGCAATTGCGGAGAGAGCGGGAAGGGTGCCGTCGCTCGCCGGCGTTGGCGGATTCGCGGTGCCGGCAGCAGAGGCTGCCGGAAAAGAGAACAGGAGGAAAACAAGCAGGTACGCAAAGAGTGCGGTTTTGCGATTCATCGGACTACTCCTTTGCTGGGGAATGACAGTCGCTGGGGGCTCATGCAAAGCGGTCAGTGTAGACCCGGCTCATGGGATTCACCAGTGAAAATCCGCTGAGAATCAGCGGCAACTCGCGGGTAAACGCAAGCCAAGGGCAATGCATCTAAAGAAAGCGGCAGAAGCTTGGGATTCGTTCGGAAGTTTCAAAGCCTCGGGCGGGTTGCCCGGCGAGTTCTCATGGCACTTTCAGGTATTGCTCGTGAATCGCGGGGGCACGGCCAGATTCGCCGTCATCGAAGGACACTAAGGCAGGCCGTTTGGGGGGTGCGGCGCCTGCGGGGCCGCACTCTCGGGCATGGGAACCAAGGGACAATTTCTGTTGCGCGTTTCGGCACCGGCGAGTATACGATAGTACTTTAGTTCTATTTCCCCCAGCCCATGGCTCCAGTACTTTAGATACCCTTGCGCGGCTCGTAGGGGGCGCAAACCTTAAACTCTTGGGAAGGTAATTGCCATGGCGTCTTCGAGCGAGGCTCATCCATTCACAATTCTGGCGGACGCTAAGCCGCGGTGGGGTTGCTTCGGAACCAGCCTCGGGCTCGAAACCGCCGTCATCCTTCTTATCGTCGGCATGCCTCTGCTCATGCCGCAAAAGCTCGACGTTCTCAAACATTACTGGTACACGCCAATCGCCGCGCCGCCTGTATCGGTGTGGAAGCCGCAGCCGCCGGTCAAATTGAACAAGCCCGCGCCCGTGAAAGAAACGGTTGTGGCGAAGAAGGAGCCCGAGCCCGAAGTCGTCGAGCTTCCCAAGCCCAAAATGATTTCACCTGTTTTTTCATCGCCGATCACGAAGCCTGCAACCGCGCGCCGGCGGACGCCGATACCGGATCTCCCGGAAGTCGCTGCAGCGTTCCCCTCTCCCAAGCCGATGTCGCTTGGCAGTTCGGCCACTCCCACGATTCGAAAGCCGCGCGCGGAAGTGCAGACGGGAGGATTCGGCGACCCGAACGGTTTACCGGCAACCGGAAGCCCGAACAAGGCGGCAAACATCTCGAAACTGGGTTCGTATGATTTGCCGACCGGGCCAGGAAACGGGAACGGCACCGGCGGAGCGAATGGGGTACGCGGCGTGGTTCCGAGCACGGGATTCGGAAACGGCGTCGCGACCGGGAGCGGTGGGTCGGGCGGCCACGGCACAGTGAAACAGGGAGTGTTTGCGGATCAGCGCCCGACGGGGGATGCGCCGAAAATTCGCAATACGGCAGCGACCGTATCCAGAGATGAGCCCATCGAGATTTTGTTCAAGCCCAAGCCGGTGTACACCGAAGCGGCGCGGCAGAAACACATTGAAGGGGACGTGCTGCTTCAGGTTGTTTTTTCCGCTACCGGGCAAGTAGAAGTGCTTCGCGTGGTGCAGGGGCTGGGGTATGGTCTAGAGGATGCGGCCCAGGCCGCCGCCCGGCAGATCCGCTTCCACCCAGCGAAGCGAAACGGGCAGCCGGTGGATTTCGCGGCCACGGTTCACATCACCTTTCAATTGGCCTACTGAGCGGGGGAGTGTCATGCGAATTTTGCAAAGATTGATTTTCGTCATTGCGTTTGCCGCACTGCTGCCCGGCTGGGCTGCGGCGCAGGCGCCGGCGTCGAGCCTGGATCAAGCTGCGGACCGAATTGCCGCGCGCGAACAACAGGAAGTGCAGATGCTGCGGAAGTACTCGCCGATCATGGAGACCTACATCCAGGACATGCGCCCAGATAAAGAGCTCGGGGCGGTCCCGAAGAAGGATCATTATTTTCTCGGCACCGCAGAATTGAGCCAGGGTGTCGTGTTTCACTCGTTGCTCGACGCCAAAAAGGGGGGAGGCCTGAAGCTGAATCCGCTGGCGCACATCTCCAACCTCTTCGGCGGCGGCTATGTGCCCGAGGGCTTCCTGCAGATGATTTTTCTGGATACCAGTGGATTTGACCGCCAGCACTACCGCTTCGATTACGTCCGCCGCGAATTTCTGGGTGAAGTTCGCTGCCTGGTGTTTGACCTGACGCCGCTGCCGAAGTCCGGCAATGGCCGCTTTAAAGGGCGCATCTGGGTGGAAGATCAGGACTACACAATCGTGCGGTTCAACGGCATTTACGAGCCGGAACGGCGCACGTTCGGCCTGAGCGCGCACTTTGATAGCTGGCGCACGAATGTCGCGCCGGGCGTCTGGATTCCCGCGTATGTCTTTACCGAAGAAACCGACTTGAAGAATTATCTCTACGGCCACGTTCGTTTCAAGGCGCAGACGCGTTTTTGGGGATACAACCTGGGCCGCGCGGGCCACCAGGAAGAATTCAGTGACTTGAAAGTGGAGGCACCGGCCCCCATCAAGGACCAGGCCGAGGCGGCGAAGGACCGCTCGCCCATCGAGGCGCGGCGCGCGTGGTACCAACAGGCGGAGCAAAACGTTGTTGACCGGCTGCAGTCGGCGGGCTTGATCGCGCCCCCGGGTGAAGTGGACAAGGTGCTCGAGACGGTTGTGAACAACCTCGAAGTGACCAACAACCTCGACATCCAGCCGGAAGTCCATTGCCGCGTCCTGATCACTTCGACGCTCGAGTCGTTCTCGATCGGGCACACGATTGTGATCAGCCGCGGGTTGCTGGACGTGCTTCCGGATGAAGCGAGCCTGGCTGCCATGCTGGCCCACGAGCTTGGCCACGTGGTGGTCGGCCAGCCGCTGGATTCGCAATGGGGATTCAGCGACCGCACTATGTTTCCGCTCGAAGAGAGCCTGCGCTACTTCTCCTTCCATGCCAGCGCTTCCGACGAGGAACTGGCAGACAAGCGGGCAGTCGATATCCTGAAGAACTCGCCGTACAAGAATAAACTGGCAAGCGTCGGGCTGTTCCTGAAAAAACTGGACGAGGAATCGAAGGCGTTGCCCGCCCTCGTGAGCCCGCACATGGGCAACCGCGTCCTGCGCACGCCCGAATTGCTGAATGCGGCTCCGGAGGCCCAGTCGGCCAAGCTCGACCAGATCGCCGCGCTCCCCCTGGGCTCGCGAATCAAGCTCGATCCCTGGACGGACCAGGTTGAACTGGTGAAGGCCAAGCCGGTCAGCCTGCTTTCCGAGCGCGAAAAGCTTCCATTCGAAGTGACGCCGTTTTTCCCGTTCCTGACGCGCACGCCCGCTCCGGGCTCGTCGTCAACGGTTCAGGCCGGCGGCTCTTCGAAGCCGGACCTGGCGAAAAAGGAACCGCAGTAACAACCGCCATCGAAACCCAAGAGCCCGGCTGCCTCGATCCGAGAACGCCGGGCTTCTTGTTTTCCTGCCGAAGAAGACCAGCTCTCCGCGCGAAATCCTTTCCAAGCGCGCACCCCTTGGAGGAGACTCCCAAGTATGCAGCGCCGTTCTCTGATCGAGTATCTGGAAACGTATCCGCGGCGAGGCGGCGAGATTGCCATCGCGCAGCGGCGAGGCTACCGCATGATGCGCTGGAGCTACGCGCGTGTGGCGGAGACAGCGGCGCAATTTGCGCGCGAACTGGAAGCGCGAGGGATCGCCAAAGGGGATTGCGTCCTGTTGTGGGGTCAGGATTCTGCGGAGTGGGTGATTGCCTTTCTGGGTTGCGCGCTCCGCGGGGCCGTCGTGGTGCCGATGGACCGCATCGCGACTTCGGAATTTGCGCGCCGCGTGGCGCAACAAGTGGATGCGAAGCTTGTTGTTGCTTCCCGGCAGGCGCCCGGTCTCGATCCGGCTGTTCCAGCCTTGCCGCTTGAGAACTTGTCCGAAGTTATTGCCGAACGCTCCCGCGCGCCCTATGCCTCGCCGGAGCTTTCGCGCACCGACACGGCGGAAATCGTATTCACGTCCGGTACGACCGCCGAGCCGAGGGGAGTCGTGATTTCCCACGGGAACATTCTGGCGAACCTGGAACCATTCGAGCCGGAGATACGGAAGTATCTGCGCTACGAGCGATTCTTCCATCCCATCCGGTTCTTGAATTTGCTGCCGCTGAGCCACGTCTTCGGGCAAATGCTCGGCATCTTCATCCCGCCACTCATCGGCGGCACAGTGATCTTTCTGGATACGCTCAGCCCAGCGGAAATCGTTCGCGCCATCCATTCTGAGCGCGTCTCCGTGCTTGTGGCGGTGCCGCGGCTGCTGGAATCGCTGCGCGACAAAGTCGAGCGCGACGTGGAAGCGGCGGGCCGGCTCGCGCGCTTCCACAAGGATTTTGCCGCCGCAGAGGGCGAACATTTCCTCAAACGCTGGTGGCGATTCCGGCGCATTCATCGCCAATTCGGATGGAAATTCTGGGCGCTGGTTTCCGGAGGCGCGGCGCTGCCGGCCGATGTGGAGGCATTCTGGAGCCGGCTCGGCTATGCGGTCATTCAAGGCTACGGCATGACGGAAACCGCATCGCTCATCAGCGTCAATCATCCGTTCCGTCCCGGGAAAGGCTCGATCGGAAAGGTGCTTCCCGGGATCGAGCTCCAGCTCGACGAACACGGCGAAATTCTGGTGCGCGGGGAAAACGTGGCGGCAAGTTACTGGCAAGGCCGTCAGCTCGAGCCGGTCAGCGGCGAAGACGGCTGGTTTCACACCGGCGATCTCGGCGAACGCGATGAACAAGGAAATTTGTATTTCAAAGGGCGGCGGAAAAACGTAATCGTCACGCGGGCGGGGATGAACGTTTATCCAGAAGACCTGGAGGCGGCGCTGCGGAACGAGCCCGAGGTGCGCGATTGCGTGGTCGTGGGGATCGAGCGCGACGGAAACGCCGAGCCCTGCGCGGTGCTGTTGCTGCGCGACCGGTCACAAGATCCGCGCGCGATCGTGGAGCGCGCCAATCGTTCTTTGGCAAGTTACCAGCACATCGGGAAGTGGGTGATCTGGCCGGAGCAGGATTTTCCGCGGACGCCGACGCAGAAGCCACGCCTGGGCGAAATTCACACGTTCGCGGAGAGCCAATTGGGAAGAGAGGCAGCGGCGCCGGCGTCGACTGCGAAGGGGCCGGTGGCCGAATGGATGGCACGGACGGCCCGCGCGTCATCACTGCTTTCCGGCGACTCCCGTCTCGAGACGGACTTGAATCTCAGCTCGGTGGATCGCGTGGAATTGCTGGCTGCGCTGGAGGAGCGCTACCAGGTGGAACTGAACGAGCAGAAGTTTGCCGAAGCGGCGACCGTGGGAGAAATCGAGCGCCTGGTCCAGAGCCAGGGGAAGCAAGCAGAGAGATTTGCGTATCCCCGCTGGCCGCAGCGATGGCCCTGCACGTGGATCCGGACTGCCATGTATTACCTACTGGTGTGGCCCGCGACGTACGTGCTCGCAGCGCCGCGCATCCGGGGCCGCGAGCGATTGCGCGGCGTGCGCGGGCCGGTGCTGGTGACGTCCAATCACATCACGATGGTGGACATCGGCTACATTCTCGCCGCGCTGCCGCCGCGGCTGCGCCACCGGCTGGCCATCGCGATGGAAGGCGAACGCTTGCGCGCGATGCAGCATCCGCCAGCGGAGAAGAATATCTTCGCGCGAGCGCTGGAGCGGGTGAAATACGCGCTGCTCGTCTTGCTTTTTAACGTGTTTCCGCTGCCGCAGCAATCCGGTTTTCGCGAGAGTTTTGCGTTTGCCGGCGAGTCGGTGGATCGCGGCTTCAGCGTGCTTGTTTTCCCCGAAGGCCACCGCACGCGCGACGGAAGTTTGGCGCCTTTTCGCGCCGGCGTGGGATTGCTGGCCGCACGGCTCGGCCTGCCGGTCATTCCCATGCGCATTGACGGGCTATTCGAATTGAAGCTGGCCAATGCAAAATTCGCGCGACCGGGCCGGGTGCGCGTTTCCATTGGCGAACCAGTGCGATTCGCGGCCGAGATCGAAGCGGACAAGATCGCACGCGATCTGGAAGAGCGCGTGGCCTCGCTTGGGAATCCAGGCGTAGCCGAATAATTTTGAGGCTAAATCGGCAGGCGGAGGCGCGCTTCACAGCCGGTGCGGTCAGTGCGATTTTCGAGGTTGAGCGTGCCGCCGTGGGCTTCGGCAATCTGCCGGCAGAGGACGAGGCCGATCCCTGAGCCACTCGGCTTCGTAGTGAAAAACGGGACGAAGAGGTTGGCCGGGCTGGGGATTCCGGGGCCATCGTCCTGGACCCAAACCTCGAGATAACTGTCTCTTTTCTTCCAGCCGACGCGCACACCGCCACCCGTTTCGAGCGCGGCGTCCACGCCATTGCGAACCAAATTAATCAAAAGCTGTTCGAGCTGGTCCGGATCGGCTTGCATCTTGATCTCCGGACCGGGCTGCACCTCGACGCGGAGGCGCAATTCCAGTCCGGCGACACGCCGAATCCAAGGGCTCACTTCCATGAGTTGCAGCCGTGGCGGAGGGAGCTTCGCCAATCGCGCATAGGCGCTCATGAAGCGGTTCAGCCCCTCGGTGCGGGCCGCGATCACGGTAAGCCCGCGGCGCATGTCTTCTTCCCAATCGGCGGCGCGGTCGCGACGATGGATCACGCTGCTCAGGTTTTCCGCGATCGATTTGATCGGTGCGAGTGAATTATTCAGTTCGTGGCCGATGACGCGGATCAGGCGCTGCCAGGCCTGGCGCTCTTCTTCGCGCAGAGCGCGGCTCAGGTCGGTGATCACCAGCAGGTGATGAGAGAGCCCGCCCTCGCGAAAGCTGCCGCGATGAATCTCCCAGCGGCCGGCCTTGCCGGGGAAGGAGATCTGCGCGATCCGCGGCGTCTCGCCTTCCAGGCAGTCCTCAAGTCCCAGATCCCGCGCGGTGCGGCCCAGCAGCCGCGCGGCCGGCTGGTTGAGGACACGCTCACCGGCGCGGTTGACGAGGCGAAGGCAACTCGCGCCATCGAAGGCAAAGACGGCGACATCAATCTCCTCCATGACCTTGCGGAGCAGGGCGGAGGCTTCGAGGGCGCCGAGCCGCTGCACGCGCAAGGTTTCGCCGAGGGCGTTCACCTCGCGGATGACTTCGGCGAGCGCGTCGTCGCGGTTCCCGCCGCGGGCACGGATCGAGAAGTCCCCCTCGCGCAGGGCAGCGAGCAGGTTGGAAAGCGTTCGGAGAGGATAAACGATGCGGTGCTGCGCGGCGAAAGCAAAGCTGAGCCACGCACCGACGATCAGCACCGTAAGCGTCCACTGGAGCTTGGGAGTGAAGTCGCCGATCCAGAGGAGGACAATCGCCACCACCGAGCCCGCAAGGCCCGCCAGTAAAGCAAGGACGAGGATGCGGCGCTCGTAAGCGAGCGGCTTCATAGATTGTATTTCTGAAGTCGGCGATAGAGCGCGCTACGGCTCAGCCCAAGCGCTTTGCTCGCCTGGCTTACGTTTCCGGCATAGCGGGCCAGAGCCTTCTGGATGAGCACGCGCTCGACATCTTCCAGGCCCATTTCCTCGAGCCGCAAATTGGCTTCGCGGACGGGGCGCAGGCCCAAATCGCCAGCGGTGACCGTGCGGCCACCCTGCGCGAGGAGAACGGCGCGCTCGACGGTATGGTCGAGCTCGCGGACATTACCGGGCCAAGGGTGATCGCGAAGCATCTGCAGGGCCACCGGGTCGAAATCCGCAGCGTCTTTCCGGTAGCGCAGCGCGTACTGGCGAAGGAAATGAAGCGCGAGCAGGGGAATGTCCTCGCGGCGCTCGCGGAGCGGGGGCAGATGAATCTCAATCGTGTTCAGGCGGAAGAGCAGGTCTTCCCGGAAACGGCCGCCGGAGACTTCAGCATTCACATCGGCGTTGGTGGCAGAAATGATGCGCACGTCCACGCGGCGCGTGGTGGAGGAGCCGACACGCTCGAGCTCGCCGGTTTCGAGGACGCGCAGCAGCTTTGCCTGCAGGTTCATGGGCAGGTTCGCAATTTCATCGAGGAAGAGCGTGCCGGTGTCGGCCAGCTCGAACCGGCCGACGCGGTCGGTGCGCGCGTCGGTGAAGGCGCCTTTGACGTGGCCGAACAGCTCGCTTTCGAAAACGCCCTCGGGCAAGCCGCCCGCATTCACGGTGACGAGTGTCTTGCCGGCACGCGGCGAAACCGCGTAGAGGGTGCGCGCGATCACTTCTTTTCCGGTGCCATGTTCGCCGGTGATGAGCACGTTGGCGTCGGAGGGGCCCACGCGCGCGACCAATTCCATTACCGGGCGCATTGCCGCCGATTCGGCGATCAGCTTGGGACGGCCGTCGGCGCGAAGCAGGCGATTTTCCGCTTCGAGACGCTGACTCTTGCGAATCGCCTGCGCCAGCTCGATCTGCGTGCGGAGGATGGCGAGCAGCCGCGCATTCTCCCAGGGCTTCTGCACGAAGTCCTTCGCGCCGCGACGCATGGCTTCGACGGCGAGCTCCAGGCTGCTCCAGGCCGTCATCACGACGACGGGCACGCTGCCATCGAGGGCGCGAATGCGAGAGAGCAGGTCGAGACCTTCCCGGCCAGACGTTGTGTCGCGCGCGTAGTTCAGGTCAATCAGCACGGCGTCGTATTCGCGCGTTTCGAGCGCCGAAAGAACCGCCTGCGGCGAGGCGACGATTTCGGTTTCGAAGCCTTCACCCTTGAGGAGCAGGCGCAGTGCTTCGCGCACGTCGGGCTGATCATCGGCCACGAGCACACGCATCGCATTGGAATGTCCGGACGCCATCGCTCCTCTACCAATACGGTAAGATTCTACAGCCGTTCCCGACAAATTAGCTTCCATGGTCCCCATCCCCTCTTCGCCCTCTCCTTGGAGGAGCCAGATATCTGAAGAACCGAGATTCAAAACTCGCAACGGTGCGCGCCAGAGGCAGCCAAGAAAGAGCCGAAAACTGACGGCCGTCTTTTTTGTCTTCCTCCTCAAGACGCCAGAATTATTCGTAACGAAGCGCGACGAGTGGATCGACACGCATGGCGCGCCGCGCTGGCACGTAACACGCGGCGAGGGCCACTAAGCCCAACAGCACAGAAACGCCGGCATAGGTCAGCGCATCCGTCGGGCTGACGCCGAATAGCATGCTCGCCATCGTGCGGGAGAGCGCGAACGCCGCTCCCAGGCCGAGGACGATTCCGATCGCCGCCAATCCCATGCCATTTCCCAAGATTAGCCAGTGAACATGGCGCGGTTGCGCGCCGAGCGCCATGCGGATGCCGAGTTCCTGGGTGCGCTGCGCGACGGAGTAGGCCATCAACCCGTAGATGCCGATCGCCGCGAGCGCCATCGCCACCGCAGAGAAGAGTGAGAGAAGAAGGGTGAGAAACCGCGGCTGGGATTCGGCGGCACTGAGCACGTCATCCATGGTCCGCACGCTGGCCACCGGCAACGACGGATCGATGCCGTGGATCACGGATACAGCACTATGTGCGAGCGATTGCGGATCGCCGTTCGTGCGCAACACGAAGTAGACACCCCGCAGCCCGAATCCGAAGTTCCTGTCCATCTGGCGATAGGGGAAGTACAGCTCAGTGCCGGCTGGCAGGTCGAGGCCGGCGTTTTTCACGTCTGCAACAACCCCGATCACCGTGCGCCACGGATCCTGGGAGCCCGGACGGATGCGGCGCCCAATAGGACTCTGATTCCCCCAGAAATGCCGGGCCATCGCCTGATTGATGACCACAACGGGCGGGGCGTCAGCGCCGTCTCGCGGCTCAAACGTCCGGCCTTCGATCAACGGGATGCGCATCGTCTCGAAATAGTTATCGCCGACGGTCTGCCAGTAATCCACATTCTGGATGGGAGTATTCGGTCCCTGCGCCAGCCCTTCGATTTGCGTGTCGTTGGCGTTGATCCTGCGCGCCGGGGGCAGGCCGGAAAGCAGAGTGGCGGAACGCACTCCCGGCAAGGCAGACATCTGTTCCTGGACGCGCGACCAGAACGAGATCAGGCTCTGGTTGTCCGGGTAAGAGGCATTCACCAGGATCACGCGCATTGTCAGGAGCCCATGGGGCGAGAAGCCCGGATTTTCCTCGAGTAATTTCAAGAAGCCGCGAACCAGAAGGCCGGAGCCCACGAGAAGAACAAGAGCGAGCGCCATCTCTCCCACCACGAGCGCGCGGCGGAACCACTGCGCGGCGACACTGGCCGTGGAACGACCAGAGGAGGACTTGAGAGAATCGTGCAGATTCCACGAAGCCACCTGCGCGAGCGGGGCAAGGCCAAAAATGACTCCGGTGATTCCGCAGGTGAACAGCGTGAACAGCAGCACTTTGCCGTTCAAGACAACCTCCGATACGCGAGGGATCATTCCGGCGTTCGTCGTGACGATCAAACGAAGGCCGGCGTAGGCGAGCACGACGCCACACGCCGCGCCCAGCAGCGAAAGAACAGTGCCCTCTGTAATGAATTGTCGAGCCAGGCGGCCCAGCGAAGCGCCCATCGCTGCGCGTACGGCTGTTTCCCGGTGCCGCACTTCGGCGCGGGCGAGGAGCAAGTTCGCGACATTTACGCACGCGATCAACAGGACGAATGCCACCGCGCCCAGAAGGAGCATCATCGCGGGCCGGACGCTGCTGATGACTTCGGCCTGAAAGGGATACATCACGACCGGATGGTTCTTCGGGCTGAAGGCATGGTTGTTGTCGGAGTCGGATTCGCCCCAATGTTGGACGAGCTGGCCCATCTCCATGTGCGCTTCGGCGAGGCTGACGCCGGGCTTGAGCCGGCCAAGGACAGAAAGAAAATGACTGCCGCGGCTGCCGGGCTTGGCGGGGTCAATCTGAAGAGGGACCCAAATCTCCGGCGGGTCGTTTTCTCCCGGCGGGAACTGAAAATCCCGGGGCATCACGCCAATAATCGTGCACTTCACACTGTCCACCTGCGTATCTTTTCCGATGATGCCGGGATCGCCGCCAAAGGCGCGCTGCCAGAGGCCGTAGGAAATGAGGGCTGTCTGCGGCGCACCGGGCAAATCATCCTTCGGTGTGATGTTCCGGCCCAACATGGCCGAGACGCCCAGCATGTCGAGCATTCCGCCGGTGATGTAGGACTCCGTGACGCGAATCGGCTGGGTTGTCCCGGCGAGGTTCGCGGCGCCGTTCACCCAGCCCTCGATGGACTGCCAATCCTTCGTCTCCCGCTTGAGATCGAGATACTCGGGCGCGGACAGCCAGAAGCGCCGCAGCCCTCCGCCGGGAAAGCCGGGGAATTCCGAATAGATACGGACGAGCTCCTGCGGCTGCTTGAAGGGGAGCGGCTTCATCACTACGGCGTAGACGACGCTGAAGATCACCGTGTTCGCGCCGATGCCGAGGGCGAGCGTGAGCACTGCGATCAATGTGAACGCCGGGCTCTTGCCCAGCATGCGAACAGCGTAACGGATGTCCTGCCAGAGCGTTTCCATGCGGCTCCTCCTATTCATATCGCAGTGCGACCATGGGATCGACGCGCATCGCTCGGCGCGCCGGGATGTAGCAGGCCAACATCGCAATTATCGCCAGGAGCAAAGCAACGCTGGCGAACGTGACGGCGTCGCCGGCACCCACGCCGAAAAGCAGGCTATCGAGCAGGCGCGTCATGACCATTCCCGCCACAGCGCCAAGCACCAGGCCAACTGCCACCAAGATCAGTCCCTGCCCCATCACGAGCCCTAAGACATCGCGCGCCTGTGCTCCGAGGGCCATGCGTACGCCGATTTCATGAGTGCGCTGACTGACCGAGTATGCGATGACGCCATAGATGCCCACGGCAGCAAGCAGCAACGCGACCGCTGCAAAACTGGCGAGGAGCAGCATCACGAAACGGCGGAGAGCGATCGAATCCGCAAGCAACTGATCCATTGTGGCGACCTGGAAGACGGCCTGGTCCGGGTCGAGAGAGTGGATCTGCGCGCGAACGGCGCTGAGCAAGCTCTCGGGTCGCTGTTCCGTGCGCACGACGAGCGTCATCCACGAAACTGGAAACTGCGCTTCGGGAACGTAGAGCTGCGTCTCGTCGGGGCCATCGAGACGAGACTGCTTCACATCGCCCACGACGCCGACCACCGTGCGCCACGGCTGGTTTTCCCAGCCGCCGCGCCCGGGAAAGCGAATCTGCTTTCCAAGTGGGTTTTCACCGGGCCAGATCTGGCGCGCAAAAGCTTTGTTAACGAGCACGACCTTCTCTCCGGTTGCATCGTCGTGTTCCGTGAAGAGCCGTCCCTGCCGGAGAAGAATTTCCAACGTGCGAAGATAGCCCGGCGTGGCGATGTAGGTCGGAGTGGAGAATTCCTGCCCGGGTAACACCGGCCGATCCGCGATCTGAATTCCGCGGCCGTCAAAGTTGCCACCCATCGGCAGCACCTGCACCACGCCGGCGGATTTCACGCCCGGAAGAGCCTGTATTCGGTCGATCATCTGATTGTAGAAAGCCACCTGGTGGGGACCATCGGGATATTTCGCCGTGGACAAGTGGACATTCATCGTCAGAAGGTTTGCGGGATTGAAGCCGGGATTTACCTCGCGCAGGCGGAGCAACGTGCGGACCAGCAAGCCGGACGAAGCGAGGAGCACCAGAGCCAGCGCGACCTCCGAGACGACCAGCGAACTGCGCAAGCGATTGCGCGCCGCGCCGGCGCTAGACGTGCGGCCACCTTCCTTGAGAGATTCGATCAGATCGGTGTGCGTGGCGTGCAGAGCAGGCGCCACGCCGAAAAACACGCCGGTAAACAGCGAGAGCAGCGCCGTAAATCCGAGAACGGGAAGATCTATGTCCACGCTGTTGAGCGAAGGGATCACTTTCGCGCCAAGAGCAAGGATCAGGCTGACGCTCCAGGTGGCGAGCAGCAAGCCCAGAATTCCACCCGCAAGGCCCAAGAGCACGCTTTCGGTGAGGAATTGACGAACGAGGCGCGAGCGCCCCGCGCCAAGCGCTGCGCGGATGGCAATTTCTTTTTGCCGAGTGGTGGACCGCGCGAGCAAAAGATTGGCCACGTTGGCGCAAGCGATCAGCAGCACCAGGCCGACGGCGCCGAAGAGCAGCAGTAGCGCGGGGCGGAGGCTGCCGACCGTATCTTCGCGGAGGGTGACGAGGCGCACGCCGTAATTCGTGTTCGTCCGAGGATGCTCGCGCTCGAGCCGGCGGACGATCACTTCCATATCGGCCTGCGCCTGGTCGAGCGTGACACCCGGCTTCAGCCGCGCGATCGCGCGTAGATGCCGCGAGCTGCGCTCGTTATCTTCGTAGTTCTCTCCCACCGGGCGATAGAGCTCAGCCGCAGGGCCATCGAGGATGCGGAAGGGCAAGGATTGAAACTCCGGCGACATTACGCCGATGACTTGATGTGGCCGGGCGTTCAAGAGAATGAACTGGCCGATAATTTTCGCATCGCCGCCGAATCGCCGCTGCCAGAGGCCGTAGGTGAGAATGGTAACTTGATCTTTGCCATCGATTTGTTCTTCGGGGAGAAAGGTGCGGCCGAGGAGCGGCCGGGCGCGCATGACATTGAAAAAGCCGTCGCCGACGATGACGGCGGGGACGCGCTCGGGCTCGCCGTTGCCGGTAAGGACGGGCGTCCAGCCGCTGACCGTCGTTACGTCTTCGAAAACATGATTTTGCGTCCGCCAATCCGCGACGTCGGTGGCGGATACCTGGCTGCGCTGATTTCCCCGGTCGCGCTCGTCTCCCCAGACCATCGCGATGCGCGAGGGATCGCGATAGGGGAGAGATTTGATCAAAACGGCGTCAAGGACGCTGAAGATCGCCGTGTTGGCACCGATGCCGAGGGCGAGCGTGAGCACTGCGATCAATGTGAACGCCGGGCTCTTGCCCAGCATGCGAACAGCGTAGCGGATGTCCTGCCAGAGCGTTTCCATGCGGCCTCCCTATGCTTTGCTGGCCTTCGCTTCGGTGGTTTCGACGATCCAACCGTCCGCCAACTGGATGATGCGGTTGCCGTAGGCGGCCCAGGCGTCGTTGTGCGTCACCTGGATGATGGTGGTGCCCTGCTCGTTGAGGTGCTTCAACAAATCCATGATCATTTTTCCCTGCGAGGAATGCAGGCTGCCGGTAGGCTCATCCGCAAGGAGCAATTTCGGATTTCCGATCACCGCGCGCGCCACGGCAACGAGCTGCTGCTGCCCGCCGGAAAGTTGATTCGGGTAGAGATCCTTCTTGCCAACAATTTGAAAACGATCGAGGACGTCGGCCACCATCGCGGTGCGCTCGGATTTCTTGATGTCGCGATAGGAAAGCGGCAGGTCGAGATTTTCGGCGACGGTCAAATGGTCGAGCAGGTGGTATTGCTGGAAGACGAAGCCGATGTACTTCTTGTGCAGCTCGACGCGGTGGCGATTGTCGAGCTTATGGACCGCGTGGTCCTCGACGTAGTATTCGCCCTTCCACGCACCGTCGAGCATGCCGATGATGCCCATCAGCGTGGACTTGCCGGCGCCGGACGGTCCCATGATCGTGATGAATTCGCCTTCGCGGATGTCCAGGTTGATGCGGCGCAGCACCCACGTCTTGCCCGCGCCTGTTTCATAGAATTTTTCGATATCAGTCAGCTTGATCACGGCTCCTCCTCAAGAGCGAAACCAGAAACTCGAAAAACGAACCTCAAAACTCGTGTCGCGGCCATGCGGACGCCGTATCGCAGGTCTTGGCCGATCGTTTCCATGGTGCTCCCCAAGTCAGACACAGATCCGCATGACGAGAACAGCTTCCCCAGACCGATGATTCATTCTAATTCACGGCGACGACAATCAGTGTCGCGTCATCCGCGAGCTCGCCTTCATTGAAATCGGCGAGCACCTCGAGAATTTTTTTCTGCAAAGCCGCCGCGCTCCGTTCACGATTTTCCGAGAGAATCCGGAGCAAGCGTTGTTCGCCGAATTCTTCGCCGATCGCATTGCGCGCTTCGGTGACGCCATCGGTGAAGAGCAGAAGGCGATCGCCCGGGGTGAGATTCGTCTCACCCTGTTCGTAGGCGCAACTGGAAAAAACTCCCAACACGTCGCCGCCTTGCCGCAGACGCGTGTGTGACCCGTCCCGGCGCAGGTGAATCGGCGCATTGTGGCCGGCATTGGTATAGGTGAACCGGCGGGATGCACCGTCGAGCACTCCGTAAAAAAAGGTTACGAAGCGGTCGGCGGCAATGTTCTGGCCAATGGAATGATTTGTGCGCGCGCAAAGCTGGGCGGGAGGCAGGGCCGCGGAGGCGAGGCCGCGCACGGTGGCCTGGAGATTGGACATCAGGAGTGCGGCCGGCACCCCTTTGCCGGCAACATCAGCGATGCACAGCCCGAGTTTCGATTCGTCGAATCGCAGGACATCGAAGTAGTCGCCGCCGACGATTCGCGCGGGCTCCCACGCGCCCACAATTTCGAAACCGGGGACCTGCGGGATCTCTTTGGGCAGAAATCCCTGCTGGATCTGTCGCGCTTCCTCGATTTCCATTTCCTGCCTGTGGAGCTGCAGGGTGGTCTGGTTTGCCTGGGAGACGCGCAGAGCTTCGTGGCGCAGCTCTTCACGGCGCGCCCAGCCTCGCTCGATCTGCGCGCGCAGAATTTCGAGCAGCCGCACATTTTCCCAGGGCTTTTCGACAAAATCGCCGACGCCGCGCTGCATGGCTTCGACCGCCAGGCCTACGGAGCCCCAGCCGGTCATGACGACAATCGGTGGAGTGTTACCGCGCGTGTTCAGAAGGGCGAGCAGGTCCATCCCTTCGCGGCCCGAAGTCGTGTCGCGCGCG
This sequence comes from Terriglobia bacterium, assembly GCA_041490445.1. Lineage (GTDB taxonomy): Bacteria > Acidobacteriota > Terriglobia > Acidiferrales > UBA7541 > JBGPTF01. The sequence goes on from JBGPTF010000005.1 coordinate 157,598, forward strand.
TAGTTGAGATCCATCAGGATCAGGTCGAATGGCTCGGTGTCCAAGGCTTCCAGGATGCCGGTGGGAGACGTCGCGGTGCGGATCTCGTATCCCTGCCGTTTGAGCAGGAGGCGCAAAGCCTCAAGGATGTCCGCCTGGTCGTCAGCGATGAGGACGCGTGGCATCGCTTCCCGCCGGAAGGTTGTCACATCTTGCTCTGCTAATGCGGCCATCGGATTCTCGAAAGAACTCGCCAAGCAGATTTCACAAAGCTGAAAACAGTCTCCATGGGGACAAAGGGCAGATACCCTTCCAGACTTCGAAGTTCTGTAAGTTATTTTCTATTAGTAAGTTACAGTTATTCAGGCAGGCTCGCGAAGGACTGAAGTGTCCGATTTCGGGACGCTTCTGTAGCAGCATCGAACAACCTGTCCGGAAAGCTAAATCGGTGACTGAAAAGGCTTGCTACTCATAGCGGAGGGCTACCAAAGGATCCACCCGAGCGGCGCGCCTTGCAGGGATGAGGCAGGCCATTGTGGCGACAACAATCAGCAACGCGGAGATACCGGCATATGTCGCGGGGTCTGTCGAGCGAACGCTGAAGAGCAGGCTTTGGAGGTAACGGGTGAAGGCAAATGCACCCGCGAGACCCGTGACTACACCGAAAAAGGTAAGCGCCAGCCCCTGTCCCACGACCAGCCTAAGGATATTCCCCGGACTTGCGCCCAAGGCGACGCGGATGCCGATTTCGCTGGTGCGCTGCGCCACATCAAAACTGATGACGCCGTACACTCCGACGGTCGCCAGGATGAACGCGAGCCCACCGAACGATCCGATCAGGAACGTGTTGAAACGCGGCTGGGCGAGGGAGTCGGAAAGCAAGTCCGTCATCGGCTTGATCCGATTCGGCTGTTCCGTCGGGTCCACGGATTGGATCGCTTCGCGCACGGCGGAGACGACACTCAACGGATCACCGGCGGTCCGAATGAACAGATACATGCCGGGGAAAGGGCTCTGCACGTAGGGAACGTAAACTTGCGGGTCCGCGGGCGCGCCGAGGCCTTCATACTTGGTGTCGCCGACGACGCCGACGATCTTTCGCGACACACCGGCCAATTGGACCCTTTGTCCCAGGGGATCCTGTCCCGAGAAGAATTGCTGGGCAATTGTCTGATTGATGATTGCAACATTGGGAGAGGTGTTTGAATCCGCATCGGTGAAGAGGCGCCCGCGCAGCAAGGGGACGCCGAGGGCTTCCAGGTAGCCCGGCGTCATCGGAAGATACAGAGCGGTGAGTTGTTGCCCCGGAGGAGGGGCAGGGCGCCCTTCAATCTGGAAACTATCCACGCGCTGGATGACGGCTGGGGGCTGACTAGTGCAAGCGCCGGCCTGTGAGACGCCGGGAAGCGCGCGGATTCGTTGCAGTACCTGGTCGAAAAAAGCAATCTGCTGTTCGGGCTGCTTGTAGTGGATGAAACTGAGGTTCACATCCATCGTGAGCAAGTGGTCAGGGTTGAACCCAGGATTCACATCCGACAGGCGGACAAAACTCTTCAATAAGAGGCCGGAAGCAACTAGTAAAACGAAGGCCACGGCGATTTCTCCGACCACGAGCAAGCTGCGCGTGCGCCGTGCACGCAGATGCCCCGCGCTACCCCGTCCGCCTTCGCGCAGCGATTCGTTCAAGTTGAGTTTGCGCGCGCGGAGAGAAGGGGCGAGGCCGGACAGGATGCTGGTCAGCAGGGAAATCGCCAACGTGAAGAAAAGCGCCCAACCGTCCACTGCCACGCTCTCGAGGCGAGGGATGTCCCGGGGAATCAGAGGAAGCAATGTGCCGACGCCCAAGAAGGCAAGCAACAATCCAGCGCCTCCGCCGGCCGCGGAAAGGAGAACGCTTTCCGTGAGCATCTGACGGAAGAGCCGGGCCTGGCTGGCACCCAATGCGCGGCGTACCGCGATTTCACGGTCGCGCGCCGACATCCTTGCAAGCATCAGATTCGCCACATTGGCGCAGGCGATCAGCAGAATGAATCCGACGGCAGCGAGCAAGACGAGCAGAGCCGGCTGGATGTCGCCCAGGATTTGCTTTCGCAGGGGTACGAGCCGTACGGTGACATCGGTGTTGGAATCGGGATAGGCCCTGGCAAGCTGCTCGGCGATCGCCGACATTTCCGTCGCAGCCCGGGGCAGCGATACGCCCTGCTTCAGGCGGGCGACGATCCGGTAACCGTGCAGCGAGCGATTGTTGATCCAATCACCGATCGTCGAGTTTCCTGTGTTGCCGTAGATCATGGCGAAGCTGCACCAGAGCTCAATTTCGGGCGTGGGGAAATGGAAGGAGCGCGGCATGACGCCGACGATCGTGTAGGGTTCATCGTTGAGCACTATCGTCTTGCCGAGCACGCTCGAGCTGGCGCCGTAACGGCGATGCCAGATGCTATCGCTCAGCACGACGACGTGCTCCCGATCGTCCTCGGGAAGAAGCGTGCGGCCGAGCTCGGGTTTGACGCCCATCACCGGAAAAAAATCGGGCGTCACGATGGCGGCGCGCGTCTGGTCGGGACCTTCGTTGCCGGTGATGTTGAATCGGTTGAAGGCGTAGGCGGCTACACCTTTGAAGACGCGGTTCTGGTCCTTCAAGTCGCGGAAATCCGGCAGAGACGTGGGATACAGAACAGCCGGCTGCTTCACGTTTCCTTCCCAGACACCAACCAGGCGGTCCGGTTCGTGGTAGGGCAGCGGACGGAACAATACGGCATCCACGACGCTGAAAATGGCAGTGTTCGCGCCGATTCCCAAAGCGAGCGTCAGCACGGCTACCGCCGTGAAGCCACGGCTCTTGGCGAGCATCCGGATGCCATATCGCAAATCCTGCCAGAACGTCCCCATCGGCACACCTCCGCGACAGTTGGTTGAAGGATTAGACGGGGGAAGCCGCAATCGGTCGTGAATGAATTTTCCGGATTCTACTCGTAGCGCAACGCAACCATCGGATCGACGCGCATGGCGCGCCGCGCCGGGATGTAACAGGCCGCGAGTGCAACCAGCGCCAGCAGCACGGGCACGGCGGCGAGGATTTGCGGGTCGGCTGCGCTGGTCTGGAACAGCAGCGCGCCGATAAGCTTCGGCAGGGCAAACGCGCCGACCATCCCGATTCCCAGGCCGGTGACTGCAAGGAGCATTCCCTGGCGGACGACAAGCCGCAGGATGTCGTTTTCGTGAGCGCCGAGCGCCATGCGGATGCCGATTTCGTGAGTGCGCTGGCTGACGGTGAAAGACATCACGCCGTAAAGCCCGATGCCGGCCAGCAGCAGCGCGAGTCCGGCAAAGACGCCGATGAGCATGACGGCCAGGCGGCGCGGCGCGACGTTTTGCGCGACGAGGTCTTCCATAGTGCTGATATTGAAGATGGGCACGTCGGGATCGACCGCGAGCACCGCATCGCGCATTCGGGGAGACAAGCTGGCGGGGTCGCCGGTGGTGCGCACGACGAGAGTGAAGGCGTTGATGGGGTCCTGCTCATAAGGGAGATAGGTCTCGACGCGCGAAGGCTGATCGACGCCGTAATTCTTCACGTGTGCAACCACGCCGACCACGGTGCGCCAGGGATCGTCTGGATCGCCGACGCGGACGCGCTTGCCGAGGGGGTCATCGTGGGGCCAATAGGCGCGCACGAAGGTTTCGTCCACAATGCAGACCGGCTGCGAGTCCGGGCTGTCGAGTTCGGTGAAGACGCGGCCCCGGAGCAGGCGGACGCCCATGGCGCGGAAATAGTCGGAGCTGACGCGCGTGATGTCGGTCGAGGCACGCTGGCCGGGCGGCAGAACGGGACGGCCTTCGACGTCGAAGCCCGTCTGCCAGTGGCCGAGCAGCGGCAAGGTCGAGCCGGCGGCTTCGACACCGGGCACGGCGCGGACCTTTTCGAGTGTCTGCTCGATGAATGCGCGGATCCTGGGCGGTTCGCCATATTTGGTCCGCGGCAGGGAAATCGAAGCCGTCAGAACGCCGGAGGCGCGGAAGCCAGGATCGGCATCGAGCACACGGGAGAAGCTTTTCAGCATCAGGCCTGCGCCGAGCAGGAGCAGCAAGGCAAGCGAAACTTCGGAAACCACCAGCGCGCTGCGCATGCGGTGGCGTCCCATGCCGGCGCCAGCGCGGCCGCCTTCTTTCAGCGCATCGTGCACGTCCGGGCGCGAGGCCTGCCAGGCCGGCACAAGTCCAAAGATGATCCCTGTGAGCAGCGAGACAGCAGCAGTGAAGGCCAGCACTGTCCCGTTCAGGCCCACTTCATCGAGCCGGGGAACGCTGTCGGGGGGAATGGCGGCCATCAGGCCCTTGACGCCCGCAAAGGCCAGGCCGATGGCAACCGCGCCGCCAACCAGAGCGAGCAGAAGGCTTTCGGTGAGCACCTGACGCAGCTGGCGAGCGCGTCCGGCACCCAGCGCGGTGCGGATGGCGAATTCGCGTTCGCGGCCCGAGGCGCGCGCCAGCAGCAGATTGGCGACGTTGGCGCAGGCGATCAAGAGCACAAAGCCGACAGCTCCGAGCAGCACCAGCAATGGCTGGCGCAGAGGGCCAACGATCGCGGTTTGCACCGGTTCGAGCGTCATGCTCTGCGGGGCGTTGCTCTGAGGGTATTCCTGGGCCAGGCGATGTGCGATGGAGACTATCTGCGAGCGCGCCTGTTCGACTGTGGTGCCAGGCTTGAGCCGACCGATGACATAGATTCCGGGATGGTTGCCGCGGCGCTGAGGTCCGCCGAGTTGGTCTTCCAGGCGGCCCATCGAGGTCCACAGGTCCACCTGCTGCCAGAGGGCGCTGGGAAACGCGGGCAGCACGCCGATGACAGTGTAAGCCTCGTCGTTGAGCGTCAGCACCTTGCCAACGACGGCAGGATCGCGGCCGAATTGGCGGTTCCAGAAACCTTCACTGAGCAGCACAACGCGCTCGGCGCCGGTCTTGTCTTCGGATGGATTGAAAGTGCGACCGGCGATGGACTTGACGCCGATGGTGGGGAAGAAGCCGGAGGTTACCTGGCGGCCATTCAGCCGCTGAGGTTCGCCCGAGCCGGTGAGGATGTAGCTGTTGGCGCGAAAAGCGGTGACGCTGGAAAAAACGGTGTTCTGGTCGCCGACGTCGTTGAAGTCGGCGACCGAGAAACTCATGTTCGGCACCTGCTGGGACCATTCGGTGAGGAAGACGAGCCGGTTGGCCTGCGGGAAAGGCAGCGGGCGGAGGAGCACGGCGTATACGACGCTGAAGATGGCGGTATTCGCGCCGATGCCGAGCGCGAGGGTCAAAACGGCCACGGCCGTGAACCCCGGACTCCTTCGCAGCATGCGCAGGCCGTAGCGGATGTCTTGCCAGAATGTGCCCATTTCTATCCTCCTCAGACCTTGCGTTTTTTCCGCAAGAATCTTTTACGGGCAATGATTCGGCACCATCGCCTCATCGAAAAGCTGAAGACACACCACGACGCACGAGTCGGCACACAAGAAACCGGAATTCAAAGAAAATAGCCTTCGTCCGGGAGTTCAATCCCCAGTTTTCGCGCTCTTACACGGATTCTGTGCGAGCTCCCAGGGTTTCTTCGACGATGCGTCCGTCGAAGAGATGGATGGTGCGATCGGCGATGCTGGCGTAGCGCGGATCGTGCGTCACCATGCAAATCGTCGCGCCTTCGCGGTGGAGCTGTTGCAACAACTCGATCACTGCCTCGCTGTTTTTTGAGTCTAGGTTGCCGGTCGGCTCGTCCGCCAGCAGGATCGAAGGCCGGCCCACGAGTGCGCGGGCGACGGCAACGCGCTGTTGCTGACCGCCCGATAGTTGCGAGGGATAATGCTTCATCCGGTGCGCCATGCCGACGCGCTCCAGCACTTCCTGCACGCGTTTCTTGCGTTCGGCGCCGGGCATGCTCCGGTAGGTGAGAGGCAACTCGACGTTTTCGAAGACCGTCAAGTCGCCGATCAAATTGAATGCCTGAAAGATGAAGCCGATCTCGCGATTGCGAATCCGCGTGCGGTCCGACAGCGATAGATTTGCCACCGGCTGGGTGTTGATCCAGTAGTTGCCATCGGACGGGGAATCAAGCAGGCCGAGAATCGAGAGCAGCGTGGATTTGCCGCAGCCGGAAGGCCCGGCGATCGACAGGAATTCGCCCTTCTGGATTTCGAGATGCACGCCGGCGAGCGCGTGCGTTTCCACTTCGTCCGTGTAGAAGACTTTGGTGACCCCTTCGAGTCGAATCAGAGCTTCCGCTGGGTTGTTCATGCCGTCTCCTTTTCCTGAATACCTATACGTCTCCAATCCACTCGCGGTTCCCTACGGCGTCTACTTGAGTCGAATGCGATCGAAATTGTCCCAGGCCGACATGTCGGAAAGAATGACGGTGTCTCCGACCTGAAGCCCTTGGCGGATCTCTACGGTATTCACCGACGTGCGGCCCAATTTCACCTGAACGCGCACCGCCTCCGCCGCATCGTTCCACGGCCCCATGGTCTTGAACAGACCGACTGTGGAGTCTGCCTCCCCGTGCACGGGCCGGCCGACGAAAAGCACATCGGCGAGGCGTTCGATTTCGACGGTGCCTTCCACGCTGAGGTCCGGCCGCGCACCAGACGGCAGCGGACCATCGAGCGCGACGTCCACCGTCACCGTGCCATTTTGCACGGAGGGATCGATGCGCGTGACATGGCCCGGAATGACTCCGTTGTGCGTGTCCACCGTGGCCTTCTGGCCGATCTGCACGTCTTTCGCCTGCGTTTCCGCGATCTTCAATTGCGCCTTCAGATGGGTGGGCTGCGCCACCCGGGCCAGAATTGTGCCTGGCGCCACCTGCTGTCCGACTTCGACGTCGAGTTCCTGTAACACGCCGTCAATGCCGGGCTGGACGCGCAGTTCATTCCTCTGTTCATGCTTCAGCTTCGCCAGGGCGCGCTGCTGTTCGACCCTCGATTGCTGCACCGCGAGCTGCGCCTCAACGGACTTTGCAAAGGTTTCCACCTGCTTCTCGGCGATCTCGTTCTGTTTTTCCAGTTCTTCAGCGCTGACTTTTGACAACCGATAGACCACGTTCGAGGTCAAGCCCAGCTTGAAAAGTTCCGCGTTCGTGTCCGCCTGAATCCTTGCCTGGTGGTAGCTCGAACGCACCCCAGCCGCCTTCGCGCGCTGGTCCATTACCTGGTTTTCGAGTTGCGCCTTCAAGTTGTTGTATTCCGCTTCGGCGCCCTTCAATTGGTACTCGGCGTCCACGGTCGCTTGTTCGAGTTGCGGGTTGCTCAAGACGAGGAACACAGTGTCCTTTTTCACGTTGACACCGGGGAGCAAGAGCCGCTCCTCCACTTTGCCGTCCGTCGCCGCTGGAATGATTCGAATCGTCTCCGGCACTAGAGTCCCCAGGCCGCGCACTTCCCGAAGCATAGGCCCGCGTTGCACCACACCGGGCCACATCGTCGCTTTGTCCACACTCGGGGCGGCTGGCTTGAGCCGCGACAGACCGACGGTCACCAACGGAACTAAAATGAGCACGCCGGCTGCGTAGGCAGCTCTGCGAATGTTCTTGTTTCGTTTGGCTTGGGGCCGAGCAATATCCACGATTCTGAGTCCTCGCCAGTATCATGGACGCAAATCCGGGGCCGTGTCCAGCACATCTCCAAGTCATTGAGTTTCATTATTTTAGGAACGACTCATGAAGTCACTCGCGCATCATTCTTGCCCGCTCGTGGGATTCCAATGTCCCAAGAGCGGACACTGAAAATGGCCTATTTTGAGCTTGCCAACGGCACGCGCAGGCGAACTCCACCCACCTCGCTTATTTAAGACGTACAATCAGCGGAATAGTCTCTTGAGATTCTGGAGCGATCGGCGGCGAACCGTGGTCGTGCGTTCTGCGACGAAATCGGCCTGGACATTATGCAGACAAAGGGGAGTCGGGCCGACATCGAAGCGCCACCGCTCCCCGAAGCTTCACGGGTTTTTGTAGTTGCAAAAGGCGTGAAAGACTCGGACACAAGGTCACCCTCGATCCCTTGACCCGGGTGGCGTGAACTTATTTTCGTAGGAGTGATTCCTTACGATTCGCTGGTGACCTGGCTGGCGCGAATTTCCTGCCAACGGCGAGGGCGCTTCTTGGTGTCGAGAACCTTTTTGCGCAGACGGATGGATTTCGGAGTGACTTCCACATATTCGTCGTCGGCGATAAATTCGATGGCCTGCTCAAGCGTAAGCGCACGATGGGGAATCAGCCGGATCGCTTCATCGGCAGTGGAAGCGCGCATGTTGGTCTGCTTCTTTTCCTTGGTGATGTTCACGTCCATATCGGACTCGCGCGCGTTTTCGCCGACGATCATTCCCTCGTAAACCTCGGTTCCGGGACAGGTGAACAGCTCGCCGCGTTCCTGCAGGTTCCAGATCGCGAACGCGGTGGCCTGCCCGGGCCGGTCGGCGACCAACGCCCCGGTCGGGCGCGACGCCATTTCGCCCGCATATTCCGTCCAGCCCTCGAGCAGAGAATGGAGCAGCGCGGTGCCGCGTGTTTCCGTGAGCAATTGGCCGCGGAGCCCGATCAGCCCGCGCGACGGGATCGTGAATTCGAGCCGCACACGGCCCGAGCCGTGGTTCACCATTTTCGCCATCGTACCGCGGCGGCTGCCCAGCGTTTCGATCACGATGCCGATGTAGTTTTCCGGGCAATCAATCACCAGCCGTTCGAGCGGTTCGAGGCGCCGGCCGTTCTCCGTATGCACCACGATTTCGGGTTTGCCCACCGCCAATTCGTAGCCCTCGCGCCGCATGGTTTCGATCAGGATGGCGAGTTGCAGTTCGCCGCGGCCCAGCACGCGGAAGGAATCGGTGGTGTCTGCGTCCTCGACGCGGATGGAAACATTCGTCAGCAGCTCTTTATGCAGGCGGTCGCGCAGGTCGCGCGAGGTAAGGAATTGTCCGTCGCGGCCGGCGAGCGGCGAAGTGTTCACCGTGAAAACCATCGCGAGGGTAGGCTCGTCGATCGTGAGCGGTTCGAGCGGCGCCGGGCGCTCGAGGTCGGTGATGCTTTCGCCGATCTGGATGCCTTCGACACCGGCAATGGCGACAATGTCGCCGGCAAAGACTTCCTGGGCATCGTCGCGCTCGAGCCCGCGAAAGGTGAACAGCTTCGTGATCTTTGTCGGCTGGAGCGCACCCGAGAGCTTCACGATGCCGACGTCGGCGCCGCGCGGCAACGTGCCGCTGAAGACGCGGGCGATTGCGATGCGGCCGAGATAATCGCTGTAGTCGAGATTGGTCACTTGGATCTGAAGCGCGCCGGCGGGATCGCCGGTCGGCGCAGGAATGGCGGCCAGGATCGCGTCGAAGAGCGGCTGCAAAGTGGTCGAGGCATCATCAAGCGCGAGGTGTGCCACGCCGGTTCTCGCGTTCGTGTAGAGCACGGAGAAGTCGAGCTGGTCTTCGGTGGCGTCGAGGTCGATGAACAGGTCGTAGATTTCGTCGAGCACGACTGCGGGGCGCGCGTCCGGGCGGTCAATTTTGTTCAGCACGACGATCGGCGGCAGCTTGGCGGCCAGCGCTTTTTGCAGGACGTATCGCGTTTGCGGGAGGGGGCCTTCGCTCGCGTCCACCAGCAGGAGGACGCCGTCCACCATCCGCAGCGCGCGCTCCACTTCGCCGCCGAAGTCGCTGTGGCCGGGCGTGTCCACGATATTGATTTTCGTGTCGTGATAGAACAGCGCCGTATTCTTCGCCAGGATCGTGATGCCACGCTCGCGCTCCAGGTCGTTCGAGTCCATCACCCGTTCAACCAAGGTCTGATTCTCGCGGAAGATGCCGCTCTGGCGGAGCATGGCGTCCACCAGCGTGGTCTTGCCGTGGTCCACGTGGGCGATGATGGCGATATTGCGGATCGACTGGCGCATTCTGCTCTCGATGTTTGCCGTACGACTCGGTCCACCCAAACAAAAAGGGCTGCAAGTGCGACCTTGCAGCCCTCGGGAAGCGTGTCAAAAGGCTCTACAAGTGCAACAAACGCAAACCCAGTTTAGCAGGTTCGGGGAGGATTGGCCAGCAAAGCGGCCACGCGTGCCTCTTTCGCAGGATTCTCGATGCAAAAGCTTCTGCAGCGGGGTTAGTATCCCGGCGATGCTTTGTGCGCGTCCCAACCGGGCGCAGAGGAGGGGGCAATCAGGATGATGCGGCGGCCCATGACGATCCTGGCGGCACTGACCTGTACCGCACTTTGTTTACTTCTGGCCACGCCGCAGAGCGGGCAGACGCCGCCGGACCTGGCGCAGATCTTTGAGAAGAGAGACGCCATGATTCCGATGCGCGACGGCGTGCGCTTGCACACGGAGATTTACATCCTGAAGAATGCTGCCGCGCCGCTGCCGTTTCTGATCACGCGGACGCCGTACGGCACGAATGACGACAAAGACGGCTTCTCGCGCCTGCTCAACATCTATCAAGAGATGATCCCCGAAGGCTACATCTTCGTGATGCAGGATATTCGCGGGCGCTACGGCTCGGAAGGAAAGTTTGTGATGCAACGGCCGGTGCGCGATCGCCGCGATCCGCAATCCATTGATGAAGGCACCGACACCTACGACACGATTGACTGGCTGCTGAAGGGCGTGCCGAACAACAACGGCCGCGCGGGGCTTTTGGGGATTTCCTACGGCGGCTGGCTGACGGTGATGGCGATGCTCGAGCCGCATCCCGCGCTGAAGGCGGTTTCCGAGCAAGCCTCGCCCGCCGACATGTTTCTCGGCGACGACTTCCACCACAACGGCGCGTTCCGGCTGAGCTACGGCTTCGAGTACGCGGCGGAAATGGAAACGTCAAAGACGAATTATTTCTTCGCGTTCGACAAATACGATCTCTTCGAATGGTACCTCGCACTCGGCCCGCTCTCGAACGCGAATGGGAAGTATTTCCACGGAAACATTCCCACGTGGAACGATTTCGTGAAACATGCGAACTACGACGCGTTCTGGCAAAAACAGGCGGTCACTCCCTATCTGAAGGAAGTAACGGTTCCGAATCTGAACGTGGCGGGCTGGTGGGATCAGGAAGATTTTTATGGCCCGGTGAAGATCTACGAGACGCTTGAGGCGCATGACACGAAGCACTGGAACTATCTCGTCGTCGGGCCGTGGAATCACGGCGGCTGGGCGCGCAGCGATTTGAGCAGCCTCGGCAAAGTGCAATTCGGCAGCAATACCAGCCTGTATTTCCGCCAGAACGTTCAGGCGCCCTGGTTCGCTTACTGGCTGAAGGACAAAGGCAGACTGCGGCTGCATGAGGCTCTGACGTTTGAAACGGGCAGCAACCGGTGGGAGCAGTACGACGCGTGGCCGCCACACATGAATGTGACGCCGCGCAAACTTTTCTTCCGCGAAAACGGCGAGCTATCTTTCAATGCGCCGTCGCGGGAAACCGCGAACGAATTCGACAGCTACATCTCCGATCCCGCGAATCCGGTGCCGTACCGTCATCGCCCGATCAGCCCGACCTATCCAGGGCCCGCGTGGCCCCAGTGGCTTGTCGAAGACCAGCGTTTCGTCCACAAACGGCCGGACACGCTGAGCTGGGAGACGGAGCCGCTGGAGGAAGACGTTGTGGTGGCGGGTGACATCGCCGCGCATCTGTTTGCTTCGACCACCGGCACCGACAGCGACTGGATCGTGAAACTGATCGACGTGTATCCGGAACAGTATTCCCCCGATCCCACGATGGGCGGCTACCAGTTGATGATCGCGAACGAGGTATTCCGCGGGCGTTTCCGCAAGAGCTTCGAGCGGCCCGAGCCGCTTCCGGCGAATCAGGTGGTGCCGTACACGATCGATCTGCACACAAACGACCACTGCTTCCAGAAGGGCCATCGCATTATGGTGCAGGTGCAGAGCACGTGGTTCCCGTTGATTGACCGGAACCCTCAGAGATTTGTGCCAAACATTTTCCAGGCGACGTCAGCGGACTACCAGAAGGCAACCCAGCGGGTGTATCGCTCGAAGCGATTTTCTTCGCATGTAGAATTACCGGTGGTCCAACGCTAGAGGGCGCGGAAGCCGATTCTTATTTTCTTCGAGGAGCAACGATGCGCAAACAACGGATGTGCGCAGCAGCTGTCGCGTTCTGCCTTTCCGTGGTTTTGCCGCTTGCCGCACCGGAGAGAGCCGCCGCGCCGCCGCTGCCGCCGACCACGGAAGGCGATTTCGTGATTCGCGATTTCCATTTCAATTCCGGCGAAAGGCTGCCGGAACTGAAGCTGCACTACACGATGCTTGGCAAGCCGGCGCGCGATGCCGGCGGCAAAGTAACGAACGCTGTATTGATCCTCCACGGAACCGGCGGCACCGGGGACCAGTTTCTGAGCCCTGTATTTGCCGGCGTGCTATTTGGCCCGGGGCAGCTTCTGGATGCGAACCGCTACTTTATTATTTTGCCGGACAACATCGGCCACGGGCATTCAAGCAAGCCAAGCGACGAGCTGCACGCGCGGTTCCCGCATTACGACTATGACGACATGGTGCGCGCGCAAAATGAACTCATCACGCAGGGGCTTGGCGTGAATCACTTGCGGCTCGTCATGGGCACTTCGATGGGCTGCATGCACTCGTGGATGTGGGGCGAAAATTACCCGGACATGATGGACACGCTGATGCCGCTCGCCTGCCAGCCCGTGCCAATCGCGGGGCGCAATCGAATCTGGCGAAAAATGCTGATGGATTGCATCCGCACCGATCCAGAATGGAATAATGGTGAATACACTAACCAGCCGCGCGGTCTTCGGGCCGCGCTGGGCATTCTGTTTCTCGTGGGAGGGAGCCCGCTCCAAATGCAGAAGGACTATCCCACCCGCGAAGATGCCGACCGGTTCATCGATCGCTGGCTGGCATCGCGGCTTCCCCAGGTGGATGCGAATGATACGATCTACCAGTTTGATTCGTCGCGGGATTACGATCCTTCGGCCAATCTAGGAAAAATTCAGGCGCAGGTGATGTTCGTCAACTCGGCCGACGATCTGATCAACCCGCCGGAGCTGGGAATTGCCCAGCGTGAAATCAAGAAAGTGAAGAACGGCCGGTTTGTGTTGTTGCCGATCACGGATCAGACCCGGGGCCATGGAACGCACACAATTGTAGCGGTCTGGAAACAGTATCTGGCCGAATTGCTGCAATCCAGTGGGCACTGAGATCAGCCCCCCGACGCTCGCAGTTTTCGGCTGTGAAGTTGAGAGGGCTCTCTGTCCATCTGGACGCGCGCTTTCTGGAAGTCCTTCTCTTTCTTACGAACTCAAATCTGTCCAGCCAAACAGATCTGCGCTGACGCAGGACCTCGGGTTGTGAAAAATGTTCTTCGGCCAGCCGTAGCAGCAGCCCGGGCCGCGTATCCCGATGAGCCAATACCAGCTTTCGATTGTTCGGCTCCCGGCGGGCGGCGATTCCCGCGTGTGCTAAAATAATGTCCGCTTGTAGGCCCGTAGCTCAGTTGGTTAGAGCGCTACCTTGACACGGTAGAGGTCTGCGGTTCGAGCCCGCACGGGCCTACCATTTACTCACTGTAGAATCGCGCTCCGACAAGCAAAGCGATAACGATTTCAGGAAGAGCGCACAGCACCGGCGGGAGCAGCGGTTTCACTGGCATCAGCCGAAACGATGCCCAGACAGAATCCGTCATTGCTATCAACAGCCATACGGCGAAACCCGCAATGATAGCGGTCTTTGCTCCAGAGCCGTAGCGTGGCCGGATTGCAGCGTATAGCCACATCGCATAAATGCTCACCGCGAAGGTGGCAGTTACGGCAAACGCGATAAATGTGGCCGGTAACTCATGGTGCACCGGGCTGCCCGCGTTTTGCAGCGCGGCGAAGAAAGGCCGGTCGAAGAACGGCTCCTCTAGCAGGGCTTTCAGCAAGCAGCAGATCAAACCCGTGAGCAGTCCGCAGGCAATCACCCGCCCAAAGTTAATTTTGCTTGCCGCAACCGCACGAGACGTTGCAGCAGCACCAGTCACTTCTCCCATGGCATGTGCCTCCTTCAGAAGCGTTTGTCAATGAGCCGGAAATAACACGCCAACCGACCCACCCCGAGTTTCCATTTCTTCAGTTGGCGCAAAATAGGCCGTGTGGTAGCTTAAGATTGCCTGCAGGTGTTAAGCTCCGTCACCACGCCGAGATGAGTGAACCAATAGGCCTGCAATGCTTCCCGACTTATCGGCACAGTGTAGCACTGCCAGCATCGTGGCATGACTACCTGCGATTCCTACCTGTGAGACTGGTATAACGATTGTAGAGAGAATGTTCGATACGATCTAAGTCCTTCTCTTTTGTATGGGTGGTAGGTTGACACGGTAGAGGTCTGCGGTTCGAGTTCGCACGGGTCTACCATCTTCAACCTAATCTAATTACAGACATCACATCGCCAGGGAACAGCGTAGAATTCCACCTCGATGGGCACACGCAGCGACTGCCCGCCTCTTGCTCGAAAGCGCTCGCGCGGACGCACAGGGAAATGACCGGTTCGGAGAATCCGCATGTTCGCCCGGAACTGGAGCTGCTCCTCTGTTGTGCACGGACGCGGATGGACCCGGCATCATCTTCACGATTGCGGGAGCTGGTTGCCGGGAATCTCGATTGGTCGCGTCTCGCGGAGCTTGCAGAAGACCACGGCGTCCAGCCGCTGCTTTACTGGCAGCTCAAGAACAATTGCCGGGAGGACGTCCCGCAGGATTGGATGGAGCGGCTCCAAAAAGTTTTTCAGCAAAACGCGCGTCGCAACCTTTGTCTCCTCACTGAGCTGATCAGCACTCTCCAATTCCTGCGAAACAATTCCGTTCTTGCGATTCCACATAAGGGACCGATTTTGGCCGAGCAAGCCTACGGCAATTTGCTGCTCCGGCAGTTCGTGGATCTCGACATCGTGGTCCGGCAGCGCGACATCGCCAGAGTCCACGAGCTGATGGTCTCGCAGGGCTTTCAGACGGAGTCCTTCAACAACAGCGCGCGCGGAATTCCTGGCCAGTACACATTTATCCGCGAGTCCGGCCGGCTCGTGGTAGAAATTCACACCGAAGAGACCCTCCGTTATTTTCCCGCGCCCTTGGACTTGGACGCGATGAGCGAGCACCTGGAGACGCTCACGCTGGACGGGCGCGAGGTGCAGGTTTTTTCCGCGGAGCAGGCGCTGCCGCTTCTTTGCGTGCATGGGTCGAAACATTTTTGGGAACGCCTGGCGTGGGTTTGCGATATCGCGGAGTTGGCTCAGGTCCCGCGCGGAGTGAATTGGGATGCTGCCCTCGCCAACGCCGAGCGGTTCGGCGCCGAAAGAATGACGCTTCTGGGCCTCGCCCTCGCGCAGGACTTGCTGGGAGCATCTTTGCCGCCGGAAATCTCGCGGCGCGTGCAGGGAGACAGAGTTGCGCAATCGCTCGCCACGCAAGTGCGAAGGAGTTCCTTCTCCGACTCCCGCAGCCAGCCGGGTGTGAAGAATCGATTCTGGTTTCGCGTGCGGATGCGGGGAAATCCCTGGCAAGGTCTCCGCTATGTGCTTCGCCTGACACTCGCCCCTACGGAAGAAGACTGGTCGCGAGCGCATCTTCACAGGTCACTCACGCCGATCTATTCGTTGCTTCGCCCATTTCGTCTTTTGCGGAAGTATGGCCTGGGCGCGAAAACTCCGACTCGAGATTCCTAGCCTCGCAGCGCCGAGGCGCCTCAAGAACTCAAAGACACACCAGCGACTTCCCGAAACAGGTGACGCAAAGTCATCCGCCAGAGTCGCGCTGCCCGTCAGTGTCTTCATCCAGGGAGCGGGGACCCTCTGAAAGCAGGGGTAACTCACTCCTAACACTCCCAGCAATTGAAATTGACACTTTTCGTCAGGGGGTACTTAGTATGTGAAGTTGTTTGTGCTCGCAAACTTGCGAGCCGGCGAATTTCACTTGGGAACGCCTGCAAGGGCTCTCTTGCTGGGGAACTTGGGGCGTTGAAAGAGGGCTGGTGGATAGGCGGGGAATGGGGTCATCGGGTGACAGGCAGCTCACGATTGCTATCGGACAGGTGCCTCTAACCCTTCACTTTCCTGAAGAAAACCTGCTCCAAAAAGCCAGCCAGCGCTACTCCCGGTTCCGGGCGCCCCTTGAAAATCGGGATGCACTGCCCATCTATCTCGAGCCGGGCTCCGCGATTTCGCCTGGCCCTGCGCGTTTCACGTATGCGCTCCACGACGCCGCGACGGTCTGGCTCGGTTCTTCGCGGGCGCAGTTCCGCGGCGTGCGGCACGAGTACGCCCTGGATTCGTTGCTCCGCATTCTGCTCTCCATGCTGCTGCTCCCTCGCGACGGATTCCTGTTGCATGCGGCGACCGTCGTGCGCAAGGGCCGCGCTTTCGTCTTTACGGGGCGCTCGGGGGCGGGCAAGAGTACCGTGGCATCGCTCTCTCCTCCGGGGAGCGTGCTCACCGATGAGGCGTCGCTCCTGCGATTCTCCGAGTGCGCCTGGCACGCCTACGGCACTCCTTTCTGGGGGGAGTTTCGAGCGGAGGGGGCAAATACCAAGGTCCCGCTCGCCGGAATCTACTCTCTCGTGCAGGCGCCGGTCGACAGCGTGCAACCGCTTTCGATGAAACAGGCCCTCCGCGCCCTACTGCCCAACGTCATGTTTTTTTCCTCCGGCAAGCAGCAGAACGAAGAACTCTTGCGGCTGCTGATTCGTGCGGCCGGGCAGATTCCCTTCTACCAGCTGCGGTTCCGACGCGACCCGGGTTTCTGGCAGGTGGTGGATCCATGACGGATTTGAATCCAGTGCGCAATCCTTTGTTGGCCTGGCGAATGATCGAAGGCGAGGTCGTCGTCATTTCACCGGAAGACAGTTCCGTCCACGAACTAAATGAAACGGCCAGTTTTATTTGGAATGCGCTGAACGGTGAGCGGACTTCCGCGGAAATCGCTGCGCTGCTTTCCAAGGAATATGACGTGGTCCCGGAAGAGGCCCTGGCTCACACGCAGGAACTGATCGTCTCCTTGCAGGAAAAGAAATTACTGCTCGTCACGCAGGAAGTGGGAAGCGGGGAACATGTCTGATACTCCAGTCATGGATCGCCTGATCGCCCGGACCGTGGAGCGGCAGATCCCGCTCAACGTGCATCTCGACCTGACGTATCGCTGTAACGAGCGATGCGTCCATTGTTATCTGGACCACGAGGATTACGGCGAGCTCACGACCGCTGAGGCGAAAGACATCCTCGATCAGTTGGCCGCGGCCGGAACACTTTTCCTTACGCTCAGCGGCGGAGAGATTTTCCTGCGGAAGGATTTCTTCGAGCTCTTGGCCTACGCGCGCCGGTTGGCATTCGATTTGAGCCTGAAGACCAACGCCCTCTTGATTGACACCGAACGGGCGGCCCGTCTGCGACAACTGGGCGTGCGGCGAATCCAGATCAGCATCTATAGCGCCGACCCGGCTGTGCATGACGCTATCACGAAAGTGCGCGGCTCGCTGGCGCGCTCGATTCGAGCCATTCACTTCCTGAAGTCGCAAGGGCTTCAAGTCAAGATTGCCTGCCCGTTGATGAAGCAGAATCTGATGGGTTACCGGTCGGTCCAGAAGCTAGCCGAAGAGTTGGACGTGCCCTACATTCTCGATCTGACGATTACGCCGAAGATGGACGGCGATGTAGGCGTGCTCGAAATGCGCAGCTCCGGCCGTGACCTGCTGCCCGTCCTGCAGGATCCGCTCTTTCACCCGTCGGCGAATGGATCGCCGGAAGGTACGAAATCAGCCAGGCCTACCGGAAGCTCCGTTTCCAGCGGGGTGGAAGTTGAGTTGTATCACGACATCCCTTGCAGCGCCGGACACAATAGCTGCTACATATCACCCTACGGCGACGTTTACCCCTGTGTGCAGATGCCCATGCCCACCGGAAATCTGCGACATCAAAAATTCGAAGAGGTCTGGTACGGCTCGTCGGCGATGCGCCAGGTTCGTGCGATCCGGGAAAGCCAGTTGCCGCTCTGTGCGAGCTGTTCCATCCGGAAGTATTGTGAACGTTGTCCCGGACTGGCACAGATGGAAGGTGGTGACCTGCTTGCGCCGTATGAGCGGGCCTGTGAGCTGGCGGAATTAAACGCTCGATTGGCCGGGGTCGAGAACCCGGTGAGTGCTTTCCATCAACAGCAGAAAGCCCAGGCTGACCGGAGCATGTTGCCGGTCAAAGTTGCGAACCCCGGTTTGGTGCAGATTGTGCCGATCACGGCAAATCAGCTCGGAGGCCAGTGGTGAACCAGTCACAAAAAACACAGCCGAACAATAAGCGAGCTCCGGCGGGCAAGAGGCCCTACGTAAAGCCCAGCTGCTCTTCGGAAAAGATCTATGAAACCCTCGCCCTGGCCTGCGGCAAACTGCCCGGCCAGGGCGGCCAATGCAACGCAGCGTCGAGGCGTTCCTGAAGGCGCCCCGGTGCGGCGGACGAACCAACAGTTTATGCGTCGCCGTTCAATCAGGAACGGCAACGAGAGGCAGACCATGGAAACTGTAAGACGAGTAGCTATCACGTCCCGCAAAGGACGGCGCTCTATTTTGTGGCTGGCATTGCTCCCGGTGCTGGCCATCCCTGCGGCGGCTAGGGAACGAGTGGTCCTGCAGAAGAACGGCGCGAATCAGGCGCGCGCCAGAGACGCCTTCCTGGATCAAGGGAATCCGACCACGAATCACGGGGCGGACACGACGTTGCGCGTGCAGTCGTTCAATAACGGGACGTCGCAGAACCAGCGCGCTGTGGTCATGTTCGACTTGTCCCCGATTCCTCGCTCGGGCATCAAGTTGGCAACGCTGGACCTGTTCATGTCCACCGCCCCGACCTCCAGCCGGGCTAATATTGCCGAGCGCATGCTCAGTCTGTGGACCGAACCAGACGTGACATGGAATAACCGGCTGCCCGCCACGGCGTGGGTTACCGTCGGCGGAGGAGGCGATTTTGGTTCTACTGGCAGCTCCACCGTTGCCACGGGCACGACCAGTGGTGTCACACTGTCTTTTAGTGCGACCCAAATTTTGCAAAGGCAGTTCAACCGCAATCCGCCCGAAGCGAATTTCGGCTTCATCATCAGGGATAGTACGGAAGATTCGCTGGTGCAGTTCACGGGCATTCTCAGCTCGAAGGAAGACGCCACGTTGGCGAACCGCCCGAAGCTCACGGTTGAATTTATCCAGCAGGTCACCGGCCTCACCGCCGTGGCGGGCAACGCGCAGAATACCTTGAGTTGGAGCTATCCTGCCGCAGTCGGCACCGTGCTCAGTGCGACGAATGGTGTGCTGATTCTCCGCCTGGCGGGCAGCCCGATTGGTCAGACTGCGGTTCCTACGGATGGTGTGATTCCTGCGCCGTGCAGTCTAATCGGAGGCGCCACGGTCGTCTTTGTTAACAATACATTGGCCACAAGCTTTGTCGATGACGCCACGGACACCTGCGGCGCCCCCGCGAACGGCACGACGTTTTATTACCAGGTTTTTACGCGTGACGCCGCCGACAACTGGTCTGCGGGCGGCACTCTGGGCGGCGCCAATGAAAATGTTCCGGAAATCACGGCCACTCCGGGCGCCACGGCGAGTGCGCAGCAAGCGGCTACATGGATGGCCCCGACTGGCGCCACCACGTTGGCGGCCCCGGGAATTGACCCCAGCAACGTCGTCGTCATCGGCTCGGACTCGAATCTGTTACAGGGCGTGAATCCGAGTAACGGCGTAGAGGTCTACGCGCCCGCATCCACCGGGGGTGTCATTAGCGGACGACCCCCTGCTCTGGAAGCGGTGGATGATTCGCTGTCACGCCCGGCCACCTACGTGGCGAACCAGGACAACTTTGTCTATGCCATCGACGCAAGTACCGGCGAGATTGTTTGGCTGTCGAACCCGACCGGATTGACAACCAACACCTTTGTCGGCGGGGCAGCCGTCTTGTTGAAAGGTGTTGCAGGCGTTGGGTACACACTGGCACAGGATCTCGTCGTTGTCGGCATGCACGACTCAGGAACAACAACCGCGAATGAGATCGCGGGCATCAATGCCAATACCGGCGCGACCGTGTGGAGCGTGGTCGGTGGTACGAGCAGTGCTGTAAGTTGTGGCGGCGTCTGCAACCTGGACATCATCAGTTCCACTCCCGCGGTGGACTACGTGAACAACGCCATCTGGGTCACCTCGCGAAATGCGAACTCAATCGCAGCGACAGCCAATCGGCCAGATCTCTGGAAGATTGATCCCAGCACCGGATCTATTCTTTCAACCGTGAATCTGGGCGGCAACATTGATAGTGCTCCATCACTGCCTTTCCTGGGCGACTTCGTCTTTGTCGGAGCCAACAGTGGCACATTGTATGCCATCAACCCCACCACGCTTGCGACGGTCGCGAGCTTCACTCCGGCTCCGGTGAACGGCGCCATCAAGGGCTTCCCCGTCGTTCTCGGGGCGGCTTTGCCGTACACGATCATTTTCTCGACCAACGGAAATGTGAACGCGGTGTCCTTCAACGGCGCGACGTTCACTTCGTTGTGGAAGACGCCCATCACGGCTCCTTCCACTCCCATCTCCGCCCCCGGTCTCACCACCGTGTACGTCAGTTCGAGCGATGGAAAAATTCACGAGTTGGATCTGATCACCGGTGCGGACAGCAAGCAGCGGATTGTGGATACGGGTGCGACCGTGGGCGATCCCAGCTTGGACGTTGTTCTCAAGCGAATTATCGTTGGTTCGACCGATGGGCGCGTTTATGCCTTTACGTTCCCCTTCTGAGGAGGGAATCATGCGCGAATCCTTGTTAAGACTTCGTCGTTCCCCGGTGGGACGTTTACCCGCGCGCGTGGTTCTCCTTGGAGCGATCGTTTGTTGCGCGATGGCCCTGGCGGGATGCGGTGCAGCAAACGTTGGCAGCAGCTCCGGCACGCCGCCCGCTCCTCCCCCTCCGGCGGCCGCCACCGTCAACCTTTGCGACAACGCGACCGCCGGCTGCACACCCTCCAGCTCGTTCAGCATCGGCTCGCTGCGCGAGATGGGGATCGTGGTCGCCTGGAATAATGTCGCCGCCGGCAACCACGCCCAGAAGGTGACCTTGCTCTTGCCCGATGGCCATATCTATCAGGTCATCGAAACCGGTTTCCGGATTCCGACTTCGCCGTCCGGCTCCTTCACCTCCGTGCAAAGGCTTCCGGTCGCGGGAACCTTCATTACCCAGCGCTCCCTGACGGGATTGTGGACCGTGCAAGTCTCGCTCGATGACGCGCCGATGACGTCGCAGACCTTTCAACTGAATCCGTAAACGAGTGCCATCGTGTGCCGTTGCACGGAGGACGCCTCCGGTTTCTGCATGAAATGAACCACGTTGCCACCGACGACGCAGGCGAGGTGTCCCGGCTTCTCCAGGCGCGGGGCATCGTGCATGTACAAGTCTCCGGCAAGAGCATGGTCCCGTGGATCCGCCCGGGCGACGTTCTGGTCGTCCACCGTGCCGGCATCCGCGAGGTATCTCCCGGTGAAGTCGTTCTCTTCAACCGCAAAGGCAAACTGGTCGTTCATCGTGCTGTCGAAAACAAAATGCTTGGGACCGATTGCGTTCTGGTCACGAAAGGAGACGCGGTGGATGATGCCGATGGACTCGTCTCCGCGCAGGAATTTCTTGGCCGGGCAATGCTCCTGGTTCGTGGCAATCGCGAGATCTATCTCGAATCGCCCGCGCAAATGGCGCAGGGCCGCTTCCTGTCTCGCCTCTCCGTCTTCAGCCGCTACTGGTTGCCGGTAGCCCGGGCGATGTCTCGCGCCGCGCGCCCGCTTTCAAAACGCTTCGCGCCTTCCGTCTCTCACTCTCACTCCGGGGACGCCTCTCTCGAAAACACTGCCTCCCGCCAGCATTCTCCCTCCGTCCCCGTAGAAAACCGCGCCAAGTAAGGCCTCGCTCTTCTCTTCACGCCACCTGGATTACCGCGCCTTGGCTTGCTTTCTCTGTTTTGTAGGGCCGGGCTTCAGCCCGGCATCTTGTTTTCTCGATTCTCCAGCGCGCTCAGTACAGCGCTGGCTGCCCAACCGTTCCGGACGAACGCTTTCACCTCCGGTAGAATTCACAAGCGGTTGTCTGGGTGCCCTACCCCTCCCGAATGTTAAAGGGGTGGGATGCATTTCTTGTTTCCTGTGCCTCCGGCATTCACGCGACCGTTCATGGGAGAAGAATTCCGCCGTCTCCAATTGCCGGGTAGTGTCGGACACCTCGACCCCTTTCGTCTTTGCAACACTGGCTCCCCGACATTTTTCGTTGGTAGGGGCGGTTCGCGAACCGCCCATTCATCCGCGTTTTTTTCGCCGCAAACTCTTGATGTACTCCGTGGTAATATGGCTGCCTGGCGGGCCAGCTGCTGCGCATAGTCCAGCGGCCAACGTTGCAAATATCACCAACGGATATAACGCGGAGCAAAACGGAATTCTGTGCGTGATCCCATAATGATGGATTCTGAACCAGGCAGCCATAGGCGACGTATTGAGCGTGATACATCTGGCCGCTTTGCGATCCGCAAGGTGATTTTGCTCATAATCGTCGGAGTCTGCCTCTTAGGAACAGGCTGTCAAGATGTCGCGACCGTTTGGACGGCTGAGGTCCGGTCTCCGGATGGGTTTTGGGTTGCCAGTGCTCGCACGGAACAGCACGGTGGGCCCGGAACGGCCGACATTGACACCATCGTGTACTTGAAATGGACCAAAGATTCAAATCCCCCCCACGAAGTCCTGGGATTCGATTGTGGGGGCCCAGTTCCCCGACCCCGCATCCTGGATAACGTGGCGAACGCCGGTGGGACGATAAATCTCGCCATGAAATGGGTCACTCCATCGCATCTGGAGGTGTCGTATGACGGGCGCGATGGAAGTCTCTACTTCCAGGTCGTCAAAATAGCCGGCATCGACATCTCCGTACGGGACCTTTCGAGTAAGGGGAACAGCCCCTCACCATAGGTGCAGTCGGCGGGGGTAGGCATTGAGAGCAACTAAAGCCGCAATCGCCGCAACCCCAGAAACCCAATCGGCCGGAGCCTGAGCGGGGACGTGGTCGCGGAAACCGATTTGAACGGGAACACGACTAACGAATACGTCTTCTTTGCCGGGCGGCGCATTTCGCGGATTGACGCTTCCGGGAACGTGTTCTTCTATTACGCCGACCACTTGGGCACCACGCGCACCATCACCAACGGCACCGGCACCACCTGCTATGATGCGGACTTCACTCCCTACGGCCAGGAAATGATCCACACGAACACTTGCCCCCAGAACTACAAATTCACCGGCTACGAGCGCGACCCAGAAACCGGCCTCGACTACGCCATGTTCCGCTACTACAATTCCCGCCTCGGGCGCTTCATGGGTGCGGATCCTCTTGCGGGCTCCACTACGGACCCGCAGTCCATGAACCGTTATGCTTACGTGTCGAACGACCCGCTCGGTTTTATCGATCCATTGGGGTTAGATTTGATTTCGTTCGGCGGTTGTTTGTTTCAACCTAGAGACGTAAGCACAGCGTTCGTGAATCCCAATGGCTCCAGGACACCCATAGGAGGCACCACTTCTCTTGGTGCGGCACTTTTCTGCTCGGCCGACAGCAGCGGCGGCGTCCTGGGCTTGCCACTCATATTCAGGGGATTCGACGAGCACGGACGCAGCGGTGGTCCGCACGTCGACCAAAAGGCGCTCGCGGACTGCATTGATCAGCGGTTTGGAGTCACATTGATTTCATTCTCGGATTCGCAGCCTGGTCAAAACGGTAGCTTTACGGGCAGGGGGCCTGATTACATCAATAGAGGTGGAAACAATGGCACCATAACGGTCACTAACGATGTGAGTAGGTATAGCTCCGCTCAACTGGAAGTTGAAAGTCAGTTGACGGGGAACGCGCCCTCTCCTCCTGGCCAATTCATCTTGGGCCTCACAA
This sequence comes from Terriglobia bacterium, assembly GCA_041490445.1. Lineage (GTDB taxonomy): Bacteria > Acidobacteriota > Terriglobia > Acidiferrales > UBA7541 > JBGPTF01. Next base: position 181,525 of record JBGPTF010000005.1, read on the forward strand.
TTTCGAGCAGCCCCTCGCTGAACTTTACGGCGAACAACGTCTTGCAGTTGGGGTTTCCCCCGTTGGAGATTGTCATAACTCAGGTGCATGAATTGGGTAATTCACTAGAATTTTTCACGCGAGCCGCAAACGGGGACCGCGGATCGAACGGCGACAACGATGCAGGTCAGAAGCTCGAAGACTGTGTTAGGAGGAACCAAGGTTTCAGATCTCACTAAGAAGCCGTTTCGAGCAAGTCGATTTCAAATGCAAGAAAAGAGAACCCAAGAACGAGTTGAAAGGCATGGGAAGAAACTCGCGACGGCGCTTTCACTAGTCTTCCTTGTGAGTTGCACCGGCCTCGGCTGCTCATCGAAGCAGCCAGCACAGAGAATGGACACAGAGCCACCAAGAAACACGGGATCCGCACTGAAGAGCGCTGAAACTGAACTTGAATTCAAAGAAATCCTGGTGGGAGAGCGGATTACGCAAAAAGGGGTTCGATTTCCCTTCCATTCCTGGAGGGCATCTGATGGAGTAATTGTAAACTCATCGATGGCGGAGTTCAACTCGGTTATTGAAGCACGAAGCGCATTCTCGAAGAGACTACGCGAGGCTTCTCGCGAGATCGAGGCTAGTTCGAAAACTGACGACAAGGGCCGCAGGATAGGGGAAAGGGCTGTGGTCATATTCACCTCCGCAAATTCGAAGTCCGAGTTCGTCGGAATCATCTGGACGGATGGACCAGTCTTTCATGACGTGGAGTCGTCCTCGCTTCGGCATGCCCTGGCTTTCGAACGAAGATTCTATCCGCCAACCAGAGCCCCCTCCCTCAGCAGCGTGCCGAAGAACGAATGATTCATGAGATGCGCATGCGACCGCGTGGAACGCAAAAAGCCTTCACAATAGTTTCTCGTCGAAAACGTATTCGGACACGACGCTGGCGGTTACCTACAACTACGACCAGTCGTCGGCAAACGGCCTGACCATCGCGAACGGCCTCGGGCGGCTGACGAGCATGCAGGACGGCTCGGGGATCTGCGCCTACAGCTACGATGCGGCGGGCCGGATCGTCACGGAGCGGAGCACGATCGCGGGAATCACGAAGACCATTTCGTATGCGTACAACCTGGACGGCTCGCTCAAGTCCGTCACGTATCCTAGTGGCCGGATAATCAACTACACGGTGGGCAACGCGGAGCGCGTCCTTCAGGCCACCGACGCGGGCACGGGCGCGCAGTACGCCCTGACGGCCAGCTACGCCCCGATGGGCGCTCTCTCCACGGTGATCTACGGCAAAGTGACGGGCGGCTTCGGCGGAGTCACCGAGGCGCGGGCGTACAACAACCGCCTCGAGTACAGCGCGATTCAGGCCACGTCCACCGCGGGCACGGCGCTGAACCTGGGGTATAATTTCACTCTGCCGGGAGGCAACAACGGCAGCGTGGCGTCCATCACCAACAACGCGGACAACGGCCGGACGCAGAATTTCACCTACGACCCGCTGAACCGGATCGGGTCGGCGATGAGCCAGGCAATTTCCGGCGCGAATTGCTGGGGGCAGGGATTCACGATTGACACGGTGGCGAACTTGACCGCGATCAGTTCGCAACAGTGCTCGTCCGGTACGCTGAGTGTGACGGTTGACCCCGCGACGAACCACATCACCACGACCGGATTCAGCTACGATGGCGCTGGCAACTCCGGTTTCGGGAGTCCGGTGGACTCCACCGGAGTCCGCACACCGGACATGACGGCGGACGGCAGCGGCTACACCTACACGGGAGTTTACCCTGAGCGAAGGCGAAGGGACGCCGAGAACCGGATCACCAGCGCCACGGGGATGGCTGGCGGGCCGTGGAATTAACTGTACGACGGCAATGGGCTGCGCACGAAGAAATCAAATAGTGCCGGTGGCACACTTTACTGGAGGAGCTTGAGCGGGGACGTGATCGCGGAAACCGATTTGAATGGGAACACGACGAACGAGTACGTCTTCTTCGCCGGGCGCCGCATTTCGCGGATAGATGCTTCCGGAAACGTCTTCTTCTACTACGCCGACCACCTCGGCACCACGCGCACAATCACCAATGGCACCGGCACCACCTGCTACGATGCCGACTTCACTCCGTATGGCCAGGAGATGGTCCATACGAACAACTGCCCGCAGATCTACAAATTCACCGGCTACGAGCGCGACCCAGAAACCGGCCTCGACTACGCCATGTTCCGCTACTACAACCCCCGCCTCGGCAGGTTCATGTCCTCCGATCCGTTGGGCGGCGACCTCGCCGACCCGCAGAGTCAGGATGGTTACTCTTATGTTCGCAACTCCACTACAGCGTTCGTGGACCCGCTGGGGCTAAGTCGGAATCCCGCCTATTTTGCAGACACAAATCCAGGTGCCAACATCAACTCGTTTACATATTGGGGTATCCCGGTGTTCGACATGACTGGTTTTGGTTTCACGGATGCTTTTCACGGTTCCGTTTGGGGCGAGGACTTTGGAGGTGTCTATGCTGGGCGTGCCCTGCCAGGCATCGTGACGCCGCCCGACATCAGAAAGCCATTGCCTGCAGACTGGCAGACGGGTCCAATCACCGCAAAGCCGCAAAAGCTGCCACTGTCTCCGCAGTTGCAGCAGTGCATGGCCAGCGCTAATGCTGCCGTGCAAAGCCAACTACAAACCTTTGCCGGCTACGCAGGAGTGAAGCTATTTGGGCGTGTCGTGATCGGGGCAGGGTTCGGAGCGATCAGCCTTGCCAGATGGACGAAATACGGAGGACTATGGGGGATGGCGGCAGGAGCTGCCATTGGCGGCACAATAGGGGCCGTTTCTGTTGCGTGGCAAGATCACAACACAATTCAAAACATTCAAAATACCTACATGGACAAAGTTAGGGCCTGCGAGCAGCAGCATTTGATGCCCAAAGCCCCACAATAGAGGAACACATGCGCCGCCTAATCGCACCTGCGATCTCCGCAATTTTGGTTCCAACCTGCTATTTCCTTTTGCTGGACTACGCACGTCCAGCCTTAGCAGAGCGGCACCTTCGGCTTGTGTGGTGGGTCATTTTGTGTGGCTACGTCATCCTTGTCTTTCTGCTACAATTCGGGAACGCCCTGTTTAGACATGCAAAATTCTACGGAACAGGTGCGCTCCTACTTGTCGGCTGCGTGTTTTCTTACGATCCCACAATTAACCCGCTCCTCGCGTCACTTGGCTTAAGGCACCTGTGGATGGTGTTTCTGGCTGGATTTTTCGTGTGGCTATATATTCTTGCTGCCCGCCATCGGAATCCACGTGAGGTGCCGAATGGATGACCGGCTCCAATACCAGCCTCAAGAGCAGCGGCGGCCTGCACCGAACAGGCACCCGGACCGCCGCAATAAAATAGGACGATGCGACAAACTCTCTATTCGGCGCTTAGCGGCTTAATCGCGGTTTCAGGTTATTTTCTGCTAGTAGATTTTGTACGCCCTGCCTTGGAAGAACGACATTTCCTTATACTGTGGTGGCTCACGCTCGGCCTATATGTGGCGCTTGTATTTGGTTATGGTTGCTGGTCCATATTGAGGACTAGGCCCGGCTTGGTAGGAACGGGATTTCTGCTCCTGGCCACCACTGCATATCTCTACGACCCCTCAATTGAGCCGCATTTGGCATCGGTCCGCCTGGAGTGGCTGTGGATCGCACCACTTGGCGGTTCTTTCTTCTGGATATTCGCGTTCGTTAAAAACGTTCGGAGCCGGGAGCGGCAAAAAAGCAATTGATGATGAAAACCATGTGGTGCTTTTGGCTTTCGCCGCAATCGCAGACCACCATCTCTCCTCAGTTGCAGCAGTGCATGGCCAGCGCTAATGCTGCCGTGCAAAGCCAACTACAAACCTTTGCCGGCTACGCAGAAGCCAAGCTGCTTGGAAGGGTAGCTATCGATGCAGGATTTGGAGCTGCTGGAGGTCTCGTGGAATTATTTGTACGAGGGCAATGGCCTGCGCGTGAAGAAGTCGAATGCCGCGGGCGGCCCGCCGGTGGAGTGGTTTCCATGAGCCATCTCTCGTCAACCAGGAGCTATTTTCGGAGATCTCCGTTCTATTCTCTGAGTTTCGATATGGTCACCGCCGTCCTGATAATCTTCGTCTTCTCGGGTGTGAAGGCGATGCGCGTGGAATCCGATGAGTAAATCTCGAAAACTGATTTTGTGTCTCTCTCTTGTCTTTGTTTTGAGCGGAGCAAGTCGCGCCAAAAGTGCATTGGCGGTTCTCCAGTCACAGAGTTCCAGTTCTGGAGCCGGACCCGTGGAACATCGGCCAAGGAAAAAAAAGCCAATAAAGTTCGAGAATATGATGATGGGTGAATTCATAACAGAGGATGGGGTGCACCTAGGCCTTACGACTTTCAAGGCGTCTGACGGTGTTAAGTTAACAGCCACCGATGGTGAATTCGATTCCGCGCGGCGTGCCCAGCAGGAATTTGACAAGGAGATTGCCAAGGCGACAAAGGTGATCGAACGAGGCAAGAAAAAGGATAAGACAGGAAAGGTCATTGGGGAAAGGGCACTAATCATGGCTGGCACGAGTGATCTCGACAAGCCAATTCCGGCAGTAGTTTGGACGGATGGCTTGTGGTTCCACGAGATTCGGTCCACCTCAATGCGAGACATCATCGAACTGGAAAAACTGTATACGTATTAGTCCGGATAATTCATGAATTTAGAAAAAGTCCCTGACCATCAGCAACGGCCTGGGGCGGCTGACGAGCATGCAGGACGGCTCGGGAATTTGCGCCTATAGCTGCGATGCGGCGGGACGCATGGTGACGGAGCGGAGCACGATTGCGGAAACCGGTTTGAACGGGAACACGGCGAACGAATACATTTTCTTTGCGGGGCGGCGCAATTCGCGGGTTGCATCGTATAGAACCAGCAGAATGTCCACACGCGCTACCGCTTCCATCCGCCGCCTCGGCGTAGTAACCTGTCGGTGATGCTTGCACGCAAAGAACACCGATGCCCTCGAACCTCCACTCTTATACTCCGAGCCACAGGTCTGTCAGCCCGAGCGCCCTGTCCCCGGATCCTCATTACTGGTCTCCAGGTTCAAGCCTCGTGTCCCGACCGTGGGACTCCCAGAGTTGCGGCCACAGCTTTCACTTCGCGCCTCCGAATACTCATTTCTACTCGCAACAAATCGGGACAGTCGCGCGAGGCCAAGCTCTTGAATCGAAAGGTAGATGTACATTCCTACTCGCGACAAATACAGCTTTCTGGCAGCCCTGCTCTCGGCCGTCCATCAGCCGTGCAATCTGGCGGACGGAAGTGTTCGGATACCTTTGACTCCCGATTCCGGAATGCTTAGACTTTTGTGGAGGAGTTACCGAATGATAAAACTAATTCTTCCCATACTATTAGGGGTCATCTTCGGCCTCTCTGCGGCCCCAACTTCCTTTTCTCAGTCGAACGCAATGTCAACTCTAAACGTCGACGCCTGGCGTACCTCGCGTGTGGAGTTCGTGTTGACGAAGCCCATTACTTGGCAAGGGAACAAGCTGAGCCCAGGCATCTATACGGCTCGTTTTGATGCCTCCGTAGGAGCTCGCCCGCTCGTCCTTGTCCTGCGCCAGAGGCCGATTTCCAATCCGAGCGAGAGCACCCCGGATTCAGCGAAGATCCCTAAAGACGAGATCGTGACGACCAGCATTGTGGACGAGACTCACGAGGGCCAGCAACCCGGGCTCATCATTGACCACAAGGGGCGTGCCTGCGTCCTGATGCTCCCTCAAATCGGGCTGCGACTGGTCTACTGCTCGGTCGGCAAGCACGAACAGACGGAAGTCGTGGACGTCTCCGTTACTTACGCTCCTGTGCCGGAGCCGTAAAACGGCAACCGAGGAAGACCAGGATTCAAGTCTGGCCTTCGACCCGGTGACAGATCGGCCCTTCGACTGCTCCTACTTTGATTTGCCTCGTAGGTCACATCTCATAGATTCTTATAGAGTTATGCGATTCAGAGCCTTCCCCGAATCCCAGCGCCGCAAAACGAAACGAGTTTCACGCCTGTACGAATTCTGTCCTCTGAGCCAGTCGTTTTCTAGACCGGCAAACGCGTAAGCTTTCCTGCGATACAGACGGACCGCCGAGTCGGCAGGCGGCGGAGGACAGAGGCAATATGAAGAAGCAACTGGGCCTGGCTGTGATGCTCGTATCTCTCGTGTGCGCACTGCCCGCCGGGGCGCAAACGCCCCCCGCGCTCAAGCGGGTCGCATTTGTCAACCCTGCGGCTGTGCACGCGCCTTCGATTGCCCCGAACGCGTCCGTCCGAGCCTTGCCCAAGCTGTTGCGCGGCTCCTTTGTCCAGAATGAAGAGACGTTCTACTCCACAATCGTCAGTGCGCCCTTCGCACGCTTTTCGCGTGGACGACTACAACTCGAAGGGTTCTACGGCCGGCAATCCAATGCAGACCTGCTGCGCGGCACCCCGGAGACAAACGAGATGCGATGGACCGTGCCAGGAATCATGGCACCGGCCGATACCAACAGCTTCGGCCTTCGCCTCACGCTCCGGCCCGGCTATCGCCATCGCGCCGCCGAATCCGACTGATCCTCATACTGTCCCGCACTCCTCTTGCGCGCAGCTTGAGCGCGTGAGCCTACTCGCTCTTGATGACTTCGCCGCCCTTCATCACGAAGCGAACGTGCTCGAGCGTGGTGACGTCAGCGAGCGGGTCGCCATTCACGGCGATCACGTCCGCGAACTTTCCAGATTCGAGAGTGCCCACGCGGTCCGACCAGCCGAGCAGATCGGCTGCGTTCAACGTGGCAGCCTGAATGCTCTGCAGCGGCGTCAACCCCAGCTTTACCATCACGGCAAACTCGCGCGCATTCAGTCCGTGCGGATAGACGGCCGCATCGGTGCCGAACGCAACCCGCACACCTTCGCGGAACGCGCGAGCGACGTTTTGCCGCGCTGCAGGCATCACGGCCTTGGCCTTTTCCAGCATGTTGGGCGTGACGCCGAGCTTGGACGCGTTTTCCATGAACCAGTCGCCGAGATAAAGCGTGGGCACGAGATACGTCCCGTGCTCCTTCATCAACTGGATGTCTTCTTCATTGATGTAGCTGCCATGCTCGATGGAATCCACGCCGGCGAGCACGGCATTCTTGATTCCGAGCGCGCCGTGCGCGTGCGCGGCCACCTTGCGGCCGAGTCCATGGGCAGTCTCGACGATCGCGCGCATTTCTTCGGGGCTGTACTGTTCGAGTTGGGGATTGTCACCTTCGGAGAGCACGCCGCCGGTAGCCATGAGCTTGATCAGGTCGGCGCCGTACTTAATGTTCTCGCGGACTTTCTTTTTGACGCCGTCCACGCCATCGGCGACCCCGTCACCGGTAATGTGATATTGCGGTCCGGGAAAATTCCCATCCGCGTGGCCGCCGGTGATGCTCATCCCCGGACCGGAGACGAGCATGCGCGGGCCGGGCACGTCGCCGGCATTGATCGCGTCGCGCAACGCAACATCGGAGAAGCCGTCGGCATGAACGTTGCGCACGGTGGTGAAACCGGCCTCGAGCGTCGCTCGCGCACTGTGCGCGCCGTAGAGCGCCTGGCGCGGCACCGACGTGTGCAGCCCCGCGGGGCCAAGCAAGTACGGCGACATCGTCAAATGCGTGTGGCTATCAATCAGGCCGGGCAGCACGGTGAAATGGGAAAGGTCAATCACCTTGGCGTTCGGGGGCAACTGTCCCGCAAGCTCGCTCTCGTCGCCGATTCTCTTGATGCGGTCGCCTTCGATCCAGATCATCTGCTTCTCGAGATATTTTCCTGTGCGCACATCCAGCACGCGCCCTGCTTTGACCGCCACAACCATGGGCGCCATGCCAGTGTTTCCCTGCGCGGCACAGGCTGAAATAAACAGTGAGCTGACAAGCCATCCAAGAATCCAACGTTTCATCCCTGCCTCCCGATCCTGGAAATGCGTAGTGGCCGCAAACTCGTCCGCAGCCGGACCACGCGGCATTGTATCGAGGTTGCGCAATTTTTCGGCAACAAATTGTCAGCCGGAGGGGATCTCTTGCGCCGCTTCGGCTTTGGGGCGCCGGGGTGAACTGAAAATCCACAGATCTCCCATTTTGGGGTTGACAGGAGGAGCGCCTCCACGTATAAATATGCAGTCGAGTGAATATTCAAACATTGGCGCAGCCGGTGAGCGACCACAAGCGATTCCGCCAGGGACAAATCCTGAAGCTCGTTGCGGGAGAGCCGGTTTCGAACCAGGACAATCTGCGCCGGCGGCTCGCCCACCTGGGCATGCGCGTGACGCAAGCCACACTCTCGCGCGACCTGCGCGAACTGAAGCTGGTGAAAACGGCAGAGGGCTACAAGCCCCTGACGGCCGCGTCCGAGGAAAAAGCTCCGCTACCGATGCTGGCGCGCGCGCTGCGTGAATTTCTGCTCGACGTGCGCCCGGCGCAAAACCTGCTGGTATTGAAGACACCGCCGGGCGGCGCGCAGCCGCTCGCGGCGGCGCTCGATGCCGAACATTGGAAGGAAGTGGCGGGCACGCTGGCGGGCGACGACACGATCCTGATCGTTACACCGTCGCGTGCAGCGCGTGCGGCCATCCAAAAGCGCATGGAGGACCTGCTCCGATGACGGACCCCACGCGGGTCGCAGTGATCGGAGCAACGGGCTACGCGGGATTTGAACTGGCCCGCCTCCTACTGCGCCACCCGAAAGTTCAAACACCAACCTTTTATCTGCGCGAAGGCCATGCCGGCGTGCATTGCCTGACGGAGCTTTTTCCGCAACTGCGCGGCTGGGGCGAAGCGCCTTGCCGGCGGTTTTCGGTGGACGCGGTAGTGAACAGCGGCGCGGGCACTGCGTTTCTCTCGACGCCGCATGAAGCGTCGCTCGAACTCGTGCCACAACTGGTCGCGGCGGGCATGCGGGTGGTGGACCTGAGCGGCGCGTTCCGCTTCCGCGATCCTGAGGTTTTTTCGCAGTGGTACAAGTTGCCGGCGCCGCCTCAGACGCTGCTCGACGGCGCGGTGTATGGCCTGCCGGAACTTTACGCAGGCGCCCTGCCGGGCGCGAAACTCGTGGCGAATCCCGGATGCTATCCGACTTCAGCGATCCTGGGGCTGCGGCCGCTGGTTGAAGCTGGGTGGCTGGCCAAAGGGCGCGGCGTGGTCTGTGACTGCAAATCGGGCGTGAGCGGCGCGGGCAAAGAGCCGAAGCGCGATACGCATTTCGTCGAGGTGAATGAGAACTTCCGCGCCTACGGCCTGTTCACGCACCGGCACACCCCGGAAGTGACCGAACATCTCGGGTTCGCGTCGAGCGACGTGATGTTCACAACTCATTTGTTGCCCGTCGAGCGCGGCATTTTATCGACGCTCTATGTCTGGCTGCGCGAGCCGCGCAAGGCCGAGGAAGTAGAAGCCTTGTACCGCCAATTTTATGCGGGCCGCAAGCTGGTGCGCATCTCGCCGGCCGGGCAGTTGCCGGAGTTGCAGCATGTGACGCACACGAATTTTTGCGACATCGGATTCGCATTGGACGCGGCAGGCGAGCGACTCGTCGTGGTCGCCTGCCTCGACAATTTGGGGAAAGGCGCCGCTGGACAGGCGGTGCAGAACTGGAACGGGATGATGGGCTATCCCGAGACTGCGGGGCTGCTGTGAGGCTGGTCATCAAAATTGCCGGCACGCTGCTCGAGCACGAAGAAAACGTGCAGACCATCGCGCGGCAGGTCGTCGAGCTTGCGAAGCAAGGGCACGAGCTGCTTGTGGTGCACGGTGGCGGGAAGATTTTTACTTCGACCCTGAGCCGCATGGGCATTGAAAGCCGATTCGTGAACGGATTGCGCGTCACCGACCGCGAAACGCGCGACGTTGCGGTGTTGGTCCTCGGCGGCTTGCTGAACAAACGCCTGGCGGCGGCGATCTCGCTCGCCGGCCAGCCGGCCGTGGGCATCGGCGCGTCCGACGCGGCGTGTTTTCTGGCCGAGCCGATGTTTCACGACGAAGTCGAAGGCGGCTTGGGTTTTGTCGGGTATCTCACCGGCGTGAACATGGAATTTCTGAATGCACTGTGGCGTGCGGGCACGGTGCCGGTGGCGTCGTGCCTTGGATTGGGCGCCGACGGCGAACTCTACAACATCAACGCCGATCACATGGCCGCCGCGTGCGCGGAATTCTGCCATGCCGACCGGCTCATCTTTCTGACGGATGTGGCCGGAGTGCTCGACGAGGGGAAAGTGATTCAGGCTGTGAACGGCGCGGAAATCGAAGACCTGATCCGGATGCACAAAGTTTCCGGAGGGATGGTGCTGAAGCTCGAAGCGTCGAAACGCGCGCTCGCGGGTGGCGTGCGGCAGGTACGAATCGTCGGCGGAACGCAGCCACGGGCGCTGTTGTCGGCTGCGAATGGCGCAAAAGGGCCCGGCACGCGCGTCACCACGATGCCACTACGAGCAGCGAAGGCGGCGCGATGAGCCCGGCGAGCAAGAAAGCAGGCAAACAGGCAGCGAGCGCTGCGCAGGCGCGCCGCGATGAGGCGCGCTTCCTAATGAACACGTACCGGCGCCCGCCAGTGATGTTCACGCACGGCAAGGGCTGCTATCTCTACGACGAGCGCGGCCGGGCGTATCTGGATTTTCTCGGCGGGATCGCGGTGAACGCGCTCGGCCACGCGCATCCGCGGCTCGTACGCGTGATCCGGCGCGAAGCGGCGCGGACGGTTCACGTCTCAAACCTATTTCACAATCCGTACCAGGGCCCGCTCGCGCGAAAGCTTGCGGAATGGTCGGGGCTCAACCGCGTTTTCTTCACGAACAGCGGCACCGAAGCGATTGACGGGGCGATGAAGCTGGCGCGCGCCTACGCGCGAAAGCATTCGGGCGAAGCAACTAAGAAGACGCGCATCCTGGCACTCGAAAACTCGTTCCACGGGCGCACATTCGGCGCGCTTTCCATCACTGCGACGGAAAAATATCGCAAGCCCTTCGAGCCGCTCGTTCCCGGCATCGAGTTCGTGCGTTGCAACGACGTGGCGGACCTCGAAGCAAAGTTCGACGACACGGTGTGCGCGCTCTTTGTCGAGACGATCCAGGGCGAAGGCGGGATTTTCCCGGTGAGTGAAAACTTCTGGCGCCGCGCGCGCGAGCTGGCCACAAAGCACGACGCCGCAATCGTGGCCGACGAGATTCAGTGCGGGCTGGGGCGCACCGGACGCGCGTTCGCGTATCAGAAATTCAATGCGCCGCCGGACATTGTGACGGTGGCGAAACCGCTGGCGGGCGGTTTGCCGCTTGGCGCGATTCTGGCGAATGAGAAGTTTGCCGCCGCATTTTCTCCGGGGCTGCACGGCACGACGTTCGGCGGCGGGCCGCTGGTGTGCGCCACCGCGCTGGAGTTTTTGACGGTGGTGGAAGAGCAGAAGCTGATGGAAAACGTCCGGGAGCGCGGCGCTGAACTTCGCGACGGGCTCGAGAAGCTTGCCGCGCGCTTCGACTTCGTCCGTGAGATCCGCGGCGAAGGATTGATGTGGGGCGTGGACCTGGCCGTGGACGGCGGGGATTACGTGAAGAGCGCCCTCGCCCGCGGTCTGATCATCAATTGCACGCACGACCATATTCTCCGCCTGTTGCCGCCGTTCATCGTCCGCGCAGCGCAGGTGAAAGAGTTTCTGGGCAGGTTCGAAACGGTTCTGGCCAGAACGCCGAAGCCGAAAGCCAAGCCCGCTGCAGAAGCGCCGGCAGCGGAGGCAAAATCTCAGGCGATGCTGGCCACAGCGAGGTAAACATGAACGCAGTCGCCGCGCCCGCACGATTATTGCGTGACCTGGTGACCGGGATGGAATGGAGCCCGGCGCAGGCGCGCGAGCTGTTCCACGTGGCCGCAGACGTAAAGTCACGCCCCGAACGCTACCACCAGGCGCTTGCGGGCAAGTTTCTCGCCATGATTTTCGAGAAGCCCTCGCTGCGCACGCGCGTGACGTTTGAAGTAGGGATGGCGAGCCTTGGCGGGTCGGCCGTTTTTCTGGATCACGCGAATTCGCGGCTGGGCGAGCGCGAATCGGTGCGGGATGTGGCGCGCAACCTTGAACGCTGGGTGCAGGGCATCGTCGTGCGGACGTTCGAGCAGCGCATCGTCGAAGAGCTGGCCGAGGGCGCAGACATTCCGGTGATCAACGCGCTATCCGACAGTTATCATCCCTGCCAGGCGCTTTCCGATTTCTTCACGCTCGAAGAACATTTTGGTGGCGTACGGGGATTGAAGCTGGCGTATGTCGGCGACGGAAACAACGTGTGCCATTCTCTGCTTTCGATCGGCGCGCGCGTGGGGGCACAGGTCCGCGTGGCGACGCCCGAGGGCTACGAACCGAATCCGGGCGTGGTCGCGGATGCGAAACGCATCGCGCGCGAGACACGAGGAAAGATTGAAATCGTGCGATTCCCGGAGGAAGCGGCCGCCGGCGCGCAAGCGGTGTACACCGACGTCTGGGCGAGCATGGGCCAGGAAGACGAAGCGGCCGCGCGCGCAGTGACGTTTGCGCCGTATCAGGTGAACGAGGCGCTGATGGCTCATGCGGCGCCGCAGGCCGTCTTTATGCATTGTTTGCCGGCGCATCGCGGCTCGGAAGTGACCGACGGAGTGATGGACTCGCCGCAATCTATCGTCTTCGACCAGGCGGAAAACCGCCTGCACGTGCAGAAAGCCATTCTGCTGACATTGCTGAGCTGAGGAGAATCTCTTGCCGAAAAAAGTTGTTCTCGCCTACTCGGGCGGACTCGATACTTCGATCATCATTCCCTGGCTGAAGGAAAACTACGGCGGCTGCGAAGTAATCGCCATGATCGGCGATCTCGGCCAGCAAGAAGATCTCGAAGCGGTGCGGCGGAAGGCGCTGGCAACCGGCGCGAGCGCCGCGTTCGTCGAAGACCTCCGCGAAGAATTCATCACCGGCTACATCTGGCCGACGCTTCGCGCGGGCGCAGTGTACGAACACAAGTACCTGCTGGGAACGTCGTTTGCGCGGCCGCTGCTGGCGCGGCGTCAAGTGGAGCTCGCGCGCCGGATGGGCGCCGACGCGGTGGCGCACGGCTGCACCGGCAAAGGCAACGATCAAGTGCGCTTCGAGCTGGCGGCCAAGGCACTGGCGCCGGAGCTGAGAATCATCGCGCCGTGGCGCGAGTGGAACATCACGTCGCGCGAAGAAGCGATCGCGTACGCGCGCGCCCACAACGTTCCGGTGGAACAGACGACCAAGAATATTTACAGCCGGGATCGAAACATCTGGCACTTGAGCCATGAAGGCGGCCGGCTGGAAGATCCCGCCAACGAGCCGGAAGAAGCCATGTGGCAGTGGGTCGTCTCGACCGCAGAGGCGCCGGACAAGCCCGCCAAAGTCGAAATCGAATTTGAGGAAGGCGTTCCGGTGGCGGTGGATGGCCAGCGTCTGAGTCCGGTGGAGCTGATCGAAAAGCTGAACGCGATTGGTGCGGCGAACGCGGTGGGACGCATTGACCTGGTGGAGAATCGCCTGGTCGGCATCAAATCGCGCGGCGCGTACGAAACGCCCGGGGGGACGCTGCTGGTGGCGGCGCATCGCGAGCTCGAGGCGCTGTGCCTCGACCGCGAGACGGCTCATTACCAGCAGATCGTGTCGCTGCGGTACGCGGAGATGGTGTACTACGGCATGTGGTTCACGCCACTGCGCGAGGCGCTCGACGCATTTTTCGCGAGCACGCAACAGCGCGTCACCGGCAGCGTCGGCCTGTCGCTTTACAAGGGCAACGTGAACGTGATTGGCCGCCAGTCGCCCTACTCGCTCTATCGCACCAACCTCGCGAGCTTCACAATGACCGGCTACAACCCGAAGGACGCCGAAGGCTTCATCAATCTCTTCGCGCTGTCGATCACCGTCCCGCAGGCCGAACATGCCGACAACGAACGCGTTGCGAATTCCGTGCCGCAGGGAGCGAGGAGCCGTTGAGCGGCCCAAGTGAACAGAAAATGTGGGGCGGGCGGTTCGAGCGCTCTCCGAACGCGTCATTCTACGAGTTCGAGCGCTCGTGGAGCATCGACCGGCGGCTGCTGCCGTACGAGCTGGCGGTGGACCGCACCTGGGCCCGCGCGCTCGAGCGGGTGCGCCTGCTCACCGGGGAAGAACGCGACAAAATTACGGACGCGCTCGATGAGATCGAGCGGCGCGCGAAGACCGACGCCGCCTGGCTGGATGGCTCGGCCGCGGAAGACGTTCACCATTTTGTCGAGCTGGCGATCATGGAAAAGCTCGGCCCGCTCGGCGCGAAGCTGCACACCGGCCGGAGCCGGAATGAGCTGGTCGTCACCGAGTTTCGCCTGTTCCTCAAGGATGCCGCCGCGGAAATGCGGCGCGCCGTCAGCGGGCTGATCGCGGCCCTGCTCGCGCAAGCGGAGAAAAACTTCGGGCTGCCGATGCCCGGCATGACTCACCTGCAGCACGGCCAGCCGATCCTCGTCTCACATTTCCTTCTCGCGCATGCCGAAGGTTTTTTTCACGACCTCGACCGAATCGGATTTGCCGCGAGCACAGTGGACGCTTGTCCGATGGGCTCGGGTGCGCTGGCGGGCTGCGGATTCCCGGTGGATCGAATGGCCATCGCGCGGGAGCTAGGCTTCGCGCGGATCACGCGCAACAGCCTCGATGCGGTGAGCCGGCGCGATTTTGCGCTGGATTATCTTTACGCACTCGTCGTGTTCGCGAGCCACCTGTCGCGGCTGGCGGAAGATTTCATCTTATTTGCTTCGCAGGAGTTCGGCTTCGTCCAGCTCCCCGATGAATATTCGACCGGTAGCAGCCTGATGCCTCAGAAGAAAAATCCCGACGCCTGGGAGCTGATCCGCGGAAAGAGCGGGCGGATCACGGCGGCGCTGGTTGCGCTGCTGACGACGCTGAAGGGCTTGCCGACGAGCTACCAGCGCGATTTGCAGGAGGACAAGGAGCCGCTGTTCGGCGCGCACGACCAGGCGCTGGCCATGGCGCAGATTGCAGCGGGCGCCGTCGCAGCGATGAAATTCAACGAGGCGCGGCTGCGCGACGCGGCGTCCGATCCATCGCTACTGGCCACCGAGGCGGCGGATTATCTGGTTGTGCGCGGCGTGCCGTTCCGCCAGGCGCATGAAATCATCGGCAAGGCGATTCGCGAAGCGGAGCAGCAGGGTAAGACGCTGGTCACGCTGCCGCTTGAATCGTTGCAAAAACTGTCGCCGGCATTCGGCGCTGGTTTTGCAGCGGCGCTGACGCTCGAAGCGTCGCTGGCGCGGCGAAATCTGCCCGGAGGCACCGCGCCGGAGGCGGTGCGCGCGGCGCTGGCCGAGTTTCGCGCGCGGCTCGAAGGGCAGGGGGTGGGGCGATGAAGGCGCGCCGGGCACGCGCGGGAGATGCCGTCGCGATCCACCGCCTGATCGCGCACTACGCCGGAGAAGGAGTGCTGCTTCCTCGCAGCGAAGCCGATATCCGCGAACATTTCAGCCGCTTTCTGGTTCTCGAAGATAAGGACGCGTTCCTTGGATGCGTGGCGATTGAGCCGTACGGGGTGGAGCTTGCGGAGATTCGTTCTCTTGCCATCAGTCCGGAAATTCGCGGGCGCGGTTTCGGCGCGAAGCTGGTGCAAGCGGCTCTGCGAGAAGCGCGGCGGAAGAAAATCGCGCGGGTATTCGCGGTGACGCATGCGCCGGAGTTTTTCCAGCGCTATGGATTCGCGTCGGCGGCGCGGCAGACCGTGCCTGAGAAAATCGCGCGCGATTGTAATGCCTGCCCGAAGAAGCGCACCTGCCGCCTGATCGCCGTGGTCTTCACGGTGTGCCCGGAGCGCGTCGCGCTGCCGGTGCTGAGCATCTCCGCGAGTCCAGCCCCCGCCGTATGACGCCCCGCCTTCCGGATGGCGCGATTCCTCGCGGCTTTTCGTTTTCCTCGACGGCCTGCGGGCTGAAGCGATACGGGCCTGACCTGGCGCTGCTCGCGAGCGAGGTTGCTGCGTCGGCGGCGTGCGTGTTCACGACAAATCTCGTGCAGGCCGCGCCAGTGATCGTCTCGCGCGAGCATCTGCGGCGTTCCGGCGGGCGCGCGCGCGCCGTGATTGTGAATTCCGGAAATGCGAATTGCGCGACTGGCCCGGCGGGGCTCGCCGCGGCGCAGAATACTGCGGCGCAGCTTGCACGCGTGCTGGGATGCCGCGTGGAAGGGATCCTGGTTTGCTCGACAGGCGTGATTGGCGCAGCGCTGCGCGTTGAGAGGATTCTTCGCGCCGTGCCGGAGCTGGTGAAGAAGCGCCGCGCCTCGGCCACCTCATTTCTGAAACTGTCACGCGCGATCATGACCACCGACACGCGGCCGAAATGGGCGTCGGCGCGCTGCCGCATCCGGGGAAGCGAAGTGCGCCTGGCCGGTTGCGCAAAGGGCGCGGGGATGATTCAACCGAACTTGGCGACGATGCTTTCGTTTATCGCCACGGATGCAACGATTCAGCCGGCGCTACTCCGCCGCGCGTTGCGAGAAGCAGTGCGCGGCACGTTCAACGCGATCACGGTGGATGGCGACACGTCCACAAACGACACGGTCGCCGTGCTGGCGAACGGCGCGTCCGGCGCGCCTGTGATTCGCACCGGCAGCGGGGAATACCGGGCATTTTGCACCGCGCTGGAAAGCGTCTGCCGTTCGCTGGCGCTGGCGATTGTGGCGGATGGCGAGGGCGCAAAGCGCGTGATCGAAATCGAAGTGCGCGGCGCGAGTTCCGACGGCGCGGCTGAACAGATCGCGCGAACCATCGCGAATTCACCATTGGTGAAGACTGCATTTGCGGGCGCGGACCCAAACTGGGGCCGCATCCTTGCGGCAGCGGGACGCGCGGGCGTGAAATTCAATCCCGAGCGGGCCGATGTGTATCTTGCGGGGATGCTGGTTTGCCGGCACGGGCGCGAGCACCGGTTCAACGAGCGCGTGGCGCATCGCAAAATGCTCGCGAACTGCGTGCCGGTTGTCGTGAATTTGCGCGCGGGCCGCGGCCGGGCGCGGATTTGGACCTGCGATTTCACCGGCGAATACGTCACCATCAACGCCAGCTATCGCACCTAGCAGTTTTCCTCACGGCAGTTCATTCACAAATCATGGGGGAACGGCTATTTCCACTCCCAGTTGGCGTACTGCTCGCGGAGTTTGGCCTTGAGAAATTTTCCGACCGAGGTGCGGGGAATTTCCGGGGCGAACGTGAACGCCTCAGGTAACTGCCATTTCGCGAAACGCGCGGCCAGGAAGGCGCGCAGCTCTTCCGGCGTCGCGCGGCCACCTTCTTTTAAGACAACCACGGCGAGCGGGCGCTCCTGCCATTTCGGATGCGGCACGGCGATGACGGCGGCCTCACGCACGGCGGGATGGCCCATCAACGCGTTTTCGAGATCCACCGAGCTAATCCATTCTCCGCCGGATTTGATCAAATCCTTGCTGCGGTCCACGATCTTGACGTAGCCGTGCTCGTCAATGCAGGCAATGTCGCCGGTGCGGAACCATCCGTCGGCGGTCCAGCGATCTTTCGTTTCGGGCGCCTCGTAATAACTCGCCGCCACCCACGGTCCGCGAACTTCAAGTTCGCCGACAGTTTTTCCGTCCCAGGGAGCGATACCCTCGGGCGTCGTCACGCGAAGCTCGACGAACGGAGCCGGCCAACCCTGCTTCGCGCGCATCGCGTACTTTTCGTCCTCGGACCAGCCGGCCATGTAGGACTTCAAGTGCCCAGTGGTGGCGAGCGGAGTGGTTTCCGTCAATCCCCAGAGATGGACGATGTGGAAGCCGAAGCGATCGAGCGAGCGAATCAGAGATTCGGGCGGAGCGGTGCCCCCGCAGGGAATACACACTTCATTTGCGAACTTCCAGCGGCCGGGATACTTTTCGAGCGCTGCGAGAACGCCAATCCAAACGGTCGGCACGGCGCAAGCTCTTGTCACGCGCTGCTTCTCGATCAAGTCGAGCAGGCTTTCGGCATCAAGGTGCGGCCCCGGAAAAATCATCTTTGCGCCGACCATCGCGCAGGTGAACGGAACGCCCCAGGCGTTGGCGTGAAACATGGAGGATACGGGAAGAACTACATCCTCGTGCGAGATGCCGAAGGTATCCGCCATCGCCTGGGCAAAACTGTGAAGCACGAGCGCCCGGTGGGAATAGACAACACCTTTTGCGTTGCCGGTCGTGCCCGAGGTGAAACACATCGCTGCAGCTTCATTCTCGTCGAGCCTGGGGTACTCGAAATCGCCGCCGGCTTGCTCGAGCAAGGATTCGTACTTCTCCAATCCGGCGGGAATGGCGGCGCCGCCGTAGGGGACGACGAACACGCGCTCGAATTTCACTTCATCGCGGAATTTTTCATACGTCGGGAGCAGCACATCGTCCACGATCAGGAAGCGATCGCGTGCGTGGTTCGCGATGTAGGCGATTTCCTTGGGATGGAGCCGCAGATTCAGCGGGTGCAGGACGCCGCCGGACGCAGGGATGCCGAAATACGCTTCGAGATGGGCCGAATGATTCCACATCAAGGTGGCGACGCGGTCGCCGCGCCGGAGACCGATTTGCTGCAAGGCTTTCGCGAGGCGGCGCGCCCGGCGGTAGAAATCGGCATAGGTATAGTGGTGGAACGAGCGATCCGGTTTGCGCGAGACGACTTCAATGGAGCCGAAGAGCGTGCCGGCGCGCTCCAAAATGGGAATCAGCGTCAGGGGAAAATCCATCATCGTGCCGCGCATGGTCGCCCTCCAGGCAGCGTGCCGCATCCTACCACCAACTGATTGCTCGCCCAATGCGGGGAGAGGCAAATCGAGGCGCCGGGGGTTGGTGTTCCCCTCATGTATTGACTCTCTACCGGGATTAGTCCAAGATTTCACTGCTGAAGCGCCAGTCTCACCTCCGCACGTCCGCGAAGCGAAGGACGGTAACGAGCGGTTTTGACCCTCCCTCTTCAGCCGATGCACGTGGCGCCCCCTCCGGGCGTGGTCCGGCAAAAGGAGTTCACCGTGAAGAAGCTTTATATAGGGAATCTGCCTTTCCAGGCGACGGAAGAGGACCTGGCGGCACAGTTCACCAGTGCGGGCGTCAAGACGGATACAGTAACGCTGGTCCGCGACCGTTTCTCAGGACAACCGAGGGGCTTCGGGTTTGTCGAGATTGCCGATGATGGCGAGGCGGAAAAGGCCATTGCCGCGTTGAACGGCAAGGATTTCATGGGCCGCGCCATGGTCGTGAACGAGGCACGTCCCCCGCGCGAAGGCGGTGGAGGTGGCGGCGGACGAGGCGGTCGCGGAGGATTCGGCGGCGGCGGAGGACGCGGGGGCGGCGGAGGCGGGCGTGGTGGCGGCGGGCGTGGCGGCGGTGGTGGCGGACGCCGCGATTGGTAGTACAAGATTCCTTCCAAGCTTCGACGTAGCGGGCACCGAAATAGTTCGGTGCCCGTTTCTTCTTCTGGGGTGTCCGGGCGAAAAGCAATCAGGCTGTTGCGGCGCGCAGGGATTCCACGGCTTCGACGCGCCCGGCGACGTAGCGGAACCGCTCGAGCGCGGCCATCTCCACGCCCTGGCGAACGAGCGCAGCGACATCGAGCCTGGCCTCGGCGGCGTCCAGTTCAGCGGCGCCGGCGTGAAGCGCCGGCGTGCGGGGCAAGAAGACCGGGCAGCAATCGTGGAACGGCTCGGCCGAAATGTCGTAGGTGCCGATCTTCCGGGCGAGGTCAAGAATCTCCTGTTTGTCCGCTCCGACAAGCGGCCGGAACAGGGTCATGCGGGCCACATCGCCAACGGCGGCCATGTTCTGGAGCGTTTGCGAGGCGACCTGTCCCAGGCTGTCTCCGGTCACCAGAGCCAGGGCGTGTTCGCGCCGCGCCAGCACTTCAGCGATGCGCAGCATGAAGCGGCGATAGAGCAGCACGCGATAAGTTTCCGGGGCGTAGCGAACGATTTCGCGCTGGATGGACTCGAAAGGGACGCGGTACAGCTTTGAGGTGAATTGGTAGGGCGTGAGCTGGCGGACGAGTTCGCGCGCCACGTGCACGGACGATTCGCCCGGCCGCGCGCCCGTCCCGAAGAAATGCACGAAGTCGAGATGCGCGCCGCGCTTCATCATGCGGTAGGCGGCAACCGCGGAATCAAATCCTCCCGAGAGCAGACACATCATCCGCCCGGCAGTATTTGCCGGGAGGCCGCCCGGACCCGGAATCTTTCGCGCATAGACGAGCGCGGGGCCAGGGGTGATCTCGATGCGACAGGTCACCTCCGGATCGTCGAGGTGCACGCTGACGTCGCGGCCCGCACCGCGCAACCGGTCAAGAAGATAGCTGCCGACGGCCACTTCCACTTCCGAGGAGCGATGAGGAAAAGTCTTGTCGCTCCGCCGGGCGCGCACTGCAAAAGTCGAAAAGCGCAGCGGTTCGATCTCTTCCCACGCCGCACGGCACAGGGCTTCGAGATCGCGTTCCACCGGGCGCGCGATCGCGTAATAGGCGATACCGACCACTCGCTCGATCCGCGCGACCGCCTCGCCGACGGCAGCCGAATCTCTTAGCCGCACGAGCAGCCGATCTCCCGGCCGCTCGATCGCGGTAACCGGAAGCCCCGCAAGGCTCTGCCGGAGCGCCGACACGAGCTTCGCCAGGAAGAAGCGGCGGTTGCGGCCCTTCAGCCACAGCTCGTGATAATGAACGACGATCGCCGGCGTATTCATCAGTGGAACAGAGACGAAGTTTTCTTCATTCAGAGAAGTATAACAGCGCCGCGTGCGGCCTGAGTAGTCTTCGCGTCTTTCGCGGGGCTGCCCGGCGCCGACGCGAGGCCCCGGGCCTTGCCGGGAGCGCACTGTCCGCCCGGCCGGGTAACTGGAAAGATACAGCCGCCCCTCGTCGAAGTTGTGCCGGAAAATACAGGGGTAGAATCGGCAGCACGTCCAATCAGGAAAGCTTCGGGCCGGTAATAAATGGCCGCTTCTTTCAGGCGACCAGAAGAGTTGAAGGCGCATCGAATGAAGTGCACCCCAAGCGCCAGTGGGTGCGGGAGGGGCTCATGTGGAACCGGCGAGACTGGGATGAGTTTTTCGAGATCGTGGGAAAGCGCTGGAGCGGCCTCCGTCCGCCCCGCCCCGTGGCGGTTTCGGGCCACAACCGGCTCACGCCCACGGAAGGCTATAGCCTCGCCGAGCTCGACGATGCCGGAATCAGTCTGGAGCAGGCGGAGCGCTTCGGATTGCCCGTGGATGCCGGACGGGTTGGTTCGTACGGCTTGAACGTTTCTGCGCTGCGTGACTTCGCTCGCACGGCGCGCGCGCGCGTCTGATCCCCACCGGTTTCCCTTACGTAGCACCCCCCTTGACGTCTCTGGCGGAATCTGTAAACTGCCCTTTTCGCGACATGGCGACCGCGTCCAATCCGCTGGATGACACGCTGCGGGAGCTGGAGTTTCCGCAGCGGGAGGCTGCCTTTTTTTATGGGTTGTTTCTGCGCGGGCATTCGCCGGAGCAGTTGCGGCGCGATATCGAGGTTCCGGCTGTGGTGCTCGCGAAGTGGGACCGGGAAACGGCACGCGAGCCCGAGCTGCGGCCGCTGGTCGAGCGGATTGTGGAGTACCGCCGGCACGTCCTTGCCATTTTTGAAGCGCTGGTCGGGATCGATTCGACTACCCAGCGCCTGCAGTAGCTTTCCGCCCCGTCTCTGCTTCTCTCCCGGCTCGTTGACTCCGCGCCAGTCGCTCGTTTACACTGCGATGGTTCAACGTACCGGTGCTCTTCTGCCCGGCGTTCCGCTCCCCGGTAGCTCAATGGTAGAGCATTCGGCTGTTAACCGAAGGGTTGCTAGTTCGAATCTAGCCCGGGGAGCCAGACTTTCTCCGCCAATTCAACCTCTTACGCAATTGGTGATGATGACTGACACCGGCCGTAGCCGGAGGCAGCTCCGAGCGCTTCGCGAAGAGTCCAAAACCGAATCCGGCCTGCCCGGCAGCCTTTATCTGAAACGTTACGTCGTGTTTCGCCCCGCCAGGTACGGAATGTGATCACTGCGGCTGCACGGTGACGATGCGCAGGACGCTTGAGCTCTGCAGCACTTTGTTGTAGGCAGGCGTTGCGTGCGCATTGAGGTCGCTGATGGCGGCTTTCACTTCTTCGAGCTGCCGGTGCAGCAACGCATAGACTTCCAACTCGGGTTGCGTTGGTTTGAAATCCGAATTTCCCGAGACATCTCCGCCGCCGGTCCCTACTTCTGCCCCGAGCCAAATGAATTTGAGGTACAGGCCGAGCGGTCCCCGGAAAGACTTTTCATCTCCTTCGGCGATGGTCGGATGCAGCAGCTTATCTTCCGCGAGGCGGTACTGCTCATCCAGCTTGGAAGTGGCGTCGAGCAATGATTTCTCCGCTTTGTTTTCCAACAAAATCTTCGTGGTGTCCTCAAGCTGTTTGCGAGTCCATTCCACCTGATTGATGAGCCGCGCGGATTCATCGGCGTCGCTGTAAATCTTGTAGGAAAGGCCAGAGGACTCCATCACGTCCTGCTCGCTCGCGGCAGTGCCGGGATCTTTCAACACGATCATCTTTTGCGTCTGCGTCTGGCCGCCTGCCTCGAGCTTGATGGTGTAGGCGCCCGGCGGAACCAGTGGCGCATCTATGTCCTGCCTTCCGACGCCATAATAGAAAATGGGGCGAGTGTCCTTGCCTGTAAAGCGCTTTTCCTCCCAGATGTGAGGATTGCCCGGAGGCGTGGTTCGGAGCGCGACCTTCAGAATCGGTTCATAGCGCAGGTTCCACCAGACACGGTTGATTCCTGGATGGTTTGTTGGCTTCAGTTTGCGGACCTGCTTGCCATCCGAGTCGAGGACCACGAGGCTGAACTTCTCTTTCGGAACCTCAGCTTTGAGAAAGTAGTTGATGTCGCCGCCGTAGGGAGGATTTTTTCCGGTGCTTGCTCCTGCCGGGGCCATATCCCGCTTGAGGCCGGCGCGCAGGCGGTACGCGGGGCGGACGGCGAACAAATGCGCGGCGGAGTCCATTACCTGCGGCTGCATCTGCTGCAGGGGTGTAATGTCGTCCAGAATCCAGAAACCTCGGCCATAGGTGCCCACAACCAAGTCATTGAACTGCGGCTGGATGGTGAGCCAATGGACCGGAGCGTGGGGCAAGTTCTGCTGGAAAGATTGCCACTGCCCGCCGTCGTCGAATGACACATAGAGCCCGTTTTCGGTTCCTGCATAGAGCAGCCCCTGCCTGAAGGGGTCTTCACGAACGACGTGGGTGTAGCTCAACTGCGAACTGGGAATGCCGTTCGTAATGCGTGTCCAGGTTTTGCCGAAGTCTGCGGTTTTGTAGAGGTAGGGATCACGAATGTCGACTTGATGCCCGTCGTAGGCGACGTAGCACGTGCCGGCCGCGTACTTCGAAGGCTCGATGCTGCTGACGGTCATCTTCTGCGGCAATTCCGGAAGATGCGAGGTCACGTTGCTCCAGTTTTTTCCGCCATCGCGTGTGAGCTGCAACTGTCCATCGTTGGTCCCCGCCCAAATCTGACCTTTCTCCAAGGGAGACTCGGCGATGGCAAAGACGACTCCGGCGTATTCGACGCTGAGATTGTCGATGGTCAGCCCGCCCGAATCTCCCATCATGGCGGGATCGTTCCGTGTGAGGTCGGGGCTGATCGTCTGCCAGGTCTGGCCGCCGTCCGTCGTTTTGTGGACAAACTGGCTGCCGACGTAGATGGTGTTGTGATCGTGAGGTGAGATCGCAATGGGATACGTCCAGTTCATGCGCAGCTTCACTTGCCCCGCATTGGCACCCATGGTGCGATCCGGCCAGACGCTTACGGTTCGGGCGTGGCCCGTCCTCAGGTCCACGCGCTCGGTCACGCCAGCGTAGCAGCCGCCCCAGACGATGTTGTTGTCCACGGGATCCGGCATGTTCCAGCCTGTTTCGCAGCCGGCCGTCGTGGTCCACTGACTCGCACTGATGCCTTCTTCACCGACGGCATTGCTCGGGCCCCGCTGCGGCGACCCATCCTGCATCTGGCCATAAACGTAGTAGGGGATGCGGTTATCGGTTGCCACGTGATACATCTGCGCGATTGGCAAGCGAATCCGCTTCCAGTCGCGTCCGCGCTCCGTGCTGATGAGCACGCCGCCGTCGTTCCCAATCATCATGCGATTGGGATTGGCCGGATCCGCCCACATGTCGTGGTTATCACCGCCGCAACGTTCAGCGCTACGCTCCGCTTCGCTTCCTCCTTCCAATCCTGATTCGGAAGCAAGATCCGGGGGCGCAGGATTATCTCCCGGGCAGCGCATGTGGTCGGTGGTCAGGCCTCCGTCGAACGTCACGTTGATGCCGTTCGAGGGGAAATACACCTCATTTTCGTTGTCGGGCATGACCAACATCCACGTGTAGTAGTGCGGACGTTCATTCAGGAGGCGGCTGTAGTTCACAACCCTCCAGGTGAGGCCGCCTGTGTCGGAGCGCCAGAGCGTTCCACCCTGGCCTGTTTCGATCAGACTGTAGACGCGCCTGTCATCGCTGGGCGCGAAGCTCACAGCGATCTTTCCCAGCGGCGACTCTGGAAGACCGTGACCGGTCAGGCGAGTCCACATATCTCCGCCATCATTTGTGACGAAAAGACCACTGCCCGGCCCACCGCTTTTTCTACCCCAGGTCTTGATGTCAATCTGCCACATACCCGCAATCAGCTTCTGTGGATTTTTTGGATCGATCGTCAGATCGGAAGCGCCGGTGTTTTCATCCACAAACAGAATTCGCTGCCACGTTTTACCGCCATCCTTGGTCCGAAAAATACCGCGCTCCTGTTGCGGCCCATAGCAGGTGCCGAGAGCGGCGGCGTAGACAATATCCGGGTTGCTGGGATCGATGATGATGCGACCGATGCGGCCCGTCTTTTCCAGGCCCAGATGCGCCCACGTCTTCCCGCCGTCCACCGACTTGTAGATCCCGTCGCCGAGCGAAACATTGCTGCGGATAAATGTTTCTCCGGTACCAACCCAGACGATGCTGTGATTGGAAGGCGCAATGGCGATCGCTCCAATGGACTGCGCAGATTCCTTGTCAAACACCGGATACCAATGGTCTCCGCCATCGAAGGATTTCCAGACGCCGCCTGACGCTGCGCCCGCGAAATACACGTTCGGATCTCCAGGCACACCTACAACGGAAGAGACGCGATTCCCCGGAGGACCAATGAATCGGTACTGGAGTTTTTCGAAGATGTTCGCTTGCTTTGGCTGCTTCGCAGGAGCGGAGCCCTGCGGGCGAGCGGAGACAAGAACAGCGGCCGAGAGAACCACAACCCACGGCAAGATTCGTGACCAGCGCTTGCAAAGATTCACAGGAACCTCCGAACGAACGCTCATCGCCGGCACGAAAACCGCTCTCGCGCAAGCGAAGGACTAAAGGCGGGAAATTTATAGCATTGTCCGCCACAACGCAAACAAGCTCTCTGGCTTGATTTGCGCCCGGCAGCGACTTCATTTGGGAAGCACCTTACGACCGGAGGATTCCTGATTGGATTACTGGAGGAATCGGGATGCGAATAAGTTCGCTGCGACCGCGATCGCCCTCAGCTCTACAGATGTTGCCGGATGCCGCAGGCAGAATGAGAGCCGCGTTCGCGGGGTCTTCCCGCGCGTGCAGAGAAATCGGAGCGGCGACCTTTCGTATCCCGCGAGACCTGCACCGGGTGCCTCGCGTCCGAGAGACATTCCTAGAATCTCCGCCCCGCAATCGGTAAGATAAACGCCCCGGAGGTGACGTGATGATTCGTCCTTGTAAAGCTCTGTTGTTCTGTGCGATGGGATTGGCGCTGGCCGGCGCCTGCCATGCCCAGGAGATGACGGAAGGGCGGCTGATGCGCTTCCCGGACATTCATAGGGACAAGATTGTCTTCAGCTACGGCGGCGATCTGTGGCTGACGTCGGCGCAGGGCGGCGTGGCGCGGCGCATCACGACTCATCCTGGCCTGGAACTCTTTCCCAAATTTTCTCCCGACGGCAAGTGGGTCGCATTTACGGCGCAGTACGACGGCAATTTCAATATCTATGTGATGCCTGCCGAAGGCGGTGAGCCGAGACAGATCACATTCCTCCCCGACATTGCCAAGATCAACGAACGCATGGGGCCGAACAATGAAGTAATCAACTGGTTCCCGGACAGCAAGCACATCCTTTTTCTTTCGCGCCGCGACACGTTCAACGACTGGTTCGGCCGGCTGTTCAGCGTCAGCATTGACGGCGGACTGCCCGTGCGCGTGCCGCTCGACAAGGGCGGCTTGACCTCGTTTTCGCCGGACGGCAAGCAGATTGCCTACAACCGCATCTTCCGAAACTTCCGCACCTGGAAGCGATACCGCGGCGGCATGCAACAGCAGATTTCCATCTACGGCCTCTCCAACAATCACTACGAGCAGATCAACGATCCCGAAGGCAACGACACGTTTCCGATGTGGCACGGCGACACGATTTACTTCGACTCCGATCGCGGCCCCGACCATCGAATGAATATCTTCGCCTACAGCCTGAAGACGAAACAGATGCGGCAGCTCACGCAGTACAAGGATTTCGACGTGAACTGGCCGAGCCTGGGGCCGGATTCCATCATTTTTGAAAACGGCGGCTACATGTACGTTTTCGACCTGGCGACGGAGAAAACACACAAACTGACGCTATATCTGCCCGGTGACCGGGATCTCGCGCGAAAGCACTGGGCGAACGTCAGCAAATGGGTCACCGACTTCGATCTCTCTCCGGAAGGGAAGCGGGCGGTGTTTGCTGCGCGCGGGGACGTTTTTACGGTTCCGGCGAAGGAAGGCAGCATCCGCCACCTGACGCAGACGCCGGGAATCCGGGAGAAGAATGTGACGTGGTCGCCGGACGGACGGTGGATCGCTTATCTCTCCGATCGCTCCGGCGAGGACGAGCTCTACATCCTTCCACAGGATGGAACGGGGCAGGAGACCCGCGTGACGACGGACGGTACGGTCTTCCGGCTCGCACCGGCCTGGTCGCCGGACAGCAAGAAATTGTTGTACGCGGACAAGTCGCTGCGGCTTTTCTACGTGGACATCAACGACAAGAAGGCCGTCCTGATCGATCAGGGAAAGTATGCCGACCTGACGGATTACTCCTGGTCTCCCGACAGCCAGTGGGTGGCGTACGCCAAGGCCGCGGAAAACGGCTATGGCGTCGTGTATTTCTATTCGCTTGCGGACAAGAAGATCACCCCGGTCACCACGAGCTTCACGAATAGCTGGGGCCCGGTTTTCGATCCGGGCGGCAAGTATCTCTATTTCTTGTCGAACCGCGATTACAACGAAGTGCTCGGCGTGTACGATTTCGAGTTCTCGAATCCGAAGGCGACGCGCGTGTACGTCGTGACGCTGCGGGCCGACACGCCCTCGCCGTTTGCGCCGCGCAGCGACGAAGAACCCATCAAGAAGGCTGAAGCGGCCAGCAAAGACGAGAAAATCGAAAAGGCCGAGGCCAAGGAAGGCGAAAAAGAGAAAGTCGAGCCGTTCCGCATCGATCTTGCCGGCATCGGCGATCGCGTCGTGGGCCTGCCGATACCACCTTCGAATATCGGGGCCATGCTCGCGGCGAAAGATATGGTCTACTACACGACTTTCCCCATCGCCGGACTTTCCGGGCCGGTGCCCGGCGAGGACCGCGAGATCCACGTGTTCGACATGAAGGAGCGCAAGGACAGCGTGCTCCTTTCCGGCGCGGGCGCCTTTGCTCTTTCTTTCGATGGGAAGAAGCTGCTCTATGCAGCGCCGCGCCAGGGCGGTGGCGACGAAGGTGGCGGCGAGACCAGGGTTTACGGAATCATTGACGCAGCGCCGCCGCAGGGCGGCCCGCACCACATTGGCGATGGCGCGCTGAATCTGGCTGGCATGCGGATGGAAATTGATCCGCGCGCCGAATGGAAACAGATGTTTTATGAAGTGTATCGCCAGGAGCGCGATTACTTTTTCGAGGTTTCGATGAACGGGATCAACTGGGCCGCCGAGCGCGACAAATACGCCCAGCTTTTGCCGCACATCGCCGACCGCTACGATCTCACGTACGTTCTCGGCGAGTTTGTGGGCGAGCTAGCCAACTCGCACACGTACGTCGGTGGCGGGGATTCCCCTGACCTGAAGCCGGTCAACGTCGGTGTGCTCGGCGTGGATTTCGAGGCCGACACGGCGAGTAGCCGCTACCGCCTCAAGAAGATTTACCACGGCCAGAACTGGGATTCGTCTCACCGCTCGCCGCTTACCGAGCCGGGCGTGGACGTGAAAGAAGGCGATTACCTGCTTGCCGTCAACGGCCGGCCGCTGCGAGTGCCGGAGAATCCGTACGAATCGTTTGTCAACACAGTCGGCCAGAACGTGACGCTGACGGTGAATGCGAAGCCCAGCGAGGAGGGCGCGCGAACTGTAATAGTGAAGCCCATCGGCAGCGAGTTTGGGCTGCGCTATCTCGATTGGGTTGAGACGAACCGCCGGAAAGTGGAACAGGCTACCGGCGGCCGCGTGGGCTACATCTACATCCCGGACATGTCCACCGACGGATTGAATGAATTCGTGCGGCAGTTCTTCCCGCAGATCCGCAAGGAAGGGCTGATCATTGACGTGCGCTACAACGGCGGCGGGTTCGTGGATCAGATTATCTTCGAGCGGCTGCGGCGCGTGCTCGCCGGTATGGAATCGGCGCGCAACTTTGAGCCGGGAACCATTCCCGAGGTCGTCTTTTACGGCTCGATGGCCTGCATCACGAACGAATACGCGGCATCCGACGGCGACTTCTTTACCTATTATTTCAAGCAGTACAAGCTCGGCCCTGTGATCGGCATGCGCACCTGGGGCGGGGTGCGCGGCATCCGCGGTGAGATTCCATTGCTCGATGGCGGCTACATCACGCGGCCGGAATTTTCGCTCTACGGCCTCGATAGCCAGTGGCTCATTGAGAATCGCGGCGTTCAGCCGGACATCGTCCTGGACAATACGCCCGACCAGGTGATGAAGGGACGTGACCCGCAACTCGAAAAGGCCATCGAACTGGTGATGAAGGATATCCAGGAGCATCCGAAGAAGCTCCCGCCGCGGCCGGCGGATCTACCGGCGTATCCGAAAGGGCCGGGGCTCTAGCGGGCGTATTCTTGAAAACTCCAGTCGCGCATCATTCCGAGGCCCGGCGGAAATCGCTGGGCCGAAGAATCTGCTTTTTTTCAGGCATTTGAAAAGCAGATCCCTTGCCCCGATCTGGCCGATACCTGGAATGATGGCGTGCGGATAACCTGACGCCCGGTTTGCTCTCTCGTCATCGAATGGATACATGCAAAACGCAAGCACGAGCCGTCAAGAACGCCTGATCAAAGCGCTGTTCCGGGGCGAGCAGCTTTCGCTCAGCAACCCCTCCTATCTCCGGACGGTTCGAGTTCTGCTCGATGAACTTCAGCGCGCGGATCTGAACCCGACTGACATCACTGTTGAGTCGCTTCAGCTCGATCGCAGGCCGGGAGAAGCGGAGGTTGCCGCCAAAGAAACGGGAGTCGCGGCCGGTCTGGCGGAAGCGGTCTGGTTTTACAGCCAGCGCGGCCTGGATGCGGAGCCGCAGAAGGCCGATGGTGACTTGGTGCAACCCGGTGAAATTCTCCTTCGGGTTCGCGGCGATTGCCGAGATCTGCTCTCCAGCGAGCGAGTGGGACTGAATCTTCTTCAGCGGATGAGCGGAATTGCGACCGCCACACGCGAGCTGCAGGAATTGGTGCGGCGCCACTCGGCGAATACGCATATCGTCGCCACGATGAAAACTCCCTGGGGATTGCTCGACAAGCGCGCCGTGCATTTGGGAGGCGGCGGGACCCATCGTCTTGGCCTCGGCGACGCCATTTTGATCAAGCGCAATCATCTCTTTCTGTTCGGGGAGGGCGAGGCGCGCGGCATCAGCGCGGCTCTTGAACTGGCTTGGAAATCGCGCCAACGCACCGCTTTCCTCGAGGTGGAAGTGGCCAGCCAGGAGGGCGCGCTCGAAGCTGCCCGCGTTTTCCATAGCCTGCAAAGCGCTGATTCTGAACCGTTTCCGTGCCTACTTCTACTGGATAATATGTCCCCCGAGGAGGTGCGTGGGATCGTGGACTCGCTGCGTGCGCAGGGCTTGTATGATGATACTCTAGTAGAGGTCAGCGGGCGGATTTCGGAGAGCGTAGCTGAATCATACGCCGCCTGTGAGGTAGATGCCATCTCGGTCGGCGCCCTGACGCATTCCTGCCGGGCGCTGGACCTGCACGCACGATTGAAGCCGCGCATGGACGAAAGGCGATGACAACCCAGACGATCCCGATACCATTTGAATCTCGCTACACGCTGCCCGCCATCGAGGCAGTCTCCGATTCTGCCGAGCAGATCCGGCAGAAGCACGAGCGCATTCGCGAGCTCAAGAGGGTACGGAATGCGGTCCTGCTGGCGCATAACTACCAGAGGGCCGAGGTCCAGGACATCGCCGACTTCGTCGGGGACTCACTCGGTCTTTCCCAAGCCGCCGCAAACACAAATGCCGACGTGATCGTTTTCTGCGGCGTACATTTCATGGCGGAAACGGCAGCGATCCTTTGTCCGGAGAAAACCGTCCTCCTGCCGGACCTGCGGGCAGGTTGCTCGCTGGCCGCGACGATTACGGCGGATGAGTTGAGAGCCTGGAAGGCGCGTTTCCCCGAGGCGGTCGTCGTTTCGTACATCAATACGTCCGCGCCGGTGAAGGCCGAGAGCGACTATTGCTGTACGTCCGCGAATGCCATCAAGGTCGTGAATGCCATTCCGAAGGACAAGCCGATTCTATTCCTCCCCGACAAGTTTCTGGCGGAGGTGGTGGCCCGGCAAACGGGGCGGAGCAATATCATCGCCTACCCGGGCTACTGTCACGTCCACAAGAGCATTGATCCTGAGCAAGTCGTCGAGATGCTGGAGGAATATCCGGACATCGAACTGCTGATCCATCCGGAGTGCGGTTGCGTCAGTTCGTGCATGGTGAAGGTGATGGACGGCACTCTGCCGAGAGACCGGACACTTTTCCTGTCCACCGAGGGGATGCTCCGGCACGCACGAGAGTCCTCCGCGCAGGAGTTTGCCGTGGGGACTGAAGTGGGAATGCTTCACCGCCTGCGCAAGGAGAATCCCGACAAGACGTTTCGCCCCGTCAATCCCGACGCTGCTTGTGCGTTCATGAAAACGATCACGCTCGATAAACTTGTCGGATCGCTTGAGACGATGAAATACCAGATTCGAGTCCCGGAGGATATTGCACGGAAAGCCCGTGGCGCGATCGATCGAATGCTGGAGCTTGCGTAGGCCTCCGCTCTGCTGCCGAGAAATTGCAAACGCCCCTGTCCTTCTCCTGACCCCGGAAACATGACCCTTGAGTAGCTCCCGCGGCGCGCCTGCCGTAGAATCTCCCCGGCCATGGCTGAGACGAAAACCATTCGACTGGGGACTTCCGCATTCACGGCCGCAGGCTGGGAGGGATCGTTCTACTCGGAAGGGATGAAGCCTGCGGAATACTTGCATTACTACGCGCAACGGTTCGACACAGTGGAAGTGGACAGCACGTTTTACCGCATCCCGGCGCCGGCAGTGGTGCGCCGCTGGAAAGAACAGACACCGAAGGGATTCCTCTTTGCCGCGAAAGTGCCGCAGACGATCACGCATGAAAACGTACTCGTGAACTGCGAGTCCGAGCTTAAGAGCTTTTTGAAAGCGATGGACTTGCTCGAAGAGAAGCTCGGCCCGCTCTTGTTGCAGTTCCCGTATTTCAACAGAAAGGCATTTCCGGCCGTCGAAGAGTTCCTGGCGCGGCTCGTGCCGTTCCTGAAGAACTTGCCGAAAGGCTACCGGTTCGCGGTGGAAGTGCGCAACAAGAATTGGCTGGTCCAGAAGTTCGTTGATGCTCTGCTTGAGCGCGGCGTGGTTCTCACTTTGATTGATCATCCCTGGATGCCACGGCCGACGGAAATCTTCGCGCGGCTCGATCCCATCACCCGCAACTTTGCCTACATCCGCTTGCTCGGCGACCTAAAGGGAATCGAGGAACAGACGAAGTCGTGGGACAAGGTGATCGTGGACCGCTGGCGCGAGCTGCAGGAATGGGCGAATATCTGCTGGAAAATCTCCGGGCGCGGCATTCCGATTTTTGCTTATGCGAACAATCATTACGCGGGCCACGCGCCGGCGACGATTCTTCAATTTCAGAAGCCGATGCAAGCAGCGAAGTAGGAACACTCTTTAGAGGAGAATCACGATGCGCTATTTCATGAGCCTGGCAATCTGCGTCCTCTGCGTTTGTGCAGCAGCAAACGCGCAAGCACCCACGACGAAGGCCGCTGCGCATGTTGTTCGCTACACGGTAAGCACTGAGGCGCTGAAATATGACTTTGGGGTTGCGCCGCCGGTGGTGCGGCTGCGTCCCGGGGACATCCTTGAAACGAATACGGTGGATGCATTTGGAAATTCGATTCAGAAGCCGGGAGATTCCCTCAGCCTGGTGAAAGGCGACAATCCGCTCACCGGGCCGTTCTATGTGGAAGGCGCCGAACCCGGCGATACGCTCGTCGTCCGATTTCTCAGCATCGTAGTGGACGGAAATCAAGGCGTCGGCGCGTTTGCTCCCGGATTTGGCGCACTGAATTCGACGTTCTATACGCCGATGCTGAACGCGCCGCTGCCGGAGAAGATCTGGCTCTATCCGATCGATCACGCCACGAACACCGCGACGTTTCACGCGCTCGACTCGGATTTTTCCGTCAAGATTCCGCTACATCCATTTCTTGGTTGCATCGGTGTGGCGCCGGCGGGCGGCGAAGCACGCAGTTCAGTGGTGCCGGCGGAATTCGGCGGGAACATGGACGCCTCGGAGGCGAGCGTCGGCAACACACTCTATCTGCCTGTGAACGTGCCCGGCGCGCTGCTGTACGTCGGCGACGGGCACGCGGCGATGGGCGACGGGGAGGTGGCCGGCACGGCGATCGAAGTTCCGCTGCGCGTACGTTTGCAAATTGAAGTGAGAAAAGGCGAACCCATCGCCTGGCCGCGCTTCGAAAATGACCACGAAATCATGGTTGCGGGCATCTACCGGCCGCTCGATGACGCGTTGCGGATCGCTTTCACCGAACTGGTGCACTGGATCCACACGGACTACGGCCTTTCGGAGCTAGATGCCTACGAGCTGCTTTCGAAGACTGCGAAGATTCACTTGACGGAAATGGTGGACCCGAACTACGTCGTCATCGCCAGCATCAACAAGCAGTTCCTGCCCGCGCGGAAGCAGTAGAGACAGGCAAACTCAGCTGCTGATGGCCTCCTCGCCTCTATCAAGAACCCGAGAGGAATAGCGGAATTGCGGGCCGAGAGTCAAATGGCAGACCGGTTCCGCTCGCGATTGACACTAGCGGTAACTCTGACGAAAATATCTCGGTGCGTTTGCCGGGTCGCGAAGGCAAAAGCTAATGAATTCTCAGATGACCTTTGGTCGGATTGTGCGGTCCATCCACGTCGGTGATTCGGTCCTCATAGAAACCGTCCATCCCGCCGGCATGCTTCTCCCCCGCCACGACCACCCCAACGCCAGCCTAAACCTTACCCTGGCCGGCTTCTACACCGAATCGTTTGATCGCCGCAATCTTCCCTGCGATTCCTCGACCATCGTCCTCAAGCCCGCTAGCGAGTTCCACTCGAATCACTACGGCCCAACGGATACACGTTGCGTGATGGTGGAGTTCGGCCCACGCGCCGCTGCCCACATCCGCGCCTTCTGCAACGTTCTCGACAGGCTCTGGACAGTGCGCGGCGGCCTCGCGGCCGCCGCCATGCAAGAGCTCTGCCGCGAGCTTCGCCTCGCTGATAATGCCTCGCCCTTGATTGTCGAGGGCTGCATCTGGCGCGTCCTCGGTCACATCGAACGCCAAAGCTGCCCCGTCCGCCTTGCGGGCCGTCCCGCATGGCTCGCTCGCGTCGAAGAATTCATCCGTGAGAATGCCAATCGGCGGATCAGTCTCGCGGAGGTCGCTGCCCTCGTCGGCATCCACCCCGCGCACTTGAACAAAATCTTCAAACGCCACTTCGGCGTGCCCGTCGGTGTTTATCTTCGCCAATTGCAGATCGAACGGGCGCGCCGCCTTCTAGCCGACACTCGCATTCCCCTCGCCCAACTCGCCATGGACACCGGCTTCTGCGACCAAGGTCACTTCACGCGTGTCTTCAAGTCAGTCACAGGTACCACCCCTTCCGATTACCGGCGCGATGCGTGCGCCTCCCGTTCCAAATTGCGCTGATTGTCCTATCGCCGCAACTCAAAAGAACGTATAGGAGAGTGGACATAGAGTCTGCATTGAAACTCAACGTAGATGGAAGGGCGGGGGCTTTAACCCCGCCGCAAGCTACCTGCTTTCGAGGCGGCTCCGGGGTTTGAGCCCTTGAAGGCAGGCTCTCCGTAGTTTCGGCATAGACTGTCATTCTGCAGATAGAGTCGGAGGTCTCTCCAATGTTGAAGCGAATCGCCCCGAAGCCAATTCTTGTCCCCGGAATCTTCGCATTCGTGCTTCTACTCCTCCTTGCCTCGGACCATACGTCCGCCACACCATGGGCACAAACTCCGCCTACCAAGACATCTCCGTCCCCCACAACTCCCGGCGACCTCCCCGCCAGGATTGACGCCTACCTGCGCCCCTTCGTCCAAACGAACAATTTCACCGGCGTTGTCTTTGTGTCTCGGGGCGACCGGATTCTCTTCCAAAAGGGCTACGGTCTCGCGAACCCCAACTTCGATATCCCCAACACGCCGCAAACGCGCTTTCACATCGCCTCGATCTCCAAATCTTTCACTGCCGCCGCCATCCTTCTCCTCGAAGAGCGCGGCAAGCTCAATACGTCTGATGCCGTCTCAAAGTTCCTGCCCGATTACCCCAACGGCGCCAAAATCCGCCTCGAACACCTCCTTACGCACGGCTCCGGCATCCCGAATGTCAGCGACCTCCCCGAACTCAGCCACGACGCTTACGTTCCGTACACTGCCGCCAGCATCGTCGCTGCTTTCAAAGACAAGCCTCTAGATTTCGAACCCGGCTCGCGCTTCCGCTACACCAATTCCGATTACAACCTCCTGGCCCTCATTGTCGAGAAAGTCTCCGGCCAGAGGTTCGGTGACTTCTTGAAGGCAAGTATCTTTGATCCTCAGGGCTTGCGGTCCACAGTTCACGACGGCGATGCTACTCGGGTCATCAAAAACCTTGCCGCTGGCACTGAACCCGACGGCCTCCTCGACGTGAAGCACCTCCCTTATCTCGCGTGGTCCACCAAAACCGGCTCCGGTTCCCTCGTCTCCACTACCGCTGACCTTTGCACGTTTGCCCGTGCTCTTTTCGGTGGCAAACTCCTCCAACCCGCTTCGCTCGCCAAAATCATGCAGTCCGATGGCGTCTTTCCCTACGGCTGGACCGACCGCGAGCGTTTCGGCCGCAAAGCCAAAGCTGTCGGCGGGCGCAGCCCCGGTTTCATCAGTAACGTCGAGTATTTCCTCGAAGACGGCACCTGCGTCGCCATCCTCACCAACAGCTACTCCTCCGTCGGCCAGGTCATTGCGCCGGATATCAGCGCCATTGCGCTCGGCCAGTCTGCCACACCGCCGCCCGTCGCCTACGTTCGCCCAAGCCCGGGCCAACTCGCTGCCTTCACCGGCCGCTTCCAGATGCCGGCGAACTACTACGTTCCTAACGCCACCCTGACGATTCAGGATCGTGGCGACTATCTCGAATCAAGTTGGCCCATTGGGCTCACAACCGTTATCTATCCCGCCGGGGGCGATGATTTCGTCGACCGCACAAACTGGGCTATGGTCCACTTCAACCGCGACGCCCATGGCCAAGTCACCAACTTCACCTACAAACTCCTTCAGGACTTCACCGCTCGCAAACTCCCTGCGCAGTGAAAAGGCAAACTAGCCTCTAGTGCAAAGGGGCGCCCTCCTCACGACCGCCTTCCCGGACAGCAAGTTCACCATCGAACAGATGGTGGCTGAAGGTGACACCGTTGTCGTCCGCTGGACGGTTCGCGGCACGCACAAAGGTGACCTGATGGGCAATGCGCCGACGGGCAAGCCGATCAGCTTGAGCGGAGTGAGCGTGTGTCGCCTGGCAGATGGCAAGCTCGTCGAAGGCTGGGGCAACTGGGACGCGCTGGGAATGTTCCAGCAGCTTGGGATTGTCCCGGAGCTCGCCAAGGCCAGAGCCGCAAGATAGTCAGTCTGTCCGGATTTACCGGGAAACGGAAGGCCCGCAACGTCAGCGGGCCTTCCCCCATTGCCCGGGCAAGCCAAGCGGAAAGAAAGGGAAGAGGCGCTGCTCGAGCGTGATCCGCGCCGGATTGCGTTGGACGAGAGTGCGAGCGGCGGATCAGCGCAGCTCGTTCTTGTAGACTGTCCCGCCTTTCATCACGAATTTGACACGCTCAAGTTCGGTGATGTCCGTCAACGGGTCACCCGACACTGCGATGAGGTCAGCGAGTTTCCCCGGCTCGACGCTGCCGACCCGGTCACCCCACCCCAGAAGATCTGCCGCAACAGTGGTGGCGGTGCGGATGGCTTGCAGGGGCGTCATTCCGTAGTCCACGTAGTATTTGAATTCGCGCGCCTGCGGAAATTTTGTCCAGTCGAATCCGCCCGCATCCGTGCCGAAAGCGATGCGGACTCCCTTACTCAAAGCGCGAGCGAACGCTGCCTTTTCCGATTCCACCATTCTCGGCCAATTGCCGCCGCGCCCGGGTGCGACGTATGCGCCGACGGCAACGGTAGGCACCCAGTAAACGTTTCTCTGAACCAGTTGGGCGATGAGCTCATCGGTGAGACCGTCTCCGTGCTCGATGGTATCGGCTCCGGCGCGCAGGGCCGCCGCAATGCCGTCCGAACCGATGGCGTGCGCGGCCACGCGATGCCCGAGGCGGTGGGCTTCGTCTACGATTGCGCGTGCTTCTTCATCGGTGAAGTTCACCCAGCTATGCAGCACGCCGTCCGCTCCAAAGTAGTAGCGGCGGTCGGAGTAGTACTTGATCCAGTCCGCGCCGTTCGCCACCTGCTCACGGACGGCGAGCCGCGCGCTCTCAACCCCATTGACGATCTGCACGCCGTGCGGCATTTCGAGCTCCCAGGAATAGCCGGAGAGCGGGTACATCCCGGTCGGCGCCATGGCGCGCGTGGCCACCTGCAAACGAGGTCCCGGCACCTCGCCGCGTTCGATCGCCGTCTTTACGTCCACATCGGCGTACATGGCGCCTTCGGTTTCGAGATCACGCAGGGTGGTGAAGCCGTGTTCGAGGGCAAGGCGCGCGTTCCGCGCTGCCAGGATCGCGCGGTACGGGATGGATTCCTTCAGCAATTGCTCGTCGTAATCCTGAGCGGTGATGTCGCCCTGCAGAAGGAGGTGCGTATGCGTATCGATCAGGCCGGGCAGGACGGTGGCGTGGGAAAGGTCAATCACTTCGACGCCCGCGGGCGCGCTGCCGCCGGGCGTGATCGAAACAATCTTTTCTCCTTCCACGAGGATCAAAGCGTTGCTGATCGGGCGATCGCTCTTCCCGTCGATGAGCTTCCCGGCGCGAATGGCGATTTGCCGCGGCGCCTGCGCGAAAGCTGCCGCGGGAATCAGCAGAATCAGGAACAGCCAGAAACGAATGCGGGGCATACGATCCTCCTTTTGCGGATGATCAACGTAAGAGATGCGAAGCAATTTTCCGCTTTTCGGGCGTAAAGAATGCACCATTTCCGTCCCGCTCGCCAGTTCCTCATGCGGGTGGGAAGGTAGTCTTCAGCTACTCTTGGGGTGTCCGAACGCTCTGGTGGCGGGGCGAGGTCTAGCGGCGGTCGGGGACGGCGTGGCGAACGTCGCGGCCGGCGACGATGTAAATCACGTCTTCGGCGATGTTGGTGGCATGATCGCCGATGCGCTCGAGATTTTTCGTGACCAGGATCAGCTCGAAAGCGGGGAAAACCAGCTTTGAATTCTCCATCATGTAAGTGAGCAGCTCGCGAAACATTTGATCGCGGAACTGGTCCACTTGATCGTCCCGCGTCAGCACGCTGCGTGCGAGTTCCTGGTCGTTGCGCACGAGGGCATTCAGGCTGTCGCGGACCATGATTTCCACCAACTCGCTCATGCGGGGCAGGTCGATATAGGGTTTCACCTGCGGGTGGCGGAGGATACGCATGGCGGACTGAGCGATATTCACGGCCTGGTCGCCGATGCGCTCGAGATCGCTGTTGATGCGCGAAACGGCCAGGATAAAGCGCAAATCGATCGCCATCGGCTGCTGCAGCGCGAGCAGGCGCAGAACGCGCTCGTCAATTTCGATCTGCATTTCGTTGATGGTGTTTTCTTCGCTCAGCACCGCTTCGGCAAGGCTGCGATCGATATCGAGCACGGCCTGCACCGACTGGTGCACGGCGCGCTCGGCGAGCCCCGCCATCCACAGCAACCGCTGTTTCAGTTCATCCAGTTCGTGTTCGAAGTGTCGTTCCATTGGTTCCTGTCTCTAGCCGAAGCGTCCGGTGATGTAGGCTTCCGTTCGCGGATCAGCCGGTGTGGTGAAGAGCTGTGAAGTGGGATTGAACTCGATCAGCCTGCCGTCGAGCAAGAACGCCGTGAAGTCGCTCGTGCGGGCGGCTTGCTGCATGTTGTGGGTGACGATCACGATGGTGCAGCTTTCTTTCAATTGGAAGAGCAGCTCTTCGATTTTGGCGGTCGTGATCGGGTCGAGCGCGGAGCACGGCTCGTCGAGCAAGAGCACTTCCGGGTCCACGGCCAACGCGCGGGCGATGCACAGCCGCTGCTGCTGTCCCCCGGAAAGGGCGTAAGCGGATTTGTGCAACTGATCTTTGACTTCATCCCACAACGCGGCGCGGCGAAGGCTGTGCTCAACGGCGTCGGCCAAACTTCCTTTCCAACCGTTGATTCGCAGACCGTAGGCGACGTTTTCGTAGATGGACTTGGGAAACGGGTTCGGCCGCTGGAACACCATGCCTACGCGGCGGCGCAGGGCGACGACGTCCATCGTGAAGATATCCTGGCCGTCGAGAAGCACTTCACCTTCGGTGCGCGTGTGGCGAAGCGTCTCCTGGAGACGATTGAGCGTGCGCAGGAATGTGGATTTGCCGCAGCCGGAAGGCCCGATGAGTGCGGTTACGTGGTTCGTCGCGACTTCCAAACTCACATCGAAGAGCGCCTGCTTCGCGCCGTAATAGAAATTCAGCTTGGAGATTGTGAAGCGCGGCGGGACGTCCGGCGACACCTCCCGCTGTGATCGCTTCGGCAATTCCGGGATTGAGGTTTTGATGTTCATCGTTGGCCTGAGAACGCCACTCACAGTTATCACTTAAGTCCTCTGAAAGGAAGTGCCTCGCACGAGGATGAGTCGCGCGCCGATATTCGCCACCAACACAAGCCCCAGCAGCACCAGACCCGCAGCCCAGGCCTGCCGGTGCCAATCGTCATAGGGCGCGATGGCGTACGTGTAAATCATCACCGGCAGAGAAGCGGTGGGCTGATTCCAGCCTGGGCTCCAGAAACGGTTTCCGAAGGCGGTAAAGAGGAGCGGAGCCGTTTCTCCAGCCACGCGGGCGAGGTCGAGCAGCAACCCCGTGAGAATCCCACGGAACGCGGCCGGGATCACGACGGTCGCCACCGTCTTCCATTTGCTCGCTCCGAGCGCCATGGCGGCTTCGCGCAGCGAGCGCGGGACGCCCCGAAGAAACTCCTCGGTGCTGCGCACCGCGATGGGAATCATCATCACGCCCAACGCGAAACCGCCCGCCAGGGTCGAGAAATGGTGGACCGGCAGGACGGCCACCGCGTAGGCAAAAATGCCGATGACGATGGACGGGACGCCGTTCAGCAAATCGGTCACATAACGGACAATGAAGGAAAACGTCCTTCCGCCGAATTCCGCAAGGTAAACGCCGCCAAGAAAGCCAACCGGCACACCGAAGAGCGAGGCCAGCAGCAGTAGTTTCGCGCTGCCGACGATCGCATTGGCCATTCCGCCGCCGGTTTCGCCCACGGGCGCCGGGAGTTTCGTGAAGAAATTCCAGCTCAGATCTTTCCCGCCGTGATACGCCAGGTAACCGAGGATAAAAAGCAGCAACGAGACCGCGAGCAGGGCGCACGCGCCCGTGAGGCTGAGCATTACGATGCTGAGCGATTTTCTCCAAATGACGCGAAGGTTCATTCGGGAACGGCTCCCCGCTGCGTCGTGGCCAGGATGAGCAGCCGCGCGAGTCCATTGAGGATGAACGTGATCAAAAACAAGACCAGGCCCAACTCGACCAGGGCATGCAGATAGAGGTCGCCGGTTGCTTCGGTGAATTCGTTCGCGATCACGGCCGCAATTGTGTAGCCGGGCGCGAAGAGCGACGAACTGATTTTCGGATCATTGCCGATCACCATGGTGACCGCCATGGTTTCCCCGAGGGCGCGGGCAAGCGCAAGAAAAACAGATCCCATGATCCCGCTCTTTGCAAAGGGCACAACGACACGCCAGGTGGATTCCCAGTGAGTGGCGCCAAGTGCGAGGGCCGCTTCGCGCTGGTCGCGCGGCACAGCCAGCAGCACTTCGCGCGACACCGAGATGATGAACGGAACGATCATAATGGCCAGTACGACGCCGCCCGCCAGGAAACCGACGCCGTACGCCGGTCCCTTGAACAGCGGCAGAAAGCCGAACGCCGAGCGGAGTCCCGGTTCGACCGTGGTTCGCAGGATCGGAACGAGGATAAAGACGCCGAGCAATCCGTAAATCACGCTCGGTACGGCAGCCAGCAAGTCGATGACAAAGGCGAGCGAATCGGAGATGCGCGGAGGCGCCAGCTCCGCCAGAAAGATCGCCGCGCCGATGCCGAGAGGCACCGCGAGCACGAGCGCAAGGACGGACGTGACGAGGGTGCCGTAAACGAAAGGAAGAGCGCCGAAGTGCTCGAAGACGGGGTCCCAGATGCGCGTGAACAGGAAATGCCAGCCGAATTGCTCCCGCGACAAAAGGGAGTTGATCCAGAGCTGGTACACAATCAGGCAGGTGAGGAGGACAATGAACGAAGCGAAGATCAATGTGACGAGATGTGCGATCTCGTCTCCATTACGAAGCCGGCGCAGCAAAGCGCGCGGCGCCCACGGAGACGCCACGCGCTGAATCGCACTTGGCAGGGTGGCCATTAGTTTTACTGAATTAGCGCTATAGCTTTCAGTTCTTTGCTCACAACCTCGCGGGGCAGTTGGGCGTAGGCAAGCGCTTCCGTGTACTTCTGCCCATCCGTCATCATCCAGCGCAGAAATCCCTTGATGACATCCCGTTTTGTGGCATCGCTGATCTGAGCGGGGACCAACAGCCAGGTGAAGCTTGAGATTGGATAGGCGGTTCTCCCCGGC
This sequence comes from Terriglobia bacterium, assembly GCA_041490445.1. Taxonomy (GTDB): domain Bacteria; phylum Acidobacteriota; class Terriglobia; order Acidiferrales; family UBA7541; genus JBGPTF01. The sequence goes on from JBGPTF010000005.1 coordinate 222,994, forward strand.
GCATTCGTGATGGATACACGGAAGTCGTCGGGCATCGCCTTCGCCGCGCCCGCTGCTGCTGCGCTCACGCTCGCCAGATCGGCTTTGACGAATACACCGGCCTCGTTCCGCACCCGCCCGTACGGCATCTGGTTCTGGATGGCGTAGATCAACTCCACATAGCCCAGAGAGTAGGGGGTTTGCTTGACAAGACCAGCCACGCCCTCATTCCCCTTGCCACCGAGGCCGATCGGCCAATTCACAGACGTGCCCTTGCCGACCCTGGTGTGCCAGTCGTTGCTGACCTTCGACAGATAATCCGTCCAGATGTAGGTTGTGCCGCTGCCGTCGGCGCGATGTACGACCACGATATCGTCTCCCGGCAAAGCCACGCCAGGATTCACCTTGGCGATAGCCGGGTCGTTCCATTTCGTGATCGTCCCGAGGAAAACCCCTGCCAGCGCCTCCGGCGTGAATTTCAGTTCGGCCGTGACGCCCGGAATATTGTAGGTCGGCACGTCCGCACCCAGGACGGTCGGAAAATGCAGAATCCGGAAGCCGGCCTTTGCGAGCTGATCATCCGACATCGGTCCATCGGAGGCTCCGAAATCCACGGTGTGGGCCAGAACTTGACGGATGCCGCCGCCCGATCCGATCGATTGGTAATTGATCTGAATGTTCGGGTGGAGCTTGTGGTATTGGTCAAACCATTTGGAATACATCGGGTAGGGGAACGTGGCGCCTGCGGCATTGAGCGAAATCGTCCCAGACGACTGCGCCCCGGCCGGCCCGGCGAGAACCAGCAGCAGGGCAGCGAGCGCGATTCTCTTTGAGAAGTTCACTTTTTATCCTCCTATGAGTTTCAGGTTCGTTTGTTACAGTCTTGTTACAGTTCCGTGAAAACCATGTAAACGAAAACACCTAGAACTTGTAGATCACGTCGAACTGGAGCCTCTTGAGTATCGGCTCAGCTGGCGCAGGACTGGTCGCCGTGACCAGCGGGCGGCCGAACAATCCAGTGAACGCGAGCTGGACCGGCTTCCACGCCTGGTAAAAGACCTCGATGCGGTGCTGCGTCACGTTGCTGTTCTGGCGCAAGTCGCTGAAGTTGAACGCGCCCATCACCGCTTCGCGCTCAATGAACATCCGCGTGTAGGCGAACTGCCAGTCGCCCTTTTCCGAACTGCGCCCCAGACGCGATTCGAGCCAGTAGCCGCGGCGCTGGCGCGGATCGCAGGTGGCGTTGAATGTGCCGCCCGCGGGGATGTTGCCGACGTTCGCGCAGGCTCGGGTGTTCTGGACGTAATCGCCGAGCAGGCGAACCGGCCAGCGCGCGTGGCCCGTGTCGAAATCAAATTGCGCGATCGTGTCAAGCAGCGCGAACTGCGAAGCAAACTGCGCGTTCGTGACTTTGCCAGAAGAGTCCTTGAACGTCGCAATTGAGTTCACGACACTGCTGCCGCCGAGCGGGAGCAAGCCGTTCAGCGGGCTCGTGCTGTTGGCGATCCCGAGCGCGAACGCGATGGAGTCGGGATTGTGATAGTTGTAGAAGGCCACAGAACCACTGAACTTTACGCGGGCGCCGAACTGCCAGACTGTCTGGACCTGACCGCCATACACCACACTCAGCTTCTTGCTCTTATCCGTAGCCGAGACGCCGGAGACCTCGGCAAAGGGCAGCTCGAAACCGACCACGGCCACTTTTTTCAGCGTGGAGTTTTTCAGGTCCCAGGCTACCGTCTGCGCCAGGCCTTCCGGATTGAGGTCATTATCCCAGGTCAATTCCGTGCGGTGAAAAGGATAGGCAAACTTACCGCCGGTGAGAGTGAGAGCCTTGAAATACCTCGGATTGTAGTTGATGAACGCGCGGTCCACCGTGAACGGCTTGCGGGTGTAGAACTGGTTGAGCGTTTGATTCGTCGAAATCGGGTCGTTCAGATCGCCTGAGCCCAGCGAGAAGCCGCCGCTGATTTCATCGTTTAGCTTTGCGGTGGCGTTGAAGCGGAGCCGGAACCGTTCGCGGTTGCGCACCTGCGATTGGTTCGCTGGTCCGCCGAAGAAGGGCTCGTCGCGCAGGCGGAAGTCACCGCTGAAGCTGAAAGGCCCGATCTTCTTAATTCTTTCCTCCAGAGACTTTTGCGTACTGTTGACCTGATCCTGGAGCTTTCCGACTTTTTCGTTCAACGCAGACTCCGAGGCGGCCACTGTCTCGAGCTTCTTTGTGGAGGCGGGATCCGCCGTCGCCGCCGAGTTTTCGTGCGCGGCGCGTAGTTTCGTTTCCAGTTCAGCCATCTCTTGCTCTTGTTCCTGGAGTGTGGTGCGCTGGGATTCAAGTTCCTGCGACTGGGCCTGGAGCATCTCGCGGAGTTGCCGCAGCTCCATTTCCAGGGCGGAAGGAGTGGCTGGTGTCGGGCTCGCTTCCGTCTTTACCTCTGCCTTTGCCTCCGGTTTTGTGGAAGCAGCTAGTTTCACCGCCGGCGCAGCTTTCAAACTGCTTTTTGCCGCAGATGCGTCTTTCTTTGTTTCCTCAGCGGCGCTCGCCGCCGGAGAGACCGCGAGGCCCAACATCAAAAGCCACATGACAAACGCACGCATGCATTCCTCCTTGAGAGTTGACAGTCATATTGGAAGGCGTCTTCGATGCATTCTTGCAGTTGATCCATTTCCTTGCGGAGCACTGCAGGTTTCGCGAACGGTTGCACCAGCTTGGGAGCGGGCTCGAGAAACAAGAGAGTGATCCGGCTGGGGCGCGGGGGACCGAAGAGTTGCAGCTCTCCGGAGCAGAATGGTTCAAGGGGCCGGCGTAGGGGGGACACCGGCCCCTTGTTGGGGTACGCGGTAGGATTCAGATCCGAGGTTGTGATTTGGGGAATCATCTGTTTGTGTTCGGCCTATAGGACTACAAGGGTACGGAGCGCCGATGAACACAGCGTCAGAGGAATGTGAATTCTGCATTACAGCGTTGGATCCGTTATTCCCTTCTTCGCGGCCTGTTCCAGAGCGCGGCCATGGCGGACATCTAAGCCGCGGATCCAGAAGAGGATATCCTCGGAAATGTTCGTGGTATGGTCGGCAATGCGCTCGAGATAGCGGGTGGCCAAAACGAAATGGAGATTCGGCGCCACCTGGGCCGGATCGGTTCGCATCCCCTCCATCATCCCATTGTGGGCGCGGCGCATTGAGGCTCGATGAATCGCCGGTGAATGTTGGGAAACAATCGGGCAGGTCAGTCCGCGACCGGGACCGAAAAGTGGAAGAGCGAGCCCTGGCCAATGGTGCTCTCCACCCACAGGCGCCCGCCATGCGCCTCGACGATGTGCTTCGCGATGGCAAGCCCAAGCCCAGTGCCTCCGGCCTCACGCGAACGTGCCGCATCAACACGGTAGAACCGCTCGAAGATGCGCTCCTGGTCAGACTGAGGGATGCCGATGCCCGTGTCGGCGACGGTGACGATAGCCCGCTGATCTTTGACTTCAGCGGTGACGCGAATGTGCCCGCCCGGGGGCGTGTACTGAACGGCGTTGTCCAGTAGGTTTTGCAGAACCTGGCGAAGGCGGCTCAGATCGGCACGGATGGGAGGTAAATCCAGAGGATTGTCCATTTCAACGGAAAGCTGTTTCGCATCTGCTTGCAAGCGAGACGTTTCCACGCAGGGCGCAACCAGGTCGGCGATCGGAATCGGCTGAAATTCGAACTCCATTTTTCCTGCTTCAATGCGCGAGAGAGTGAGCAAATCGTCCGTCAGGCGCGCCAGGCGCTGGGAATGGTCACGAATGATGGTGACGAATCGGCGATTATTAACTTCATCCTCCAACGCCCCGCCCAGCAAAGTTTCCGCGAAGCCCTGAATGGCAGTGAGGGGCGTCTTGAATTCATGGGAGACGTTGGCAACGAAGTCGCGCCGGATGCGCTCGAGACGGCGCAGTTCGGTGATGTCGTGCAGAACGACAACCGCGCCGAATGGCGGAGCTGTGCCGGACTGCGCCGGCACGGGCGCGGCCGTGACCGCGAAATTCCGCTGGCGGACCGTACCCACAGCAACTTCGCTTTGTACCACCTCTCCGCCCTCGAGTGCTTTGCGGATCGCTGCAATCAGGTCAGACTGCCGGACGACCTCGATGAGCGGGCGGCCTTCGACCTTTTCTTTCACCAGTTCCAGGACTTCCAGAAATGCTTGGTTGCAAAAATTGAGCCTTTCGCGGGAATCGATCACGGCCACGCCCTCCATCATGCTGCGGAGAATCGTGGCCGATTGATTGCGCTCGTGCGTGAGGCTGCGAATGGTGCTGTCGAGGCGCTGCGCCGTTTCGTTGAGGGCGCGTGCCAGGTCGGCGAGTTCATCGCGCGAATTCTCTCCGGGGAGAGGGTCGAAGTTTCCGGCGGCGACACGGTGTGTGAATTCTTTGAGCCGTTTGACTCGCGCGGAGAACCGGCGTGAGAAGAGAAGCGAAATCGCACCCCCCAGGATCAACAAGATGAGCGATGCCACGAGCAACTCGCGCCGGATTTCAGCGAGGGCGTCGTTGATGTGCGCCAGAGGCAGCGCGAAACGGATCACCACGGGCGTCTTGCCCGGAGGCAGATACCGAATCGCATGGTAAACGAGATCGCGGTCCAAAGTGTGACTGTGGCGTACGGAGCTTCCCTCTCCCACAGCGAATGCTTGCCGGATCTCCGGACGATCGGAATGGTTCTCCATCGTTTCCGGATCGTGATCGGAGTCGGCCAGGACGACGCCCTCGGCGGTAATGACGGTCGCGCGGGCGCCGCTCTGCTTCATCCACGAGATCCACGCATTCAGGGCGGCGGGATCATTCAAGTCCGGAGGGCGGGCGCGGGCGATTTGTGCGAGGGAATCCAGGCGTTCTTCAGCGGCATGAAGATAGTCCTGGCGGAGCACACGCGCGGCGTAGAAGTCCACTGCCAGCAGAACGGCCAGCAGCAGGGCCAGGTAGGTAAATCCGAGTTTCCAAAACAGCCTAACTCGCACGAGACTCGAAGAGATAGCCGGCGCCGCGCACCGTTTTCACGTAGGCGGGATGTTGCGGATCCGATTCGACCTTTTCACGCAGACGCCGGACGTACACGTCCACACTGCGCGGCGTGACGAATCGGTCGGTTCCCCAAACCGCATCGAGCAATTGGTCGCGCGTGAAAACTTTGTCCGGTCGCGAGGCTAGGAAATAGAGCAGGCGGAATTCGAGCGTGCTCAGTGGCACCGCCTTGCCGTTGCGGGTAACCCGGTAGGATGCCGGATCGATGCGCAGGCCGCCGACTTCAATCAGTTTTTCCGCGGCGCTCGCGGGTTCGGTGCGGCGCAGCAGCGCTTTGATCCGGGCGGCCAACTCGCGCGGGCTGAACGGTTTTGTGACGTAATCGTCTGCACCCAGCTCAAGCCCGACGATCCGGTCCGCTTCTTCACCGCGCGCCGTGAGCATCAGGATGGGCAGGCGATTCAGTGTGTTGTCGCGGCGAATTTCCTTGCAGATCTCGAGTCCTGAGAGTTTCGGGAGCATCAGGTCGAGCAGCAAGAGATCGGGCGGGGATTTCCGAAGCTGCGCCAGTCCGCTGGGGCCATCGCTCGTGGACGTTACCTGGAAACCCTCCTTTTCCAGGTTGTAACGCACCAGTTCGACAATGTCCCGATCATCTTCGACCAGCAGAATTTTCTTCATCGCCATTTTGGAGACTCAGTCGTCACGCTCACCATAACGGAAACGTCACGCCCGAAGCAAGCAGGGCTCCTCTTCGGATCTGTTGGGCAGGCTGCGTCAGCGCGGCTCTTGGATGCTTTGTAGGCGCGGGCGAATCGCCCAAGAAGCTGTTTCACGCCGGGGCAAGCCTTTCGCGATTGAACCACTGCGCGCGTAAGCCGCTCCTGAACACTCTCCAGGGTTGTTCCATCCTCATCATTCCAAGGTGTTTCCAGAATCATTGTTCGATCTCGTTTGGCCAAGCGGCTGCTCTAGTCCGCCTGGCGGGCGGAGTCGAATGGCTCGCGAGGGACCGGCCGAGCCGGTCGGAGGACAGTCCGATGGGAGCAATTGCGAGGCAGTTGGATCCGGAACAGCGGAGCCTGGAGTCGCGGGATTTTGACGCGGCGCTGCGGCGGAAGATCGTGGGGCAGGACGAGGCGGTGGAAGCGGTCGTGGACCTGCACCAGGTGTTTCGCGCGGGCTTGAATTCGCCGGGGCACCCGGTGGGGAACCTGTTGTTCCTGGGGCCGACCGGGGCGGGGAAGACGCGGGTCGTGGAAGCGACGGCGGAAGTTTTGTTTGGCGATTCGCGCGCGGTGATCAAA
>JBGPTF010000006.1:0-197776 GCA_041490445.1 Terriglobia bacterium
CTCTTGATTCCTTCCTGCACGATCTGCCACTTCTCTTCCGGGGTTCGGTCTACACGTGGTTTCCTGCCCATGTTGCCTCCTGTTGGGAGGCCCTGATCATACCTAGATGAGGTGTCCAGTTTTAGAGGGGAGCACTACAACAGCAAGGCTGATTTCATCGATTATGCTTCCGGCGTCGTCAAGAGGGAAGAGATCGAAAGCTATCTCGCCCCTCCCATGTCTCTCCCCAAGAGCGAGACTCATGGACTCGAAGACCTGGATGTACAGGCAAATGTCTTTGGGAATCTGCCTGACTTGCCCCTAGGATATGTCCGTCGAAAGAACTTAGAACAAGAGCTTGAATCTTGTCTCTTGAGCACACCACATCGAGTCATTGTATTGCACGGGCCCGGCGGAATTGGCAAAACATATCTCGCACTGTACGTAGCCCACAAGATAGCTTCCGAATGCGCCGACCGATTTGAGTACATAGTTTGGTTTAGCGCTCGTGATATCGATTTACGGCCCAGTGGCCCCGTACCAGTGCGACCTGCCGTAGCCGATCTAGATATGGTTAGTCGTTCCTATGGCAAGTTATTTCGAATCGACGGGAGCACGGAAAGCTTTGCTCGCGTTCTCCAATCGCCAGCGGCTCATTCCAAGACCGGAATACTGTTCATCTTCGACAATTTTGAAACGTTATCCTCAATGACAGAGCTCCACAAATTTCTCGAGATCCACACTTTTCTTCCGAACAAAGTCCTCATTACCAGTCGGGAACGTGGATTCAAGGGAGACTACCCAATCCCTGTCAGCGGGATGGAGTTTGGAGAGGCGAATCAAATGATTCGCAGTGCGGCGAAGGAGCTCTCAATCGACACCCTACTGAATGACGAAGCTATCGCCAATATATACGAATATACGAGGGGCCACGCGTACGTGATGAAGGTCATTCTGGGAGAGATTGCAAAAGAGCGGAGATATGTGCCATTGCTACAACTACTTGTTGGGCGCCGCGACATCGTCAATGTCGTGTTCGAGAGGTCTTTCAACAAGCTTTCAGACGCCGGCCGGTTTGTGTTCTTAACCGTTTCCAATTGGAAATCGATGGTCTCACGCTTGGCCTTGGTTGTCACGATGGGTCAGCGGGGTTTGGACGCCGAAGAAGGAATTGATGAGTGTGAACGACTTTCGCTGATCGAATCGCATCAAATGGTGGACGGAAACTCATGTTATTCCTCTCCGCAGCTGGCCCGAATTTTCGGCTCGAAGAAGCTTGAAGGTGATCCAGACCGCCTTCTCATAAAGGAGGATTTGGAGACGCTGCGTAAGTTTGGAGTGATCGGCACACAAGATACTGTGCGGGTAACCCAGGAAACGATCATTTCGCAGTTCATTAATTCCTGCCTGAGAGACGCCAAAACTTCTGACAAAGCAACTCTCGCTCGCCTAGATAAGTTGCTCCAGGCGATCGCAGAGATGTGGCCGAAGGGATGGTTGGAACTGGCCTTTTTTCGCCGCCAAGACAACCGCGACCCGAAAGATGTTGATTACGCGCTTCGCCGGGCAGTAGAAGAAATGCCGTTCAGTAAAGAAGCTTGGCTTGCTCGTGCAAGGCATGCACAAGCAGTCGGAGACAAGGCAACGGTTGTCGCTTCATTCGTAAGCGCCGTTGAAATTGACCCCTCCAACGTAGAACTTATCCGTGAAGCAGCGTTCCATCTAGGTCAGTACGTCAGTGACCACGCAAGCGAAATACCTAGAGCCCGGCGTGGCACATATCTGGCGAGCGTCAGAGGGCGTATGGTGCAAGTTGCAGACTCCCTCGATGCCACCGGACTAAGTCGACTTGCCTGGCTCTTCCTCCTAGAAGGTGATAAGGAAAAAGGTTGTCAATATGCTGAAATGGGTGCTGCTAAGGACCCACACAATGAGTATTGCAGAAAGATCCTCGAGAGAGAAGATCTTCCGAAATACCGATACGGGCGGAGAGCTGCCCCTAAGCCGCATTAGAAATCCTGGAGTTTGCCCGAAGGACAGGCACGAGGTGCGTCCCAAAGACTCGCACAGCGCCACAAAATAGTCTGAACCAAACCCACACTCTCGCTCGGCTACAAAACGGGGGAGGTAATTCGCAACGCCAAAATTCACCAGAATCGTGCAAAGAGGGTAGTTTCAGATCGTGCTGTCTTGCGACCGCCGATCGTCCATTCCCCCCGCTTTTCGCCGGAAACACTGTCCCCTCGCGCGCGCTGCTGCAGCGTGCATAGTGGCCGATGGCGCGAGGACTACAACATGTGGGCAGGGAGGGCAGTTTCAAATCGCTCTGTCTCCTCTCCCGAAAACGCGTTGCCTTCGCGCGGAGCGTGGCCTAAGATGCGCGCCTTGTGCGTCCTCGGCACGCCGGGACGCGCCCTGAGGCCCGCTTGGAGAAAACCACCGCCCCAACCGCCATCGCATTCGACCGCGCGAACCAGCCCGCCCAGGCGGGCCAGCGCAACGCGGTCGTCGCCGGCTTTCTGGGGACCAGCATCAGCGAGAGTTAGGCGGCCACAGGTGAGGAGGCCACGATGACGGTATCCGTCTTTATCGGCGCCAGCGTCGACGGCTTTATTGCGCGACCGAACGGCGATCTCGACTTTCTGCCGGTGGGCGGCGGCGAACCTCACGGCTACGACGAGTTGATAGCAAGTGTCGATGCGATTGTGATAGGTCGCAAGACCTTCGAGAAGGTTTTGACCATGGGGGTCTGGCCATATGGTGAAAAGCGTGTAGTCGTCCTGAGTAGTCGCCCCGTCGACTTGTCCGCGGCCCGCGGAGGTGTTGTTGAGCAGATGGCCGGGCCTCCGGCCGAGATCGTTTCGCAACTCGCTGCTCGTGGTGTCCATCACCTCTACGTTGACGGTGGGGTCACCATTCAAGGGTTCCTGCGCGCGGGGCTAGTTCAACGTCTCATTGTCACTCGCGTGCCTGTGCTCATTGGAGACGGAATTCCTCTCTTCGGTACCTTATCGCGTGACATTCGGCTCCTTCATGTAGCGACGCGGCACTATCCGAGCGGCTTAGTGTCCAGCGAGTACCATGTAATCGCCTAGGCGGCAATCTCCCCCGCCCACCCGCAGCGCTCCGGCGCTCGGCTTCGTTGAGATCAACCGGCCACGCCGAGCGGGAGCGCCGTACCCTACCTAGCTCAGCGGGAGACGCCAGTTTCAAATCGCTCTGCCTCCTCTCCTGGAAACGCATTGCCTTCGCGCGGAGCGTGGCCTTCTTCGAGGTCGAGCACTGCCATTTGCACGGCGTGAAACAGTCTGTTTCGCGAAATGAAGAGGAAGGACGCCTTCCTGGTCAGTGGGCATCTTACCTTTTCGCGGGCAAAAGGTTCCTGAGTACGGATGCCAGTTGTTCAGCAAGGCGGCCCGTCCTGGCGACGGATTCGAGTTGGCGGTAGATGTCCTCGGCATCCCGCTGCTTGCGAACGCCGACAGCGCACACGACTACGACGTGCTGTTCCGGATAAATGCGGTACACGACGCGATGGTTTCCGAACTGGTGCTTCCAATAGCCCGCGAGCGAGACGCGCAGCGGCAGCCCGTATCCTTCCGGGTCAACGGCCAGCTTCTTCTCCAGGACTTTTCGAAGCTGATTCCGCACGCTTCCGTCGAGAGCTTTAATATCCGCTGCCGCGTCCGGCGTGTATCTAAGTTCAAAGGAAGGTTTAAGGCGCGGCTCTTCTGCCGATGGAGCGAAGGGCGAAGGCTGTTTTCGCCCTTTGCTCATTTGCCGAAAACATCTGCGGTTGTGAGCAGCCGGCCAGCCGCAACGTCTTTAGCGACAGTCTTCGACAAAGCCAGCAAACGGTCGGTGAGTGCGCGATCAGCGAGAATCTCCAGAGTCGCCAGAATCGAGTCGCGTTCCCGCACAAGGGAGTCCAGAAATTCCTTGTCCACCAGGTACTTTGGAGCTTGGCGGCGGTTCTCCACCAACACCACTCGGTTCGCTCTCGCTTTTTTTAAGTAGGCTTTGAGCTTGCCCCGAAGGTCGGTGGCTGTGACCTTTTTGACTTCAATGGAAGTTCTTGCCATGGCAGCCTCTCTGATGTACGCTCCGCATATTCAAATGTACATTTCGGAAGGCGCCCTGTCAAGCGCCGGCCTTTACAAGGCCAGGCTGCAACCTGTCCGCGAATCTCCTACTAAGCTCGGGTAATTGCAAGTCGCTCTGCCTCCCGTCCCGAAAACGCGTTGCCTTCGCGCGGAGCGTGGCCTAAGATGCGCGCCCTGAGGACTGCTTGGAGAACACTCGCTTGGAGAACAAAGGCGCCGCAGCCGGCATCGCGATCGCCCGCGCGAACCAGCGCAACGCGGTCGTGGCTGGCTTTCTGGGTTGGACGCTCGACGCCTTCGACTTCTTCATCCTCACGTTCATCTTCGCGCCTGTCGCCAAAGAATTCGGCCGCACAATTCCCGACATCGCGCTCACCCTCACCGCCAGCCTCGGCACTCGCTGGATTGGAGCGATCATCTTCGGCCTGCTCGCCGACCGCTTCGGCCGCCGCATCCCGCTGATCGCCAACATCCTGTTCTACTCCGTCGTCGAGGTGGCTTCCGGCTTTGCGCCCAGTTACAAAGTCTTCTTTCTGTTGCGCCTTCTCTACGGCATCGGGATGGGCGGCGAGTGGGGCGTGGGCGCGTCGCTCGCCATGGAATCCGTCCCGCCGAAGTGGCGCGGATTGCTTTCCGGCTTTTTGCAGGAAGGTTACGCGCTCGGATTCCTTCTCGCGGCCGGCGCGTACCGCTTCGTTTTTCCGCATTGGGGCTGGCGTCCGCTCTTTTTCATCGGCGGACTTCCGGCCCTGCTCACTCTGTTCGTGCGCGCCAAGGTGAAGGAGCCGGAGGCATGGCATCGTTCGCGCACGGACTGGGCTACGTATCGCCGCGTCATCTTCCGCAACTGGAAACGCTTCCTCTATCTCGTCGCCTTGATGGCCATGGTCAATTTCATCTCTCACGGCACGCAGGACATGTACCCCACCTATCTGCAGATTCAGCACGGCTTCGGCCCACAAATCACCGCGTGGGCCACGATGTTCTCGATGGTCGGCGCGATCATCGGCGGACTCTGGTTCGGCTACTATTCGGACCGCCGGGGGCGCCGCCGTTCGATGGTGACGGCCGTTCTGCTCGCCGTCGTGCTGATTCCCATCTGGGTGTTTGCGCCGAACCTGCCGCTGATTTTTCTCGGCGCCTTCCTGATGCAGTTTATGGTGCAGGGCGCCTGGGGCGTGATTCCCGCGCACATCAACGAACTTTCTCCCGACCAGTTGCGCGGATTTTTTCCCGGATTCGCCTACCAGCTCGGCGTGCTGCTCGCCGCCGGCAGCCCCTGGTTCGAATCGCTAATGGCGAAACACATGAGCTACGGCCGGGCCATGGGATTGTTCGCTCTGGTGGTCCTGTTCATCGGCGCGCTCGTCATCGGACTTGGCCCGGAATCCCACGGCGCCGAATTCGGCTGCTCCGCAGCGGGAGGCGGAGGCTCTCCGCATGAATCCGTTTCTTAACAGAGGCCATCCACTAAAGGTAAGATGGCTCTCGCACCGTTCCAACGGAAAGGGGACATCATGACCGCCACGTCGCAGCGCGCCATTTCCGCCTCCACCATTGAAATGATTCGCGAAAAGGCGCGGCGGCTCTCGATCTACTCGATGATGTCCACCACGGCGGCGGGCTCCGGTCACCCCACCTCGTGTCTTTCGGCTGCCGAATTGGCCGCCGGCGCTTTCTTCTATGCGATGAAGTTCGACCCGAAACATCCCAACTCCCCGGATGGCGACCGGTTCGTTCTCTCGAAGGGCCATGCTGCGCCTTTGCTCTACGCCGCGCTGGCCGAGGCGGGCGTTTTCCCCGTGTCCCGTGTGATGACCCTGCGCCAGTTTTCCAGCGAGCTGGAAGGCCACCCGACGCCGCGCGTTCCCGGCGTGGACGCCGCCACCGGCTCGCTTGGGCAGGGGCTTTCGGTGGGCGCCGGGCTGGCGATTGGCGCGAAGCTCGATAAGAGCGACACGCGCGTCTACGTCCTGCTCGGCGACGGCGAAATGGCGGAAGGACAGGTGTGGGAGGCGGCGGCATTCGCGGCGCATTACAAGCTGGACAATCTGATCGCGCTCGCCGACGTCAACGCGCTCGGCCAGAGCGAGCACACGATGTACGAGCACCACCTGGAGATCTATCGCAAGAAGTTCGAATCGCAGGGCTGGCTCACCGAAGTGATTGATGGGCACGACGTCGCCGCCGTGCTTGCCGCGCTCGACCACGCCCGCGCCGCCGATGGCAAACCCTTCGCCATTCTCGCGCGCACCGAGAAGGGCCACGGCGTCAGCTTCGCCGAGGGCAAGGACGGCTGGCACGGCAAGCCGTTTTCGAAGGAGCAGCTTGCCAAGGCCTTGTCTGCATTCGGGCCTGCGATAGACGTGCCTCCGGATCCCGGCCGCTCCTACGAACGCACCACGCTGCCGCAGCCGCCGGATTTCCCCGCGCTCGAGCCGCCCGGTTACTCCCTTGGGCAAACGATGGCCACGCGCGAAGCCTACGGCCAAGCGCTGAAAAAACTTGGCGCGGTGAATCCGCACATCGTCGCGATCACCGGCGATGTCAAAAATTCCACCTTCTCGGAAATCTTTGGAACCGCCTATCCCGAACGCTTTTTTCAAGGCTACATCGCCGAACAAAATCTGGTCAGCGCCGCAGTGGGATTGGCGGCGCGCGGCAAGGTGCCGTTCGCGGACACGTTTGCATGTTTCCTCTCGCGCGCGTATGACCAGGTGCGCATGGCCGCCATCAGCCGCAGCAATATCAACCTGGCCGGCTCGCATTGCGGCGTATCCATCGGCGAGGACGGCCCCTCGCAGATGGCGCTCGAAGACCTCGCTATGTTCCGCGCCATCCACGGATGCGCTGTCCTCTATCCCGCCGACGCCGTCGCCGCCGAACGTCTTACCGAGCTCATGGCGCGGCGCCCGGGCATCAATTACATTCGCACCTCGCGCCCTAAGACTCCGGTGATCTACTCGGCGGAAGAAAAATTCCCAATCCCCGGCTTCAAGGTTGTCCGCCAGAGTGCGAAGGATTCTGCGACCGTCGTCGCTGCGGGCGTAACGCTGTTTGAGGCCCTGAAGGCTGCCGACGAACTGAAACGCCAGGGAATCGCCGTCCGTGTGCTCGATTTGTATTGCGTGAAGCCAATCGATGGCAAGGCCCTCGCCGAGCACCTGCGCGCCACCGCGGGGAAACTGGTCACGGTCGAAGATCATTATCCGGAAGGCGGACTTGGCGAAGCCGTCGTGACGGCGCTTGCTGATGCCGGCATCGCGCCGGGTCGCTACCGCCGCCTCGCCGTCACGTCCATGCCGCATTCCGGCAAGCCGGAAGAATTGCTCGACGCCTTTGGCATCTCCGCGCGGCACATCGTTTCTGCCGTGCAAGATATCGCCTGATGCGCCGCCGTACCTGAATTCCCCCTCGGCCTCCCAGTGTGTCGGTCTTCCGCGTGAGGAAGTCGTACCGAGTGCGAGCTTCCCCTTCTTATGGAATCCCCGCACGCTTGACCTGGCCGCCGGCTGTGGGACACTCGTTTCATTCCGGTTCCCGGTTTTGGACTGGCGATAACCACCTACGCCTAACCCTCTGATTCCAAACATCGCCTCTTCTTCACTTTGGGCATTCGAAATGCGGAACAGTTCTGAGAATGAGTGTGTCTCCTCTCACAGTCGATCCCTTGGAGCCGCGCCAAGCCCGCCGCGCAAAGCCGAAGCCGACTTCCCTGCAAAGGCGCTTCGTGTTGATGCAGGCCGGCACCATGATGCTTGCTCTCTGGTTGATCGCGATGGCCCTGTTCCTCGATTTCGAGATCCAAGGCCGCCTCACGGCATCGCTGCGCCACCAGAACGCAACGCTTTCTCTCAACTCGCAGATCTCTTCCTCATTAGCCCGGGTGATGGCGGTATTTTGGAACGGCTATTCCTCCACGGGCGAAGACTGGCGCCCGCGTTACGCGGAGCAGATGAGCCGCTTGCAGCAGCTGACGAACAGCTACACAAGTGCGCCACTTCCCGAAGATGTCCAGGCGCGTGCAGAGCTCTTGCGTGAGCAGGAAGCGCAGTTGTTGGCAACCACCTCCCAGCTATTGAATGGCCCCCGCGTGTATGCAAACGACGCTGCAAGCATCCGCGAAGTGCAGCGCTTGAGCAGCTTCATCCTCGACACTCTGCAGCGGATCGCCGACAGCGAAAGGAAGCACCTCGAGACCTCGATGAGCGAACTCGATGTCTATACGAGCGCGCTCTCGGTCTTGTTGCTCGGTTGCGCGCTATTTGCCGTCCTCGCGCTGGTGCTTTTCCGGTACGCCCATCGCCGTCATTTATGGGAGCCGCTCGAGCAGTTGCGCCAGATGGTGCTCACCGTGCGGGGCGGAAACCTGGATGTGACGGCTGCGGTCCCCCCCAATGTGGAGTTCGGCTCGCTCGTCCAAACGTTTCTCGAGATGGCTGCTGAACTTCGCGAGATGCGCCACTCGCTCGAACAGAAAGTGATGGAGCGCACGCGGGAACTCGAGAGCGCGCAACAGGATTTGCTCCAGGCGGCCAAGCTATCGTCGCTCGGACAGCTTGTCTCTGGCGTCGCCCACGAGATCAACAATCCCCTGACCTCGATCCTGGGTTTCAGCGAAATCCTGCTCACGCGCCCGGAGTTGCCGGCGTCGCTGCGCGCCCAGGTATCGACGATTCGAGAGGAATCTTTGCGTCTCAAGAATCTCGTCGCCAACCTCAGCAGCTTCGCCCGCCGCTCGCCGCAGCGCACGGAGCGGCTCGATCTCCGCACAGTCCTCGATCGCCTCGTTGAGCTTCGCCATTATCAGTTGACCGCCAGCAACATCCAGATTCACTACGACCGGTCGCCGATTCCCATCTGGGTGAGCGGAGATGCCGACCAGCTCCTCCAGGTCCTCTTGAACCTCGTCGTGAACTCGGAGCAGGCCATCCAGGCTCGCCGCGGGCAGGGATCCATCTGGCTGACGTGCGGGAAAAGCGATGACTCAGGGTGGATCACCTTGCGTGATGATGGGCCGGGGATGTCCGCGGAAGTGCGCGATCACCTTTTCGAGCCGTTTTTCACCACGAAATCGGTCGGCAGGGGCACCGGGCTGGGACTGAGCATCTCGCACGGCATCATCCAGCAACATCATGGGAAGATCACGATTCAAACGAAACCCGGTCAGGGAACGACGGTGAGGATCACTCTGCCGATTGCGCGGGAAGCACCCAGCGCGGCAGCGCCGCCCGAGCCGCTGGCGGCGCCTTCCCGCATGGGCGCCAGATTCCCCGCCCGCGTCCTGGTGGTGGACGACGAGCCGGCGGTCGGTGACCTGGTTCGCCAGGTGCTCACGCGGCATGGCTGCGAGACGACGGTCTTGCAAGACTCGAATGCCTTCGAAAGCTGTCTGGCGGGAGCGAGTTTCGATCTCGTGCTCTGCGACCTGAAAATGCCCGGGAAAAATGGCTTGGAAATCTTGCGCCAACTGCGCCGGTTGCGTCCCGAGCTTGCACGGCGGTTCCTCTTGATGACAGGGAATCTGGCGGATGCCGGCAATAACGAAAAGGAGCTCGCGGGGGTGCCGGTCTTGCGCAAGCCATTTTCACTGAGCCAGCTTCTCGACGCTGTTCGCAGCATCATGGATTCAGCCGGATAAACCCTTCGCGGCCTTCCGAACCAGAGTCGAGCCGCTTCGCGCTCCCTCAGCGATGTAAATCCCAGCGCAGTGTGGTATCTTCGCGACTCTGCATCCGGCGGACGAATTTTCCATTCGCGGAATCGAGCCATGGCTGAAAAACTAGTTCTGGTGGGTGTGCTCCCCGAGGCCATCGTAATCGGCCCGGCGGAACAAGTCGTCTGGCTTTCGGATGCGGGAAACCTGAAGGTCGAATTCGATCCGCAGCGCTGTCCCTTTCATTCCAACATTTTTCAGGCTCCGCCCGGCACCCGCCTGCAAAGCGGGCCACCTCGCCCAGGAGTCAATCCGGGTTCCTACCGATACCGGATTTCGCTGAATGAACATGTGGTGGCACGTGGCGAAGTGATCCTCCGAAACGAATAGCTTCCGCCCCCTTCTCCGGGGAACTTACGGGCGGACCTGTAAAACGGTTTCTTCAATTCTCCATCTGTGGAATTGTCTCGCCTGAAACGCTTTACCAGTTGCAATCAGTCGCTGGCAGCGACGGCGCGGATGGATGAGACCGCTTCGGCAAGTCGGCGTCGGACGGGTGCGAAGAGAAATGCGGGTACCGGACGATCTGGGGGAACAGCCAATGGGGCCGAGCGCTTCGTAAATTCCACCCGGCGGTCGAGCTGCAATCCGAATTCAGCGAGCAGATCCGCCGCCACATTCGGATCGTCGCTGCGCTCTACTCCCCAGAACCAAAGCCGATCCTCGTGCCGCTGCAGGAGCTGGAGTGTCTGTTCGAGTTTCTTGATGGCGCGGTCAAACGAAGAGGCCAGAAAATAGGCAGGCAGTGCCCAGCCGTGACGGTTGAACCTGGCACGAATGCGCACCAGATACTTCCCATTTTGGTTCGTCTCCATCGAGAGCTGGTATTCATTTCGTTGTGCGGATGCTTTCTGTGACATGGAATTCCTCGATACGCGGATGAATCCGCCGGCAGATGGCAAGGCGCCTTGGGGACGCTGCCCTGCAACCCTGGGGCGCTTTGTGAAGGTCAGTAGACGCGAACTCTTGTGTTGGTAAGCCATTGTGTTTCGTTCCGAAAGAGAGCAGTACTAGAACGCAAAACCGGGCCGGAAGGGAAACCTACCCAAGGACTTTGCCCCGCTCACTTCAGGGCTGGCGCTACTGGAGAAATATTACCGGAAACAGGTTTCTGTTGGCAACTGGAAAAACTATTCCTGTAAGCACAGTAAAATCAAATACATATGGACTTAGCTGGAAGTGGAGAGTCTCTTGAGAACCTGCGCGTTGATCGACAGCTTGCCTTCTCGTTTCATGCGGTCCTCGAGGTCGGCTCGGAATGCCTCGTAGGCCGTCGTCCGTTTTCCTTGCAGGAGCGACTGCTCGATTTGTCCTTGCTGACTGGCAAGATCGGCGGGGTTTGCTTCTTCTCGAGCGGCCACACGATACACGACCCAGTTGCCTTCGATCGAGACCGGTGCACTGGTCTGTCCCACGGGCATGCTGAAGCTGGACACCACCTCGCGAGCGGATCCCAAACCGCTGATGGAGCCGGCGCGTGCGATCAGCTCGCTCGTTTTCACTTCGAGCCCGAGCGATTTCGCCGCCTTCGCGAAATCTTCTCCAGTCTTTGCCCCGCGCGCCAGTTCATCGGCGCGCGCACGCGCCAGCTCGAGCGATTTGTCGCGGCGAAAATCCGACAGAACCTTCTCGCGTACTTCAGCAAGTTTTCCCGAATGGGAAAGCTTGATCTGTTTGATGGAGAGCACGACGTAACCGCGGTCGAGCCGGATCGGCAGACTCATCTCGCCCTGGTGCAGGCTGAACAGAGCGTCACCGAGTTCTTTTGCGTTGCCAAGATCCCCGATCGGCTCGGCGACGCTGGCGAGCGGCGTCTCGCCAACCACCAGGCATTGCCGCGCCAGCGGGTCAACACTTTCGAGGGCCTTGGCGAACTGGTCGATGGATTGACTGCTCGAGCGGCGCACCACGCCGGCCATCTCATCCGAAAGCTTGTTGGCAAGCGTTTCCACTTTTTCGCCGAGCAGCGACGCGAGAATCGTTCCGCGCACTTCTTCGAAACTCTTCGTATGCGCCGCCTCCTTGTCGAGGACCTTGATGATGTGGAATCCGTATTCGGTCTTGACCAAATCGGAGATCGAGCCCTTGGGCAGCCCAAATGCGGCCTTTTCGAATTCTGGCACGGTCTGGAGCCGGACAATCCAGCCTAGATCGCCGCCCTTCTCCTTGGTCGCGTCGTCCTGGGAATTCTTCTTGGCGAGCTCCTCAATGTTCTCGCCGTGTTTGGCCTTTTTCAGAATGGCCTCGGCGTTTTTCCGGATCTCGGCCACTTCGGCATCCGTCTTGCCAATCGTCTTGAACAGGATGTGCTCAGCATGTACGCGATCCTGCGCTTCATATCGGTCCAGATGCTGGTCATAGAAGGCGCGCAGCTCGGCATCACTGATATTCGCCTTCTGGCGAAGTTGCGCCAGGTCGAGCAGCGCGTAAAGCGCCGCGCGCTTTTCCGGCACAGGATACCGCGACGCATTCTTCTCAAAATAAGCCGCCAGCTCTGCATCACTTGGATTGATGCTCGTCGCCAGGTCGGTCGGCTTGATCATCACGTAGTCGAGCTTCACCTTTTCGTTTCGCCGCCGGAATTCCTGCTGGATTTCTTCGGGGCTGACGATTATGCCGGAAGTTACCAGCAATTGAAATTTCTCTTCCAGCAGGTTCTGTTGCACCCAGTCTTCAAACTCCGGGACGCTCATGCCGGTGCGCATCTGCACTTCGGCGGCATACCGATCCTTCATCCAGGTATCACCCGAAAACACCGTGGGCAGCAATTGCTTGATTCGGTCGGTCACTTCCTGAGGCGTCACCTGCAAGCCCAGTTGCTTCGCTTCGATGACGAGCAGTCGTTCGAAGATCATCTGATTCAAAACCTGCTGGGCATAGATGCCGCGCAGCATCGCGGGAATCGACTGCCCCTGCGTCAGACGGCTCAGCTTTTGCGTCACGTCGGTTACCGTGATGTCGTTGCCGGCAACGGTCGCCACGGCATCTGGACTGTTCCCCAGCGTTCCCACCGGGCCCGGCACCAGTGTGATCACCATGGCAATGCAAATCGCGCCCAGGATGACGCCAAGGACGATCTGGACGCTCCTCTTCCGCTGCTGCAGTGTCTTCAACATGATTCCGAATGGCTCCTCGTGACTCGCCAGACCAACCAATCATAATAGATGACCTCCGCCCGGCGCTCAATCACAATCCTGTGCCAACGCGGCCTGTCCGCTTTCCGAGCACTGGAAACGCCTCGTTGGGCTGGGGTTAGCGAATTGGGAACGGTGTCCGGGCTGTGTGGAAATGGCTCGTACCCTGTGCTAGATTCCAGAATTGGCCCCGTGACGCATGCTCGACGATAAACCAACCGGCGACCCGAAACAGAAGATCTCGCGTGTGGAGGTTTACTGGCACACGCTGAGCTACAGAACTGTCGCCCTGTACGTGCTAACAGTTCTGGTGGGCGTGGTCGCGTGCACGTATCTGTTTTTTCCGGAGGCATTTGCCGGCATCACCCGCCGGATTACCGAAGCGCTGCAAAAAAAGAGCACGAGCGTCTCCGCGCTCAATTTGCGCCAGGCGCGCTTTGTGAATCTGGACGGTAAGGTACAGGTGAAAAAAGTGAATTCGGTGCAGTGGACGAATGCGGATTACCAGATCACGCTCGACAAGGGAGATCTGGTACAAAGCGGCTCGGATGGTGTTGCCCGCATCGCCTTCGCGGACGGCACGACATACACCGTTAAAGCGGATACACTCGTCACTGTAGAAGAAAACCTCGTCAGTCAGGACCAGGCTTCGCGCGTCGGCATGCACATCAGTTCCGGCGCGGTGGACTTGGCCACGGGCACATGGCCGGTGGCGGGATCCAAGGCGGAGGTTTCGTTTGAAAATGCCGTGGCAGCACTGAAAGAAAACAGCCGCGCGGCGGTGCGCACCGATCCTTACTTGAAGGAAAACGAGATCACGGTGTCTTCCGGTTCCGCCGAACTGGAGCGCGGCGGCCAGAAGTCCAATGTAGCGCAATGGGAGAAAGTGAGCTTTCCAACCGGCGGGCCGATGACCCGCGAACAGGTATTGGCGCCGCCAAACCTCGTCGAGCCAGTGAATCTGCAGCCCATCATCGTGGACGATCCGAAGAAAGCGGTGCTGCACTTCGAGTGGCAGCCCGTGAAGACAGCCCGCAGCTACGTCCTGCGCGTCAGCAGCACCGCCATGTTCACGAAGGTTATGGCGGAAAAGAGGACGACGGGCACGTCGGCAGACCTTTCCGGTCTCGACGGCGGCAACTATTTCTGGTCGGTGCAGGCAATTGACGCGAAGAAAAATGCCAGCGCCTGGAACGATCCGTTCAGGTTTTCGCTGGTGGCGCAGAGCAGGACGCAGGAAATGATGCTCGAAGTGGATGCCACCGAATTGCACGGCAATGTGGTGGAAGTGATCGGCCACACCGAACCCGGCGCAGCTCTGATCATCAACGGGGGACAAGTCGCCGACATTCAACACGACGGGCGCTTCCGCTACTTTACGCTGCCGATGGCCCGCGGCAGCCAGACCATCGTAATTACGGGGCAGAACCGCAGGGGCGGGACCGCGATCAAGCGCGTTCCGATTGTGATTCCATAGCAAGGAGCGCGGCCCAACCGCTCCGCGCTGTTTGAGAATCAGCGGCGCCCGGGGGGAACCAACGACGTGACAAAAAACGGTTTCAATCTGCGGTCGGTGTTCAGCCTGTTTTCCTCCGACCTGGCCATCGACCTGGGCACGGCCAACACGCTCGTGTTCGCGAAGGGCAAGGGTATCGTGGTGAACGAGCCTTCGATCGTCGCAATCAACAAGAACAGCGGCGAAGTGGTGGCCGTGGGCAAAGAAGCGAAGGAAATGCTCGGGCGCACGCCGGGCAATGTGGTCGCCATCAAGCCGATGAAGGACGGCGTGATCGCAGACTTCAAAGTCACCGAGAAGATGCTCACCTACTTCATTCAGAAAGCGCACAACCGCCGCATGCTCGTCCACCCGCGCATCGTGATCGGCGTGCCGAGCGAGATCACGCCGGTGGAAAAACGCGCCGTCCAGGACTCCGCCTATCGCGCGCGGGCAAGCGAAGTTTTTCTGGTCGAGCAGGCGATGGCGGCGGCGATTGGCGCCGGCCTGCCGATCGAAGAACCTTCCGGCAACATGGTGGTGGACATCGGCGGCGGAACCACCGACATTGCCGTCATCTCGATGAGCGGCATCGTCTATTCCCGGTCGGTCCGCGTGGCCGGCAACGAGATGGACGAAGCAGTGATGCACTACCTGAAGCGCAAGTACAACCTGCTCGTCGGCGAACGCACCGCCGAACAAATCAAAATGGAAATCGGCTCGGCGTATCCGCTCGAAAAGCCGCTGACGCTCGAGGTCAAGGGCCGCAACCTGATCGAAGGAGTGCCGCGCACCGTCACGATTGACGACAGCGAAATCCGCGAGGCGCTTTCCGAATGCGTCGCGACGATTCTGAACGCGATTCGCGTGGCGCTGGAACGCACACCACCCGAACTTTCCGCCGACATCAGTGACCGCGGCATCGTCCTGACCGGCGGCGGGGCGCTGCTCAAGAACCTCGACAAGCGCATCCGCGAGGAGACGGGCTTGCCGGTTTCGATTGCCGACGATCCGCTCGCGTCGGTGGTTCTCGGCACCGGAAAAATGCTCAGCGACTTCCATCTCCTGCGCATGGTTTCGATCGACTAGCCGGGAGTTTTATCCATTATTTTTCTGCACGACGAAAGTCGTGCCCTGACGTTTTTCGATTCTCGAGTTTGGACTTTCGGTCTCTATGGACATCCCTTCCCGCCACCGGCCGCTGGTCTTGCTGGCCGGTGTCATGCTCGCACAGGTGCTCCTGCTCGCTTTCCAGATCAAGCGCGAGCGCGACGTGCGCCTGATTCGCCTGTGGTCCGTCGAGCTGCTCACGCCGCTGCAGCGCGCCGGCACGTGGATCATCGGCGAAGTGCATGGCGGCTGGCGCGGATACATTGGCCTGCGCCACACGCGCCAGGAAAACGAAGGGCTGCGCACCGAGCTCGGACGCCTCCAGTTGCGCAACCGCGAACTCGAAAGCCGCGCCGCCGAAGCCGACCGGCTCGCCGCCGTGCTTGGCTTTCGCCAGGCGCACGCCGAAGTGCCGATCCTCGCCGCGGAGGTGATCGGGGCAAGCGCGGACGCCGCGAGCAAGACGTTATACATCAACCGCGGCAGCCGCGACGGCGTACGCCGCAACATGGGCGTCATCACGCCTGACGGCGTGGTCGGCAAGATCATCGAGGTGTTCCCGAACACTTCGATGGTGCTGCTCCTCACCGACCACGACAGCGGCGTGGGCGCGCTGCTTGCGACGTCGCGCACGCACGGCGTGGTGAAAGGCGCAGGCGAACCGTTCGCGCGGATGGAATACGTCATCAACGATGAAAAAATTCCGCAAGGCGAAGAAATTCTTACGTCGGGCGAGGACCGCATTTTCCCCAAGGATTTGCCCGTCGGCACCGTGGCGGGCACGCAGGACGGCAATCCGTTCAAGGTGATCCGCGTGCGGCCTGCCGCGCGGCTCGACCGCCTGGAAGAAGTGATCGTTCTGCTCACGCAGCGGGAACTGAATCCGCGAAAAGAAGTCGAGCTGGCTGCGCCCCCGGCGAAATCGGGAGAAACGGTGACTTCGCCGAGTGCGCCGGCCAAACAACCCGAGCAAAAACCCGCGCAGCCGCCGCAGAAGCCCGGCGCGTCTCCTGCTCCGGCGCAGGGCGCGACGAAACCGCCAACAACCGCTCCCGCAAAGCCGCCGCAATGAATGCGCGCACACAGGGCGAAACGCACATCGAGGTTCACAAGTTTTACGGCGGCGCTGTCGCTGGCGTGGCGTTTCTGGCGCTGGTGGTGCAGGCGTTCCTGCACAAATTCGGCGGGAAGGCGGAATATCTCGAGCTTCCGCTGCTCGTTACGTTGTATTTCGGGCTGAGCCGGCGAAATCCAATTTCGGGATTGCTGCTCGGGACGGTGATCGGCCTGCTGCAGGACGGGCTGAGTCACATGCCGATCGGCCTGTACGGGATTGCGAAAACATTTGTGGGGTATCTCGCTTCGACGATCGGCGCGCGCGTTGACGTCGAGCACCCGCTCAGCCGCTTCGGGTTCACGTTCCTGTTTTTCCATTTCCATCAGGCGGTGCTCGCGACCACCGAATGGCTGCTGCTGGCGCAGCGGCCGCAATACATCAGCGGAAAACTTCTGGTCGCGTCGCTCGTGAATTCCCTCGTGGCCGTCGCGCTGTTCCCTCTTCTGGACCACCTCCGCAAGCAGCCGTAGGTTTTCCTGGATTCGACGGGACCTTTCACGGGAAAGCCCAGAGCATGTGTTCGGAGCCTTGTGGCGAGCAGGGATCTCAAGTGGGAAAGCGCGGCTGTGGTACTGGGACGGCGCTTTCGCTGGCTCTTCAGAAAAAGTGCGATTTTGTTGCGACTTGGAAGGAGGCGGACTGCTTGTTTTCAATGAGTTAGGAGGAATTTTGTTTGGTTTCTTGTTGCGATTAGGCGGCGAGTGGCAGAGTCGTTGCGACGAAGTGTCCAAGGGCTTGGAAACACAATGGTTAAGAGCGAAATGGGCGGGGAGGCGGGCTGAGCGGTTGCCAAGAAGGTGAAGAGCCAGATCGGCCGGGCCGCCGATGTCGAGTGCCCGGCGCTCGTTTGTCTGTGGCATAGCTGCGAAACTAGGGTAGCACCTTGCGGGCACATTGCAAGTGAAGTGGCGTGTGGACATTTTGCGAGCACTGCGCGAGGAGAGGATAGAGGGCGGGACAAGCCACCGGATCTCACCCGGACCTCTCTTCCCCAGTCTACTGCGTAGTGGCATGCGTGCTCGCGCAGGAACGGGCTTCCGCCAAAATCCGGAATCAGGTTATTAAGACAATCCAAATAATCTGGTCTAGAATTACCCGCAAATGGCTGCACTTCCATCTGCCCCTGTTCCGCCACCTGCGCTCTTCAGCGCCACAGTTCGAAATCTTGTAATTCCGGCCTGTACACTCACGGCTGATGATTTGCGCAAGCTCTATGGTCTGCTTGAGAAAAAGGCACGGGAAGCAGCGGATTATCAGGTCGCCGCGCTGCAACGATTGGAAGGACAGACAAACGAACAGTTTGAAGAGGTAAAGCAGAAGATTCGGTCATCTTTTGACCTTGTCGTCCAGGTTCGGGGAAGTAGGGGAGAAGGGACTGGCTCTCGAACCGGAGAAGCACTCCTCGAAGGCTCACTCCCCGATAGCATCATGAGCGTGCAGTATGATTCTGCATTCATGTTCCGCAGCCAGTTCAATTTATTAGAACCCCAAAATTCAGTGAGGGTGTACTTGGACTTCGGCAGGACAGAGATACTGGATATGCTTGCGCAGCCCGCTGCGAACAACAGTTCAGGTCTGATCTCAGGGACGAACTCCACTTGGGTAAACGGCACGCACGAGGAGCTAGAGAAGTTTTTCGAGGAACGGTCGACAGCACGTGGCTGGCTTTACTCCCGTCATTCGTACGATGTTGCAGTGCTGTTGGTCGGGATCCCTGCATCTTTCGCGCTAATCTATCGCGTCGACCACTGGTTGAGGCCAGTCATTCAAGTTTCGAACGCACTGTTCGTCGCATTGTACGTTTACCTAGTCGTGATCGAACTCTATGGCTTCCGTGTACTGTTTAATTATGCGAAATGGGTTTTTCCCAAGTGTGAAGGGCCTACGCGCCGGCAGGGTGGTCCCAGATTTCATAAGAGTATTTTCGGTTTAATTGGCGGCACATTTCTTTCGGTCGTGGTTGAAACCATCTTGAGGATGCTTGGTTTCCGTTTTCCCTAGATTAGCTCGGAGTTCGGCCCAACGATCCGCTCGTGCGGAATTCCCTCTTATTCAATTGCCGCCGGTCGATGAATTCAAACTCATGAGTTTCAGTCTCATTTGCAAGCTACCACCACATGGTTTTGGCGCGGGCGGATGTTGGGTCAGGAGCCAGATTGATTGCGACACCCTGGGAGGCCGGGGGCGCAAAGGTAGGGAACAAGCGCAACTCTGACCTACTTCCTTGACAAGTTGCGTTTGGCGTTCCCGGTCCCTCCGGATTCTAGGAGGGGCGGGAGACATTTGTTGTTTCCTGTGTCTGCGGCACTCGCGCGACCGTCAGTGAGAGACGAAGCCCACCCTCCCCAACTGCCGGGGAGAGTAGGGCACCCGAACACCCCTTCGTCGATGTAGTGCGCCCTGATTAGGCCGGGCACGGAGGATTGGCCAGGCGCCCACGCAATACTAGCAGGGTTCGGAAAAAGGGCCGGGAGCAGTTGCCGCGACCGCTTCCGGGTGGGCAAGACATTGAAAACACGATGCCGGGCTGAAGCCCGGCTCTACAAAACAGAGAAGAGAACGGCTTTTTCCGCAGCCTGTTAGAGGGAAGAGCGAACAGAGTCACGGCCTTCCGGTTGCCAGAGTTCGATGGGATTGCCTTCAGGATCGTGGAGACGTGCAAAGCGCCCGTTCGGATAGACGGCCGGGTCGAGAGCCACGGAAACGCCTGCCAAGCGCAGTTGAGCGATGATGGCGTCGAGATTCCTTACGCGGAAATTCATCATCCAAAGCTTGCCAGTGTCACCGAAGTATGTCGTGTCCTCCGGGAAGGGGGCGAAGACAGTGGGCCCGGCCGCCTGCTGCCAAGGAGGTTCTTCGTAGTTGGCAGGGACAAGCGGGACACCGAGGCGATCGAGGTACCACTGCGCAAGCGCCTTTGGGTCGCGCGCGCGGAAGAACACGCCCCCAATGCCGGTCACTCTTTCCACGGCGCCTCCTCAGGAAACGAACGCGATGATATGCCAGAGACGGTACACGAGCGGAGCCGCAGAATCTACACCCTGAACTGCGTCCCCGCGCGAATGGTCCAGCCTGTGCGGGACGGTCTCGCTGGCTGGCAACATTTTCCTCTGTTTCCGGCATTCACCCGGTCGTTCGTGGGAGAAGAACCCCACCCTCCCCAACTGCTGGGGAGGATGGGGCACCCGAACCCCGGTTCTCCAATGTGCTGCGTGGTGAAATGGCCTCCCGCGGAGGATAGACCACCCGCCTAGCTTGTTGTGACGAAGGTGAGCGGAACGATTTTCGCGGCCGCGGCTCGCCAGGCAGCTCAGCTCTTCTTAGAAGTGGTCGCGTAGAATGCAGCCCACTGCTGTTCCACTTTCGTGCTGCCACATTTTGGGCACTTCACATGACCCTTCTCGTGTTCCGCAAGAGTCAGGACGATGGAGAATTTCTTCCCGCAGGCCAAACACAGGTACTCGTAATGAGGCATGGCACCCTCCTCAGTTCGTGCACCTTTTGCGGGAATCATAACTGGAAGCGTTGGGCAATGCAATTCTGCCGACCGGCCTTTACGACGCGCTCGGATCCGGCTCTAATCGGAGCTGAGCCTGATGGCCCATTTCGGCGTAGAATACAGCTTGGTGAGAAGTGCCGCCTGTCCGGGAGGTGCCGGATGGCGCAGTCGTCTAGCAAGGAGCTTCGGCCACGCTGCCGCAACCGCTCGGGCCATTTGCTGCTCGCATCGCTCTTCCTTTGTGGCGTGCTCGCCGCGTGCAACAACACATGCATCACCTTCACTTCGAGCCCGCCTTCCGGGACGGGCGGCATCAAGGTAGGCAATCCCGCGCCCTCCTGCACGCTTCCTAAAGCGACTGGCACGGTCCGCGTGGAGATTCATGCCATACAGCCCTCCGACGCCACCTCGGTCTCTGATCGCATCCAACACATCTTCGTGAGTATTCGGGGAATCGAAATCCACCCCGGCACGATTGCGGACGATGCTTCGCCCGATTGGCAGGAACTCGCGCCCGAGCTCACGAAGCAACCACTGCAAATTGATCTCATGCGAGGGGCCGCTCCTCCGGGCGCGCGGGAACCATTCGGGGAAAGAGTAGTTATCCCGGCCGGGGTGTACCGTCAGGTGCGCCTGCGCTTCCTGGCAAATCAGCCGAGCACTGACGATCGGCTGCCGGGAAAGAGCGCGTGCGGTAGCGCGGGATTCAACTGTGTTGTCATGGCGGATGGCCGCGTCGAGCCGCTTCTGTTCGATGGAGCTGCGCCCGAATTCCGGATCACGTCAGAGAGAATTGAGGGCGGCTCTCTTTTCATCCCTCCCGATGCCGACACCGATCTCGTCATCGAATTCAACGCTTCGTGGGTGCTCGTTTCCTCTGCGGGTGAGGGAGTGCGTCTCCGCCCCACGCTTACCGGGAAGGCAGGGGTCGGGCTACAGCGCCCGTGAGGGAAGAATCCCACCCTCCCCAACTGCCGGGGAGTGTAGGGTACCCGAACCCCTCTTCTTCAATGTGCTACGAGGTGAAATGGCCGCTCGCGGAGAGCGGGCCAGCGCCCAAATGGGTGGTTCGCGAACCGGCCCTACAGTGAATCACAAAGAATCTCGCCAGCGCTGTGGGCCGCTCGCGGAAGATGGGCCAGCCGGCCTAAGCTTTTCTTGACTGGATTTGCCCTCTTGTTAGAATGTGGTCCCGAAAGTTCCCGTCTGTAACCTAAGCTTGGGCCAGTCCAATGACAACCTGCTTTCTGCGAGGAGGAGTCCATGAGAATTGCACGCAGAATCTCCCTTGTACTGCTGTTTTCGCTGCTCGGGTTTTCGCCGCTCGGCGGAGGGACCGAAGCCAAATCGCCGACCAAGGGTAAGGAACAGGCAAAACCAGAAGGACAATCCAGAATCCCCGTGGAAGAACTCCAGATCTACGTGGACGGTTTCCACAACTACAAGCGCGACGTCAATTTGCCCGCGCAAAAACAGAGGCAAATGCGCGTCACGCACTATTGTCAGCCGGTGAACGATGATCTGATTCAGTGCGTGGTCTATGACGGGAATACCAAGGGCGCGCACTTGATCGGCGTCGAACACATCATCTCCGACAAGGCGTTCCAGTCCCTGCCCGATGCGGAGAAGAAATTCTGGCATCCACACGATGGCGAGGTCGATAGCGGAATGCTGGATCTTCCCGGCATGCCGGACGAACAAAAGAAGGGACTCCTGCAGATGATCCGCACGACGCATGGAAAAACGTGGCACGTCTGGGACGCGTCCAAAGACACTATCCCAATGGGCACACCCAGCCTCATGTGGGCGATCGACCCCGATAAGATGAACACCGTGACAAAGCGGAAGATGGAGCAGCGAAAGAAAAACAATACTTTTTAGGGTGAGTTTGCATCGAAGGAGGCGCGAGCTGCCCAGGGGCGAAGTGCGCCAGCAGGAGCATGATCCTCTTGTCGCGAAAGGGTGGGTGGCGGGCAGGGCAAAGGCGATTGCGCGGCCGCTCATGAGAGAAGAATCCCACCCTCCCCAACTGCCGGGGAGAGCGCAAACGGGCGGTTCTCGAACCGCGCCTACAGCAAAGCGCCGTGGATCTCGCCAGCGGCCTGCGGGCCGACCGCCGAGAGGCAAATGGAAGGGGCGACCCGGCGAGGGTCGCCCCATTCGTGGCTTCAGTTCCCGGAACTCTTCTGCGGATTCGCGGCGGTTGGTTCCCTCGAAACGATGGTGATCAGGAAAGCATTCCGGTCCGAATAGGAAAAGCTGTGCCCGGCCACGTCGGCGCGGTGGGCGATGGACTTATACAACTCGAACCCGTCGTTGCTGCTTGCTGCGAAGTACGGTACGTTTTTCAGCATCACGCCCTTCCCATCGGCCCCCTTCTCCTGCTTCAACTTCATGTATGCTTGTTGTCCTCCGGCCAGTTTCGCTTCGACAATGTCACCAGAGCGGTGGATTTCGATGGTGGCCTCCTGAACTTTCAGCTCGCCCCACTCGAGACCGTAGGTCTTGAGAATCATCGGCGCGAGGGCGTCGCGCTGCGCTTTGGAGGTAGCGGGGTCGAACGAGACAATCACCCACGCGCCCTTTTTCTCAGTTCCCCATTTGTCGCCCAGGTCGCCGGTGAGCCAGTATTTAGCGCCGGCAAGGTTCGTATTCCCCGACCTTCCCTCTCGAACCGTAACAGCCATGTTGAACTCACAGGCGGGATGCTCTGCATGCTTGTTGAAGTAGCAGGGGCAGAACAGGTGGCAGTTGCAGGCTTCCACATAGTCGGCCTTCATCCACCAAGGGGAACTCGACGGACTCGCCGCCAGGGACACGGCGAGTGCCAAGACGAACAGACCGACTCGTGCTCCTCTCATTTTTTTTCTCCTTTACGGGCAGTGTTCCATCAGAACCGGGCGAGTCGAAAAGGCGAGCCCATCCGCCGACTCACCTAGGGCATCGATGGCCGGAATATACATCCGAGGAAGTGCAATGTCACCAAAATCAGAACAACCGAATACAAAGGCGGGCGGCGCAGTGTCGCGAAACGGTGGGTGGCGGACAGGGCAAAGGCGGTTGCGCCGGGGGACTCCAAGTGATACGTTGAACAGCACTTGGGAACCGGCCGAGAAATTGAGGGCGCGAGCCGCGCCCGCGGAATCGGCTGCACCAGAAGCGCCTTCGGACCCATGCGGTTCCGGCCTGCTCCGGGCCGCGGATCCCCGCGCAAAACGCCGGGCCACGAACGACCCGCCGCGCTGGAGTTGGCGTGAGCTATTTGTTTGGGAACGACCAGAAGCTGCCGCAGGGACGCCTGATCTTCCTGACGTACGTGACGGTCGCGGTGATCGTGCTGCTGCTGATCGGCTTCTGGAAGCTGCAGGTGATCGAGTCGGGCCACTACGCCGAACTAGCCGAACGCAACCGCATCCGCTCGATCCCCATTATCGCGCCGCGCGGGCGCATGCTCGACCGGGAAGGCCGCGTGCTGGTGGACAATTACCCCTCATTCAGCATCCTGCTGCTGCGCGACGACGCGCGGCTGCTTGAACGCAGCATGCCGCAGGTGGCCGAGGGCCTGGGAGTGCCGCTCGAGGATTTGCAGAAGCAGCTCGATGAGTCGAAGGCGCAGCCGAAATTCCAGCCGATTGTGATCAAGCCGGAAGCCACCCAAGCGGACATTGCGTTCGTGGAATCGCACCGCGCCGACCTGCCCGTGATGGAATTGCTGATGGTGCACCGGCGGCGGTATCCGCGCGACGGGTTCCTGGCGAACGCGATCGGGTACGTCGGCGAAGTGACGGCGCAACAGCTCGAACGCAGCGAGGGGCGGTACCGTCCGGGCGACATCGTGGGCAAGGCGGGGCTCGAGCGCGAATACAACGAGACGCTGCAGGGCACGGATGGGATGCGCCGGATGATCGTCAACAGTCTGGGCAAGCCGGTGAAGACGCTGGACAACCTGGACGCGATTTCGGGCCACCCGATTGATCTGACGATTGACTACGACTTGCAGGTGGTCGCGGAAGCGGACCTCGCCGGCAAGGAAGGCGCGCTGGTGGCGATGGACGCGCGCACCGGCGAAATTCTGGCGATGGTCAGCCATCCGGCGTACGACCCGAACGATTTTGCGGTGCGCATCTCGCCGGCGGAATGGGACAAGCTGAACACCGATCCGGAAACGCCCCTGCTGAACCGCGCGATTCAGGCGCAGCTCGCGCCGGGCTCGATCTTCAAGATCGTGATGGCGACGGCGATGCTGGAATCGAAAGCGATTCCGGAGGATTTTCACGTCTTCTGCCCCGGCTACGGCGATTTCTACGGGCGCACGTTCCATTGCTGGGACAAGCGCGGCCACGGCACGGTTGATTTTTACAAGGCGATCGTCCACTCCTGCGACATTTTCTTTTACAACGTGGGCAAGCGGATCGGGATTGACCGCATCGACTATTACGCGAACGAACTCGGGATCGGCCACAAGACCGGAATCGATCTTCCGGGCGAGGAAGGCGGCTTGATGCCATCGGAGGAATGGACGCAGCGCGTGTTCCACCGCAAGTGGTATCCCGGAGAAACGATTTCGGTGGCGGTGGGGCAGGGCGCGGTGACGACGACGCCGCTGCAACTCGCGCGGATGATTGCGGGAGTGGCCAGCGGCGGCACGCTGGTGCAGCCGCACCTGCTGAAAAACTTTCCGAATCCGCACGCCGAGCACATTGCCATCTCCGAGGACACGGTAGAGAAAATCACGCAGGGGATGTACGGGGTGGTGAATGACGGCGGGACGGGAGCGAGCGCGCGGCTGCAAAACATCGAATTCTGCGGCAAGTCGGGCAGCGCGCAGGTGATCGGCTACGACACGCGCACGCGGCTCGGCAAGCAGAGACAATTCAAGGACAATGCGTGGTTCGTCGGGTACGCGCCGCGGCGGAATCCGGAAATTGTCGTCGCGGTGCTGGTGCAAGCGGGCGAGCACGGCGGCGCGATCGCGGGGCCGATCGCGAGCGACATCGTGAAAATCTACTACGACAAGAAGGAACGCCGCCGGCAGGAGCAGACCACGGCGCAGGCAAATCAACCGGTTCCGGCGCTGACGGGCTCACCGAATCCCGCGGCGACGGGGCGCCCGGTGGCCGCCGCGCTGCCGCCGCGCGGGCCGGAGCAGAATGCGCCGGCGGGAGACGCCCGGCGATGAAAGCCCGCGCGAGATTCCGCGACCTGGACTGGACGCTGCTCGCCATCGCCGGCGCGATCTGCTTGCTCGGCGTACTCGAAATTTATTCTTCGACGCGCACGAGCGCGATGGCCGGGATGCAGTGGCGGCAAATTCTCTGGATCGGGCTGGGACTCGTGTGCATGCTGATACTTTCGCGGATCGACTACCACACGCTGCTCGACCAGGCTCCGATGCTTTACCTGATCGGGATCGCGGGGCTGTTCGTGGTGATGGCGGTGGGCCACACGCGGTTCGGGGCGAAACGCTGGCTGGCGGTGGCGGGCGTGCCTTTGCAAGTATCAGAGTTCGTAAAGTTGATCATAATCGTGGTGCTTGCCAGGTTCTTCACAGAGGTTCACACGGACCGGCTGACACTGAGGGACCTGATGAAGGTAGCGGCCGTCGCCGGGTTTCCTGCGGTCCTGATTCTGGTGCAGCCCGACCTGGGCACGGCCCTGACGCTGGTGCCGGTGGCGCTGGTGGGGGCATTCCTGGCGGGGATCGAGTGGAAGCACGCCGCCGTGGTTCTGCTGATTGGCGCCGCATTGGTTCCGGTCGGATGGCATTATCGAAACCACCTGAAGCCGTACCAGAGGCAGCGACTGGAGACGTTCCTGCGGCCGGAAGATAAGCCACAAACGGCGGGCTATCAGGTGTTACAGTCGGAGATAGCGGTTGGCTCCGGCGGGTTCTGGGGCAAGGGATTCGGCAAGGGCAGCCAGAACCAATTGGGCTTCGTGCCGGTCCGGTATTCGGATTTTATCCTGGCGGCTTTGGCGGAAGAGCTCGGGTTCGCGGGCGTGTTCGTGACGCTGGCGCTGTACCTGGCTCTGCTCCTACGGCTTCTGGAAAATGCGCAGAAGGCCAAAGATCGCGCCGGGATGTTTCTGGTGATGGGGGTAACCGCCATACTGGGGATTCACGTCCTGGTGAACGCAGGAATGGTGATCGGGTACATGCCGGTCACCGGCATCCCCCTGCCGTTGATGAGCTATGGGGGATCGGCCACCGTATTTGTCTTTATGGCGCTGGGCCTGGTGATGAATGTGCGAATCCGGCGCTTCGTCAACTGAGCCCGCGCCGCACGACTCCCGCGGCCTGCGAGACGGAGGCCGGCGGGACCAACGTTTACTTGAGGTCAGCATCGGATGAGGGGACCAATGGCAGCAAAACATTCTTCCCTCGAGGCCAGCCCGCAAACCGCGGGAAGAGCGCGCGCCATCGTGCGCAGCGCGGCCGCGTCCCGGTGCGCCATGAGGAGTTTCCATGTCGAAGGAGATGGTGATTTCCGCGACGCCGCACGAGACGCGGGTCGCGATTCTCGAAGATGGGCAGCTTTGTGAGATTTATGTTGAACGAGAAAAAGAATTTGCGTTAGTCGGAAGCATCTACAAAGGCCGCGTGACGCGCGTGCTGCCCGGCATGCAGTCGGCCTTCGTGGAAATCGGCCTCGATAGCGACGCCTTCCTCTACGTCAGCGATTTTCTCGAAGACATCGAAGACTACGATCAAGTCGTCACCACGGTCGAGGAAAAAGTCCAGAAGATGGAAGAGCAGGGCGGCCAGGTGTTTTCGTCCGCGGCCGCGGGCGAATCACAGGGCGCGCTCGAGCCCGCTGACGTGGTGCCGCCGGCCGAGCCGTCGCCGGCCACCAGTGAATTGGCGCCGCAGGAACACCGGCCCGCTCCGCCGCCGCGCCCGATTGGCGGAGAGCGATATGGATCGCGCGGCCACGAACGCCCTGGCGGATTCGGCCGGGGCGGCGGCGGCCGGCCTCACCGAGGTGGAAGACCTGGTCGAGGCGGCAGAGGCCGCGACGACCGGCCCCGCGGGCGCGAGTTGCCGCCGTCGAAATATGCGTCTCACCGTCCGTACGAGCCGCCGAGCGAACCCGTCGATCCGAATTATCAGCCGATCATTCTCCCGGGCGAGTCGCTCGCGAAGTACAAAGACCGCATGGCGAACCTATCCGCCACGTCGGCGGCTCCTGCTGCCGCGGAAGAAAATTCGCACGTAGAAACAGCGACGGAACAGCGCGTCGAACCCGTTGCCGCCCCGATCATCGAAGAGAGAGAGCACATCGAGCCGGCACCGCGACCGGAGCCTGCTCGAGAGCCCTACATGCGCCAGACCGGATTTGTGAGCGGCCTCGAACCGCTGCCCGGCGAATCAATAGCCAAGGCCCGCGCCTCCGCTCGACCGCCGGACGTCGCGGCGGTGACCGAGCACGCCGAAGAAGCGGCGCCGGCGTTGGAAGCATCCACGTTCGCGCCGCCGACGAACGTCCCGGAAGTTCAGGAGCCCGAATCCCCAAAGAGCGCCGCCATCATGCCGCCGGCGGCAGAACCACCGAGCGAGACGGAATTAACTCCCGAGGAAGCCACGTCACTGGCAGAACAGGTGGCGGAAGCGCAATCCGAGGAAGCCGAGCGCGAAGAGGAAGCGACCGCAGAGGCTGCCGCCGACGAGGAAGACGCAGCCGCCGGCGAAGCAGGGCATGAGAACGGCGAGGCTGGGGAAAACTCAGGCGCGGCCACCGAATCTTCGGTGCACGCCGATGGCGCCACCAATGAGGCTGTCGAAGAGATGGAGTATGAGGGAGCGCCGGCCGAAGAAGCGGAAGCCGCACCTGCGGAAGGCGCGACGGAGGAAGCGCAGCCTTCGAGTGCACGGGTGCAGAGCGATTCACGCGCGCGCCTGCAGCATCCGATGCGCCGCGGCGGCGGACGCCGGCGCGAGCAACAACGCGGACGTCCGCATCACGGCGGCGGCCACCGGCCACAGCCGCGCCGCCCGCAGTTGATCGGCGACATGCTCAAGCAGGGGCAGGAAATCATCGTCCAGATCGCCAAGGAGCCGCTCGGAAAGAAAGGCGCGCGCATCACCAGCCACATCGCGCTGCCGGGACGCTATCTGGTGTACATGCCGACGCTCGATCACACGGGCGTTTCGCGGAAGATCGCCTCGGCGGAGGAACGCGCGCGGCTGCGGCACATCGTCAGCGAGGCGAAGGGCTCATCGTCGGGAGGCTTCATCGTTCGCACCGCCGCCGATCGCGCCACCGAAGAAGAGATCCGCACGGACGTGGAG
Source organism: Terriglobia bacterium (assembly GCA_041490445.1). Taxonomy (GTDB): domain Bacteria; phylum Acidobacteriota; class Terriglobia; order Acidiferrales; family UBA7541; genus JBGPTF01. The sequence goes on from JBGPTF010000006.1 coordinate 28,444, forward strand.
TACCTAACGCACACCTGGGCGGACCTGAAATCGCGCGGCGAACAGCGCAACGCGCCGTCGCTGCTGCATCGCGACCTGAACCTGGTGGAGCGAATCCTGCGCGATTATCTGAGCCCGGATTACTCCGCCATCTGGGTGGACAACGAGGAGGAGTTCACGAAGGTGGTGGATTTCGTGAGCCGCTTCCAGCCGCAGATGGTCAACCGCGTAAAGCTCTATAGCAAAGACACGCCGGTGTACGAGGAGTTCGGCATCCAGCAGGAAATCGACAAGGGCCTGCGGCCGAAGGTATGGCTGAAGTCGGGCGGCTACATCGTGATCAACCACACGGAAGCGCTGGTGGCGATCGACGTGAACACGGGAAAATTCGTGGGGCGCGGCTCGACGCGATTGGAAGATACGATCGTCCGCACGAACCTCGAAGCGGTGAAGGAAATCGTCCGCCAGATGCGCCTGCGCGATCTGGGCGGCATCATCGTGATCGACTTCATCGACATGGAGGAGCGCCGAAACCGCGAGAAAGTGATGGCCGCGCTCGAGGACGCGCTGAAGGCGGACCGCGCGCCGTCGAAGGTGCTGCGCTTCAACGAATTCGGGCTGATCAATATCACGCGCAAGCGCACCAAGCAGGCGCTCGAACGCACGCTCTGCCAGCCATGCCCCTACTGCACCGGCTCCGGCATGGTGAAATCCATTCCCACGCTGTGCTACGAAATCCAAACCGAAGCGCGCAAGATGGCTCCGGAGATCATGGCGGGCAGCCTGACGCTGCGCGTGCATCCCGAGATCGCCAAGGCGCTGAAGACGCGCGAATCGGGCTTGATGGAGGAGCTCGAGCGCTGGACGCACAAAAGCATCATCATTCAAGCCGACCCGACGCTCCACTGGGAGCAGTACGATATTTACTAATTGTGGGTGGCGAGGAAGAACTTGCGACCGCGAGGTCGACTAGCCTGGTTCCACCTTTAGGAGGCCGCTGAGGTGTCCAGTTTTAGCGGGGAGCACTACAAAACTCTAGCTGGTCTGACTGCCATGCTCCTGCTTCTCGGCGGGTGTTCTTCCAAAGCAACACAGCCCGCAAAGCAACCCGAGACTCCATCCAGGTCCGAAATAGAAACTATGTTGTTACAACCTGCGACAGTGACGGAAGTTTTTCACCTGCGTAGTGAGTGTGTAGCTCTTGGCAAGACAATAGAGGAGAATGAGAACAAGAATCTAGAGAACAAGAATCTAGATCTAGCAGTGAAGAAAAACGGATACGGATACGTCGAATCCACAAAAACTAACTACAGCGTATCGGCAAACCGTTGCTATGTGCTCATTGTTCAAATATGGCTAACAGCAGAATCGACGCTAAGAGAAGAATCGACAGTTTTGTACGACGGCCAAACGGAGGAAGTGCTGGCAGCTGCCATAAAGTGCAGCGATTGCAGCGCGAACCGTGGGTACATCGAAGATCATTTTCCTAAAAAAGTGGATTATTCAAAGGCGCTCGACTACATTAACCGATTGATGGACGACGGCGAGCCAAAGCAATGAACAGGAGTGAGCGCAACCCCTGCCTTCAGGCACAGAAAAGACAATTGAGTTGTGGTGAGATCCATGTACAGGATTTGCTCCTATCCGCGCCTATCGACAACACCCAATTCGACTTGTTGTGATTTATGAGAGAGCTTCTAGAGGCTAGAAGCAGGAAGAGAATTCCAAACACCCTGGAAGCGCTGTGCTCCGGGGCGTTCGCATTTTTAGAGGGCGGCGATACTTGTGGCGCGCCTTCGATGTCGGCGTGTTGCCCGCTACGCCCTAAGATTCATTGTGAGTGAATGTTTGCTGTGTATCCAGCAGGCCAAATTCCACAGGCGAAGTATACTGCACCGATGAGGATTAGAAAGACCGCTGCTATAAGGAGGACAACCTTGAACCAGCGAATCAGGTTGTACCAGCAGACTTTGTTTTTCGCGCACTCGAAAAAATCTCTGACAGGAAACACCCCAACAAGAATGGGCAGGAGTGCTCCGACCCACCAGCGTATCGCGACGGTCAAAGCGTGCTGTTGACTCTCCGCGATTGTTTTGTTGGACTTTAGAGTTACGACTGCGACAAATACAAAGCTGAGGAACAGCAGCACTTGAGTGGATTTGTCACCCAACTGCCGAATGCGCTCTAGAAGGTCTTTGGTTCTTTGGGCTTCGTCGCACATAAATTATTGCAGAGCTTAGGCTGCTTTGGCCTTGATGGTTTCTAAAAGCCGTGCAAGTGAAGCCTCACGGTCACTTCCCATCTCCCGCACGATTGTGGCGAAGCCGTGCCACGCCCGCAGTGGCGAGCAACCAAGTCCCCGCAGCGGCGAGCAACAAGTACGCCAGGACCACCCCAGAAGCCCACCACAAAATCGCTATTGCTGCCAACGCCAGAAACCACGACGAAACTGGACCCAAATGAAAGTAGGCAACGAGCCTGAATGCGTCCAGTGGCGTTCGGTCAATCGCATAGAGAAGCGGCACAAAAATCGCTACACGCAAAACAAAATATGCCCACCCCCTTTTGCCCCCGAGAGTAGTCTCGCTCATCTGTGCCTCCAGTGAGGGAACTGAGGCTCTATCCGGAATTTCCGATTTGGACCTCTCGCTTGTGCATCGTACGCTTCGCCTGCCCGGGACACAACGAGCCTGCCACCAGAGCAGGCCCCCGCGAGATCAGCGGGGTTCTGACGGCTCGTTTTTGCACGCCCGCTTGCTGCCGCGTAATCGATTTCTCAGACACTGCTCCGACCTTCCTCCCTCGGCCCCAGATTTTGCAACCGCAATCGGAGTGCTACCCGCTCGGCACCGGCAGCGCATAGATCCGCCGAAGCATCCGGCCAAACAGGCGTCGGTGTAGATGCCCCTCGCGCGCCGTCAACGCGCCGATACGTGTCCGCAAGCCAAAGCCCCAACCCGCCCCGCCCACACCGCGAGATTCCCACTTTCACACAGTCACGACGGCGGTGCTTTCTCAACCTCAAACCGGACATATCGTGTGCTCTAAAAAGCGGACATTTCTACTCTCCAGTGCCACACGCGCAGGCGCAGAATTAAGCGGTTGTGTCCCCGGCAGGCGAGGCTGGCCGCGAATGCGGTGTGCTATCATGGCGTTTTCGTGACGGCAGAATCCTTCGCAAAGGAGCCATGATTTGACCGCACGCCTCCTGAACGGCAACGCCATCCGCGACCAGATCTATTCCGAATTGCAGGGTGATATCGCTTCGCTGGGCGCCTCCGGCATCCGCCCGGGGCTTGCCGCAGTGCTGGTCGGCGACAATCCCGCTTCGCAGCTTTACGTGAAGAGCAAGATCGCCGCGTGCGAAAAGCTGGGACTCGCCAGTTTCCGCCTCAGCCCGCCGCCGACCATCACGACGCAGGAATTGCTTGCCGTGGTGGATGAATTGAACCGCCGCGACGACGTGGACGGAATCCTGGTGCAGATGCCGCTGCCGCCGCAGGTGGATGCGAAGAAGATTCTCGAAGCGGTGGACCCGGCGAAGGATGTGGATGGCTTTCACCCGGTGAACGTCGGCAAGCTGGTCGCCGGCCGGCCGGGGCTGGTGGCGTGCACGCCCGCCGGCGTGATGGAGATTCTGCGCCGCAGCGAGATCCCGATCGAAGGGGCGAATGCGGTGGTGATGGGCCGCAGCGACATCGTGGGCAAGCCGATGGCGCTGCTGCTGATCCACGCGAACGCCACCGTAACGGTCTGCCATTCGAAGACGCGCGATCTGCCGGGGATCGTCCGGCGCGCCGACATCGTGGTGGCGGCAATGGGCCGCGCCGCGATGGTCACCACGGACTACATCCGGCCGGGGGCGACGGTGATCGACGTGGGACAGAATGTGATCAAGGATGCGGCGCAGGCCGAGAAGATTTTCGCAAATTTTCCGGACAAGATCGCGTCGTTTCGCGCGAAAGGCAATGTGCTGGTGGGCGACGTGCATCCGGACGTGGTCAACGTGGCCGGCGCGTTCACGCCGGTGCCGGGCGGCGTAGGGCCGCTGACGATCGCGATGCTGATGAGCAACACGGTGAAGGCGGCGCGACTGCGTCGCGGGGTTCCCTCGGGGCAGCCCGCCCCTGCCGGCCGGGTTTGATGCTGCGCGTCGGATTGACCGGCGGCATCGCCTGCGGCAAGACGACCGTGGCTGCCATGCTCCGCGAACTCGGGTGCACCGTGATTGACGCCGACGCGCTGGCGCACGAATTGATCGAGCCGGGCAGGACGGCCAACGCGGAAGTGATCCGGGAATTCGGCCAAGGGATCGTGGACGCCAACGGAATAATCAACCGCGCGCGGCTCGGCGAAATTGTTTTTGCGGACGCGAACAAGCTGGCGCGGCTGAACCAGATTCTTCACCCGCGCGTCATTGCGGAAACGGAGCGAATGCTTGTAGAGCTCGACCGCCCCGGAGGCCCGGCGGTGGCCGTGGTGGAAGCGGCGTTGCTTATCGAAGCCAACGCGCACAAGGGGTTCGACCGGCTGGTGGTCGCCTGGTGCCGACCTGCGCAGCAACGCGAGCGCCTGGTCGAGCGGGGCATGAGCGCCGAAGAGGCCGAGCGGCGCATTGCCGCGCAGATGCCGATCGAGCAGAAGCGGCGCCTGGCGACGGATGAAATTGATTGCTCCGGCACGCTGGAAGGGACGCGCAAACAGGTGGAACAACTCGCGGGCAAATTGCTGAAGCTCGCCGCTGCGTGAGGTAACTTTTCCTGCGGCAGCGCGTCTGAAGCACTAGCAGGGCACGAGAGCCGGGTTTCTTGCACGCGGGAATCGAATCGGGAAGAGGTTAGAGCGATGGAATCCGAACAGCACGCACGAAGGCTTGTCCGTTTGCTGGCGCTGGGGCTGATCATCGGGCTCGGCGCGTATTGGGCCGGCAGCCGCTGGGGCCAGCGCGTGCCCAGCGCCGTCCAGGCGCTGCCCCCTGCCGCGGACAACGAAGCCGGGATGACGCCCGACGAATTGACGAACGTGCGCATTTACCGGCAGGCGGCGCCGGCGGTGGCGAACATCGTCACGCGCGCCGTGGAGTACGATTTTTTTTACAACCCGGTGCCGGTGGAAGGCGCGGGGTCGGGCTTCTTGATCGACGGCGACGGGCACGTGCTGACGAATTATCACGTGGTGCAAGGCGCGCAGAATATCGAAGTGACGCTGGGCGACCAGAGCCGCTACCGCGCGAAATTTCTCGGCGCTGACGAGCGAAACGACATCGCGCTGCTGAAGATCGAGCCACGCAGCGGCAAATTTTCGTTTCTGCCGATCGGCGATTCGCGCTCGCTCGAGGTGGGCCAGCGCGTCCTGGCCATCGGCAATCCTTTTGGCTTCCAGAGCACGCTGACCACCGGCGTCGTCAGCGCGCTGGGGCGGACGGTGCAGACCGGGCAGAGCACGTTTATCGACGAAGCGATTCAGACCGACGCCGCAATCAATCACGGCAATTCGGGCGGCCCGCTGCTGAACACGCGCGGCCAGGTGATCGGCATCAACACGGCCTTCTTTACGCCGAGCGGGACGCCGTCGGGCATCGGCTTCGCCATTCCCATCAATACGGCCAAGCGAGTGGCCGAAGACTTGATTACGCAGGGACGCGTGCGGCGCGCATCGCTCGGGTTTGAAGGCCGGCCGATCTGGCCCGGCCTGGCCGAGGCGCTCGACCTGCCGGTTTCCGAAGGCGTGATGGTCGAGCGTGTGACGCCGGGAGGCCCGGCGGAAGCAGCGGGCGTCCGCGGCGGCAACCGCACGGTGATGGCCGGCTTGCAGGAGTTGCGGGTCGGCGGCGACGTGGTGGTGGCGCTGGACGGCAAGAAAATCGCGAACCAGGTGGATCTGAATATTCTGCTGAACCGCATGCAGCCGGGCAACACGGTAACGCTGACGGTCTACCGCGGGAAGCAGAAGATGGATGTGCGCGTCACGCTCGGTGAGCACTGATCGCGGTCAGGCGTTGCATTCGGCGCGGATGCGCTCACGCTCCGCTTCCGTAATTTGGAACCACGATTCGGCGATGTCACGTACGCGCTCGAGCGTCGCCTGCATCTCGGCGTGCTTCTTCTCCATCTGCTCGCGATCCGCATCCGGGGGAACGTAAATCACGGGGCCCATCACCATCACCGCGCGGGAAAACGGATACGGAATCTGAAACAGGTCCCAGCTCTTTTCAAACGTACAGGCACTCTCGAATCCGACGTGAAAGGTGACGATGGGATTTCCCGTCCTGCGGGCGAGCATCACCGGGCCGGGCTTCGCCACATAGCGCGGGCCACGCGGGCCGTCAATGGTGAAGGCGACATCGCGGCCTTCTTCAAGACGCCGCGCCATGTTCACCAGGCCTTTCAATCCGCCGCGCGTCGAGCTGCCCTGCGCCGTGCCGAAACCCAGCCGCTCGATCACGCGGCGCGTCCACTGGCCGTCGAAGTTCGTCGTGTTCATCACCACCACGCCGCGGCCGCGCCAGTACCACACCCCGCCAAAAATCGAACGATGCCAGAACGAGCCGATGCAGCGTTTGCCGGCGTCGTAGACGCGCTGCATGTGCGGATAGCCGACGACTTCAAAGCGCAGCGTCGGCCCGATGAGACGGATCAGCCAGTACACCACCGAGGCGATGACGGGAATCTGCATCCGCCGCCAGCGAGAGTACTCGGGCAGGCGCGTGTCGTAATGGACGTTGAGGCTCTCGTCCTCGCGGTCGATCTCGGCTGCAGCGGGGTTGTGCACTGTCGTATAGTATAGGCGAAGCGCAGCCGCCAGATGCTCGCACGACTCCAAAACGTGCGTTGCCGCGCCGGTGTATGTTTCCGCCGCGCCGTTCCGGGTTCCCTGCTCCTTATAGTCCTCGTGCTGCCGCGGCTCGCGGCCGCCCAAGCCCCTCCCTCGACGATCGCCCGCGTCACCGGGGACGACATTTCCGTTTCCGGGCCGGGCGGCACGGTATCTCCCCAGGATTCGTGGACGATTTACCTCTCGAGTGGCAGCGAAATCACGGTGCATGCGGGGCAGGCCCGCATCGAATTCGTGAACGGCGGCGTGATCGGCGTCTGCGGCCCCGCCAAGCTGAAGCTGCTGGAATCTTCCGGTGCGTTCACCCTGGCGATGGATTTCGGCCGGCTGCACATCCTGCTCGACAACGCCACACCGCTGGTGATCTACACGCCGATGATGGTTGCCGTGCCGCTGGCAATCAGCGAGGCGTCGCGCGAGGCGACCCTGGGGCTCGAGGCGGATGGCTCGATGTGCGTCCGCGCGACCCGCGGAGGAGTCCGGCTGCAGCAGCAGTTTACCGGCGAAACGCTGGTCGTCCCGGAGCCGCAGGAAATGCTTTTGAGCGGCGGGCAATTGCATCCCGTTCCCGGCGCGGCAGGAACATGCCAGTGCGGAGTCCTGCCGGCGCGAGCGATTGTGCCGGCCGTGCCGAAGGCCCGCACGGAAAAAACGGCGGAGAAGGTTGCGCCGCCGAGCGAGCCGCCCGCGAAGAAACCGGCGACGGTTGCGAGAGAATACAGCGTGCCCGCGAAACCGGCTGAGTCGAAGCCCTCGGAGAAGAAACCGGTGCAGAGTCATCCGGCCACGGAGGCGTCGCTGTGGAAAGTGGTGATGCCCTCGTTGGTCTTCGATGCGTCGTCGCCGGACGCGCAGCGCGACCCAAACCCCGACACGATCTTGCTGGTGCGCGAGGTTCGCGTGGAGCCGGACTGGGTTTTTCACGGCCGCGTCGAAGCGCGCGAGGATGCATTACCGGTTGTCGCGACGCCGAAGCCCGCCGGGAATGCCGCTCAGCCAAAGCCGCCAAAAAAGAACGACACGGGCGGAATCAAAGGATTCTTCCGAAGAATCTTCGGGGGCGGGGCGCCCTGCGCAGGCGCCGGCTGCCCGACGTAATCGTTTTCCTGCTTAGCTACATGCCTTCGTAATTTGGTCCGCCGCCGCCTTCGGGCACAACCCAGTTGATGATCTGGTAGGGATCGGCGATGTCGCAGGTCTTGCAGTGGACGCAGTTCGAGGCGTTGATCTTCAACCGCGGCGCGCCTTTTTCCATTCCCATTTCGTAAACGGCTGCCGGACAAAAATACTGGCAGGGATTGCCGTACTCGCGGACGCAACGGTCCGAGCAAATACTCGGATCGGTGACGACCAGGTGGCACGGCTGATCTTCTTCATGGCGCGTGCCGGAATGATAGACGTCGGTGAGGCGATCGAACGTCAGCACGCCGTCGCCTTTGAAGCGATTCGACTGGTCGACCAGTTCCGGTCCGCGATTCAGATTGCGGTATTCCTGATAGCCCGGCCGCGCGCGCATCGGATCAATCAAGCCACGACCGCCGGTAACGAACTGCAGCGCCGTGTGCGCCATGCCGGCCCAGAAGCCGTGTTGAAATCCCTGATGGAAATTCCGCACCGCCCAGAGTTCTTTCCTGATCCAGCTTGATTCGATTTTCTGCGGATAGGCGGCGAGCGTTTTCGCGGAAGTGTCTCCGGCGGCGACCGCTTCGTAAATCGTCTCCGCGGCGAGCATGCCGCTCTTGATCGCGGTGTGAATGCCCTTCAGGCGCTGGGCGTTCAGCAGGCTCGCGGAATCGCCGGCGATCAAGCCGCCGTCCATGTAGCTCCGCGGCATCGAATACCAGCCGCCCGCGGGAATTGTTTTCGCGCCGTAACGGACCAGCCTTCCGCCTTCGATGATGCGGCGAACGAAGGGATGCGTCTTCAACTCTTGAAACGCGGCGTGCGGGTCGAACAACGGGTCGTGATATTCGAGGCCGACGACGAGGCCGAGCGAGACGCGGTTGTCGCGCAGGCCGTACACCCAGCCGCCGCCGTACATGCTGGAATCCAGCGGCCAGCCCATGGTGTGCGCCACGTATCCGGCGGCCACGCGCCCCGGCGGCACGTCCCACAGCTCTTTGATGCCCAGGGAATAGAGCTGCGGGTTCAGCCCGTCGAGCTTGAGGCGATTCACCGCGTCCTTCGTGAGCGAGCCGCGCGGGCCTTCCGCGAGCACGGTTACTTTGGCGCGCAGCTCGTAGCCGGGGGTGAAGTTGTCTTTCGGCTTGCCGTTCTTGTCCACACCCTTGTCTTCGGTGATGACGCCAGCGATGCCGTTGCGCTCGTAAAGAAGCTGGGCGCCGGCGAATTGCGTGAACACATTGATCCCCGTTTTCTCGACCAGCCCGCCAAGCCATTTCGCGAGTTTGCTGAGGGAGACAACGTAGTTCCCGTGATTCTGCAGGGGCGGCGGCGTGATCGGGAGTTTCCACGAGCTTCCCGAGGTCAGGAAATAGGCGGCATCATCCGTGACCGGAGAATCGAGCGGCGCGGATTTTTCAAAATCGGGCACCAATTCGCGCAGGCCGCGCGGGTCCATGATCGCGCCGGAAAGTTGGTGCGCACCCAGCTCGCGCGCTTTCTCGAGGACGTAGATATTTTCGGTCGAGATCGGAGGCGTGCGCCCGGCCTTCGTGTCCTGCTCGATCAATTGCGCCAGGCGCAGCGCGCAGGCGAGTCCCGCGGGGCCCGCGCCGACGATCAGAACATCGGCTTCGAGTTTTTCACGCTCGATCGGCACCGGGGTATTCTAGCAGAAGAGCTGGATGGTCTTGCGAAGTCGCGCCTTCCGTGTGGCAGGAAAGCGCCCTATTGGTCGAGGGAGTTTTCGGAGCGAGCGACTGGGTCTAAGTATTCCGTGCGATGGCGACGCGCACGCCCAAACCAACGAAGACAAGTCCGCTGGCGCGTTCGGCGATCCGCCAGCGGCCTCGAGAGCGAAACAGATTCCCGGCCACTCCCGCCACGCCAGCCACCGCCAGGTTGAGAAGAGTCCCAGAGAAGTTGAACCAGAGACCGAGCAAGGCCATCTGCGCCGCCACCGATCCGCGCGCCGGAGAAACGAATTGCGGCAAAAACGCGAGAAAAAACAGGGCGACCTTGGGATTCAGTACGTTGGTGATCATGCCCTGACGGAAAACTGCCGCGGAGCTTGCGGGCGCAGGCGCTTCGAGGGAGCGGTGGGAGCCGGGCCGCACCAACAGCCGGATTCCCAAGTAGATCAGATACCCTGCGCCTGCGTAGCGAACCAGATTGAACGCCAGCGGCGAAGAGCGCAACACCGCCGCCAGGCCGAATACAGCGGCGGACGTGTGCACGAAAATTCCCGCGCCGACGCCCAGTGCGGAGATGACCCCCGCCCGCCGGCCCTGTCCCATGCTCCGCGCGGCGATGTACATCATATCGGGCCCGGGCGTGAGATTCAGAATCAGCGTCGCGATGGCAAAGGTGATGAAGCTGGTCAGGCTGATCAAATTCCCCTCCGCAAGCTAGACTGCTTCGTGCGGCGCTCCATGGCTTCGCAGCTATTCGTAGCGCAGCGCGACGATCGGATCGACCTTCGTCGCGCGGCGCGCCGGGATGCTGCATGCAGCCAATGCCACCACGACCAGCACCAGCGAGACGGCAGTAAACGTGATCGGATCCGTCGGGGTTACGTCATAGAGCAGGCTGGCGAGAAGCCGCGTCAATGCGAACGCTCCGGCGATTCCCAAGGCCACGCCGAGGAGGGTCAGTTTCAGCCCCTGTCCCACAATCATCTGCAGAACATCACGGGGACGCGCGCCGAGCGCCACGCGCACGCCGATCTCCTGCGTCCGCTGCGTCACGGAATAGGCCATCACGCCGTAAATTCCGACCATGGCCAGCAGGCAAGCCACCGCGCCGAAAATCGCGAGCAGCAGAGTGTTGAACCGCGCCTGCGCGACGGATTCCGCGAGCCACTGTTCCATCGTGCGAAAGTCAGCGACTGGCTGGTCCTTATCCATGGAAGACACGATTTGCCGGACGGCGCCGGCAATGCGCGCCGGATCCGATTGGGTGCGGACCACGAGGGTCATGAACGGATAGCTGAGTTCCGGGTGAGGCCAGTAGACCATCGCGCGCGGCGCGATGTTGAGGCCGTAGTGCCGCACGTCGCCAACGACGCCGACGATCTGGCTTGGCACGTCCTGGTCTTTCATGTGAATCGTCACGCGCTTGCCAATCGGATCCGCGTTGGAGAAATATTCTCGCGCCATCGCGTTGCTGATGATGACGACATGCGAAATCTCTGTTTCTTCCTGTTCGGTGAAGAGCCGCCCGCGCAGAAGTGGAATTCTCATCGTGCGGAAAAAATCCGGCGCGATCACCCGGACATCGGCAACCGGTTGTTCGGCGAAATTCGGGACAGGATGCCCTTCGATCTCAAAACCGGTCGCCGCGGCGAGCCCGGTGAGCGGCAAAAAGCTGCTGGCGCTGGCGGAGACGACCCCGGGCAACGCATTGATCCGATTGAGTAGTTCGCGGAAAAACGCGATCCGCTGCGCGTCCTGTCGGTATTTCGCTCCCGGCAAATCGAGTTTGACGGTCAAGGTATTGCTCGGGTCGAATCCGGGTGAGACGGCCGTCAACCGCACAAAGCTGCGCACGAGCAACCCGGCTCCGGCAAGCAACACGATCGCCAGGCTGATTTCCGCTACCACAATGCCCGCACGCAAGCGATTCCCGCGCGCCCCGCTTGCCGGGGTACGCCCGCCTTCTTTCAGCGACTCGCCGATGCCGGCGCGGCTGGCTTCCCACGCAGGGAAGAAACCAAAAACAATCCCTGTGAGCAAGGTGAGCCCGGACGTGAAGATCACGACCTTAGCGTCCAGGCGGAGGCTTTTCAACTCCAGCAAACTCTTCGGGCTGAGCGCCAGCAGAACGTCGGTTCCCCACGCGGCCAGCAGAAGGCCCGCCGCGCCACCCACCACGGAGAGAAGGATGCTTTCCGTAAGCATCTGCCGAATGGTCCGCGCGCGCGTCGCGCCAAGCGCCGTGCGAATCGCGAGTTCGCGCTTCCGCGCCGTGGCGCGTGACAGCGCGAGGTTCGCTACATTGGCGCAGGCGATCAGTAAGACGAACGCGACGGCGCCAAGCAGCACGAGCAACGCCGTGCGGATTCCGCCCACAAACTGTTCATGGAGAGGAACTACGCGCACTCCCCAGCCCTTATCAAATTCGGGAAACTGCTTCTCGAGCTGCGCGGTGACCGAGTCCATTTGCGATTGCGCCTGCGCCGGGGAAACCCCCGGCTTCAGCCGCGCCAAGACGCTCAGGTAGCGGCCGCGCGGAGTGCGGTTTGCCGCTGTGAAGGCGAAGGGAGTCCAGAGCTGGGGATGGGAACCGGTGAGCGTGCCTTCCTGCACGAAAAACTGGAAGCCGGCGGGCATCACGCCGACAATGGTCTGGCTTACACCGTTCAACAACAGGTTCTTGCCGACGACACCCGGGTCTCCGCCGAAGTGGCGCTTCCAGAGACCATCACTGAGGATGACGACGTTGTCTTTGCCCTTCTCACCCTCTTCGGGTATGAACGTGCGCCCTACGGCTGCGTTAACGCCCAGGAGAGAAAAGAAATTCGCCGATACCGCCTGCGCGGTGATCTGCTCCGGAGCGCCGGCCCCAGTCAGGTTCTGGTTGAAATCGGCCAATGCCGCCATTTGCTGAAACACCGTGTTTTCATCCTGCCAGTGAAGGAAATTCCCGGGAGAAACCACGTTGTTGGTCCCGCCATGGTGCTTCGCGCTCTGTTCCCAAACCATCACCAGACGGTCTGGCTCCTTGTAGGGAAGCTGGGCAAGGAGCGTAGCGTTGACCACGCTGAAGATTGCGGAATTCGCGCCGATGCCGAGTGCGAGCGTCAGGACCGCAACCGCGGTGAAGCCGGGAGATTTGGCCAGCATGCGTACGCCGTATCGCAAATCCTGCCAGAGCGCTTCCATTCGGCACCTCCCCAAACATGGTTCGACAGTCTTAAGGCAATGTACAGTGGAAAGAGAGCATTTGTCTTGCCAGCGAGAGGGTTGTTAAACCGCTCATTTTTCAATGTATTAGGAGAAAAACCGAGAAGTTGTAGCGTGGTTTGCGCCCGGTTGTGGGATGGAGATGTCGCGGAAGCGAACAGTGCGTTTTCAGTCTGACTTAGACTTTTCCAGCTCTTCGGTCAGCGCGGGGACAATCTCAAAAAGGTCGCCGACGACGCCGTAATCCGCGACCTCAAAAATCGGCGCATTCTGATCTTTGTTGATCGCGACGATTGTGCGCGAGCCCTTCATGCCCACCACGTGCTGGATCGCCCCGCTGATGCCCACCGCAAGATAGAGCTTGGGCGCCACCGTCTGTCCGGAGCTGCCGATTTGCCGCTCCATCGGGAGCCAGCCTTCGTCGCAGATAGGGCGCGATGCGGCCAGCTCACCACCAAGACTCCTTGCCAGCTTTTCCGCCAGGGGAATATTTTCCGGGGCCTTGATGCCGCGGCCGATGGCGACGAGGATCGGCGCTTGCGTCAGATCCACTGCCTGCTTCGCTTCGCGGAAGAGTTCGAGCGGTTTCGTGCGAATTTGTTCCGGCTTCAGCGCAACTGAAACCGGCTTCACGGGCGCTTTGCCGCCCTGGCGCGCGGCTACCAGGTCCGCGCGAAACGCGCCGGCCTGAAACGTGGCCACCCACGGAGCCTCGCCTTCGAAGACAACGTCCGCCGCCGTGCGGCCTTGAAACATCTGCCGCACGAAGACGAGCGAGCCATTCTCGTAGCGATAGCCGATGCAGTCGCCGATCATGCCCTTGCCGAGCGACGCGGCCAGCTTGGGAGCGAAGTCACGGACTTGATAGGTGTGCGGTAACAAGACGAGATCCGGCTTGAGAGATTCGATGACCTCGCGCAGCGCGACCGAGTAGCCGTCGGCGGTGTAGCGCTCGAGCAGGTCGTGCTCGAGCAGCAAGACTTCGTCGAGCTGCAAGCCAGCCAGCTCGTCCGCGAGCGCCGCAACGCCCTTGCCGATGACAACGCCCACGAGCGCTGCCTTCGTCTGCTGCGCGATTTGCTGCGCCGCGGCCAGCGTTTCAAAGCTGACCTTGTTCCATTTCCCTTCCCGTTGCTCGGTGATCAAAAGGATTTTCATGGCAAAGAGTGAGCCGTCACAGGACACGCGCTTCGTGCTTCAATTTCTCGACCAGCTTCGCCGCGATTTCTTTCGGCGTCCCGGTGATGAATTCCGTCTTTTTCGATTTCTGGGGGACGTAAATCCGCTGGAGGCGCTGCGTGGGCGCGGAAGCGACGCCCAGAGACGCGCGAGCCACTGTCGCAATCTCTTTCTTCTTCGCCGCCATGATTCCCTTCAGCGTGGCGTAGCGCGGCTTGTTGATGCCAGATTGAATCGAAAGCACGGCGGGCAGCGGAAGTTCGATCCACTGGAACCAGCCGGCTTCGAGCTCCTGCTTCAACTTCATCTGCGCGCCGACGATTTCGATCTGCATGATGATGGTCGCGTGCGGCCGGCCGAGAAGTTCGGCCAACAGGACGCCGGTCTGCCCGAAGCCGTGGTCGTCGCTTTGCAGGCCGGTGAGGATCAGATCGAAATTCTCTTTCTCAATCGCCGCCGCGAGCGAGCGAGCGCTCGCCAGCGGATCGAGCGCGTAGAACTGGTCGTCAGCGACATGGATGCCACGGTCGGCGCCTTTCGCGAGCGCTTCCTTGATGGTTTGTTTCACGCGCTCGGGGCCCATGGAAATCGCAACCACTTCGCCGCCGTGCTTTTCTTTCAGCCGCAGGGCTTCTTCGAGCGCAAAACCGTCAGGCTCGTTCGTCTCGAAGCCGATGTCGGACTCCCGAATCCACGCGCCGCCTTCCAGGATGGCAAGCGGAGCATCTTTCGCTGGCACCTGCTTCACGCAAACCGCAATTTTCAAGAAGGCCTCCTAGTGCCCAGCCGGCAAATCACACGGCTTGCGAGGCTGTGCCACGGGTCAGCGCCCTTCCCAGCGCTTGAAGAGAAGCGAAGCGTTCGTTCCGCCGAAGCCGAACGAATTCGACAGCGCGTAGTTCACCGTCGCCTTGCGCGCGTGATTCGGAATGTAATCGAGATCGCACGCCGGATCCGGATTCTCGTAATTGATCGTCGGCGGAAGAATCTGGTCGCGCAGGGCGAGCACGCTGATGCCCGCTTCGAGCCCGCCGGCGCCGCCGAGAACGTGGCCGGTCATGGATTTGGTCGAGCTGACGGCGACTTTCTTCGCGCGATCGCCGAAGGTTCGTTTCACCGCCGTTGTTTCAATGGCGTCGCCGATCGGCGTCGAAGTGCCGTGCGCGTTCACGTAGTCCACCACATCCTGTCCCACCTTCGCGTCCTTGAGCGTCGCCTTCATCACGCGATAGGCGCCATCGCCCTGCTCGGCCGGCTGCGTGATGTGGAACGCGTCGCCGGACATGCCGTAGCCCACCAACTCGGCCAGTATCTTCGCCCCGCGGCGCTGCGCGTGCTCGAGCGATTCGAGAACCAGCACGCCGGAACCTTCTCCAACGACAAAGCCGTCGCGCTGCGCGTCGAACGGCCGGCTCGCGCGCGTGGGCTCGTCATTGCGCGTGGAAAGCGCGCGCATGGCAGCGAATCCGCCGACGCCCATCGGCGTAATGGCCGCCTCCGCGCCGCCGGTAATCATCACTTCGGCGTCACCTCGCTGGATGATGCGGAATGAGTCGCCGATGGCATGCGCCGAAGCGGAACAGGCGGTCGCGGTGGCGGAATTCGGCCCGCGCGCGCCGTATCGAATGGAGATATTCCCGGAGGCAAGATTGATGATCGAGGCGGGAATGAAAAAGGGCGAGATCTTGCCGGGGCCGCCCTGAAGAAACTTGCTGTGCTCGCGCTCGATCACATCGAACCCGCCGATGCCCGAGGCGATGAATACCCCCGCCGCATGGGCGATTTCCGGCGTGATGGTGAGCTGCGCCATCTTCATCGCAAAATCGGTGGCAGCGATGGCCAGTTGGATGAACCGGCCCATCTTCTTCAGCTCTTTCTTTTCGATCCACTGGAGGGGATCGAAATCGCGGACTTCGCCGGCGATGCGGCAATCGAACTGGGACGCGTCAAAGTGCGTGATCGGGCCGATCCCGCTCTTCCCGGCGAGGAGGTTCTGCCAGGTCTCTTCGGTGCCGATGCCGCACGCGCAGACGAGCCCCACGCCGGTAACAACGACTCGACGATTCAAGATTGGAATTCTCCCGTTCGGAGTCCAGCGATCGGCGGTTCACCGCTTACAGCGATCCACCGCGGCAAGCCGCCGGCGGACTACTTCTTTGCTTGGGCGTGCTTCTCGATGTACGTGATGGCGTCCTTGACCGTGGCGATTTTCTCGGCGTCTTCGTCCGGAATTTCGATGCCGAACGCTTCTTCGAAGGCCATCACGAGCTCGACCGTATCGAGCGAATCAGCGCCCAGGTCGTCCACGAACGAGGCGGTCGGCGTCACCTCGCCCTCGTCCACCCCGAGCTGCTCGACGATAATCTGCTTAACGCGTTCTTCGACGCTGGCCATTCTGATTTCTCCTTCGGTCTCAATCATTCCGCATACTGCTGTGGCTGACTCGATCGGCCGTTTCGGCCCGAAATGAACCCACCCATTCTATGCATGGCCCTCGACGCGGTCAACTTGCCTGCCGCAAATTACCCCATGTACATTCCGCCGTTCACGTCGAGGACGTGGCCGGTGATGTAGGCGGCCTCGTCGCTCGCGAGGAAGACGATGGCAGCAGCAACGTCGCGCTCCGTGCCGAACCGCCCCAGCGGAATCCGCGCCTTCATGTCTTCTTTCACTTTGTCGGGCAGCGGGTCGGTCATCGGCGTGGTGATGAACCCGGGAGCGACGGCGTTGACGGTGATGTTGCGCGACGCCACTTCCACGGCAATCGCGCGCGTCAGGCCAATCAGCCCCGCCTTGGCCGCCACGTAATTTGCCTGGCCCGCATTGCCCGTTTCGGCGACAACGGAGGTGATGTTGATGATCCGCCCGGAGCGCTGCTTGATCATCGGCGAGAGCGCCTGCTGGATGCACAGGTGCGCGCCCGTGAGGTTCGTGCGCAGCACGGTTTCCCAGTCTTCGAGTTTCATCCGGATGGCGAGGCCATCGCGCGCCAGGGCGGCGTTGTTCACGAGAATATCGAGCCGGCCGAAGTGTGCGAGCGTCTGCTGGAATCCGGCCTTGATCTGCGCCGCGTCGGCAATATCCATGCGGACGACGAGGGCTTTCCGGCCGGCGGCCTCGATTTCTTTTGCGAGCGCTTCGAGTTTGTCCCGGGAGCGCGCGGCGATGGCAACCTTTGCACCGGCTTCGGCAAGTACGAGGGCCGTGGCACGGCCAATCCCCTGCGACGCACCGGTGATGAGAGCGACTTTGTCTTGAAGGGAGAACACGGGATCAGCTCTCGGTGGTTTCCGCGCGCGCCTGCGCGACCTTTTCGAGCGTCGCTTCCAAGCTGGCGGGGTCTTCGACGCTGAAACACCGGACCGAACGATCAATCTGCCGCAGCAAACCGCTCAGCACGCGACCCGGGCCGACTTCGACAAACGTGCTGACGCCGCGCTCGACCATTTCGCGCACCGAATCTTCCCAGCGCACCGGCAGGCACACCTGGCGGATGAGCGAGTCGCGGGCCTCTTCGCCGCTGGTGGTTGCTTCCGCGTCCACGTTGGTGACGAGCGGAACGCGCAATTCGCCGAATGCTGCGGCGCGCAGATCCTTTTCCAGGCGCGTCTGCGCCGGCGTCATTAGCTCGCAATGAAAGGGTGCGGAGACTGGCAGCACCACCGCACGCTTCGCGCCGCTCTGCGATGCGATTTCCACAGCGCGCTTCACCGCCGCGGCATGGCCGGAGATCACGGTCTGCTCCGGCGAATTCAGATTGGCCGGCAAAACCACCTGGCCGTCCGCAGCCTTCTTGCAGATGTCTGCCACCAGCGCGGAAGGCAGTCCGAGGATGGCGGCCATGGCGCCCTCGCCGGGCGGGACGGCTTCCTGCATGTAGCGGCCGCGCTGGCGCACGAGCTTCACCGCATCAGAAAAATTGAGGCTGCCGGCAGCGACGAGCGCTGAGTACTCGCCCAGGCTGTGCCCGGCGACGAATTCGGGCGTGACGCCGCGCTCTTCGAGCACGCGATAGGCGGCGACGGAGACCGTCAGAATGGCCGGCTGCGTATTCTCCGTGAGTTTGAGGTCGTCCTCGGAGCCCTCGAAGCACAATTTCGAGATAGGGAAGCCCAGCGCGGCGTCGGCCTGGTCGAATACGGCGCGCGCACCCGGAAACTGTTCTGCGAGGGCGCGGCCCATGCCGGGGTATTGCGAGGCCTGTCCGGGAAAAAGGAATGCGAGTTTGCCCATGGGATTGGTCAGGCCCGCGCGCCGACGGCGACCGCGGAAAGCTCCTGTTCAATTTTTTCGTTGACGCGCGACCGGTACAAGCCGTCGGCAACGCGGATGGCGTTTTTGATCGCGTTGGCATTCGAACGGCCGTGGCCGATGACCGTGATGCCGCGCACACCCAGCAACGACGCGCCGCCGTATTCCGAATAATCAATTTTCTTCTTGAATTCCTGAAAGGCGCGGCGGGAAAGCACGTAACCCATCTGCGAGCTCAGCGAGCTCTGCAGCGCCTTGCGCAGCATCCCGCCGATGTGCTCCACCAGCCCTTCGCTGATCTTCAGCGCGATGTTGCCGATGAACCCATCGCAGACGATAACGTCCACATTCCCCGCGAAAACATCGCGGCCCTCGACGTTGCCGGTGAAGTTCAGCGACGATTGCTTCAGCCGGTTATAGGCCTCGCGCGTCAGCTCGTTGCCCTTCATTTCTTCTTCGCCGATCGAAAGCAGCGCCACCCGCGGCCGCCGCGTGCCGAAAATCGTGCGGTAATAGATCTCGCCCATCACTGCGAACTGCTCGATCTGCGCCGCCTTGGAATCCACGTTGGCGCCGACGTCGAGGATCACGGAAACCCCGCCGCGCGAGGTGGGAAATGGCGCCGCCAGCGCGGGCCGGTCCACCGAGGGCAGCGTGCCGAGCACGAAGCGGGCAATGGCCATCACCGCGCCGGTATTGCCCGCGCTCACGAAGCCGTCGGCCTGCCCGGTGCGGACGAGCTTCGCGGCCACGTGGACGGAACTGTCGCGCTTCTTGCGAAACGCGTGCGAAGGAGAATCGCGCATGGTGATGACTTCGCTGGCGTGGACGATTTCGATGGGCAGGCCCTTGTGGCGATGCTTCCCGAGCTCCTGGCGCACGACGTCCTCGATGCCCACGAGCACCACGCGCACCCCGAGTTCACGCGCCGCGAGGACCGCCCCTTCGACTTCGGCGCGGGGCGCATGGTCGCCTCCCATAGCATCCAGGGCGATGGTCGTCATTTCCACACCCGTTGAGGAGGATAAATTCTCGGGAAACTTAGGACGTTCAGGCCGAAGTGTCAATCACTTCGCGCCCATTGTAATGGCCGCAGTGCGGGCAGGCGCGGTGGGGCAGCTTGCGTTCATGACAATTCGGGCATTCCGAAAGTGAAGGCCCCGTCAGGTGGTCGTGGGCGCGCCGCTTGTTTTTGCGTGCTTTCGAGTGCCGGCGTTTGGGATTGGGCATTGAAACTCCTCGTTCCGGGCCCGCGCGTGCGGCAGGCCAATCTCGGACTTCCTAGTTTATCCGGCTATTGTTTTTTGAACCAGTCCTGTTTGAGGCGCGCCAGCGGCGCCAGCCGCGGGTCGGCGGCATGGGTTTCGCAGCGGCACTCTTCGTGGTTCAGGTTGGCACCGCAATGAGGGCAGAGGCCCCGGCAATCGCTGCGGCAGATCACCTTCATGGGAAGCGCCAGGTTCACCTGTTCGGTGATCACGTCCGCCAGGAACAGGCCGTCTCCTTCAAAGAAGGCGATCTCGGTGTCCTCGGTGTTCAGGTGAAACTCGTCTTCCTTCGCGATGGTGGTCATGGGCCGGTAGAAGAGATCGAAATCCTTGCTGACCTCCTCGATCACTGGCTCAAGGCACCGCGCGCACACCAGCTCGATCCGCGTGTGGAGGGTGCCGGTGACTCGAATCTGCCCTTCCACCAACTCCGCCGTGCCCCGCACTTCGAGTGATTCCGCCTGGCGAAACTCGCCGGAATGGAAATCCAGCGTCCCCGGATCGTAGGTTTTCCGGATGCGGGTCTTTCGGACTGCGAGTTCGTTGATGTCGAGGAACATCCGCTTGTACCGCGGGCCCCAAGGCGAAACGCCATTATAAGGCCCACCCCTTCATTGTCAAGGAAACGGGCTGTAAGAGGGGGTAGCGCGTCTGCCAATCGAGCATTGACTTTCTCGCACGCGATGAACTGTGAGTTGGAGCGTTTGGAAAGATTTCGCCGCTCGAACCAGCGGACCTCATTTTGTCCAGCAGGCTCGAGACCTATAATCCACACGCCCGAGATGTGCATTATGGTTCTAGTACCAGACAAAGAACGACCCTAGCGCGGAGGCTAAGGCTCTGGGAGGCGAGCGGTGGCGGCGCCGAGAAGTTCGTGATGCTGGCGCAGGAGGAAATGATCGGTCATGCCCGCAATGTAATCGCAGACCACGCGATGGCGCGGCTCGCGCGTGGCCTGCGCGGCATAGAAGGGCGGCATCCTGCCGGGCTGCGCGAGGAAAAACTGGAACAATTCGTCCAGGGCCTGCACGGAGCGATCACGGTCGGCGACAATCGCCGGATTCGCGTAGAGTCGCGCATATAAGAATTTCTTCAATGCGGCGTTCTGCTCCGCCATCTGCGGGGAGAAGCTTGCGAGCCTCGCGGGCTGGCGCCGCACATCGTCGGCACTCGCCACGCCGCTCGCTTCGATCCTTCTTCGCGTGTGATCGATCAGATCGGTGGCGAGCTGGTCGAGGACACCCTTGAGGGCTTCGTTGAATTTCAGTTTGGCGCGGCCCTGCGGGTAGCGGCGATCCACCTCAGCGTAATTCTCCTCGAACAGCGGCACGGCTTCGCGAAGAACGCCGAGTTCGAGCAGATGCGCTTCGAAGCCGTCGTCCACGTCCGCGGTGTTGTAGGCAATTTCGTCCACCAGATCGATCAACTGCGCTTCGAGCGGCGGACGCTGATCGAGCAGATACTCCGCAAGTTCCGGGTATTCCGCGGCAGGATAGTCGTGCGAATGCTTGATGATCCCCTCGCGCACTTCAAACGTGAGGTTCAGCCCAGGGAAATCGAGATAGCGCTGCTCGAATTGCTCGACGATCCGCAGAGCATGGAGATTATGGTCAAAGCGATCGCCGTGGAGACGCATCTGCTGATCGAGCCGCTGCTCGCCGGCATGGCCGAACGGCGGATGGCCGATGTCGTGGACGAGCGCGAGCGCCTCGGCGAGATCCGTATTCAACCCGAGCGCGCCGGCGACCGTGCGCGCGATCTGCGCGACTTCGAGCGTATGCGTCAGCCGGTTGCGGAAATGGTCGGAGTAGCGCGTGGTGAAAACCTGCGTCTTCGCTTCGAGGCGCCGGAACGCGCGGGAGTGGATGACGCGATCGCGGTCGCGCGCGTAGTCGCTGCGGTAGGGATGCGAAGGCTCGGGATAGCGGCGGCCGCGCGAGCGGGCGACGTCCATCGCATAAGGAGCAAGCGCCATCGCCGCCATTCTAACGTGATTCCCAGCGCGGATGCGCGCCTTGCAACTGCCATTCTGGGGCGGGCGGCCCGAAGAGCCGATGATTGTTACAAGTCAGAATCGAAAGACGAGGCCGAGGGTAGGCGACTGCGCATGGCTCAGGCCGCCTGGTTCTAGAAGAGTGAACCGGAGATGCCCAACCAGATAGTCTCTATATTCCGCCTGGAGGGCCCAGTGTGGGGAAAAGGTCCAGTCAACGCCAGCCCCAAAATTCCCAGTAAAACCGTTATCGAGTCCGGAGTGGAATTGCCCCCCCGTCCCAGCTTCCCAGTGAATACCTCCAATTCCTGCGGTTAGATACGGACGCCAACGGCCCCGAGAGCGGAATCGCCGGACGTAATTCAAGGAGTAGAAATGCGCGCGGGCAGAGGCCGGAGAGGAAAACAAAAAAGTAGCTGTTCCAGAAGATATTGTTTGAGTGATTGTATCAGTTGCTGTCAGATTGCTTGGAGCGTAGGAGTAGCTCGCTTCGAGGCCGTCATGCTCTGTCAGCCAGAAGCGGAGGCCGACCAGCAACCGCCCGGAAGGATGCACATGCGTCTTTATAATCTGGTCCACAAGCTCCGTCTGGTTTCCCAAACCTACTATGAGAATGGATTCGACCGACTCGTCTGGAACTACTGCAGATGCGCCGCCCGCGACGAAGAGTTCCCAACGACGGGGACTTGCGTTCTGTGCCAAACCCATCGATGGCGTGAGGAAGAAGGCGCCAATCAGTGCAATGCTCGCTACCAACCATCGGCACATTCGCCCTCCCTTCGCACGAGTCAGAATCGAAAGACGAGGCCGACAGTTGGCGACTGCGCATGGCTCAGGCCGGTTGGGGGAGCCAAGTTGAACACTCGGGGGTGTTCGACCAAGTAGTCCCTGTATTCCGCCTGGAGTGCCCAGTGGGAAGAGAACGACCAGTCCATGCCGAGACCGAAATTGCCGGTGAAACCATTGTCGAAGTCTTGCTGGAACAGCGGCCCGAACGCCGCTTCCCAGTGGACACCACCGATTCCGGCAGTTAGGTAGGGTCGCCAGCGGCTCCGGGGGCGGAATCGCCGGACATAATTGAAGGAGTAAAAATGAGCGCGCACGGATGCGTCGAATAACTGAATTGTCGTCGTAGCGGTCATCGGGGGGATGAGCGTGAGGGTGGTTACGATGGTCCCAGTGATGTTACTCGGAGCGTAGGAATAGCTGGCCTCGAACCCGTCCTGAGGTGTGAGCCAGTACCGGAATCCTGTGAGCAGCCGCCCGGCCGGATGAATGTGGGTTTTGAAGTCACTGGTGACGAACGCGGGTTGATTGTTGATATCGACAAATATACTGGCCTCGTTCGACTTATCCGTGACAGTCGATGCGCCCCCAGCGACGAAGAACTCCCAACGCGCCGAGTGCGAAGTCTGCGCCCTGGTTAGGAACGGAGTCAGAATCAAAATGGCAAATAGAACGCCTGCTCGTGCCGCCTGACGGCACATTTGTTCCCCCTTCTCGCGTTCGGAGCGAGATTTTCAGAGGCCCTGCGCAGAACCTCTGACTGGAGACATCGGCGGTCACTTCTCGGGCGCACGCGATTTTAATGCTCCCAGTTGGCAGCGCCTAGCCCCTAGGCGCCCCCTAGGCTTCGTGAACTATTCCCCGCCAACCCACCCAATTCACTGGGTTACCAATGCACTCGCCGGGGAGAGCGAAGCATTGATGGAGCAACTAGAGAACTGCGCGGAATTATACGTGCAACTTGCCTGCCAGGGGTAATTGTATTGGGTGCCCGTCTGCTTTGCATGAACCAAAACGCGCGCACCCTCTGGCACGGCCATGAGTTGTGGGCTGAGCACAGAATTTGTGTCAATGGCATAAGCAAGAGCCCCGGCCACGGAGGCCGCGGTTGAATTCGCGCCAACGGATGCCGTAGCCGTTTGTCCATTGATTGACACTGACACGCTGCCTGTATTCCAAACAGTTTCTTGTACAGGTTGGCGGACACACAGGCCGTCCGGGTCCGGGCCGCACACAGTTTCATAAATAGTAATGGTTGTCGATGCAACCGAACCACTCAACGTGATTGTCCCTTGTGCGGCAGGGGATGGCTGCCGCGCACAGGAAAGGAAGACTGGCGCGTTTGGTCCACACCCTGGCAAACTCGCGATCGCCATGCAGCCACTATTGTCGTGCGCAAAGTACACGGCGTTATCCAGAACGTGCGTGACGCTAACTCTCAATCCGTTGTTAGGTATTGTCACAACACCGGCCGTTGCGCAGGTCGGACAGCAAATCAATTCACTTAGCTGGAACGCTTGCCAAAGGATTGTGTCGTTAGCTGGACCATCGATATTGAGGTTAACGCCAGGGTCTCCCCCACCATCATTGCAACTGGTGAGCATGACTAGTCCGAGAACGAAGGGCAGCCAACCAAGCCGGGATTTCATACATTCCTCCTGCGCCGCAGATCAAAATCCGAGACTGGTGAAGAATTGGTTTAGGTTCGACTCGGTGAAAAAAAAGACCATCGGGCGCCGAACCATGTAGCCGTGATCGCCGAAGAGCACCTGGTTCGTCATGTCCACGCCTGTCGTGGCGCCGATCATGCTCTTCATCGAATTGACGTATGCCGTGTCGTAGCCGCGGTCACCCGTCGCAGCGGCGTAGGCGACCATCACCGCCTCGGCCGGATAGAAGTTTGATCCGGAACTCATCATCCCGGGAGCGTTCTGCTGGAAAAACGCCTTGAGATCGGAAAACTCATTGGGGCTGACAGACACTGTCCAAGTGCCGTATTGATTCTGGGTGGCGGTTATGTTGGGATCGGTCGCGTTGGGGGCGAAGTACCCATTCGGTACGGTAATCGCCGCATACTGCGCGTAGAGACTCTGCTGTTGCGATCCGCTCATTGTGGCAATCGAGCTGTTAATCAGTTGTGTCGCGGCGTTAGCGAGTTGCTGGGGAGTGATGCTCGGCAAACCGGACTGGCGCGCGCCCCAGTCCGCGTTAGCCACGCGGCTGATGTCCGCAGACGAGAAGCTCCAGGCGGCCCGGGATTGGACATAGGTGTTCCAACTTCCGAGTACTTGCTGTGTGCTGGCCCCTGAGGTCGAACCCTGAATCGCGACGCCATATTGCGCGACGCCGCCAGTCGTGTCCTGGAGAGCCGCCGCCGGAGAGAAACCGCCGCTCTGCGCCAAAACTGCCTGCCCTGCGAACCAGCAGGCCAATGTAGCAAACGTCAGTAGAACGATTCCGGCAAGAATCCGGGGCCGGATTGTTTCGAGGATGCGACGAAGCATGAGGCACCTCCTACGTGGGTTGACAATAACTCTAACGGTGGGGGCAATGTCAAGAAGATATATAATAATTTATGGCACTAAATCATCTGCATACAACTTGCGACTTGGAGGACAGGCGGTGACTCTTCAGGCGGAGTCGACACTTCGCAGGAGCATTCCTCGGGGTGGCGACTTCCAAATTGCTTGATGCGGGCTGCTAGCTTTTGCTGGGGAGGAGTTCGAGTTGCTGGTCGGCCTGCTGGGCCGCGCCGGTATCGGGAAATTCGGACTTGATCTGGTTGTAAAGCCTTGCGGCCTCGGCGGGATTCGTTTTGCGGTAATGATCGGCAAGCGCGAGCATCACCACCGGCTTCGGCACCAGCACGCCCGGCCTAGCCATCAATCCCTGGTAGAGCTTGACGGCTTCGTCGGCATGTCCCAGGCGGTCGCTGAGCTGGGCGATTTCAAATCGCGCCAGCGCGGAAAGCTCCTCGCCTCCGCTCGCATCGAGTTCGCGGAGCCACTTCAGCGCTTCGTCATTGCGGCCAAGCCTTTCCAGGCTGAGCGCCGCGTAATAGCGCACCATCTGCCCGGGACGCGTCCGCGGATAGTGCTTCGCAATTTCCAGGAATTTCTTCGACGCATCCTCGTACTTGTTTTTCTCGGCAACGTAGGTAGTCTCGCCGGGCTGTTCGGGCTCGCCCACGCCGCGAATCCGAGCATTGAAAACCTTCATGGCGTCGTCGAGCGCCGCCGAAGCCTTCGCGGTCTGCCGGTCGGAATAAAACCGCCAGCCAAAGATTCCGAGCCCCGCCACAATCGCCAGAGCCAGAATCCACGTGACCATCTTCTGGTGCGTGGTGACGGCTTCGAAGCCGTGGACGAAGGTTTCGCGAAACTCGTCCTTCTTCAGCTCTTTACGCGAGATGTGCGCCACTACGTCTCCCCCTCCGCACGGACGAAAAGTTCATCCTATCACAGAAGCATTCCGCTCCGCCGCCGTGCCGCGCCGCCCCGCGCGGACCGCAACAAAAAAAAGGCCCCTCCCGCCGGAGCAGGCAGGGCCCAAGACTTTTCCTCAGCGCTAGACCTTGGTCACGTTTTCGGCCTGGAGGCCCTTGGGGCCCTGCTTGACCTCAAACTCGACAAGCTGCCCCTCGGCCAAGGACTTGTAGCCGTCCATCTGGATGGCTGAAAAGTGGACGAAAACATCTTCGCCCGACTGGCGCTGAATGAACCCGAAGCCCTTCGATGCGTTGAACCACTTCACAACACCCTGTTCTCTAGCCAATGTTTCTACTCCTCGTTCGGTGATGTTGTTTGGTGCTTGTAACGCCAATCGGTAGCAGAAAGATGCCCGCGGCCGACGAACTCCGCACTCCTACGGTATTACAAGACCGGCTCAGGGCGCCGATTGTGGCACAAGTTTCTTGAAACTGTCCAGAGTGAGCGGTGTGGGAGGGAATGAAGAGTGAGAATCAGTGATAACTCGCCACGGCCGCCTTTTCGTCCGAGTGCACCTCGAAGACGGTGAACAGGCGCGTGATCTGCAAGAGCTCGTGGGTCCGCTTGGTCAGATGGAGAAGCTTCAGCTCCCCGCCGCGGGAGCGTGTCGTCGTGAAGCCGCTGACGAGCTCGCCGATCCCGGAGCTGTCGATGTAATCCACGTCGGCGAGATTCAAGATGATTTTCGTTTGTCCCTTTTCGATCAGTCCGCGAATTGTTTCGCGCAGCAACGCGCTGCCTTCGCCGAGCGCGATGCGCCCGCTCAGGTCCACAATGATCACACCGTCCACTTCCCGCGGAGTAGCATGCAACTTCACCGGATCAGGCCTCCTTGCCTCGCACGGGCCCGGTTCCGTTCGGGGAGCGGGGCAGCCGCTTGGCCATCACCACTTCGGCGCCACCGTCGCGTGATCGGAGAACTTCGAACTCATCCATGAAGGCGCGCATCAGGAAAATGCCGCGACCGGAGGTCCGGAGCAGGTTTTCCTCGGAAAGCGGGTCGGGGATTGCACCCAGTTCGAATCCGGGTCCCTGGTCAATGACGTGGATGACCATTTTCTCCGGCGCGAGTTCAACTGTCAGATGAATCTTCTTGCCGCGCTCGCGCTGATTGCCATAGTGATACGCGTTGATCATGCCCTCGCGCACCGACATTCCGATCTTGTGGCAGTCTTCCTCTTCGAAGCCGGCGGCGCCGGCGATCCCGAGAACAACTTGTTCGGCCAGGTCAACGCTGTCCAGCAGCGTTTCCAGGAGGATGTCAACCCGCTTGGTCGGTTCTGTCATCCAAGATCGATTTGGCACGAAAAAAGCTTTGTATGCGTAGCACAGGGCGCTCGCGGAAGTCAATCAAACACGCGATGGCGTCTGGGTGCCCTGCTTGCAGCAGGCGTCTCCGCTTACGCAACGCCGGCGTGCCGCCGGTTCTTTCGCCTTCCGTGGGTCTACGCCCAATAGGTGCGGTCGAGAGTGCGGTACTGGATGGCTTCGCTCAGATGGCGCGGCTCGATGCCAGCGACGCCGTCGAGGTCGGCAATCGTGCGCGAAACCTTCAGAATCCGATCGTGGGCGCGCGCGGAAAGCCCCAGCCGCGTGATGGCGTTTTCGAGGAGCTTTTCGCCGTCGGCGCAGATCGCGCAATGCTTCCGCAATAATTTCGGCGGCATCTGCGCGTTTGCGTAGATACTTTTCTCGCCGGCGTAGCGCTCGAGCTGTCTCGACCGCGCCGCCATCACGCGCTCGCGCACCGCGGCCGAGCTTTCGATTCCCGGATCGCCGCGCAGCTCTTTATATTTCACCGCGGGCACTTCGATGTGGATGTCGATCCGGTCGAGCAGTGGCCCGGAAATTTTCGACACGTAGCGCTGAATCTGAGGCGGCGAGCAGTGGCATTCGCGCGTCGGGTCGCCGAAAAAGCCGCACGGGCAGGGATTCATCGCCGCCGCCAGCATGAATCGCGCCGGAAAACTCACGGAGAGCGCGGCGCGCGAAATCGTCACCGCGCCATCTTCGAGCGGCTGGCGCATCACCTCGAGCACGTTGCGCTCGAATTCCGGCAGCTCGTCGAGAAACAGCACCCCGTTGTGCCCGAGCGAGACTTCGCCGGGCCGCGGCACCGCGCCGCCACCGATCAGCCCCGCGTCGCTGATGGTGTGGTGCGGCGAGCGGAAGGGGCGCGTGCCGACCAGGCCGCGCGCATCGTCGAGCATTCCCGCAACGCTGTGAATGCGCGTGGTCTCAATCGCCTCTTCGAGCGACATCGGAGGAAGAATCGTCGGGATGCGTTTGGCGAGCATCGTCTTGCCCGCGCCGGGCGGGCCGATCAGCAGAATGTTGTGGCTGCCGGAGCAGGCGACTTCGAGCGCGCGTTTCGCCGACATCTGTCCGCGCACGTCGCGCAAATCCACCGCATACTGGCTCGCCTCCGCCAGCATCTGCTGCGTATCCACCGCGATCGGCGCGAAGGATTCTGGCGCGTTGATCAAGTCCACCGCTTGCGGCAACGAGCGGATCGCGTACACCTGAATGCCTTCGACTACCGCCGCCTCGCGCGCATTCGCTTCGGGGACGACCACGTTGCGGATGCCGTGCTCGCGCGCCGCCAGCGCCGCCGAAAGCGCTCCACGCACCGAGCGCACGCCGCCATCCAGCGAGAGCTCGCCGAGAAACACGTACGCGTCCACCGTCTTGCCGAAAAACGTTCCCTGGCAGCCGAGGATTCCGAGCGCCATCGGCAAGTCGAATGCGGAGCCTTCCTTGCGGATGTCGGCGGGGGCAAGATTCACGGTCACACTCTGAAAGGAAGGAAAATCGAAGCCGCAATTCTTGATGGCGGACTTGATGCGCTCGCGGCTTTCCTTCACGGCGATGTCCGGCAGGCCGACGACGTTGAAGTCGCCGGGCTTCCCCGCGCCCAGGTCCACCTCAACCTGGACGAGGTAGGCATCGATTCCGAACACGGCGGCGCTGAGCGTTTTGAAGAGCATCGAGAGAGGGGAGCGCTTGCTTGCGACCTGCGCAGCGTAACTCAAAATAAATATGTACGCTAGGGATAATATGGATACCGGATACGTTGTCACCCAATTCCCATGCTATGCTTTCGGGCATCTTCTCGGAGGCTCGGCGCGGACTTCGCCGTTCTATTCTCATGAGGCGCTTTCCTCTGATTGCCCTCCTCGTTTGCGCTTGCCTGCTGGGACCTGCCTGTTCGCGCGCCTGGGCGCAGAAATCCAAGGCTAGTGAAGCTGAGCGGTTGAATTCCCGCGGCGTGCAGCTCTTCCAGGCCGGCCAGGTGGATGCAGCCATCGCACTCTATCGCCAAGCCCTGCAGCTCGATCCCGAATATCCCGAAGCGCTCAATAATCTCGGCCTAGCCTTGACGACTGGCAAGCGATACGACGAAGCCATTCTTGCCCTCCGCCGCGCGATCGCGCTCGATTCAAAATCCCTGGCCGCTTACACCAATCTCGGCCTCGCTTTGTACTACAAGGGCCAATTCGACGAGGCTGCAGTAGCGTACCGGAAGTCTCTCGAACTGAATCCGAGATCTCCGGAAACACTCAATGGGTTGGGCGCGACCTTGTTCTCCGCCGGTCACCCAGACGAAGCCATCGGCATGTATCGTCGCGCGCTCGCCCTGGATCCGAGGTATGTGGACGCGTTGAATAATCTCGCAATCGCCCTGGACAAGAGTCAGCAGTGGGACGAAGCAATCCGATACTACGAACAGGCTCTACAGTACGGACTCGGGCAGCCGGATATTTTCTCGAACTACGCCGGGGCGCTACAGCACGCGGGCCGCGTGGAGGATGCGATTCTTGCCTACCGCCGATTGCTGTCCATGGTGCCACAGAATGCGAACGCCTGGTTCCAACTGGGACGTCTCTACTCTCAGAAGAACATGTTTGATGACGCAGCGAATTCCTTCCAGAAAAGTCTCGATGCTCAGCCCGATCAGCCGGAGGCAGCTTTCAATCTCGCGCGAGCGCTGCAGGACGGCGGCAAATCGGCAGACGCCGTCGCAGCCTACCAGCGCGGCCTCGCGTTAAAGCCCGATGATTTTCAAGGGCTCTGCGGCCTTGCGGCCGCGCTTCAAAAAGAAAAGCGCGCACAGGAGAGCATCGCCGCCTATCAAAAGGCCCTCACCCTTCAACCGGACTCCGCCGACGTGCTGGCGCCACTCGCGACGCTGTTGATGCAGGAGGGAAAGCTGGCCGAGGCGATTCCCATGTCCGAGAAGCTCGTGACGCTCCACCCGGATGACGCCATCGCTCGATTCGTCCTCGGCAATGCACGGTTCAACCACGGTGAGTACGCGCTCGCGGCCGAGAGTTACCGCGAAGCCGTCCGGCTGAAGCCCGACCTCGCGCAGGCGCATTACAATCTGGGCATTACTCTCGCACAGATGAAGGATTACAAAACCGCTATGCTCGAATTCACAGAAGCCCACCGGCTGGATCCAACCCTGGAAGTCCCGAAAGAGGGTCTTTCCAAGTAGCCTCTGCAGCGAGGGAGCGCGCCCACTGCTCACCCGGCGAAATTGTCAGCATTCAACTCTCGTGCCCCCGAGTTGAACGGCCCGACAATGCTGCATCGGTTGCGCTTTACACCGGCGCTCGAGCGCCGTATGCTGGGCCGCGGATCAAGTCATCTATCTCCGCAATGCCCCGGGAGGCGCGCATGATTTTTTTGATTATCGTCGCGTTGCTCGCCGTTCTGGTCGTCTGGCTCTACAACAGCCTGGTGCGCCTGCGCGTGCAGTGCGACAACGCGTGGTCCGACATTGACGTCCAGCTCAAGCGCCGCTACGACCTGATTCCCAACCTCGTTGAAACCGTGAAGGGCTACGCCGGGCACGAGCGCGGCACGCTCGAAGCCGTGGTGAACGCGCGCAACCGCGCCATGTCCACGCAGGGCCCGGCGGCTAAGGGCGAAGCCGAAGGCATCCTGACGCAGGCGCTGCGCCAGGTCTTCGCGCTGGCGGAAGCGTATCCGCAACTTCGCGCCGTCGAGAGCTTCACGCAGTTGCAAGGGTCGCTCAACCAGCTCGAGGACACGATCCAGAACGCGCGGCGCTATTACAACGCCGTCGTCCGCGATCTGAACACGAAGATCGCCGTGTTCCCCTCGAACCTCATCGCCGGGATGTTCGGCTTCAAGCCGCGCGAGTTCTTCGAAATTACGGCTCCGGCGGAGCGCGAAGCCCCGAAGGTGAGCTTCGGCGCCGGCGCGGCACAGTAGACAGGTGGGCACAAAGGCCAACCTGCGCCACGGCCTGCTGATGCTGGCGTTGCTCGGCAGCGCGCTGCCGGCAGCCGCGCGCCAGCTCGTCATTCAGAATTTCGACGCGCAGATCACCGTCCAGCCCGACGCGACGATCGAAGTCACCGAGATTATCCGGGCGCGCTTCACCGGTTCCTGGAACGGCATCTACCGCAGCATCCCCGTCGAGTACGTCAGTCCGCAGGGATTCAACTACACGCTGTTTCTCGATGTGACGGGCGTCACCGATGATGACGGCCACCCGCTGAAATACGAAGTTTCGCGTGAGCGGAATTACAAGAAAATCAAGGTATGGGTGCCCGGTGCGAACAACGCCGTCCGCACGATCATCATTACCTACCGCGTCGAAGACGGCCTGCGCTTCTTCGAAGATCACGACGAGCTCTATTGGAACGTCACCGGCAATGAATGGGAAGTGCCGATCGAGCACGCCACCGCGCATATCGAGCTGCCCGCGGGCGTCACCGGCGTGCGCACGATGGTCTACACCGGCGGATATGGCGCGCGCGAAAAGGACGCGGAAACCGAAACACAGAACAACACCGTCCTGATGCGGATGCTGCGGCGGCTTTCCTTCCATGAAGGGATGACTGCCGTCATCGGCTGGGACAAAGGCGCCGTCCACGCGCCCGGCTTGGCCGCGAAGACGTCCCTCTTTCTGCGAAGCAACTGGCCCTTTGCGATTCCGCTCGTCATTTTCGTTTTGATGTTCCTGGTCTGGAATCGCTACGGGCGCGACCCGCGGCTGCGCCCCATCTCGGTGCAGTACGAGCCACCCGCAGGGCTTTCACCGGGCGAGGTGGGCACGCTGGTGGACAATGAGGCAGGGATGCGTGACATCACCGCGACGCTGGTGGACCTTGCCGTCCGCGGTTTCCTCGTGATTGAACAGAAGGGCGAGGACGGGATGATGGGCCTGGTCCATCATCGCGATTACACTTTTCATCTGCAAAAGCCGCCCGCCGAATGGATCGCAGCGAAACCGCACGAACAGGAAATCCTTGGCGCGCTGTTTGAAGACGGCGCGAGCAATGCCGTCTCGCTTTCCGAATTGCAGAACCATTTCTACACGCACCTGCCGGCGATCCGTAACCGCATCTTCGATGCGTTGATTGCCGACCATTACTATCTGCATCGCCCCGATAAAGTTCGCCGGGCATTTCTCGGCGCCGGCATCGCGATTGGCGTCTTGACCGTGTGGGGCGGCGCATTCTTGGGAGGTATTTTCGGCGTCGCGCCGGTGACGATGATCGTGACGGGCATCGCCTCCGGCGGCGTGATCTGCATCTTCGGGTGGTTCATGCCGGCGCGGACGGTGCAGGGCGCCCGCACGCTCGAAGGCGCGCTCGGCTTCGAAGATTTTCTGGGGCACGTGGAAGAGGACCGCTTCGAGCGCATGATCAAAACACCGGAAATGTTCGAAAAATTCCTGCCGTACGCGATGGCGCTGGGCGTCGAGAAAAGATGGGTGCGCGCGTTCACGGAGATTTATCGCCAGCCGCCGAGCTGGTATCGCGGCCCGTACGGGACGAATTTTCTGCCGATCTATTTCGTTAACGATCTCGACACGATGTCGAATCGCGCCGGCGCGGTGATGGCGTCCGCACCTCGCAGTTCCGGCAGCTCCGGCTTCGGCGGCGGAGGATTTTCCGGCGGCGGCTTCGGCGGCGGTGGCGGCGGCGGGTTCTAGCCCACAGGAGTTCCCTCTTCCCTTCCAAGCTGAACCGCGTTATTGCTTGTGCGTGATTCGTCCATTCGACTACGGCGAAGTCCGCTATTTCCAGATGGCGAGATCGTTTTTCGGCCGAGCGATGTACTGGACGGGCGTTTATTTTCTCGATGGCTTGCTCATTGATTCGGGCCCGCCGAACCTGCACCGCGAAGTTGCCCGCCTGGTCGAGGAATGCAAGGTGCGGGAATGCGTGACGACCCATCACCACGAGGATCACTCCGGCAATCACGCGCTGCTCCGCGAACGATTCGGCATTCTTCCCCTGGCCCATGCAGCCGGTGTCGCTCGAATCGCTTCGCCGGATCCCCAGCCGCAGTTTTACCGCCGCGCCGCCTGGGGCGTGCCGGCGCCGGCAAGGGCAGAGGCCGTCTCCGATCGGTTCGAGACGCCGCAGTTCCGCTTTCGCGTGATTCACACACCGGGCCATTCGGCCGATCACATCGCGCTGTTCGAGCCAAACCGCGGCTGGCTCTTCAGCGGAGATTTGTATCTGGCTCCAAAGCTGCGCTACTTGCGCGCCGACGAAGATATTTACGCCATGCTGGATTCGCTGCGGCGGGTCGTCGCCCTCGAACCTGAAAAGCTGTATTGCCAGCACCGCGGCCTCGTGGAACATGGCGCGGCGATGCTCCGGCTGAAACTGGAATTCCTTACCGAGCTCGGCGGACGCATCCACAATCTCCATCGCAAGGGGCTGCCCGAGGGTGAGATCGCCCGAGCGCTGCCCGGCAACGATCTTCGCTGGCGGATCTGGACGGGCGGGCATTTTTCAAAACGTAATTTTGTCCGTGCGTTCCTTCGCGGCCAGGACGGGTGAGAGGGGTAGTCGTGCGGGAGTCGCCGCTGCTACAATTGCGCCAGCGCCCAGCTGCGAGGTGACTCATGGCAGCTACGGAGACCCGCCGGCAAATTCTCCAGCTTGAACGCGAACAGGCCCGCGCCATCAATCGCGGCGATGTGCGCGGCGCAGTGCGGATGTTCGACCCACACTTCGTCGGATTCTCTTCCACAAAACACGAGCGCATCCGCGGGCTGGCTGCGCTGGCCCGGACATTTCATTACTACCTGAAGCGTTCCCCAAAGATGAACTATCGCATCGAGCAGCCGCACGTTCACGCCGAGGGAAACACGGCGATTGCGACTTTCTACTGGACGGTGGGGCTCGGGCGAGGGCGGAGGATCCACGGGCGCGCTACTCATGTCTTCGTGCGCAAAGGAAAGGGCTGGCGCGCCCTTCACGAACATTTCTCGCGCGCGCATTAAAGGGGGCAGCCTTTGCGGGTACGTGCGCTTAAGACTCAGAAGAGGCGAGGCAGAAACGCCGGGACGCGCCGCGCGTACTCTTCGAATTCCTCGCCAAAGGACTCGCGGAGAAGTTTCTCTTCTGCGGTGATGCGAATCCGATTGCCAATCAAGAAAATGACAATGGCCGCGAGCAAGGCCCACCAGACGCTCAATGCAAGCCCAGTGGCGACCAGCATTCCAAACATTCCCGTGTAGATGGGATTCCGGACGAGGCTGTAAGGGCCGTCGGTGATCAGTTTGTGGCCTTCTACAACGCGGGCAACGAACGCCCACTGCTTGCCCAGCGTACGAATAGCCGCCAGACAGATCCAAACGGAGGCCACTGCGATCGCAGCCGTGAGGACGGCGGCGGCAATCTCGACTGCCTTCGGCATCAACCAGATGGGTGTGAAGAGCGGACGGCGAAGGCTCCACACGATCGCGTAGCTGAGACCCTGCAGAGCGATGCCGGCGATGGATGCCCGGTCGCGCTTCTGTTCGGCCGGCTTGGGGGGTTTCTTCCGAACAAGAAATATCGCCGCGAAGGCGAACCAGCACAATAGAACGAACAAGAAAACCGCCGTCGGCAACAGATTCAGGTGAACAACCATGAGGCCTCTCCGCGCGGCTTGTGACGCGCTACAGGTCTTTACGAAATGCCTTTTGCGTCTTGAGCACGCGATAACCGAAACGCTCGTAAAAGGCGTGGGCGCGCTCGCGAATCACGTTGGAGCGCAGCGCGATCGAGCAGCAGCCGCTTTCGCGCGCCCACTTTTCGGCGCATTCCAGGAGCTGCTGGCCGGCGCCTTGCGAGCGGTGAGCTTCGTCCACCACCAGGCCGCCCACTTCCGCGCGCGTTCCCGCCTCGAGAGAGCGCAGGAGGAAAACATGAACCCAGCCGATCACATCTCCCGCGGCACCTTCGGCTACGAAAATGGCATGCTCGGGATTTCTCTCGACGGCGCGCAGGCGTGCCTCAATCTCCTGGGTCGTGGAAGGATAGCCAAGCTGGCCGCAAAGACGGGCGATGGCCGGAGCATCCGAAAGGCGCGCCGGGCGCGCAGCCGAGTGCATGGCGGCGTGAATCGTGTTTCCGGCCAAAGTGTCCATCGAGTTCAGAATACTTTATCTGAATCGAGGAGAATCGTCACCGGTCCTTCGTTCACGAGTTCGACCGCCATGTGCGTCTGGAAGACGCCGGTTTCGACCCGCGTGCCGGTTGCGCGCAGGGCGCCGACGAACTTCTCATAGAGAGGGTTTGCGATTTCGGGCGGCGCAGCGTCGGTGAAACCGGGGCGGCGGCCGTCGCGGGCATCGCCATAGAGTGTGAATTGGGAAACGACGAGCGCCGCGCCGTGCGTATCGAGCAGCGAGAGGTTCATCTTGCCTTCGGCGTCGTTGAAGATTCGGAGGTTGGCAATCTTTCCGGCAAATGTGGCGGCGACTTCTTCCGTATCGTCGCGGCCGACGCCGAGCAAAACGACCAGCCCGGCGCCGATTTCACCGGTCACGCGGCCATCGGCGACGACTCGCGCGCAGCTCACCTGCTGGACGACCGCCCGCAATACAAATCTCCTCGTGGCGCGTGCGCTGCTATTCGCCTGCCTGGCTCGGGGTTGCCGGCTTCCGCGGCAGCAGGTCCGGCAACTGTGCCACGTTGTAAGCCCAAACCGCGAGCACCTGCGCGCCCTGGATGAGCGTATCTTCGTGCGCGCGGTCAAACGTGTCGGACTGCGAATGATGCGTGCGGTTATAGTCCACCGGATCCTGAATCGCGTAGAGCCCGGGCACGCCGGCTTGATCAAACGACAGGTGGTCGGTGCCGCCCATCGAACGCAGGCTCGCCTCAAGCAGGCCCACCTCGCGGAGCGGTGCGAGGACCTTGTCCATGATTTCGCGGTCCTGGTAATTGCCTTGCATGCCGATGCTGAGAACCTGGCCGGTGCCCGTATCGTGGACAAGCACGCCGGAAATCTTGCCGAGTTCCGCCTTGTGCGCTTCGACGTAGGCGCGCGACCCACAGAGGCCCTGTTCTTCACCGCTGAACAGAACGAAGCGGATCGTGCGCTTCGGTTTCAGACCGAGCTTCTGCAGGGCGCGCGCCGCTTCGAGCACCACCATCGAGCCGGTGCCGTTGTCGGTGGAGCCGGTGCCGAGGTCCCAGGAATCGAGATGCGCACCGAGGATGATAACTTCATCGGGCTTTTCGCTGCCGCGGATTTCGGCGACGGTGTTGTAAACTTCGACCGACTTGTCGCTGAACGAATTCTGCGTATTCACTTCCACTTCAACCGGGCCGCGCTTCAGCAGACGCCAGATTAATTGGTAATTCTCCGACGTGACAAAACCGATCGGCAGCGGGCCGATGTCGTACGTGCGGCCTCCGATCCCGGTCATGTTCAGCAGCGCGTCTTCCTTGCTGGAATCGAGCAGGACCGCGACCCCGCCTTCGTCGGCCAGGAACTTGTAGAGTTCCCGGGTGAACCGGCCATATGGGGGGCGCTGGGGCGGCGGCTGGCCGGGCACGTTGGAGGGAGGCCGCAGGACGTAGTTCTCGCGGGGCGAAACCATCAAGGGATTCGGCGGCTCTTTGTACGGCGGCGGGATCGGCCGCGGCTCGGCAGTGATGACGATCGCGCCTTTCAGTTTGCCCTTGTAGGGTTCAAGCTCCTCAGCGGAGCGGGCGTGCACGTACACGACTGGGCCGCGTACCGTACCGGGCGTGCCCGGCGCCCACCCCATCGAGGCAATCGTCAAGGGATGCACCGCAGGGCTCAGGATCCTGCCACTGGCCGAGCCGCGGTACCAGGCATGCGCGATGGTCCAAGGCTCGAGATGCGAATCATCCAGGCCGTAAGCTTTGAAGCGCTCCTCGGTCCAATGGCTCGCTTTGGCAAGGTTGTCGGTGCCGGTAAGCCTGGCCCCGATCATGTCGGAGAGATATTCGAGGTTCGACATGATTTCGCTATGATCCTTGATTTCCGCCATGATCTTATGGTCGGCATCGGCCGTGGGATCCGCCGCCATCTGCTGTTGCGCTCGCACCGCAACGCCGGCAGCAGAAAGACCGCACAGCAAACAGAAGAACACGCGCACAACGTGACGAACGTTCATTCGCTTTGCCCCCTCGAAATTTCTACAGGACGACGCCCGATGGGCGGGCCGATTCTACGCGAGCCGCAGCGACGAAACAAAAGGATTCAATGGCGCTGGCTCCTTGCGCATGGACGCGCGCCGCCAGTGAATGGTTTCATCGAAGCTGTTTGCGCCGGCGCGAAACTGTGTTAGATAGATGTCGCAAACACAGTCCAGGTTTGATTCATTGAAACTCGCGCTTATCGGAACTCATGGAGTTGGCAAAACCACGCTCGCGTACGAGTGCTGTTCGCTGCTCAAAAAGGCGGACTACAACGTCGAGCTGGTGACCGAAGTGGCGCGGCAATCGCCGTTCCCGGTGAATGCGGCCACGACGCTCGAGGGCCAGCTCTGGATTCTTCACGCGCAGATCGCGGCCGAACTCGATGCGGCCCGCCGCGCACCGCACGTGATCTGCGATCGCTCAGTGCTCGACAACTACTGCTACCTCGTCAACAAGTTCGGGAGTCAGCCGCAGCTCGAAGCGTGGCTTTCCTGGTGGATGGGAACCTACGAGATGCTCGTCGGCGTGCCGCCGCTCGCGAACGGCATCCAGCCGGACGGTTTCCGCTCCGAGGACCACGAATTCCAGCAACGCATTCACGAACTGTTGAAACAGATGCTGGACGAGCAACAATTCTACAGCTTGCGCGAGCGCGTGCTGTGGCTCGAGCCGCACGAGCGGCGCGTCTGGGGTGAGCGAATCTTTGCTGCCGCGGCCCCGCTCATACAACCCGTCGAGCGCACCCGCAACGCCGCGGCGCGCTAGAGCCTGCCTTTTGAATTCCGGTTATACCATGAAGAACGCGGGGCAACAGCGCTGGCTGACGCGCGGCGTTTTCGGCATCGGACTTTCTAGCCTCCTCTCCGATTGGGGGCACGAAACCGCTTCAGCACTACTCCCCATTCTGCTCGCGGGATTTGGTGCGCCCGCGTTTGCACTGGGACTGATCGAAGGCGTTGCCGACGGGCTTTCGAGCTTTGCGAAACTCTTTGGGGGCTGGATTGCCGACCGCCCTCTCTGGCGCAAGCCGGTGGCCGCGGGCGGCTACCTGATCGTCGCACTTTCCACGTTTGCTTTCGGCTTCGCAAATTCCTGGCCAGCCATGCTTTTCTTCCGCGCGTGTGGCTGGATGGGCCGCGGCGGCAAAGGCCCTTCACGCGATGCATTGCTGGCTGACTCCGTCAGCAAAGAGCAAATGGGGCGCGCCTTCGGGTTCGAGCGCGCGATGGATACGACGGGCGCGGTGATCGGGCCGCTGTGTGCGACGGCGCTGGTGGGAATCATCGGCGCGCGACACGCCATGCGGTGGACGATTCTCCCCGGCATGATTGCGGCAGTATCTTTCGCCGTCCTGGTCCCCGCGGGAAAGAAGCCGCTCCATCATCGCCCGCTCCGATTCTTCGAATCCATACGACAGCTCCCGAAGCGCTTCCGGCATTATTTGCTGGGAGTATTCGCTTTCGGCCTCGGGGACTTTGCGCCCACGCTGCTGATTTTTCGGGCGGCGCAGATTCTGACGCCGCACAACGGCACGGTGAAGGCGGCGGGCTTTGCCGTTGCGCTCTACACGTTTCACAACGTCATTCACGCCGCTGCTTCGTACCCCGCGGGCGCGCTGGGCGACCGCTTCGGGAAAAGAATCCTGCTTTCCGCCGGCTACGCCCTTGCGGCGGCGATGAGTGTTGGATTCATCTTCGCGCCGCCGCATCTCCCTGCCCTGGCGATCCTTTTCGGCATCGGAGGCCTCCACACCGCGATGAAAGAGGCGCTCGAAAAATCGCTTGCAGCGGAGTTGCTCCCGGCGGAGGTGCGCGGTTCCGGCTTCGGCGTGCTGGCCACGGCCAATGGCGTGGGCGATTTTGCGTCGAGCATCCTGGTGGGCGTGCTGTGGTCAAGCGTAGCTCCATCCGCGGGGTTCCTCTACAGCGCTGCCTTTTGTCTGGGAGGCGCGCTCCTGATCTACCGCTGGCGCTGAGGCTTTCGCTTGCTCGCCGCTCGTTTGCGCCGCGATGGTTTGGCGCGAGGACGCGGGGCAGGCTGGCATCGCGCACAGAAATAGCTGCTCCTTCCCGCGACGATTACGCGGCGAATCTTCGCGCCACAGCGGAAGCAGGCTTTTCCCTCCCGCTGGTACACGCGATGCCGCCGCTGGAATTCGCCGGGTTCCCCGTTGGCATCCACGTAATCCGAAACCGAAGAGCCGCGCAGGCGGATGGCTTCCTGCAACACGTTGCGGACAGCGCGATGCAGCCGGGTGATTTCTTCGGTTCGCAGCGAGGCGCCGAGCCGCATGGGATGGAGACACGCGCGCCACAAACTTTCGTCCGTATAAATGTTGCCCATCCCGCGGAACACGTGCTGATCGAGCAGCAGGGCCTTGATTCGGGCGCGCCGGCCGGCGACCTGCACGCGAAATTCTTCTTCCGAGGCGGCCAGGGGATCGTGGCCGAGGCGGCCGAGCACTTGATCGCGCTGCGTGTCCGAGGCTACCAGCATTCGCCCGAACCGGCGAATGTCCACATAGCGGAGTTCGGTGCCGTCGTCGAGCACGAAGAACGCGTGCGTGTGCGGCGCGACCGGCTCTTCCGCGCGGCGGGTAATGAGCTGGCCGGTCATGCCAAGATGAACGAGCAGCGAGAGCGTCGCGCCATTGCCGTTCTCCGGGGCGAGCTGCAACACCAGATATTTTCCGTGGCGCCGGACATCGAGGATGCGGCTGCCGGGGACGCGCGTTTCGATCTGCTCAGGGTTGTCGATGAAGTCCGTCTTGCCGAGCCGCACGTTCAGGATGCGCCTGCCCGGTAGACAGGCAGCAAGTCCGCGAACAATCGTCTCGACTTCGGGCAGCTCGGGCAATTTCCGCTCCTACGAAAAAATAGCATGAATCGCCGGGCCACGGGGATGCATCCTCTTGCTGGAGGGGAGCCGGGGTGCGGACGGATGCTCCGATGCGAAAAATGCGCCAACCATGATACATTCGCGCTTTCCGGTCGGCGTTGACAATCACTGAGAGAAGTAGTTTGCATCGAAGGCGCTGCAAAAGGCGTCAAGTCTTGCGGTGACACGTTCGCCCTCTCCTTACGAGCGGGCCTCGGTGAATTTGTGGCAGGAAGGTTTGAGAGGAGAAGAGGATGACGCCAAAAGCTGCGCCGCTCGATACGGAAGCGGCGGTCCGAGAACGCTATGAGAAGGCGGCGCGGGCAAAAGAGCCCGAGCTTTGCTGCCCGATCACGTACGATCCGAAATATCTGAAGGCCATCCCCAAGGAAATCCTCGACAAGGACTACGGCTGCGGCGATCCCAGCCGCTACGTCCGCGAGGGCGACATGGTTCTCGACCTCGGGTCCGGCGCGGGCAAGATCTGTTATATCGCCGCGCAGGTCACCGGGCCGAAGGGCCGCGTCATCGGCGTGGATTTCAACCCGGAGATGCTGGCGCTGGCGCGCAAGTATCAGCGTGAGGTATCGGAAAAGCTCGGTTACGACAACGTGGCGTTTCATCGGGCGCGCATCCAGGATCTGGCCCTGCCGCTGGATGAGGTGGATGCCTACCTGAAGGCAAATCCGGTGCGCTCGTCCGACGAATTGCGCCAGTTCGAAGAATTCGAGGCGCGCCTGCGGCAGGGAGCGCCGGTGATTCCTAACGACTCCGTTGACCTGATCATCTCGAATTGCGTTCTGAACCTGGTGCGGGAATCGGACCGCGAGCAGCTTTTCCGTGAAATGTTCCGCGTGCTGCGCCGCGGCGGCCACGTCGCGATCAGCGACATCGTTTCCGACGAGCCGGTGCCCGAGGCGATGAAGCGGGACGCGGAACTCTGGAGCGGGTGCATCGCCGGCGCGTTCACCGAGGCCGGATTCCTCGCGGCGTTCGAGCGCGCGGGATTCCATGGCATCGCCATCAACAAGTACGACGCCGAACCCTGGAAGACGCTTCGAGGAATCGAGTTCCGCAGCGTGACGATCACCGCGCGCAAAGGCAAGCAGGGGCCGTGCTGGGAGCGCAACCAGGCCGTGATCTACAAAGGCCCGTGGCGCAAGGTGGAGGACGACGACGGCCACACGCTCCGGCGCGGAGAGCGCATGGCCGTGTGCGACAAGACGTACAACATCCTGACTTCCGAACCTTACACGGACGAAGTGATCCCCGTCCCGCCGATGAAAGAGGTTCCGCTGAAGAAGGCGAAGACATTCGCCTGCGGCCAGACATCCTTGCGGGCGCCGGCGGAATCGAAAGGCCGGCGCTACCGGAAAACGATCAACGCGGCGGCGAAATGCGTGCCGGGCTCGGGCTGCTGCTGAAGGAGGCGTGCGATGGACGGCTACTATCATTCTTCGGACCTCCCGAATTTCGCCGACATCGGCAAGGGCAATCGCGAGCTCTGGGAAAAGTTTCAAAGCTACTATGCGGCGGTATTCGCCGAAGGCGCGCTGACGGAGCGCGAGAAGGCCCTGATCGCGCTGGGCGTGGCGCACGCGGTGCAGTGCCCTTATTGCATTGACGCCTACACGCAAAGCTGTCTCGAGAAGGGCTCGAACATCGAGGAGATGACCGAAGCGGTGCATGTCGCCTGCGCGATCCGCGGCGGAGCGTCGCTGGTGCACGGCTTGCAGATGCGCAACGTCGCCGAAAAGCTTTCCATGTAGCGGAGCCTCCCCGCGAAACGAGCGGGCGTTCCTTGCCGCACCCGAATCGCGAACCAGTTTGGAGCAAGACCGATAACATGGGCCTCAGCCTGAAAGCGAACGCGAATCCGCTCTCCTTGGCAGCGGAGCAATTGCGCATCCTTTCGATCGTTCCGACGCCGGTCGCGCCGTTCGAAGACAAGATGGCTGCGGCGGGCCTCTACCCGCTCGACGCCACCGGGATCACCGTGTTTCAGATCAATGTTGGCAAGCTGTGCAACCAGACCTGCGCGCATTGCCACGTGGACGCTGGGCCGGATCGCAGAGAGATCATGACGCGCGAAACGGCTGAGCTATGCATCCGCGCGCTGGCACAGACCAGGATTCCCACCGTGGACATCACCGGCGGCGCCCCCGAGTTGAACCCGAATTTTCGCTGGCTGGTGGAACAGGCGCGCGGGCTCGGCCGGCACGTGATCGACCGCTGCAACCTGACCGTACTCCTGTTGGCGGCGCAGGCGGATCTGGCCGGGTTCCTGGCGAATCATCAGGTGGAAGTGATCGCGTCGCTGCCGTATTTCCGCGCCTCGCAGACGGATGCGCAGCGCGGGGAAGGCGTTTTCGAAAAATCCATTGCGGCGCTGCGCAAACTGAATGCCCTCGGCTACGGCAGTGAAGGCTCCGGGCTCCTGCTGAATCTGGTGTATAACCCGGTCGGGGCATTTTTGCCCCCGAAGCAGGAATCCATCGAGGTGCAATTCAAGCGCGAGCTCGAGCGGAAGCACGGTGTCGTCTTCAATCACCTCTACACGATCACGAACATGCCCATCAGCCGCTTTCTGGACTTTCTGCTGGCTACCGGAAACTACGAAGGATACATGGAACGCCTGGTGAACGCGTTCAATCCTGCGGCCGCCGCGAGCGTGATGTGCCGCTACACGATTTCCATCGGCTGGGACGGCGCGCTGTTCGACTGCGACTTCAATCAGATGCTCGATCTGCCCACCGGTTTCGGGGCGCCGCAGCACATCCGCGATTTCGACGTTACAAAACTCCAGTCGCGCCGCATTTTTACCGCCAACCATTGCTACGGCTGCACCGCCGGCAGCGGCTCCACCTGCAGCGGCAGCATCGCGTAACCCGTCCGTTCGAAAATGTGAGCTTGCGTGAGGAGTCGGAAGGCTGTTACCGCGCGGCTGCCTCGCGTTTCCGCAGAATGCCATCGAGGCCCCAGACGTCGCCGGCTCGCGCCGCAAAGAAAATCAGGAAAAGAAAAATCAGCGGAATGTGATCGAGGTTCGCGCCGAAATAGCGCCACATCGGCGCGCCGTGGCCGGGGGCGTACCACGTCGCCAGCACGAGGCTGATCATGTGAATGATTCCGGCGATCGAGGCGGGCCGCACAAACAGGCCGAGAACCAGACTGAGCCCGATGGCAAATTCTCCCCAGCCCACAATGCGGGCGCACAGGACGGGATGGACGAGGACGAACTTCTCGAGAAACGTCCGGTAGAAGCCAACCGGTGTGTTCTTGTTAAGGAAGAGATGGATCCAGTAGAGGAAGCCGCCGCCTTGCGGGAATGCCGGGCCGACGATTTTGTACTCGCCGAAAAGCAGAAAATGAAACCCCACCGCGATGCGGACCACTGAGATTGTTTTTCCGCCCATGATGAACCCCCTTTCTCCTGCTCCTTCTTACGGCAGGACTGCAAAGACGCGGCAGGCGCCGCCCGAGCCGCCTTCGAGCTTGATCGGCGCGGCGATCAGGAACGCGCCCGCTTCGGGCAGCGCGCTCAGGTCCGCGAGGTTCTCCAGGTGATAGAGCCCGGCCGGAAGCGTCAGCCGGTGGACTTCAAAAGTTTTTGAGGGGCCATAATCCACGCTCAACGTATCGATGCCGAGGGCGCTGATCTTGCGCGCGAGCAGGAGCCTCGCCGCTTCCACGGAAAAGCCCGGGAAATGCATCGTGCCTTTCGAGTCCATGTTGCGATAGCGCGAGGCATCGGGCACTCGCGTGGACCAGCCGGTGCGGAGGATGACAATCGCGCCGGCGGGAATGCGCCCGTGCGTTTTCTCCCACTCCTCGACGCGCGCCGGGGTCAGGCGGTAG
Source organism: Terriglobia bacterium (assembly GCA_041490445.1). Lineage (GTDB taxonomy): Bacteria > Acidobacteriota > Terriglobia > Acidiferrales > UBA7541 > JBGPTF01. Next base: position 72,421 of record JBGPTF010000006.1, read on the forward strand.
TCGGAATCCTTGGCGGCATCGCCGCGCACGTCGATCACAACGGCGGGCCCGAAGAGACGACTCAGGGGAATCTGGTCCACCGAAAGCTTGCCCGGAGGAAAATGGTCCGGGGCGTCGAGGTGCGTGGCGTAGTGCTCGAGCATCGTGAATTTTCGGGTGAAGTAGCCGTCCTTCTGCGGCGTCGCATTCACGGTGGCGACGAAGGGATGCTCATCGCCGGGCCATGCAGGAAAGCGGTCATTGATTGGATAGGTGAGATCGACGGCGCGCGTCTGGCCAGAGGAAATGCCGCGGAGCCAGTCCTGCGCGGAAGGCGGAGCCTTTTTCTGCACGACCATGCCGCCGGCGGACACCAGCGCCGCCACTCCGAGCACATTCAAAACAAATCGAACGCGCATATCAGTTCTCCCGGCTCAGGAAAGGGATCGGATCCCCCGTACGCGCCAATCAAGACGCCGCTATCTTAGCAGGCTCGTCACAAAAACAAATGGGTTGCGGTCGTGCGAAGGGGGACAAGATTGCCGCATCCATCAAGGCAAAGGAATTCCGGGCGAGGCGACAATCCCGGCCATGCGGAGGATCTCGGTGTATTCCTCGTCGGTGAGCGGGCAGATGGTGAGGCGCGTGTTTTTGAGAAACTTCACTTTACGCAGAAGGCGAATCTCGCGCAACTCGGCGAGCGTCACCTGCTTCGGCAGGCGCTCGACAGCGCGCAGATCAATCACCAGCAGCTTTCCATCGGTGTCGTGCGGATCCGGATACGGATCGCGCGTCACCTCCGCGATGGCATAGAGAGAATGGTCCGGTTTTCCGTGATAGCAGAGGACGCGATCGCCACGGCGCATCTGCTTCAGTTGGCGCAGCGCGTCGGGACGCTTGCCAGCGTGGCGAAACATTTCCTTCCCCTTCACGAAAAGGGTGTCCCAGTGGTAGATGCGGGGGTCAACCGCGAGCAGCCAGTGGCGGCGGGTCGGTACCGGATGTGTCATTTTCAAGATTATATCCGGCGCACTATACATAGAAGGCGCACGCAACAAAAGACTTATCGGCGGATTTAAAGGGAGGCTGTGCTGGAACTATAAAGCAGATGTCTTCTAAGTAATTGTAATCACAAAGGTTAGCCGCAGTTGACAAAAATGTCGTCGCCGCGAATCTCGATCGGGTAGCATTCCACGCCGACGGCAGGATTCATGGACACTTTGCCACTGGTGACGTCGTACTGCCAGCCGTGCCACGGGCAGGTGACCGTATTCCCCTCAAGCACGCCCTCGCCAAGCGGGCCACCGCGGTGCAGGCAGGTATTGTCGATGGCGTAGAGCCTGCCGTCCACGTTGGCCACGGCAATGGTCTTGCCGTCGAGCTGGAATTCGCGGATCGAGCCGGCAGGAACATCATCCTTCTTCGCGGCGCGCATAAAAGCCATTGCTCTGCTCCTTGGGGGAGAATTCGGAGGCTGTCAAACTCGCTCTCAGCGCGGCTGGGGAGTCTGCGCCACCATCACGCCGCGCTTGAAGTCTTCCACCATCTCCGGGCGCAGCCGCACTTCCGTGGGCCGCTTCGCCAGCGTCATCTGATCGATCTTGTCCTGCAACTTCAGCAGGGCGTAGAAAAGCCCTTCGGGACGCGGCGGGCAGCCGATCACGTAGACGTCCACCGGGACGATGCGATCCACGCCCTGGAGGACCGAGTACACGTTGAATGGCCCGCCGACGCTCGAGCAAGCGCCCATCGAAATGCACCACTTGGGATCGGGCATCTGGTCCCAGACGCGTTTCAACACCGGGCCCATTTTGAGAGTCACGGTTCCCGCAACGATCATCAGGTCGGCCTGGCGCGGCGAGGGGCGGAAGACCTCGGCGCCGAACCGGGCGATGTCGAAGCGCGAAGTGGTGGACGCGATCATTTCGATGGCGCAGCAGGCGAGGCCGAACGTCAGCGGCCAGATGGCGCTTTTGCGCGCCCAGTTGAAGACGTAATCCACCGACGACAGAACGTAGCTGCGTTCGAAACGGTTGTCGAGGACGCCCATCAGCTCTCCCGCGGGATCTCCAAACGATGAGTATATCGAGGCCGCTGCGCGGGAGTCAAACAGCAGAATGAACCCCCTGACAACACCGATGAACACGGATGAAGAACCAGAATCTGGAAGAGTGAGGTTGAAAGATCGGAAAGCGACCGAATTGCGAGATTGGTTTTTATCTATCTTGCTGATTTCCGTTTTCTGGCTCCGCTATTCGCGTTCCTCTGTGCTCATCAGTGGTCAAGAGCTGGGCTTGGACCCGTAGATGAGGAGAGCGCCTTCCTGCTTAAAGGCGCGCAATTCGGCGGCGTCTTTGAACCAGCGGCCGTTGTAAACCTCGGGCGCAGGCGTGGGGTCCACGATCCGGCGATGCGCGCCATCAACGAATCCCGCGTCGCGAAACAGCTTCGCCCACTCGTCCGCAGAAAGCAGATGAGTCGGCACGGCGAGCAGCGAGCCCCACTGGTGGCAATGGAGATTGTCGCGATAGTAGTTGATGACGATCCACGCCGAGCCGCCTTCGCGCAGGACGCGAAAGATTTCGCGGAGCCCCTGCGCGGGGTCGGGCCAGTAATACGCCGATTCGACGGAAATTACCTTCGTGAAGAAATTCGATTCCCAGGGGAGTTCGTCCACGCCGCCGACGATGAAGACGGCATTCTCGAGGTCCACGCAGTTGCGCCGCGCGTGGCGGACCATCTCGTCTGAAATGTCCGTGCCGACGAAGCGTCCTGCGCGCACCTGCGGCGCAATCAGCCGCGCGAGCCAGCCGGCGCCGCAGCCGATGTCGAGGACGTTGTCGTCAGGCGCGAGCCGCATGAGCGCAAGCGCCGGCTCGACGATCAGCCGATGGTCCTCCTCCATGCTTTCGCCTTTGCCGGATTCGGCCCAGCGGTTGAATTCCTCGCGCAGTTTTTCGTCGTGATGGATCTCAGGCATGAGTGGCGGTTTTTGCTTTCCAAACCGGCGCGATTTCAGCGACAAAGGCCTCGAAGCTCCGCGGATCGTGGCCAACGGCTTCGCGCTGCAGAGCGAAATCGCCGTCGGGGGCGCGGAAGCCATTCTTCTGGAAAAATTCGTACATGATGACCAGATCTTCGATCATCCACGCCGGCATCAGGTTCTTCACTTGCGCGGACCACGCCTTGAGGTCGTCGCCGCCGTAGCGGACTTCGCGCCCGAGGTGGCGGCTGTAAATCTCGGCCGTCTGCGGGCCGTTCAGTGCGTCCGGCCCGTGCACCGGATAGACCTGACCATCGAGCCCTTCTTTTGTGAGGCAGTTGGCAGCCGCGTCGGCAATGTCTCGCGTGTCCACGCGGTTCATCCCTTGCAACCCGATCGGTTGCGGGTACACGCCGTACTGTGTGATGGCCTGCTCGAGGCCGAGGTCGTTTTGAAAAAAATTGTTCGGCCACAGAATGGACCACGCCATCCCCGATTCCTGCACGGCTTCCTCGATCGGAATCTTGCTCGCGAAATGCGGAATGTGCGTCGAGCCTTCCGGCATCGCCACCGACAGATAGACGATCCGGCGAATGCCCGCCGCTTTGGCGGCTTCGACTCCCGCGTTGCCCTCCTCCGTCTCCGTCTGGCTGAGCGGCGTGATCAGGAACAGCCCGTCGGCGCCGCGAAACGCATCCGCCAGCGTGTCTGGCTTCGCCAGCTCGCCGACCACGGCGGTGGCGCCCTCGGGCAGCCGCGCGCCTTTCGACGCGTCGCGGGTCAGCACCCGCACGGCCACTCCCTGGCTCGTGAGGATCCGCGTCGCCTCGCTGCCGACTTTGCCTGTTCCGCCGGTGATCACAACGATCATGTTTGTTTCTCCTTTTTCACAACGGAGGGATTCTTCGGCCCGTCAAGCCCGCCTTCCGCATGGCATCCCGCGAACGATCCCGGACGATATCATCTTTCGACTTTGGCAAGCAGCTCGACGAATTTCTGCTGCCGCTCTTTCTGGTCGAGTCCCTGATAAATCTCCGCGATCTGCGTGCCGTTCATCGAGCAGAACTTCGGCCCGCACATCGAGCAGAATTTCGCATCCTTGTAGAAATCGTCTGGCAGAGTTTCGTCGTGCATCGCCCGCGCTGTTTCCGGATCGACCGAAAGCTGGAACTGCTTTTCCCAATCGAACAGGAACCGCGCGTAGCTGAGCGCATCGTCGCGGTCTCGCGCGCCGGGACGATGCCGGGCCACGTCCGCCGCATGTGCCGCGATCTTATAGGCAATCACGCCCTGGCGAACGTCGTCGGCGTTCGGGAGGCCGAGATGCTCCTTCGGGGTGACGTAACAAAGCATGGAAGCGCCGTGCCAGCCGATCATCGCCGCGCCGATCGCGCTGGTAATGTGATCGTAACCGGGAGCGATGTCGGTGACCAGCGGACCGAGCGTATAGAACGGCGCCTCGTAACACATCTCGTTTTCCTTCTGCACCTGCAGCTCGATCTGGTCCATCGGGATGTGGCCCGGGCCTTCGATCATCACCTGCACGTCGTGCTCCCAGGCTTTTTTCGTCAGCTCGCCGAGAACGCGCAACTCGGCGAATTGCGCTTCGTCGCTCGCGTCCGCCAGACAGCCGGGGCGCAGGCCATCGCCGAGGGAAAAGCTGACGTCGTGCTTCTTGAAAACCTTGCAGAGTTCGTCGAAGTGCTCGTAGAGGAAGTTCTGTTCCTTGTGGAAGCTCATCCACTGGGCCAGCAGCGCTCCGCCGCGGCTGACGATGCCGGTGATGCGCTGGCGGACGAGCGGCAGGAATTCGCGCAGCACGCCCGCGTGAATCGTCATGTAGTCCACGCCCTGCTCGGCCTGCTCCTCGATCACTTCGAGCATCACGCCGATGGTAAGGTCCTCGGCGCGGCGCACCCTCGAGATGGCCTCGTAAATCGGGACGGTGCCGATGGGCACGGGCGAAGCGTCAAGGATCGCCCGGCGGATATTCGGGATGTCGCCGCCGGTCGAGAGGTCCATCACCGTGTCGGAGCCGTAATGCACGGCGCGGTGCAGCTTTTCGAACTCTTCGTCAACGTTCGAGGTCGTCGCGGAATTGCCGATATTCGCGTTGATCTTGCAGCAGAAAGCGACGCCGATGCCCATGGGCTCGAGGTTGCGATGGTGGATGTTCGCGGGAATGATGGCGCGGCCGCGCGCTACTTCGCTGCGAACCAGTTCGGGATCGAGCTTTTCGCGCCGCGCGACGTATTCCATTTCCTCGGTGATCAGGCCCTGGCGGGCGAAATGCATCTGCGAAACGTTGCGGTCCCCGTTCGTTCCCGCCGCGCCCTGCCCCGTTCCATTCGGGGCCAGGCGCTTCTCAATCCACGCATCTCTCAGGGACATCTTTTCCCCCATTGCAAAGGCGCCAGCGACGTGTGCCCCGCATCGTGCGAAACGATTATCGCACCGGGCTCATGGCGCGGCAACCACAGGCGAGCCAATCGAGAGCGTGGTAGACTTCGCAGAAGCATTCCTTCCTTGCCCGGAGGGACCATGAGGAAACTCGCGATCGCGCTGGCACTTGCAGGCCTCCTGCTTCTGGCGGGATGCCTTCCCGTCCAATCATTGCACCCTTTGTTCTCGAGCCAGAATGATTTGGTCTCGAACCCATTTCTCGTCGGCCGGTGGGTAGATGCGGACGATGCAGACGCCAAAGCTGCCTGGGAGATTGCCGAGTCCAAAGACCAATCCTACCTGCTCGCCGTGAAAGACCCGGATGGACCGGAAGAGTGGAAATTCCGCGCTTATCTTGTTCGCCTCGGCCAATCCCTCTTCTTGGATGTCAGCATTATTGATCTGGGCGTTCACGGAAAGGACGTTGGCGTCCCCATCTTCGCGCTCGCCACTCATTCCTTCCACCGCGTTTGGCTTGATGAAAACAGCCTGCGTCTTCGCAGCCTTGATGATGACTGGCTGAAGAAAGCGCTGGATGAAAAACAAATCGCCATCCCGCATGAGAGTCTGGAGGACAACTTGATCATCCTCACCGCCCCATCCCAGGACCTGCAGAAGCTAGTCCTGAAATTTGCCGATGATACTAAAGCGTTCAGCGGCGAAGTACATCTCGTTCGCAGCAAGGAAAAGCCCTAGCGTGCAGCAGCGCTGGAACTGACTTCTGAAAGGAGGGCGGCGAGCTTTGCTGGGTCGGTGACAGGCGGGTGGCAGGTGGTCTCGACGCAGACGAGCGCCTGGGCCTGATCGGCGCGCAGGTACGGAATGGTTTCTTTGAGAGCCGGGGCGAGGCCGTCGCGGGTGAGCGCGCCGGGCGTGACGCGCAGGACGGCTTTGCCGAAGCGATAAACGCGCTCCGCGGTCTGTTCAAGTGCAGCGGCGTTCGGATCGTTCGCGGCCCCGGTGACAACAACCTGCAACGGATGCCGTGCGTGAAGCAGCGCTGCAAGGCCATACGTGGCGGCAAAAAGGCCGAGCTGCGGCGCAAGCCCCGCGAACGCTTCCAGCGTTCTCCCCGCCCAATCTTTGTAGAGCGTGTTTCCCGTGAAACCATACAGGCGTTCGAGGACAATCGCAGCGGCTGAATTCGCGCCAGGAGTAGGCGAATCCTGCAGCGGCTTGCGGCGAACATCAAGGCCGCCTATCGGGGGCGCGTCGGCAGCACGGTCGAAGAAGCCGCCGCCCTCGGCATCGCCGAACTTTTCAATCGCCAGCCGCATCGCGCGTTCGGCATGGTCGAAATAGCGCCGGTCGAGCGTTGCTTCGTAGGCGTCGAGCAAGGCGCCGGCGGCAAACACCTGGTCGTCGAGCGAACCTTCGAGGCGCGGCCCGCCGAGGCGATGGCCGAAGCCGCGGGCATCGTCCCAGGCTTCCGCGAAGATGCGGTCGAGGGTTTTCAGGGCGAAGGAGCGGCAATCGTCGCGGCCGAGGACACGCGCCGCTTCCAGAAATGAGGAGCAGAACATCGCGTTCCAGCTCACGTACAGCGTCGAGTCCACAGCGGGTGAGGGGCGGCGGAGCCGCGCGTCGAGCATTCTTGCCTTCGCGCGAGCGATGAGAAAGCGAACATCGGCTTCGCTGAGTTTGAGCTGTGCCGCGATTTCTTCCGGACGGCGCGCGATCCACAGCACATTCTTGGCCGGGTTGTGGTGCATCTCACCGTCGGCCCCGACGTCGTAATACAGTTCCATGACGCGCGCTTCTTCGGGCGAAAGCGCGGCGCGAAGCTCGTCCAGGGTCCAGGTGAAATAATCGCCGTCATCCTCGAGTGAAATGTCAGCATCCTGGCTCGCGTAGAACCCGCCGCGCACCTGGTCGGACAGCACTTGCTGCACCCAGCTGATGATTCCTTCGGCGGTTTCGCGGAAAAATGGCTTCTGCGTCACCTGCCAGCCGTGCAGAAAATTCTTCAGCAGCTCGGAATTGTCGTACGACATTTTCTCGAAGTGCGGCACCAGCCAGCGCTCGTCCACCGAATAACGGTGGAAGCCGCCGGCGAGCTGGTCGTATACGCCGCCGGAAGCCATCTTCTCCAGCGTGGTTTCCGCGACGGTGAGCAGCGGCGCCTCCCGCGTGGCTTGGTAGCGCTCGAGTAGCAGATCCATTGCCGAGGCATGTGGGAATTTCGGGGCGCTGCCGAAGCCGCCGTGGCGCAAATCGAATTGCCGGACGATGGAGTCCACCATCGCGTCCACAAGCCGCGGGTCGAATTCCGCGTGAGCGCCCTGAAAAAGTTCCGCCTGCGCCACCGCCTCTTCGAGGGCTTTGGCTGACTGGTTCACCTCGGCGCGGCGCGAGCGGTAGGCCTCGGCGATGGTCACGAGGATGCGCTTGAATCCGGGGCGGCCCATGGCGTCCTCGGGAGGGAAATACGTGCCGCCGAAGAAGGGCTTTCCGTCGGACGTCAGAAATCCGGTGAGCGGCCAGCCGCCCTGGCCCGAAATCGCGCTGACAGCGGCCTGGTAGCGGGCGTCCACATCGGGCCGCTCGTCGCGGTCCACCTTCACGGGAACGTAATTGTGATTGATGATTGCGGCGATCTCGGCGTTCTCGTAGCTCTCGCGATCGATCACGTGGCACCAGTGGCACCAGACCGCGCCGATATCGAGCAGGATGGGCTTGTCTTCGGCGCGGGCGCGCGCGAAGGCTTCTTCGCCCCACTCGTGCCAGTCCACCGGCTGATGCGCGGCGGAACGCAGATAAGGGCTGGCGGAATTCTTCAGGCGGCTTTCAGCGCGCTCGGTCACAGGTAGTCCCCTGGCGGCATCTCCATCGCCGCCGTCGAGTTGGATTCGCGCTTGGCGTGGGCGATACGCTACTGGATGGGGTTGTGGTAGCCCGCGTCTCGCGGATCGATCGGCTTGCGCCCGGCAAATCCTTCGCTCTGCCGGTGATAGAAGCGAATGCGGTCCTCGCCGACGCGCCAGCAGTAATACACGTCCTCGTTGTTGAGCCGCGCGGGAAAATCCAGCAGGCCTGCGTCGAGGTCCTTCACAACGCAGCCGGTGGATTCGATCTGCTCGATGACCCTGCGCACGGAGAGTTCCATGGCATCATGCTGCGCCCGCAGCCGCGCGGCGTGCTCGTAGGAGAGAAGGATGCCGCCGCGCTGCGAGATGCGCTCCACGATCGCGCCGAGCTGTTTGCCGGAGTCGGCCATTTTCCGGCGCGCCTCCATCGCCTCAAGGAGCAGCGGCTCGAGCACCGCGCGCGCCTGCTCGGCTTCTTTTAAGGTGAACAGTTTTCCTTCGGCGTCGCCCATGGTTTCCCAACCGGTTCGCTAGCCCCCAATGTAAACCATTGTGCGCGAGGGCGGTACAAAATCCGGTTCGTTGATGCGGTGACCGCGCTCCTTATCCAGCACGATATCGCGGATTTCCTTCGCGATCTCGGCGTCGCTCGCGCGGCCGCGGAGGAGCGGCCTCAGGTCGTGGTCTTCCTTGCTGAAGAGGCAGGTGCGCAATTTGCCGTCGGCCGTCAGGCGGATCCGCGAGCAGAAGCCACAAAACGGCTGCGAAACCGGCGCGATCAGGCCGATCTGGCCGCGGCCGTCCGCGAATTTATATTTCTTCGCGGTCTCGCTGCGCTCATTCGGGATTTCGACCAGCGGCCAGCGCGCGTGGATGCGGCGATGAATCTCCGCGGCGGTAACCACAAGCTCGCGCGTCCAGTGGCGGTCGGCATCGAGCGGCATAAACTCGATGAATCGCATGGTCAGATCACGTTCGCGGGCGAAGGCGGCGAACGATTCGACTTCGTCGTCGTTGAGCCCGCGCACGAGGACGGCGTTCACCTTCACCGGGCGGAGCGGCGACGCCTGGGCCGCGTCGATCCCTGCGATCACGCGGGCAAATGCCTGCGTGCGCGTGATCTTTTCGAATTTCGCGCGGTCGAGCGAGTCGAGGCTGATGTTGATGCGATTGAGTCCGGCCGCAACGAGCCGGTCACACCGCTCGGCGAGCAAGTGGCCGTTCGTGGTCATCGAGAGATCGGCGACGCCGATGGCCCGCAGGCTCGCGACGAAGTCCTCGACACCGTGGCGGACGAGCGGCTCGCCACCGGTCACGCGGATCTTGCGAATGCCCAGCCCGACGAGGATGCGCGCCAATCGCTCGAGTTCATCCCAGCGGAGAAGGGCGTGCTCGGCCATGTGGTTTTCCGGGTTGGCTGAGCGGCAATAAACGCACCGGAAGTTGCACCGGTCGGTCACCGAGATGCGCAGGTCGGTAATCGCGCGCCCGTAGCTGTCGCGCAGTGTCATATCCGTCCTGGATGCGGTGGTCGAGTTGGCTGGCTCGCTTAACATTGAGTCCAAAATCAAAAGCCCAAATCCGCGTTCGGATTCGGGCCAGTGCCCGGCGGCATGCACCTTGCTTCAGCCGGGCATTCTCCTTTCCAAACGCGGGAGGCCCGGGCGTTTCCACCGGGACCCTGAACGTCCAACTCTGTCGGACGTTTCCCGCCCCCAGGGTGCGGGACGGGATCGCCCCCGCGTCATGGGATGTCTCTCCCGAAGACGCCGGGGGTCGGAGAATTACGAAGCCATTCTACGCCGCCCGGGGCGAGGGCGCAATTCGCTGTTGAACGAGCGCGCTTTGCATGCGATGCGAGCGCACCGCGCGGCTAGCCGGGGGATTATGGTAGAGTTTCGGCCCGATGCGAATCTTTGTCCTCGGAGTGGGCGGAGCCGGTTCGCTGCTGGCGCAACTGCTGGCGCGACAAGGGCATACGGTGTGGTGTGGCGACCGGGACGTGGAGCGCGCCCGCCGCTTCCTCGGCAAGAAAAGTCAGATTCGCGTCGAAACGGTGAACGCGCGAAACCTTTGGTCCATCGTGCGCGCGGCAAGGAGTTGCCACCTTCTTGTGAATGCGTCGCCGGCGGTGTTCAACGAAGTGGTATTGCGCGCGGCGCTGCGCTTGCGCGTTCACTACCTCGACCTCAATTCGCGGCTGACGCGGAATCCGTTCAAGGCGGAGCAGCTTCGGTTTCACAAGCGCTTCGAGGCGAAAAACCGCGCTGCGGTAATTAACGTGGGCGTCGCCCCGGGCCTGACGAATTTGCTCGTCAAGCGAGGCGCGGAGATGCTCGACGCGATCGAGAGCGTCCACATTCGTCTCTACGAGAGCACTGAAAGCGAAGACCCGGTCTCGACCTGGTCGGCGGACGTGGCCTTCGATCAGGCAGTGTCGCACCCGCGGCTCTATCGCGACGGGCGCTTCCGGCTCGGGAGGAGATTCAGCGAGCGCGAGCTGTTCCGGTTTCCACCGCCGATCGGGGAGGTGCCGGTGTATCTCGCGGCGCAGGACGAGATCGGGACGCTGCCGCATTTCCTGCCCATGCGCGAGATGGAGGCGAAAATCGGCGGCCGCGACATCGAGCAACTGCGCCGCTGGCATCGCCAGGGCAAGCTGAGCCGCTCGCGCGGGATGGTGCTGAAGCGTTTCCCAAAGACGCCGACGCCGCGGATGGTGGCGCGCCTGATCCGCCAGGGCGCCCTCGAAAACGCGCGCCTCGCGGCGGCGGTCCTCGTCCGCGGAACCAAGAATGAGGAGCCGCTCCAGATCCGCTGGGATGCCGATTTTCCGACGCTCTACAAGCTTCGGGCACGCGGCCTCCTGGGGACACCGATTTCGTACGCGACCGCCCACCTAGCCGCACTTTTCGTGAAGCAGTTTCCGCGCGACCTGGCCGGCGTCTATCCGCCCGAAGCCCTCCCCGCCGAAACGAGGCGCGCGATTCTGGCGCAAGCGAAGTCGCGCGACATTCACGTCACGATGAAAATCAGGCACCTGAAGCGGAACGACGAGGAAGAACCGGAGTAGTTGATCGGTGTGATCCGGCGAGCCGGAATCACGATCACCGCGTGTCGCGCGGTGACTTTCCAGGTTTGGAGAAATCAGGGCGCGGCGCATACAGCGGAAGCTCGCCGTCGCCGCGGGTTCGTCGGCGAAAACTTCGAAGACCTGATATAGATTCGTGATCTGGAGAAGATCGCGGATATTCTTCGTGAGATGCACCAGCTTCATCGTTCCGCCCTGGCGCCGCGCGGTCAGGAGTCCCTTGGTCAAAGCGCCGATTCCAGCGCTGTCAATGAAAGGCACTTCCGCGAGGTTTAAGAGGATTTTCTTCTGTCCCTTCGCGACGGCGTCACTCAAGAGCTGAGAAAGCTGCTCGCAGCCTTCCCCCAGCGTGATGCGCCCGTTCAGGTCCACGACGAGGATGCCGTTTAGTTCGCGAGAGTTCATCCGCAAGGCCACGTGGTCACCCCTCTCGAGCGGCCATGTTAGGTGCCGCGCGCGCGCAAGTCAATTCGCGGCGGCGACGGCGGCTGAGGAAACGCAGGCTGGGCCCAGCGCATCAAACAAAATAGACCGCGCCGGAGGCAACCATGAGAATCCTGCTCAAGACCATTCGCGTCCCTCTCCTGTTGAGTCTGTTGGTCACCGCAGCCGGCATGTATTCAACTGCCGCAGTGCAGGACAAACGGCCTGACTCGAAGGACGTGACAAAATTCGACGCATACCTGCAGAAGGAGGTGCGGCATCGGCTCCTGATGCTGCCGCGCTTTTCGGTGTTCGACAATCTGCAGTACAGCATCAGCGGCTACACCGTTACGCTGCTGGGGCAAGTCAACACGCCTTCGCTGAAAGGCGATGCGGAAGACGCGGTCAAGGAGATCGAGGGGGTGGAGAAAGTAATCAACAAAATCGAAATCCTGCCGCCGTCACCGAGTGACAATCGCATCCGCCGCGCCACGTATCGCGCGATCTACGGCTTTTCGCAACTGCAGCAGTACGAACTGCGCGCCGTGCCGCCCATTCACATTATCGTGAAGAACGGCCACGTCACGCTCGAAGGGGCAGTTGCCAATCAGACGGACAAGGACCTTGCCTATCTCCGTGCGAGCGGAGTGCCCGGCGTCTTCTCGGTAACGAATAACCTTGCGGTAGAAAAGTAGCAGCCGCTCACCGCGCGCCGCCGGGCTGTGTCTCGGACTCAGTGAGGCGTTCGCTCGCCGGCGTGAAACTCTGTCCAGGGGCCTGCCGGCATGTCGCGCAGCACGGGAGCCTGCCAGCCATACTCCGGGTGCGACGCAAGAAACTCTTTGGCGTGGAAATCTGCGCCGCAGGGATGCCCCATACGCGCGACGAACGTCATGGCTTCCGCCATGCGGCTGTCTGTCACCTTGCCCTGAACTGCGCCACCGGGATGGTGGGGGCCCCATTCCCATTCCTTGATGGGCCGCGGTGAGACGTCGGCGTGGCCGCAGAGGGTGCGCTCGTCGGCGGCTTCTTTTTTCGCAACCGTATCGAAATGATCTCCGAGGAATTTCTCGGCGAGCGCGGTGTCAAGTTGGCCTTTCGATTCGCGCATCAGTTGCACCCACCGGGCGCGGCGCGCGTTCGGCGAGGAAGCGGAATTCTTCGGGTCGAAGGTGGTGTCTTCCTTGATGACCTCGGGATCGCTCGCAAAGTTGGACCCGGCGAAATAACCGTCTTTCGCCCGCCAGAGCTTCGTGTGCTTCAGCCCCAATTCGAGCTGCGCAATTTCGCCGGTCTTGCGGTCTCCGAGCAGCCATTCATTCGCATAGCCGCCGTTGTTGCCGTCGAGCATGATTTTCACGTAGTCGTCGATCGAGCCGGCGTATTGCATCGCCTTGCGCGAACGGACGAATTCCGGCTTGCCGTCTGGATTCCAGCCGTTGAACTGCGTGATCGTGGTTTCGGTGACCATGATCCCGTCGGAATTGACTCCAAAGTCGTCGTCGCTCGTGATCACGCCGGGGAAACCGTCCATCAGCATGCGGTAGCCGTGCTCGGGCGCGATGTCGAAAACGATGCGCCAGCGCTCGCCCGCGAGGTAGCTGGTCCAGTTGTTATGCGCCATCACAATTTGGTGGTCGCGGGTATAGCTGCCGGTGGCGACAAATGCGCTGCAATTTCCGGGACTGGTGAGGTGCGGCGCGCCTGCAACTTTCTCGCGCGCGTTGAGCCAGGGAACATAGTAGCCCGGCAGCTCTTCGAACGCGTTGAACGCGACCAGATCGTCAATGTCAATGGCCACGCCGCGCGCCTTCAGTCCTTCGACAATGCCGTTCAGTTCCTGCTGGTATTCGGCGTCAATCTTCGGCCAAAGCATGTCGTGCGCCGTCTTGCGGAAGAAATTCCAATCGCGCTTGGTCTCGTGCGTGTCCTCCAGGCGAATCGCCTGGAACGCGTCCTCGATCTCCGGCGCGAGCAGGTAGCCGTGCTGGAAGCCGATGTGCTCGGGCGAGCCTTCGAGATGGGCATAGATCCATCCGCCGCGCTCGAAGCGGTAGGCGCCGTGCAGGCGCGGGTCGGAGGAGACGAGGCCGGCCGGGGCCGATGCTTCGATCTTGCCGCTCCATGCGAATGGCAGAGCCGCGAACGCCATCATCGCGCCAAGCGCAAGCAGCGTTGTGAGAACACCGACCCGTTTCGAGCGCATCCCCGACCTCCGCGCAGCCGAAGCAATCCGGCGCGGCAATGGTAGTTTGCGCTGCCTGCCGAGTCAAACCACAGATGTAAAGAGGCAGCGCGCTGGGGCGCGACCGAATCCGATTGAAAAGGAGAGGTTACTTCTCGGGCTCTTCCTGGACGCCGAGGACCTGCACCTGAATGGCGCGATCGCGCGGCCCATCCAGTTCGGCCAGGATGATGGATTGCCAGGTCCCTAGTGCCAGCTCGCCGTTGCGCACCGGCACCGAAAGTGTGTGGCCGAGCAGCATGGCGCGGAGATGGGAATCGGCGTTCTTGCGGCTGCACTCGGAGAGCTTCGGGTCGTTGTGCCGCCAGTAGTCAATCCGGCCGACCAGCTTCTCGAGGAACGCCTTGATGTCGTCGAGCAGCGCTTGCTGGAACTCGTTGATGAAGATGGCGGTGGTGGTGTGCAGCGACTGGACGAGCACGAACCCTGCCTTCAAGCCGTGCTTGCGGACGATTTCGTTCAGGTCGCGGGTGATGTTGATCAGCTCGAGGCGCTCACGCGTCTGATAACAGATCGTTTCGAGGTACATTTGCAGCGCTGCGGTTGGCCGCAGCTCCGGCGCCAGCGGAACAATCTTTTGCGAAGCAGCTTTCATTCGGCGCGCTCCCTCAGTCGCGAACCACCGAACCTGCTGGGAAGCATGGGGTGCCAGCCAGGCAGAACAATCAAAAATTATAGGGTTTGCAGGCCGAAAGCGTCCATTCTTATTTTCGGCGTGTTGCAGCGCGCCGGCATCCTCGCGATCGGGACTCAGCAACAGCGGCTGACGCCGGAATAGCGCCGGCGAAGCGCATCGAGGTAGAACTCCTCGCGCGACAGCGGCTGCATGGCGCTCGCGGCGCCGGAGTTCGCGCGAGCGGCGCGGAGATAGTTTTCGTAGGCGGCGTCGCCGCTCATCTGCCGCAGCCACCACCAGAGCGCTGCAAGCGCTTTTCGTGTGCGTCTTGTGGCCTCGCGCATCAGTCGCCCTCCGCCCAGCCCGTGGCAACGTAAGGCGCCTCGTGCAGCACCGCTTCCTTACCGCCATGCAGGATGCGGTACCACTCGCCAAGCGCCTCGGCAACCAGCACAAGCACCATCACCGCGAGCACTGCTGTTACCGCAGCATCGAGCCGATTGTTGAAGATCAGGCGATGCGTTTCCGCGATTTTTTCAGCAGGAATCGCGCCGCCCGCCATCTGCTCGGAGAACACGCGCGCCTGCGCCAGAAAGCCGATGCGCGGATTCGGATGAAAAATCTTCTGGTAGCTCGCCGTCATCGTCACCAGGACAAGCCACGCCGTCGGCGCCAGCGTTACCCAGACCCAACGCAGCTTCCCCATTTTGATCAGAATCGTGGTCGCCACCACGAACGCCACCGCCGCAAGCAACTGGTTCGATATGCCGAACAGAGGCCACAGCGAATTAATCCCGCCAAGCGGGTCGCGCACGCCCTGCCACAGGAAATAGCCCCAAGCGCCGACGATCAGCGCGCTGGTGGAAAGAATGCTCGGATACCAGCCGGTGCGGCCGATCGGCTTCCACACGTGCCCGAGCAGCTCCTGCACCATGAAGCGGCCCACGCGCGTGCCCGCATCGAGCACCGTAAGGATGAACAGGGCCTCGAACATGATCGCAAAGTGATACCAGATGCTCAGGAGGCGCTCGCCGCCAATTGTCCCGCTGAAGATTTGCGCCATGCCGACGGCGAGCGAAGGTGCGCCGCCCGTGCGGTCGAGCAGGGTCCGTTCGCCAACGCGCTGGGCGAGCGAGATCATTGTTTGCGGGTCGAGGGCGAAGCCCCAGGAACGAATCGTCGTGGCAGCCGCCTCGGCCGTCTTCCCGACGATTCCTGCGGGGCTATTGATCGCGAAATAGACTCCCGGGTCGAGCGCGCACGCCGCCACCATCGCCATCACGGCGACAAATGATTCCATCAGCATGGAGCCGTAGCCCACGAGCCGGGCGTGCGGCTCGCGCAGAATCATCTTCGGCGTCGTGCCGGAAGAAATCAGCGAATGAAAGCCGCTGACGGCGCCACACGCAATCGTGATGAAGCAGAACGGAAACATTTTTCCGGCGAAAACCGGCCCGTTGCCGTCCACGAAGCGCGTGAGCGCCGGCATATGCAGCGTCGGCCGCACCAGAAGAATGCCACCGGCCAGCGCCGCCACCGCGCCAACCTTGATGAAGGCACTCAGGTAGTCGCGCGGCGCGAGCAGCAGCCACACCGGCAACGCCGAGGCCGCAAAGCCGTACACAATGATCGCCAGGGCGAGCGCGGGGCCCGAGAGCGTGAACACTTGCGACCAGGCGGGAGAATCGTTCACCCACCGCCCGGCAACAACTGCGAAAACAATGAGCACCACTCCGATCGCCGTGGCTTCCAGGACGCGCCCGGGGCGAACGTAGCGCATGTAAATGCCCATCAGCAGGGCGATCGGGATGGTCAGCGCCAGCGTGAAGGCGCCCCACGGCGAGGCCTTCAGCGCGTTGACGACTACCAGCGCCACGACCGCCAGAAGAATGACCATGATGGATAGAACCGCGAGGAGCGCGATCATTCCGCCGCGCTTGCCCACTTCCTCGCGGGCCATCTGGCCGAGCGATTTACCGTCGCGGCGGATCGAGCAGAACAGAATCGTAAAATCCTGCACGCAGCCGCCCAGCGCCGCGCCCAGGATGATCCACAACGTGCCGGGCAAGTAGCCGAACTGCGCGGCAAGCGTCGGGCCAACGAGCGGCCCCGGCCCGGCGATCGCGGCGAAATGATGTCCGATGAGAACCCACTTGTTCGTGGGGACAAAATCGCGGCCGTCTTCCAGACGCTCCGCCGGCGTGGCGCGCGAGGCATCGAGCGCGAGGACGCGGGCCGAAAGGAAGCGGGAGTAAAAGCGATACGCTACCAGATACGTGCAGACCGCGGCGACGATGAACCAGACTGCGTTCAACGGCTCCTTGCGCTCGAACGCAATCGCTGCGAGTCCTCCCGCGCCGGCGAGCGAAATGGCGAACCAGGTCAGAATTTTCGAGAGTTTCTTCATTCTTCTCCGACGGCTATTCCTTCTCTCCGTTCACGGGATTTGAGGCATCCTACGCAGGGCTATGGGCGGCGTCAACGGTTCATGGCAGCCGTAGCGCCGGCATTTGGAATAGCCGGACAGCAAGGAAACGAATAGAATGCGCCCCGCATCCAACTGCGCGATTTGGGCGGGATTCCCTCGCGGCATGGACTGCTTGAAGATAGGGATCGCCAAACTATGGGAAGCATTCTGAAAACGAAATCGCTCGACCTTCCGCTCCAGGAAGCGCAGGACAGCGGCGAGCACTCGCTCCGCCGCGGGCAATTTGCGGTGATGCGGTAGAATTCGCTGCGGCCTCGAGACGGGTTCGCAAGGAGTGTTGGATGAAGCATCGCGCTATTTTGTTTACAGGCCTGATCGTGCTCTCTCTCGCAGCTCTGGGCGGCGATGCAGCCCGCTCGCAAACACCTGCGCCGGCGCCGTCCTCCCCACCGCAGTCGATCGAGGAATTGCAGCAGGAAGTCCGCAAAATTTTAACGAAGCAGCACGTCCCCGGCGCCGGGATCGCGCTGGTCGCGACGGACCACGTGATCTGGACCGGCGGCATGGGCAAAGCGGACATCCGAGCGAACCAGGACGTCACCGCCGACACGATCTTCCGCGTCGGCTCGATCAGCAAGAGTTTCGTGGCGTTGGCGCTGCTGAAGCTCCAGGAAGAAGGCAAGATCGACCTGAACGCGAAGCTCGCCGATGTGGCGCCGGAAATTCCGGTGCCCAATCCATGGGAAGCGACGCATCCGATCCGAATCGTCAATCTTCTCGAACACACCGCCGGGTTCGACGACATGCACCCCAGCGGCGCGTACAACGCGCTCGACTCGCCGGATATTCCGCTGCTCCAGGTGCTGCAGAGGTTCACGTCGCCGCTGACGTCGCGCTGGCCGCCGGGCACGCGAATGTCGTATTCCAATCCAGATTACGGCATCGCCGGCTACTTCATCGAAAAAATCACGAAGCAGCCCTACGACCTCTACATCCGCGAAAACATCTTGCTGCCGCTGGGAATGCTGAACTCGGATTTCCGGCTGACGAACCTGAACCAGCCGCTGCTGGCGAAAGGTTACGGAGACGACTCCGCAAAACCGGTGCCCTACGTCAGCATTTATCTCCGGCCGGCCGGTGATCTGAAATCCTCGTCGGCCGAGATGGCTCACTTCGTCCAGATGCTGTTGAATCGCGGCAAACTGGGAGACGTGCAAATCGTCAAGCCGGAATCAATCGATCGCATGGAGTCTCCGCAGACGACGATCGCCGCGCGCGCGGGCCTGAAAGCGGGCTACGGCCTTGCCAATTACACCGATCTGAACGAGCCGGTCGTCATTCACGGCCACAACGGCGGGATTGACGGGTTCTTGTCGTCGTACGGATACAACGTTGAACACGGGATCGGCTTCGTTGTCTTCATCAACAGCACGAATTCACCGAACGCGCTCGGGGAGCTGACGAAGCTCGTTGTCCGCCATCTCGTCGCCGGGCAGCCAACTCCGCAGCAGCCGGCGGCCAGTCTCTCCCAGGCCGAACTCGAGAAAGTCGCCGGATACTACGAAAAGGCGAACCCGCGGAGCCAGATGTTCGCGTTTGCGGACTCCTTGCTGGGCGGGCGAAGAATCTTTGTCTCGGGAGGCAAACTCTTTCAGAAGAATTGGATTGGAAAACCGACTGAGCTCATCCCGGTCGCCGCAAATCAATTTCGTCACGAGGACCAGTCCGAAGCGAGCTCGATTTTCTGCGCGGATGAAGACGGCACACCCGTGTTCACCGACATGGGAACCTTCGGCCGAAAGACCGGCATCGCTTGGCCCGCCATCCGGCTCTGTTTGGTTTTGGCAGCGCTCGCGCTGATGGCTAGTTCCATCGTTTTCGCCCTCGTTTGGGTTCCACGAAAACTGATGAAGCGGATGAAAGATGTAAGACACCTTTCGGTGCGATATGTGCCACTGCTGGCCGTGCTCTCGCTCGGGGCCGGCTTTTTCCTGCTGGATGCGATCCCCAGCTGGCTTACCGGCACGTACAACATTCTCACCGTGGCACTGTGGCTGCTGACGTGGGCGTTTGCCGTGCTTTCACTGTGGGGTTTGTGGCTCGCGGTGCGTTCCTTCCGCCTCGACGTGAAGCCCGCAGTGCGCATCCATTCTTTGCTCGTCGCGGTCGCCTGCTGTGGTCTGGCAAACTACCTCTTCTATTGGCACACCATCGGCCTGCGCCTGTGGGCGCCGTAGAGGCGGTCTCCTATCTGAACCGCGTGAGAACAAACACCAGACCCGCCGGGATTCAGGAGTAGGCCTGGCGGCAGGAATCGTGCTCGCGACACGAGGGCGGGCAGTTCGTGTGGTCAATCAGAATGTAAGTATGGCACGCGGCGCAGAGCACGCCGTACACGGTGTCCGTGAACTGCTCGTGTCCCCTCTCCGCTGCGTGTTTCTTGCGCGCTTCCTCGCGGCCGATCGCCATCGCTCCTCCCCGTTCCTCCGCTATGGCGCCAACGACGTCTGAATGAATTTCGCGATGTCCTGCTTCAATTTTCCCAGCGACGGCGGGTTCACGTACACCATGTGGCCGGCCTGGAAATAATCTCCACTGACGTGGTCGCGCAGTGTGGGATCGAGGCCCAGGTGGTTGAATACGTAGTCAGCCGCAAAGAACGGCGTGGCGAGGTCGTAGTAGCCCTTCGCCACGAAGACCCGCAGGTGCGGATTTTGCGTCATCGCGCTGCGCAGCGTCTCCGCCACGTTGACGTACTTGTTTTCGTACGGCTCGAAGCTCCACGGCCGCACGCGGCCCGTCAGCACTTCGTACGGCAGATCGTTCTCGTAGCCGAGCTCGCTCCGGACGTAATCGTTGAACATCGCCGTGTACGGCCCGGTGATCGCGGCGTTGCTCGGATCGTATTCCGGGCGCTCGCCCGCCGCGTCGTCGTCGATTCCCTCGAAGCGGCTGTCGAGGCGGCCGACGGTTCGCCGCTGGTCGCGGAGCAGCTCTTTCGTGAACCGCCCAATGCTGATGCGCAGGTCCGCGTGCTCGATGAATGTCTGAGAGAGGCCCGTCAGGCGCGCCAGCTTCTGCGCTGTTTTCGTGCGCTCGGCGGGCGAAAGCCTGTCTCCCGCCGTCAAGGCGACCGTGTATTCGTTGGCGGCAAACTGCTCGGATTCCGCCAGCGCCTTCTGCAAATCGGCCTGTAAATCCGCGGCCAGCTTCTTGTGATACCACGCGGTGGCCGTGTAGGTGGGCAGAAAGAGGATGTAAGGCAGGTCGTTGCCCTTGTCGAAGGCGAGCGTCTCGAAATTCAGCACGCTCGAGATCAGCACGATTCCGTTCAGGTACATCCCGTCACGCTGTTGCAGATAGCCGGAAAGTCCCGCGGCGCGTGTGGTGCCGTAGCTTTCGCCGGCCAGGAATTTCGGCGATGCCCAGCGCTTGTTGCGCGTGGTGTACAGGCGGATGAACTCCCCGACCGATTCGATATCTTCGCGGATGCCGTGAAATTTCTTGTCGTCCTCGCCGGGGACGGCGCGGCTGTAGCCGGTCGTCACCGGATCGATGAAAACGAGGTCGGTGACGTCCAGCAGCGAATTCTCGTTGTCCACCAGCTTGTACGGCGGCGGCAGCAAACCGCCCACGTCGCCCATTTGCACCCGCCGCGGCCCGAACGCGCCGAGGTGCAGCCAGACGGACGAGGAGCCCGGGCCGCCATTGAACGCAAACGTAATCGGCCGCTGGCTGAGATCGGACACGTCGTCTCGCGTGTAGGCGATGTAGAAGACGCTGGCCTGCGGCGTCCCGTCCTCTTTCTTCAGCAACAGGGTGCCAGCCGTTGCTGTGTACTTGATTTCCTGCCCGCCGATGCGCGCCGAATGTTTCGTCAGGATTGTTTTTTCTTCCGGCGGGGCGGGCTTCTTTTCTTCCTTCGGCTTTTCGGCCTTGGGGGAGTCCGGCGCCTGTGCAAACACCGGCACCCCTGCAAGCGCGCCGCAGAGAATCAGAAAGAATGCGAATCTCGAAAAGGATTTTTTCACGGATCGAATCTCCTGAATGATTTCGCTCGAACGGCGGGAAAGTATAGCGCCCGGCGCGGAGGCATCCAAAGGAATTTGGCGTCGCTCAGGGCTTCCAGCGCTTCGAGGACGTAAATTCGTACAGCGGAAAAACATCTCGGAAAAGTTTCCCGATCTCGGCGGCAAAGTTGCCGCGCACAGCGGCGGACGGCTTCATTCTCCGGCGGACGATCCAGCCTTGCAGCTTCTTCCATTCTTCAGGCTTTGCGGGCCAGCTGGCATGTTTCGTCCACTCGCCGCGCTCGGCGGAATACCAGTAGCTTTCGTAGCGCTTGCGGAGCCGGCGCTTCCGCTTTTCAATCCACT
Source organism: Terriglobia bacterium (assembly GCA_041490445.1). Classification (GTDB taxonomy): domain Bacteria; phylum Acidobacteriota; class Terriglobia; order Acidiferrales; family UBA7541; genus JBGPTF01. The sequence continues at coordinate 93,811 of JBGPTF010000006.1, forward strand.
GCGGATGCGCGAGAGCCCGTGGACGGCCCAGTTGGCCCAGCGCGGAGCTCTTGCTCCGTGTGTTGCCATAGATCCGGAATCCGGCAGTCACCGCGTCGGCCGAAATCCCCGCGTACAGTTGCGCGCCCTGCCAGTCTTCGGCTAGCGGATTCGCGAACATCAGGTACATCTGCGCGCGGTAGGGTGATTTGTCCGCGGCGAAACGAATGTCGCGATTGATCCGCGAGAAGTTTTCGCCGGTCCGCCCGCTCGTTTGAAAGCCCGCATCGAGACGCAGCACGAACGGCGCGAGCCGATCGAGCAGCGCGTGGAGCGGCTCCACAACGTGCGCGCGATAGCGCTCGCGGTTCGCGTCCATCCACGCCTTGTTGTTGTTCCGCGCCAGTTCGCGGAAGAATCGGAATGTCTCCGGCGTGAAGACTCTCGCCTTGCCCTTGTCAGTGCCGCTCATGTTCAACCCCCTGCCGAATCCGGCCCAGGACCGCCATTCTACCTCTCCGGGCATCGCGGGCCTATCGTGGCGGCCCGGCAGTGTGATAGGGTTTTGCGCGTTTTCAATTTATCCGGGGAAAATAGAGATGAGAGTCAAGCGGGATCGTATCGCAGCAGCATGCGTGCTTGTATTGTCTTTCGGACTTTTCCGCGCTGCGTTTGCAGCGGAGAAGCATCCTTTCCGAGCGGAGGATTGGGCCGCTCTGCGCGATGCGACGGCGGTCGCTGTAGCCCCGGACGGCGAGACTATTCTCTACCGCGTGGATTTTGGCGGCGAAAAAGGTCCGACCCATCACGAATGGAGACTGATTGCGTCGAACGGATCGAATCCACGTAAGCTGACCCTGCCGGAACATTTCACGCCCGCCGGCTTTACGAAGGAAGGCACAGCTCTGTACGGTTCGTTCGAGAAGGAAAAGGAGAAGGAGAAGGTCGAACAATTGGCCATCGTTCCGATCGCGGGTGGCGACCCGAAGCCGCTCACGAGCCTGCCGCGCGGCATCCACGCTTCGTTGATCTCCCCGGATGGCTCGCGCTTCGTTGTTCTGGCGGACCCAAGACCCCCCGACCCGCTCGCCGAACTGCACACTGTCGTCGAAAATGATGAGACGAGCCTCTACGTCGTGAACGCTGATGGCACGGCGGGCGCCTGGTGGTGCCCGGCGCTGCACGACATCACCGATATCGCCTGGTCACCCGATGGATCTTCCATCGCCGTCCTCTCGCAAACGCCCAAGATCGGTCACCACGACGTCCACGCAATGATTGATGTCTGCTCCGTTTCGGGTGCGCAGCGGCTCGCAGAAGTTGCCAACGCGGCAAGCGGCATCGCGTGGGCGAATCGGGGCGCAGAGATCGCGTTCCTGTCGACCACCACCGAGGTGCTGACGCCCGATCATGTGTGGACGATTCCGGCAGCGGGAGGAACTCCGGTGGACCGCACGCCGGATCTTTCAGGCTCCGCCACGAGTCTCGCCGCCGATCCCCACGGATCTGTCTGGGTCGTCGTGGAACGCGGCGTGCAACGGGAGATCGATTCCTTCCAGAACGACACCCTGGCGCCTGCCTTTCGCTGGCCGGGCGGCGTGGTCGCGGCGGCTCCGGTTTTCCCGCAACTGGCGGGGGCGCCCGATCATCTGGTGTTCACGATTGCCGATCCCGAACGGATGAGCAACGTCGCCGTTGCTGAAGGCAGCGAGCTGAAAGCGATCACGCAGGAAGGCCAGGATCAGATCTCCCAGTTCGCGCTCGGCCCGCGGCGCGTCGTGCACTGGACCAGCAAAGAAGGCATCGCACTCGAGGGCATTGCGACCTTTCCGCCCGGCTATATCGAAGGGCGGCGCTATGCATTCCTCGTCCTGCCGCACGGCGGGCCGGAGGGAAATGACCTGCTATCCTTCGATTCCTTCGCCTCGCTGATCGCGGGAATGGGCTACGTCGTGTTGCAGCCGCAGTACCGCGGCTCGACCGGCTACGGCTCGGCGTTTTTGAACGCGATTTACCAGCACTTTGGCGATCGCGCCTTCCGCGACGTGGATAGCGCCACGGATTTCGCAGTCGCGCAGGGCTGGGCCGACCCGCAGCGCCTGGCAATCTACGGCTGGAGTGCGGGCGGCTTCATGACCTCCTGGACTGTGACGCAGACGAAGCGCTACCGCGCTGCGATCGAAGGGGCAGGGGTCACCGACTGGCTCAGTTTCATCCCCACCAGCGACCTCCCGCAGGTGGACTACGATCAGCGCTGGCCGGAGCGCAATTCGGAACCGTTCCTGAAATTTTCGGCCATCATGTACGCGGACCAGGTCAGCACGCCGCTCCTGATCCTGCACGGCGCTGCCGACATTCGCGTTCCCGCGTTTCAGGGCCGCGAATTCTACGTCTTCCTGGCGGAACGCGGAAAGACCGTGCGCATGGTCACCTATCCCGGTTCGCCGCATTTCCCCGGATTGTGGGAGCAGCGCTGCGACGTTTTTCACGAAATTGCCGCCTGGCTAGAGCGGTACAACCCGCCGGCGCCGGGAAATTGAATCGTGCATCGAAACCTTCGGAGGCACTCCTCATGAAGTTGAAACGATGGAACTCCGCAACGGTGGCGGTCTCGTTCGCCATTCTTTGCGCGTTCGCGCTGGGGGCTGCCGCTCTGGCCCGGGCCAATGACGAAAAAAGGGGTGCGGACGCGGCCGGGAAGCGATGGCAGCCCGAAGACCTTGTGATGGCGGAAACGGCGAGCCAGTTCCGCGTTTCGCCTGACGGCAAATGGGCCGTGTGGGTGAAAGCTACCGCCGACAAGGAGAAGGACGGCCGGGTCAGCAATCTGGTTCTCTCGAGCCTGACGGAGAAAAAGGAAATTCCACTTACGCGCGGCACCGACACCGTCACGCAGCCACGCTGGTCGCCGGACGGCGAGCTGATCGGCTTTCTGAGCACACGCGCCGTCCCGAAAGCGAAGCCCGACCGCGCGCCGATGCAACTCTGGCTGATCAACCGGCTCGGCGGCGAGCCGTGGGCGGCGACGGAGTTCGAGCGCGGCATCAAGCACTGCGAATGGCTCGACAACGGCACAATCCTCTTCAGCGCCGAGGAAGATCCTTCCCTCTACGAGCGGGAAACGAAGGCTCGGAAAGACGACACCGACGTGATTGACGACGCGGCACACACGCCGCCGGTGCGGCTGTTCCGCATGTCCATCAAGGACAAGAAGGTCACCCGGCTGACGAACAACGACGACTGGATCCGAGAATGGGATTTCTCGCGCGATGGCAAGTGGGCGGTCACCGTGGACCAGCGCGAGCTGAGCTATGAATGGGACCAGAAAGTACCCCCGGCAGTGCTCCTCTGGGATCTCTCTACCGGCGAGAGCAAGCCGCTGTTCACGAATGGAAAAGTTCGGCCCGACGCGGTCCGCTGGTCGCGGGACAATACCGGCTTCTATGCGCTCGCGCCGTATTCCTCCGACCCTCGCTTCTTCACGGCTTCGATCCAACTTGTCTATTTCTACGATGTGGCGTCGGGCACGGAAACGAAAGTGAATCTCGATTGGGAGAACGGGATCGGAAACGATTTCGAGCTCACCCCGGACGGTTTCGCCGCCTTGCTCGCCGATGGCGTACATTTCAAGCCTGCGCGCTACACGCGCCACGGCCTCACGTGGTCGCGGGAATGGATTCACGGCGAACACGAACAGAATTATTCTCAGCTTGTTCTCGGCGAGGATGGCCACACCCTGGTGTATTCCTATTCCACCGCAAGCACGCCGTGGCAGTGGTATCGCGCCCGGCTCGAGGGGGCGCGGATCTCCGGTCCCGCCCAGTTCACCGATCTGAACCCGCAATACAAGAACAAGACCATTGCGAAGACGGAAGTGATCCACTGGAAGGGCGCGAACGACGACGAAGTGGAAGGCATTCTCTATTATCCGGATGACTACCAGCCCGGCCGGCGCTATCCGCTGATCGCCGCAACGCACGGCGGGCCCGCCGGCGCCGACCACGACGCCTGGAGCGAGAGCTGGGCCTATGCGCAGCAACTCCTCACTCAGCGCGGGGCGTTCGTGCTGAAGACCAATTACCACGGCAGCGCCGATTACGGGCTGAAGTGGGTGGAGTCCATCTGCTGCGGCAAATACTACGATCTTGAGATCCCCGACATCGAAAAGGGCGTGGACAGCCTGATCGCGAAAGGACTGGTGGATCCCGATCGCATCGGCGCGCTCGGCTGGTCGAACGGCTCCATCCTTTCGATCCAGCTGACGGTGACGAATCCGGATCGCTACAAAGCCGCAGCGGTCGGCGCGGGCGACGTGGAATGGATCAGCGACTGGGCCAACGTGGATTTCGGCCAGGCATTCGACACCTATTATTTCGGGAAATCGCCGCTCGAAGATCCGCAGCTCTACCTCCGCAAGTCGCCGATCTTCAAAATGGACCGGGTAAGAACTCCGACCCTGATTTTCTTCGGCACGGTGGACCGCAACGTGCCGACCGAACAAGGTTGGACGCATTACCGCACGCTGTACTCGATCGGGAAAGCGCCGGTGCGCTTCCTTCTGTTCCCCGGCGAGCCACACGGCCCGCGCAAGCTCAGCCATCAGCTTCGCAAGGTCACCGAGGAAATGGCGTGGTTCGATCGCTACCTCTTAAAAATTGCGCCGGAGGAAAACGAAGCGTTTAAGAAAGGCTCGCCGCTCGACACCGCACTGCGCCGGCGCTCGGTCAAGAAAGTGGACACGCTTTACGGTGCCGCTTTCCGGCCGCCGTCCATCCCGGAAAAGCCAGCCGCATCGGTGCTGATCCCGGAGGTGGTGCGGCACGGCGAGCTTGCCATCGGCCGCTTCGAACTCACGCGCGCGCAATTCGCCGCGTTCGACAAGCGGTATTCTTGCCCTCCCGGCACAGACAACGATCCCGCGAACCTCATCACGTTCGAGCAGGCGAAGAACTACATTTCCTGGCTGAATGAGCTGACGGGAGAAACCTATCGCCTGCCGACGGAGGAGGAAGCCGCTTCGCTCTATTCACCGCGCGAGGGCGAGAACACACTCGATTACTGGGCGGGCTACGCGCTCAATCCCGAGGATGCAGAGCGGCTCGAATCCAAACCCTCGGAGCTTAGTGGTACGGCGCCGCTCTTGAAAGAAGTCGGCAGCTTCGCGGGCGCCGGCGCCGAAGACGAGGAGCTGGTGTTCGACCTCGGCGGCAATGTCGCCGAGTGGGTGACGACGAAGGACGAACAGGGCAAGACCATGGGCGGAAGCGCCGATCGCGCCTCCGACCCGAAGGCGCGCGCTCGCGACGCGGCAATTCTCTATACCGGTTTTCGCGTGGTGCGCGCTGCGCCGAAATCGCAGTAGCGCCACTTGCGCACGTGAGGACAAGGCCGGATTGGCTCTTGTAGAAGGCCATCACGGCCCCTACCATCGTGCGCATGCGCCAATTCACGCCGACCGAACGAACACAGATTAAGAGGCTGCCGAAGCGTGGCGCCTATGACCGCGAGACGGTCTTTCGCATCCTCGACGAAGGGTTCCTCTGCCACGTAGGATTTGTCGTGGATGGCCAACCGTATGTGATCCCGACCGGCTACGGCCGCGACGGCGAGACTCTGTACATCCACGGTTCCGCGGCGAGCCGGATGCTGAACACTTTGAGCGAAGGCGTGCAGGTGTGCGTCACGGTCACGCTGATGGACGGCCTCGTTCTCGCTCGTTCCGCCTTCCACCATTCCATGAATTACCGCTCGGTGGTCATCCTGGGCAAGGCTGCGCTCGTTGAAAATCCCGGCGAAAAGGTGAATGCCCTGCGCGCATTCTCCGAGCACGTGGTTCCCGGGCGGTGGAACGATGTGCGCCCGCCGAACGAGCAGGAATTGAAGTCAACCACCGTACTGGCGCTGCCTCTCGTCGAAGTTTCTGCAAAAATACGGTCGGGCTCGCCTGTGGACGAGGAGGAAGATTACGGCCTGCCGGTCTGGGCGGGCGTGCTGCCATTAAGGATTCGTGCGTCAGCGCCGGTCGCCGACCCGCGGGGAAATCCGCAGATTCAACCGCCGAAGTATGTGCTGAACCATTCGCATTGAGCGAGGAAAAATATCTGCGGCCAACAAACGATCCGGTATCTCCCGATCCTTTGTCTTAGAGACCGCCTACAGTGCGGTGACGACGACGTGTAACACGCGTGGACGTGGCGGTTGCATTTGCGGACCTACGACGAGCAACGCGTCGGTTTGCTTTTGGGCGCCACGAAGCGGATCGAATCTTTCGAGTAGGTGTGCTTCGGTGGTGGCGGGCCTGGAAAGGAACCCGGTGGCATACGCGCCGGGCGACTTGCCGGCGGTGTTCAGAGCGATGAGTTCGGCTTCGCCGTCCGTGGTGTCCGCCAGCCTGCACTCGGCCGTGACGGTTTCGCCCGCTGCGAAGTGCCACTGGCTTTGCAGCACCACGATCCCCACGTTCATCCCCGGCGATTCTAGGCTCGGGGGCACTGGAGGGAGCGTCCACTGTACTCCCGCTGTTTCCGGCATCCTCGCGATCAGCACGACGCTCGCTGCTTGCGACTTCAACTGGGCGAGCCCGGGCTGAGCCAGGGCAGAGCACCCAAAGATTGCCGCTGCAAAGATCAATTGTCGAGAGCGAAAGCCCATTCGCATTCTTCCCTGCACCTGATTCCCAGGCAAGGGCGGGGCCAACGATGAAGAGCCCCAATGTGCGGCCGGTAAAGTACTTAGTTTCGTCTGTGGAAATCAAGCCCAGTTTCACTCCGCACAGTTGTTCCACTCTAAGACAACTCACTTCTGTAGTTCTAGGAGCTACAGTACTTGCCGAATCCTCCCTCGCCGCCTTCGTTGTGAGATCCGGTTTCGGTTCAGGCGCGGGCGACGGGACGAGCATCGGCAGCCGTTTCAACACGACCCGATATGGCTCAGCGATCTGCTCGCCCTCCGCCTTCACGTTGGGCGGCGCGGAAACGACTTCGAAACGTTCCGGGATCATAAAATCGCCGAGCGAGACTTCAAATGAATAGATCTGCGTCTTCTTCAGCCGGAGAAAAAAATCGCCCCGGGAATCGGTGAACACCATCTCCTTGTCGATCACCAGGGCCGCGCCGGAGACAGGATTTCCAGCTTCGTCAACCACGCGCCCTCGCACCACGTACTTGAAGAAGCCTTCGAGTCGGCCCATGCGCCCTTCTTCGCCGCTCAAACCGCGGTAGGCAAAGGCCATCGCGGAGGCGGTGTACTTGACCTGGCCGGTCGGCGTCACGTGGGTTGCGCCGTTCAATTGGATGCCGCCGGGCAACTGCACATGCAGGTTGAGCCGCAAGACTTGGTGAAACTGCGACTCTGGCGTCGGGGCAAGAGGAAAATAAACAGTCTGATAGTCGGCGCCAAGGGTCACCCAATTCGAGAGAAATTCGCCGCCAAACGAGATGGATTTCTGCCCGCCTCCTTCGGTCATCACCTGAGAGACCGCAATTCGCTGCGTCAGGAGTTCGCGAAACGTAAAAATTTCAGAATGAAGCGGAGGAGCCTCCGGCACGCCGCTGCGCAGGTAATCCATGCCGGCTTCGAAGCGCCTTGTGATGTTCCGGCGCGCGCCGAGCGCGATGGATTGCGATTGCCGGCCCTGGGACTGGGAATCGAACAAGGTGCCGTACATTTGAAAACCGGCTGCCGTCCCCCAGGCTCCAAACGAGTTCACCGTCGCGCGGATTTCCGGCGCGTTCGGCTCCTCACTGACCGGCGAAATGTAGTTCTGCCGGCTGGCTGTGAAATGAAGAAATCGTGCCGGACTCAATTCGAGCCGCACGTTTTCGCGGTTCAATTCCGTCAATATGGGTGTATCCACCACGACGCGCCGGAAGGCATCGCCGGCCATGGCGTAGCTCGCGTCGAGAGAAATCCATTTCCGCGCCAGTCCGAAGCTCGAAGCCCAATAGTGCTGGTTGTTGCCGAGCCCGGCCGACATCGCCATCTTCAAATCCTGCTTCGGCTGCCACTCGATCGCCTGGATCGAGGTTTGCCGCCGCGAAGCGATGTTGTGGGAGAAGAAACGCCATTTCGGAGAAAGGCGGCGTTCATAGAAGAACAGCCCGGTCGGCGTATTAGGCTGCGCGACGCTCAGGAAAGGTACATAAAAGTTTGTCGATGTGGCGCCGACGAAGAAAAAAATATGACTGAGCGGTCCTTTACGCTCCATGCTCGCCCCGCGGCCCAGAAAATAATACGAGTTGTTGAAAAGATCGGTCGGAAGAACGAAGCGAACCGGCTGGTCGCCGAGCCCGAGCGTGTAACTGCGAAACGGCTCCGCGAAATAGAACCCGTAACGCAGTTGCGAACCGAAGATTCCGAGATCCACATGTCCGGCGTAGTGGGGCGTGCGAAAGCCCACCGAGCCGCCCGTCGCGTCGTAAAGCGACGACGTGCCGCCGTTGAGCTCGAACACTTGAGCAGCGGCGGGAGGGACGGCGAGAAATAAATAAAGAAGAGAGAAGGCCAGTGTCCGGAGAATCCGGACTTTTGCGTGCGCCGATGAATCGGTGCGCCTGCCGTTTTTCACTTTAATGCGGTGGTGGATTGGATCGATGTCTCCGCCTTGAATTTCTCGAACTTCAAAATGATTTTTTGTGGGTCGCCGGCCTGATCCCAGTCAAGCTCCATGCGCCGCCGCTGGCCGGGAAAGAGCGGGAAGCCCGCATACTCCCTTTTGCCGGAAGTGGAATCCACTTCGATTTCCATCACGCGGCCGAAATCCTCGCTGTGGTTTTCGATCTCTGCCAGAATCAGCTTCTTGTCCTTGGCCACCTCCGCGTGAAGCCAGAGCACCGAGTCCCGTACCAGCGGCTTCTTGCCGAGTAGATAGACGGTGTGCGGCAACTCGAGTGCGATCTTCAGGCCGGTCGGAGCTGTTTTGCCCGTGATCGTTGCATAGACCACGAACCATGCGGGGAGCCGGTCCGCTTCGGCCTTATAGAAAACCGTGTACACCTGCCGGGGCGCCAGTCGGAAGCTCATCGTCGAGAGCTGCACATGCGTCGTGGAATCGAGCGGGCGGAAGGCAGGGCTGCCTTTTTCGTCGACGCTGAAGCTCTCTGGCTCGAGTACGACGAAGAGCGGCAGATCCGAGTCATTGGTTACCTGGAATTTTCCTTGCGCTTTTCCCCGGTACTCGACGATCACGGGTGAGATCGTCTGCGCACTGAGCCGCGCGGAAGCCCCGCACAAAAAAATCCCAATCAGTACAACAGACCGGCGAGCCGATCTCCATGCCACCTTCGGAGCACGGCCCGGCAGGGACATCAGAGCGCCTCCGCCTGCAGCCGCAGCAAGCCCGTGTAGGTTCCCGCCGGCAGACTCAACCCCGTCAGATTGATCCGCAAAGCGAGCGTATCGGTGCGCGTCGCGGTCTTGTTGTTTCCCAGTATGTTCACTCGAAAGATTGTCTGGCTGCTTCCTGCTGCGAAAGGGCTCGTGCCGGTAAACGGTGCGAACGCGCTGTTGTTCGGGCTTCCCTCTACGCTGGCAGAGGGGATGTTGTCACCTCCGCCGTCGGTGAGTGCAACGGCGGCGCTGGTGAAATACGCATACAGGGTCACGTTGCCTACGTTGGGCCGCAGGACCCAGCTCGTTGTGATCGAAATGGGATTGCTGCCGTTGGCTGTTCCCCCGGGCACGAGCGTGAAGCTCACGAGGCTCGGCGACGTGGACACCGACAGGGAACTGGTCAGCGCCGCCTGCAAGTTGACGGCGGCAGGATTCGAACTCAACTGTGCTCGCGCAGGCAATCCGAGGGCAAGAATGGAAAGCAGAATAGCGAGGACGTTCCAGAACAAACGGCGTCCAGCCAAGTACGCTCCCCTTGTCGAATCGAGAGTGAGAACCTTGCCCTTCGTCGCGGTGCGAGCGAAGGAACAGGTGGATTCCCCCGCGCGGATTCTACTGGAACCCGAAAAACACAACGGGGCAACTTCTCTGGATGGTGTCCAAAAATCCATTACTCGCAATTGAGCCTGGCGGAGGGCAAAAACCGGGGCCGGTCCTCTTTCAAAGGACCGTTACCACGTCAAAGAACTTGCCCGCGAAAATGCAGGATGCCGGTGTAGGTGCCGGAGGGAAGTGTGAGGCCGGCAAGGTTGACTCGCAAGGCAAGCGTGTCGTTTCGAAGCACTTGCCGGGAATTCCCCGTGACTTTCTGCGCATAGATCGTCACGCTCGAGCCCGCGGCAAACGGACTGTTCCCGGTGAAGGGTGTGAACGCACCGGCGTTCGGACTGCCGAAAACGTTGGCCGAAGGAATGTTGCTCCCCGCGCCGTTGGTGAGTGCAGCCGGGGCGCTCGAAAAATAGGCGTAGAGCGTGACCGTTCCCATCGAGGGTCTCAGATTCCAATCGGTCGTGACCGTGATCGCCGAGCTGCCGTTACCCACGCCGCCGGGCAGGAGATTGAAATTGACGGTTCCCGGCGCTGCCGCGATTCCGATCGAAGTTCCTCGGATCGCCACCAGGTTGACGGGTGCGTTGTTCGAGTTCACCTGCGCTCGAATCGGAGCCGGAAAAAAGAACAGCGTGGCAAGGATTGCGAAAGACGCAAAGAGGCTCGAACGACTTCGCCTCTGCAATCTCTGTTTCGGGAAGTGACCAGAGCGGTTCATGGCGCGCTCACGCCATCCCCGAGGAAACGGCTAGAGCGCCTGCGCCCGAAAGTGCATCACACCGGTGTACGTGCCTGAGGGGAGCCCGAGGCCGGCGGTGTTGATCCGCAAGTTCAGTGTGTCGGTGCGCGTCGCGTTCCTGGTTCTGCGCCTCAACCGCTGTGTAAAAATTTGCAGGCTCGTGCCCGCGCCGAACGGGCTGTTCCCGGTGAAGGCCGTAAACGGGCCACCGTTCGGGCTTCCGGCGACGTTGGAAGAGGGAATGTTTCTCCCCGCGCCGTTGGTAAGGGCCGCGGCGGCGCTCGTGAAATAGGCGAAGAGACTGACGCGGCGGGTCGCCGGCGGCAAACTCCAGGTCGTCGTGATGGTGATAAGGGAATCGCCCGTGGCCGCTCCGTTCGGTACCATCGAAAAATTCACCGTCCCGGGCGACGCGGAGACTCCCAGAGAGGTGCCCAGGATCGCCAACAAATTCACCGTCGAATTGTTGGACCTCACCTGTGCAAAGGAAGACTTCGCGAAGAAGAGAAGAACAGAGAGGATGACAAGATGGACGAGGACGCTGGCGCCATGCCACCGTCGCGGTTTCTTCGGTCCCTCGCTTGAGAGGTGTTCGAAGCTCGGCATTGCGCCCTTTGCCCCTCCCCCAAGGAGTCTCTTCCGTCCTCAGGCCTTGACTGCGCGGTACCCCTTGTCGCAAGCCGCTAATGATTCCTGCCTCTCGATTGACGGAAACAACGAATGGAGAGGGGCGACGGTGGGACCAGAAAACCTCCCCACCGCACCCCGCTCGATTGCTCGTCATTCCGTACCCTGAGAAGCGACCGGTCCCGAGCTCGGGGCTTAGATCGCCTGGGCCCGGACGTTCAGCACACCCGTGTAGGTTGCGGCCGGCAGACCGAGACCGGTCGTGTCGATCCGCAGATCCACGGTGTCATTGCGGGTAACGTTCATCGTCGCAGCCGTCAGAGTCTGTGAAAACACCTGAAGGCTGTTTGCGCTGAATGCGCCCGCCGCGTTGATCGCCGTGAAGCCGCCGCCATTCACGCTGCCGGCAACGGAACTCGTCGGGATGTTGTCGCCGGCGCCGTCCGTCAACGCAGTCGCGGAAGCAAAATAAACAAACAGTTTGACGTTTGTCCGCCCTGCTGCCAACGCCCACTGCGTCTGGATCGCAACCGGGGCGCTGCCGGTGACCGGGCCGTTCGGTGCCAGTGTGAAGTTGACGGTGCCGGGGCTGGCCACAACCGTCAGGCTCTCGCCGAGGATTGCATTCAGGTTCACGTTGGCCGTATTCGAATTCAATTGCGCGTGCGAAACCGGGGCGACAACCAGGACTAAGGCCAGGACGGCTAGAATCGTCCAGGCTCTGTTCGTGACATGCATGTTCTTGCCTCCATTGGAGTGCCAAAGAGGGAGCTGCCTCTAGGGCTGTTTTTCGGAACCGGGCTTCTCTGTTGCGGGACCTGACTACACGTTCCATTTTGGGTTGTACTGGACCCCTCCGAGGCTCCCTATAGGACTTCCGTACCCTAATTCCGATTATTTATTGCCGTTTTGGAACGAAGCGCCAGACGCGAGGGGTCAGAGCGGAGCAGACGGGAACAATTCCTTGTACCGAAACCGAGCAGTGTTGCCACCTTTCACAGCACGTTAGACTGATCTGAAGTTGCCGCCATCATCGCGACCAATCCGCCTCGGAATGTTGAGTTAACCCTTCTGATCGCAACACCTTATAGTCAGCAACGCGGGCGTTCTTGCGAGCCTCAACCGGACTACGGTGGCTGGCAGAATGGGAGTCTTCGGTTGAGTGAGTGGGATCGCAATCCGGCCGAAATCTTCTCGTCAAGATACGGAGCATGCGGCGTGCATGGGATGCACCGATGCGAAAGTAGCGATAACTCTTGCGCAACGCGCCTTACGCCCGCGCGCGGCGCTGACTCTCACGCAGACAGTAAGGAACACCTCGAACAGGAGGCGCCGACGGCAGGGACGGTTCGAGGATTTGCGTTCCGCCGTCCAGCTTGATGTCGGACATGCCTGTCGTTGGGAGAGGAGCTACTTGCAGCCGCAGGTGCGTGGGGTACAACCGCAGCCCGAGCCCGAAGCGGGCGCGGTCGAATGCGTGCTGGTGCCATTGTCCGTGTGCGCGGCGAAGACGGAGAACTGGAGCGTCGAGCGCTTGCTGCCACACTTCGGGCACTCCGGCTTGCCGTTGCCCGAGAGGGTCAGGCGCTCGTACCGGCTCTCGCATTCCTGACAGACGTATTCGTAAATCGGCATCGTCCTGTTCAATCCTCCTCGATAATTATACCGGAATCACACGCGCTCTCGAGTACCTGGTTTCCACAGAGAAGATGATTCTCCCGGAATTCCGAACTAAGGAAGAAGCACCGCTGGCTCCTCAAAAACAAATCGGCCCCGGCTTTCACCGGGGCCGACTGAAAAACTTCTGATGTGAGGCAGCCTAATCGCCGGCTACAGGCTCGGCTACGGCCGGAGTCTCTTCCGGCTTGCCTGCGCCATTACCGTGCCCGTTGCCGTTTCCGTTGCTGCCGAGTGTGATGAACGGCGCTGCTCCGCCGGGCGCCGCCTGCTTGATGGCTTCAACCGAGCCGATCTGCACGACCGTCTCAGCGGGCTTCTTCAGCACAAGCTCTTCGTAAATCTTCCGTACTTTGGCCGCCTCTTCGAGCGCCTTGCGGCGGCGGATGCGGTCTTCCTCGGCCGCCGTCTGCGGAATGTCGTGCTCCAGATGGCGCTCGCGGTTTGCGTCCTCGGCATCGATCTTGAGGGAATGCTCGTAGCTCATCAGGTCAACCCGCTTGCCCTTGGCGTAAATCTCGTGCTTGCCGTGGGTCTTGTACCACTGGGCGACCGTCGCATTCTTGTACATGTTCTCGATAATCTTCCGCCAGCCGATGCCGGTGTTGTACGCGCAGAAGGAGATTTCTCCCAACTGGGTCGCGTAGGGAATGATGCACATCTCCGTGCGGCGGAAATCGTAGTTAAACAAATCCTGGAACCACATGCCGGCGATGAACAGGAAGTTCCACGGGTCGCTCTCGCGGCGCTTCATGGCGTCCTCGTACGTGCGGTCCGGGCTCGTTCGTCCGTATTTCTTTTCCGAGCCCCTCGTCAGCGCCCAGGTTTTGTCGAACTTCTTGAACAGATCCTTCAGCGTGAGGCTCGGCGGCGCCTGGAACGGTTTGTAATTCTTCAGCAGCGCCATGCCCATCATGAAGTTGGAAAAAGCTTTTCCGCGAGCGGCGTCGGTGATGGAGGTGACGTCGCGGACAAGCTGCGGCGCATCCAGGAAACGCGGCACCGGCGCCCATTCCTTCGTGTTCTTGTTGATCATCAGCGCGGTGCCCACGCCGCAGTTCGGGTGGCAGCCGCAGGAAAGCGCGCCCCACTGTGAATCCGGGCCGTGCACCAGGTCCGAGAAACCCGCAAACGTGCTGACGAAGGAAATCGGGAACCAGTCGCGCGTCGGCTCGACCTTTCCCACCTGTGCGCTGACGTCCTGCGCCAGGTGCGAAAGCGTATAGCGCTGGCGCATGCGGCGCTCCGGCGTGATGTCTTCGTCGCGGCCGGTGAACGAAACCGGCTGGAAGGAGACGAACGCGATTTTCTTGGGATTTTCCATTGCGAACTTCACGATCGGGCCCACCTGATCGTTGTTCACGTTGTTCACGATCGTCGTCACCAGCACGATCTCGATGCCCGCCTCGTGCATGTTTTCGATGGCGCGCAGCTTCACGTCGAACAGGTTGCCCACCTGCCGGTGGCTGTTCGCGTCGTTGCCGATCCCGTCGAACTGCAGGTACGCGTAGCGCATGCCGGCTTCGAACGCCTTGCGGCTGAATTCCTTGCTCTTGGCGAACTCGATCCCGTTGGTGGCCGCTTGCACGCTGTTGTAGCCCACTTTCCGCGCGTAGCGCACCGCGTCGAGGAAGTAGGGATGCATCGTTGGCTCGCCGCCCGAAAACTGCACCGACATCTGCCGGCGCGGCTTGATCTTCGTCGCGTTCTCCAGAATTTCTTGGATTTCTTCCCAGCTCAGCTCGTGGACGTAGCCCACCTGGTTCGCGTCCATGAAGCAGGGGTCGCACATCATGTTGCAGCGATTCGTCAGGTCCACCGTCAGCACCGAGCCGCGGCCGTAGCGCACCGTGCTCGATCCGTGGTTATGGAGCTCTTCGTCGTTGTGCGCCGGAATGTCGCGGCCGGGAAAATTCTTCTCAATCCAGGTGAGGAACTTGGAATTCACCGCCATCAGGTCTTCGCATTTGCCGTGGATGGGGCATTCCTTCACCATCCAGACCTGCCCATCGCGCTCGATAATTTGTGCCTTGATCTCCCCGACCTTTTCGTGGACCAGGTCGGCGTAGTCCTTCGTACCGTTCAGGATCGCGTCGCGGGCGTCCTTGACGCAGCCCGGGCAGAGCGAGTCCGTGGTGCGCGGCCAGCCGAGCGTGGGTTTGCTCTTCTCCCACGATTTCAGCATCGGCTTGTCCGACCATTTCGGCGTGAAGGAAGGATTCGGCCGGTACTTGTTGAAGAACTGGATCGCGTTGAATGTGCCGGCGGCCGTCTTGCACACCGCCCAGTCAAACGTCTTCCAGATGCGCCTGTTAATTGCGCTAGGCATATTCGTACGTCTCCTTGTGCATGGCGGACAGGATGAAATCCCCCCACGAGAGTCGAGGCACTTGCCCTCTCCGGGAACGAAGCCGGAACAGACCCCCGCCTAAATCCTGACGGTAGCGGAGTTTGCCCGAGAAGCTGGCTCCCGTCCAGCCGGAACTGCCTAAAGGGGTATTTTGAGGGGTGAACGGCGCTTTCCCGCAGCCAATGGGAGCTGCTTCAAAGTGCAGAAAGCCTGCTTTTTCAGAGTGTTCCGCGCTACTCGTCGTTCAATGCGGGCTTCAAAACGGCAATGGCAAAATGCGCCACGTTTGGAGCTTCCTCATCCAACTGCATCCAGCGAACGCGGCAGTGCTCCTTCAAATAATTGGAAACCTTTGCGTCGCTGATCCCCAGATGGTCCGCCAGCCGGCTCCGCACCGAGCCATCTTTCTGTGCCACGCGCGAGCCGCGCCCGCCTCGCGCCAGTTGGCCAAGCGCGATGCGCAACGTCTTGCAGTTTTCCACATAGTAGGCCGTGATCAAGTCCGAGTCGGTCAGCAAGTACACGCCCGGCCCTGCCGGCGCCTCATCCGCTTCATCCACTAGGTGCAAGGGACTCGAGAGCAGCCGCCGGAGCTGCGCCTCGAGATGCGCGAGGCGAGACGCCAGCGCGGGTTCGCCCGGCCGTCCGTGGGTCAGCCGCTCCGCCAGATGCGATACGGGCTCAGCCTCAGCCACCTCGACAGGCTTCTCTCTGCGGACGCGCTCGGGAGGCTTCTCTCTTGGCGGCCGTGCGGCCGCAGCGCGCTCCGCCGGTGGCGGAGTGACAAACGCGGTCGCTGGCAATCCGGAAGCCTCTCCACCGCGCCCGCGACGCCGGCCTCGCCCGCCGCGGCGTCCGCGACGCCGCCGGCCCTTGACCGCGCCCTCCCGAGGCCCGGGAGCGGCGGTCTCCGCTACCGGCGGCTGCACAGGTGATTCCGTGTCGGCCATGGAAGCAGGTGGCCCCACTGCGGGGGTCTCGAACGAGAACTGTCGCTCATCTTCGGCGGGCGCTTCGCCCAGTGCCGGCCCGCCGGGGCGGGCGGGTTCTTCGCCTTTCGCGGCACCCGCTTCCGCGCGCGGCAACTCCTCGCGCGGCACAGCATTCTTTTCCGGCACGGGCGCGCCCAAACGCACAAGCGCTTCCTCGGCCTTCTTTTTCCATTCGGCGCGGCGGAATCGCTCCGCGGCGGTCGTGTACCAGCGAATCGCTTCTTCGGTGACGCCCGCCACTTCCTCGATCGCGCCCAGTTCCCACGCCACCATCGCGTCGCGAGTCTTCTCAAACAGCTCGCCGAGTTTTGCCTTCGGGTCGGCGCTGTTCTTCGCTTTGCGAATCCGCGCCTGAATCTGCTTCCAATCAGCCATAGAGGGGGGATTGTATCAGCCGCAACGCGATTCAACCAGCATTCCTGCACTGCAAACGCCGCGTCGCAGTTTTCTTGTAGGGCCCGGCTCGCTCTCTAGCAGAAGCCGCAAAAACCGTCCGCGGGATGAAATGGACGCGGGTCGCCGAGTTCGAAATATTGCTTGACCGCAAGAAAATCGCCGAGTACCGTACGACAATTCGCATCTACTTTGATATAGAGCGGTAGAACGTAGAAGGACAAGAACGAAACTCCCATGCTCATCGACGAACATCTCCGCGCTCTTCGCGAAGCAAAGAAGTTATCGCAAGACGACATACAAGAACGGACTGGGCTCCTCCGCCCCTACCTCTCACGGGTTGAAAATGACCACACCATTCCGTCTGTCGACACGTTGGAAAAGTTGGCGCGTGCCCCTCGAGGTTCCGCTCTATCAACTGTTCTGCGAAGGAAAAGAACAGCCGAAATCACTCGGCCTTCTCCAACGGAAAACTGCGGAGGAGATTGTATCGGGCCGCTCAAAGAAACAGATTCGCTTCTGGAAGAAGCTCTGCCGATTGTTCAGCCGGATGGATGAAACCGATCGGCAGCTTCTTCTTCACATGACGCTAAAGATGGCAAGACGCAAATAAGGACCTTGCCTTGCGAACCAGGAGGGAAAACCAGTGAACCAAAAGACATTCTCCCTAACAGTCGGCGTGATCTTCCTCGCCATCGCTCTGTTGCATGCCTTGCGGATCGTCTTTGGATGGGAAGCAATCATCGGCGGCCTTGCTGTGCGCAAATGGGTAAGCTGGGTCGCTCTTGTGGTTGCCGGCTACCTCGCCTATGAAGGATTTCGGCTAGGGAAGAAGTCTCCCTAAAACTAGACACGCAACAGAAGTGCTGTTTTGTCAACCTAGACCTCGCCAACCCTCTCAATGTGCTTTCACGCTATCAACGAAAAAATGTCCGCTTCCAAGGGTGGTAAGGAGGCCTGACTACCGGCCTCCGGTTTTGGGTGGGGGAATCCGGTTACAGTCAATCTTTGGCCCGTATGATGCCGACGGGCTGCGGTCATACCCATACAGCCATTGTCCGTTCTTCTTGGCCAACTGGACTTCTATGGAGCCCGAAGGTTCCCAGGAATTGCAGCTAGGCTGCCATTCCTGCCAGCCGGAATACCGGCCTGAAGAGCTGTAAGCTCTGCTCGCCCGGCAGTGAATCACTATTTCTCCCATCCATTCATACCCATTCAGCTTGTCCGCCGCGCTAAGAGTTTCAACCCCTGTCGTTACTGAGATGTCTTTCATTTGAGTGAGCTCTGTCCCGTACTTGCCGAGCATTCCATAGTAGGAATCGCCGCATTTTGTAAAGGCTTTCTCGACAAATTGTTCTGCTGCTCCATCAGCCTGAGAACGCACGGCAGATCTGAAAGGAGAGCAAGAAGAACAGCCCAGAACGAACAGCCACGACACGCATCCAAGCAGTGGGCATCTCATATTCGCCTCCAAATTTACTGATTTCAAAAAATAATAAATCAATTTCATTCAGCGCACAACACGAGGTTGCCCCGCCTCCCGCTTCCTGACCCCGCCCTCCAAAAGTCCACAGTCACCCGGATTTTCTATTCTTCGCGCAATCTGCTAGCGTACTTGGAGGAGATTGACGGATGGAGAGCTACACACAGCCCGGCCTCATCGCTGCGTCGGCAATCCTGAGCACTTGCTCGGGGCCGGATTCCTGCCTCCTCTCTCCTTCCGCCTCCTTTGCTTCCTTTACCTCCTCTGCCTCGTCTGCTTCCTCTGCCTCTTCCACTTCCTCTGCGTCCTCTACCTCATGTGCTTCCTTTACCTCCTATTCGTCCTCCTTCGCTAACTCATTCTGTTTTAGCCTCTTAGCCGCTTCGGCGCTCCGTTCCCTCACCGCCACCAGATCGCAACAAAAAGACAAACTAAAACGGTCTCAACTCATTGAAAACAAACAACCGGCCTCTCTCCAAATCGCAACAAATCGCGGTTTTTTCAGGAGACCACCGAGAACCGTGTCGTCCACGCAATCCCTCACGGAATTTCAATGCGGGATGGCCACTCTCCCGCGCGCGGAACGGCCGCAGCAAACTCATGGTGCCCGGTGAATAGCCACGATCTACGCCTCGGCTCGCCCGAATCGCAGCAAACTCGAGCCGCGAACGCGCCATCCGCGCGGACGCGATGGGTAGTCGAGCGGGCGCGAGCTCTCGGCTTCGACCTCTGCGGCGTCGCTCCCGCGGAAGCCTTTCCCGAGCTAGAACATTTGCCGGAATGGCTGGAACAGGGCTATGCGGGCGAGATGCGCTATCTCCACGATCCGCGCCGGCAATCTCCGGCGCGGGCGCTCGCGGGCGCGCGCAGCGTGATCGTCTGCGCGCTGAACTACAACACGCCGCTTCCCTGTTCCTCGGAAGCGCTCGCCGCGGACTCGGCTGCCGGCGACGCCGCGGGTCCCCGGGGATGGATTTCGCGCTACGCTTGGGGCGACGACTACCACAAAATTCTCGGAACGAAACTTGAAGC
This sequence comes from Terriglobia bacterium, assembly GCA_041490445.1. Taxonomy (GTDB): domain Bacteria; phylum Acidobacteriota; class Terriglobia; order Acidiferrales; family UBA7541; genus JBGPTF01. The sequence continues at coordinate 113,022 of JBGPTF010000006.1, forward strand.
CCTCGTCGCCGCAATGCGCGCGGAGTTTCGCGCCGAGTCCTTCGACGCGCGCGCCTACGTGGACACTGGCCCCGTGATCGAGCGCGTCGCGGCGAAACATGCCGGCCTCGGCTGGCTCGCGAAGAATACCTGCCTCATCAACGAAGACCTCGGGTCCTGGCTGTTTCTGGGAATTATTCTCACGACGCTCGAGCTCGCGCCCAGCCTCGCGCCCGGCGACCTGCCGGCCGCCAATCTCTGCGGGAATTGCCGGCTGTGCATTGACGCGTGCCCGACGGCGGCGCTCGTCGAGCCGTACGTGCTGGACGCGCGCCGGTGCATTTCCTATCTGACGATCGAGCTGCGCGGCGCCATCCCCGAAGAGTTTCGCTCCGCGATCGGGCGCATGGTTTTTGGCTGTGACATCTGCCAGGACGTTTGCCCGTGGAATCGCAAGGCGCCGGAGACGACGCTCGCGGAATTTCTTCCCCGAACCCCGAAAAAAAGAAATGAAAATGGAATCGAGAAAATAGAAAAGGATGAGCCGCACACATTCGTGTCCGGCGACGAAGTGCTCAACTCTTTCTATCTGCCGGAGCTCGAATGGCTCATCTCGCTCAGTGAGATGGAGTTCAAGGAAATCTTCCGCAGCAGCGCCATCCAGCGGACGAAGTGGCGCGGGCTGGTGCGGAATGCGTGCATCGCGCTCGGCAATTCCGTGATCGCGCGCCACTCCGAAGTTTTTTCCAGAATTGTCGAAAGGCTCGAGACTCTCGCGGCCTCGGACGATGCGATCATCGCCGAGCACGCCCGCTGGGCGCTGGCGCGCCTGACTTCCTCTTCTGCGGGGCCGTCATGATCGCCCCGGCGCCGCCACGAGATTTGGTAGTGGGTCAGCTTGAATCAGGGGCGCTAGCCGATAATTATTGTCTCTCGCCGTTTCACTCATCTTGATCAAAGGAGTGCATGATGCGATTGAATCCGTATCTGACATTCAACGGCCAATGCGAGACGGCCTTTAAGTTCTACGAGAAGTGCCTGGGCGGCAAAATCGTCATGATGATGACGTACGGGGATTCGCCCATGGCCGAACAATCGCCGCCCGACTGGCGCAAGAAGATCACCCATGCCACGTTCGCCTTGGGCGACCAAGTATTGCAGGGCGCCGATGCGCCCCCGGAGAGCTATCAGAAACCGCAGGGCTTTTCCGTGACGCTCAACATTGGCGCTGCGGCGGAAGCGGATCGCATCTTCAGGAATCTGGCAGAAAACGGCGCGGTGCAAATCGCCCTGCAGGAAACCTTCTGGGCGCTGCGTTTCGGCATGCTCGTTGACCAATTCGATACGCCGTGGATGATCAATTGCGGAAAACCAGCGTGACGCTTTGCTTGAATTGCGGCTGCATGTTGCAACATTGGGGCACAATTTCAAATTGCCCCACTACCGGAGATTTGACACCCTTTCCGCGCTTCGATAGCGTAAGCGCGCCTTTCATCCTTCGATTGCGCCCGTCGTCATTATTTCTTGTTGAGGAGGCCTCATGTCGATTGCAACTGCCGCACTGACGCACTTCGCCTCGATGCCGCCGCATTTCAGCTTCCCGCAAGGCATGGTTGCCAACGAAGAATTCGCACTCCGCTGGATTCACTTCGTCGCCGGCATTTTGTGGATCGGCCTGCTCTATTTTTTCAATTTGATCTTCGGTCCCGCGATGAAGCAGCTCGAAGGCTCCGGCCGCGCCCGGGCGTTTCACGCGCTGATGTCGCGCGCGATGTGGTGGTTCCGCTGGTCGGGACTGATCACGGTTCTCGCCGGCCTGCGCTACTTCATCATTATTCTCAAGGAGGACGCGGCAAATTCCGGCAAGCCGTCGCTTGCGTGGCACTGGCTGGGCGAATGGTTCCTCACCTGGCTCGTCGCCTACGCGCTGATTTATGCGCTGCAGCTTCCGTCCGAAGGAACCCTGGGCAACGGCTGGGTGCGCGCCGTCCCTATCGCCGCGGTAGTGATTGCGGCCTCCTGGGTCGCGCTCGATTTGAACGGCGGCCCGATGTCTTCGAATGGCCACCTGGCGATCAGCGTCGGTGGCGGGCTGGGGCTGGTGATGCTGCTGAACGCCTGGGGCGTCGTGTGGCGCGTGCAGAAACGGCTCATCGAATGGAACCGGTTAAATGCCGAGCAGGGCACGCCGCTGCCGGCGGAAGCGGCGCGTTTGATGCGCTGGGCGTTTCTCGCTTCGCGCACGGCATTCTGGATTTCGTTCCCCATGCTCTTTTTCATGGGCGCGGCGGATCACTATCCGTTCTTGAGCAGCATCGTGGATTGAGTCGCGCGGAAAAAAATTAGCGCGTCAGGATGCGCGTCTGCGAACGGGAAACGAGCTGGTAGCGGGCGCCGCGCCAGCGGATCTTCCGCGTGAACGCGGCCACGATCGAATTCCAGAGATAGAGGAAGGGCACGAGCGGCGCGAGCAAACTCCACGCCCAGTTCCATGCGATCAACTGGTCCTTCCATGCCGGCAGAATCTCCAACACGGCCACCAATCGCATCGCTCCTTTCAGCGCGGCCAGCAGCGGGATCAGGAAAGCGACAAGCGCAAGCGAAAACCATAGCCCGCCGGAAAACGCTCGCGCGAAAATCACCCACGCGGCGAACAGCACCGTGCCGCAGTACGAAAGATGCGCGAGGAACCCGAGCAGCCAGAGCCGCGGCGCGTAGACTCGCGTGATGATGATTTGCCGATTGGTGAACTCCAGCAGGCCGCGCAAATCCGTGTCATGGAAAGATGGCGCCAGGCATTCGGGCACGAAAACGATGGGCAGGCCAGCCTGCTCGAGCGCGCGGGTGAGCGCAAGATCGTCGCTCGCGGCACCGCGCCAGAATTCCCGCACATGGAGCCCATCAAACGTCTGCCGGCGGATCGCCGTCCCGCCGCCCCAGCAAAAATTCCGCTTGCGCTCGCCCAGCATGGTCACGATCGCCGCATTCCACGCCGCCGCAAGCGCGCTCCAGAAATTCCCCTTCGCAATTCCTCGGGAAGGCATCAGCCAGCGAAAGGTGGTCGTCGCACCGATCTTCGGATTGCCAAGCGGCGCCACCAACTGCGCGAGCCAGCGCCGCCCCGCGCGCACGTCGGAATCGGTGAAGACGAAAACATCGAAGGCGTCGCCGGCTTCGTCCACCGCCGCGCGCAGGTTGTTCACTTTCTCGCCGCAATCCTTCGCGCGGCCCGCGAGCACCACGTGGGCGCGGCGCTCGCTCTTCGCGGCGACGCGGTCGAGCAAACTTCGCGCGGGATCCTGCGCGTCCGCCAGCACGAAGAAAATTTCGTAGTCGGGATTATCGAATTGCGCCATCGCGGTGAGGTTTTCTTCGAGGCCGGGCTCGAGTCCCTTGCACGGGCAGATGACGGCGACGCGCGGCGCGTAGAAACCGGGATGCATGGCCAGCCGCCGGCGCACGAAGCGCAGCCACTGGAGCGCGTCCCAAAGCGAATAGATGCCCTGAAGGATTTGCTGGAATACGAGGATGTAGAACGCGGTCAGCACGCCGGCGCGAGGATAGCAAAACCCTGCCCGCGGTCAACAGTGGCACACTCCGCGAACGAACCCGATCATCAATGCCCCCGCGGCAATGGATTCAGAGCCGCTAGGGGGCTAATGATAGAGTTCCGCGCTGGCTAATGAAGTTTGTGAATTGTCCAATCCTCCCACGACAAGCACTTTCCCATTCTGCAGCAGCGTCGCCGTGTGAGAGTTTCTCTCCGTAGCCATGCTGCCCGTGACGCTAAAGCTGTCGCTGGGCGGGTTGTAGAGTTCCGCCGTGAAGACAGAAGCACTGAAACCGTCGCTCCCCCCAGCAAGCAGGACCTCCCCATTCCCCAGCAGATTCGCCGTATGCGAGGAACGGGGCGATAGCATCACTCCACTTCTGAGAGTGAATTGCTTGGTCGCTGGATCGTAACGCTCTGCGTTAGCGATGTTAACGTCCGACCCTCCGGCAAGCTGTACGCTCCCGCTCGGCAGGCGCGTCGCCGTGTGGCCAGCCCGCGCCACATTCATTTGGTTTGAGGTAAGAGTAAAGGATCCCGTTGCCGGGTCGTAGATTTCCGCTGTGAAGAGAAACCTGAAATCGTCTTCCCCTCCCGCCAAGAGGACAGTTCCATCCTGGAGAAGCGTTGCCGTATGGCTGTCGCGCTTATTTGACATGCTGCCCGTAGTGGCAAATTTCCCGGTCGCCGGATCGTAGAGTTCTGCGGTGGAAAGAGAGGGGGAATTGGTGTTCCCCACGAATCCTCCGGTCAACAGCACTTTGCCATTGGGTAACAAGGTAGCCGTGTGTGCCCCGCGGCCCGCCGTCATGTCGCCGGTGGGAGTGAAAGTCCCGGCCGCCGGATCGTAGAGTTCCGTGGTGGACAGAGGATCGAAGAATCCGTCCAAGCCACCGGCCACAAGCACTTTTCCATTCGGCAGGAGCGTGGCTGTTTGATACTGCCGTTTGACGGCCATGCTTCCCGTGGAGCTGAAAGTACCCGTCGAGGGGTCGTAGAGTTCAGCGGTGGCCAGCGGAGGACCGAATATCCCGGAACCTCCAACGACTAGGACTTTCCCATTTTGCAGCAACGTCGCGGTATGAAATGAGCGGGCTTCCGCCATGCTGCCCGTGGAGGTGAAGCCGGCTGACAGGATTGTGATGGATGCAATCGCGTTCGTGGTTGGATCGGCGACGCTCGTGGCAATCACATGGTATATGCCCACAGCGCTGGGCGCCGTGTAAGTGCCGGTAGCCGTGATGGTCCCTCCTGCCGCACCTTCCTGAATGTTCCAGGTCACGGCAGTGTTGCTCGTCCCATCCACGAAGGCCACAAAATTGAGCGTTCCATTCGGTCCCAGGTTGTACGTCGCTGGAGCTATCGAGACAGAAACGGGAGGAACGTTGACGCTCGCCATCGCACTCTTGGTGTTGTCGGCCCGGCTGGTGGCGATTACGTGGTAGGTCCCGACGGCTTGCGGAGCGGTATAGACCCCCGCACTCGTAATTGACCCGCCGGCGGCTCCTTCCTGTATGCTCCACGTTACCGCGGTGTTGTTTGTTCCTGTGACCGTCGCGGCGAAGGGCGACACATCACCCCTGAACACTGTCGCCGCGTTGGGCGAAATCGCCACGGCAACGGGAGGAACGTTGACGCTCGCCATCGCACTCTTGGTGTTGTCGGCCTGACTGGTCGCGACGACATGGTAAGTGCCGACGGCTTGCGGTGCGGTATAAGCACCAGCGCTCGTAATCGTGCCGCCAGCGGCTCCTTCCTGAACGCTCCACGTTACCGCGGTGTTGTTTGTTCCTGTGACCGTCGCCGTGAACGACTGCAACGAACCGCTGAACACTGTCGCCGCGTTCGGCGAGACTGTCACCGCAACCGGCGGCACGGTGACGGTGGCTGTGCCGCTTTTGGTGCTGTCGGCTTGGCTGGTGGCGATTACGTGGAAGGCCCCGACGGCTTGCGGAGCGGTATAGACTCCCGCGCTCGTAATTGACCCGCCAGCGGCTCCTTCCTGGACGCTCCAGGTTACAGCCGTGTTACTGGTTCCTGTGACCGTCGCAGTAAAAGTTTGTGTCGCGCCAGCGAACACCGTCGGCGCCGCGGGTGAAATGGCGACGAACACGATAGGGGGTGGGCTGCTCGCGCTGCCAGCGCCGCATCCCACTGCGAACAACAGTATTGCCAGCAGCAACGCAGCAGATCCAATTCTCGCGAATCTCATTTCAGCCCTCCTAAGGCGACGACCTTGCTACCGTGCGCTAGATTCCACCCGGCTTGTCACCCCGCTGTTTATATGTGGTGCAATCGGCAGGTTTGTGACAGAATTCTGCAAACGCGAAGCACTGTTTCAGCCAGCGGCTGATTTTCCCCAAGCGTGGACGGGACTGTGGTGGACCAACTCAGCCAAGAAGCGCAGACCGATCTGTCGGGACGGATTCGGACAGGTGACCCTGCCGCTGAGGACGAGCTCGCGCGCTTCTTCGGCGAAAGGGTTTTCGTCATGGTGCTGGCCCGCATCCGTGACGCCGAGGCGGCCCGCGATCTGGCTCAGGAGGTAATGTTGTCAGTGCTGCGGGCGCTGCGGGATGGCCAACTCCGACAGGCGGAGAGGCTTTCCGCATACGTCCACGGTACGGCCCGGAACATTGCGAACAACTATCTGAGATCACGCGGCCAGCAGCCGGAAAGCGTTCCGATTGTCCAGGAGATCGAGGTTTCGCAGCCTCCCTTTGACTTCGAAAACTCTGAACGGCGGACGCTGGTGCGGAGTGCCATCAATCGCCTGGATTCTACCGATCGCAAGATCCTGCTGCTGACGCTGGTAGAAGGGCTGAAGCCCGCGGAGATTTCGTTCCAGCTCGGCCTGACGCCGGAAGCAGTCCGGACCCGGAAGTCCCGGGCTACGAAAAAAGTGATGGCTGCCATGAAAAGATTGTCACGAACATGACCGCGCAGCCACATAGTAGAGATAGGGACGGAAGCGATGGATTGTGAACAGATCAAGCGGGAGGAGATGGTCGAACGGTACCTCCTGGGCAGGTTGAGCGAGTCGGAGCAAGACGCTTTTGAGTTGCACTATTTCGAGTGCGCGCACTGCTTCGACGAGGTGAAGGCTCATCGCAGCCTGCGAGAAGAGCTTGCGAGGCAGCGCGCGACTATCCGCACCGAAGCTGTCCGCGCGAGCGCGGGTTGGCGCTGGGCGTGGGCGGTTGGTGCGGCGGCCGCCGTTGTGGTTGTCAGCCTCGGCCTGTGGCAGCGCCGGCCGCAGGTTCGGCCGCAGCCTTCGACGCCCGTTGCGGTGGCACCCGTCTCCAAAGCTCCGGAACAGACGGGCACGGACCACAAAACAGGTGAAGCAGGCTCCACTCAGGTCGCTTCACTGGAGGAGCTTGCGCGCTTCGATCCTCCGCGCTATTCCCCTGCGATTCTGCGCGGGCCTACAGATGAGGCGACGCGCCGCTTCCGGGAAGGGATGAACTTCTATAGCAAAGGAGACTATGCCGGGACCATCAAGAAGCTTCGAAGCACAGTCGAACTCAATCCGCAGGCCGCAGACGCGCGCTTCTTTTTGGGTGCGTGTTTCCTGCTCACTGGGCAATCCACAGAGGGCATCCGGGAATTGAAGGAAACAATCGCGCTCGGCGAATCGCCGTATCTCGAAGAAGCGCATTTCTATCTCAGCAAGGCTTACCTTCAAGAGGGAAACGTTGCGGAGGCTAGGAAGGAGTTACAAACCACGGTCCGCCTGCATGGCGACCTGGAAAACCAGGCTCGCGAGTTACTCCAGAAATTGGAGGCCCGGGGCAAGAAGTCAGACAAGGACAATTAAGAATAGTGTGACTGTGACGCCGACAGCCATGCCGAGATTCGGAGTCGAAGAGGACAACATCGTCCTTTCCCGGGTGAAGCCATGAATAATTCCCGCCGCTCTCGCAGCAGTCTGCTCGCCCTCGCATTTATCCTCCTAATGGCGAGGCCGGCGCAGGCCGTTAAGTTTCAAGGTCAAGCCCCAGCCCAAACGCCGACGCAAAAGCCGCAGGAAAACTCCAAACAGGAATCGGGGGAAACAGCCTCCCCGGCAAGTGTTTCGCCAGAACTCGAAAGTATCAAGAAACTGATTTTGGATGGCAAGTATGGGGAAGCGGAGGGCCGAGCGCGAACGTTGCTTGCTTCCGTTGAGGCCAGCGGCGGGCGCGAATCCCTCCAGGCCGCTGAGGTTATGGATGCGCTCGTGGAATCCCTCTGGCGGGTCGGCAAGGCGAAAACGTCCGAAGCGCGCGAGCTGGGCGAGCGCGCCGTGGCCATCAAGGAAAAAGCGCTGGGGCCCGATGATCCCGAAACTGCTACAAGCCTGACTGGCCTGGGAAACGTGTTTTTCCAGAGGGCTGACTATAAAGCCGCGAAGCCAGTCCTCGAACGCGCTCTGGCCATCCGCGAAAAGGCCCTTGGCCTGGACAGCGTCCTGGTTGCGAAAAGTCTGTCCAATCTTGGAATCCTCTATCTGGACATAGGCGACTACAAAACGACAAGACCATTGCTCGAGCGCGCCCGGGCCATTGAAGAAAAAGCCCTGGGTCCGGACGGTCCAGAACTTGCCAAGACGTTGAACAACCTGGCCAGCCTTGACCGCCTCACCGGTCATTATGCTGACGCGAAGGCACTCGAACAGCGCGCCCTGACCATCTGGGAGAAAGCCTATGGTCCCGACCACCCGCTCGTTGCGCTGGCGCTCAGCAATCTCGCGGTCCTCGACGACGTCACGGGCAACTACGCCAGCGCGAGGGAGCGGTTTGAGCGCGCCCTGACCATTCGTGAAAAAGTGTACGGCTCCGAAAGCTCTGCGGTGGCGGAGACTCTGCACGAACTTGCGAGTTTACATCTGGAGATTGGCGACTACGGCGCAGCGAAATCTTTATATGAGCGCTCCATCGCGGGCGCTGAGAAGGCCATGGGGCCGGAGCACCCTTACTTGGCCTCATTTCTCGGTAACTATGCAAACCTTCTGATGAGTATGGGCGATTACGCGGGTGCAAGGCGAAACTACGAGCGTTCACTGGCGATTGAGGAGAAGGTACTGGGGCTGGAGAACCCACAGGTGGCGACAACGCTGGGCAACTTCGCTAACTTGCTCCGAAGTATGGGCGACTACAGCGAGGCGAAACGCCTTAATGAGCGAGCCCTGGCGATTCTGGAAAAGGCGTTGGGCCCGGAAAACCCACAGGTGGCGGTAACGCTGGGCAACCTCGCTAACTTGCTCCAAAGTATGGGCGACTACAGCGAGGCGAAACGCCTTAACGAGCGAGCCCTGGCGATTCTGGAAAAGACACTGGGCCCCGAGCATCCGGTAGTCGCCAATTCCCTCGGGAACCTGGGCATCATTCTCCAAGTAACGGGAGACAGGGTGGGCGCGCGAAAGCTCCAAGAGCGCGCCCTGCGGATTAAGGAAAAAGCCCGGGGTCCGGAACATCCCTCTGTCGCTGTCACTTTGCGAAACCTCGCAGCCCTGGACAGGGACGCACATGATTACGCAGCGGCTAAGCCGCTCCTCGAGCGGGCGCTGGCGATCGACGAAAAGGCGTACGGTCCCAACCACCCCCTTGTGGCCTCCTCTCTGGTGGCCCTCGGCCGGTTCCTCGCAATGACCAATGACTATGCGGGAGCCAAATCAGTTCTTGTACGCGCCCTGGCCATCCAGCAGAAAGCCTTGGGCGCTGACCACCCAGTGGTGGCGGACACTCAAGCGGTTCTGGCACTCGCTCTCGTGGAGACAGGGGAGGAGCCGGCGGGGCTACGCATGGCTCTCGAATGCGAACAGATTCAGAGCGAGCACCTGCGGCTTGCGCTCGCCTCGCTCTCCGAGCGTGAAGCCTTGGCGTACGCGCAAAGTAAACTCTACTTTTTGGAAGTCCCTGTGAACCTTGCGTTGCAGCGTGCGAAAAAACTACCTGGCGCATCGCGAGCCGCGTGGGATGTCGTAGCCCGCCGGCGGGCGGTCGTACTCGATGAGATGGCGGCGCGCCACCGCAGCGTCGCCGGCGCCGGTAATCCAGAAGTAGCACAGCTTGCGGAAAACCTGAGTTCCGCCCGCGCTCGGTTGGCCAATCTCATCGTCCGGGGAGAGGGCGGCAACCCGCCGCGAAATTACCAGATTCTCCTCGACCAGACACGACGGGAACGAGAACAGGCGGAGCGGGCGCTGGCGGACAAGAGTGCTGCGTTTCGACGCCAGCAAGCCCGGAACCGGCTCGGCTTCGATGAGATTGCTGCCGCTCTGCCGCCCCGCAGCGCGCTGGTGGCGTTTCTCCGTCATGACGACCTGCATTTGCAGGACAAGGGGACCAAGTCCGGAGTTTTGCCTTCGTACGCCGCGTTCGTCCTGCGTCAGGGTGAGAGCGAACCGGCGTTAGTGCCGCTGGGCGAAGCAGCGGAGCTGGAGCCTTTGGTAGCGCGCTGGCGCAAGGAAATGGCGCAGGAAGCGGCAGCCCCCGGCGTAGACTCGAAGCGCACCGAAGCCGAAAGCCGTCGAGCCGGCGGCGAACTGCGGAGCAAGGTCTGGGACCCGATCGCAGCTCGACTCGGAGACGCGCAGCAGGTGTTCATCGTTCCCGATGACGCCTTGCACTTGCTGAACTTCGCGGCGCTCCCGACGAGAGCGGACCGCTACCTGATCGAGACCGGGCCGAAGATTCATTACCTTTCTGCTGAGCGGGATCTGGTCCCCTTCGAGGCGCCCGCCAGCGGAAAAGGATTGCTGGCGGTGGGCGCGCCGGCTTTCGATGAAACGCGGTACTTTGCCGCCCTATCCGTTCAGCCAGCGCCGCTTCGAGAGAGTGCGGCTACGCTTCCTGCGGCGGCGCAGGGCTTCCGAGGGATGCGATCATCCTGCGGGGATTTCAAAAACATGCGTTTTGAGGATCTGCCCGGCTCGAGGCGCGAAGTGGAACAGGTCGCCGGGTTGTGGGCAAGACGCGGCCCGGCGCCGGAGGCATCCGAAAATGTCGTGAGTCTGACCGGCTCGCTGGCGAGCGAAGCGGAATTCAAGAGGCTGGCGGCGGGCCACCGCGTTTTGCATCTGGCAACCCACGGCTTCATCCTTGGCGGGGATTGCGCGCCGTCGCCGGCGTCGTCTGCCAATGCGGTCGGAGAGCAGGTGCCCACTCCCACGACCGGGGAAAATCCTCTGCGACTGTCTGGACTGGCACTCGCGGGAGCGAATCATCGCGACGCGGCCGGGCCGGACGAGGAAGACGGTGTTCTGACGGCGGAAGAAATTGCCGCACTCGACCTGAGTGGAGTCGAATGGGTTGTTCTTTCGGCATGTGACACTGGGCTGGGTGAAGTACAAAGGGGAGAAGGCGTGTTCGGGTTGCGGCGGGCTTTTCAGGTAGCGGGCGCGCGGACTCTCATCATGAGTTTATGGCCGGTGGACGACCGCTCGACCGAACATTGGATGACTGCGCTTTACAGAAATCGCTTTCTGCATGGAATGAGCACGGCGGATGCCGTGAACCAGGCGAGCTTGGAGCTACTGCGCCAGCGTCGAGCAAAGCACCTCAGCACCCATCCCTTCTATTGGGCGGCCTTCGTCGCCGCCGGTGACTGGCGCTAGGGGCGCAGGCCGGCGCGAGGATTGCAAGGCACAGCGCTGATGCACGTCGAGGGCGGGGCGGCGGCAGCGGAGTGGGGGGGCGTCCGCGTCAAGCCATTTAAGAACGTAACTGCAGGCAACTTGACGGCGGCGGAGCGACCATCTAGACTGCTGCGAAATCCCCAGACGATTCTGATTTGGAGAGGTGAAACAACCATGGCACAAGCCGCGCCCCAGCCGTTTGACGAAGCGAAGCTCAATCAATTCATGGAAAAAGCAGTAGGAGAAATCGGGGCGGCGATGAACGCCGCGCTCGTTGTGATCGGCGACAAACTCGGTCTGTACAAAGCCATGGCGGGCGCCGGCCCGATGACGCCGGAAGAGCTCGCGAAAAAGACGGGCACGTCGGAGCGCTACGTCCGCGAGTGGCTTTGCGCGCAGGCGGCCGGAGGATTCGTCACCTACGACGCGGCGAGCGGGCGGTTCACCCTGCCGCCCGAGCAGGCATTTGCGCTCGCCGCGGAGGACAGCCCCGCATTTTTGCCCGGCGCCTTCCAGATTATTTCTTCCATGCTGCGCGACGAACCGAAAATTGCGGAGGCGTTCCGCACCGGGGCGGGCGTGGGCTGGCACGACCATTGCGCGGATCTCTTCCAGGGCACGGAGCGGTTTTTCCGGCCAAATTACTCCGCCCATCTGATTGGCGAGTGGATTCCCGCTCTGACCGGCATCGAGGCAAAATTGAAGGCCGGAGGACGCGTTGCCGATGTGGGCTGCGGCCACGGGTCTTCGACGATCCTGATGGCCCGCGCCTATCCGAAGTCCACGTTCACCGGCTTCGATTATCACCGGCCCTCCGTCGAATGGGCGAGCAAAGCGGCACAGCAAGCGGGCGTTGGCGATCGCGCACAATTCGAGCAGTCGCACGCGCGGGATTTTCCCGGAAAGGATTACACGCTCGTGGCGTTCTTCGATTGCCTGCACGACATGGGCGATCCGGAAGGCGCCGCGCGGCACGTGCGGGAAGCCCTGGCGCCCGACGGCGCGTGGATGATCGTCGAACCGTTCGCCAGCGACCGCGTGGAAGAAAATCTGAATCCGATCGGCCGCGTTTTCTACTCAGCGTCCACGATGATCTGCACGCCGGCATCGCGCGCGCAGGAAGTGGGACTGGCGCTCGGGGCGCAGGCCGGCGAGGCGCGGCTGACGAAAGTTCTCCGCGCCGCCGGATTCACGCGCGTCCGCCGCGCGGCGCAGACGCCATTCAATTTGATCCTGGAAGCGCGGCCGTAGGGGACGGTCCCGGAGTTTTCTCAGAGGAGTACGTCGTTCCCAGGGGCTTCCCGACAAAAAGCGTCGGGACGCACAAGACGCGAAAGCCCCATTCGTTCTGCAGGTTGTATGTCGGAGCTAAAGCTCTGACCCCCGGAAGACAGATGGAAGATATTGCGGGACGCAACACCACGGACGCAGGGCGGCGGGGCTTGCCCGTCTCCGATCAGTTTTTCCGGCGGCTGGAAAAAACATTGCGGAGAAGCTGGTCGGAGGCCGCCTCAAGCTGCAAGTGAAATTTCGAAGCGGCGCGGCGCGCTTTTTCGAACATCGAGGGATCGAGCAGCAATCCCACGCGGTCCACGAACGGCCCGCCGACGGCCGCGGCAAGCTTCTTCGAGGCGGGCGCTCGCGGGACGACGCGCCGGTAGAGATCCAGGTCGCGGCAGAATTCCTGGAATTCCTCCTGCTCCCACTCGAGACCTTCTCCCAGGGCAACGAAGAATTCCTTCCAGAAGAGCACAAGCAGATCCTCCTGCTCCGCGGAAGGCGACCGGCGTTTGCGCGCCGTCTGGCGAATGCCAAGCTTCGGAGGCAGGATCTTCTCGAGGTGCAGCACCATGGCCAGCAGCGCTTCCCGGCCGATGACCTCGAGGAGTTCGTGGTAGCGCGCGAGGTGCGCGGTCTTGGCTGCCCGGCCATATTCCCGAGCGTAGTCGTCGAGGAAGGCGGCGACGAGTTGGCCTCGCTCGATAGCTCGGAGGGTTTCTGCGGCCGCCTCGCGGGCACGCACGACGACCTGTCTGGGACTGTAAGCCATTGGAAAAGCACTAGCTGTACGCGAATGTTCGTTTTCGCGCAACTGTAAAATCCACAGGAATTTCGGGAAAGAATGGCCGATGGGGAAACCTTTCCGCGTGAATTGCGTCATTATCTACCAGAGTGGGGGTGTGTACAGAAGTGGCCCGGTCTCCGTTGTACCGGTCGCCAATCACCAGCCCGGCTCGAGGAACCTCAGCACACGATTCCCAAATTGACGGATGTCTGCTCGCGCGCTCCGGTCGTATGCCCGGTGCGAGCGCGCCAGCGGGATCCGCAGAGGAGAAACAGATGACGAAGTGCATGAAGTGGAGCGGGGCCATCCTGGCCGTTCTTGTCGCCCTGCTCGTCGCGGGCGTCCTGGACAGCAGCGTAGCGCACGCGCAAGGCGCGCCGCAAACAGTGGTGGTGAAGAAGGAAGCGACGGCTGCGAAGCCCGATGAAGCAAAGAAGCCGGAAGGGCCGAAGCCGAGCGAAGAGAAATCGTTCGAAGACACCGTCAAGGACATGGAAGCCATCAAAGGCTTGTTCACTTTCTACTGCAAGGCCGATGACGACAAAGTCCTGATGGAAATCCTTCCCGATCAGCTCGACAAGGTGTTCCTGTTCAGCGGCACCGTGGACCGGGCCACCGGCGAGCGCGGTCTGTATTCCTCGCAGCAGGGGGGCGAATTCCCGTTCTTTTTCCGCCGGATCAACAAGTCGATCCAGCTCGTCATCAAGAATTCGAATTTTACCGCTCCGCAGGGGACGCCGCAGCAACGGTTCATGGAGCGGTCGTTTCCGGATTCGATTTTGTCTTCGGCCAAGATTCTTTCGAAGCCGCAACCGGAGCGGAAAAGCGTTCTCGTGGACGTTTCCGAACTCTTCCTTAAGGACTTGCCGGGGATCGCGCCGGGCCTGAACGTGGTGTATGCACCCACGGTCTACCATTTCGACAAGGGCGAGAGCTTCCTCGGAACCATCAAAGCGTTTTCGGAGAACGTGCTGGTCGAGCTGACGCTGCATTACGCGACCGACAACCCACGAGCGCCGTCCGTTACGCTGCCGGATGCGCGCAGCGTGCCCATCGTGGTGAAGTACGACCTCTCGGCGCTGCGGGACACCGGCTACAAACCGCGCGTGGCCGACGATCGCGTCGGCCATTTCATCAACGTGCAGCAGGATTTCGCGTCCGACCACCCGAGTTCGCCCTACGTGCGCTACATTCACCGCTGGCAGCTCGAGAAGGCCGACCCGACGGCGAAGCTCTCGCCGCCGAAGCAGCCCATCGTTTTCTGGATCGAAAACACCGTTCCGGTGGAATACCGGGAATGGATGAAGGAAGGCGTGCTGTTGTGGAACAAGGCGTTCGAGAAGATCGGGCTTCAGGACGCCATCGTCGTCAAGCAGATGCCGGATAACGCCGACTGGGATCCCGCCGACACCCGTTACAACACGCTCCGATGGTTCGCGGGCACCGACGCAACGTTTGCCATCGGGCCGTCGCGCGCCAACCCGTTCACCGGCCAGATCTATGACGCGGACATCGGCTTCAGCGAGGGCATATTCCGATTCACCCGCCGCCAAAGCGAAGAAATGGTCGAACCGGTGACCACAGCGCAGGCTGCCGAGCAAGAGCCGGTTTGGCTGCCGACCGCCTGGCAACGGAACCCGCGCTTGCTCTGCGATCTCGGCAACGGACTGGTGCAACAAGCGGCGTTCACCGTTTCGGTACTCGAAGCCCGGGGCGAGCTGACGCCGGAGGTGGAACAGAAGGTGATGCACGAGTTTGTCGTGGAAGTGGTGGCCCACGAGGTCGGGCACACGCTCGGATTGCGGCACAACTTCCGCGCCAGCACGCTGCTGAAGCCCGATGAGCTCAACAACGTCGCGAAGACGGAAGATATCGGCCAGGTGGCCTCGGTGATGGATTACAACCCCCTGGTCGTCGCGGCAAAAGGAGAAAAGCAGGGCCGCTTTCTGACAGGAAAGGTGGGGCCGTACGACGACTGGGCCATCGAGTACGCCTACAAGCCGATTGACGGCGACGAGAAGGCGGAGCTCGAAAAAATCGCCTCTCGAGTGGCTGATCCCACCGTGCCTTATTCGACCGACGAGGATGCGCTCGGCACCGTATCTCCCGCCGCGATGGACCCGCTGGCGAACCAGTTCGACCAGTCGTCCGATCCGCTGGCATTTTTCCGCAAGCGGGTGCAGATCGACGAAGAACTCTGGAACGCAGAACAGACGAAGCTCGCGCGGCCCGGCGAAGGTTATCAGATTCTGCGCCGGGCGCTGACGCGCGGCTTGAACGACTACCGGTACGGCTTGCTCGTCTCGTCGAAATTCATCGGCGGGATCTATACCCACCGGGATCACGTGGGCGATCCCAACGGCCGGCTGCCGAATGTGGTTGTGCCGGCCGCGAAACAGCGCGAGGCGCTCGACTTCCTTCGTACGTATGCGTTTGGGGAAAAAGCCTTCGCGCTGCCAGCGGGTTTGCTGAACAAAGCGGCGATTGACCGTGAGCCGGGGCTGGATTTCTTCTCCTATTTCACGGTCCAGCGTCTCGACTATCCGTGGCACGATGCGGTGCTCGCCACGCAGCGCATTGTTCTGAACCGGCTGTATCATCCGCTTGTCCTCGGTCGCATCGAGGACAACGAGTTGCGATTCGCACCGGGAGAGAAACCATTCACGATGGCGGACCTCTTCGGGGGTCTCGATTCGGCAATCTGGTCGGAACTCGACAAGCCGGCGCCGAAGATTTCGAGCCTTCGCCGCAACCTGCAGCGCGAACAGCTACGCGATCTCACCCGGCTCGTGCTGCGTCCGCCGGTGCACCTGCCCCCGCTACCTCCGGGTGCAATCGTAATCGCTCCGCCCCCACCGCCGGACGACGCGACGACGCTGGCGCGCGCCAGCCTGGTGCATTTGCAGACAAAAATCAGGAAAGCCATTGCCGCCGGGACCATCACGGACCCGACGACGCGGGCCCATCTCGAAGAGACGCAAGCGCTGATCTCAGCGACCCTGCAGGCGCAGATGGAGAAACCGGCAGAGTAACCGGACCGATCCAACCAGAATACAAAGTGGCCCGGCGGTGTCTCGCCGGGCCCCTTTTTTGTCTCGCACGGATTCGAGTTTCTGCCGCGGCTTAGTGCACCGGCACTGCGTTCGGGCGGTCTTCGATGCGGGAGCCGCCTGGCATCCAGGGGTCAGTGACGCAGACAGCTTCCCCTTACGGCTACGTAAGTTTCTGCAGATCGTAAAGGTAAAAGTCAGGCCTCTCTGCAGCTAAAGGTTGGAGAAGGCTTGAGGTTAGCACGCTCCGGGCGTGGCTCTTCACGTTGGATGATCTTCAGATCAGTCCGCGACGAATAGCGTGGATTACAGTCTCTAGGCGGTTCCGTGTCTTCAGCTTTTGATTGGCGTGGTGGACGTGGTTGCGCAAAGTGCGCGGCGTAATTCTGAGTATCCGCGCAGCCTCAGCCGGTGTCTTTCCATCTGCGAGGAGGCGCAGGACGTGCTGTTCTTGCTTGGTCAGGGGCGAAACGGGCGCCGCTCGGCCGGGTTCGTTGGGCAGCTTTACGAGCTGTTTGGCAGTCTCCAGAACTGCTTGCGTTAACTCCTCGTTCTTTTTTCGCTCCGTGATATCGCGGGCCAGGTGCACGAGTAGGCGTCGCTTTGTTCGGCTGTCCTGAAACACCAAAATGGAGATGTTCACCCAGATCCGTTGGCCTCCTCGTCCCTTGACCTCGAGATCGTAGTTGGGAATTTCCCGGTGGGCAGCGGTGCATTCGATTACTGAGCAGCCGTGGCTACAAACGGGAGCGCCCAGAGAGCCGCGGCCCTGCAGCAGCTCAGCGCACGGTTTGTGAAGCACTTCAGGGAAAGGATAACCGAAGAGCCGCTCCGCGGCGCGGTTCCAGGAGCAGATCAGGCCCTGTTCGTCCACAGCAAAAGCACCGTCCGCAGTGCTATTCAGGAACGTGAATAACTCAGTTTCGAGCATGGGCGCCTTTGTGACAATTGTCGCGGGTGCAGAGACAGAGAGACGATTGACGGGAAATCGTGGTGCAGGACAATATGGACTTGAGGATAAGGAAGTCTTTTAGTCATGTCAAACGCATTGTTTTCTCGGTCTTCTTGCCATGCGATTCGGGCGCTCACCTACCTTGCCATGCAGCCCCTCGGTAAGCCCACCGGCACGCGCGAGATTTCCGAGCACGAGCACGTCCCCCGCCCTTTCATCCCCAAAGTTCTCTTACCGCTTCGCCGCGCACATTTGGTGCTGTCTTCCAGAGGGATTCGAGGCGGTTACGAGCTAGCGGTGCCGCCGGAGCAGATTAACCTCTTGGCGATTATGCGCTGCATGGACGGCATGCCCTTGAACGATTGCGTGCTGGAGGATCATCCATGTTCCAGCCCGGACGAATGTGCACTCCATCCCTGCTGGGGTATCGTGCGGGAACTGTTGCTCAGTTATTTGGAGCGCACCACGCTGGCCGACTTAGTCCGGTTCCGTCAGTCCCGGTCTGGCGAAGAGTTGTCCTGGTCCAACTCCGGCTCTGCGCGGAGTTGAGAGGAGATCGAAATGACCAAAATGAAGAAGGCAGGACTGCTGGGGGCTCTCGTCGTTCTTTCTCTCCCCGCGGGGCGTTTGCGAGCGGGAGACATCGTAGGCGCGCTCACTGTGCCGAAACCCGACCAGGCAGTGGTGTATATCGAGAAGGCCCCAGGAACATTTCACGGCGGGAACGCCAAGATGGATCAGCACGGCAAAGTTTTCATTCCCTACGTGCTCCCCGTGGTGCAAGGCACCTCCGTCGAATTCCACAACAGCGACAGCTTGCAACACAACGTGTTCGGGGTGGGCGCCGATAAGTTCAACCTGGGAACCTACACGCAGGGGATGGCGCGCAGCTACACGTTTAACAAGCTCGGCGAAGTGGCGATCCTTTGCAACGTCCATCCGGAGATGGGGGGATACATTCTTGTGCTGCAGAACTCTTTCTTCGCGCTGCTGGATGGTGGCGGGAAGTTTCGCATTGCCGATGTTCCGCCGGGCGACTATGTGGTCAAGGCGTGGTACCAGGGCAAGACCAAGCAGCAAAACGTGAAGGTGCCAGCGAAAGGGAGCGTCACCGTCAGCTTCTAGTGGTGATTTTCGCACCGAGCGGGTGTGTTCTGGAGGCAGCATGAAACGGTTGGTCAATTCGAAAAAGGTTTGGGCTGGATTGATTCTAGTGTTGGGCGGATTGGGAGGCTTTCTATTCGCCGCGGTGCACCAAGCGGCTCCGCGGGAACGCACGTTCACCATCACCGCTCACAAGTATGCCTACGATCCGCCCGTGCTGCGCGTAAATCGAGGCGATCACATACGTCTCCAACTGGTGGCCAAGGACGTGACGCACGGCTTCTACCTCGAGGGCTATGACGTGGAGGCTAAGATGCGCCCGGAGAACGGCACCTTCTGGGCGCGGAAACCTTCGCAGGGCGGGGACTACAAAGAGGTCGAAGAAATCAGCTTTGTCGCCAGCCGTCCGGGCAAGTTCCGCTACCGGTGCTCGATCACGTGTGGCTACATGCACCCGTTCATGCAGGGGGAACTGATCGTTCGTCCAAACTACCTCTACTCCACCTCGGTGGGACTGTTGGTGGGAATGGGGCTTGGCATGCTGTTGCTCCTGCGTTCTCCATCAAAAGGATTGCAGCCATGAGCGCCGTTCCCTCCGATGCTCGCCGCGCCACGCTACTTCGCGCGATCCAGATCGAAGCGCGCAACGCCGGAGTCTATGACTCACTGGCCCAGCTGTTTGAGGGCTACGAGGATTCCGTGACAGCCATCTTTCGCGAGATGGCAACCGAAGAGCGCCAGCACGGCGCGGAACTCGAAAGGCGCTATCGGGAGCGGTTCGGTCCCGTGCCCTCTTCAGCCGCGGAGCCGAAGGAAGTGATCGAGGCACCCGACTTAGAGGACCCCGAGGCGCTAGTCTTCGACTCGATGACCATCGAGCAAGCTCTCGAGGCGGGCTTGCACGCCGAGCAGATGGCGCGGGAATTCTACAGCCAAGAAGCATCGCGCACATCCGATCCGGAATTGCAAAAAGTTTACCGGGAACTCGGTGAGTTCGAGGAAACGCACGTGCGTCTACTGAGCGACCGGCTGGCGGAGAAGCGCCGCGCCGGTGGTTCCATTGTGAGGTAAGACGATGGCGACGGCAGAACCGATCCCCCAAGCGGCAGTTCCCAACGAGGTAGTGGAAAAACGCTGGCGGTTCGACGTGTTTGCCCGCTTGCCCTGGTTGAAGAGGCTCGTGCGGATGCGCAGTTTCCAGTTCCTCGTGATCCTTCCCAATCTTGTCCTGTTCTACCTGTTTCTGATCGCCGGCCTGTTCGGCACACCAATCGGCAACCGGAACATCATTATCGTGTTTGTGTGGATCCTGTGGTGGTTTGTGCTGATTACCGTGATGATGCCCTTCGGCTCGCGCCTCTGGTGCACGATGTGTCCCCTGCCGTTCGCCGGGGATTGGTTACAGCGGAAGGCGGTGCTCAAGGTCCGGTCGGGCAAGAGCCCGGGAACCGAGAACAAATTCTTTGGGCTCCAGAAGCGTTGGCCCAAGCGCCTGAGCAACATCTGGCTCCAGAACTTCGGTTTTCTCTTTTTGGCCACGTTCAGCGCCCTGCTCGTGACTCGCCCGCTGGTGAGCGCCATCGTCTTTGGCGTGCTGATTCTGCTGGCGGCCGGGTTGGCGCTCGTGTACCGCCTGCGGACGTTTTGCAACTATGTCTGCCCCATCAGCGGTTTCCTCAGCCTTTACGCGATGACCTCGACAGTGGAGCTCCGCTCCTCCGACAAGGACGTTTGCCTGAAGTGCACGACTAAATCCTGCATCCGCGGCAGCGACAAGGGCTGGGCATGTCCCTGGAACGTCTATATGGGCAAGCTGGACCGAAACAACTACTGCGGCCTGTGCTTTGAATGCGTCAAGAGCTGCCCCAACGATAATATCTCGTTATACCTTCGGCCCTTTGCAACCAGCGATGTGATTCTGCGCGGCTACGATGAAGTCTGGAAGGCCAGCATTATGCTGATGCTGGCCTTCAGTTATTCGATCGTGCTGCTTGGTCCCTGGGGATGGTTGAAGGACTGGGCCAATATCTCCGAGAAGCGCAATTGGGGCGGCTTTGGCTTGTTCGCGGCAGGCCAGGCGCTGCTCGCCATGGTTCTTTTCCCGGGGCTCTACTACCTCTCGATTCGACTGGCGAAATGGTACGCTCGCGCCAACGCTGTCTCGACCAAGGAACTCTTCCTGAAGTACGCCTACATGCTCGTGCCCATGGGACTGCTCGCCTGGATCGCCTTTAGCGTTCCCCTTATCATGGTCAATGGCTCGTATATCATTTCCGTGGTGTCGGACCCGCTCGGCTGGGGAATGAACTTGTTTGGGACGGCGGAGTTTCCCTGGAGGCCGCTCTGGCCCCAGTGGGTGCCCTTCGTCCAGGTGCCCATCCTGTTCGCCGGCCTCTATTTCGGGCTGCGCGGTCTCCACAAAGTCGGAAGCCAGCTCTTCTCCGACCCGGTGCAGCTCCGTCGCAGCCTAGTTCCGCCCGGCGTCTTGCTGCTTGGCGTGACGCTGGTATTCTTGAAGCTTTTTATCGGGTGACGCCATGCCACGAACAATGAAGTGGAAAGAAGCTGCCGGTGTTCTGGTCATCCTCCTAGTTTTGGTGGGTCTGCCACTGTTGCTCGAGTACTGGCGGACAGTTGGACTGGCCCACCGCTATCCTCCGAACACCAAGGTGATCAAGCTCACGGCCGTCGCCAACGGGGGCATTTGGACGCAGGAAGAAATCGTGGGTTACAACTACTGGTGGCGGAAGCCCTCCCGCACGGAGAAGATCCTGCTGAACCAGGGAGACCACGTCGTTGTCCTACTGCACAGTGTCGATGTGCTGCACAGTTTCGCTATTCCCGTGCTGCACGTCGGACCAGTCGAGGTGCAGGCGGGACACACCGTCGAAGTAGCGTTCGACGCGAACCGGGCGGGCGAGCTGACGTTCCTGTGCTGGCAAGTGTGCAGCCCCGACCACTCGAAGCTGCAGGGCGATTTCGTGGTGAAGGGTAGCGCGAAGGAAGAGAGCTGGTGAACGAAGCGCCCGGAAGGCGAGGAGGCTCTTAATGACTCCCGACGAAATGCAGCAAAAGGTGGACTACTTCTACTGTGACGAGTGCAAAA
Organism: Terriglobia bacterium; assembly: GCA_041490445.1. GTDB lineage: Bacteria > Acidobacteriota > Terriglobia > Acidiferrales > UBA7541 > JBGPTF01. Next base: position 134,449 of record JBGPTF010000006.1, read on the forward strand.
TACATGTCCCCTGCGTTCGCGTGGAACCGGGCGTGTGGGAAGTGCAGTGTTCACGATGTGTGGGAGAATGCGCGTTGTGCGGGTGTCACCTTTCCAGCTACTGTTTCGGGAAGGGCAGTGCCCCCGTCCAAATGAGACTGCGGGTGGTCAAAATGGAGCCAGGGAGTTGATGGAGTGGGCCTCCGCCCGGCTTTGGAGCAGCGCGACGACGACGCGGGCGCACCTCGAGGAAACGCAGGCGATGATCGCCTCGACGCTGCAGGCGCAAACGGAGAGGCCGGTTGAGTAACTGAAAGCGCCGGCGAAAAAAACAACAGGGCCCGGCGGTGTCTCGCCGGGCCCCTTTTTTGTCTCGCACGGATTCGAGTTTCTGCCGCGGCTTAGTGCACCGGCACTGCGTTGGGGCGCTCTTCGATGCGAGAGCCGCCTGGCAGCGGACGAACCGGAACTCCGAGTTTGCCAAAGGCGATCTCGAGCACCTGGTCCGCCGTCCGCGCGAAGTGGATCTGCAACCCTTCGAGCAGGTGCGGCTGCAAATCTTCCTTCACATTCGGCTCGTTCGCCGCGGGCAAAATCACTTCGCGGATGCCCGCGCGCTTCGCGCCGAGCACCTTCTCCTTAATGCCGCCCACCGGCAGCACGACGCCGGAAAGCGAGATCTCGCCGGTCATCGCCACGCGCGGGCGGATGGGCCGTCCCGTCAGCAAGCTGACCAGCGCCGTGACCATCGCCACGCCGGCCGAAGGCCCGTCTTTCGGGATCGCGCCCGAGGGCACGTGGATGTGAATGTCCTGCTTGCGGAAGAAATCCGGGTCGATGCCGTAGCGTTCGGCGTTGGCCCGTACCCAGGTGAGCGCCGCGCGCATGGACTCCTGCATCACTTCGCCCAGATGGCCGGTCATCGTGAATTGTTTGCCGCCGCGCATCCGGCTGGCCTCGATGAAGACGATGTCGCCGCCCGCGGGTGTCCACACCAATCCCACAGCCACTCCGGGCTGCTTCACGCGTTCCTCGACTTCCTTCTCGACGCGATACCTCGGCACGCCGAGCGTTTCGCGGACGACTTCGGGAGTAATAATCAACTTCCCTGGGGGCGCTTCTACGATCCGCCTCGACGCTTCCTCGATTTGCGCGGCGACGTCGCCATCCCCGGCCGCTCGCACCTTCGGCCCTGTGGATTCCGCGATCCGGCGGGCTTGCTTCCGCACGAGGGTAGCGATTTCGCGCTCGAGGTTGCGCACGCCCGCTTCACGCGTGTAACTGTGAATGATCTCGTGCACGGCCTCGTCGGTAAATTCGAGCTGTTCGCTGAGCTTCACTCCATGCTCCGCGGCCTGGCGCGGGATCAGGAATCGCTTCGCAATGTGGATCTTTTCCTCTTCGGTGTAGCCCGGCAGCTCGATGATTTCCATCCGATCGCGCAAGGGCTCCGGGATGGGGTCCATCCAGTTCGCCGTGGTGATGAAGAGGACCTTCGAGAGATCGAACGGCACGTCGAGATAGTGGTCGCGGAAATTCGCGTTCTGCTCCGGGTCGAGCACTTCCATCAGCGCCGCCGAAGGATCGCCGCGGAAGTCGCGCCCGAGCTTGTCCACTTCGTCGAGCATCAGCACCGGGTCGTTCACTTCCGCGCGGCGGATGCTCTGGATGATCTGGCCCGGAAGCGCGCCGATGTAGGTGCGGCGGTGGCCGCGAATTTCCGCCTCATCATGCATGCCGCCGAGGGAAATGCGCCCAAACTTCCGCCCCATGGCATGCGCGATCGATTTGCCGAGAGAGGTTTTGCCGACGCCCGGCGGTCCGATGAAGCACAGAATCGGGCCCTTCATTCCCGGCTGCAGCTTTTTGACGGCCAAATAATCAAGGATGCGTTCCTTCACCTTTTCGAGGTCGTAATGATCTTCGTTCAGCACCGCCTGGGCCCTGGCGAGATCAATCTCCTCCGTACCGGACGATTTGCTCCAGGGCACTGAGGTCATCCATTCCAGATACGTGCGCGAAACCATGTACTCGGCCGAAGCCGGCGTCATTTTGGCGAGGCGCTTCAATTCGCGCTCGCATTCCTTCTTCGCTTCCGGGGACATTCCCGCCGCTTCCATCTTCGCGCGCAGCTCCTCCACTTCCGCCTGCGGGTCGTCCGAATCTCCGAGTTCCTTCTGGATCGCCTTCATCTGCTCGCGCAATAGAAATTCGCGCTGGCTCTGGCTCACCTGCTCCTGGACCTGGTCCTGAATTCGATTCCGCAGATCGAGAACTTCCCGCTCCTTCGTCAACTCGCGGATCAGGATTTCCAGCCGCTTGCGCACGCTGAAGGTTTCGAGCAGTTCCTGGCGAACGAGCGTGGTCAACGATGGGAGCGTGCCCGCGACAAAATCAGACAGGCGGCCGGCCGAACCGATGTTCAGCGCGATCCCTTGCAGATCGTCGGAGAGTTGCGGCGAGCGAGACACAACATCGCGGAACAGGTCCTGCGTATTGCGCAAAAGCGCGGTCAGCTCCGCGTCTTCTGCTTCATCGAGATCTTCCTGCATCTCCACGCGCGCGCGAATGTACGGATTCAGTCCGAGAATCTCCTCCACGCGGAAGCGGTACAGCCCCTCCAGGAAGACCACCAGGTTGCCATTCGGCATGCGGACCTGCTTGTGCACCTTGGCTGCTGTCCCGACACCATGAAGGTCAGTTCCGGACGGCTCTTCGATCCGCGGATCGAGTTGCGCCACGACACCCAGCACGCGTTCTTCCCCGCGCAGCCCTTCCAGTAGCGCCAGAGAGCTTTCCCGGCCGACAGTCAACGGCAAAACCGCACCCGGAAACAGAACCAAGTCGCGGACCGGCAGGATTGGCATCTCCGCCGGCACAATGCCTTGTTTTGTAGTCATCGTTCCTCCCTGGGCTCGAAGCAAAGAGAGCAAATGCACAGCCACATGGTTAGATGCGCCACACTAAAACTAGTCTCACTCTTTCATTCCTATCTGTCAAGAAACTTTAGCTTATATAACTCAATGTTTGAAGTAAATCCTAACTATAACAATTAAAATGTCTTAGTAAGACTCTGATGATGGTTCTGGAGGTTTGTTAGCCGACCAGCCTGAAGGTCACGTACTTGATTACTCTTTGACAGTGGGTTGGAAACCTACCAGGACGAAACTAACAGCCTCTTCATGAGTTCTCAAACGGCCCTCGAGTTGGGCATCTTCGACCGCTTGGAGAATCTCTTTGAAGCGGGGCCCCGGAGTGAATCCCATTTCCTTAAGGTCGTCACCGGTCAGCAGGCGGGGCGGCCGCACCTGTTCCGGAGGCGTTTCCGCGAGGAACCTCTGAACGAAATCGTACGCTTCGAGCGAGCGGTGACTCGAAAGACAGTCGAGCCGGTGCAGCTCCAAATGCTCCTCGAATCTCGGCAGGCGAACGAAGCGCTTCAAGGTGGAGATCTTCATCTGGCCAACGTCCTTGAAGCGAAGATGGTTCGCCACGAGGAGGGAGACCTGTTCGATCACGTCATTTGAGAACTTCAGCCGCCGACAGATTTCCTCCGCCATGCGCGTGCCGACTTCCACATGGAAATCGAACCGGATTCGGCCGCCCGGGCCCTTGGGCGGCGCGAACGTCGGCGGCTTGCCCACATCGTGTAGCAGCACCCCCCACGCCAGCTCCGGCGAAGTCCCCGGGCGCAGGCCATCAAGCATCATGAGGGTATGCGTCCACACATCGCCTTCCGGATGAAACTGCGGCGGCTGCGCGACTCCCTTCATCCGGCTGATTTCAGGAAGCACAATCACGAGCAACCCAGTGGCGTCGAGCAACTCGAATCCGCGCCGGGCCGCGCTCTCGGTCAGCAGCTTCGTCAATTCATCGCGGAGCCGTTCCGCCGAAACAACGCGAACCTGGCTGGCAAGCTTTCGGATCGCCGCGTCGGTGGCGGGTTCGATGGTGTATCCGAAACGCGCGGCGAAGCGCACGGCACGAACCATACGCAATCTGTCTTCCCCAAGACGCAGTTCCGGATCACCAATGGCTCGGATGACGCCCGTCTGGAGATCGGCGCGCCCGCCGACATAGTCGAGCACTTCTCCCGACTCCGGATCGAGCAACAGCGCATTCACCGTGAAATCGCGCCGGCGAACGTCTTCCTCGGCCGAGCGCGCGTAGACGACGCTATCCGGATGGCGTCCATCGGAATAGCCGACGTCGGAACGGAACGTCGCCACTTCCACCTGAGTGGAGTTTTCGACCACGACGATCACGCCGAATTGTGCTCCGACGGCTAGGCTGTGCGGGAAAAGCTCCTGGATACGCTCGGGCGGCGCATCGGTCGTCACATCGAAGTCAGACGGCTCCCGGCCCAGAACGAGGTCGCGCACACATCCGCCCACGAAGTAGGCCTGATGGCCCTCCTTGCGCAGGACGCGGCAGACGTGATCGGCCAGTTCCCGGGGAGTCATACGGCAAGGTTACAGGCGACAGGCGCCGGGTGTCGAGGGGGACGTCAGGGGTTGAGGCAGTTTTCAGAGGATTTGTCCAACATCACCTGCCGGACGTTGCGGCTTTCAGGACCAGGCATGTCACATCGCCATGTTGGCGACTTTGCGACTGTCGCGCGAGCAATAGTGCGCGAGATATGGCGTATCGGTCAGCACGAAATCAACGCTGCAACCGCGGAACCGCCGCACGACTTCGGCGCAATCACCTTGCAAAACCGTATTTGTCTGCGGCCCGCTGATGAGTTGCTTGCTCTGCTGTATATTCATTTTATTTCTCTCCTTCGTGTCGAGATTTGCTTCCTTCACCCGAACACGAGGAACAAATCCGACACGTAGAGGACTAGCTGCGGAGGCGTTGCTGGCTCGGGCTGGAGCGGATAGCAACGCGAGTGACAGGAGTGGTGTTTGCGAATGGCGCGAAAGTTTGCGAGCGGAGTCCCAGCGCGAAACGTGACACGTGCGTGTCAGTGACCAGCCACGTCGAAGCACGTCATGACAGAGCAGGCAATCGCAACGAGACGGGCACAGGGTTGGATCATCGAGGGTAGCTATGCCTATGTCGCTGCTGACCTCGCGATGCGCGGCGATTTATTTAGCCAATGGCTTGTCGTCGGATTCGTCGGAAGCAGGTTCGAAAATCGCCTCGATGGGCTGGCTGAAGAGCTTGCCAATGCGGAAGGCGAGCGGCAGACTGGGATCGTATTTGCCGGTTTCGATGGCGTTCACAGTCTGGCGAGAAACTTTGAGCCGGTGGGCCAGTTCCCCCTGGGACCATTCACGCTCGGCGCGGAGAACGCGAAGACGATTCTTCATAGGGCGCTAACCCGCATCCGATGGCCCCAATGCTTGCGCGCCAGCAATTAGTTGAGCTAATTGCTCTGTCGTGGCATTCCCTACCAGGCGCTCGCTGCCCACTTCCACAACAGGAACGGATCGAATCCCTTTGCTCGCTGCTACCTGTGGTTTGAAAGTAAGGTCTATCTTCGTGAGCGTGAAATCCATCTCCCGTTGCAAAGCTTCCAGGCGCCGTTTCACGATCGGGCAGAAAGGACAGCCGTTGTGAGAGTAAAAAGCAACCTCGACGCGGGCCTTGTTCACGCTAGAAGGCAGCTTGTCGTCAACAGACCCATAGCCCCTCCATTTCGATGTGAGGGCGGAAAGCCGTAGGCCCACCCATCTCGCGCAAGGGAGCAATACCAACCACAAAAGGAGGGCAGGCCAATTGTCTCTATAGGCGTAGAAGAGCAAGCCACCCGCATAGAGAACCCCAAACACGACCAACTGAAAGTTGAGGCTGCTAACGATGCACTGCTGTTTCTTGGTGGCTACCGAAGCTGAGGAGGAGTTTTTCATCGATGTCTCAGGCTCAAAAATATAAGCGCGGCCCCCCAAGTAAGCACGAGGGCACTGCTGAGGTCGCTCAGCGTCGCGCTGTAGATTCCCGCGCTTTCCAGTCCGTCGAAAACGAACGTGAGACTGACGGTCAGCAGAAAGGAAATGGCCGCCGCTTGCAGGTGGATGCGCCTTACCATTTCATCCAACTTGCGGATGTCCTTGACGAAGGCCACAACAAAGAAAATCGCCAGAAGAGCCGGCAAGAGACCGAGCATTGGCTTGGCCGGAGAGTGCAGCTCCTCGTGCTTGAATATCCAATCCACCGTGAGCTGCGTTGCCAGTACGGCGATCCCCCAGAGGACAAATGGCCTCGTGAAAATGTTCGTCAAACGCGAACTCCAACTGCAATTCTCGGCCATGCAGTAGCACCTCTGGACAGATGATGAATGTAAAGGTTCCTTGTCTGTATGTCAAGGCATATTTACATTCGGTACTTCGCCTATAGCGGCATCCTTGCGACGTTCTTCTTATGAGACGGCTGCTAATCGTCTTCCCGCGCCGGAAGAGAACCTCCGAGCTGCACTTTCGAAAACCCGAAGCGATCCCGCAAGCGATCGGCGGCGCGCGCCAGCCGCTCGAGCTTTTCGCGGCGTCCGGGATCGAGCAGGTCGAGCTGGCCCGAATCCGGGGCGGCAGAGAATGAAGACAACTCGACGCCGACCAGACGAACCAGCGCCTCACCGTCCCAGGCATTGGCAAAGAGCGTCTTGATGGTTGTAAGCACAACGCCGTCGAGATTCATCGGCTCGGCGAGCGACTTGCTTCGCGTGATTGTCTTGAAGTCCGCATACCGCAGCGTCAGCGAAATCGTCCGCGCGTAGAGGCCCGAATCGCGCAGGCGTTTGGCGGCCTTCTGCGAAAGATAGCTCAACGTGGATTCCAGTAAATCGCGGTCGTGTGTGTCAGCACCGAAGGTTTGATTGTGCGAGATGGATTTCGGCTCGGCGTCCACGAAGAATTCGAAAGCGTCCTGCCCGCGCGCTTTGCGGTAGAGCGCCGCGCCCCATTGCCCGAACACCTCTTCGAGCCGTTCGAACGGAACTTCGGCGAGTTGACGCACGGTTTGGATCCCGAGCGAGTGCAGCGCCGCTTCGGTGACTTTGCCGATGCCCGGAATTTTTCGCACGGAAAGCGGCGCGAGAAATTCCTCTTCCGCGCCTGCGGGCACCCACACGAGGCCACGCGGCTTCGCCTGGTCGGAAGCCACTTTGGCGACCAGGCGTGAAGGCGCCAGCCCGGCCGAACAGGGCAGTTGCGTCGTCTCCCAGATTTCGCTAATCAGCTTGTGCGCGGCGGCGAGAGGCGGGCCGTGCAGCCGCTCGGTTCCCGCGAGGTCGAGATAGGCTTCGTCAATGGAAGCCATTTCGACGACCGGGGAATATTTCGAGAGGATGGCCGCGATGCGGTCGCTCCATTTGCCGTAACGATCGTGGCGCCCGTCGAGAAACACGGCGTGCGGGCAGAGCCGCGCGGCGGTGCGCAGCGGCATCGCGGAATGGATGCCGAATTTTCTCGCTTCGTAGCTGGCGGAGGAAATCACGCCGCGTTGATCCGCCTGCCCGCCTACAACGACCGGCTTGCCGCGCAGTTCCGGACGCGCAAGCAGCTCGACCGACACGAAGAACGCGTCCATGTCAACGTGGAGAATCGAGGCTGTGGGAGCGGCGGAAACTGGTGCTCCGGGAATGACCGGCTCGTGTTTGGCGCGAAATCGGGCGAGCTTTGGCACGGTTCACCAGTGCCGATACTTTACAACGATTCCGGTGGCCGCCCCCTGCTTCGTGTCGCTGCGCCTGAGCGGCTACTTTCTTTCGGCGGAGATGACGCGCGGAATTCGAGCGAGATCGTAAGTCACCGAGATTTGCGTCCACACGGGACGCGCGTCGAAAAGCGCGCGGACATGCTCCCCTGCATCGTAGCCCAGCTCGAGAACGACCGCGCCCCTGGGAGCAAGCAGCCTGGCGGCCTGCTCGATCAGCGGCGCGTAAATCTCGATGCCGCTTTCGCCGGAATACAGCGCCGCCGCCGGTTCATGGTCGCGCACTTCGCGTGGCAGGCCCGCGGCTTCGCTGCGTCCGACATAGGGCGGGTTGCTGACGATCAAATCGAATGGGGCACCCTGCGAATCCGGCCAGGCGGTCAAGAATGCGTCGAGCAGATTCCCCTCGATGAGCTCGATGCGATCCGAGACGCCGTGCCGCGCCGCGTTGCGCCGCGCCACCTCGAGCGCCGGAGCGGAAATGTCGGTCGCATACACGACGGCATCGGGGAACTCGCGGGCTAGCGCCACGGCGATGCACCCCGAGCCGGTGCCCACGTCCGCAAGACGCAAGGGGTGGCTGCGCTTTTCCTGGCCGATGCGCTCGAGCGCCACTTCGACAACGTGCTCCGTTTCCGGCCGCGGGATCAACACCGCTGGCGTGACTTCGAATTCGAGCCCCCAGAATTCCTGTTTGCCGGTGAGGTATTGCGTGGGCACGCCTTCCATCCGCTGCGCGACCAATGCGAAATATCCGGCCGCGGCGGAAGCGTCGAGCCATTCCTCGGGATGGGCGTAGATCCACGCGCGGTCGCGGCCGAGCGTGTGCATGAGAAGCAGTTCCGCCGCGAGCGTGTGCGAAGGCACGCCGGCGCCGCACAGCCTCGCCATCGCCTCTTTGAGCGCCGCGCGGATGTCCATCGCTCGCTGCTGTTTCGTCACCGCCATTCCCAGTTCCGCGAATGCCCAGCTCTCAGGCTTCGATCAGCTCCTGTTTCAAACGCTCCGCTTCGTAATGCGTGGTCAGCGCATCGACGAGCGGCGCGAGGCGGCCATCCATCACTTCGGTCAGCCGGTGGAGCGTCACGCCGATGCGGTGATCCGTCACGCGGTTTTGCGGGAAATTGTAGGTGCGGATTTTTTCGGAGCGGTCGCCGGTCTTGATCTGGCCGCGGCGCTCGGCGGCAATCTGCTGGTGCTGCTTCTCGCGCTCCACTTCGTAGAGCCGCGCGCGCAGAACGCGCATGGCCTTCGACTTGTTTTTGATCTGCGACTTCTCGTCCTGGCAGGAAACGACCAGGCCCGTGGGGATGTGCGTGATGCGCACCGCCGAATAGGTGGTGTTCACCGATTGCCCGCCGGGGCCGGACGAGCAGAACGTATCAATGCGAATATCCTTCGGATCGACCTTGATGTCGATGTCGTCCGCTTCGGGGAGCACCGCCACGGTCGCCGCGGAAGTGTGAATGCGACCCTGCTGTTCGGTGGCCGGCACGCGCTGCACCCGATGGACGCCGCTCTCATACTTCAGCTTCGAGTACACCTTCTGCCCCTGAATCGCAGCGACAATTTCCTTCATCCCGCCGATCGAGGAGGCCGAGCTGTCGAGCACTTCGACGCGCCAGCCCTGCGATTCGGCGTAGCGCGAGTACATGCGAAACAGCTCGCCGGCAAAGAGCGAGGCTTCATCGCCGCCGGTGCCGGCGCGAATCTCGAGGATGACGTTTTTCTCGTCGGTCGGGTCCCGCGGCAGCAGCAGCAGCTTCAATTCCTGCTCGACCTGCGTCTTGCGCTGCTCGAGCAGGTGCTGCTCGTCGTGCGCGAGCTGCTTCATTTCCGCGTCGTCGGCTTCGATCAGCAATTGTTTCGCGCCCTGAAGGCCTTTCTCGATTTCCTTCCACTCGCGGTACTTCGCCACCACTTCGGCAAGCTCCGCGTGCGTCCGGGCGAGCTTCTGAAAGCGCGCCGAATCCGACTGTACTTCGGGCGAGGAGAGCTGCTGCGTCAGTTCTTCGTAGCGGCTCTCAATCTGATCGAGCTTTTCATACAGCGTTAAATTTGCCATGGCGTCACACCCATTACCGGCATGCAAAATTCAAATTCGGGGATCGGGACAGACAACGGTGCGGGCCCTGCAACGCAAGGCTCAGGAGGGGCGCGCTAATAGAATGCGGCAAACATCACGAAACGATTTTATCATGGATAGGGCGAAACAGCGACGGAGTCAAATCAGCCGCGGCGAGTGGTAATGTCCTAATCTGTCCTGAGGGACGGGTCAGTCCTGCCTTCTCTTCATGCCGCGACGAAGACCCATCGCATAAGCGAACAAGACAATGAAAACAAGGGCTCCCAACCCGTATGCAGGGTAGTGTCGGGCCAAGTCGCCGGCTGCTGCCACCACCAGCACGAGCCCGACATTAATCAAAATGTCAGACTTGCGGAAGTCCATTTCGGATGCCGGAAACTAACTCCCACAGTCCAGCAAGTCAAGAACAATGTGGCGTTTGTCGGCGGCCCTGCCTCTCCAGGCCGCGCCAGCCATCGGAGAGTAAATTAGGACTCTACGCTGCTAATTGTGTGTGCATCCTTCCTGTAATACGATACGCGCACCGAGAATGAGTGAAGTCAGCTCCATGGCGTTGCAGGCAACGGTTCCGCAAGAGACCGCGGATGCGGGCTTCCTCTGGGGCTTCTGGTATCCGGCGCTGCGCAGCGAAGAGATTCGCGGCCGCGCTCTGGCCAAGGCGACGCTGCTCGAAGCGCCCCTGGTGCTGGGCCGGGACGCCCAGGGCCGCGCGTTTGCGCTGCGCGACAGTTGCCCGCATCGCGGCATTCCTCTCTCGTACGGGCGCTGCGACGGCGCGGTCGTCGAGTGCTGCTACCACGGCTGGAAGTTCGATCCGCACACGGGGCGATGTCTCGAGATTCCGTCACTGACCGAGAACTCGAAGCTCCGGGTGGACCGCATTTTTGCCGGCAGCTTTCCCTGCGAGGAACGCGACGGCTACGTCTGGGTCTTCATGAACGATCCGGCGGGGCGGGCCATGTCCCCGGGGCCGGCGCCGGCTGACCCCGAGCTGCCCAAGTTCGGCCCGCACTGGCGCATGACGCATCTGTGGGCCGAGTTGCCCTGCCACGTGGACCACGGCATCATCGGGCTGATGGACCCGGCGCACGGCCCGTTTGTGCATCAATCGTGGTGGTGGCGCACCCGGCAGAGCATCCGCGAAAAGGCAAAGAACTTCGAGCCGATCCCCAACGGCTTCCGCATGAGCGCGCACGAGCCTTCGGCGAACAGCGCGCCCTACAAGCTGCTGCGGGTTTACGGCGAGCCAATCACGACGACGATTGATTTTGTCCTGCCCAACATGCGCTTCGAGCAGATCCGGTGCGGCCGCTACTGGTTTTCGAGCCGGGCCACGGTCACGCCCGTTCGCCGGGATCTCTGCCGGATCGATGTGGTCGCCGCCTGGAACCTGTTTCGCTGGGTGCCGTTTGTCACGCCCATTTTCCGCGCCTTTGCGCAGCGCTTTGTCGGGCAGGACCAGCAGACCATGATCAAACAAGCCGAAGGCTTGAAGCACAATCCCAATCTGATGCTGATTGATGACGCCGACCGTCCGGCCAAGTGGTACTTCCAACTGAAGGCAGCCTGCCTCGAATCGCAGAGGACCGGCGCTCCGCTGCTCCACCCCCTGAGCGGCCCGGTGACACTGCGCTGGCGGAGTTAGTCTCGCGCAATTTCCCGAGGTCGAATTCGAGGACCAGACAGCTATTTGGATTCAGTGGGAGTTTCCCATTGTTGCGTGAAGGCGCGATGGATGCGGTACAGGACAAACGCCGTGGCCGCGCCCGCGGGAATCGCGAGCCAGAGACCGGCACTCAACACGATCCATGGGCCGTACGCCAACAACGAGAGCCAGCGCGGCGCGGGCTGGGCAGGCCACGTCGCGTGCCTCCACCAGGCGCCGAGCGCACCGATCAAGAATGGCTGTAGAATCGCACCGGCCAATGCCCACTGCCAGCCCTGTTCCCAGTGCGCGAGCGTCATCAGCCTTCGGAGCAGAAATGCTCCCACCAGCGCCGCGATGGCGCCAAGGAGCAAGCCATAGAAATAGAAAAAAGTCAGGCCGACCGCGCCGGTTGGTGTGACGAGCTGTACGGGCTTGTTTCCCAAGTCCTTCAGCCAAACAGCCGCACTTATGAAGAAGCAGCCGCAGATCCACGCCGCGAGGTAGTAAGCCAGGCTGCCGCGCCGCGTCATATCTTTCGCTTGATGTTGGGAAACGATTGCCAGACCTTGATGCCGCAAAAATGCGAACCTTCGGTGCAAATGGGCGTGGCGACGCCGGCGCGGAGATAGCACGGGGGGCCGATGTAGCGGCCAAGCTCGGGATGCATGGCGAGCACTTGTTCGACCTCTTCCATCGAGGCCTGGTAAATCTCCTCCTGCGCGTTGAAGCAGGTGCGCATCGTCCACTTATGGAGGAGATGCAGCAAGGAACCGGATTCGACCAGGCGAATTGCCTTCGAATTCGGCAGCAGGTACAACGCGAATTCGCGCGGCACGCCGCGGTCGAGCAGTTCGTTCTTCGCGGCCCAGGCTTCGGCGATCGCCCGCTCGTAGACTTCGCGGGCGCGCGGGTTCGCGGCAATCAGCATCGGCAAGATAGCGTCGGGCGCGCGCGTGTCCGTCAGCACGAGCAGCGGGCGCGAACCGGGCACCATGCGATGGCGCTGGTCCTGACTATCGGCCGTGTGGCTGATTTTTTTCGCGAACGTGAAGTGCGCGTGCTGCAGCGCGCGCATCATCGGCGCGTGGACGCCGATGTTCAGCGTCTCCATGCGATACGGGTTTCGCGCGGGATTAAGCAGCCGGTCGATCGCTTCGGCATCGGGACACTCGCCGGCAGTCAGCCCAACGACAGCGCGAAACGCTTCCGCCATCACGGCCAGCGCTCGCGGAGAAGCGTCCATCAATTTCGACGTGCGTCCGCCGAGCCGAGCGTCGAATTCCCGAGCAAACGCTTCTCCATCGTTCCGCGTTTGCTGCCATTCCGGCAGTTCATCGAGCGGCTCAGCGGGAAAGCGGTCGAAGAACTGCGGGTCTACTTCTCGCACCCGCTCGACCATGGCCTGGATGACGAGGCGGGCCTCGGTCGGCGTGTCCGAGGCCGACTGCATCCGCCACAGCCGGTGCAGCACAATGCCGGAGAGCGTGTGGACCATGGTGGTGAACGCGGCGACGGGCAGGACGTAGCGCGCCACTTCGATGGCGCGCTTCTCCGCTTGCCGCTCGACTTTTTGCACCCGCTTCGGGTGCGACATCAAACTGATGTGCCAGATGTCGCCGAGGATTTCACTGGTCTGCGGAAGCAGGAGCTGGGTTAACTCACGATAGGAATCCCACGCGCGCGCGATGGCGCGCTCGTAGATCGCGCGTTCGGCAGGACCGAACTGCGGGCCCGCGGGCGGGACGTAGGCCTGCGCGCGGTCCAGACGCACATAACGCTGGCTCTGCTGCTCCGAGTTATAGAACGGGTGCGCGTGCAGGAACGACCAGACGAATTGCCGGCTGACGTTTTCGAGGCCGAATTCGAAATGCGCGTGCTGATAAACGGTGTGATGGCCGCCGTAGAACGTGGCCGCGCCGATGTTCACGCGCTGCTTGTCCGTGATTTCATCCGGCTGGATGATTCGCGGGGAATAACAGGTGCGCGCGGCCGCAATCGCCGAGTCGTAGGGATGCGCGAAGGAATTTCGCAGGTTGACGCGCGGCGCCGCGGTCTCGACGGCTCCTCCTGCGTTAGCGCCCGTGGTCGGCTGCGTGGCCATTCTCGCCGGGCATTCTACACTGTCGCCGTCAGACAAGGAATCAGCCACAGAGACACGGAGCCGCGGCGATAGAAGTGGAGACGAGCAAAGACGACCTGATTACTCCGGGGAGAGGCTCCAGAAACCCTATTTCTTCGGGGCTTTGTCCGCGTATTTCTTCTGGAAGCGCTCGACGCGGCCGGCTGTGTCCACCAGCTTCTGCTTTCCGGTGAAGAACGGATGGCAACTGGAGCAGATTTCGACGCGGAGCATTTCGCCTTTGATGGTCGAGCGAGTCTTGAACGTGTGCCCGCAGGCGCAATGCACCAGCACTTCGTGGTAGTCGGGATGGATGCCTTCTTTCATTCGAGTGGCTCCGGTTCAGGCCGGTCTGCGCGGTTTTCTTCAGCGTGCGGGTACTCAGCCGCGTCGCTAGGCCCGAAAGAAACGCTAATCATACGCGAATCCTCGCAATTTTCCAAACCAAGAGAAGGTGAGAATTCTCAGGATTCCGCCGGGCCAGAGCCTGCGAGAGTGTCAAGAAACGAACGAGCAGCCGACGCGGATGCGTCCATCGGGAAGCTTCAGCATATAGACCATCTGCAAGCTCACCCGCACGGGCGGCAGGATGGGTACGTGGAGCACTGCCTGGAAGGAAGCGGCAAGCTCGTCCGCACGCTCCACCTGGAACGCAACGCCGCCGTAACTCAAATCGAGGACCGGCGCCGTCTTTCCCGCATCGCCTCCCAGGACGGCGTAGGCGTGGGTTCCCGCGAGCGACACGCGCTCCCATTTCCGCTGTTGCGCAGGGGGGGTGGGGCGCGCTTGCGGCGCCGCGCCAACGCCTGGCGCTTTTGCCGGCGGTCCAGGCGCGACTGCAGCCGGACGGAGCGGGAGCGGCGCCTCGCGAGGTGCGGGATGCTCGAGCGGAATCACGCGGGCCTGGCCGCGACTGGACTGTTTCATCGAATAGAGCCGCTCATCGGCCAAGCGAATCAAGGCAGCTTTCTGATCGCCATCCTGGGGATGCACGGTGACTCCGAAGTCAATGGTCAACGGCACCTCGAGCTTGAGCGGCTGGATCGCAGCCTCGTAGTTCGTGCGCAGACGGCGGCAGAGCGTGGTGGCTTGCTCCGGATCCGCCTGTGGCAAGAGGAGCGCGAATTCATCGCCGCCGATGCGAAAGGCGAAATCCGAAGCGCGGATTGTTTTGCGCAGCGTGACTGCGGCGAGTTGCAAGGCTTGGTCGCCCACGGGGTGGCCGTAGCGGTCGTTCACTTCCTTCAAGCGATGGAGATCCAGCAGGACGAGCCCGAGATGCTGCGCGTAGCGCTTCGCCCGGTTCAGCTCTTTTTCGCAGTATTCCTCGAACATGCGACGATTGTAGAGACCGGTGAGCGCGTCGGTGGATGCGCTGCTCTGCAACTTCTTCAGTTCTTCATACTCGACAAGAATCGGCACGCGCAGGTGGTTCGTCGAAGCCAGCACGTCCACCATCGCCGTTTTCAGCGAGACGCGTTTGCCGAGGCTCTGGGAAAGTTCCTGACGACGCAGAAGCATCTGCTCCCAATACTCGAGGCTCTGCTCGTCGGAAATTTCCAGTTGCGCGATGGTCTTGAAGAATTTCTGGAGGAACTGCCCGCGGGCGGGCCGTTCGACGCCTTCCAATATCTCCACAAGCAGGTCGAGAAATGAATCATCGGCCTGTTTCTGCGACCGTGGCGCGTCAGAGGGCTGGGGCGTCAAGACAGTCCTATTCGTGCCCGGCATACACTCGCCAGACAGACGCGGGGATATGAAGGAAAGAGCAAAGCAAAGGCCATCCCGGTCAAGAGATCAGCGGCGCCCCCAAGGCCTAAGTGCTTCTATCGCCGCGGGTAAGCGGGAATTGAGATTATGACGAAGAGGCTGCGGAGGGCAACTCCTCCAGGGGAAGAAAATCGTTTCACTTTATCCCCCTTCCCGTGCAACTTCCCCGGAAACCGAGAAATGAAGACCTGGACCCTCAATCGAGGGGGTTCAGGAACTCCACTCCGACGAGTTGGAGCTCCCCCACGGGAGTCTGCCGACGCACGCGAGCCTGGATCGGCGGGGTGGCGGTGGGAAGAAGACCGGAGGAGGAAATCGGCGGCGAAGGAATCGTGAGAGAAACGATCTCATTCGCACGAATGGAGCGCAGGCTGGCGAGAAACGCCCCACTGGCGCTGATATCAAGTGTTTTCGTGAGATCCAGAAATTCTTCTCCCTGCGCATCCAGACCTCGGACGAAGATGGGGACTTGCAAATGGATTCGCGGGAACTTGCGACGCTCTGTCGGGGTTGAGGTCATGTGCTTTTGTCCTATCGGAACAGTATTTTTCCAAAATGTTAGTACCCCAGAGCTAGTACGGAAAAGAGACGCAATCGGAGTGCAAACGTGCCTGTGGATTTCCTTCTCCAGTAACTCATGTTGCTGGTTGACGATACAGAATTAATTCTTGCGAGCGAGGCACGGCAGGGTCGGCGAGCTGACGCAATAGCTCCACGAGTTTTCAACAAATGTGCAAAATAGAACCCACGTTCCATTGACAGGGGTGTGCCGGATTGCAAACATCGTCTGTCATTCGCCGCAATAAAGAACCCAAGAAAAAAAACTTTGGGCAATCCCTGCGCAGACGAACGGGAGAATGTTTTGGGAGACGAGCTTTGGTGAAGGAAGAAACCGCCACCGAACAACAGCAGACGCCCGGCACAATCGCACTCGGATTGATGACGAGCCTCCTGGATACGCTGGATCGGCCGCTACTCGTGGCGGACCGCGCGGGTCGAATCCTCTTCGCCAACGTGCTGGCACAGGATCGGCTGCGATCGCGAGGCTTCACGTCCCTGCAAAGCATCAATTTGTTTCACGATCTGCTCCGCATGGACTCGAAGCCGATTTTTGGCCAGCTCGAGAGCGGCGAACAGGAAGTGAGCCTGCAGGTGGAGTGTGAAGGCGGACCGGCCCGGGCGCGCATCCGCTGGCTCCCCGAGCCGGATTGGCTGGTGATTAACGTCGCGCCTGCGCCCTCCGAGGCACCCGCCGACGAAAGGGAGATGCGGGAGACGGTCCAGGAGCTGATGCAGGAGCGGGAGATCACGTACCGCAACCTGCTGGCCGCCTATCTCCGGCTGCAGGAAGTCAACCGCCAGAAGACGGTATTTCTTGCTTCCGCAGCACACGAACTGAAGACGCCGCTGGCCGTGATGAAGGGGTATTACGATCTCCTGCTGACCGGCTCGCTGGGCCAATTGAGCGGGAAACAGCGCGAAATCCTGGAAGAGTCGAAGGAAAGCTGCGACCGGCTGGTGCGTTTGGTCACGATGTTCCTGAACTATTCCGCGCTCGAAAGCGGCAAGCTCGCGCTCCAGCTGCGCGACAACGATTTGCGCGACTGCACGAAGGACGTGATCTGCCGCTGGCAGGATGCCTTCCAGCGTGCCAAGGTCCGGCTGGAGACCAATATCTCCGCGAGCCTGCCGCGCTTCAAGTTCGATTATCCGAAAGTGCAGCAGTGCATTGCCAATCTACTGGACAACGCCCTAAAACACACGCCGGGGGGCGGATGCATTACGCTCCGCGCCGAACCGCACTTCTGGGAACGGCGCGTGTCCGAAGCGGCGCCGTCGACGGACCGGCGGCGCGACCGCCTCAACCGGCCGAATAGCGTGCTGGTGGCCGTCTCCGACACCGGAGTCGGCATCGCGGCGGAATACCACCAGGAGATTTTTGAAGAGTTCGTTCGCGTCGATTCCTCCACGTCCGGAATGGGCCTGGGATTGGCGATCACGAAGCGCTTGATACAGGCGCACCGGGGAAAAATCTGGGTGGATAGCGAGCCGGGCCGCGGCAGCACGTTCAGTTTTCTGCTGCCCACGGACGTGGAGTAACGCACGGTAAAATTCTTGTTCTACCGAGGATGAACGCAAATGGCTGAGAAAGAAAAGATTCTCATCGTCGATGACGAGCCCAGTATTCGCAAGTATCTCCAGACTCTGCTCGAAGTGGATGGCTTTGAGGTTTCCGCGCTGGCGAGCGGCAAGGAAGCCGTGGAGTACATTTCGCGCCAAGCGGATCGGCCGGACTTCATCATCCTGGACATCCTGATGCCCGAAATGGACGGTCTGGAAACACTCCGCGCGTTGATGGACGTGGACCGTTCGCTCAACGTGATCATGCTCTCCTGTACGAACGAAGTGAGCACCGTCGTCGAAGCCATCCGCCTGGGTGCGCACGACTACCTGACGAAACCCTTCGAAAAGCCCGAGCTGGAAGCCGCTTTGCTCAAGTGCCGCAAGAAGGGCGAATTGAGCGCGGAAAACAAGGCCCTGCGCGAATACTGCGAGCAATTGACCGAGGACCTTTCGTTCCTCGCCGCCAGCCCGCAAATGTTGAAGATCCGCCAACAGATCCTGCAGATCGCCCCGGTGGACGTGCCGGTCTTTATCAGCGGCGAAAGCGGGGTAGGCAAGGAAGTGGTGGCGCGGATGATTCACCTTCGCTCGCTTCGCCGCCAGCAGCCATTCATCAAGGTGAACTGTGCCGCCCTGCCGGGCGAACTGCTCGAATCCGAGCTGTTCGGCTATGACCAGGGAGCCTTCACTGGCGCGGTCCGCTCCAAACCGGGCAAGTTCGAATTGGCGAACAAGGGAACCATCTTCCTCGACGAAATCGCGGAAATGAGCCCCCACCTGCAGGCCAAGCTGCTCCACGTACTCCAGGACAATCAATATTCGCGCCTTGGCGGGCGCGCCGTGATCAACGTGGACGTGCGCGTCCTTGCCGCAACGAACATGAATGTGCAGGATGCGATGCGTTCCGGCCGTTTCCGCGAGGACCTCTACTACCGCCTAAACGTCCTTTCGATCCACATCCCGCCGCTGCGCGAGCGTCTCGCGGAAATCCCGCTGCTTTTCCGCCACTTCCTGCTGCAATACAGCGAGAAGTTCCAGAAGCAGGCGCCGGATCCCTCCCAGCACCTGCTCGAAGCGGCGCTGCGCTATCCCTGGCCGGGCAACCTGCGTGAGCTCGAGAACTTCGTGAAGCGCTACGTGATCCTCGAAGATGACGAAGGGAGCTTCCGCGAGTTGCTCGAGATGGCTTCAGCCCAGCAGCAGCAACAGCGCCTCGCCCAGCGGGAGGAGGCCGCAAGCAGCGGAACTCCTTCCCGCGAACAGGGCGGCCTGAAAGCGCTGGTCCGCGGCTTGAAGGACGAAGCAGAGACGGAAGCGATTGCCGACGCACTCGAGAAGACGAACTGGTGCCGCAAGGATGCGGCGCGCATGCTGGGAATCAGCTACAAGGCGTTGCTCTACAAGATGCGCCAGTTCAATCTCGATCCGGGCCGGTCTTCGCGAGCGGTTCCTGTGGCACCAGCGGCACCGGCCGTTCGCGACAACTAGTTCTAGTCTGGCTGCAATCTATTGCATATTCACGGCAAACAGCTTGTGAAAATACCCACGGGCACGCCCGGGCGCGGATCAGCGCACCTGCGCGAGATGGATCAACTGAGGATAGTCCCAAATTACACTAATCCGAATCTTCACATTCGTCCGGCCGGTTCCCTCACCTTACGCATTGTTTTCAAAAGGGTTGCATGCCCGCGGAATCACAAGGAATGCAAGACTGCGCAACTTTGGAAGAATTCCACAGATTGAGAAATTTCCACCGGATGTAAGATTCGTTATGGAACTGTGATTGCTGCCTTTAGAGCGGGGGTACGTGTACGTTTACATCTTGTTTCTGAGGAGCAGCGGGGATGACCGAGCGCCGCACAGCTCGAAGATACGATCTTTCACTGCCAGTCCACGTTCGTCTGCCCATTAACAGAGAGGCCGCGTCCCATAGTGGTCAGACCCGAGACATTTCCACCCGGGGGGTTTACTTCACGCTGGACAGAGAGATCACACCAGGCACTGAAGTAGACTTTACTCTCACACTGCCAGCCGAGATTACACAGGGCACCGAAGTCTTCGTTCGGGCCCACGGAAAGGTAGTGCGGATGGATAAGCGCACCGACGATGGCCACGAAAGCATCGGGGTGGCCGCAGTCATCGAGCGCTACGACATCATCCGCGGACAGCCCGCCCGGGCATGACCCTAGCCCCAGCCGAAACGGCTCCGGGCTAATTCCCCTTCAAGTATCAGGCTCTCTGGCTCAATCGGGTGCGCTCTGCGCCCGGAGCCGGAGTGCTTTCGCCAGCCAGCTGAGCCCGTATTTCGTCAAGTCCATGCCCATGAGAAGGAACGGGACCGGATCGTCCGTGGCGAACCAGGCACATTCCTGAACCCCCTGGAAGGAGCGGATCCAGCCGGAAAAGGTGAGCTTCCCGTCCTTATGATAATTCCGGAAGGAAATCAGATCGTTGTTTTCGACCAGCCACTTCCTGCCTTCACAGAGAGTGGATAAAGGCACCGGCTGGCCGGTCAGGTCGAGATAGAGCGCTCGGATCACGTCGAGCCCGTTCGAGCCGACGAATAGGCGAAACGTCGCTCCCACCCGGGGATTGATATCGAGGAGCTTGTACTGCCCGTCGCGAGCGTCGAAGCGATAGCCGATGTCCAAAATCCCCTTGTAGCCAATCTGCTTCATGAAATGCATTGTCGGGCCGGCGACGGCTTCATTGGAAAGGCAGATACCGAGCGAAGTCATGCCGGTGTAGATGGGATACTGGTGCAGTTTTCGCCCGGTAAAGCCCACCAGGCAATCCGACTGGTCGTTGAAATAGCCGTTGAACATCCAGACCGAATCATCTTCGCCGGGAATGTATTCCTGGAGCATCAGGTTCGGATTTGCTGGATCTTCGAGCCGGTCGAATTGTGCGAGCAGCTCTTCCCGGTTGTGGACGATGATCATGCGCAGGCCGGTGCGCGCCTGAAGCAAGGCACTGTTGATACCTTTCAGCATGATCGGAAAATGGGCGCTGCCGCCGGAGAGAAACTCTTCGACGTCCCGGCGCGACTGGGGAAACACCGTCTCTGCCGTCGGGACTCCGAACTTTTTCGCCTGAAAGTACATCCGCTTCTTGTCGGAAAGCGATCGAACCAGTTCGTCCGCCGGCGTCTGGATGCGGAAGGAATCCCGCAATTCCGGGGCGTGATCGGCTAGGAAAAGGCTGGGAACATCGCCGTTGCTGATCAGGATCGGACGCCCGCCGACTTTTTGCGCGACCTCGCGCAGAAAGCGGATTGTTTCCTCCGGCGTCGCCTTCTCGACGTCCCAGATAAACTTTCCGCGACAGTAGCGGGAGTGGAGACCCGGATTCCAGGGGTCCGCATCGATGCCATATACGGGAATTCCGAGGCGCCCCAGGCTGCGCATGATGCCCACGCCGCAGTGGCTGAAGAGCTTCAAGACGACAACGGGCACGGATGTATCCGCGATGCGCACGATGGGTGGTCTCGATGGAGAATCGCCCGTCTTCCGGAAGAGGAGCGCGCCAGAATACTTCAGCCGGCCGCGGGCAGCTTGACTATCTCACCGTTTTGGAAGAGATACACGTCGGCGAGATCGTTCACGTGCGAAAGAATAAAGTCGAGATCGCGCAACTGGCCGCTGCGCCGCAAGTAGTCCACGCTCTTTCCGCCGGTGAACGCATCGGGCGGCGCTCCGCTCCACCGGCGGATGATCTCGCGGGTCTCGTCGTTTTCGGGCTCGAATCCGGCGCGCACCAGGCCCTCGGCGATCCAGGCGCAGCACAACTGGTCCTCCTCGCGGAATTCTCCGCGGCTGCCCGCGCCAATGGCGGCGATCTTGTCGTGGCGGCCGGCCAGATAGGCGATCTGCGCAGAATAATTCCGCAAGCAAGCCACGTACCCCGCCGCGCATTTCGCTGACTCGGTAATCACCTGCGTGCCCGACGTGGAGATCAGAATCATTGGCCGCTCGACGTCGGTGCGTTGCGAAAGCTCCGCCGGGCTGTTGGTCATGTCGAACCCGTACGGCATATTGCCGCCCAGCTCGCCGACCACGAGGGGGTTTTGCAGCTTCGAAGCCAGCCCCACGACATCTTCGATGAGCGCCACGGGAAATACACGGCGGCCCTGCGCCAAGCCGGTGATCGCTGTCGTCGTCGCGCGGATCACGTCGATGGCCACGATGGCGTAGCCGTCGCGGTATTTCTGCACGTTTTCCGGAAAGCAATCGATGACGACGGTGCGGGGCATTTAGGAACGATCCTTCGACGTGCCGGAGATCATGCGGGCCGCGGCGGGCGCAGGTTTTCCCGAGAGAACGCGTCCGAATGCAGCCCGCGGCGATAAATCTCCACGCGCAGCAGCTCCTCGATGCGCACGTTGCAGAGATGCACCTCGCGACCGAAATGATCGAGCAGCGCAAACTGGCTGGGCTTGTTGGGCGCCTCGAAGATCACGATCTTGTGGCCGAAGGCGGAGACAAAGTGATCGGCGAACGCGGCGTTGAAATTGCCCTGATCGTCGAACAGTCCGACGCCGCGCGCGCTTTCCCGCGCCTCAACGACGAGCTGCACGGCGCCGGCATCGAGCCAGCGCCTTCCCTGATCGATCAGCTCCTTCACTTTGTCGGCGGTGAATGCCCCGGTGTGTTTCTTTCCCAGCTCGAATTGCACTTCGAGACCACGCTGGCGCGCCATTTTCACGACGTCGTTCGCCGCCAGCGGCATGTCGGTGAATCCTTCGCCGCATTCAATCCGGTCGAACCCCATGCTTGCGCACAAATCGAGATAAGCGGGAAGCTGCCCTTGCGCCACAGCGACTTCGAACGGGCCGCCGCCGGTGGTTGTGCGAACGTGATTCTTCCTAGCTGCGGCAACCTTCTGGCGGGTCGCCTTCTCCTTGGCCACCATCCAGCAGGCCATCGAGACTTTCAGGATGGAAATCAAGTGCGAGCTCTGTGCCAGGTGGCTCGCGAGCGTGGCGGGATCATAGCCCGGGTCGAACGGGCTCGTGGCCGGCGCAATCTCCGGCACGCCGATTCTCTTCAGATAGTCGATGGTGTGAAGCGTCTTCGCCGGCGCGCGCCGTCCGGAATGCTTGCCTGTTCTTTTCTTCATCTCTGCTCCCCAGGCCCGCCACCGGGCGATGCCCGGCGACTGCCTTCATCGATTCGCCCGCGCTGCCCGCAGGCCGCCGCCTAAACAAAGAATTCGGCGAAGAACATCTTGGAGCCTGGTGATTTCTTTCGAAAAATTCTTTGCAGTTCCGCAGCGAGTATCAGCTTCCCTGCAGGGTGGGTCAATGCATCTCCCGTGCCCGCATGGCGAATGCTGCAACAGGGGCGAGCCGAGAATTCGTCAGCGGTCCCGAGCTGGATCGGAGGCCAAGGGCTTTCGCGCCAGGACGAGATACTGGCCGCCGGTTGCTCGCAGGAGCGGAGCGCCACGGTCGGCCATGCTCTGCAGCTTCTCGTGAATCTTGATGCCCCGGGAATCCGAAAATAGCCGGTAGTTGAAGAACCGGAAGGGACCGAAGCCGAGCGTCTTACTCTTGATCTTTTCAAGGCCTGCGGCTGTTACGAAGCTATCCGTCTGTCGAAGCGAATAGAGGCGGTTCATCGAACTGCTCGCGTCGCGCCCAAGTAACCGGCGGGCCATCCGAGCCGCCGATCGCAACGGGCTCAGCAGGGGGCTGCGCGCGGGATTGAACAGATAGTGCAGGCGCCAGCGATTATCCGTCGTGAATAAAAGGAAGCCACCCGGCTGGACCACGCGCGTGAGCTCACGCACGGCAACCGCGGGAGCGCTGATCCAGGGCAAGACACCGATGGCCAAGACGAGCGGAAACGTGTTGTCCGGAAATGCAAGCCGGTGAACTTCTCCCGCGCTCACCCGGACTTGATTTCCCAAACCTGCTTCTTCCGCGTGGCGGCGGGTCTGTTCGGCCATCTTGCTGGCGACGTCCTGGGCCTCCATCTGATATCCGCGCGCGGCGAGGGCGAGTGTGGTGAACCCTGCTCCGCAGCCGGTCTCAAGAATGCGCGAGCCGGACGGCAGTGCAAGCTGCTCGATCCATGCCAGGACTGTGGCCATACGTTGCTGGTACGTGACCGAAAAGGCGTCCTGGCGGACGTAGATCTCTTTCCAGTATTGCGCCTGGGAATCAAAATAGGCGGTCACGCGCTCCTGGCTGGCTTCGGCGCGCGCCGGCTCCGCTTCTAGATTTGCGCCATCAGGTGACAATCGCGCTCCGTTCCCTGAGCTCCCGGTTCTGCCGGGCGGCCAGCCAACTCATTTCGCCGGAAAAACCGCATTGGCCGGCGAGATTCTAAAGCTGATTCGATATTCGCGAAGCAGCCTCACGATGTCAATTCATCCGTGAAGAGATGCAATTGCGAGTTCGACACAAAAGCCGGGGAGCATCCTCCTCTCCACGCTGGCAGTGGCGAGACTGTATCGCAATCACTACCCTTGGCGCGCGGTTTGCGAGAGGATCTCTCGGGCTCCCCTCCAAGCGCCGAACCGCAATGGATTTCGGTTGCGCGTCCCGGCTGAATCGTCCTACCATGCGGCCATCTCTTCACACCAGGAGGGTCCGATGAATGTTGCGGACCTGATTGCCTCGCGCAAAGACGTCTATTCGATCAGCGAAGAAACAACCGTGCACGAAGCCGCGCAGTATCTGCGCGAGCGGGGCGTTCGCTCGGTGGGCGTGTGCAACAAGGACGGCAAGCTGGCGGGCGTAGTCTCGCAGAGCGACATCTCCGATAAAGTCGCGGCGGAGAACAAGTGCCCCGCCTGGATGCACGTCTCGGAAATCATGACGCGGGAGCTCGTGACCGTGCCGCCCCAGACGCCGCTCGACGCCTGCCTGCGATTGATGGATCAGTTCGGCTTCTTTCACCTGCTCGTCGTGGACGAAAAGGGCAAGTTTTACGGGATGATCTCTGTCGCCGACCTGCTGCGGGTGATCGCGTCGGACCATAAAGCTCGGGCGGACATGCTCGAGGATCTGATTTTCCCGAAGCGGTAGCCGAGCGCCCCCGTGGACTTAGCGCAACAACCGTTTCAGCGTTTGGTTCAGCCGTGCGCGAGCTTCCGAACCCATACCAGTGAATTCCACTCCCATGCCAGCTCCTGGTTCCGAGTAGCGAACGACTGCGCGCGCCCGGACTTCTCCTCCTGAAAGCTCGAAAATCATCTTGACGATCGTACCGGATTCCGGCGGATGGGGCGTGCGAATGAAAACCCCGCCGACACTAATCGTTCCGACGCATGAGACCTTGCGCTCTCCGCCGGCCTGCCAAGCGACGAGTATTCCCTTGGGCAGGCGGACACGAGGATATCGCCTCTTCCTGGGCCCAGCTTTGGCTTCCACCGGCATCTCTTGCCGATGAGTCTAATCCCCTTTCCCGTCAGATGAAAAAGAGATCATCGAGATCGTATGTAAAAGGTGAACCGCAGAAAGATCGTCAAGGGATGGCATTCAGAGTCTTGCCAACGAACTTTCGGGATTCTGACGGAGGCCGGAACCCACTTACAGAACCTTGGTTCGAGACTGTACGGAACCCACCCGTGGAAAACTCCCTTCCTCGAAGTGAAATGTTTTTCACCTTCCGCCCAAGTACGGAGACAGCTGGTGCGGCTAGACATGTCGTGTGAGCGCGACTGTGCCCTCCCGTCTAACACGTTTTATTTCAAAATGTTAAGAAGATGTTTCAGGTTGTCTTGCCCAACTTGCGAACATTTTCCTTGTCAAGTCGAGTTTGGCGGCTGGAGTGCTTTCCTGGTACGAGAGGCTTACTACGCTGTTCCCAGAGCGGGCCTCTGTCAACTTGGGAGCATCGGAGAGGGAAACTGATGGCAGCAAGCGCCACATCGAACAACACGCTCGCGAACCGGATGATGGAGTGTCCGCCCGAAGGAGTTGTCTTCGGCTGCTCGGAAGCAATGAAACTCATCCGGCAAAAGGTGGTCAAAGTTGCGGCTACCAACGTCCCCGTGCTGATTCAAGGCGAAAGCGGAACCGGAAAAGAAGTGCTGGCCCGGCTCCTGCATCGGCTGTCCCTCTGCAGTAGTGGCACATTCGTAAAAGTAAACTGCGCCGCGATTCCAGGAACGCTGCTCGAAAGTGAGCTGTTCGGATTTCAGAAGGGCTCCTTCACCGGCGCATACGCCTCGAAGCCCGGGCGGGTTGAACTCGCGCATCGCGGCACGCTCTTCCTCGACGAGATTGCGGAAATGGATCCGGGTCTCCAGGCCAAACTCCTGCAATTGTTGCAAGACGGACAGTTTTGCCGGCTCGGTGACCAGGAAGATAAGAAGGTCGAGGCGAGGGTCATCTGCGCGACCAACCGCCAACTGGACAAGGAGATCGCCGACGGGACATTTCGCCAGGACCTTTTCTACCGCATCAATGTGATCAGTATCTTTTTGCCGCCGCTGCGCGAGCGCCGCGACGATATTCCCGTTCTAGTGGACTATTTCCTCAGCTACTACAACGCACGCTTCCAGCGCCATGCGCCACCGTTTTCACGTGAGGTTTTGCAGCTGTTCCAGCATCGGGATTGGCCCGGCAACATCCGTGAGCTGGAGAATGCTGTCGCGCGCTACGTCATTCTCGGTTCGGAAGAAGCATTCTGCAGCGAAATCATGGACAAGCGCCCGCCGACGATCTCCTATGAAGTGGGCGAGGATGGCTCGATTCCGCTGAAGCTCATTGCAAAACAGGCCGTCCGAGATATGGAAAAGACCCTGATCCTGCGGGTCTTGCAGGCCAACCACTGGAACCGGCGCAAGACAGCAGAAGTTCTGAAGATTAGCTACCGAGCCCTGCTGTACAAGATCCGCCAGGCCGGACTCCCGCCGAAGCGCAGCCGCAGGCAGCCCGAGAATCCGAGAGATTCGATGCCCGGCCCGGCGATGCCCGCGGACTAGCAGACTGAGTCACCTTCCGGTTTCTTTCAGCGTCTCCCTACACAATTCCGATTCTTTTTCTGTAGGAGAGCCCCGCCTGACGATTCAACCCGTGGAATTACACTTCCCCCTTATTCCGACCAAATGGCAAGTGGGCCAGCGATGAGGCAAACTTTCCGAGGGTCATATTCTAATCTTGCCCAGAGCACTCCAGGATGATTCGCTGGATCGTTTCGATGTAGGCAGTCCGCGAAAAACGCTTCTCCACCAATCGCCGGCCCGCTTCACCCATGCTCCGCCAGATTTGTGGAGAACCGGTCATCTCCAGCATTTTCGCCGCAAGCTCTTGCTGATTCCCCGATTCAAAAAGCATCCCACTTATCCCGTCGTCAATCGCTTCGGGAATTCCCTCCACGTCCGCGCCGAGACAGGGCAGGCCGCACGCGGCCGCTTCGACGACGGAAATTCCGAGCGCTTCTTTTTGTGAGGCGAGCACATTGACATCAAACACGTGCTGGTAATAGCGCTCGGGATCCGGCTGGTATCCGGTGAAATGCACCTTTTGACCGAGGGAAAGCTCGCCGGCGAGTTCCGTCAATTCCTGTCGCAAAGGCCCGTCGCCCACGAGCACCAGATGGGATCGCGGGTCCTTTTGGTTGACGATCTGGAACGCTCGCAGAAGCGTTTCCACGCCTTTTTCTGGAACCAGAAACGCCACCTGGCCGAAAACGATCCCGTCCCCCGGAATGCCCAGTTCCTCTCGCCAGCGCAGTTCGCGTCCGCGCGGTGGATGAAAACGCGAAGTGTCCGGGCCGAAATAGACCACTTCGGAAGGCGGCAGATTCGGTTGCTTTTTTCGAAGGGAGTTCTCGATGGCGCGGCTGGGAAAAATCAGGTGCGTTGCGAGATGAAACCGATAGAGGAGTACGTATCGGCGATTATACGAGGCATGCAGATGGCAGATCAGCGGCAGCTCTTGCCAGCGGGCGACGTAATGGGCCACCTGGCATGGCCGGGCCGAATTCGAATAGAGAACCTGGATGCAACGTTCGCGGACGAGCGATCTCAGGGTGCGCAACATCCGAAACCACTGTAAGAAGTCCAGCCGGAAGGTATCGGAATCCAGCATGATGTTTGGAAACCGGCCGACTGCAGTTTCGATCCCCTCCTTGCGCGCGGCTTCGCAAAGGGCTGGCTGATCGCAAAGCAGAAAGGGTGTGATTTTACTGCGGTCAATGCCGCTCAGCAGCGTGAGCAGCGCGTTTTCACTGCCGCGGATCCAGTTTTCACCGACATGCAGGAACAAGACGTTAACAGGCACCGCACCCTCAAGTCCGATCCGGCTTTTTCGCTCCCAATTATGAGGGATTCCGAACATAACGCGACCACTGCGAAGTCATCCTGTGCACCGAAGGGCACCATGCTGACGCCCAATTTTCAGCGTTCCGTTCTCGCCCGGTTTTCTTGCCTGCGTTTTCCGCCTGAGATCGCCTTGTAGACGTGCTTTCCGGTGAAGCGCGGCTTCGGACAGCGATGCGAAAGCCCGAGGTCGCCACGCTGCCGTTGTAAGGGAAGCAATCCTCTGCGGGTGATCGGTTGCCACCAACTCAAGCGGCAGTACACTGGAGGCGATGGGTCTTGGCCTCTCCAGTCCAATCGAGCGGCTTGCCAGAAGATTCCCCGGCGCAGCGAAGTTCGCGATCTGGGTATCCGCCAAGCTGCAATCGCGCCGCCGGCCACACTGGCTGATCCGGAGAATTGCCCGCGAAGTGAACTATCGAGTCCCGATCGATGCGCGGCTTGGGAACGGCATGAAATTCCGACTGGTTTGGACAGACGAAGTCGGAATGGAAATTCTTTCGAACGGTTTCTATGAAATAGACACGGTGCGCGTCTTCCAGAGCATCGTGGGGCCGAAAACGGTGTTCTTCGACGTCGGAGCACAAATGGGCCAGTACACATTGCTCGCGGCTGCTGCGGGCGCGGTGGTGCACAGTTTTGAGCCCGACCCGGCAACGTACCAGCTTCTCGAGCATAACGTTCGGACCAACCGGCTGACGAACGTGCACCTGAACTCCTGTGCCCTCGCCGAGGCTTCGGGAGGCGCCGTCTTCTATTCATCAAGCCCGGAAAACATCGGAAAAGGATCACTGCGCACCCAAAGTAACTTTTCGGGAGCCAAATTCCCGGTCGCTTGCCTCACCCTGGACGAGTACGTGCGGCAACACGGAATCGATCATATTGATCTCATCAAGATCGATGTCGAAGGAGCGGAATTGCTCGTGCTGCGCGGCGCGAGCAAGACGTTGTCCGCCCGTAACAAACCGCGTCTACTGATCGAATTTGTTGACAGCACCCTGGATTTGTTCGGCGACTCGTGCGCGAAGCTGGCCGAATATCTGCAAAGTGCCGGTTACAAGCTCTTCCGCATCGAGTCCACAGGGCCTGCTCCTCTTATGGTGAAGCAAGACGGCACCGAATCTGCGAACGTCCTCGCGGTTCCGCAACAGGATCTCTCCTAACCCCTGTGATGTGAATTTCCCCGCCCGCTTCGCCCGGGGGGGCCATCCCTGCGCACCCCAGCCTGTCTATTTGAACCCCGCTAGGTATCCAGCCGCCATGCTCCGCGGGACTCCGAGCAGCAGGAATTCGGCCAGGGGAACGGAGGAACCATCAGTTCAGGGCGCGGGGTAAGAACAAGCTTATCCCAATGGTGAAAGTGATTTCACCCTTGGAGATCATCCTCGCGAATTGACTTGTAACCCATTGAAAGTAAGTGACCTAGCAAAACACGTCTGGAAGGGGGATTGCTATACAGGCAGGTGAGGCGGTGTAGGCCTGTCTCCCAGTTCTAGGCGAACTCTCCGCAGGGAACAGCCCCCAACTGCAGAAGAAACTATGGCGAAAATAGGCGGTCAGAAGGTACCGGCAAAAACGCTGTGGATGATCGCATCCGACACTGTCCTGATCGTTGCCGGCCTGCTGCTGGCTACCGTGCTTCGCTTTTTGAATGACTACGGCACGGTGCGTGAGAATGTGTTTGCGCGGACGACGTTCTGGCGCTTCGTCCTCGTCGTCGTGGTTTGCGAGTTTGCGCTCTACTTCAATGACCTATACAGCTCCGAAGCTTTGAATCGCCGCGACCTCGTTGCCCTGCGGCTCTTGCAGTCCTTGGCGCTTTCCTGTGTTGGGCTGGCTTTCATCTACTACCTTGATCCCACGCTGGGCCTCGGTCGTGGTATCGCGGCGCTTGCGGCTCCAACAATCCTTGGACTCCTTCTGGGATGGCGGATTTTCGTCGAAAAGACACAGCTTTTCTTGCGCGGGCCGGAGCGCCTGCTGGTGCTGGGTACCGACAGCACGGGGATCCAACTCGTGCGCGAGATCATCAATCGCCCCGAACTTCGATACAAGGTCGTAGGCTTCCTGGATGAAAGAGGTGAAAACCTCGGCAAGTCGCTGGTAAATCCTGGAATCATCGGAGCAGCCGCCAATGTGGAATCCGTTGTCGAGTATGAAAAGATTGACCGAGTTATCCTGGCGCTCTCCGAGCGGCGCGGCTGCATGCCGGTGCGGCAATTGCTGCAATTGAAATTCGCCGGCGTGGGCGTCGAAGAAGCTCATTCCTGCTACGAAAAAGTGACGGGGAGGATTTTGCTCGAGCGACTGACCCCGAGCTGGCTGATCCTTTCCGATGGATTCCGCAAGTCGCGCTGGCTCCTCACGGTGAAGCGGTCCGTTGACTTCCTGGTTGCTTCCTCTCTCCTGCTCCTGAGCCTGCCGGTGATGGGCGTGGTTGCACTGGCGATCTGGCTGGAAAGCGGCTCGCCCATCTTGTTCCGGCAGACACGGGTGGGGCTCAACGGGAAAACATTCGACATTCTGAAGTTCCGCTCGATGCGGCAAAACGCTGAAGCCAACGGTCCGCGCTGGGCCATTGACAACGATCCCCGGATCACCCGCATCGGCAGATTCATTCGCGATTTCCGTCTGGATGAACTGCCGCAATTGATCAACGTGCTGCGCGGCGAGATGAGCCTCGTCGGCCCGCGCCCCGAGCGGCCGCACTTCTGCAAGATCCTGGAACAGGAGATGCCGTTCTACGCGCTGCGCCATTCCGTTCGACCCGGCGTCACGGGCTGGGCTCAAATCAAATACCCTTACGGCTCCACAGTCGAAGACGCGAAAGCCAAACTCGAACACGATCTCTTCTACATCAAGAACCTTTCCCTCGCCCTTGATCTCGCAATCATTTTCGAGACAGCTAAGGTGATGCTCCTCCAACGGGGAGCGAAGTAGGGCGCCAGGCGAGCTGTCCAAATCGCCCTTCCGGGCTGGGGTGTACCGCTGGTCTGAGGGGGACGGAAACCAATTAGCCTAACGTGGGAAAAGGATTTCACTTTTCCTAGCTCGACAATTTCACGAAAAGGGCAGGGCTGTAGACTATTGAATTACAAGGCCTTACGAGGATGTGCAGGGCAGGTACTGGCAGTCGTCTTGCAGAGCCATTCTAGACGCTTCGCGCAAAGCGGAGAGGCAACTGGAAGTTATAGGACCGAAAGGTAACTAGGACAGTACCCTCGTACTGTTGGCTAGGGAGCTTGAAAACGAGAGATTAGTGGAATCAGAGGATTAAGAAGCACAGGACGATCGGCTGCCGGAGATCGGTGGCAGGAACTGAGGAAGAGTGCCATGACGAATCGAAAGCAAGTTTTCATGTTGGGCGCAGTGCTGGCGGCAGGGATGACCCTCGGCCTCACTGCGTGGGGACAGCAGGAATCTTCCAGCCACCGCGGGAAGAAGGGCGCTGAAGCTCCGAGATTGAGCGCTTCCGCATTGCCTGCGGGTTCGGACTGGCGCCAGAGCGTCAAGGCGGCAGTCAACCCGAACGAGTATATCGTGGGCGAAGCGGACATCCTGCACATCGATGTTTGGAAGGAACCTGAGTTGAATCAGAGCGTCGTCGTTCGCCCCGACGGCAAGATCTCTTTGCCACTCGTGAGCGAAGTGAAAGTCGGCGGCATGACGCCGGCGCAGATTCAGCAGCTCCTTACGGAACGGCTGAAGGCATACATCGTGTCCCCGCAAGTCACTGTCACCGTCACGGACATCCGCAGCAAGTCCGTATACATCACCGGCGAAATCGTTCGTGCGGGCGAATACCCCATGCTGGCACCGATGACTGTATTGCAACTCATCGCGCGCGCCGGCGGCGTTTCGCCGTATGCGAACAAGAAAAGCATTTTCGTTTTGCGGTACATGGACGGGAAACCGGTGCGGTACCCGTTCAACTACAACAGCGTGATTAAGGGAAAGAACGTCGGACAAGACATCGAACTGCGACCGGGGGACACTGTCGTAGTTCCGTGAGGTGCGAAATGCAAATGCGAAACGGGCGAGGACTGATGGCGGGATTGGGAGTGCTGGCGCTGTTGCTGAGCGGCACCCAGGCGTGGAGCGGAGACGATCGGCCGACCGAGTCGTCTTCCAAAAAGGATGACAATGCAGTGGTGAATTCTCCCGATTCACGTGTGGATGCCGACGCGATCGCAGCATCGAATGCCGCGAATCCTCCGGCCGATGCGACCCACGTGACATACGTCCCGGCGATGAACGGTGATCGGCTGTTCCTGCTCGGATCGTCCGGCAGGAAGTTCCAGCCGTTCTATAGCGCCGTACTTGGCGGAGCGTATGACAGCCACTTGGCTGGCACGCTCGCCAGCCCGGGGCAGGGCTTATTTTCGGCGACGCCAACGATCGGGTTCCTCGGGCACGGAGCACATTCACAGTTCCTGATGCAGTATTCGAGCACGATCACGGAACTGACGGGCACACCCAGCGGAGTCCAGGCGTACCATCAGGGGGCCTTTACCGGGCACGGCGAATTCACGCACAGCTGGGGTTGGGATCTCAACTTCTCCGGGTATTACGGGATTGATGCCTTGCGCCTGCTCGCGCCCCTGACCTTTACGACCTTGCTCAACATCCCCGCGGCGAATGCGCAGGCCGCGGTTTCTCAGTTGGGCGCGCAGAGAACCTTAAGCGTGGGAGACAGCTTCGGTCTTCACTGGCGACCAAGCGCGCGCGATCGCGTGGCCTTCTCGGCGTTCCACGGTTATTACGACTTCCCAGATCTGTCGTCGCATATCACTTATGTCGGCTTCGACACATCCTACGCGCGCAATCTGACACGCGAGACGGTCCTTACTGTGTACAACCATCTCGGTCGGGACACCCGAGCAATTCCCTGCACGTATGACGACGTCGGGGCGAGCCTCGCGATGCATCCGCGACCCAACGTGGTTCTCAATGTCGGCGGCGGACCGACGATTGGGACTTTGAGCTGCGCCACGCGGCGCGGTGCTAATTTCAACGCCTCCTTCGGCTATCAGTTCACACGGCTCTCGACGCTCTACGTGACGGGCGGTCAACGGACGAATACTCCCGTGAACCTGCCCCACAGCCAAACGAACCGATCCTTCTCGGCCGGCTACTCCCGGCTGATGAGCCGCGATCTCACGCTACGGATCGACGGTGGCTACATGTACTTGGCCGACTACACCAACAATGCTTTCACGCAGGGGCAGGGATACTTCCTGTCACCGCAAATTCAGTGGAGGTTGACGCGGAGTTTCAGCGCGGAGCTGGCCTATCGAAACATGTCCCAGCTCGTCGGGACTTCTGCCCTCTCACGGAATCAGGTGCTGCTGAGCCTGACGTGGAGGCCACAGGCGAACGGAATATACAAGTAAACAAGTCCGGCGGCGCAATTCGAGCCGACGACTCACAATCTGGCCACTCAGGTGCCCGAGCAGCCTTCCTGGGAGGTCAACTCACAAGGATCGAACGAGCGAGAGCGACCTGGAAACGGTTGAGGGAGATGCAATGAGGGATTCAATGAAGAATGGATCTGCAGACGACCCGAAAGCGGAGCTTCGGGAATACTGGCAGGCGATCAGCCAGAACCGGTGGTGGGTCTTCTTCCTGACACTGGTACTGACGCTCGCGGCGGCTCTTGTGATCGTCAGGATGCCAAACGTCTTCCAGGCCACGACCACCATTCTGGTCGATCCGCAGCAGATATCCGATCAGTACGTGAACCCGCCGGTGAAGGAGACGCTGACGGACCGGCTCCAGACGATTTCGCAGCAGGTGCTCAGCGCCTCACGCCTGCAAGACATCATTGACCACTATCATCTCTACCCGGAATTCCAGGGTGCGATGTCTCGTGAACAGATCATCGACTACATGCGCAAAGCGATCACGATTGAAGTGAAGCATGCTTCCGGCAATGGCCCCGGCGCTTTTACCATCACGTATGAAGGCCGCAACCCCGTAATCGTTGCGCAGGTAACGAACGAACTCGCAAACCAGTTCATCACCTGGAATCTCCAGAGCAGCGAACAAGTCGCGGAAACGACCACGGAATTCCTGGGCGAGCAACTCGAGACTGCCAAGGCCAGTCTGGCAGAACAGGAGCAGAAGGTCCGGGACTTCAAAATGGGGCACCTCGGCCAGATGCCGGAAGATCTTCCCGGGAATTTGGGAACGCTTGCGCAATTGCGCGCAACGTACCAGGCAAACAATGATTCGCTGAACCGGCTCGAGCAGGAGCGCATCGAACTGACACGCCTGCCCGCATCGGTCGTCCGCACGGGACAAGGCACCGAGGGTCTGAGTGATCGGGCCCGCCTGGAGATCGAAAGGGCGCGGCTGCAGGATCAGTTGAACACGCTGCGGCAGCACTACACGCCCACGTATCCGGAAGTCGTGGAGGCGACCGCGCGTCTGCGCCGTGTCAAAGAGGAATTGAAGGCACTTCCTCCGGACAGTGCGAACGCCGCTGGGGCGGAGGCGTCGCCGACCCAGGTGCGTCTTGAGCTCATCGCCCGCGAGATGAAGCGCCTAAGCGACGAACAGAAGAACATCACCGCTCAGATTGCCTCCTACCAGGCGAAGATTGACGCGGTACCGATGCGCGAGCAGCAAGTAACCGAACTGATGCGCGACTACGAGATCTCCAAAGAACAGTACCGCAGCCTGCTTGGGAAGAAGTACTCCGCCGACATGGCGAGCGATCTGCAACGCAAGCAGAAGGGCGAGCGATTCACCATTCTCGATGCGGCGCGTGCGCCCGAGCTTCCGGTGAAACCGGGGCGGGCTTTGTTGCTGCTCTTCAGCCTTACAGGTGCACTGTTCCTTTCCATGGCCTTCGTGATTGGAAAGGATAAAATCGACCCCAGCCTGAAAGCAGAGAAGCAGCTGGAAGGAATGTTGCCATCTTCGGTTGCACTCCTGGCTGAGATTCCCACGATCGTGACAGCATCGGACCGGCGTCGCCAGTTCCGCTTTGTGATCTTTGCTCTAACGACTTCGGTGCTCGCCTGCCTGATCGTGGCTGGGATGCTTTGGAGGATCCGACCAATTCTATGAACCGACCAAGTGATGCTCAGACGCAAGTTTCAATGCCATCGATATTCGATCAAGCGGAGAAGAAAATGTTAAAGCGCGAGGCTTTGATTTCAGGTTATTCACCAAATGGCTTTCACCGGATGGACCTGAAGCCCAGTCCGGAGAGCCGCATTGTTTTTGTCCCCGAGATGGAAGGGGTAGCCAGCGAACAGTACCGCCTGCTGCGGAAGAGCCTCAGTGACCAATTCCCCGACGGCGGTGTGCTGCTGGTGACGAGTCCGACGAAGGGCGACGGCAAGACAATGAACGTTGCAAATCTAGGCTGGTGCCTTGCCGAAGCCGGCGCTCCCACCCTGGTCATCGAAGCGGATCTCCGGCAACCCAGCCTGAGTGAGGTTCTTGGCCACCGTCCCCATCTGGGCGTCGAAGCTGTGCTGCGCGGCGAGGTGGAACCAGAAGCTGCCGTGGCGGTTGCCTCGAATGGCTTGCCGCTGCACTTCGCGACCGTGGCAAAAGCCCAGTCTGATCCGGTGCAGCTCCTGAGAGGCCCGGGCACGAAGAAGCTCATCGAATGGGCCCGCAGCAAGTTCTTCTGGGTCCTGCTGGACTGCCCGCCGATCATTCCGGCGGCAGATGTTGCCGAACTCGCGCCCTACTCTGACGCCGTGTTCTTGGTTGTCCGCGTGCGGTCAACACCGGTTGACCTGATCCGAAAATCGTTCCAGATGCTGGGTGATCGGTTGAAGGGCGTGATCCTGAATGAGGCCACTCGCTCTCAAGATTCCTACTACCACTACCTGAGCAAGTACTACTCGGGCAAACAGACTTAGGCAGGTGGTGTCTAACCTCCACGACCGCGCCTCGTCGAATTTCGCCCGTGGGCGATCAGGAAGCGACGAGAAGTGAAGTCAATTCTATGGCGCGTCACGACCACTGTCTCTCGGCCCGGCGCAGAAACGATGGGCGAGAGGCCAATTGATTTCGGACCGCTGGCCAATTCTTCGAGAATCGCTTGTGCTGACACCGTTAGGTGGCCGATTCGATGACCGAACTGAAACGGCTCTACAAAGACTCATCGCAATACCTGCTTGGGCAGGTGGCGATCTTCGTCGTTGGATTCGTCTCGTTCCCCATCTTCACTCGTGTGTTCTCGGTGGCCGAATACGGATTGATGAGCCTCACCCTGAACACGGTCGCGATGGTGACGGTCCTTTCGAAGCTGGGTCTGCAGCACTCCCTCGTACGGTTCTATCCCGAATACGCGCACGGGGCCGACCCGGAAGCGAAGCGGCGCTACTACTCGACCATTTTCTGGGCCGCGACGTGCGTAGGCGTGATCGTCACGCTGCTCTATCTGGTGAGCGTCTGGAGTTTCTCGAACCACATTCTCGAAGAGCGGCTCAAACGCCTTCTTATTTTCGCTTCGGTGCTGATTGTCGTTCGCGCGGTCAGTTCCATCGTGATGAACCTCTGGCGGACAGAAGGAAAAACGCGGAACTACAACACCGTGAATGTGGGGATCAAGGCGGCCACGGTGGCCGCCGTGATCGTGCTCCTCTTCACCTGGGAGCGGAGCCTCCGCGCGTTCTTTGCCGGCATGATCGGAGTAGAGACGGCGATCATGATCATAATCGTGTCGATTCTGTGGAAGCGAGGCCTGATTCGGTTTGGCCGATTTGAAACCCACTTACTGCAACAGACGCTCGCTTTCGGTCTCCCGATGATCGGATTCGAGTTGGCGAGCCTGATCTTGGACAACGGCGATCGGTTCCTGGTGCAGTATTACATTGGCGCGCAGGCGCTCGGCTTTTACGTCGCCGCCTACAACCTAGCGACCTATGTACAGGAAGCACTCGCGACTCCCATCAATCTGGCTCTCATGCCCATCTACATGAATCTCTGGGTTACGAAGGGCGAGAAGGCAACCCGCAAATTCCTCAGTGAAGGCCTAGATCACTACTTGATCCTGGCCATTGGTATCGCGGCCTGCGTCACGGTCACGTCCCGTGACGTCATCATCTTCCTGTCCTCGAAGAAGTATCAAGAGGCGGCGCAACTGCTGCCCGTTCTGGTTGGAGGCCTGCTCATTTACTCACTCGGGGTTTTCCTCAACGCCGGCCTGTTGATTCACAAGAAGACCTTTACGATGGCGCGCTTCGTCATCTACGCCGCGGTGCTGAACATGGGTTTAAACATCCTCTTGATTCCGCGAATGCACTTGATGGGTGCAGCCGTCGCAACCCTTCTGGCGTGCACTTTTCTGACGATCTTGATGGGACACGAGGGGCTTGCGCTTCTGCCGCTCGATTTCGATTTTGTGGCCACCGCCAAGTACGCGGTAGCAGCCACCTGCGCTGCCCTTCTGGTGTCGCGCATCAGCTTTGCGAGCCCCTTCGCGAACCTGACATCGAAAGGAGCGGGATTCGTTCTGATCTATGGCGGCGCCGTCTGGCTGACGAACCCACACCTGAAAAAACTATTTAGCTCGGAAATAGTTCCTGAGCGCCTGTCGATGGAAAAGGCCAACGAGCTGGCTGCTGTCGTCGCCGATGAAAATGAGCCGTTGTTGGAGAAGATGCAGGAAATGGCAGAGGTGGTTGGGCCAACGGACAGCGTCAAGCATGGCAAGTCCAGGGCTGCACCGCTTGGCGCAGCCAAACTGCGCCCCGGTACGGAAGGGATTAAATAGAAGGCGTGACCGGATGAGGATTGCGGTAATGAAGATACTTCTCATGACGGACTCGTTCCTGCCGCACGCTGGCGGCTCGCGCGTCTACTATCACAACCTGTACCGGCGGATCACAACGGGCTCGTCCGAATGCGTCGTTGTGCTCACCAAGAAGGTCCCGGGTTGGAAGGAGTTTGACGCGCAAGTATCCACTCCCTCTTTCCGGATTGTCCGGCGGTTCGAGCCGCTTCCGAATTACAAGCCTCGGCAGTTGCCGAAAGGATTCCTGACGTTGTTCGAAGGACTGCGTCTGCTCGCCACGGAACGACCGGACATCATCCATGCCGGCGATCTGTTTCCGCCGGGACTTTCGGCGCTGGCAATCAAGAAAATGCTCGGGATGCCCTATGTCGTCTATTGCCACGGTGAGGAGATCACCCAGATCGACTTCCGTCGCCATCAACCGAAGGTACGCAATCAGATCTATCGTCATGCGGACGGAATCGTCGCAGCCAGCACGTTCGCCCAACAGAACCTATTGCGCATCGGCATTTCGCCCGATCGAATCCGGCAGATTACTCCAGGTGTGGATTGCGAGCGTTTTCAGCCGCGCCCCAAGAATGCGGAGCTGGTGCGCCAGTACGGCCTGGAAGGCAAACAGGTATTGCTGACAGTCGCCCGGCTCGTCAGACGGAAGGGCCACGCGATTGTTCTGGAAGCGGTCGCCAGGCTGGCTCCGAAGATGCGCGATCTTCGTTACCTGATCGTGGGCGAGGGCCCGGAGCGGGAGCAACTGGAACGCCAGTGTCGTGATCTCGGTATCGCGGAGAACGTGATCTTCGCTGGGCACACCCCGGATGAATTGCTGGTGGATTTCTACAATCTGTGCGACGCGTTCATCATGATCAATCGCGAATCGCGGGGCGACATTGAAGGCTTCGGAATGGTCTTCCTCGAAGCCAACGCGGCGGGCCGGCCGGTGATCGGCGGTCTTTCGGGCGGCGCTGCACAGGCCGTTGTTCAGGACGTCACCGGACTGCTCGTGAATCCGGATTCGCCCGAAGAAGCGGCTGCTGCCATTGAGCAACTGATGACAAACCAGCCAATGCGCCGGCGGATGAGTGAAACAGGACTGCGCCGCGCGCGTCAGGAGTTCAGTTGGGACAGCCGGAGCGACGCGCTCCGCGAATTTAATTTGGAAGTTCTCGACCGGGTGAAATCCGAAAAGCGAGCCCGGCACACGGCGAAATCAGCGGCTGCCATCTAGCCGCACTACGACAAACGAAATGAGCTCTGCGCTCCAACCCGAGACGAGCACCGCTGGCAACGGCGCCGTGGCCACTTCGCCTGGCCATAGCCTGCTTTTCCGTGGGCTGGCCTCTTCGAATATTCCGGCGCTCGACGGTTTGCGGGCCCTGGCTGTTTTTCTCGTTATCTTCTACCACTTCGGCCTCGGCTGGGTACCGGGAGGGCTCGGCGTTTTGGCCTTCTTCGTGTTGAGCGGCTTTCTGATCACTTGGCTGCTGTTGAAGGAAAACCAAAAGCAGGGAGAAATCTCTCTTCCGAAATTTTACATGCGCCGGGTGCTGCGGATTTTCCCGGCTTTCTATGTCTACTGGTTCGGCGTCCTTGCGCTGCTGCTGATCACCGGCAAAATGATCCCTTGGCGGCACGCCTTCAGCGCGTTCTTTTATCTGGGCGACTACTATAACGCCATCGTTCGTCCGCCGGACTCGTTCGTCAGCCACACGTGGTCGCTTGCGATCGAAGAGCAGTTCTATTTGCTGTGGCCGACGCTGCTTTACGTCTTTCGCAGGGATCTCGCGCGACTGACGCGGGTCTTGGTGGGAATCATTGTGTTTGTGTGGGTGTACCGCGCG
Source organism: Terriglobia bacterium (assembly GCA_041490445.1). Classification (GTDB taxonomy): domain Bacteria; phylum Acidobacteriota; class Terriglobia; order Acidiferrales; family UBA7541; genus JBGPTF01. Next base: position 173,707 of record JBGPTF010000006.1, read on the forward strand.
TTCCTGGCGCTGGTGGTGAATGTCAACCAATCGTACATCTACAACGCGTTTGATACGCGCCTGGACCATCTGCTTGTCGGCTGCCTCCTGGCGGTTCTGCTGCACCGCGGCGCGTTCAAGCCAGTCTGGCAATTTCTCGCTTCTCGAGTATATCTGCCGGCGATCACGCTCGGGTTGCTAGTTTTCTCCGTTCTTCTGGAGGTCCACTACGGCGATGGTTACCGCAACGTGATCGGATTCACGGTGGATCCGCTGCTCGTCGCCGTCTTGCTGGTGCAGCTCGTCAGCCTCAGTTCGAGCGCCACTTGGCGATGGATCAACTGGTCGTGGGTACGATACTTGGGAAGAATCTCCTACTCTCTCTATCTCTATCAGGAGATGACGCTCTATCCAGCACGGAGAATCCTGGCCGCTCACGGAGTCTTTGTCCAGTTGCTCGCGGCGGTGGCCGGAACAGTGCTGGTTGCTTCGGCTTCCTACTACTTGATCGAGAAGCCTTTCCTCCGGCTGAAATCGAGATTCGAAAGTGCAAACAGGATGGAGCGATCGTCGGTTCTCCCGGCGATTCGACTCCAGCCGGGGGTCGGGACAACGCAAACATGGAACGCAACAGAACAATGATTGCTCACTCTGCTGGCAGTGCGCTTATCCTGTACCAAAGACAGGATCCCGCGCACATGGATGGTGTGGAATGGATTTAGGACTCGGATCCGGACTCGGACATCTGTTTCCGTTACTGCTGTATGTGGCGGCGATCGCGGCTGGCCTGTTATCGATCGCCTGGCGACCGCAAATTGGGCTGTATTTCCTGGTCTTTCTGCTTCCGTTACAGACCACGCGTTACAAGTTGCGAGATTTGCCGTGGGGCAACAAGTTGGTTGACGTCCTTCTGCTCTGCGTGATCATCGGCCTCGTTCTGCGGAGTCGCGGCCGGTTGATCCCCAAGACGCCCTTGAACCGGCCTCTGGCTGTGCTGGCGACGCTCTTCTATGTCGCGCTCTGGCGGGGATCGTTCTATCTGAACGTGTCTTTCCCGCTCTCCTTCGATGATCCGCGAGTTTCGAATTTCAAGAACTACATGGTGATGCCGCTGCTGTTCCTGATCGTCGTCGCCGCCATCCGCGAAATCAAACAGATCAAGATCCTCGTGCTGCTGATGGCGCTTTCGACGATTTTGGTAGACGTAAGCTTCTGGTTATCGACGCGAGGCCGCGACTTCTCCCACTTTTCCTACGACACACGCGATGCGGGCGTTCTCGGGTACGCGGGTGTAAACGGCTTTGGCGCCTACGTCGCGCAGATGATCGTTTTTCTTTTTGCGCTCTATGCATTCGAGAAGAGGAAGTCCGTCCGTCTGACGATCCTCGGTTTGAATGCAATTGGCATCTACTGCCTCATCTATTCGTTCTCACGTGGAGCATATCTGGCCTTTGCCATCAGCATGGTGTTTCTAGCACTCTTCCGTGAGCGCAAGATCCTGGTGGGATTGTTGATCGTCGTTATCGGATGGCAGGTCTTTCTACCGACCGCCGCACAGGAAAGAATCTCGATGACCTATCAGAAAAACGAAGGCCTCGACAAATCCGCCGAGGAACGCGTCGAGATCTGGCAAGACGCTTGGAAGCTGTTCACCAACCACCCGGTCTTCGGAGTCGGTCTGGAAACCTACGAATACCTGAACCGCGTCTCGGCGGAGGGCCACGGCTACTTCGGCGATACACACGATTATTATCTGAAAGTTATGGCCGAGACAGGGATCCTCGGGCTTCTCGCCTTCTTGTGGCTCCTCGGCGTGATCTTCCGAGAGGGCTGGCGATTGTTCCGGACCGCAGAGGATGGATTCCTGAAATCGCTGGGCCTCGGCTTCGCCGCGTTGATGGTTTGCGCCATCATTCTGAATCTGTTCGGGGACCGATGGACCTATCTCCAGGTGGACGGTGTGCTGTGGGTACTGCTGGGATGTGTGGTGAGCGGCCGAATGATTCTCCGGCGGCAGAGGCAGGAAGAGGAAGAATTGGAGCCTCAGTTGGCGCCAGTTCCGTCCCTGGCCACGGCGAATCGCACGTCTCTGGCATGAGGATGTTGATGAGGAGGAGAGAGGTCTAGATCGAAACGTTATGTGTGGAATCTACGCACAAATATCGCATTCGCAGGCGCCGCTCGCCTGTAGCTTGGCGATTCGTCATCGCGGACCGGATGACGAGGGCACGCGGCACTTTCTTGTGCCGGGCACGCCCCAGTGCGTGTCCCTGGTGCACCGCCGCCTTTCGATCATCGACCTTTCCCCGGCAGGCCACCAGCCGATGTCCAATGAAGATGGCACCGTCTGGATCATTTTCAACGGAGAGATCTACAACTTTCAGGAATTGCGCGCCGAGTTGACTGCGCTGGGCTACCGCTTCCATTCCAAGACGGATACAGAAGCCATCGTCCACGGCTACGAACAATGGGGCGAGCAGGTCGTCGAACATCTTCGGGGCATGTTTGCATTTGCCATTTGGGACAACCGCCGGCGCCGCCTGTTCATGGCGCGCGACCGCGTTGGCAAGAAGCCGCTCTTCTTCTATCTCGATGAGAATCGCCTGTTCGTCGGCTCGGAGATCAAATCGATCCTCGCCAACGGTGAAATGGACGTCGAGTTGGATCCAGTCGCCCTGCACGACTACCTAACCTATCTCTACTTCCCTGCGCCCCGAACGGCATTCAAAGGAATCGAGAAACTGCCGCCAGCCACCTGTATGTCGGTGGAAGTCCTCGCCGATGGCGCCCTGCGCGCGCGCCAATGGAATTTCTGGGACCTGGTGGAAGCCGCCGCAAAGACGCCACAACTGTCGGACCGGGAAGCGGTGGAACAGACGCGCGAGATGCTCGACGAAGCCGTACGCATCCGCCTGATCAGCGACGTGCCGCTCGGCATTTTCCTGAGCGGCGGCATTGATTCCAGTACGATCACAGCGCTGGCGGCACAGCACAGCAGCGAGCCGCTAAGAACTTTCAGCATCGGCTTTCAGGGCAGTAAGTTTTACAGCGAACTTCCGTACGCCAACCGGGTGGCAGAAGTTTTCCGCTCGGATCACCACGTCTTACAAGCGCGCGCCGATTGTGCCGCGAATCTCACGAAAGTCGTTCACCACTTCGACGAGCCATTTGGAAATCCAACCGCGATTTTGGAATACATCCTCACGAAGGTGATGCGCGAGCACGTCACGGTCGCGCTCTCCGGTGACGGCGGCGACGAGCTCTTCGGCGGTTACGTGCGCTACGAGGGCGCTCGGCTGGCTTCCTACTATCAACGCCTGCCGCGTGTGCTCACCAAGGGACTGATCCCGCACCTGGCGGCGTTGATTCGCGACGACACGAACGGTCGTCACGGCTTCCGGCGCGTCCGGGAGTTTGCGCAATCTGGCTGGCAGCCGCTCGAAGAGATGTACTTGAGCTGGGTCGGTTATTTTTCCGAGGCCGAGAAGCGAGACCTATACAGTCCGGAGTTTGCCCGCCAAGTTGGCAGTCATGACTCGGGCGATTTCTTGCGCGGACTCTTCCACCGCGGCTCGCAATTGGACCCGATGAACCGCCTGGGATACGTCGATCTGGCATCGTTCCTTTGCTTCAACTGCCTTGAGTACGGCGACCGGATGTCGATGGCGAATTCTCTCGAGGTCCGCTGTCCCTTCACCGATCAGCGCCTCATCGAATTCGCTCTCGGCCTGCCGTATCGGATGAAGTCCCGCAGGCTCGAAACGAAGTGGGTCGTGAAGGAGGCGATGCGGGGGACTTTGCCTTCCGACATTCTCCGCAAGAAGAAAATGGGCTTCAACCCGCCACTCCCGCAGTGGATCAACCGGGAATTGAAACCGTTGCTTGCCCAGATGCTTGATCCGGCGGTCATTCAGCGCCGGGGAATCTTCCGCCCGGAAGCGGTCGCCAAGCTTCTGACGGACCACAATGAAAACCGGCGCGACAATGCGCTGAAGCTCTGGGCACTCTTGATGCTCGAGGTTTGGCAGCGGATGTACCTGGACGGAGAGTCGGAATCGTCGGTAAGGGATGGGGTGTTGGCGGCCGGAATGAACATGGACCTCTCCTATGCATCCAAATCTTGAAGTCGAGAGCCGTCAAGATCGCGCCTTGCCGTTCCCGCACTCACCCCTCGGGAAGTGTTCCGCCGGGAACGCCACCGAACTGCCGCATATTCTCTATCTGATTGACCAGTTCACCGGCACGCAGTCCGGCGGGGCCGAGCGCGCGCTGGCGAGCATCACCCAGCACTTGCCAGCCGATCGGTTTCGCTGCTCGGTAGCTACGTTCTCCGCGGACCCCAATCTGAATTTGGCGGAGATGTTTTCTTGCTCGGTGCATGTGCTTCCGCTGCGCCGGACCTACGACTGGAACGCAATTCAAATGGCCCGGCGCCTGCGTCAGTTGATCCGGACGGAGCGCGTCACGATTGTGCATAGTTTCTTTGAGACCGCCGACCTGTGGGGTGGCACGGTAGCCAAATTGAGCGGCTGCCCGCTGCTCGTTTCGAGCCGCCGGGACATGGGCATCCTGCGTCTGCCGAAGCACGACATTGCCTACCGCCTCATCCGTCCCTGGATGGATCTGGTGGTCACCGTCTCGGAGGAGGTTCGCTCGTTCGTGATCGACCGCGACGGCATGGACCCCGGGAAAGTTGTCACGCTGTACAACGGCGTGGACATGAGCCTATTCGGCGGCCCCCGCAATTCTTCGGCGTTGCGCTTTCAACTGGGATTGCAAGGCGCGTCTCACATCATTTCGACCGTTGGCCACATTCGCCGGGTAAAAGGCCTGGACGTTTTCATCCGCGCTGCGGATAAAGTGCGCAGAGAATTCCCGGGCGCTGCCTTTCTGATCGTCGGCGATTGCCTGGAAGAAGACCATCGCCAGGAGCTGCAACAGTTAACGCGAAATCTGGGCCTTGCTGAAAACGTGCGCTTCCTGGGAGGCCATCCCAACGTCAGGCCATTTCTCGACCTCAGCGATGTTTTCTGCCTGCTCTCGAGGAGCGAGGGATTCTCCATGGCGCTGATCGAAGCGATGGCCCGCTCCCTGCCTTGCGTCGCCACGCGTGTCGGCGGCAACGCCGAAGCCATCGAAGAAGGCCGCAGCGGATTTGTCGTGGAGAATGAAGACGTGGACGCGGCCGCAGATCGCATCCTGCACTTGCTGCGGGACCCGGAACAAGCCCGTCAGATGGGCGCCGCCGGGAGGGAGATCGTCGAGAGACGTTTCACGGTCGAGGCCATGATCGCGCAACTGGTTGGTATCTACGACCGCCTGCTCCAAACCAAAGGGATTCAGCCATGCACGCCGCTGTGCTAGTTCTTTTCTGGGTATGCTTTGCCGCGCTGGTTTACGTCTACGCCGGCTATCCGTTGTTGCTCGCTCTCTTGGCCGCTTTTGTTCGCGACCAGAAGCCCGTGCTGGGTCACTCGCCAAAAATCTCCTTTCTGATCGCGGCCTACAACGAAGAGGCGAACATCGGCCGCAAGATCGAGCAGACGCTCTCCCTGGACTATCCGGCCGAGAAGCTCGAGATTCTCGTCCTCTCCGATGGCTCGACTGACCACACGGATGAAATCGTCAGGGCGATTTCGGATCCGCGCGTCCGGCTGCTGCGTCTAGAACCCCGCCGCGGCAAGACGGCTGCGCAGAATCGCGGTGCGCGCCAAGCCGGCGGCGAAATTCTCGTTTTTTCCGATGCGACCACGGTCTACCATCCGCAGGCACTCCGATTCCTGGTCTCACGCTATGAAGATCCCACTGTCGGCGCCGCCAGCGGCCGCTATCAATACTTCGACCCGGAAGGCAATTCGCCGACGGGCCTGGGCACAATCGCGTTTTGGAACTATGAAAACATGCTGAAGATGATGCAGTCGAGGATCCGCACCATCAGCGGATGTTGTGGCTGTATCTACTCCGTCCGCAAGAGCGCATACACGGAACTGCCCGACTACGTAATCAGCGACCTCGTACAACCGTTGTGGGTGATCCAGAAAGGCTTTCGAGTAGTATTCGAAGACCGCGCGCTGGCCTACGAAGAAACCACGCGCTCCGCCGGCGAAGAATTCTCGATGCGTGTCCGCGTCGTTACGCGAGGGATTCGCGGCCTGCTGAGCGTTCCGGATGTCTTGACTCCCTGGAAGTTCGGCTGGGTTTCCTTCCAGCTCTTTTCGCACAAGATCCTGCGCTGGCTGATTTCGTTCTTCCTCATCGGACTCTTCGCCGACACAGCGCTGCTGGCGGACCAGCCCGTGTTCCGTCTATTCCTGGTGCTCCAGGCGCTATTTTACGTGTGGGCGCTTGTAACGATGGCCGTACCACTCCAGAAAAAATGGAAAATCCTCGGCATCCCCCTCTATTTCTGTCTTCTCAACGCGGCCGCTTTTTGCAGTGTGATTGAAGTCTTGCGTGGGAGAAAATATGTGACGTGGGAGACGGTTCGAACGCAGACACCATGAGAATCGAGATTCTGACTCAAGATGATCCGTTGTATATCCTTCCGTTCTTCGAAGAGTTCTTCAAGAACTGCGCCGGAGAATTCGATATCGTGAGGGTGTCGATTTGCCGGGTCATGGGCAAACGCTCACGGCGCAAGCTGCTCTGGGAACTGGTGCATCTCTTTGGGCCGCTGGGATTCTTACGGATCCTAGCACGCGCGGCGTGGTCTCGTTTATTGGGACTGCTGCCCCGTACTCGCCGGGCAAAGCATTTCGGGACGTTGGCGCAACTCTGCCGCGCCTACGGTATTCCGTTCCAGCAAATTGGCAATCCAAACGCGGAGGATTTTGTCGCCGAATTCCGCCAACGCCGTCCTGATGTGCTGGTATCGGTCGCGTGCCCTTATATCTTGAAAGAGCCTCTGCTGAAGGCGACGCCGCTAGGATGTGTCAACATCCATCATGCACCGCTGCCGCGTTACAAGGGCATGATGCCGACCTTTTGGCAGATGTTCCACGGCGAAAAGAGGGTTGGGGTCACGATCCACTACATGGCTCCCAAGGTGGATGAAGGTGCGGCCCTGTTGCAGGAGGAACTGGAAATCCTGCCGGGTGAATCGCTCGACCATCTGATCCGCCGGTCGAAACGCCATGGCGCTAGCTGCATGGCGAAAGTGCTGCGCGCGATTGCGGCTGGGACTCAGCAGGTCGTGCAGTGGAAAACGGCCGAAAGCAGCTTGTTCACCTTCCCAACGCTCCGAGAAATTCGCGAGTTTCATCGGCGAGGCTTCCGCGCCATCTGAACACCCGCCCCGGTATCACCGGGCCAAGCAGAGGCGCCGCGCACGAGTCCGACCTAGCTGTGGGGGAACGATTGCAAGAGGGTCTGCCGAAGAAGATCCGTGCGTGGGTGCGCTGGGGCTGGGTTTGCGCCCTGTACTTCACCGGGATGCTGCGCTGGGCCAAGCGGAGCCTGGCGGCCCAGCAGGGTGTCGTTGTCCTCACCTTTCATCGGGTCCTTCCCGATGACGAATTCGCCAAGACGTTTTCTCCCACCGGCATGGTGATGCGGGAGCGGACGTTTGAAGAAGCCGTAAAATATGTAGCCACGCACCATTCCCCGGTCGCGATCGACGCGCATCCTCCCGCTGATCGAACGGACTCCGGCAAGTTGTGCGTGGCGTTCACATTCGATGATGGCTGGGCCGACAACGCGCATTTCGCAGCCCCGATCGCTCGCAAGTACGGCGTTCGGCTGGCCATCTTTGTATGCCCGGGGCGCATGGGGCTTTCCTTTCCATTCTGGCCCGAACGAATCGCATCGCTATGCGAGGCCGCCGGAAGAGGCGGCTATCTGGCTCAAATCATCGAACGAGTCACGGCGCGTGCGGGGCGGAAAATCGAGTCAAAGGGCGAGAGGGGCTCAAAACAGGCGGAGGTCCAATTGATCGCTCTGCTGAAGACTCTCCCTGCCGAGCAACGCGGAAGCATTGTAACGGACTTATTCGAGGAATTCGGCCATAGACTCGAGGGCGAAAACTTCGAAATGCATTCCACGATGACATGGGATGAGCTGCAAGAATTGTCCCGGCAGGGCGTTCTCTTCGGCTCGCACACTCAGACACATCAGATTTTAACAAAGCTCTCCGCTGACGCCGTTGAGCGCGAACTCATGGATTCAAAGCAAACTCTCGGCCAGCGACTGGGCCGGCCGTGTTTTGCATTCGCCTATCCGAATGGAAATTGGTCACAGGAAGTACGTGCGTCCGTCGCGAAGGCAGGTTATACGCTCGCGTTCCGCAACGTTCCGGGTGCGTGGACTGCAGACACAGATCCCCTGCTTATCCCCCGGGTGAACGTGTGGGAAGGGACGGTTGTGAATCCTCTCGGTCGTTTTTCACCGATTGCGTTCGACTACGCCGTGTTCTGGCGTTCTTACCGGAAGGATAAGGAGCGCACCGAGGCAAGCTATCCCATCTGATCTGTCCGCGAAGAGGCACACGCCTGCCCGTGTTGACAATCCGAACTAGCCGTCCCCTTCCGGCGGGGATCAGTTCAATCAAGCGATGCACCTGGCGCCACAACAGCTATCAAATAGTGTCTTTATGCAGAAGCGCCGCCGGGCTGCTGCTCTCGATCCGGCGATTCCAACGTCATTGAAACTCGCCACACGAACCTAGTGAGATACGCCAGCGAGACTAGCTGGAGGATTCGGCTTCAGAGCCGCGCCAGTCAGGAACTCAAACGCACCGATGTCGAAAGCCTTGCCTTGCGGCCGAAGAATCCCGTCGAAGTCCGTCCCGACGCCTGCGTTCACTCCCGCATCCACCGCGGGACTGCTCGACTGCAAGTGAAAATCGAAGGCGCTGAGGCTTGCGAAGAAGGGGTCAGAGTTAACGCTGCTAGTGAACGCAGCGGGCGCTGCGCCGTTGCCAAAGAAGAGGTTATGGTCTCCGGTGGCGTTGCTGCCCTTCTGCAGGTATGCGCCGCCGTCCGTTGGGTAAAGGATGTTGTTTGTGGCCTTGATGGACAGCCCGGCGCCGGAATCAAAAGAGCCGATTGCGCCGCCCCAGCCTGAATTCAGTTGCACGGCACGGGCACTGCAGTTGTAGAGCGTGTTGTTGTAAACAAGAATCTGGCCTTTTCCCGGGCTGCCGGTATTGGTCCTCCCCGCTGAATAAATGCAGGAATAATTGGCATCACCGTCGGGAGGGGATGGCCCGGTTCCGACGTCGTAGATGACGTTGTTGTACGCTTCAACCGTTCCCCTCGAGGGGTCAACCGTAGCGAAGTTGATGCCATCGCACCGGTCACCGTGAATTAGGTTGTCGTGAACGTGGAGGTCGTACTGGTCTTGACCGCTGTTTCCCGTGATGGGGCTGGAGTGGAACTGCAGCGCGCGGCACGTTCGGTTATCGTGGATGTGGTTCCAGCCAAAATCAATGTGATTCGAGTCGGTAGTGAAGTAGACCGCGTGGTACTGCTTGGAAGTTCCACTGGAACGCGATGTACCGATCTGCGTTACTTCGTTGCCGTAAATATAGGACATGTTCCCATCGTTGAGTGCTGAGCCTTCGAGCGCGCCCTCTTGACCGTTGCAGTTCGGGCAGATGATTTTCAGACCAATCACGCGCCAGCCGCCGGACCCGCGCATGCCGAGGGCCATCAATCCGCCGCCGGCGACCGTGAAATTTCCTCCGCCACCTGAAATCGTCATCCAGCCAGCGCCACTTCCGCGAATGCCATACTGCTGGTCGTTCGAGCCGTTCGGGTCTCCCACTGAGACCGTGGCGCCTGGATAAGCAACAAAAGCCTCCGGTGCGGAAGATGTCCCGCCCAAGCGCAGCAACATAGTGGCATGGAATCTCTGTCCGTCATTCGCATTCGCGACGAGGCCATCCATCAGGTAGCAGGTGGCACCGGCACTCATCGTATCGCGGCACTTCAGAATCGTCTTGAAGGGCGAGGCAAAGCTGCCCTTGTTCGAATCCGATCCACGCGGTGAGACAAAGTAGATCTTCCCCGAAGAGCGAACCGTGAAGCTCACCGTGTTGTTGCTAGCCTGCCCGCTCACCGTAATGACGACCGCGCCGCTCAATGGGCCCGCGCCAAGCTGGCAAGTGACCCGCGTGTCGCTCCACACAGGGCAGTTATCCACCGTCCCTCCACCAATGGTGACTGTGGAGCCTCCCCGGGTCGCGCCGAACCGCTTGCCATAGAAGGTAACAAACACTCCTTTGCCGTTCTGACCGCCCGTCTTCGGTCCACCGTCCAGGTCGGTGAAGAACACACGGGGCGGCGGGGTCTGCGCCCCCGCCGGCAGCGCGTTGAACAGCGTTGCCATGAGAACCATTCCCGCCAGAGTGAAAGCTTTCCTCATTGTCCCTGACTCCTCAGTTCGGACTCGATCTCGTTCCCCTAACTGTCCGACAGGAGCAGTGTCGCCGGGCCTCTGCGGTCGAGCAGGCAAATTCGGCCTGGTTCCGGCTCGCTGTTTTTCCCTATTTCACGACGACAGCGAGATTGGAGGGTGGATTCGGCTTCACCACGGTGCTATTCAAGAACTCGAAGGCGCCGAGGTCAAAAGCCTTGCCTTGCGGTCGAAGGATCCCATCGAAGTCCGTCGTAACACCCGTGTTCACTCCCGCGTCCACCGCTGGACTGCTGGATTGGAGGTGGAAATTGAAGGAGCCGAGGCTCGCGAACAAGGGATCGGAGTTGATGCTGCTGGTGAACGCAGCGGGCGCTGCGCCGCTGCCGAAAAAGACGTTATGGTCGCCGGTGGCGTTACTGCCATTCTGCAGGTAGAACTCGCCGCCGATCAGGTAGATGATGTTGTTTGTGGCCTTGATGGACAGTCCGGCGCCGGAATCAAGAGAGCCGATCGCCCCGCCCCATCCTGAATCCAGTTGCACCGCACGCGCTCCGCAATCATACAGCGTGTTGTTGTAAACGAGAATCTGGCCCTTTCCGGCGCTACCGGTATTGGTTGTCCCGGGCGAGTAGATGCACGTGTAGTTTGCGTCGCCGTCGGGTGGTCCGGGGCCTCGGCCAACGCTATAGATCACGTTGTTGTAGACCTCGACCGTGCCTCTGGACGGATCCACCGTGGCCAGGTTGAGTCCATCGCACGGGTCGCCGTGAATCAGGTTATCGTGAACGTGAAGATCGTACTGATCGTTCCCTGTGCCGGCACCCGTCGGGGAAGAATGGAACTGGATCGCGCGGCAGGTCTTGTTGTCGTGCACATGGTTCCAGCCAAAGTCGATGTGATTGGAGTCGGTTGTGAAGTAGACCGCGTGGTACTGCTTGCCGGAACCGTTCGCGAGTCCTGTGGAGACGTTGGTGACCTCGTTCCCGTAGAAACGGGAAGTGGTTCCGTCATTCACACTCGCGGTAACCAGTCCAGCATCCTGTCCGTTGCAGTTCGGACAGTTTATATGCAGACCGACGATCCGCCATCCGCCGACGTCATTCAATTGTAGTCCGGCCGTCGCGCCCCCAACCACGGTAAAGTTTCCGCCACCGCCAGAGATGGTGAACCATCCGCCAGCCCCATCGTTCCGAAAACCGTATTGCTGGTCGTTTGTACCGGCTGGATCGCCAACGGTGACGGCCGCGTTCGGGTAAGCAACGAACGCCTTCGGATTGGTCGAACTGCCTCCAGCCCGCAGAAGCACGGTAGAATGCCAGCCATTTCCGTCATTGGTATTGGCAACGAAGCCGCCTTCAAGATAACAGATATCCCCGGCGGCCATCGTGTCGCGGCATTTCAGAATCGTGCCGAAGGGCGCGGCGAACGTCCCTGCATTCGAGTCTGCACCAGTCGTAGCGACATAGAAGATGTTCCCCGTGCGCACGGTGAAGGAGACGGTGTTGTTGGATGCTACCCCGCCCACCGTGACAACCACCGGGCCGGATGCAACCGCCCCACCGAGCGCCACCGAAATCATGTCGTGCTGTCCGGCAGCGTCGCACAAGGCGCACCACCGCTTCACGGCCGCGGGCGCACCGCCGCCAATCGTTACAGTAGAGGACCCCTGCGTGGCCCCGAAGTTCTTGCCGTAGATTGTGACGATGGCGCCGTTGTTTCCTTCGCCGCCCGTCTTGGGTCCGCCGTCCAAGTCGGTGTAGAGAACACGGGGCGGCGTGGTCTGCGCCCCCGCCGGCAGCGCGCCAAAGAGCGTTGCCGTGAGAATCATTCCTGCCAGCGTGAAAAATTTCTTCATTGTCCCTGACTCCTCAGTTCGTATCTGAATCTCGTATTCCTTAAACTCAACGCACCACCCCTACCAGGGGCTTACGGGCAAGGAGCCGTGACGGAGACTTCGCTCGAGAAAAAGCTTTCGGCACTCTGCGCGTCGGTGGCCGTCATCGCGTAATAAGCTGTTCGTCCCGCCAGCAGTGAATCCACGAATGTGGAGCCGGTCACCATCGCAGCGGCCATCCGGGTATACGGGCCTCCGGGCTGGGTGCCACTGTATATCTGGAAGCCGACGGCCGGATCCGGGCTGCTTTCGACCCAGTTGATCTCCACCGGGTGAGCTGCCGGCGGCACTCCCTGTCCAAGCAGTGAAACCGTCAGAGGAGAGGTGTCCACACTGTCCGTCACGAGCAGCGTCGCCGACACGGCGCCCAGCTGCGACGGTGCGAAGGCGAGACCGAGCTGTACGGACTGCGCCGGGGAGAGCTGCAGCGGAATTGTGACGCCGCTCATTCGAAAGCTCGGATCGCTCAGCGTTGCTTGTTGAATGGTCAATGGAGCTGTCCCAGTGTTATTCAATGTCAAAGAATTACTCTGCCCGCAGCCGGTCCCGACACTCCCGAAATCAAGGCCATTTGCGCTGGCTTTGAGAGACGGCCCGGGTACCGGGGCGACCGGCGTGTTTGGCACGCTGCCATTCCCGCCTCCTCCGCATCCAAATGGGAGAATGGCCGTGGCAAGGGTCGCCAGCAAGCCGGCGAACCATCTCGCGGACAGTCTTTTGAGAACCGCACCCTTCCTTCCAGTGTGCCGAGTGTAGAAGCCGACAAACTCCATCTTCTCTCCATCCTGCCCGTTTGTTCGAGGTCGCTAATTGCCTGCATATGGCCGAGGAACGTGATCAACCCATTCCTGCTGACTAGATTAGAGCATCGGAACGGGCGAGCGCCATTGGCCGAAGGCAGCGTTGGAGTACAGTGGTGTTTCACTGTACGGAAGGACAGTCTGGCAAGCTGCCCCATCCAAAAAGGGGCCCTACCTGAGTTGCTTCGGTGGTTGGGTATGGTTGTCGAATGATTCGATGAAATTGTGAGGTCTTGTGTCCGGGCAAACTGATGAGGGATTGCAAGCAGATTGCCAGACTTCTCGCGCTAACTCCTTGATTTGATTCTGTATTTTCAATAGGGGCAGCTTCGAGACTCGTAGAAACTACCCCTCGTTCGAGGATTCTGCACGGAGGCAGCAGAGTGATTCAGCGGCCCTTTGCCAGTATCTGCAGGTAACACTCATCGGTCTTCCTGGCGATCAAGAGCCAGGGATCTTCGGCAGGCTGTTCGGCGGACAGATTCTTTCCAAGCCGGTGTCGTTCTGCAGGGTCTGACAGCAAGCGCTGCAGAGCGCCAGCCAATCCCGCCACATCTCCAAATTCGACCAAGAGCGCATTTTCGCCGTCGCGCAGGATTTCTCGAAACGGAGGAAGAGAAGTGGCAATCAGCGCCTTTGCATAGCTGAGCCCGGTCATCAAGGCACCACTCGTGGTGATTTCCCGGTACGGATACACCACGATGTCGGCCGCCTGATAGTAGTGGGCGACCTCTTCCACGGAAAGGAATCGCAAAACGAGGCGGACGGAAGATTCAATTCCCAGCGATCGGACTTTCTCCTCGATGCTGTGCAGCTCTTTCTGCTCCCCGCTGCCGGCAATGATCAGAAGACTGTTCTTCGCATCCGGCTGGATCCGGCGCCAGGCTTCGAGAAGAAAGTCCACTCCCTTGTAGGGCCGCACAATACCCTGCCAGAGGACAGCGGTTTGACCTGCTGACAAACCAATATTTTCGCGCGCGGCTCCCACCGTCGGCCGCTGCTGGTCATAAAACATCGGCCCGTGTGGAATCAGCCAGATCCGGCTGGGATCGATGCCGAATTCGTTCACCAGCCGCGCCCGGGCTGCTTCGTTCTGACAAATCAATGCATCCGCCTTCTGATACACCCTCCCATAAGGCTTCCTGCGGAGCTCGCCCGTGCCCTGTGGTAAAACGTTGTGAACGGTGTGGACGATGCGAATGCCCAACTTTTTTGCGTAAGCCAGAAACCAGATCTCGAAAGGCAGCCCTCGATCCACCAGGGGGAGGAATTGCACGTGCAGGATGTCGGGACGCGAAAAGGCAAATCGAATGGCCAAAGCCAGTGAATTGATGCAGAACTCGACGAACTTCAGGGCCTGCCGCAACCGCGGAATGCGAATCGGGAAATGGGAAACGATGTCGAATAGCCCGGGATCATTCTTCAGGCCGAGCCGCCGGAAATAGGCGGGATCGCGATGATAGGAGATCGATCCAAGTGTGAAATTCACGCCCGCATCGCGCAGTCCCCTGCAGAAGTATCCGTCGTAATAGGGGAGGTAGCACCAGAGGTCGAAGACAAAAACTTTCGGAGCTCTCGCAGGACTCCGATGTGCTGTGGCAGCCTGCTTCGCTTCTGAATCCCCCGCGGCGGCGGCGTGCGATGGGTCTGCGGTCACTGACGAATCTGCGCTTCCCGCGGCGGCTCCCGATGCGTATGCCGCTGCTGAAGCAGTTCATCATACAGAGCTAGATATTTCTCTGCCATCTGATCCGACGAAAAGCCCCTTTGAACCAACGCGCGCCCGTTCTCACCGAGCCGGCGGCGGAATGCACCGTCCGCCAGCATTCGAGATATCGCTGCGTGCAATCCTGCCACATCCTTCGTCTTCACAAGTAGCCCCGTCTGTTCCGGCAGTATCAACTGTGGTACTGCGCCGACTGGAGTGGCTACGACCGCCCGTCGGGCGGCAAGTGCCTCGAGGATTGTCAGCGGCATTCCCTCGGTCAGGGAAGGCTGCACCATGACATCGAGAGAGGCATAGACGCCGGGCAAGTCGTCACGCCGCCCGAGGAAAATGACCTTCTGTTGGATTTTTAGATGACCTGCCCGAGCCGCCAGTTCTTCTCGGTCCGGGCCATCCCCGACAAACACGAAGACCGTCTCCGGGAAATCCTTCAGGACCAAACGAGCGGCTTCGAGAAAATCACGCCCGCCCTTTGCGCGGACCAGTCGCCCCACCATCCCCACAACGAATTGCCCGCACGGGATCGCTCCTTCGAGCGCCGGGCGCGCGTTGTCAAATTGAGCGAGGTCAATCCCGTTCGGGATCAGCGCAATCTTTTTGCGCTTCACTCCCAGTCTCCGCAGCGCCCTCACGACCCCTTCGGAAACGGCGGCGACTCGCGGAAAACGGCGTAAGACTAGGCGATCCAACACGGAATAGGTCCACAGCGGAAGATTCTTGTCGGGCCAATTGTGGCACGTGGCGATCAGCGGCACGCCACAGTCCTTGGCCGCAAGATACCCGTAGAGGTCTGCCTTATAGCCGTGGGTGTGAATCAAATCGATCGACTGGGCGTGGATGTAGTTCACAATCGCGCGGACCGCAGCGGAATCGACACGCCCGCGGCAAGGAATCAGTTCCGCAGAAAGGCCGAGTTGGCCTGCGTGTCGTGCGATTTCGATGTTGGGCTTGTGTGCGTTATGGAAGACTCCGATCCGGACCTGGCAGCCGCCTCTCTCCAGCGCGCGGGATAGAGTCAACAGCATGTTTTCGGCCCCGTAGTGCCCGGCGCTGCTGATGAGTTCCAAAACTCGCATCGGGATTTTGCGCGGGCGTTGCTGTCGCAGTGAGCGGGCGCTTCTTACCGCATAGCATCCGGATCGTACCGGCCAGCCATGAGCCCCCAAAGGCGATGGTAAAGCCGGTCACCGAGCATTCGACGGGCTAGTTCCTTCGTCCCGTATTGGGCGCGGCGGAAAAGGCGTCCCGATGGACCGAGCGTGAGCAGGCGGCGAAACTCCGCAGCCTCCGTCGACCGCCTCATCATTAGGCGGCCATAGAGCTGTACGCCGTCCCTCTGGCGCGACGTCATCCAGGCATTGGATGTGTACACGCGGCGATATCCCACCTGTGCACAAAGGTCCAGAAGGGCATCGTGCCAGCGTCCGTGTGGCAGTGAGATAGAGTCCGCGGCGATTCCGAGCCTGTCCTCCAGGGTCGCTTTAGACCGCTCGAGTTCCTGTCGCGCTTCGGCCAGCGGGCAGCGCGTGAGCGGGACGTGGGACCAGCCATGCGACGCCACGCTGTGGCCTAGAGTGATCAGTTCCCGCAACTGGGACCAACTCATAACCTCGTCACGCACGCCAGTCCATCCAGCCGTGACAAAAAAGATCGCGCGCTGGGAGTACTTCTCCAGCAGCGGCAGCGCATAGTTGTAATTGGAAATGTGACCATCGTCAAACGTAATCAGCGTCGGTGGAATTTTTGTTGGCGAATTTTGTATAAGTTCCGAGAGAACACGAAGGTGATCTTCGAGCTGGCGTGCCGTCACTGCGTACAGATAGCCCGAAGGCTCGACGCAAATCTCGTGATACGCCACGATGATTGAGTCGTCGGAAGAGGCCAGGGGTTCACCAGCGCCGTTCCGTGTTCTGTCGTCCGGCCGATCGTTCACGATCGCCCGCGCCGAGGAGCGCGTGGTGAATGGGCTATTTGGCAAGACCGGGCTCCCAAGGGCCGACCTCGAGCGTCTCATCGCGATTGCTCGAATCCGTGGTTAGGCTGTTTTTAACGGCGCCGCTCTGCTCCAGCACAGATCGGAAGGTACCGAAGGAATATTGTTCCAGCAGCTTCCGGACGCGGCCCTGCATCTTTCCCAGATTTGTGTAATGACGAAATGTAGAGCGAGGCTTGGCTCGAATCCGCGGCTGATCCGGATCGAGCTCCCAGGGATGGAAATACACGACGACCGACTGTTGGTGCTTCGTGATCATCTGCCGGAACGCGAATTCATTGTAGCGGATCGGCAGGATGCGCAGATACCCGCCGCCTGCGGCCGGTAGTGTGAGGCCAGCGATCCTCACTGTCGCGGGAGGAAACTCTCGCAAGTTCTTCCCGTTACCGCAGCTCCAGGTGTACGGCAAGCGGTGCGCGCCCGGCACGCCATAGATGTCGTGCCGGATGGGAAAAATACTCGAATCGTACAAGAAGCCCATTTCCGCAAGAATATCGAGCGCCCACATGCACCGGTTCGTAATCGTCCAGGAAGGTGCACGATAGCCAATGACTCGCGTGCCGCTCGCTTGCTCGATCACGTCTTTCGCCTGCTGCGTATCTTCGCGAAATTCCGCCGGCGTCAGACTGTAAACAGGACGGTGCCAGAAACTGTGGCAGGCGAGCTCATGTCCGCGCGCTTGTACTTCTCGAACCAGCGCGGGGAACTTCTTCGCAATCCATCCAAGAAAGAAGAAAGTTGCCTTCGTCTCGTAGCGATCGAACAGATCCAACGCAACCCGCGTGCTCTCGACGACGCGGCATGGCCAGAAATCCCACGACTCCCGAGAGACGATTTCCGCGAAGGCCTCCACCTGGAAGTAGTCCTCCACATCCACGGTCATGATATGGCGCATGACCTTGGGCGCGGGCGAACCCGACGCAGATGCATGGCGGGTTTCAGATGAGGACTTTGGTTTCTGGTCAGGCAATTTCTTCTCCGTCGTCTCTTTCAAAAACACTAGCTCACGCAGGAATTTTTCTCGGAGTGTTCATGGGGTGTTAGGCTGTGGGCATGGGCCTTCGACAGGCTCATCACCCATGAATTCGAGGTATCCTCCCGCGACGAAAGTCCCTCCTCGGGCATTCCTTCGGCTGACCCAAATCATTCCATGAGCAAGCCTTGTGCCAGCCGGGCTCAATACACTTCAAATTCTGGCTTGCTTCTCAAGGACTTACAACAACTTGCAGCCTCTCAGTTTCCAAGGATGAAAAGGATTGCACATTCCTAATCAGACCCTGCCATGCCAAGCTGCCCCCGGGAAGTTCGCAGGGACCAGTCTCCGATCGCGGGATGATTTGTCCATTTCCTCAGGAGGCAGGCCTGCGCGGGCAATTGGGCACCCAACGGTCCACGCTGGTGAAAAACTTTGCACATTTTCGAATCGGGCAAAACCCAGCGAGTTGGCAAGGGTTCTCCAGCATCTCATTGATAATAAGATATTTAAGTCTAGGTTCTCCGCCGCGTAAAGACTGGGGGTTGGCATGCCTCACCAAACCTCTCGACGACCGCGCGGCTTTGGGGAGCGCACTTGTCTCGCTCTCTTAATAATTGGCAGAGAGAGAAGGTCCGACGTTGAGAGGACGAATATGCCCGCGGCCATCCGAAGGAATACTCTCGCCAGCATCGATGATGCACCCGAGTTGATCCTGGCTTGTCATCCCGCTGCACAGATTTGGCAGCCATTCTTGTTTACATCGAAGCACCCGGGACGGTTCATTCCTCCGCCAGCTAGCAGGCGAAAGCGGTAAGCTAGCGTCATCCGATGAAGATCATCTTGTTCACAAGCCATTCTCCACGGATCGTGACCCGGCTCATCCAGCAGATCGAGCGGGAGGTACGGGATGTTCGCGTCCAGGCCGTCCTCTTTCAAACGCCGACGAGAGATATTCTTTCGGGCCGAAGACGTTCGCTTGTCGCGCGAATGATCCGTGGTAGCCTCGGAGCGCTCGGCACTCTGGCCCTGCGCTTCATCCATGCTTGTCCCGCGCGGCCCAACGGCCGGCTGAGATTGCGCCTCAAGGATCTCTCCGAATTCTGCCGCAAGCGGCAATGTTCCTTGCTCGTCGCGCGAAATCTTTCCTCTTATGAGGCGAAGCGCTTTGTCCGCGAACAAAATGCGAATCTCGGAATCATCTATGGCGTGCGGAGCGATGCGCCTGAACTGTTTGTCCTCCCGCCGGAAGGATCGATCGTTCTTGACCGGGGCGCATCCCGGGATGCAGGCGATACGACTCCGGCCGGGCTTGCCGAGATGTCCAAGGGGCAGTCACAAATCACGGTCAGCGTCCGCCGCTCCGTTGTTCCGCCAGATGGGGAAATGATTGCGAGTGCGACTCTTCCGATTGATCCGTACGATACCCTGCTCAGCCTCGAATTGAAAACCCGGGTCCTGGGGAATGATCTGCTCGCCCAGGCGGTCGGCGAATTTGCGCGAGGAACTGTCCGGGAGAACCCACCGGCGAGAATCGAAGAGCAGGCGACGCCAGTGCCACAGCTTCTGCAGAGCTATGAAGGGCGGGACAAATTTGCCAACCTTTTCTTCCGATCGATGCGTTGCTGGCCCGATTGGAAGCTGCTGCTCAAATGCGGTCTGTTTCTGCCGGTGACGATTGCGCGCAACTGGTATCGTCGCTTGCGCGGCCGGGCTCCCGTCATCATTCTCTACCACCACTTGGTTAGCGATCGGGCTCACTATCTGGGAATTCCAACCGAAATCTTCTACCGGCAGGTGGAATTCTTGCTTCGGCATTATCGAGTCGCGACGCTTGAGGAGGCCACTGCCGCGCTCCGTTCGGGAAAACTTCGGACACCAACGGTTGTGCTGACGTTCGACGACGGCTATCGAGAGAACTTCGTGAACCTGCGCGCCGTCACCGAACAGACCGGCGTTCCGGTCAGCCTCTTCATTTCCACGGACTATATGAACAGCCGCACGCCCTTCGGACATGACCAGAAACGTCTCGAATTCGACTTTCAGCCGCTCGACTGGGAACAGGTCGCAAAGTTGCAGCGCTCCGGTCTCGAAGTCGGCAGTCACACCCGCACTCACTTCGACTGTGGGTCCAATGATCCTGTCATTCTGGAACGAGAGATCGTGGGCTCGAAGAAGGAACTCGAGCAGCGGCTTGGCCTGCCGGTGAAGTTTTTCTCATTCCCCTGGGGACAGTCACGAAACATGTCGCCTGCAGCTGTCGAGATCGCGCGGTCGGCCTACGCGTTCGTCTTTTCCGCGTTTGGCGGCGAGAATTACCCAACCACGAATGAGGCCACCTGGCATCTCCTCCGCCGGAATCACTTCAACGATCTCTGGGAATTCGAGTTGGAGATTCAGGCAATCCTGCAGCGCTGACCATGAAAGTCAGTGCGGACGACTCCTCGCGCGGCCAGCTTGGGTCGGATGGCTGTCCGCGAATGCCGTTCTTGATTCATCCGCTTTCCTTCACAGGCGATCCGGAGAACGGAACCACTCTGCCGAGGCGGGGACGTTCTCGCGGAGCCATTCGAACTCGCCCCACCACGCAGAATGCCGCGGAGCAGCGCGCACGGTGACGCGCACCAGCCAGTCCAATTTCAGGAAGGCTCGCAACTGCTCTTCCGTCAGGGAGAAGCCCATCGCTCCGAGGTATTGTTCCACGAGGGCGAGATCCTCTCTTGCCAGCCCCTCTTGCAACATCCGCCCAAGAATGCGCGGAGAGACGGCTTGTTCCTCTTCGGCGCGGCAGGAAATCACGGTATCCAGCAGGTCCAGCAGCGGCAGAGACTTGGGCTGCGCGCGATCCCAATCAATCACCCCTGTGATTCGCTCCGCCTTTGCATCAAAGAACAAATTACCCGGCCAATAGTCCCCGTGGCGGAATACAAGCGGCAAGCGCAGCCCGACCAGGACCCGCATCAATTGTTGATTCAGCGCCTCGGCGGAAATCCCTGCGCGCTCTTCCATCGCTTGCAGGCCCTCGGCAATTATCGGACGCACATGCAGATTCCACTCGGCCTTGCCCAAGACCAGGTCAGATCGCGCGGCCAGGTGCAGCCGAAGAAGGAAATTCAGTGCAAGCTTCTTGCATCGCGCCGCTTGAGAGCGATTGGTCATCATCCCGTGACCGGGAAGGCCGGGCAGTGCGTCTTGTACAAAGAATGGAGTTCTCTCCAGTTCTCCTTCGAGGAGCGGCCGGGGGATCTCAGGCCACTCGCCCGCACCAACGAGAGCTTCACGAGCTTTTCGAAGCGCCTCCTGTTCCTGCTGGGCGCGCTTTGTGCCGGCAGGGCTGAGAGGGATTCTTACGATCACGTTTTGTGCCCGGGCGCTGAGTTTCATCTCGCAGGTCACAATTTCGCGGCGCGTAACGCGATATCGCACGCACGTGGCGCTCACCGTTGTTCGCGGTGAGACCGCGTTGGCGATGTATTCGCCCAGCCGGTCCACAAACGCACGCGGTCCGGGCTGGCGGCCGGCGATCCAGCAATGGCTCGGCGCGACCAGCGGCGTCAGTGCCGACTTGACACGCAAACGTAGTGACCCTGATTGTTCGGGGCTCTGTTCGGAGTAGTAGCACTCGATCGAACCCTTGACCGTCGGGTCCAGCAGCGCGCGGTACGATTTCGCATTCGGCATCGGAATCCAAGCGCGCGCCTGGCTGAGTCCGGCCGATCGAAGGAACGTGCGGTAACCCCGTAATGAACGGGCGTGTCCGCTGCAAGATTCTGCCGGGGCCGCCTGCTCAGGATGGCTTGGGTCTCCGGATTCAGCCGCGCGCCCCAAAGGCATCCACTTCGCAATGGCGGCCTGAATTCTTTGCCATTCCCAGCGATTGGGAACCACCAGAACAAGCTGGCCCTCAGGCGTCAAGACACGAACCATTTCCTTGAGAAGAATCTCGCAGGTTTTTCCATCGCCTCCGGCAACCCGGTTAGGAGAGCGATCAGAATTGCACGCGTCGAGGACGACCAGATGAAATTGCCGCTCTGCAAATGGAAGCCGAGGTGTGTCCCCCGCGCGG
This sequence comes from Terriglobia bacterium, assembly GCA_041490445.1. Taxonomy (GTDB): domain Bacteria; phylum Acidobacteriota; class Terriglobia; order Acidiferrales; family UBA7541; genus JBGPTF01. Next base: position 195,494 of record JBGPTF010000006.1, read on the forward strand.
AGCAATGTGAGGTTTGTCACACCGTCCTGTCGTGCCCGGGCTTGCGCGAATCGCAACCGGGACAGGCTCGGGTCGCACGCGACTACATCAGCCACATGTTGCGCCAGACTGAACGCAGTCGCACCCCATCCACATTCCAGATTGAGAACGCGACATCCAGGAGGCAGGGCCGCAAGCGGCCACCAACTCGCTTGACACGGGCTGACGGATTGTTCAAGCAATTCCAGGGGGTGGTCGACCAAACCGACCGCTCTCTCGAGGGCTCGCTGCCAGGAGTCGCGCTCACACTCCTCGAGCAGCTTCGCAATCCCGGGAAGGCCAACGTCCTCTCTCTGGTCACCAACAGCATCGGTCAGACAGGGGATTCCCTCAACGGTCGCGTATTGGCGCCCACATGACGGGCATCGCAGAGCGCCTTTCTGCGCCTCAAGTACGCCCAAGCAATGCGGGCAGCGGAGATCAAGGTTCACTTTCCGATTCCTTCTATCCTGGGCCTCTGCGACCCCATTGGCATACCGCTCAGTTCGCTAGCACAGAGCATTCTCGTCAGCGGGGACCTCTTGTCCTGACCCCAGCCCTCAGTCTAGCGGCAGACCACGTTAGAGGAATGAGTTCGTTTTGCCCCGGTGCGTGGGATACACGGACACCGGAACGGCCTTGAGCCCCAAGGATTTGTAAGTCTGGACCGACGCCGAGTTCCCAGCGCTTGAGCCTAGCGTGTCCCAACATTCCGTTGCCACGCATGTCCTATAGTTTGTCCACAAGTACAGGGTTGATCCCTGTCCGTAATTTAGCCTCTCCACCAGTGGTCGCGTCGCACGACCGCACGTTAGCCTGTTCGCGTATGAACACACCATGCCCAGGCACCAAGTCATTTTCCCCTAGTCGCGTTCCGAAAAACCGTCTGACGATTGCAAGCTCATGGATGGTGCTTCTCGTTCTTCTCCTCGTGAGCGTCGCCGCTGGCGGTCTTACCGGCTGTGGACAAGTGGGCGCGCAGAGCGCGCCATCCAGCCCGCCCAGCAACCCGCCTCCCCAGGGCGTTTGGGTGAACCCCGGCACGGTCGCCTTCAACAATGTCTCGGTGGGAAAGAACAGCACGCAGAACGTTACCGTCACCAACTCGACCGCCGCCGGCGTCAGCCTCACCCAGGCCACGCTCGCCGGCACCTCGTTCAGCCTCAGTGGCCTCGCCGTTCCGGCGACGCTCGCCCCCGGCGCATCCAGCACTTTCAGCCTGACGTTCTCTCCGGCTGGAGTGGGCACCGTGACGGGCACCCTGAAGCTGACGGACTCCGCCAACACCACGCCCTTGTCCGTGACCTTGTCCGGGACGGGAATGGCTCCCCAGATCGCCACCACTTCCTCGAGCCTGACTCTCGGGAACGTCACCGTCGGCACCAACGCCACGCAGAGTTTCGCGATTTCCAATTTCGGCAACGACACGCTTCACGTAAGCCAGATCGCCGCCTCCGGCACGGGATTCACCGTCAGTTCCAAGCCATCGCTGCCGCTGTCACTGGACGCCAATCAGGCCGCGACCGTCACGATTCAATTCGCGCCCCAAAGTGCGGGCGCAGCCTCCGGAAACGTCACCATCACCAGCGACGCCAGTAACGGCACGTCCAAGACCGTTTCTCTGTCCGCAACGGGCACCGCGACGGCCACCCCTCATCTGGGGATCAATCCAACCTCGGTTTCCTTCGGCAGCGTGACGACCGGCACGAGCAGCTCACAGACGATTACCATTTCCAATTCCGGCTCAGGCACGCTCAACGTCACGCAGCAAAGCGTCACCGGTGCCGGCTTCAGCGTGACTGGCTTGAACCTTCCGCTGGCACTCAGCGCCGGACAAAACAGCACGTTCAACGTCGTCTTTGCCCCGGCGTCGGCGGGCAGCGTGACGGGAAGCTTGAGCCTCACCAGCAATGATCTCTCCACGCCCACAGCATCCATCGCCCTGGCCGGCACCGGGCTTGCTCCGGCAACACCGTCCATCACTCTGAATCCAGCCAGTCTGAGCTTCGGAAGCGTGACAGTCGGCTCGAATTCGACTTTGAATTTCACCATCACCAACTCGGGGAGCGCGACTCTCAATGTGAGCCAGATTTCCATCGCCGGTACCGGCTTCACCCTGAGCATGGTTCCGACGCTGCCGCTGGCGCTCGCAGCCAATCAGTCCGCAACCGCCACCGTCAGGTTCGCGCCGCTGACCGCCACCGCCGCTTCGGGCACCGTCACCGTCAGCAGCGACGCCAGCAACGGAACAACGAAGACCGTCAC
>JBGPTF010000007.1:0-180859 GCA_041490445.1 Terriglobia bacterium
CGACCGGAACGACACCTTCGGGTTGCGCTTCGACAGCACCTTCGTGATCGCCGCCGTCAAAGTCGTCTTCCCGTGATCGATGTGCCCGATCGTCCCCACGTTCACGTGCGGCTTGTTGCGCTCAAATTTTTCCTTCGCCATGTGTGCGTCTGCTCCTCAGCTTGAGCGTTTCCAATGATTCCTGGGCCCGTTTATCCCCTCACCACTTTGCCGGTCGCCTTGGAAATCACTTCCTCGGCCACCGCCGAGGGCGCTTCCTCGTAATGCGAGAAGTGCATCGTGAAACTGCCGCGTCCCTGCGTGCGGCTGCGAATATCTGTGGCGTAGCCGAACATTTCCGCCAGCGGCACTTCGGAGCGGATGATCTGGCTGCCGGCGCGCGATTCCATGCCCTCAATGCGCCCGCGGCGGCTGCGCAAATCGCCGATCACCTCGCCCATGTATTCCTCGGGGACGACGACTTCGACTCGCATGATGGGTTCGAGCAGTTTCGGCTGCGCCCGGTGGCAGGCCTCTTTGAATGCCATTGAGCCCGCAATCTTGAACGCCATTTCCGAGCTGTCCACTTCGTGGTAGCTCCCGTCTTCCAGCACCACGGCAATGTCCACCATCTCGTAGCCCGCCAGCACTCCCGTCTCCATCGCTTCCTTGATGCCGTTCTCGATCGGCGGGATGAATTCTCTGGGGATCGCGCCGCCGATTATCTTGTCGATAAACAGGAAGCGGTGCTCCTTGTCGAAATGCCATTTGCCGCCCTTGCCGGCGATTCCCTTGGCGAGAACGTCGAGCTCGTCCACCGACATCTCGTGCATGTCTTCGTGCCCGGCGCTCGGCAGCGGATGGACCGAAAGCTTCGCGTGGCCGTATTGGCCGCGCCCGCCCGTCTGGCGGATGTACTTGCCTTCGGCGCTCGCAACCTTGCCGATCGTCTCACGATACGCCACCTGCGGGCGGCCCACGCTGGCCTGCACATTGAACTCGCGCAGCATGCGGTCCACGATGATTTCGAGGTGCAGCTCGCCCATCCCGGAAATCAGCGTTTGCGCGGTGTCGGGATCGGTGTGCACGCGGAACGTTGGATCTTCCTGCGTCAGCTTTGCCAGCGCGTTGCCAAGTTTTTCCTGGTCGGCTTTCGTCTTCGGCTCGATCGCCACCGAAATCACCGGCGCGGGGAATTCGATGTTTTCGAGCAGCACGGGATTCTCTTCATCGCACAGCGTGTCGCCGGTGGTAACGTTCTTCAGCCCCACACACGCGGCGATGTCGCCCGCCTCGATGGCTTCAATTTCTTCGCGCTTGTTCGCGTGCATCCGCAGCAGCCGGCCGATGCGTTCGCGCGTTTTCTTGTTCGCGTTGAAAATCGAGTCGCCGGTCTTCACCACGCCGGAATACACCCGGATGTAGGTCAGGTGGCCGACGAACGGGTCGGACATGATCTTGAACGCCAGCGCGGCGAACGGCTGATCGGCGCTCGCGCGGCGGAGCAGCGGCTCGCTGCCGTCGATCGAAAGGCCCTCGACCGGCGGAACGTCCGCGGGTGCGGGCAGGTAATCCACAATGGCGTCGAGCAACGGCTGAATGCCCTTGTTCTTGAACGCCGAACCCGCCAGCACCGGCACCAGTTTCAGAGCCAGGGTCGAGCGGCGAATCGAAGCGCGCAGCTCTTCCGGCTCCAGCTTGTGCTCGGCCACGTATTTCGTCAGCACGGCGTCGTCGTGCTCGGCGATGTACTCCACCACTTTTTCACGATGCTCTTTGTAGAACGCGGGGCTGATTGCGGAAGCCTTGATCGCTGCCGCGATGTCCGGACGCGCCTTCTGAAACTCCGGGTCCCAGAGCTGGTCGAGCGTAAGGATTTCGTATTCGGCGCCCAGCGTCTCGTCTTTCCAGACGATCGCGCGCTCTTCGATGAAATCAATCACGCCGATGAAGGAATCTTCCTTGCCGAGGGGAAACTGGAGGGGAACGGGGTGGGCCGAAAGTCGTTTTCGCATCATTCGCACTGCGTGATCGAAATCGGCGCCGACGCGGTCCATCTTATTCACGAAGGCGATTCGCGGAACGCGGTACTTGTCCGCCTGCCGCCAGACCGCTTCCGACTGCGGCTGCACGCCGGCGACCGCGTCGAAAATCGCCACCGCGCCGTCCAGCACGCGCAGCGACCGCTCCACTTCCACCGTAAAATCCACGTGCCCGGGCGTATCAATAATGTTGATGCGATAATTCTTCCCGAAGCGCTTCCAGGAAGTCGTCGTCGCGGCGGACGTAATCGTAATGCCGCGCTCGCGCTCCTGCTCCATCCAGTCCATCACCGTGGTGCCTTCGTCCACTTCCCCGATCTTGTAGGTGGCGCCGGTATAGAACAGGATGCGTTCGGTCGACGTCGTCTTCCCGGCATCAATGTGCGCCATGATGCCGATGTTGCGCGTCTGGTCGAGTTGGAATTCCCGGGCCATCGAATCCTTACCTGCCTACCACCGGTAATGGGCAAAGGCCTTGTTGGCCTCCGCCATGCGGTGCACGTCCTCCTTCTTCTTCACAGCCCCGCCGCGGTTGTTCGACGCGTCGAGGATTTCATCCGCCAGCCGTTCCACCATCGTCTTCCCGCCGCGCGTCCGCGCGTACAGGATCAGCCAATGAATCGCCAGCGACTGCCGCCGGAACTGGTTCACTTCTACCGGCACCTGGTAGTTCGCGCCGCCCACGCGCCGCGTCTTGACTTCGAGCAGCGGCTTCACGTTCTCGATCGCCTTCTTGAACGCCGTGAAGGCGTCGCCATTCGTCTTCTGCGCGATCAGGTCCATCGCCTGGTAGAAGATGGCCTGCGAGGTGGCGCGTTTGCCGTCGTACATCATCGAGCTGACGAATTTCTGCACCAGATCGCTGCCGTATACCGCGTCGCCGGGAATCTTTCGGCGCGGAACAAATCCCTTGCGTGGCATTCCTTCGCTCCCCTTCTACTTCTGCGCGGCCTTGGGCCGCTTGGCGCCGTATTTCGAGCGCGCCTGCTTGCGGTTTTCCACTCCGGCGGCGTCCAGCGTGCCGCGGATGATGTGGTAGCGCACTCCCGGCAGGTCCTTCACGCGGCCGCCACGCACCAGCACGATCGAGTGCTCCTGCAGATTGTGGCCGATGCCGGGAATGTACGTGGTCACTTCCGCGCTGTTCGTCAACCGGACGCGCGCCACTTTCCGCAAGGCCGAGTTCGGCTTCTTCGGCGTCTGCGTATAGACGCGGACGCACACGCCGCGCTTCTCCGGACACCCTTCGAGCGCCGGGGATTTCGTCTTCGTCCGCATCAGCTTGCGGCCGTGACGCACCAGTTGTGAAAACGTTGGCACGGTTCTCCCCTCAATCCCCCAAGGATTCTTGAAAACATCCCGCGCAGAACGATGCGTCCGCGCAGCTCGCGTGAGGTGACAGAACAGAAGGGTCCAGCTACCCCTCGAAGGAACCTGCTAGGAACTACTCCGCACAGACGCTTTCGCCGAAGCGAGTCAACGGCATCTACTTAAAGCGGAGAGGCAACCACGGCTTTGCGGGGCTGGCGCCCCATTTCGGCCGTCTCCCAACCTCGTTCCTTCATTCTCTGTTCCGAGGCGAGGAGCCCTTCCCCTTCATCGCAGGGGCAAATTGCCCCCTTCCAAACTCGCAAGTATAGGGAAATGTGTCGGGTCTGTCAACGCCTTCCCTGTGGAAAACCGGGGCCTATCTTCGCCCTTTCTTCTCCCTCCCGCCGTTACCTAGGCGCCTGCTCAGGGGCACCACGGGGAGCGCGAAAAAGAGCACTCCGCGCCGATGTCGTCGAGGCCTGTTTCCGGGTCCGGCTCCTTCCCGTTGAACTTGAAATTCTGCGGACAGGTGTTCACGAGGGGCGCGCGCTCGCCGCCGAAGGGATAGAAATCACTGTCATCGAGGACGGTTCCGGCGGCGCTTGTCACATCGCGCGACGTGCCTAGGTGATCGGCGAAGGAGTAGTTGATGTTCCCGGAAGAATCCCGGCGCGCAATCCGCTTCCCGTTGAAGAAGATGTATTCGAAGAAGTTGGCATTATTGGTATTCCCCGCGAGGTCGGTCTCATCCAGCACGTCGCTTCCCATGCCGTACCAGTAGAGTGCCCCGTTTGACTTCATCACCCTCTTGCCGTCGCCGTCGTACGTGTAGCTCACTCCTGACGTGGACGTGAGCTGATTCGCGGCGTTGTACGCGTAGCTGGCTCCGCCCGTCCCGGGAATGACAGTGAGATTGCCGGAGGCGTCATACGTGTCGCCACTGACCCGATTCGCAGTTGTCGCTGTGATGCGCCGGGCTCCCCCACACACTGCTAAGGGGTGCCCCACACTTGAACTGCGATCCCCTTGTTGTGGTCGGGAACGATCTTGGGTTTCTTCGGATCAACCCTGATTGCTTCGATGAATCGATCTGCTTCCTCGGGCGAACTTAGCAGGCTATATTCGTTTAGAGCCCCAGACATCTCATGTACCTGCTCGGCTTTGTAGCCGCAGTTATTCAGGATGGAAAGGAAAGGAAATCCGATTTCTGCATCCACTACTTCATAGCCCAGCAGCTTCAACCCATCCGCGTTGCGGTGCATGTGAAACGCGTACTCGAACACCCTGAGAGTCTCTGTGCCATCTGTAGAAGTCATTGTCATTTGCCCAGCAACTTCATAGGGAAAGCTGTAGCCCGATATCACCCAACCGGGTGACTTCCTGTGCAGGACGGACTGGCAGTGATGCGGCTCCAGTGAGAGCTTTTCCAGATTCGGAAATTCTGTCAGGAACTTAGTGGGATTCTGAACACCCTCAACCGTGTTCCATTGGTGCTTGTCGTAAGCGGGGTGTATTTCCCTCTCGATGGAAGCCACACGGAACCCATCTCGAAGCGGCCACCCACGCGAGTAAGGTTCTTGGATCAAGTACCCAACGAAAGTAAAATCAGTTTTCCCCATTGAGATCCTCTGTGGAGCAGCCTTCCTATCGATGCGGCTTATGCTTGGGTTTAGGAACCGGCAAAATCGGCTTTAGTGGATGGTTCACTCCCGCCGCCGAAGGGATAGAAGTCCGCGTTCCTTCGGCTACGCTCAGGATGAACTCCACAGACCGTCCCGTTCGCCTGCGTGATCACTCGCGACGTCCCCAGCATGTCTTCCACATAATAGTACACGTTGTTGCCGGCGTCCCGCCGCGCGATCCGCTGCCCGCCGAAATAGACGTACTCGTTCGTGATGTTCCCGCTCAGGACCGACTCTTCGAGCACCAGCGCCAGGATTTCCGCCACGTAGGAAACCCAGTGATGGTGTAATGCCAGGTTTGTCCACATCTCCCGCATGTACACCCCCAAAGAAGTTTGGATTGTTACGATCGCGCGCAAAGCAGGCCGCGATTTCCCGGCCAGTGCGCTAGTAACGAAATACAGCGGCGACCGCTTGCCCGTCGGGCATGTCTTCGGCCGCGAGCCCGAATACGTTTCCGCCTTCGGAATACGTCAACAGAGCCGCCAGATTCAGAAGATCATCGGCGTCCGGCGATGGGTCCTCGCGCAGCGTCACCTGTCCCGAACTCGAATCAAACGTGCCCCAGCGCTGAATCCCGACCGCGACAAACAGAGAGGCGACTCGGCCCTGTTGCGCTGCGAGCAGAATCGGGCAGATGTCGCTGCTGCTGCGCTCCGTTCCTTTCCATTCAAAATATTTCTCGGCCGCATCCTTTTGCGACTTCTCAAAGTGCGGCCGCACAATCTCCCAACCCCGCGCGCGCAGTTCTTCGGCGGACAGGCCGTCGGGATTCCCGACGATCGCCTCGGCCATCAGATGCGCGTTCGTGTTGATTTCCCTGTAGAGCGGAAACAAGTAGTCCACGCTGGCGACCACCAGCGGAGCCTGGCTCTTTCCCATCAGATCGTGCAATCCCCTGTCGATCTGCCGGAAAAACTGCGCGATTTCGACTTTCCGGTCTTCGGCGCCGGCCATACTGCCGTGGTAAATCAATCCCCCGCCAGGCAAATTCCCCGCGCCCGCGGTATGCACCTGAATCGTGATTTCCGACTTTTCCGGAAGCGCGGCCTCGCGGAGTGCTCCCGGCACACTTTCCAGATTCATCTCGCTGATCTTGTCGCGAGTGGTGTAGAACAGCCGCACTTGATTCTGGCTCAAAGCGAGGATGAAGAAGCGCTCGTCGCCCCAAAGCAGCGGAAACAGGGGCTTCAGATGGAAGCGACGCCCGGCCACGGCGAGTTCCTGAAACTCGACGGGCAGGCGGTAGTGCCAGAATTGATTGGGGGATCGAAAGATGGCGATGCCGTCGCTCTGGTGCTGCCAGAAATCGTAATCGCCAGCTAACTGCTGGAGCGGCTGCAGCAAGCTGCGAATATCGGCCTCGCGCACATTCCTCGCGGCCAGGTCTCGACGAAGCTGGCGAATGAGGTTCTTCAGCCGGATGGGGCCTTGCAAAGTCTCTACACCGGCGCGGTGGGCAGGTATGTAGATGGAGATGCAGGGTTCAGCAGCGGACTGGATCAACTCGCGGAGTTCGGATCGGGTGAAGTGGTCCTGCATTTGATTTTCCCCTTCGTGCTGGCTCGTTGATGGAGCGCGGTTCTCTGCCTCTGCGATCCCTCGCGACGTCCCCAGCATGTCCTCCACATAGTAGTACACGTTGCCGCTCGCGTCCCGCCGCGCGATCCGCTGTCCGCCGCGATGTCGGAATGGTCCGCTTGCTTCCTCCATTGCAGCTTTGGGGTCGTCGGTCATAGAGGTAGAATGGGACTCCAATGCGAATTACTCTCCGCCTGATTCTATCGCTCGTCTTGGGAATCACCCTGGTTGCATCTCTCTTTGATTTACTCCAGGTCCAGCAAGAGAAACGGCGACTGCGGGAAGATCTGGAGCGCCGGGCTGCGGTTCTGGCCGAGAACCTTGGGCAAACTGTCGAACGGCAACTCGAGAAACAGGGCACGGGCAAAGTCCAGGGGATCGTCGACACTCTTGGGAAACGAGAGCGACTCAGCGGCGTGGCAATTTATGATGCGGCCGGTCACTCCCAGGCGATTACATCCGGGCTTGCTGAACTTCCCCAGTTTCCCGCAATGGCCCTCGAAGCGGTTCAGACCGGCCACGGGTTGGGTCAGTTCCAAACGGTGAACGGGAAGCTGATGCATATCTACGCCCTTCCCCTGAAACGACAAGAAACCGTCGACGGTGCATTGGTCCTCTTGCATGATGCCAGTTATATATCTGGCCTGACGGCAGGTACATGGCGTCTGAACTTCATCCGGCTCTTGATGCAAACGCTTTTGATCGCCTTGGTCACCTTGCTGATTGTTCGCTGGAGTATCGCCGGGCCGATTGCGAAGACCGCCGAGTGGATGAAGAGACTCCGGAGGGGTGAGACTCCGGAGCAGGCCGGCCTTCCCCGAAAGGGTCTGTTCGAACCCCTGGCTCAAGAAGTCATCCACCTCACGAAAAGTCTTTCTGCCGCGCGCGCCGCAGCCGAACAGGAAGCCCAGCTCCGGGAAGCAGGCGATTCCCTGTGGACTCCGGAGCGACTGAAGGAACATGTTCGGATCACGCTGCGAGGCCAGCCCGTTTTCGTCATTTCCAATCGCGAGCCCTATGTGCATATCCGGAAGGGCAAATCCATTCAGTACGTGGTTCCCGCTAGCGGGCTCGTGACTGCTCTGGAACCTATCTTGCGAGCGTGCGGCGGAACCTGGATCGCCCAGGGGAGCGGTGATGCTGATCGGGAGACGGCTGACCGCGACAGCAAGCTCCGGGTGCCACCCGAAGACCCCCAGTACACTCTGCGCCGCGTCTGGCTGACGAAAGAGGAGGAGGAGGGCTACTATTACGGTTTTTCCAACAAAGGCCTCTGGCCTCTATGTCACATTGCCCATACCCGGCCTGAATTTCGATCCGACGATTGGTCTCATTACCAGGCGGCCAACATCAAATTCGCTGAAGCGGCTCTTCAGGAGTTGGAAGCAACCGAAGAGCCATACATCCTGATCCAGGACTACCACTTCGCACTCTTGTCGCGGCTCATCCGGGAAAAACGGCCGGACGCCCGGATCGCTGTCTTTTGGCACATCCCCTGGCCGAATCCCGAAGCCTTTGGCATTTGCCCCTGGCAAAAAGAACTGCTTGACGGATTATTGGGAGCGGACCTCATCGGATTTCACACCCAGTTTCATTGCAATAATTTCCTCGACACGATCGATCGAACGCTGGAATCCCGCATTGACTGGCAGACCTTTTCGGTGAACCGCCTGGGCCGGACAACGCGCGTGAAACCGTTTCCGATTAGCGTCGCATTTCCCGGCAACGCGCGCCGGCCGGAAGAGCATCCCGGGGGCGAAACATCGAAGGCTGCTTTGTTCAAAGAACTGGGCGTGAATGCGTCCTACTTGGGGGTGGGAGTTGACCGGATCGACTACACCAAGGGGATTCTGGAGCGGTTTCGCGGCATCGAGCGATTCCTCGAAAAATATCCCGCCTACCAGCGAAAACTGACCTTCGTCGAACTCGGAGAGCCGAGCCGCACGCACATTAAAGAGTACCGCGATCTCGTGGGACGCGTCGAAGAGGAAACGGATCGAATCAATTGGCGCTTCCAAACCAAAGACTGGAGGCCGATCGTATTGCTCAAAGGTCACCATACTCATGAAGAGATCCAACCCTTCTACCGAGCGGCCGATCTTTGTCTGGTTACCTCCTTGCACGACGGCATGAATCTCGTCGCCAAGGAATTTATCGCCGCCCGCGACGACGAGCAGGGAGTTCTGATCTTGAGCTGTTTCACCGGTGCCTCCAATGAGCTACAGACCGCTCTGCTCATCAACCCTTACGACATCGAGCAAATGGCCGAGACGATCCGCGCCGCGCTGGAGATGGAACCAGAAGAAAGACGCACCCGGATGCTGCGCTTGCGGAGCACCGTCCGGGAGTACAACATCTACCGCTGGGCTGCGATTCTGATCTCGGAGCTCTCTCAAATTCAGAGTGAGACGAAACAACCGGCGCAGGCGACGTGAAGGGTTCCGAATTGCATTCTCTCTGGTCCCGCTGGCCCGGCATCCGGCAAACTCTTTCCTGTGCATTCCCGATCCTTCTATTCGATTTTGACGGCACGCTGGCGCCGATCGCTGCCGATCCTGCCCGAGCGCGGCTTCCGGAAGCTACGCGAAAAGTGCTCGCACGGCTTTCGCGCCTGCCCTGCGCCGCCATCGGCGTGGTGAGCGGGCGGCAGTTGGCGGAACTACAGCGTTTGGTGCGGCTGAAAAATATCTGTTACATCGGCAGTCATGGGATGGAATACATGCTGCCAGGCGGCAGCCACCACCTGCGGGCAACTCCCGCTCAGTGCCGCAGAATCCAACACATCGCGACCCAGCTTTCGCTCGCGTTGCGCGGCCTTCCAGGTATCCTGGTGGAGCGCAAGATCGCGAGCGTGGCCGTGCACTATCGGAATGCGGAACCCCAGCACATCCGCAGAGCTCTTGCAGAGGTCCAGCGCATCCGGAAACGGAATGTTCCACGGCTTCGGTTGTTGGAGGGCAAGAATGTCGTCGAGCTCTTGCCGGCCGATTCGAGTGACAAAGGCGCTGCCGTCAAGACTCTGGTGGCTCGGCTCCGTCCACGAGACCGTAAGGCAGTCGTGGTCTATTTGGGCGATGATGCCACCGACGAAAGCGTCTTTGGTTGCTTGGGGAAAAACGATGTGACCGTGTTGGTCGGCAGGCCGCGCAAAACGCGCGCGCGCTTTTATCTGCGGTCACCTGCCCAGGTTTGTAACTTTCTCCGCCGGGTGTGTAAGATACTGCGATGAAAATGGCTGAAACGCTATTCCAGTTCATGGCCGCCTCGAGCCTGACCCGCATTACGGGCCAGCGAGCCACTATGCTGATGGAGCTGTTGGAGGAGTTGCGGCGCTGCTCTCCCGCCTCAATCTTCAACCATACCTTTCAAACTCTTCAGGAGCACCACTTCTTGACGGGAGGATTTTCGAACGACTTCGCGCAATGGGCGCTGACAGCGTGCAAGGAGCCGCAGCTCGCCGAGCGCTTGGCCTCGCTCGATATTCGCCACTACGAAACCCTGACGGATCTCAAAGCGGACCTCGTTGCCACGTTGGAAGACTATCTGGCCTTGACGCCGGAAGCCGCCCGTCGCAGGGCGTTTGAGCCGTTCTACTTTTGTGAGGCGGTCACCGTGGTTGTACCCACACAGTGGCAGGCGAAGACGCTGCCCGAATTTTGCGAGGCCCTTCGCCGTGTGAGCGTCCATACCGTGTATTACCACTTCGTGACTGCGCGCTTGCGGGAGCCGCTGGCGGTGAATGACTTCTCCTGGTGGCTTGAAAGCAGCCTCGGCTTGAAGGACCTTGGCGACAAAATTGAACAGATCGACATCTACACGCATACGCTGGAAGCCGTGCGGCAAAGCATTCTGGAGGAGGCAACGCCTTGGCTGACGGTTTAACAACCGAGACGACGAGTGCGCCGGGAAAGCTCATCTCGCTCGGCGACTACTCTTCCATTGTAGGTTCCGCGGAGGTGGATGAGATCCGCGCCCTGGCCCAGCGTTTGTCCGGCAAATCCGTGCACATGGTGAACTCGACCGCCGTCGGCGGGGGAGTAGCGGAAATCTTAAGCCGCACGGTGCCGATCCTGTGCGATTGCGGACTGCGGTGCCGGTGGGATGTCATGACGGGGGGGAATGATTTTTTCGAAGTCACGAAAGCCTTTCACAATGCCTTGCACGGGATGCCTTATAAAGCGTCCGCGCAGGCTCTCGAACTGTTTCTGTCCTACACAGAACAGAACATTGGCCAGCTCACTTTCGATGGAGATTTCGTCGTGATCCACGACCCACAGCCGGTTGCCTTGGTCAAAGCGCGTGGCACTCCTCCGCCGCACTGGATCTGGCGCTGCCATATCGATGTTTCGAATCCCCAGCCCGCCCTCTGGGATTTCGTGCTGAACTTTGTGCGGCGCTATGACGCCGCGTTGTTCTCCTCCCCGAGTTTCACCCGCCCGTTGCCGATTCCGCAATATCTCGTCTCGCCCGCGATCGATCCTCTTTCTCAAAAGAATGTGCCGCTCGACGGGGACTTCGTTCAAAAAACCTTGGAAAGATTTTCGATTGACCCCAAGCGAACTATCTTGACGCAAGTGTCCCGCTTCGACCGATTGAAAGATCCGCTTGGAGTGATCCAGGCCTACAAGCTCGTCCGTAAATACAAGGATTGCCAGTTAGTACTCGCTGGCGGCGGGGCAGCAGATGATCCGGAGGGCGGCCAGGTGTTGTCGGAGGTCCGTGCCGCCGCGGGGAACGATCCGGACATCCACATTTTGGAGTTGCCGCCGTGGAGCGCCCTGGAAATCAACGCGTTGCAGCGCGCCTCCACAATCATCATTCAAAAATCGCTGCGAGAAGGCTTTGGACTGACGGTCACTGAAGCTCTATGGAAAAAGAAGCCGGTGGTCGCCAGTGCGGTCGGGGGTATTCCCTTCCAGGTGATCCACAAATTTACCGGCATGCTCACTCACTCGGTCGAGGGAACAGCCTATCAGATCCGATTCCTGCTCTCGAACCCTGCCATCGCCGCACGGCTGGGCGAAAATGGCCATCAGCATGTCAAAGAGAACTTCCTCATTACCGGTAATGTAAAGCGATACATGCTCATGTTTCTTAACGTAAGCGGCGCCGCTTGAACCGAGCGGGATGTCTGCAAACTCCGTGATGTGATTCCGCGGAACAATCCCGGGAGTTCCATGTGAGGGACCGTTCCCTCAACCTCCCTCGAACGATGATTCGGCTCAAAGAGTAGTCCTCTTGGTATAAGCCGCGAGCTGCGAAGAACCGACGTAACAACCTAAAATGCTCGGAAAAACAGGTGACAACTGGGCAAGACAGAGTGGATGTTCCATGTTCACCTTCAAAGTTCCGTTCCGACGCAAGACGGTCAAACGCGAAACACTGGAAGAAAGAAGCCCACACGCACAACGGCCCAGCTGGGAATCCTTTACCAGCCCGGCAATATTCACTAGACTCGGAATATGTCCGCAGGTGAAGAGAGTCGAATATCGTATCGCCGCCTGGGGACGGCGAGCCTCCCAGCTTTCATCGCCACCATTTTCCTGCTTTCTTTTGCTTCCGTCGCCCGGACACAAGCCGCGCCGCAAAAGCCGGCCGCGCAGGACGCACCGTTAAAGCTCTCTTCCCCGCCCGATTATTCGAAGGAACCGTTCATCGTCGAGCAGTACGTGACGCGGATGCAATTTGAAAACGACGGCACGGGCTTGCGCGAGCTGCTCGTCAAGATCCGCGTGCAGAGCGACGCTGGTGTGCAACAGCTCGGCGAACTGACGTTTGGCTACAACGCCGCAAACGAGCGGCTGGAAATGGCCTACGTGCGCGTGCACAAGGCGGACGGCAGTGTGATTGCGGCCACGCCCGAAGCCTTGAAGGATTTGACGGCGCCGATTGCCCGCGAAGCACCCATGTACACCGACACGCACGAGGTCCACGTCACCGTGCCCGCGTTGCGTCCCGGCGAAACGCTCGACTACGACATCCGCACGCATCTCGAGAAGCCGCTCGCGCCGGGCCAGTTCTGGTTCGAACACAATTTTCTCGAGGGCGCGATCGTGCTCGACGAGCAGCTCGAGATCAACATCCCCAAAGGCCGAGCCGTAAAACTGAAAACGCAGCCCGGTCTCGACCCCTCCATCACCGAAGTGGGCGACCGGAAAATCTACCGCTGGTCACGGGCGCTCCGCGAGCTTCCCTCGGAAGACGAGCAGAAGAAGGCGAATGCAAAAAAGAGTCCCAAGCCGCCCTCTGTCCAGCTCACGACCTTTGCAAATTGGGAAGAAGTCGCCCGCTGGTATGCCGGACTGGAGCGCGAGCGCATCATCCCCTCACCGGAGATCCGCGTGAAGGCTCTGGAACTCGTCGCCGGGCAGGCGACGGGATCCGGGAAAATTCAGGCCCTCTACGACTATGTTGCGAAAAACATCCGCTACGTCAGCCTATCGTTCGGCGTGGGACGTTATCAGCCGCACGCGGCCGGCGATGTGTTCACGAATCAGTACGGCGACTGCAAGGACAAGCACACTCTGCTCGCCGCGATGCTTTCCGCCGCGGGCATTCCCTCTGACGCGGTGCTGATCGGCTTCTCGCGCGATCTCGATCCCGATTTGCCGTCGCCCGCGCAGTTTGACCACGTGATTACCGCAGTCCCCGCCGGCGACACGTTGCTCTGGATGGACACGACCGCGGAAGTGGCCCCGTTCCGCTTGCTCATCGCGCGTCTGCGCAAGAAACAGGCGCTGCTTGTGCCGCCGGACGGCGCGGGGCGCCTGGTGGAAACCCCCGCGGATCCGCCGTTCCTCGCCTCCCAGCGCGTCGAAGTGGAAGGCAGCGTGACCGAGCTCGGCAAATTGAATGCGCGGGTGCGTTACACCATGCGCGGTGACGTCGAGCTGGCCCTGCGCGTCGCCTTCCGCCGCACCCCGCCGGCACAGTGGAAACAGATCGCGCAAACCATGGCGATCTACGACGGCTTCCGCGGAGAAGTCAGCGATGTCAAAACCAGCGACCCGGCGGAAACGCACGAGCCATTCTGGATGGAGTTTCATCTCGCCCAGCCGAATTTCCTCGATTGGTCGAGCCGGAAATCGAAGCTCGCGCTTCCCTTGCCCGCCATCGGACTGCCGAGCGCGAACGAGGACGCCACCGATCCGATCGAGCTGGGCAGCCCGCTCGACGTCACGATGCGGCTGCAGCTCACGTTGCCCGCGAAGCTCGCCACGCAGACGCCGATCGCCATGGCCCTCGCTCGCGATTACGCGGAGTATCGTTCGAGTTACAAGCTCGATGGCGATGTGATCTCCGCCGAGCGCACCCTTCGCTTCAAGACCCGCGAATTACCCGCGTCGCGCGCCGGCGATTACGTTGCGTTTACCCGCGCGGTCGAGGCGGATGAAGGGCAAACGCTCTCGCTCGAATTGACAACTGCGGGCACGCCGTCCATCCCCGTCGGCGCGAAGGCCGCCGAACTCGAAGAGGCGGGCGAAGCCGCGCTCCAGGGACGAAACTTCAAGGCCGCTGCGGAACTGTTCCAGCGCGTTGTCGAGTTCGAGCCGAAACACAAATCGGCGTGGATGAATCTCGGGCGCGCCCGCTACCTGATGAACCAGCTCGATGCCGCGGCCGATGCGTTCCGGAAGCAGATTGAGTTGAATCCTTACGACGCGACAGCCTACGACGCGCTCGGCCTCGTTTTCCTGCAGGAGCAGAAATACGATGACGCGGCTGCGCAGTTCCGCAAACAGCTTGAAGTCAATCCGCTCGATTTCGTGGCGCACGCTTCACTCGGCAACGTGTACTTGCAGCAACGCAAATTTGCCGAGGCCGCGCCCGAGCTCGACAAGGCACTCGCTCTGCAATCCGGCAACGCGCAACTGGAGGTTTCGCTCGGCTACGCCTATCTCAACACGGGGCAGACGGAAAAGGCGATGGAAGCGTTCAATAACGCCGTCGAGCATTCACCCACTCCCGAAATCTGGAACGATGTGGCCTACCGGCTGGCCGAACGCGACATGGAACTCGATCGCGCGCAGCAATACGCCGAATCGGCGGTGTCCGCAGCGGCAGCGGCCTCGCGTAACGCCGACCTCGCACACTTGACGCTCGCGGACCTCGCGCGAACGGCATCTCTCGCCGCCTACTGGGATACGCTCGGCTGGATCCATTTTCAGCGGGGCAATCTGGACCTGGCGGAAAAATACGTGCGCGCGTCGTGGGAGCTGAGCCAGCACGGCGAGGTCGGCGACCACCTCGGGCAAATTTACGAAAAGCAGGGAAAGAAGCAAGAAGCGATCCGGACGTATGCTCTCGCCACGGGAGCTTCCCGTCGCGTGCCCGAGACGCGCGGGCGGTTGCTCGCGCTTGCCGGAAGCGAAAGCAAGGTCGCAACTCTGTCGGCCAGCGCTGGCGCCGACCTCTCCGCCGTGCGCACGCTGGGCCTGGGAAAATTCGGAATGGGCAAGTCAGACGGCGAATTCTACGTCCTGCTTTCTCCCGGGCCGAAAGTGGAAGCTATCAAGTTCATCAAGGGCGACGAAAAACTTCGCCCACTCATGGATCGCCTGCATTCCCTCAAGTATCCCGCGCCGTTTCCGGACGACACTCCCGCAAAAGTGATTCGCCGCGGCATCCTGTCATGCTCCTCCGCCTCGGGCGAATGCATCTTCATCCTCATGCTTCCCGAAGACGTTCACGCCGTGGACTAGCCTGGGAAGCGGAGAGATTCCTCTACCAACCCGATCGGGCCGGAAGGACGGCGAGATTGCTGGAACGCATTACTTAATTTCGAGGATTTCTTTTTCTTTCGCGGCGGAAAAGTCTTCGATCTTCTTGGTTTCGGAGTGCGTGATTTTCTCGAGCTCCTCGAGCGTGCGCTTCATGTCGTCTTCGCTGATCTTCTTTTCCTTTTCGAGCTTCTCGACGGCTTCCTTGATGTCGCGGCGAATGTTCCGCACCGCGGTGCGATGGTTCTCCAGAACTTTGTGCAGGTGTTTCACCAATTCCTTCCGGCGTTCCTCCGTGAGCGAAGGGATCGGCACGCGAATTACTTTTCCGTCGTTCGTCGGATTCAAGCCCAGGTCGGACGTGCGGATCGCTTTGTCAACCAGTGGCACCGCGCCAGGATCCCACGGCGAGATGACGATCATCGTCGGGTCCGGCACGGTGAGCGAGCCTAGCTGATTCACCGGCATCGGCGTGCCGTGGTAGTCCACGCGAATGTGATCGAGCAGCGAGACGTTGGCGCGGCCGGTGCGCACGCCCGCCAGCTCCTTCCGAAAATCTTCGACGGCCTTCTCCATGCGAATCCTGGCCTGGGCCATCGCGTCTTTCGTCGTCGCAATCGTAGTCATAACGTGGTCCCCTTCGGCGGCTATTCCGCGCGGACGATTGAGCCGATCTTCTCGCCCATCACCACGCGCTTCAGGTTGCCGTGCACGTTCATGTTGAAGATGATGATCGGCATTTTGTTGTCCATGCAGAGCGAGATCGCGGTCGAGTCCATCACCGAAAGCCCTTTCTGAATCACATCGAGATAGGTGATCCGCTCGAAAAATTTCGCGCCCTTCACTTTTTCCGGATCGGCGTCGTACACGCCATCCACGCGCGTCGCTTTCAAAATCACGTCGGCCTTGATTTCCATGGCGCGCAGCGCCGCGGCGGTGTCGGTGGAAAAATACGGATTGCCGGTGCCCGCCGCGAAGATGACGACGCGGTCCTTTTCGAGGTGCCGGGTGGCGCGCCGGCGGATAAACGGTTCGGCAACCTGGTGCATCTCGATCGCGCTCATCAGGCGCGTGTAGCAGCCGTGTTTTTCGAGCGCGTCGAGCAGCGCCAGGCCGTTGATCACCGTGGCCAGCATGCCCATGTAATCGCCGGTCGCGCGGTCAATCGCCAGAGATTTCTGGCGCGTGCCGCGGAAGATGTTGCCGCCGCCGACCATGATCGCCACCTGCACGCCAAGGTCGCGAACCTCTTTCACCTCGCGCGCGATCGCCGCCACCGTTTCCGCGTGGATGCCGTAACCTTGCGGCCCTTGCAGCGACTCGCCCGAAAGTTTCAGAACGATGCGCCGGTACACGGGCGATTTTCCCCTGGCTTCTGCGCTGCTTCGCACTGCTGGCTTCGTCATTCGCGCTGGGCTCCGTCGGCTACGGCGTGTTCGAGTTCGGCTGGGCACAAGTGTTCAGATTCGCGGGGGCATTCTAGCAGATTCGCGACGCGCGAGAACAGGAGGTGTTGCGACCGGGCGTGCCAGCCAGCCGCGACCGCCCGAAACGCACAGCGTCTATTTTCACCGTAACCTTTCCCCCCGCCGGTCGTTTGTGTTATGGAGAGCGTGTCTCCAGGAGGCACCCTTGCCGGAACCACTGATCCGAAACATTTCGGACACGGCGCGCTGGGTCGCGGTCTACCGGGCCCGCGAAACGGAGCGGCCGGACGCGCTCTTCCGGGATCCCTACGCGCGGGCGCTGGCGGGCAAGCGCGGAGAAGAAATCGCCGCCTCGATGCCCCATGCGAACAGGAACATGTGGTCCTACACGATGCGCACCTACCTGGTCGATGACTTGATCATCAGCCAGGTGCGCGAGGGCGTCGACATGGTGATCAACCTCGCCGCGGGCCTTGACGCGAGGCCGTATCGCATGGCGCTGCCCGCATCCCTCCAATGGATTGAAGTGGATTTTCCCGAAATCCTCGCTTATAAAGAAGAAATTCTCGGAAACGAAAAGCCCGAGTGCGCGCTCGAGCGCGTCCGCCTGGATTTGTCAGATGCAACCGCGCGCCGCAAACTTTTTGAACGGCTGGGCCGCCAGGCAACGAAGGCGCTGATCCTCGCCGAAGGGCTGATTATCTATCTGGCGGCGGACGAAGTCGTTTCGCTGGGCAAGGATCTCGCCACTCCGCCCAGCTTCCAACGCTGGATTCTCGACCTGGCATCGCCGGGCCTTCTGCGCATGCTCCAGAAAAAGCTGGGTTCGCAACTCGATCAGGCCGGCGCCCCGCTCAAGTTCGCCCCCGCGGAAGGGCCGGACTTCTTCACGCGCTGCGGGTGGCAGCCGATCGAGGTGCGTTCGCTGCTGAAGACGGCTGCGCGCATGAAGCGGCTCCCGCTCTTTTTGCGGCTAGTCGCGATGTTGCCGCAATCGAATGGTCCCCAGGGCTCGCGTCCCTGGGGCGGGGTCTGCGTTCTCGCCAGACCTCGATAGCGCTGCTTGGCTCCGCGCGATCCTCGAGACAAAGCGCGACGCTTGCCTCGACAATCCGAGACTAGTTTTCTACCGGGAAGTTCCCTGGCCTGCTCGCAGGAGAGTCGCCCAGCAGCAAACTGTTTAGTTCTCTGCCGGTGTTTCGGCGGCCGGGTTCTCGCCGCCGGACGCGCCGTCCTGCTCGCCTACCTTGAAGCGCATGAAGCGTCGCACGGCGATGTTTTCGCCCAGCTTGGCGATGGCCTGGTCGATCAATTCCTTCACCGTGACGCCTTCATCCTTGATGAAGTGCTGCTCGTAGAGGCAATTTTCTTCGTAGAATTTTTCCATTTTGCCGGTGACGATTTTTTCGATCACCGGATCGGGCTTACCCGTCGCTTTCGCCTGCGCGCGATAAATCTCGCGCTCGCGGTCGAGGAGTTCCTGCGTCACTTCCTCGCGGCGCAGAAACCGCGGATCGAGCGCGGCAATGTGCATCGCGACGTCGTGGCACAGGCGCTGGAATTCCTCGGTGCGCGCCACGAAATCGCTCTCGCAATTCACTTCCACCAGCACGCCGATCTTTCCGCCGGCGTGAATGTAGCTGCCGACAAGCCCTTCGCTCGTCAGCCGCTGCGATTTCTTCTGCGCGGCCGCCTGGCCCTTCTTGCGCAGGATGTCAATCGCGCCCTCGATGTCGCCGTTTGATCCTGCTAGCGCGCTCCGGCAGGCCATGAAGCCCGCACCGGTGCGTTCGCGCAGTTCTTTCACCTGCTGCGCGGAAATGTTCACCTGGTCTGGTTTCGTCGTCATCGGTTCCGTCGTTTCCTTCCGCTGGGCATTGGGGCTTTTTGGCGGCTGGTTCGCCTTACGAGTGCGTTTGCGGCCGGGCCGCGCCGGCTTACGCTTTTTTCGCCGCCGGGTCATCGCCAATTCCTTGCTCGCGCAGGGCTGCGTGAAGTAGCCAGTCAGCGAAGCAAGTTCAGTGCCTTCGCGCGCAGCCTACTTCTTCTCCGTTCCCTCATCTTCGGGCACGGGAGGAACTTCCTCGACGGCGACGGGCTCGACCGTTTCGCCTTCGACGAAATCGCCTTCCTGCTTCTCGTACACTTCGTAGGCGCTCGTGTCCACGAACTCGGCGCCTTCGCCCGTTTCGGCGCCCTCTTCCGTCTTCTGTTCGGCGATCTGCGACTGCTCGAACTGCTGCCGGCCGGACAGAACGGCGTCGGCAATCTTCGACGTAAACAGCCGGATGGCGCGCAGCGCGTCGTCGTTGCCCGGAACCGCCCAGTCCACCACGTCCGGATCGCAGTTGGTGTCCACGACGGCCACCACGGGCACGCCCATGCGGCGCGCTTCGCGGACGGCAATCGTCTCGTTGTTCGGATCGATCACGAACATGGCGTCCGGAATCGCGGGCATGTTCTCGATGCCCTCGAAATTCTGGAACAGGTGCTTCAGCTCGCGGTCCAGGCGCGCCGCTTCTTTTTTCGGCAGCGCGGCCATGCGGCCGTCCTCGGTCATCGCCTTCAGCAGCTTCAGCCGCTTGATGGACTTCTGCAGCGTGATCCAGTTCGTCAGCGTGCCGCCGAGCCAGCGATGGTTCACGAAATACATTCCGCAGCGGCGCGCTTCCTCGGCGATGGCTTCCTGCGCCTGGCGCTTCGTGCCGAGAAAGAGAATGATTTTGCCTTGCGAGGCGAGTTCCGCGACGTAGCGAGCCGTGTCGCGAAACATTTTCAGGGTTTTCTGGAGGTCAATGATGTGGATTCCGTTGCGTTCGCCGAAGATGTATTCCTTCATCTTCGGGTTCCAGCGCCGCGTCTGGTGGCCGAAATGGACGCCGGCCTCCAGCAGCTCTTTCATCGTTATTTCAACTCCCAACGTTCCTCCTTTTCGAAAGGGACGCTTCAGGACCGCGCCATTCCTGCCGGAGCGGCGCGGCAGCATCCTTTTTTGCCGGCATCTTGCCGGCCGTGAATTTGTCCCGGCGCGCCGGGACAGGCCATCCAACTAACGCTTACTGAACTGGAAGCGCTTGCGGGCACCCTTCTGCCCGTACTTCTTGCGCTCCTTCATGCGCGAATCGCGCGTAAGGAAACCGTTCTTGCGCAGGCCGTGGCGCAGCTCGGTATTGAACAGCGAGAGAGCGCGCGACAGGCCCATGCGCACCGCGCCGGCCTGTCCGCCGCCGCCGCCGCCCTTCACCATGGCGCTCACGTCCACCTGCTGCTGGGTGTTCGTGAATTTCAGCGGCTCGACCGCGGCCGTATGCCACGAGACGTTGTGAAAATATTCCTGCACCGGCCGGCCGTTCACCGTAAAGCGGCCCGAGCCGGGCTTGATGTACACGCGCGCCACTGATTCCTTGCGGCGCCCGGTGCCGTACGCGGGCTTTCCCAGAATTATTTCGACAGGGTTCGCAGTCTCGCTCAACGTTCCTCCTGCTTACTCTTTGCATTCACGCAAAATTCTGTGCGGTGATCGCCGCGGGCTACTGCGAGATGAGCTGGGGCTTCTGCCCGGCGTGACGGGCCAGTCCCTTGTCGCCGACATAGACGCGAAGCTTGCGGGCGCGCTTGGCGCGCAGCTTGTTCTTCGGCAGCATCCCGAGCACCGCTTCGCGCACCACCCAGTCCGCGCGCTTCGGCATCAGCCGGCTGATCGGCGTTTCCTTCAGCCCGCCGGGATAGCCGCTGTGACTGCGGTACATTTTCTGGTCGAGCTTGTTGCCGGTCAGACGGATCCGCTCGGCGTTGATCACGACCACGTGATCGCCGCAGTCGAGATACGGGGTGAAGTTGGGCTTGTCCTTGCCGATCAGCAGCCGCGCCACGTGCGTCGCCAGCCTGCCGAGCACCTGCCCGGAAGCGTCCACGACGTACCACTGCTTGCCGTAGGTCAGCTCTTCGACTTCCCGTCCCCGAGGTACATACGTCCGCGTCAACACAGTCACACCTTTCTCGAGAGAGACAATCGGTAAGAGTACGGGATGCGCGCATTTTTGTCAACGCGATGCCGCACGCGTTTGTATTTTTCCTGCAGATGAAATGAAAAAGCCGTGGTGCAAGTCGAGCTACATGCTCAAAATGAATGACAAGAAGCAGAGCGAAGTTCCCATCAGCCGGGCGCAGACCAAGCGCCCCCGCGAATTCTTGAAAATGTGAGCCTAGCGCTTTCCTCGGCCCGCACAAGAGGCGGGTTTGCCGAGCACCGAAATGTTTGCGGGCCTGGCGGTAGGGCCGTTTCGCTTGTTCTTTAGAAAAAGTGCGATTTTGTTGCGATTTGGAAGAGGCGCACCTGTTTGTTTTCAATGAGGTACGGCCGATTCTGTTTGAGAAAGTGTTGCGATTAGATTCGAGAAGCGATGAAGCAGGCAAAGGAGTTAAAGGAGGAGTAAAAACAAGAGGCAGAGGAGGTAGTGGAGGCAACGAACGCAGAGGAAGCAAAGGAAGCAGAGGAAGTAGAGGACGTAGAGGAAGTAGAGAAAAAGAAGAGGCAGGCTTCAGGCGGGAGCCCGGTTCTGGGTAAAGTAAGCCGACGCGGGAAGATCGTGGGGCGAGGCGGCCGCTTTTGGCTCGTGAAGCCACGGGCTAGGGTAGCGGGGATGCGGGCGAAATGCAAATTGGAGTGCGTGTGGACAGGGGAAGATAGGTGGGAGGTGATGGGTGATAGGTGGGAGGGGATCAGGGGAGTCCGAGGCGAAGAGTTGAGAAGTTGAGAGTTCAAGGTTGAAAGGCGAAAATTGAGAGGTGGAAAGAGTGGGAAGGGCCGACTATCGACGGTGATGGAGGGCTGTCAGTCTCCGGGAAGCGCGTTGTGTGGCGAGTAGATTGTTTCCGAGTGCGCCGTCACTCGCGAGGAATTATGTTTCGGAGGACGGCCAAGCGAGGTGGAGGAACCACATGTACAGCTTGGCGACCTATCAACCGCTGAGACGAAAAACGAGAACGCACAAAAGGGGAGCTTCTGGCTTTCTACGGCGGCATCCACGTATCAGCCACGTCCTTCTCACAGATGTCTATATCTTCGCCCAGGTTCAAAGAGAAAAGTCCGTTCTGGGACCGTATAACAAGTAGGAATATGCTGGTCGCATTCAGAAGCGCGAACTCCGCCTCGTGGCGGTTCCTCTCAGCCATTTGTTCTTCGTTCGGTCTATCGGGAAAGGCGGAAGCAAGGGTTGCGTGGATCACGAAGTTGGGGATGACGTATGCGCCCAAGTAGAATCTGCGGAACGAGTCCCCTACTTTGTGCACCATAGATGCCAGGTCGATGTCCCATGAAAACGCCGTACCACTATGGCCACACTTCTTGCACAGGATTGTTTGGAATTCTGGTTTAACCTTCTGGTACGACTCTCTAAACTGTTCAACCGTCTGGGGCTTCATGATTTCGTCAAATTCTTTTTCCGATACAATGCTGAGGGCCGCCTTCACTGCCTTGTGCTCTTGTATGGCCGCGAACCTGACGAACCGCTCAGCTTTTTCAGGGTGCTCAATCATGTACGCCAATGCGACCGCCCGTTCATAGAGTCCCCTCAGCACCTTCGAAGCTCCGATGCCATATCCGTTTACGGCAAGGAACAAAACTTCCAGGAAGTCCTCGCGGCACGTCTGGCCGAGGTTGAAGCAGATGTCCTCAGTCCGGTTCTTCGGCTGAAAGCTTCGCCCGAAGCATTTGTTAGCAAGAGTTATGAGGCGCTCGAACGCCGGATAGAATTTCGGGTTGCCGTTGAAGAAGGCTTCTGACTGTGTCGTCTCGCCGAATTCGAAGGCCATAAGAACTCCAGCAGTTCTCTTTGAGCGTCTGTTCCAGAGGACCCTCAGCAGGGCCCCAGAGATCATAATTACAAGTGTAGCTAATGTGAGCTTCCGCCCATTAGGCATCATATCTAGCTGACAGCCTAGGAACGGGCACCTCCACGATTGCGGTGCGGATAAGTTGGCATCATAAGTCGACCTGCACCTCTTGCCAACTGCCAACACGATTCCGGCCGTATTGTCGCGGACTCGGAAACTTTCCCCGCACCTTGCGGCTCCTTCTCTGACGTCGGCGGTCACTCGGCCGTACAGTCGGCTGATCGGGAGCTGGGGCTAGAGAGGCTGGGTGGGAACCACGTCCACCGTCCCGCAGCAGCTTCCCGACAAAAGGCGTCGGGACGCACAAAACGCGGAAGCCGGGCGGGGATGGCGGCAATGACGGTACGCTTGATGGTTCGGCTCCGCTCACCACAGGGGCCGTGCCCTGACGAGAATCATGGGCGGAATGGCGCGGCGATGAAAGCTCTCGGTTCGAGCGAACTTTTCATCAGAAGGGGAGGTTTCCCACCCTCGCAAAAGCGGCGAGGGATGGGCACCCCGAGAACCGTTCATAATAATATGGAGTTGGTTAGGCCAAGTTTGCTCTCGACGTGTGCCACCCGCCCTACGAGGACACTGCGATTGCGCGGGAGGTGCCCGCACAACACGCGCGAGCCGGGCGGTTCGCGAACCGCCCCTACGAAAGGATTTGCGGCGCGGGGCGTTCGAGGCGTGAGGCGGCCGGCGCTACATGGCGGCGGAGACGACGGGAGGACCGAGCGGAACCACGTGAATAGTGTCGGGGTTCGCGGCGCCGGGAATCGTGTGCACCAGATTCAGATCGTAGTCGTAAACGCGGACGCCGCTCTTATCCACGAGGATGAACCGGCGAGCCTCGGGACGGAAGGCGAAGAAGTCGGCATGGTCGAATTTCTTGAGGGTGTCCGCGTCGCCGGGGCGGAAGACATCCACTGCCGCCGGAGAAAAGGCGAAGACGACATCCATCTCGGGATCATAGCGGAGGCTGGTCTTGGGAATCTGCTTTTCGAGAAGCACCTTCCCTTCTCCACTGTCAAACAGCAGCAGCTTCTGCGAGGAGCAGGAGAGGAACTGGCTTCCGTCCTTGCGCAAATAGAG
Source organism: Terriglobia bacterium (assembly GCA_041490445.1). Lineage (GTDB taxonomy): Bacteria > Acidobacteriota > Terriglobia > Acidiferrales > UBA7541 > JBGPTF01. The sequence continues at coordinate 23,715 of JBGPTF010000007.1, forward strand.
CGAAGACGGTCCGACGCCAAAACCGGTGGCGATTTTCTGCGGGCTGGTATGCGTCTTGGTTTCGACCACGGTGATGTCCATGGTGCGGCTGTTGAAGACGTAAAGAAAATTTCCGGTGGGGGAAAAGGCCATGGTCTTGATGGCCTGGGGGAGCCCCGCGGAATAGCCGCCAAGGGGGTATCCGACGGGGTAGTAGCCGACCATCTGATATTGCACCTGCGCGAGCACATCCACCGAGGCCGCCGCAAGCCCCTGCATGAACTTAATTCCCCCGCGCCCCGTGGAGAACTGCGCCAGTTTCTTTTTTTCCTGAAGGTCAACGACGGTCACGCTGTCGCCGAGCTCGTTGACGTAGAGGCGCGTTTCCGACGGGTCCAGACGCGCCTCAAGGATCGTGCCGGGCAGAGGGGTGCGGCCAAGCTCGGAGAAGTCGCGGGCGTCAAAAAGAATGGCTTCCTTGCCAGCGCAGAGGATGAACCGGGATGTTTTCGGACCGTAAACCAGCAGATCCGGCGGCGGAACGTCGAGCGACTTAAGAACCTGCCCCTTGTCCAGAACAATGAGCTTGCCCTTCTTGTCGGTCTTGCCGCCAAGGAAATAGCGGCCGTCAGGGCCGCGAACGAATAGGCGCTTTTGCGTGCCGGCCTCGATGAGCGAACCAACCAGCTTCCCTTCCGAGTTGACGAGGACGACGCCCGTCGTGAGTTCGAGGTAGCGCAGGCCGGGTTCGCCTGAATCGTGGAAACGGACGGGAGGCGCGGGAAGAGGTGATTTCTCGATGGTCTGCGTGGCGGTGTTGACGAGAGCCAGCTCGGGCGAGGAGCCGGGGCGCTTCTCGAAGCCGCGGAGTGCAAGGATCAAGAGGTTCGAAGAAGGAATGTGCCAGGAGTCGGCAGGCTCGGAGGAAAGCGCGGTATCGCCTTTTAATTTGCCCGCGGCGATGTCTAGAAACGACACGCGCGGAGAGATGTGCTTTTTTTCGTTCTTGCTGACCTGACCGTAGCTGACCACGAGCAGGGTGGAACCATCGGCGGTAAACGCCAGGAGAGTCGGGCGGAACGGGACCGGGTAACGGCCGAGAAGCTGATATTCGGGACGCTTGAGGAGGACGACGGCGCTCTGGTTTTCACCTTTGGGCCAATACTCATGGACTCCGCCCCAGGTGAAGTTCTGGGTTGTCGGGCCGTAGATGGCGACGGCGGCGAGCTTCCCATCGGGCGAGAGCAGGACGTGATTCGCGCCCTCGCCGAGCTCGAGCTTGACGGGCAAGTCGGAAGAATGCGGAGGGACAACGAAGGCGTCCTTGCCGTGAATCAACCACAGCTCGTGTTCCGCAGGCGAGTCCAGCGGCAAAGCTGCAAGCAGCGTGGAGGCAAAAACCAGCAGAGCCAGAACTGAACTACAACGGCGGAAGACTCGAAGGGCAGCATCCGGAAGGGGATTCATCAGGACCGACTCCTTTCGGCCAATGCAGCCGGAATTTCCGATCCCAACTTCGTCTTTGCGCAGAACCATATGCCCGCCGCCCTCTGGTGTCAATCTCGGATCGCGATCCGCCGCACCCGAGATCGGCCGGCACGAACCCGCCGTCCGTCAGGTGGAAAAGTCCCTCGGCCCCGCGAGAGATCTGGTCAATAACTCCGGGACGGCCGCGATCCATCCGGCGATGGAGAAAAGTTAGGAAGAAGGGGACTATGTGCACGGTGGATACACCACTAGCGTCAGTTCCTGGCAACTGTTCCGTGTACGCTGCGAATTCGGGTACCGCTACTTTTTCTTGGCCGGGGCTTTCATGTGAGGCTTGCCCTTCATTTCAATCAGTAACGCATGAGCTTCGCCGGGGCCCATCATTTCACTCGCGTGGGACTCTGCATCTCTCCACACCGCCTGACCGGCTTGGTTATCCCGCACCGAGGTCTCACCAGAAGGAGAGGTGTTCTTGGTTTTGCCAGTTACAAACGAATAGATGATGAGAGCCGGGTGCGAGTGCATGGGGATCTTCTCGCCGGCTTTAGCGTGGAAATCAAGCACCCGCACGTGCGCGTTGTCCAGCAGCACCTTAAAATTGTTCGGCGCCACTTTCACGGGGTCCTGCGCCTGTGCTGTCCCTGCGGCGAGGACCAAGACTGCTGCTACAAACAGGACTGCCAGGTTCACATGGCGTAAATGCCTCATCGTTGATCTCCTTTTTTGTTTTTTGGCCGGAAATCCCCATTTCAACTTTATCTTTGCGCAGAAACATATGCCCGCCGCCCTCTGGTGTCAATCTCGGATCGCGATCCGCCCGCTCCCGAAATCGCCCTGTGCAAATCATCAGATTACCCATTCCCGACCGGAGATATGTGGGCCTTGGAATCTCGTACGAGCTGCGAATGGTCGAGACGTGGGCGAAGAGGCCACTCACCTTCCACGCCGTAGCGCTTGACAGTGGTCGTCGCCGGAAGTACTTTACGCACGGTCAATCATCTTCGCCGCGCCCTGCGATCCTGGGAAGTAGGCCCGATTCATACCTATTCCTCCGGAGGCGAAGAAGATGAGACGCTGTTCTTGGGTTCTTCCCCTGTTGTTGGTCCTCGCGTGCGCATTTTCGCTGCGCGCGCAGCAACCCCCCCGAAAAACCGCCCGAAGCACCCCCAGCGGCGCAGGCGGCGCCTGCTACACCGGCAACGCCGGCCACGCCCGCTGCACCCGCCGCTCCGGCCGTTGCGGCGCCGATGGGCGAGAAAGTCATCGTCTACGTTTACCGCTCGAAGCGGTACGCGGGCTATGCGCTCGAACCGTCGGTCTATGTGGACGACAAAGAAGTCGCGCGCATGGACAACGGCCGTTGCTTCGCCGTCAAGCTGACCCCGGGACCGCACAGCATCCGATCGAACGACAAAGCTTCAGGAATTGAAATGCCGTTCGAGGCGGGACAGAAATATTTCGTGCGCGTTGACCTGATTACAGGCTTCTGGAAAGGGCACGGGGGAGCAGCGCATCAAAGAGGGCAAGCAGGCGCTGAACATGACTCGGTTGAGCTCCCATCGCTTCCGCTCGAACGAGGTGCGGCTGGGGTGCGTGTACTGGCATATAACCTGGGAATCTGTAGCGGCGACTGGCGCTGCCAAAGGGAATTGAGAGCCGGTCGCTTCAACACCGTCGGAGCAGGCCAGATGGGCGTGCAATCTTTGCCGTTTTCGAAGTCAAACAGGAAATCCCGGTCTAGCCCCTGTGGAAACCAAGTAGGAACCCAAACCGACAACTCGATAGCCCAAGGAGGCAGCCATGCGGAAGTTGCGTCTCGCTTTTTTGCTTCTTGTGCTCCCCATCCCTTTGCGCCTGGGTGCCGCTCAAGCTCCGCCCAAGGTCCCGGAGGAAGCTCGGACCGATTCACAAGTCGAAGGGCATTGGCGAATAACGCCTTTGGTAGTGAAAGGCGCACAGGCGCCTGAGACCAACGGGCAATTCCAAGAATTCGGAGAGACTTACGCGTTGGAGAACGCCCTTGTCTTCTGGGCCCGCTTCGGGCCAGGCAACAAGGATTGGGGACTGTTCTCAGTCCGAGAGGGAAAGGTTTCGAAAGTTTTCCTACAGGATGTTCCATTCGCCGCTCCGGATGGGCGCAAGGTCAAGGTGAACGATCTTATCCCCGCGGTTCTACACGCCGGCAAACGCATGCTCTACATCTCGACCGAGTCCCCCGACCACGTGTATGGCTGGGACGGCGAGCGGCTGGTTCGAGTCCTGTGCGCCGGGGACCAACTCGAGGTCAGCGGGGTTCGCTATACGATCAAGAAAGCGACGGTATTCAATGTGGACCCCGAGGGACGCGCGTTGCTCTACTACGATGCAAACCAGCCGCAGCACATGAATGGCTGGGTGCTGCATGATGGCACGAGCTTCACTCCGCTTTGGAAGGAAGGAGACACGCTGCCGGGAATGCCGGGAGTCCAGATCAAGAACCTGTCCGCGGGGCACTTTTGTGTTACGAATTGCGTGAAGGAACCCCGGTTACTCGAAGATGGTTCCATCCTGGCCTTCCTTGAGGTCACCGGGGCGCCCTACAAGAAGGCGCTGTTTCACATCGCGCGCGACAAGACTGAGACAATGATCACCGATGAGTTTCAGGGTGCCGGCAGCCTCGACGAGAAACTGCTGGCTGCGGCCGCGAAAATCCGCGCCGATTGGCCAGATTTGCCAAAGAAATTCTGGGCCGGCCGGATGGCAATCAGCATGGAGGATGTGCTGGCTGCGCGATCAAATAGTTTCGTAGTGAGCTTGAGTGGATACATGCACAGCAAAGATGATAGGGCACTCCTGTGGCGCCCTTTGCTGCTTTTCTCCGACCAAGGTCAGGTGCGAGTATTTAGCGTGGAAGATCGTGAGTTCAAGAAGATGCCGCACCACTGGTACGACCAGTTGGATGTCGAGTTTGCGTTCGATCGCGCAATGTTTCTTGGCCCTGATTCACCACGCGTCCTGGTTACGGTGAAGGTGAGTAAGAGGACCCAAGGCATCGACTTTTCTTTTCCCGGCCTGTATTTTTGGGATGGCGAGAAGCTCTTGCCAATATCCTGGGAAACGGCTTTGGGGATGGATGCTGCGACGGTCATGAAAATGCTCGAATCGAAGCCGGAGCATCTTTGGAACCCGACGGTGGTGAAAACGATTGGACTGTGGAGGATCGGCGGACCCGTGAGCGGGGTGGGAGTGTTGTTGCCTGTGGGAGGGCCCACTGGACCGCGGTGGTTTGTCGGATCGGCCTCTGCGAACGGCCAGTTGGAGCAGTCGCCGCAATTTCAGGTGGCGGGCCGCACCGTAAAAGTCGCCAACGTCGTCGCTTGGAAAAGTCCTAACGAGGCCCTGGTCCAGTTGGAAGATGGTTTTTTCCTGCTGAGGAACCCGGTGGAGGTGAAGTGACTTCTGCCACTCTTCCCTTGCCCAACTGTGTAGGTTCCCGTGTCCTGTTTTTCCACTTTTATGGGGTCATCACATGAAGCGCAGAATATGGGTTGTAAATGCACCGCAGGGGTCTAGTTTCCTTCAATCTTCTTTTTGAGATGCTTCGCGCACGCCTCGGCGGACGTTTGTGCGCCGTGAAGCGTGCTTTTCTTGTTGACGGCGTAGGCGAAGAGGCCCACTCACCTTCCACGCCGTGGCGCTTGACAGTGGTCGTCGCGGGAAGTACTTTACGCGCGGTTAATCATCTTCGCCAGGCCCTGCGATTCTGGATGGTAGGCCCGAGTGATCCATACTCCATCGGAGGCGAAGAAAATGAAACGCTGTTCTTGGGTTCTTCCCCTGTTGTTGGTCCTTGCGTGCGCATTCACTTTGCGCGCGCAGCAACCCCCGGAAAAACCGCCCGAAACACCGCCAGCGGCGCAGGCCGCACCCGCGACACCTGCACCGCCGGCCACGCCCGCTGCGACCGCCGCTCCGGCCGTTGCAGCGCCGACGGGCGAGAAAGTCATCGTCTACGTCTACCGCTCGAAGCGCTACGCGGGATCCGCGCTCGAACCGTCGGTCTATGTGGATGACAAAGAAGTTGCGCGCATGGACAACGGCCGGTGCTTCGCCGTCAAGCTGACCCCGGGACCGCACAGCATCCGTTCGAACGACAAGGCGTCAGGAATCGAAATGCCGTTCGAGGCGGGGCAGAAATATTTCGTGCGCGTGGATCTGATTACAGGCTTCTGGAAAGGGCACGGCGGCATCACTCTCGTGGCGAACGGGCAGGCCGAGTACGAAATCAAGAAGACGAAACCGCTTGGCGCTGACAAGATCCACGACCACGAAATGGTGAGCGTCGAAGGCCTCCCTCCCGGTGGTGAAGAAAAGCCAGGGACGAAGCCCGAGGCCAAGCCTTAGTCGCTGTCGCGAGAATTCAGTCCGACAGCGCGGCCATCCGAGCCGCTCGCGGCTTCGGCAGCCTGCTGTTCTCGGATGGCCTGACTCTCTGGATTCGCAGGGAGTACTTTACGCTTCGGCTTTCGCAGTGGGGCAGTTAGGAGCGGCCTATTCGAGCTGCTTTTTCGCCCAGAAGTCGGCAGAGGTGAGGACTGGAACGATTTCAAATTCGACCAAGTCTTCCCAGCAGCCAATCCAAGTGTTCAACAAGTCCGGATGCAGCGTTTCCATGACCTGGAAGCAACGAGTGCCCGTCGAATCGACCCAGCTGGCGTGGTAGGAGACGCCCTCGGGCAACATTCGACCTCTGAGCTTGAATCGGTTACCAATGGGTGCAGCATCGCCGTGTTTGAAGCGTTCAATGACCATAAAGAGCATGATCCGAAGTGTACGCCACCTTGGGCACACTTCAAACAGACCCACTACGGGGTTTTCAACATGATGCGTGCGGCGGCCATGCTTCTTGACACGTGCAAAGAGACAGTGTCTAATTCTGCGCTGATGTTTTCGTCCCCCGCGCAATGCCCCCATCCGGATTGGAACAGTTCGTTCAAGGTGAGGTAAACCGTCCATGACATCGTTTCGCAGCCGCTTGTTCGTTTTGTTGCTTGGAGGGATTGCACTCTTCTCGCTGGGCTTTCTGAGCGATGCCGCCTACACGCAGAAGGAGTTGCGCCAGCCGGAAATCGTGCGCGAGAGCTGGCACGACGTTTCGCCCCCCCTGCGCGACATCAAGCCGCTGCGCCGCCATTCCGGACCGCCCGAGGAGCACGAGATTCGTCTGCTCCACCCGCCGCGCGGAATCACTCAACCGGCCGATCCCGTCCGGCAGACTTCGGCCCTGGCCAGTGTGGCAACCACCAATGGCGCCAACTTTGACGGTGTCGCCGCGAACGGCTCGGCGCCGCCCGATACGAGCGGGGCGGCGGGCGCAACGCAGTACGTCGAATGGGTGAACACCGAATTCGCGGTCTACGACAAAGCCACTCACAATCTGGTCCTCGGCCCGGTGGCCGGCAACACATTGTGGTCCGGGTTCGGCGGGTCTTGCGAGACGAACAACGATGGCGACATCATCGCGATCTACGACAAGCTGAACAGCCGCTGGGTGATGTCGCAATTGAGCGTGAGCGGCGGGCCGCCCTTCTACCAGTGCGTGGCTGTCTCGCAGACGTCCGACGCCACCGGGAAATTCAACCGGTATCAATTTCAGCAGCCCGGATTCAACGACTATCCCAAGCTGGGCGTCTGGCCGGACGCGTACTACGCCACGTACAACATGTTCGACAACGCAGGATTGTTTTTCCAGGGAGCCCGGCTGTGCGCGATGGATAGCGCCGCAATGCGCGCGGGCAACACGGCGACGCAACAGTGTTTCCAGCTCAGCACGAGTTTCGGCGGAGTGCTCCCCTCCGATCTGGACGGCGCGACGCCTCCGCCCGCGGGCGAGCCCGCGTTCTTTCTCAACTTCAATTCGAGCACGCTGAACTCGCTCAACCTCTGGAAATTCCACGTGGATTTCGCCAACTCGGGCAACACGACGCTAACGGGTCCGACCGCTCTCTCCGTCGCGTCGTTTGCAGAAGCCTGCGGGGGCGGCACGTGCATCGCGCAATCCGGCACCACCCAGAAGCTCGACACGCTGGCGGATCGCCTGATGTATCGCCTCGCCTACCGCAACTTCGGGGATCACGAATCGCTCGTCGTCAACCACTCGGTGACGGCCGGCACGGTGGCGGGCATCCGCTGGTACGAGATCCAGAATCCGGGGACCAATCCTGCAATTTTTCAGCAAGGCACGTTCGCGCCGGACTCGAATCACCGCTGGATGGGCAGCATCGCGATGGACAAGTCCGGGGACATTGCCGTCGGCTATAGCGTATCGAGCAGCACGCTGCATCCGGCGATCCGCTATACCGGCCGCGTCCCTTCCGATCCGCTCGGCATGATGGAATCGGAAACGAGCATCATCGAAGGTCCCGGCTCGCAAACGGGCGGACTCAGCCGCTGGGGCGATTACAGCAGCATGAGCGTCGATCCGTCGGACGACTGCACCTTCTGGTACGCCACCGAATACCAGCCGGCGAATGGTTCGTTCAATTGGCACACGCGCATCGCCTCATTCAAGTTCAGCGGCTGCGGCGGGCCGCCGACGCCTGATTTTTCCGTATCCGCATCGCCGTCTTCGCAAACCGTCGTGCAGGGCAGCGGCACCAGCTACAGCGTGAGCGTGGCGGCGCTGAATGGCTTCAGCGGCACGGTGACTCTCAACGCCAGCGGATTGCCCGCGGGCGCGGGCGCAAGCTTCAGTCCGAGCAATTCCGTGAATACTTCCGGCAGTGTCACGATGAATGTGACAACCTCCACCACCACAACGCCCGGAACCTATACGATCACGGTTCAAGGAACATCGGGCAGCACGAGCCATTCGGCTACTGTGCAACTCGTGATCAATTCCTTGAACCCGCCCAATTTCTCGATTTCCGCTTCGCCCAGTTCGCAGACCGTGACGCGCCCGAACTCGACTTCCTATACGGTGACGGTCACGGCGGTGAATGGCTTCAGCGGCAGTGTCAGCTTCAGCGTCAGCGGGTTGCCGTCGCGCTCCACGGCGTCGTTCAACCCAACGTCGGTGACAGGCTCGGGCACGTCCACGCTGACCATTTCGACGCGCTCGAGGACGACGACGGGGACGCGCACGCTGACGATCACCGGCACCAGCGGGAGCCTGACGCACTCGACAACCGTTTCGCTGACCGTAAAGTAAGCCGAAACCAGAAAGGGCTCGCGAAAGTACGGCACATCTCGCCGGGCTTTCGCGAGCTTCTGTCACCAGCGTCGAATCACAAACGAATTCCTGCCGATGGTTTCCCGGTATGCTAAGGCTTGCGAAGTTGCGAGGGAGGAATCGAGTTGAAAGCGACGGTACTTTTCATTGCCCTGGTGATCTTCCTGGCCTGTGAATCAGCGAGCCAGAGCTGGACGCTCACCAAGGATACGCCCGCGGCGGTGCCGGTCACTTCGGAACCGCACCACCATCTCACGATCCAGAATGAATATGTGAACGTTTTGCGGGTCGAAGTGGCCCCGCACGAATCCACGCTGCTGCACCAGCACGATCACGACTACGTGTACGTCACGCTCGGGGACGCGGACGTCACGAGCGCCACGCCGGGCAAGCCGGAGGTGCACCTCCAGTTGGCGGATGGAGCCGTGAGGTATTCCCGCGGGGGTTTTGCGCACGTAGCGCGGAACAACGGCGACGCTCCCTTTCGCAACGACACGATCGAGCTGCTTCATCCCCAGGGCGAGCTGCGCAACCTGTGCGTGCAAGTGGTCGCGGACCAGCCAGCGGCTTGTCCTCCTCCGCCAGTGCAGGCTGCGGACGTGACGCCAATCGTCTGGCCCGAATTCGAAACGGACGAGACGCGCGTCGTGCTCACTCACCTCCTGCCGCACCAGCAGATGACCCTCCGTGATCCGGAGCACGAACTCCTCCTGGTCGCGGTGGATGAAGTTGTGCTGGCCCCCGCGGCAGGAAAGGGATTGGAGCGGCTGCTTCGCCCGGGTGATCCGGTGTGGCTCGGGCGGGCGTTGGTGGCGCGCCTGCTGAAAAACAACAGCGACAAGGAAGCGCGATACGTCACTCTGGAGATGAAGCCTCATGACTCCGGCCAGGCAGCGCCAGGGGCCGCAGCCGGACCGATCGCAGGCCCACCCCTTCAGCAGCACCATCCTGCCCCAGCCGGCAATGAAAAGGCGGCGTCTTCCGAATAACTAAAGTTGCAGTCGCCCCTGAGAGTCAGGCCGCATTTCGCCGAATTTTGATTTCTTACGTCGCGAAAGAAGATTGCCGATCAGGCCGACCGCAGCGGGGACGCGGCCGCGGGGCAAGCGGCGAGCCGCCTGCCCCGGAACCGGCGAGCAAATGACTAATCGGAGGAGGAAGCAGAGGTCCGAGCGGCGGTGCGCGTAAACGCTGGCTTCTCGAGATCAGTCTCCGTGCCATCGTGGGCGCGGTCAATCTCGATCGAGCCTTTGAAGTAGGCGCCGTCCTCGATCATGATCCGCGCAGTGGTCAGGTCACCCACCACCGAGCCGTCCTTCTTGATTTCAATGCGGTCCCGCGCGCGAAGATTGCCTTTCACGTTGCCATAGACCACAACTTCGCGGGCGATCACGTCGGCAGTCACCTTGGCGCTTGCACCTACGGTCAGCTTGCGGTCCTCGAGCTGGATCAGCCCTTCAAGGGTGCCGTCCACGTGCAGGTCTTCATTGCCCGTGATTTCGCCCTTGACGTGCAAGCTGGCCCCCAGCCGCGCCGACGTGCGGTCGGACGAGGTGGAAGGAAAGTTCGACTCGATCGGATTCATGGTTTTTGCCTCCACACGCGGCGGGACGCTGCTCGCCGGTCTTGGTTCGGGATGAACCGGATACGACGCCTTAGGCGACGGCTCCGACTTTTTCGTGCCCCACATGGCCCCTCCTTGAGTCAGAGAGCCTGTTCCATACTGCTGAATCTTAGGACTGGGGGAGGTCAACTCTAGACCCTGCTGCGTGATCGAGGCAAGTGCAAAATTTTGCGCATTGTGCCAAACAGATACGGAGATTCGAGACGGCGATGTGGAGCGTTCCGAGGGCGTACTAGGACGATCCGCGCCATTCTACGAGCGGGTGCGCCGGAGCGAAGGATGCCACCGGTTACGCATGGAGAGGTTCTTCGGGCCTCCCCTGCCAAATCCGGACGGCCCCAGGGTCAAGGAGCCAAAGCGTCCATGCCGAGAGCCTCTCCACCGAAGCCTCGCGCTCCACAGGGAGAGCCAAGAAACGCGGCACTTGCTTGCGGGAGCATCGCGGGAACCAGCCAAGCCAGTGCAATGGCCAGCGTGGCTTGCTTGCAAGTCACAGAGAGCGCCTCGAGGATTAGTACTTGCGAAGGACACCCACAACGCGGCCCTGAATCTTCACATCGGTGGCGGGAACGACGATGGGCTGCATCTGCGAATTCGCGGGCTGCAGGCGGATCTTTCCGCCGGACTCGCGGTAGAAGCGCTTGAGGGTCGCATCCTCGCCGCCCACCAGTGCCACCACGATTTCGCCGGGATTGGCGACCTGGGTCTGCTCGACAACGATGAAATCGCCGTCGAGGATGTGGTCGTCGCGCATGGAATCTCCCTTCACCTGTAAGACGAAGGTGTTCTGCCCGCGCGCGAAATCGCCCAGCGAGATAGTTTCCTTGTCTTCGACGGCTTCAAGCGGTTGGCCCGCAGCGATTCGCCCGGCCAGCGGCAGCTCGATGACGTGGCGCTCAAGGACCTGCTCCTTCACCGGCTTCGGAAGTTGCATGACTTCAATCGAGCGGCTCTGGTTGTATCCGCGGCGGATGTAGCCCTTGCGCTCGAGCGTGGAGAGATGCTTGTGGACCGTCGCGAGCGACGTCAGCTTCAGCGACTTGGCCAGCTCTTCGAAGCTCGGCGAGTAGCCATGCTTGTTGATGAAGGTGACTAGGTTGTCGAGCACTTCTTTTTGCCGCTTCGTCAGGGACATGCTGCGCCTCCACAGTTCGAACGGCCCCAGTCTAGGCGAAGACAAGGCGAAAAAGCAAGGGGTAAGATTTCAGGTCGAGCATCACTCAGATTCCGAGTGCCGCCACCTGCAGAAGGCGGCGTTGAACGGCGAAGGAGTTCGGGCGGATAATCGCGTGACCTTCCACCGAACGTCGTGATCCATGTTCGCACTTACGGGGCTCGCATTTACGGAACATCGGGGCCGCAGGTCGTCCTGATTCATGGAGGGCCCGGGGCGCCGAGGCATACGGCGCCGGTCGCGCGCGGGCTTGCCAACTCGTTCGTGCTCCGCGAGCCTTTCCAGCGCGGCAGCGGCGCCGAACCGCTCACGGTGACGCGCCACGTCGCCGACTTGCATGAACTGATCCAGACGCTGTGCGGGGACGCCCGCCCTGCCCTCGTCGGCTCGGTCCTGGGGCGCGATGCTCGCGCTCGCGTATGCCACGGCTCATCCGCGCTCCGCCGGGCCGATTGTACTGATCGGCTGCGGCACCTTTGACGTCGTCGCGCGCGCTCGTTTGCAGGCAACCCGTGAGGAACGAATGGACGACGCCCTGCGGCAACAATTGGCGCGCCTTGCCGAGGAGATCGCCGATCCCGACAAGCGGATGCAGGCCTGCGCTGATCTGTTGATGCCTCTCGATTCCTACGATCTCATCTCGAGAGACCAGGAACTCGAAGCCTGCGATGCCCGCGCGTACGAAGAAACCTGGGGCGACATGCTGCGTTTGCAGGCGCAGGGCGTTTATCCGGAAGCGTTTTCCGCCATCACATCGCCGGTGGTGATGCTGCATGGCGGCGCCGACCCGCATCCGGGCCGCATGATCCTGGCGTCTCTCGAGCCTTTTGTTCCGCAGATCGAGTATCCCGAATGGGAGCGCTGCGGCCATTACCCCTGGCTCGAAAGAGCTGTCCGCGATGATTTCTTCTCACTGCTCCGCGGCTGGCTCGGCAAACATCTGGGTGCAGCCGTCGCCAGTCCCGATGAATGATTATGGCAGTGTGAATACAATTGCAGAATCAAATCGGCAAGCCCAGCGCCCTCTTCCGCCCGGAAGTCGCCAGATAGCCACCGGCGAAAGGGCGAGTTTCTGTTACGCCTCCGCGTTCGCGATGTGATATCTTAATCATTCGGGGAGTGGCGAGAGACGCTCCTTGATTCGACGGGCGTTACGCCAGTTACCTCCACCTCGTTGGTTGCCTCTCCGCCGACCAGCCGGGCGCCACAGGGACGGGCCGCATTCGTCGAAAGCTCGAAAAACACATACTCCGGGTGACTTATGGCAACCGTTACTGGACTTAAAGCAGAAGATTCAAGCCATCGTAAACGCGAGGTCATCGACAAAGCGGTTATCCGGTTCTGCGGCGATTCCGGCGACGGCATGCAGATTACGGGGAGCCAGTTCACCAACACCGTCGCGCTCTACGGCAACGACCTGGCGACGTTTCCCGATTATCCCGCCGAAATTCGCGCCCCAGCGGGCACGCTTCCCGGCGTGAGCGGCTACCAGATTCAGTTCTCGTCCGGCGACGTGTACACGCCCGGCGACGCCGTGGACGCGCTGGTTGCGATGAACCCGGCGGCGCTGAAAATGAATCTTGGCGACCTGAAGCGCAACGGGATTCTGATCGTCAACAGCGACAACTTTGAGGAAACTGACCTCCGCAAGGCGCAGATGGAGACGAATCCCCTCGAAGATCATTCTCTCGATGGATACCGCGTCTTCGCCCTTGAACTCTCGAAGCTCACCCGGCTTGCTCTGCAGGACCTCGGCCTCGATGCCAAGGTCATGGACCGCTGCAAGAATTTCTTCGCGCTCGGCATGTGCTACTGGCTTTACAACCGCGCGATGGATGCGACCTATCGCTGGCTCGACGACAAATTCAAGGCGAAGCCGCTGCTCGCCGAAGCCAACAAGCTGGCGATGAAAGCCGGCTACTCCTATTGCGAAGCGACCGAAGCGTTTCAAATCTCCTACGAGATTCCTCCGGCGCATCTCTCTCCGGGGACGTATCGCAACTTGAGCGGCAACCAGGCCCTCGCCTTGGGGTTCGTCGTGGCGGCGCAGAAGGCCGGCCTTCGCCTGTTCCAGGGCTCGTATCCGATTACGCCCGCCTCGGACATTCTTCACGAGCTTTCCGGCTACAAGAATTACGACGTGACGACGTTTCAGGCCGAGGACGAAATCGCCGCCGTCACTTCGGCGATCGGCGCGGCCTATGCCGGCGCTCTCGCCATCACCACGACTTCCGGCCCGGGAATGGCTTTGAAGACGGAGGCCATTGGCCTAGCGATCGCCGTCGAGCTGCCGCTCGTGATTTGCGACGTGCAACGGGGAGGACCTTCCACCGGCCTGCCCACGAAGACCGAACAAGCTGATCTGCTGCAAGCGCTCTTCGGACGAAATTCGGAAGCGCCGGTTCCGGTGCTGGCGGCAACGACCGCAGGCGATTGCTTCTGGGTGGCGATTGAAGCCGCGCGCATCGCCATCAAGTACATGGTCCCGGTGATCATCCTCTCCGACGGCTACCTTGCGAACGGCGCGGAGCCGTGGCGCATCCCCGAACTCGGCGAAATTCCCGAAATCCCCGTGAAGTTCGCTTCCGATCCGGAAGGATTTCTGCCCTACCGCCGCGACCCGCAGACGCTGGCGCGGCCGTGGGCGATCCCCGGCACGCCGGGGCTCGAACACCGCATCGGCGGGCTGGAGAAGCAGGACGTCACCGGCAACATCAACTACGAGCCGCTGAACCACGAGCACATGGTGCGGCTGCGCGCGGCGAAGGTGGAGGCAGTCGCGCAGGATATTCCCGATGTTGTACCCGTGGGCGACGCCGAAGGCGACCTCCTGATCGTCGCCTGGGGCTCGACCTACGGCCCCATCACGGCAGCGGTGAAGGCTCAGCGCGCGCAGGGCCGGCGCATCGGCCACGTCCATCTTCGCCATCTGAATCCCCTGCCGCGGAACCTCGGCGAAGTATTGAAGCGCTATCGCCAGGTGCTGGCGCCGGAGATGAACATGGGGCAGCTTTCGCTCGTGCTCCGCGCGAAATATCTGGTGGACGTGCAGGGATTCAACAAGATTCAGGGCCGCCCGTTCAAGCAGGCGGAAATCGAAGCGAAGATCGAAGAACTGCTGAGCTAGGGGACTACGGAGAAACGAACATGGCTACCGATACATTGCCCGCTCTGACAAAGAAAGATTTTCAGACCGACCAGGAGGTGCGCTGGTGCCCCGGCTGCGGCGACTACGCCATTCTCTCGGCGGTGCAGTCGGTGTTTCCCGAGCTCGGCATTCCCCGCGAGAAATTTGTCGTGGTTTCGGGGATCGGCTGCTCCAGCCGCTTCCCCTATTACATGAACACCTACGGCTTTCATTCCATCCACGGGCGCGCGCCGGCGGTGGCAACCGGAATCAAGCTGATGCGTCCGGACCTGGAGGTCTGGGTGGCGACGGGCGACGGCGATGCGCTTTCGATCGGTGGCAATCATACGATTCACATGCTGCGCCGCAACGTCGGTTTGAAGGTTCTCCTCTTCAATAACCGGATTTACGGTTTGACGAAGGGCCAGTATTCCCCAACGTCCGAATTCGGCAAGAAGACGAAATCCACGCCGTTTGGTTCGCCGGACCGCCCGTTTAATCCGATTTCACTCGCGATCGGCTCGGAAGCCACGTTTGTAGCGCGCTCGGTGGACATTTTCCAGCAGCACTTGAAAGAAACGATCAAGCGGGCCGCTGCGCATCGAGGCGCGGCATTTGTCGAAATCCTGCAGAATTGCAACATCTTCAACGACGGGGCGTGGTCCAACCTGACCGAGAAAGATGTTCGCAGCGAGCACGTCGTTCAGTTGGAGAATGGGAAGCCGCTCATCTTCGGCAAGAACCGCGACAAGGGAATTCGCCTCCGCGGCTTCGACCTCGAAGTGGTCCAGCTCGGCAACGGCGTGAAGGAAAGCGACTTGCTGGTGCACGACGAACATCACCCGCGGTCGGCGTATGCCTTCATGCTATCGCACATGGAGCAGCGGCCCGGCTTCCCGACACCGATCGGCGTTCTGCGCGCGTATGACGATCTGCCGCCCTACGAAGAAGTCGTCAACCAACAGATCCAGGATGTGATCGCGAAGCGCGGGCGCGGCGACATCGCGAAACTTCTCCTCGAAGGCGACACCTGGGTCGTCAAGTAAGACCACTCTCCGAATTGAAAACGCTCCGGGCGCTGCGGCGAAGCCAGCCGCGCGCCCCAATTGTTTTCACCGCTGCCGTGCGCGACAACATGACCGGCAAGATCGGCAGCGTGATCGCGCCGCTCCAAGTGGAGTAGAACGGGCCACGCCTCCATAAATTGTTCGGGCGAGAAACCTAGAACGGGGCTGGTTTCAACGGGTTTCAGCGTGAAGAAGTGCCGGACGCGGGTGCGCGATTGCGCGCGAGAATGGCGCCGAGGTTGGGCAATTGTCCGATGGCGTGATTGCGCACGGCGGCGAACTCATTCCAGTCGCGCCGCGCGACCGGCTCCGCCGATGGCAGCGACAGCCGCTCGAAATTCAGAAACTGCCCGTGGCGCTCGATGCGGAAATCGAGGTGCGGCCCGGTGGCGAGACCGGTCATGCCGACCAGGCCGATGCGCTGGCCTTCATTGACGCGCTGCCCCGCGCGCACCAGGACCCGCGAAAGGTGCATGTAATAAGTCTCGTAGCCGTTCGTGTGCAGGACTTCCACCAGGTTCCCTGCGCCGCCCTTCCGCCCCGCGAATACCACTTTGCCTTCACCGATGGATTGCACCGGCGTGCCAATGGGCGCGCCATAGTCGGTCCCCAGGTGCGGGCGGTAACGGCGCAAGATCGGATGGAAGCGGTGCGCGCTGAAGTGCGACGTCACCGGGGCGGCAAATTTGAGCGGCGAGTGGAGAAACGCTTTTTTCAGCGACTTCCCTTCCGGCGTGAAATAGGTTTCGCGACCCGACCCATCGTGAAACAGAATGGCGCGGTACGCGTGTCCGTCATTGTTGTATTCGGCAGCCAGGATCCGGCCGTAGCTCACCACCGTTCCGTTGGTGAGCTTCTTGCGCTCGAGCACGACGCGAAACGTGTCGCCGGGGCGCGTATCGGTGTAGAAATCGAGGTCGTAGCCGAAGATGTCCGCCAGTCGCATCGCCAGCTCGGGCCGTTCGCCGATGTCCGTGATGCCTTCAAACAGCGACCCGTGAACTTCGCCACCCACCCCCACCGTCTCGGTGACGGAGGGAATCGTCTGGATCTCGGCGCGGAAATCGCCGCCTTCCGGCCGGACCCAGAGCATCCGGTCGGCATCAATTCGGTACCGCAGGGCGCGAAGCTCGCCCAAAACGGAGCGTCCGATTGCGAGCTCATTGCCGGCGCGAAGCTGCCGAAGGTCAAAAACCGGTTGAACGGAAGCGGCCAGCTCCGCGGTCGTGCCAGCATCAATTCCAAAGCGCTGGAGAAAAACATTGAAGGGCAGTCCGCGAGGGACGGCGGATTCGGAAAACAGCACAACCTGGGATTGTAGGTGCTCCGCCCGGGCTTCCGTGCGCCGAGCCTGTTCGGCGAGGTCCCGTTCGATGGAGGAATCCGAGTAAAGAAAGGCCGCGGAGGAGATGACAACCAGTCCTAGAACTGCCCCCGGCACCCAGAGTTTTCGGTTCACCCTATACCCCTTCTTCCCGCAGAAGATCCGCCCCCAAAGGTCATGAAGGATAAACTATTTAGCGGTTGGCAGCCAAGTGCTAATTCTTGCCCGGTGTGCCGGGCAGTAACCCCAGGGCAGCGGCGGCAACCGCAAACGGTTGCCTAGTTCGGGAAGTTGGGAATCTGATTGACCCAGGTAGTGGCGCCAAAGGCCTGCATTTTCAGGTAATTCCGGTGGGGCGCTTTGGAGCGGGGCTTGCAGGTATTTCCGTGCTGGCGGCTCCCGACTTCCCACCGGGACACGCCTCTCCGCAGGAATTAAGTCGTTCACGGAGAATGCTCCTCGTGAACCGACCGGAGGCCACACGATGGATGGATCCCTGTTCTTCTCTCCCACGAATTCCCCATACCCCGGCGAGCAGCCCTGCCCGGAATGCGGGCAGATGTTCCAGCCGCGTACAGCCGACGCTGGTGCGGAGGAACTCTGCGACACGTGCTATGAAGCCCAGTTCGAACCGCTGAAGACGCCGCGATGGAAAACGAACGGACGCAGACCCCGCGCGCTGCGTCTGCCCACGATGGCGCGCTCGCGCCATACGCGCGGTTCATCCATGACACCTTAAGCTTGCAGGGGATGGAAGCCTAGTTCGGATTGAGACTGGCCGAAGCCGAGGTCGAAGTGGTGGCAGGCCGGCTTTCCGCGAAATAGTTGTGCTCGTGCAGGCCGCGATAGATCCGCCCGGCCACATCGGCGGCGCGGGGCCCGCTGACGCGCCGGCTACTACCGCGCAGCAGAACCACCAGCACGATTTTCGGGTTTGCCTGATCCGCGTAGGAAACGAACCAGCCCAGCCGCCCGCCCTTCGAGTGGTCGTCGCAGGTGCCTGTCTTGCCCAGAGCCTGCTCGCCGTCCGGATCGTAGCTCTGGCGTCCGGTGCCGTAGAGCACCGCCGCCAGCATTCCCTCCCGCAGTTCCGGCAGCAATGGCTGGATGTTCAAATGCCGCTTCAGCCGGGGCGTGAAATTCTGTCGTTCTTCCTCGGTGCGCGGGTACTGCAGGTAGTACATGTCGCCGCCGTTCGCGAAAGTCGCGACCAGCGAGGCGAGCTGCAGCGGCGTGATGTTGATTCCCTCGCCGAAGCTGGACATGCGGGCCACCCCGCCATAGGCCGGCGGCTCCGCCGGGAATGTTCCGGGCTGCTCTTCAGGAACCATGTAGGCGGCGCGCTCACCCAGACCCAGTTGCCGCGCGTAGCGCGAGACTGTCGCGAAGCCGAGCCGGCGGCCCAGCTCCTCGAAAAACGTGTTGTTCGAATGCGCCATCGCCTCGGTCAGATCCATGTAGCGGCGGCGGCCGATGGGCAGCATCGTATCGCGCGTGATGATTCCTTCATCGAGCGCCGCGAGCGCGATCACGGGCTTGATCGTCGAGCAGGGTTCAAATCCCGAAGAGAACGCCATCTGCTGGTTGACGATGGAAAGGATCCGGCCGTTGGTCGGATCCATAGCGAGCACGGAGCCGTTCGCGCGGCCCAGAGCCTCAACCGCGATGTCGCGCACGACCGGGTCGTCATACGCGGCCACGTCACCCTTCGTCGAATCCGCAAGCGTGGGAATATAACCGCGGGAATGTTTTCGAGCGGAGTACTTCGCGTTTTTCGAGCGGCTGCGCGGCGCCGTCCAGGCCACCGAACTGCCCGCAAGCAAAAGGGCGAGCAGTATCGCAACGAACGGCGAGGCGGGCTGGCGGAACGTTCTCATAGACTCCAAGCGCCTGCCGCCGAATGGGCAGCAGGCGCTAAACGAATTCTAGGGAAACTAGTAGGTAGGTTGCAATAGGAAAGCGCGAAAAAGTGGTTGGCTGATCCGCGCAGTGAGACGGCGGAGTACTAATCGAAAGTACCACGAACAAATGGAGAAGTGGTTCGCAGACCCCTGTGCCGCGATTAGCGCAAGGGCTTCCCCTTCCCGGCGCCCGCGGCCTGCGCGCTGGCCTTGGGCGCTTCGACGGCGGGCTTCGCATCTTCCACTGGATTCGGGTTCGCAAGACCCAACTGCTTTCGCAGCGCGGCTTCGAGCTTGTCGCGGACGTCCGTATTTTCTCTCAGGAACTGCCGCGCGTTTTCGCGGCCCTGGCCGAGGCGCTCGCTGCCGAACGAAATCCACGTGCCGGACTTTTCGAGCGCTCCTTTGGCGACGCCGAGATCAATCAAGTCGCCTTCGCGCGATATGCCTTCTCCGTACAGGATGTCGAATTCCGCATCGCGGAACGGCGCGGCCATTTTGTTCTTCACGACTTTGCCGCGGGTGCGCGAGCCCACCACGCGGTCGCCGTCTTTGATGGACTGGATGCGGCGGACATCGAGGCGAATGGAGGAATAGAATTTCAGCGCGCGGCCGCCCGTGGTCGTCTCCGGATTGCCGAACAGCACGCCGATTTTTTCGCGGATCTGGTTGATGAAAATCAGGCAGGTGCGCGACTTCGAGACAATCGCCGTCAGCTTGCGCAGCGCCTGCGACATCAGCCGCGCCTGCAACCCCATTTGCGGGTCGCCCATTTCGCCTTCAAGCTCGGCCTTGGGCACCAGCGCCGCCACCGAGTCCACCACGACCACGTCCACCGCGCCGGACCGAACCAGCGTCTCGACGATTTCAAGCGCCTGCTCGCCGTTGTCGGGCTGCGAGACAAGCAGGTTGTCCACGTCCACGCCCAGCTTGCGCGCGTAGGCCGGATCGAGCGCGTGCTCGGCGTCAATGAACGCCGCCTGCCCGCCCATTTTCTGCGCTTCGGCGATCACGTGCAGCGACATGGTGGTCTTGCCGCCGGATTCCGGGCCGTAAATTTCGATCACGCGCCCGCGCGGGAATCCGCCCACGCCGAGCGCCGCATCGAGCGAAAGGCAGCCGCTGGGAATCACGCTGACTGGGACCATGACGTCGCGATTTCCCAGCCGCATGATCGAGCCTTTTCCGTAGGTCTTTTCGATCTGCGCGATCGCCGATTCCAGCATCTTTGCCTTTTCGTCCACCATCGTCCCACCTCTCGCCGAAGATTGAATCCCAAGCCCGGATGACCCGGTACCCGCGGCTGCCGGGGAGTTTACCAGAGAGTTCCGTTTCTCTGCGCGAACAGTCAACGAAGACGCAGGCTACCACAAGGCGAAGAAAAAGCAAATAGCTTATTTTCGCTATTTCGCTCCGGACAGGATCCCGAATCCTCTTCAGTATTTGTAGAACCCGCGGCCGGATTTGCGGCCGAGCCAGCCCGCCGCCACCAACTTTCGCAACAATGGGCAGGCGCGGTACTTCGGGTCGCCGAATCCTTTGTAGAGCACTTCGAGGATGTCCACGCACACGTCGAGCCCGATAAAATCCGCCAGTTCGAGCGGGCCCATCGGGTGATTCATCCCCAGCTTCATCACTGCGTCCACCGCTTCGGGCGTGGCGACGCCCTCCATGACGCAGAACGCCGCTTCGTTGATCAGCGGCATCAGGACGCGGTTCGATACAAAGCCGGGCGCGTCATTCACCGCCACCGGCTTCTTTTCGAGTTTTTCGGCGAGTGCCATGGTGAGCGCAAACGTCTCGTCGCTCGTCTGCAGCCCGCGAATCACTTCGACAAGCACCATCACCGGCACCGGATTCATGAAGTGCATGCCGATGAAGCGGTCGGGGCGGCTGGTGATGGCGGCGAGCGCCGTAATCGAAATCGAGGACGTATTGCTCGCGATAATCACGCCGGGGCGTAGCACCGCGTCCACGTCTTTCAGCACGCGCGTTTTCAGATCCCATTGTTCCGGCACCGCTTCGACGACGAAGTCCGCCTGCGCCAGCGAGCCAGCATCCGTTGTCGGCTGGATGCGCGCGAGAATCGCGGGCTTGTCGGCCTCCGTGATCTTGCCCTTCTTCGCTTCGCGGTCGAGATTCTTGCCGATCGTATCCAGGCCGCGGTCGAGGAAGCGCTTCTCCACGTCGCGCACGATTACCGTGTAGCCGGACCGCGCAAACACGTGCGCGATTCCGTTGCCCATCGTGCCCGCGCCGAGCACGCCAATTGTCTTGATGCCGTCGAGATTCATGCCAGCTCCCGTCGCGATGTAAGAAGCAGAAGAAGCAAAGGAATCACAGGAAGCAGAGAAAGGTCAAGCGCGCATGGCACCCAAAAACAAGAGCAAACAACTCAGCGCTCGACAGCAAGGGCGACGGCGTTGCCTCCGCCGAGGCAAAGCGCCGCGATGCCGCGTTTCACATTGCACCGCTGCATTTCGTAGAGCAGCGTGACAAGGATACGCGCGCCGGAAGCGCCGATTGGATGTCCCAGCGCCACCGCGCCGCCATTCACGTTCACCTTCTGCGGATCGAGCCGCAACTGGCGCGTCACGGCGATCGCCGCAACGGCAAACGCTTCGTTCAACTCGACCAGGTCAACGTCCTTATCGCGGTCCCAGCCGGTCTTCTGGAGGATTTTCTCGACCGCATCCACCGGCGCCATCATCACCCATTTCGGCTCGACGCCGCTCACGGCCTGCGCCACGATGCGCGCCATCGGCTGCTTCCCCATCCGCGCGGCGGCGCGTTCGCTGGTGACGACGAGCGCCGCGGCGCCGTCGTTCGTTCCCGGCGCATTCCCCGCGGTCACCGTG
This sequence comes from Terriglobia bacterium, assembly GCA_041490445.1. GTDB lineage: Bacteria > Acidobacteriota > Terriglobia > Acidiferrales > UBA7541 > JBGPTF01. The sequence goes on from JBGPTF010000007.1 coordinate 45,467, forward strand.
CCGCCGTCTTTCTTGAACGCGGGCTTCAGCTTCGCGAGCGTTTCCATCGTCGTGTCTTCGCGCGGCGATTCGTCCGTCTTGAAGATCACCGCCGCGCCCTTCTTTTGCGGCACTTCGACCGGCAGAATCTGTTCGCCGAAGAAGCATGATTTGATGGCGTGAATCGCGCGGCGATGGCTTTCCACAGCGAACGCGTCCTGCTCCTGTCGCGTGATCTTGTACTTCTCGGCGACCAATTCGCCGGTCATGCCCATGTGAAAGTCTTCGTACGCGTCCCACAGCCCGTCACGAATCATCGAATCGATGAGCTGACCATCGCCGAGACGGTAGCCGGTGCGCGCCTGCGTCAGCAGATAGGGGCAGTTCGACATGGACTCCATGCCGCCGGCGACCACGATGCCCGATTCGCCAAGCGCCACCGCCTGCGCCGCCAGGGCCACGGACTTCAGCCCCGAGCCGCAAACTTTATTGATCGTCATGGCCGCAACGCGCGGGTCGCACCCGCCGCCGAGCGCCGCCTGCCGCGCTGGATTCTGCCCCAGGCCAGCCTGCACCACGTTGCCCATGATTGCTTCGTCCACCTGCTTCGCCTCGATGCCGGCGCGGCGGATCGCTTCGGCGATGACCTTTCCGCCCAGCTCCGTGGCCGAAAGCGGCGCAAGCCCGCCCATGAATTTCCCGATTGCGGTGCGCACGGCGCTCAAAATGACCGGCTGGTCCATGATCTCTTCTCCTTCGTCCTCGGAATGGTTTTCTCTGCCGGGCGGCGGCTTTTCTCTTTTGTCCTTGCCCAGTATAGGGCGCGCGGCAAGGCAGGGTCAATTTCGCAGCGAAACGACAGCGTCGCGCTGGGCATTTCCGTTCTCTTGGCAAATCAGTTACGATGGAAAGACACGAGGATCGCTTCCCGAATGTCATCGCCATCCGATTCGTTCGCGCTTCTGAATCCGGAGCAGCGCGCCGCCGTCGAGCACGGCGAAGGGCCGCTGCTCGTGGTCGCGGGCGCGGGCACCGGAAAGACGCGCGTGATCACCGAGCGAATCCGTTACCTCCTCGAAACCAATCCCGAGCTTTCCGGCGAAAATATTCTGGGCCTCACGTTCACGAACAAAGCCGCAGGCGAGATGAAGCACCGCGTCGTGAAGGCCGTCGGCGAGCGAGCCGAAGGCGTCTGGCTGGGCACGTTTCACGAATTCTGCCTGGAAAGAATCCTGCGCGAGGCGCGGCCTGACATTCAGGTGCTCGACGAGACCGACCACTGGATCCTGTTGCGGCGGCACATGGCCGATCTGGGGCTTGTGCACTACAAGAGGCTTTCCGAACCGGGCCAATTCCTGAATGACTTTGTGAAATTCTTCTCGCGCTGCCAGGACGAGCTGGTGACGCCGGACGACTACGACAGATACGTAGCCGCGCTGCGAAGGGAATTCAACCGCGACAAGAAGAAACTCGACGCCGACGCGCGCTTCGAACGGGAACAAGGAATCAAGGAGCAGGAAGAAGTGGCGCGGGCGTACCGCGTGAGCGAGCGGCTGCTGCGCGAGCGCAACCTGGTCACCTTCGGCGAGCAACTGCTCGAATCGGTCGAGATCCTGCGCGGCGACCCCGAGCGGCTGCAGCGGTTGCGCGAGCAATACCGCTACGTCCTGGTGGACGAGTTTCAGGACACGAACATCGCGCAGCTCGAGCTGCTCTGGCTGCTCGCCGGAGAACACCGCAACATTGTGGCCGTCGGCGATGACGACCAGGCCATCTACCGTTTCCGCGGAGCGTCGTTCGGCAGCTTCACAATTTTTCTGGACCGTTTCTGCGAAGGCCGCTCCCCCGCCGGCCGGTGGCCGCTGGCGCCGCTGACGCAAAACTACCGCTCGACGCAGCGGATCCTGCGCGTGGCGGGCCAGGTGATTTCCAATAACGAAAAATCGCCGCTGCTGCCCCCGAAGCAGCTCCGCACCGAAAACCCCGACGGCGAAAAAATCTGGATCGTCGAGTTCGCGACACCGGAGGAAGAGGCGCACTGGATCGCGGGAGAAATCGACCGCCAGCATGGGCCCGGGCATCCGTGGCGCGGCTTCGCGGTGCTCTATCGCAAGCATCGTCACCGCGACCGTCTGATCGAGGCGCTGCGCCAGCGCCAGATTCCGTTCGTCATCAAGAAACTCTCGATCCTGACAAGCACGCTGGTGCGCGACTTGATCGCGTATCTCCGGCTCATTGCCGTGCCCGCCGACAACGTTTCCTGCGCGCGCGTCCTGGCAATGCCCTATTGGGGCTTCGAGCCGCGCGATTTGGTCCGGCTGGCCGAGCGTGCCGGCCGGGCCAAGGGCGAATCGCTCTGGGACGAGCTCGAAAAGATGCGCGACGAGGTGCCATCCAAAAAAAACACCGAGCGCGCCGGCGAGTTCGCCGCCTTCGTCCGCAAACTGCGCGAGCTCGCGAAGCGTTTGCCCGCGAGCGGCCTGCTCGGCGAATTAATCGCCGAGCTGGGGCTCGCTCCCCTGCCCTCCGACGCCGACCGGCTGACGCTCGCGCGCTTCGTGGAATTTGTGTCCGCCTGGGAGAAACAATCCGACGCCAAGGGCCTGAAGGACTTCATTCAATATCTCGAATACTTCAACGAAGCCGGCGCCGAGATTGCACTCGAAGAAGAGCCTGCCGACGACGCCGTGCAGTTGATGACCGTGCACGCCGCAAAGGGCCTCGAGTTTCCTCACGTTTTCGTGATGCAGCTCGCCAACGGCGACTTCCCCGCCCGGCCGCGAAGCGCTGTGCTCGAATTCCCCGAAGCCCTGATGAAAGAGGAAAAACCGAAGGGAGATTTTCGCATTCAGGAGGAGCGCCGGTTGTTTTACGTGGCGCTGACGCGAGCGCGGCGCCACCTGACGCTCACCGCGGTGCTCAATCAACGAAAAAAGCCGTCACCCTTCCTCGACGACATTTTGCAGGACCCGCGCACCAAGCGCGTGGACACGCTCCAGCTTTCGCCCAAGGTCGCGGTGCCGCGAACCGAAGATGCCGCGGGCTCGCCGCCCGCCGACGCGTCTCAGCCGCAGCTCTTCGGCTCGGCCGCCGCGGCGACGCGCGCCTACTCGCAGGTCGCACTGTGGGCGAAGGCGTATCACCCGCCGCAGCCGGAGCCGCTGCAGTTGAGCGCGTCCGCGATCGACACGTACGAAATGTGCCCGATGAAATACCAGTTCCAGCAGACGTGGAGGCTGCGCGGCGGGCCGCAGGCCGCGATGACGTTCGGCAACGTGATGCACATCACGATCCGCGAATTCATCGCTGAGCTGCGCAAGCGGCGGGGGATTTCGTTTGCGGACGTGGAAGCAATCTTCAATCGTGAATGGCCGGCGGCGGGATTTCGCGACTCGTTCCAGGAGGAGGAATATCGCAAGGCAGGGCGCGAGCAGCTCGAAGCGTTTTATCGCACCGCGAGCGCAGCGCCGCCCGACGTGCTGGCCCAGGAAAAAACGTTCGAGCTGCCGCTCGAGCCGAACGTTGTCATCACCGGGCGCATCGACCAGATCAACAAGCTCGGTGCGCACGCCGCCGAGATTGTGGACTACAAGACGGGCAATCCGAAGGATCAGAAGAGCGCCGAGAAAAGTTTACAGCTCGGCCTCTACGCCATGGCCGCGCGCGACGTCCTCGGCCTCGACCCTGAGCGGCTCGTCTTTTACAACCTGACCACGAACGAGGCGGTGGCGACGGCCCGCGACAAAAAGGCACTCGACAAGGCGGCCGGTAAAGTCGCCGAGGTCGCCGACCGCATTCGCGCCGCAGATTTCCCCGCGAAACCCGGCTACGCCTGCCGGTATTGCGATTTCAAGCCGCTGTGCCCCGCGCACGAACAGCTCGTCTCCATCCGCATCGCCCCTGTGAGCGCTTCCTCGGCGTCATCCTGATGTGATGTCCTGAACGATCGCTGCAATTCTTGCTAGGGGGTCGAAGCGGAACTTGTCTCTGGTTTTAGAAGTTCAGAAGGAACAAGTTGCAGATTCTTCGGAGATGCAGCTCTATCGGATCCAGCCGCCACCCAAAACCTGCTCGCCGGAATAGAACACGGCGGCCTGCCCGGGCGTAATCGCCCGCTGCGGCAGCCGGAAACGCACGCACGCGGTTGCCCCATCGACCGGCGCAATCGTGGCCTCGGCAGGCTCATGCTTGTGCCGGATCTTCACAATCGCCTCCACCGGACGGCTCGGCGCTGCGGAGAAAATCCAGTTTACGTCTCGCACTTCGCAGCTATCGCTTCGCAACTCCTCGTCCTCTCCAACCATCAGGCGATTGTTCGCGCGATCGATCTTCACAACATAGAGCGGCCGTCCCGCCGCAAGCCCAAGTCCGCGCCGCTGGCCGATCGTGTACCGATGCAGGCCGCTGTGCCGCCCAATCACCGCGCCGTCCGACGTGACGATCTCGCCGGATTCCTCCGCCGGCGCCCTGCCCTGCTCCTGCAGGTAGCCTTCGATGAAGCGGACATAGTTGCCCGTGGGCACAAAACAGATTTCCTGGCTTTCCGGCTTCTCGGCGACCGGCAAACACGCGCGACGCGCGATTGCGCGAACTTCGTCCTTGGTCAACCCGCCGAGCGGGAACTCGGTGCGCGAGAGTTGCTCCTGCGTCAGTCCAAAGAGAAAGTACGACTGGTCCTTATTCTCGTCGCGGGCTCGCAGAAGTTCGTATCGTCCGGAAGCCGCGTTGAAACGAACGCGCGCATAGTGCCCCGTCGCCAATCGCTCCGCGCCAATCTGCCGCGCGGTGACCAGCAACTGATCGAACTTCACGTGGTTGTTGCACAGCGTGCACGGCACCGGCGTCCGCCCGGAGAGGTAGTCGTCCACGAAAGGCCGTACCACGGTCTCTTCGAATTTCCGCTCGAAGTTGACCACATAAAATGGAAAGCCGAGATGCTCGGCCACGCGCCGCGCATCGTACACGTCATCAAGCGAGCAGCACCGGTGCTGCACCGGGCCGGCCCGGGCAAGCTCCGGCAGCCGGCGCTGGTTCCAGAGCTGCATCGTCAGACCAACGATGGGGTCGCCTCGCTCGCGCAGAATCGCCGCGACGGTGGAACTGTCCACGCCGCCGCTCATCGCCACGGCCGTCGTCACGGGTTGTGTCCGCTCACTCATTTTCCTTTAACGTGCATTCACCGGCTTCCTGTACGCCGGCGAAAGGTCGCGCAGATGTTCCACCACGCCGGGAATCACGCCGAGCGCAAATTCGATCTCTTCGGCCGTGTTGCATCGCCCCAGGCTGAAGCGCACGCTCGCTCGCGCGTCTTCCGGCGGCAAGCCGACCGCTGTCAGCACGTGCGACGGCTCTACCGCGCCCGAGGAACACGCCGCACCCGTCGAACACGCGACGCCTTTCAGATCCAGCGCGATCACCAGTGATTCGCCCTCCGCATAAGAAATCGTCAGATTTGCCGTGTTCGGCACGCGCAAGCTCCTGCTGCCGTTCACGCGAATCTGCGGGACCGCGGCAAGCAAGCCCTCTTCGAGCCGGTCGCGCAGCTTTGCAAGGCTCTGCGCATCGGCGGACAAGTGCGCGCGTGCCAACTCGGCCGCTTTTCCCAGCCCGGCAATTCCCGGAACGTTTTCCGTTCCCGGCCGGCGGTCGCGCTCGTGATGGCCGCCGTGGAACTGCGGCACGAGCGGCGTGCCCGCGCGAACGAACAGCGCGCCGACACCCTTCGGCCCGTAGATCTTGTGCGCGGAAATCGAAAGCAGGTCCGCGCCCAGCTTCCCGGCGTCGAGCGGCAGCTTGCCTGCGGACTGCACCGCGTCCGTGTGAAACCAGACATCGCCCTCCGCAGCGATCCGGCCAATCTCTTCAATCGGCTGAATCGTGCCAAGTTCGTTGTTCGCGTGCATCACGGTGATCAGCACCGTCTCCGGCCGCAGCGCGCGCCGGACCTCGTCGGGGTCCACAACACCGTCCCGGCCCACCGGCAGATACGAAACGGCAACGCCCTGCCGTTCGAGCGCCTGGCAAGCGTTCAGCACGGCATGGTGCTCGATCTGCGTCGTAATGACGTGCTTCTTCGCTGCCTCGACGGCAGCCACGACGCCGAAGATCGCCAGGTTGTCCGCTTCCGTTCCTCCGCTGGTGAACACAATTTCCGCCGGCTTCGCGCCCACCAGCGCCGCGACCGACTCACGTGCACGCTCGACGGCCCCGCGCGCCTGTTGCCCCGCTGAATGGATTGAGCTTGCGTTTCCAAAATCCTGGGCAAAATACGGCAGCATGGCGTCGAGGACTTCGCAGTCCACGGGCGTCGTCGCGTTGTTGTCCAGATAGACGCGCATCGGCGGCGCTTCCTGATAACTCAGAATACTGGCCGCTCGCGAAGGGGTCAAGCGAGCCGCGCTCCCAATGGGCCGGAATTTTGCCATCCCCGCCCCGCTTCAGCAAGCGCCTTTCGAGTTGTCAACTTTCGACATCCTTGCCGAGGTTGCCTTGACAACTATCAAGCCTGTCCGCTAGCGTGCGGTGCGGGACTTCGGCGAAGAATTTCATCGCGGTTTCCCTGCGAGGGCTTACTTGGCGCGCCCGATCATCACCCTGACCACCGACTTCGGGACCGCCGATCATCTGGTCGGCTCGATGAAGGGGGTCATTCTGAACATCAATCCCGAAGCGGAGATCGTGGACATCACGCACGGCGTCATGCCGCACGACATCCTCGACGGCGCGCTCGCGATCGGCCAGGCCTATCGCTATTACCCGGCCCGCACGATCCATGTTGTCGTCGTCGACCCGGGGGTCGGGACGCAGCGGCGCCCCATCCTCGTCAGCGGCGACCAGCATTATTTCATCGCGCCCGATAACGGCGTGCTTTCGATGGTTTACGAGCGCGAGACGTCATTCGCCGTGCGTCACATCACGTCCCAGCACTATTTCCTCCACCCGGTCAGCAACACGTTTCACGGGCGCGACGTTTTTTCTCCCGTCGCCGGATGGCTGTCGAAGGTCGGGCAGACGTCCAGTTTCGGCGAAGAGATTCACGATCCGACCCGCTTCAGCCTTCCGAAACCGAAGGTGACGGGCAATACCGTCAAAGGCGTTGTCCTGCGCGTGGATGCCTTCGGGAATCTGCTGACCAACCTGACAGCGGAAGACATCCCTGCGATGTTGCAGCCCGGGACTGCCTTCAAGCTGCGTGTGGGGAGCGCCGAACTCACAAAACTCGTGCAGACGTTCGCGCAGGGCGGCCCGAACGAGCCGTTCGCGCTGATCGGCTCGGGCGGCTTCCTCGAAGTTGGAATCAATCGCGGGAATGCGGCGCGGGCGCTCGGTGTGCAGCGCGGCGCGGAAGTGGTCGTCGAGTTTCCGTAGGCTCGCCCATCTCTCCTTCGAATCCTGGGTCAAAGCTTGGCTTGGACTCAGACTGTGGGCACCCACCATCAAACCAAGGATCTCATCTCGTCAGATCGGTCACCACAAGGAACGCGCGCATGCGCGGGTCCATCCAATCCCGCAGTGCATCGCCGAGCAGATTAAACGCGAGCACCGCGGTCATCACCGCGAGCGCGGGAAAAGCCACCAGGTGAGGCGCGTCAAAAAGATGGCTGCGGGCATCATTCAGCATGCCTCCCCAGCTCGACATTGGCGCAAGCACGCCCAGTCCCAGAAAACTGAGCGTAGATTCCGCCAGAATCGCGCCCGCCATTCCAATCGTCGCTTGCACGAGCACCGGCTGCAAAATGTTCGGCAGCAAGTGGCGAATCAGAATCCGCGCGTGCGACGCGCCCAGCGACCGCGCCGCCATCACGTATTCCATTTCCTTCGCTTGCAGCACCTGCGCCCGCGCCAGCCGCGCGTACCCGGCCCAGCCGGTGATCGTCAGCGCCAGAATCACCTTCCCAATTCCCGGTCCCAGGAATGCCGCGAACGCGATCGCCAGCAGGATCCCCGGGAACGAAAGGAAGGCGTTGATCAGGATCACGTTCACCAGCCGGTCGAGCCAGCCGCCGAAATACCCCGCAATCGCGCCGAGGCACAGCCCAAGCAAACCGCTCCCCAGCACCACCGAGATGCTGACCGACATTGAGATTCGCCCGCCGTACAGCACGCGCGAAAGCACGTCGCGGCCGAGTTCGTCCGTCCCCAGCCAGTGCGCGGAGCTCGGCGCCTCCAGCCGCGCTGGAAGATTCTGCGCCGCCGGATCATAGGGCGCCACCCAGGGCGCCGCAAGCGCCAGCGCCACAAGCAGCAGCGTCAGCGCAAAACCCCAGCGCCCGAGGCCGCTCGTCCGAAGGAATTGGCGAAAGCCATTCATTCCAGGCGAATCCTCGGATCAGCGAGCGCGTACACAAAGTCCGTCAGCAGATTGACAAGCACGTACGAAACGGCAATCACCAGGATGCAGCCCTGCAACAGCGGGTAATCGCGCGACGTAATCGCCTGCACGGCAAGCCGCCCGATACCCGGCCAGGAAAAAATCGTCTCCGTCACGATGGTTCCCGCCAGCAGCGTGCCAAATTGCAGGCCAAGAATGGTGAGGATGGGAATCAAGGCGTTGCGAAACGCGTGCCGGAAAAGTACCGCGGACTCCGGCAGCCCCTTCGCGCGGGCGGTGCGCACGTAGTCGCTCGAAAGCTCCTCCATCATCGCCGTACGCACCATGCGCGTGAGAATCGCCGCGAGCGCAGCACCAAGCGTCGCCGCGGGCAGAATCAGGTGCGAGATCCCGCCCCGGCCGGAGACCGGCAGCCATCCGAAGAGCACGGAAAACACAAGAATCAGCACTGGGCCGAGGGCGAAATTCGGCACGGAAAGTCCGAACAGCGTCAGCACGCCAATGGCGTGATCCATCCCGCTGCCGCGGCGGTGCGCCGCCATCACGCCTGCCGGAATACCAATCGCGGCGCACACCAGCAGCGCGACGATCGCAAGCTCGAGCGTTGCCGGATAGTGTGCCAGGACGGTCTGCAAAACCGGCTGTTGGAAGCGGAAGGACTGCCCCAAATCCCCGTGCGCCAGGCCGGCGAGGTATCGCCCGTATTGCACGCCGATCGGCTGGTCCAACCCGAGCGTATGACGGAGCTGCTGCAAATCTTCCGCCCGCGCCCCTTCCCCCAGCATTTGCTGCACGGGGTCGCCCGGCACAATGTGCGCGAGCAGGAAAACCATGGTGAGAATCAGCCACAGCGCGGGAAGGACGAGCAGCGCCCGGCGAACAATGTAGCGCGTCATGATTTCGCGCGTTCCTTCATCGCCGGCTTTGCGCCGCCCGGCGCGCCCTTTGCCGGCAAAGCCGCCGGCTCGCCCGCCAGAGTCTTCTCGATTCGCTGCACTTTTACACGCGAGACGCGCCGGCGATCCATTTCCAGCACGGTGAAGCGATACCCGCTGGCTTCGAAGCTTTCACCCCCGCGCGGGATGAAGCCGAGCTGCGCCAGCGCAAATCCGCCGAGCGTCTCGTACGCGGGATCATCGGGCAGCGCAATGTCGCATTGCGCCTCCAGGTCGCGCACCTTCACCGCCGCGTCGAACACCATCGCGCCGTCCGCCAGCGCCAGCGGCCGCTCCACCACGTCGAACTCATCGTGAATCTTCCCCACCATCTGTTCGAGGATGTCCTCCAGCGTGACGAGTCCCAGAATGCTGCCATATTCGTCCACCACCATCGCCAGGCTCGCGCGTTTGGCCCGAAGCTCGAGCAGCAGCTCGCTCGCCCGCTTGCTCTCCGGCACGATCAGCACGTCGCGCAGCAACTGACGCAGATGAAAATCCGGCGGCGGTTGGCCCTCTTCCGCGCGGCGCGCCCGGTCGAGCAGGACCCACATCATGTCCTTGATGTGCACGAATCCGACGATATGGTCGAGCGTGCCCTGATACACCGGAATGCGCGACCGCTGTGTCGTGGCGAAAAGCTTCATCGTCTCGTCGAGATCGGCTTCCACCGGCAGCGCGTGCATGTCCGGCCGCGGCACCATCATTTCGCGCACTTGCAACTGGCCAAGCTCCATCGCGCCCTGGATAAACTTCTCTTCGCCGGGCTGCAGGAAGCCGCGCTCGCGCGCCTGTTCAATCAGCACCCGCAATTCCTCCGCCGAGCGGATCAGCGTGTGACTTTGCGGAATCTTCACCCCCAGTGTCCGCACGATTCGCCCCGCGACGCCGTCCAGCAAGGCAATCGCCCAGCGGAAGGAGTGCAGGAACCAGCTGAAGGGGCGGGCGACCAGCAGCGCCACGCGTTCCGCCCGCGCCAGGCTCAGGCTCTTCGGCACCAGCTCGCCGAAAACCACCTGGAGCATGGTCAACAGGGCGAACGCAAGCGTCAATGCAATCCCGTGCGTCGCCAGGAACCCCCAGCGCCCTGGAATCCACGCCAGCGCGGGAGACAGAATCTCCGCGAGGGTCAGCTCGCCCAGGTAGCCAAGTGCCAGGCTGGCCAGCGTGATTCCCACCTGTACGCCGGAAATCACGCGGCTCAGGTCGCCCAGCAGCGATTCCACGACGCGTGCCCGCGGGTCGCCTTCTTCGATGAGCTGCCGGACGCGGGAGAGCCGCACGGCCACCAGCGAAAACTCCGCCGCGGAGAAAAAGGCGTTCACGCCGATCAGCGCGAGGACGGCGAAAAGGCGCAGCACGATCATTCTGCCCGCGATTCTAACAAGTTGTGACTCGCAAGAGGAATCTTCCGCGCGCGGCGCGGCGCCATTGCCCGGTTGCGCTCCCGCGGTGCCCTACGATAGACTCCGCCGGAATTCTTCGCATGGCGCCCAAGACAGTCTCCCGGGTTCTGCGCTACGCCGCCGCTACGCTCCTACTTCTCGTCGGCCTGGTCATGCTGGCAGGCTGGTGGGTTGTCCGCCGTTCCCTGCCCGATCTCGACGGCGCCGTCACGCTCCCCGAGCTGCAACACGAAGTGCAAGTGGATCGCGACACCTGGGGCGTGCCGCGGATTCGCGCCAGCTCGCTCGAAGACCTGGTGACGGCGCAGGGGTACGTCATGGCGCAGGATCGCCTGTGGCAGATGGACCTGTTGCGCCGTGTTGCTGCCGGCGAGATCTCGGAAATCCTGGGGCCCGTCGCCCTCGATCTCGACCGCGAGAACCGCACCCTTGGCTTGCGCCAGGCAGCCGCACGCGCCGCCGACGGCCTCGCTCCCGAAGAAAAGAATCTGGTGGAAGCTTACGCCCGCGGCGTGAATCGCTACATCGAGGACCACCGGAACCGTCTGCCCTTCGAGTTCACTCTGCTCCGTTACACGCCGCGGCCCTGGACCCCAACCGACACGTTTCTAATCTCCGCCTACATGGCGAAGAGCCTGACGTCCACCTGGAAGCAGGAACTCAACCGGGCAAAGCTCACGGAGATGGCCGGCCCGGAGCGCGCCAAAGATCTCTACGTGATCGATTCGCCGCTCGACCACTACATCGTGAACGGCCCATCGTCAAAATCCGCCGACCCCGTTGCTGCCGCGAACTCTAACCATTCCCCTTCCGCCGCGCTTCCTGTCGCGCCCTCGGCAGAGGACACGCAGGTCTGGCGCGAGGCGCAAGCCTTTCTCGCGCAGTTCGACGAGGACGTCTCCTACGCCGTCGGCAGCAACAACTGGGTGGTCAGCGGCGCGCACACGGCGTCGGGCAAGCCATTGCTCGCGAATGATCCCCATCTCGGCCTCGGCGTGCCGTGCATCTGGTACATGATCCACCTCGAAGCGCCCGGCCTCGACACCAAGGGCTTCGACCTGCCCGGCTCGCCGCTCCTCATCATCGGGCACAACCAGCGAATCGCCTGGGGATTCACGAATGACGGCGCCGACGTGCAGGACCTTTACGCCGAAACCTTCCATCCGGCAAATCCGCTCGAATACCGCGCACACGGCTCCTGGGTGCCCGCGCTGGTGCGCCACGAAGTGATTCACGTGAAGGGCCGCGCCGACGAGGCGCTCGATGTTGTCGTGACCCGCCACGGGCCGGTCGTCCGCCGCGAAGGCAATGTGGGCTATGCCCTGCGCTGGACCGCGACCGAGCCCGGCGGATTGGATTTCGGGTACACGATGCTCTGCCGCGCGCACAACTGGAACGAATTCCGCGACGCCATGCGCCACATTCCCGGCCCGGCGCAGAACACCGTCTATGCCGACGTGGACGGCAACATCGGCTTCATCGTGGGCGCGCGCATCCCCATTCGCAAACGCGGCGATGGCGCGATTCCCGTGCCCGGCGACACCGATGATTACGAATGGACCGGCTACGTCCCCTTTGACGATTTGCCGCAGGTGCTCAATCCGCCCGAGGGCGTGATCGCCACCGCAAACGCGCGCACGATCGGGCCGAAATATCCCTATTTCGTCACCGAGCGCTGGGCCGGCCCGTACCGCACCGCGCGCATCTACGAACTCCTCGATGATGGTCGCGATCTGCGCCCCGCGGATTTCAACGCCATCCAGAACGACATCGTCAGCCTGCCGGACCACTTCCTCATCCAGCAGCTTCTCGCCACAGCGCAGAAGAAGCAGCCCGCCGATCCGCGAACGCGTGAGTTGATCGGACGTCTCGCCTCCTGGAACGCGCAGATGAGGAGCGATTCGATCGAGGCTTCCTTCGTCGAGCAGACACGCCACACCCTGTTCCGCAATCTCCTCGAGCCCATCGTTGACGAACACATCGCCGGCTATGAGTGGTGGGATTTCTCCGCGCAGTACGAAAGCGTCTGGCTGCGTGACAAGGTGTTTCTCGAAAACGTTCTCCGCGAGCGGCCGTCGCGCTGGCTGCCGAAAAACTACGCCAGCTTCGACGATTTGCTGCTCGCGAGCGCCGGCCAGGCGGTTGCACAACTCGAAAAGCAAACGAAGTCCGCCGCGATTTCTCAATGGACCTGGGGCCGGATCAATTTCCTTCTTCTGCCGCATCCGCTCGGCCGGACGGGCCTTCTGCGTTCTCTGCTGAGCATCGGGCCGATGGACCAGAGCGGCTCGGTAGACACCGTAAAGGCGATGGGCCACGGCCACGGCCCTTCGATGCGATTCGTCGCCGATCTCTCCGATTTCGATCGTTCGCTGATGGAACTCACGACGGGCGAATCGGGACAGTACGGAAGCCCTTATTATCGCGATCAGTTCTCAGCGTGGTACGAGGGCCGCAGCCTCCCTGAGACGTTTAGCGACGCCGCGGAAACGCGCGCTCACGTCCACCACCTCCTCCTCGCCCCCGCAAAATCTTCCGCCCATCGCTAGCAGCCGCTCGCCGCGTTTTCTTGTCCGTCATTCCGACCTCGGCAAAGCCGGGAGAGGAATCCCTCCGAACCGATCGACAACTCGTTATGAGAAGATGTCTCGAGTCATCAGCGAGCCCATCAAGTGCCTGAACTCCCCGAAGTCGAAGCCGTCGCGCGAACCCTGCGCCCTCTTGTCGCCGGGCGCGCGATTCGCCGCTGCCGCGTCCTTCATCCCATCGCCGTGCGGCCTTCCTCGGGCCACGGCGAGCAAAAGGCAGCGAAAGATCTCATCCGCAAACTCCGCGGCCGCCGCATCCGGGCAGTCGAGCGCCGCGGAAAATATCTGCTCCTCCGCCTCGACTGCGGCTGTGTCGTTCTCCACTTTCGCCTCGACGGCCAACTCGTCTGGTTCGACTCGCCCAGGACCACCGGCCACGTGGATGTCGCCATCGAATTTTTTCAGGGAGCGCTCGGCTTCGCAGACCGCCGCCATTTCGGCCGCGTGCAGTGGCTCGCCGCGCCGGAGGACCTTCCCGGCATCCGCGCGCTTGGAATTGACCCGCTCTCTCGCCGATTCACGCCCGCGCTTCTGCACTCCCTGCTGCGCTCGAGCCGACGGCCGCTGAAACTTTTCCTTCTCGATCAGGACAAGATCGCCGGCCTCGGCAACATCTATTCCAGCGAGGCCCTGTGGCACGCGCGGCTCGACCCGCGGCGCCCCGCCTGCCGCGTCCGGCCCGAAGAAGCGCGCCGCCTGCACAAGGCCATTGTTGCGGTTCTCCGACGTGCGCTAGAATGCTGCCTCCATCCGGCACCCGACTTTCGCGACCCGGAATGGTGGTTCCAGGGCCTGGAGAAAGTCCTTCGCGTGTACGGCCGTGAAGGCAAGCCATGCCGGCGATGCGGCGCTCCTGTGAAGCGCATCGCCCAGGGCGGCCGCTCCACGTTCGCGTGCCTGAGATGTCAACGGTAGCAGCGCAGGAATAACATGACTCCCGCACCAAGCAAGAATCCGGAGCCGCAGAAGAAGGGCGACTTCGAGCGCTCGCTCGGCCGCCTGGAAGAAGTGGTGGGCCGGCTTGAGAATGCCGACCTGTCTCTCGACGAGGCGATGAAACTATTCGAGGAGGGCGTCAAGCTTTCGCGCGAGTGCCAGAAGCAGCTTGAAGAAGCGGAAGGCCGCGTCGAAATCTTGTTGAAGAAGGCCGATGGCAAAATGGCAGCCGAGCCGTTCGAGCCGGAAGACGAATCCTCCTGAACGCGCCATTCCGGGGTGCCGCCCGGCGAGGGTTCGTCACCCGGCATCCGCTGTTCCCCGATCATGAATCTGCCGCCATTTTTTGAAGAAGATCGCGCCGCCATCGAGGCTGCGCTCGACCGGCTGCTTCCTGCCGAGAGCGCGCCGCCGCCTTCGATTCATCAAGCGATGCGCTACAGCGTCTTCGCCGGCGGCAAGCGCATCCGGCCCGTGTTTTGCCTCGAAGCGGCCCGCATTTTTTCGGCCGATATTGCATCCGCCATTCCCGTAGGCTGCGCGCTCGAATTCATTCACACCTATTCGCTGATCCACGACGACCTGCCCGCCCTCGATAACGACGACCTGCGCCGCGGCAAGCCCACCTGCCACAAGAAATTCGGCGAGGCGAACGCGATTCTTGCCGGCGATGCCCTGCTCACACTCGCCTTCGAGATCCTCTCGAAAGCCCCGCTCGAGCCCGCCCGCAGCGTCAGCGTCATCCAGGAAATCGCCGCGGCTGCGGGCACGGTGAACGGCATGGTCGGAGGGCAGGTCGCCGACCTCGAAGCTGAGCGCAGGCCCGTGGACGCAACGACGCTCGAATACATCCATCGCTCGAAGACGGCGGCGCTGATTCGCGCGTCCGTCGTGGCCGGCGCGATTTGCGGCGGCGCGAACGAAGCCGATGTCGAACGCATCCGCCGCTTTGGCGACAGCATCGGCTGGGCCTTTCAGGTGGTGGACGACATTCTCGACGTCGAAGAATCTTCCGCCGCGTTAGGCAAGACGGCGGGGAAAGATCGGGCGCAACAAAAAGCGACCTACCCTGCCCTTTTCGGCCTCGAAAAGTCCCGCCAATTCGCCTCCGAGCTTGCGAACAAGGCCATGGACGAGCTAGCGCCGTATAACGCGCGCGCCGACCGGCTTCGGCAAGTCGCCGAGTTCCTCATCGCCCGCCGCGCCTAACCCAATTCCTCATCACCAATTTGAAAAGAAGATTAAGAGCGGTCCTGTCTGTTCCCGAACAGTCCAACGGGCAGGCTGGGAGGCTGCTGATTCGCCTTCATTCTTCATCCCCGTCGTGCGGGAGTTCTGTTCGCTCAGAAGGACAGCCCGGAACACCGCGGCAAAAACAAAAGCGGGGAGCCTGAGGGCTCCCCGCGACAAACTTCGCGCATAAACTGCTCTGTTGCTTTTTTCCCCTCGAGGCAGCGGCGCAATTTCGCTGCGCTGCGCTCGTTCCGAACACTTGCTCAATCCTCTATACGGTCGCGCCGCGATGATGTCAAGAAAAAAACGGGAGACCGAGGCCCGCACGCACAATTCTTTTTTCGTTTCAGTGCGGCACCGCCGTGAAATATCCCTGCCGCGCCAGCAGATCCAGGTTCAGGCGCTTCACGCGAACTTCGATCGAATGGTAATCTTTGCTGCGGTCGGGATTGAGCGGCACGTAGGCCAGCGTGTATTGCGTGCGCGCTTCTTCCGTCATCTTCGTGTACAGCTTCTCCAGATCTTCCTGCTTTGACACGTAATAGAAATCGCCGCCAGTCGCGGTGGAATATTTCACCAGCAAGCTGCTTCCATGCTTCAGCAGCGCGGGACCCACCGCCACCGCGTATACCGAGATATCGGCCGAAAGCAACACTTGGATGGTATCCTCGTAGCTCATCGTGTTGTGGCGCGAATCGCTGCCGTCGGAAATGAGAAAGATGATCTTGCGCCGGTCGCGCCCGCGGCTCTTGAGCAACTGGCCGGCCGCGTACATCGCGTCGGTCAGATTCACGCTCGCCGCCGGTGAAAGGGTCACGCCCGCCGTCGGCACCCGCGGCTGGTCCGACTGCCGGTTGACAAGCGGTCCCGCCGTCATCGGCTTGGAACCCTCGCCCGGGAAATCGGAGCCGAGGCGCATCCGTTTGAGCTGGGTGAACACCTTATCGTTGTCCGGCGTGAAGTCGAGCACCGTTTGGGGGAACAGGTCATAAATCATGAGCGCCACTTCGTCGGTGGAGCTGAATCCGGCCGCGATCGCCATCAGGCTCTTCTGCACTTCATCGGCGGTTTTCAGCGGCAGGTCGTTGTCGACCAGCACGACTGCGGACAGCGGAAACGATTCCGCGGAGAATAGCGCGATCTGCTGTTCGACCCCGTCCTCTAGGATGCGGAACTCCTCGCGGCGGAGATCGGAAACCAGGTTGCCGCGTCTGTCTTTCGCCGTCACCGGGACGACGACAAGTTCGGAACGTGTCTTGATGCGCGCCGGCGCGTCGCCCTGCGGAGACGCGGGGACCGGCAGCGCGAAGAGGAGCGCCAGCGTGGCCGCCGAAAATCTCTGAAGTCTGGCTTTCACAGGCGTGCCCTACTTGGAATGCGATCCATGCTGGCGGCGTTGCTTCGCGGCTACGCGCGCCGCGCACATCTCGAAACGCGTGCGCCGCATCGAACGCTGCTAGAGGGCATTCACGAGCCATTATACAATGCGATTGACTAGAGTTCGGGCAACCCTCGCGGCCCTCGTTCTACTGGGTAACCTGCTGCTGCTCGCCGGTGAACCGGCCAGAAGCGCTCCGCCTCAATCGGGCAGCGCGGCGCAGAATCAGAATCCCCCGCAGGCCCAGGAGCCGCTGCGCGTCCAAGTGTCGCTCGTCAACGTGTTCGCCACGGTGCGCGACAGCCACCGCGCCATCATCAGCGATCTCACGAAAGACGATTTTCGCCTCTTCGAAGACAATCAAGAACAGAAAGTGGCCTTCTTCTCGAAGACCACCACAATGCCGATCACGCTCGGATTGTTGGTGGACACCAGCGGAAGCCAGGTGGAATTGCTGCTTCTCGAACAGGAAGCTGCATCGCGCTTTCTGCATCGCGTGATCAAGAAGGGCGACATGGCCATGGTGATGAACTTCGATATCGATGTAAACCTGCTCGCCGACTTCACCGAAGACACGGCCATCCTGGAACGGGCGATCCAAAAAACGCAGATCAACGCGGGCGCTCCGCCGCAGGCGCAGGGCCCTTTTCCACAGCTCAACCAGACGGGGACGGCGCTCTACGATGCCATCTATCTCGCCTGTCACGACCAACTCGCGAGCCAGGCCGGGCGCAAGGCAATCGTGATCCTGACCGATGCGGAAGACGTCGGCAGCAAACTGAAGCTCGAGGACGCCATTCAAGCCGCGCAGCGCGCCGACACTGTGAATCACATCATCCTGATCGCGGATCCGGGAGGCTACGGCCTGGGCGGCTACCACGGCTCCAGCGTCGCGAAGAAGCTTGCCGACGAAACCGGCGGGCGCGTGATTGACGCGAAGAACGGAAAGCATCTCGAAGATGCATTCGACCAGATCTCCGAAGAACTGCGCAGCCAGTACGTGCTTGGCTACTACCCCACCAACGCCGCGCGCGACGGCACGTTTCGCAAAATCAAAGTGGAAAACACGCGCCCCGGCTTGAAGGTCTTGTCCCGTCGCGGCTATTACGCCCCCAGCAAATAGTTCTCACTTCGCTCGGGGCAATCTGAGCATTCGTGCAATCCAATAAGAGCGCCCCGCCCTGCGCCCTCACGACCGTGAAAGATCCCGCCGTGAGGCTTTTCTATTTCCTGGTGGGTGCGGCGCCTGTCTGCGCCGCCTGAGTAACCGGGCGCGGGGCGAAGTAGCCGCGCCGCGAGCGGACGATGAGGCCCTTGCGGTCCACTTTCACCTCGATGCGGCGGAATCCTCCGCGCGAAACCGGATTCGAGGGGATGTAGGCAACGGAATACTGGCTGCGCAACTCGTTGCCGATGTCCTGGAACGATTGCGCGAGATCGTCGATGCGATAGGGAAAGAACACGCGGCCGCCGGTGTCGTCAGCAAACTGCTCCAGAATCTTGTCGCCGTGGGACTTCATGATTTTCTCCGGCGTCTGGTGGCTCAGGGAAAGCCAGTCCGTATTCGTGCTGATGGCGTAGATCGCGGCTTCGGATTTCTCGGCCATCTCGAGGGATTCGCTCAGGGCATGGTCGCTCAGGTTGTCGTCCCCGTCGCTGATGACCACCAGCACCCGGCGAACTTCCGGATTCGGACCCGCGGGCACCGGTGCCGTGATCAGTTTTGCCGAAGCCGCGTAGATGGCGTCGCGGAACGCCGTCCCGCCGCCGGCGCGCTGCGCCTCGATCGCGCTGCGCAGTTGGTCGAGATCCTCCGTGTAATCCTGGATCACTTCGGGCTCGTTATCGAACGTCATCAGGAACGCCAGGTCCTTGCTGCGGCGGACGGTTTTGTAAAGGAAGTCCGTCGCCGCCTCCTTCTCGAAGCGAAGCCGCTCGCGAATGCTGTTGGACGTGTCGAGCAGGACGGCAATGCGGAGAGGCAAGTCCGTCTGGCGAAAGAAATTCGTAATATCCTGCGGCTTGCCGTCTTCGAGGATCTTGAAATCAGTCTTGCCGAGGTCGGTGACGAAATGGTGCCGCCGGTCCGTCACCGTGGCAATCACGTTGACGAGCGACACATTCGTGCGAATCGTGGGCGGTTCCTGAGGCTTCTGCTGCGGCGCGGGAGAAGGTGCGGGTGCCGGAGGCTGCTGGGCGTGACCGTATCCGAGGAGGAGGAGAAGCGCTGAAGACAGCGCCGCGACACGAGTGGTTTTTCGCATGAAGAACTTCATTATAGGTAGTCGCGGAGTGCAGCGTCAATCGAAGCCGGGTCGGCCCCCAGCGCATGCCTCAGGCGCTCGAGGTAGGCGCGCAATTCTTTCGGGAGGGGCGCGCGCACGGTGACGGGCTGCCCGCTGCGCGGGTGGATGAACCGCAGGCGTGCCGCGTGCAGGAAATTGCGCCCCAGCGGTTCGAGCGTCGCCGCACCCGCACGCGCCACGCGCGGCGCCCCGTAGAGCGTGTCGCCCACCACCGGATGCCCCAGCGCCGCAAAATGGACGCGCAGTTGGTGCGTGCGGCCCGTGTGCAGCCGCGCCTCCACCAGCGTGAAGCCGCCGAGGCGCTCGAGCACGCGCCACTCGGTGTGCGCCGGGCGGCCTTCGCGGCGGCGCGCCGTCATGCGCGTGCGCCGGTGCAGGTCGCGCGCCACCGGCAGATCGATTTTCCCGGCGCCGTCTTTCAAACGGCCGTGGAGCAATGCCACGTACGTTTTCTCCACGGTTCGGTCCTGAAACTCTTCCACCAGCCGCCGATGCGCTTCGTCGTTCCGCGCGATCACCAGCGCGCCGGACGTGCCCTTGTCGAGCCGGTGGACGATGCCCGGACGCATCGGCCCCCCGACCGAGGAAAGCCGTCCGAAGCGATGCAGCAGCGCGCCCACGAGCGTCCCAGCCGCCGCCCCTGCTCCGGGATGCACGATCATTCCCGCGGGCTTATTCACGACTGCCAAGTCGTCATCTTCGTACAGAACTTCCAGCGCAATCGCTTCTGGCTCGACGCCGGGCGCCGTCGGCGCGGGAATTTCGATTTCCACCGTGTCGCCGGTCTCCACGCGATGCGAGCGCTTGCACGCCACTCCGCGGACGCGCACGCGGCCTCCGTCCACCAGCTCCTGCAAGCAGGTGCGGCTGAGCTGCGGAAAATGAACCGCGAGGTAGCGGTCGAGCCGCAAACCGGCTTCTTCGTGAGCTACGGAAAATGAATGACGGCCCGTCGAGGATTCTGCGGTGTGTAATTGTTCCGGCATGGTGATTTCTTCCGCGGTGCGGACTGACGAAAAAACTCTAGTGCTTCCCTGCTGCCCCCGCGTGAACCGGAGCGGCGGCGGGATGCTGTCGAACCCGGGACCAGAGCCATGCACCGAGCAGGATGAGCGCGAGGCTTATCACCTGCATCAAGGACATTCTGCCTTGCAGGAAAAGAGTGCGGTCCGGATCGCCGCGCACGAATTCAATCAAGCCGCGCTCCAATCCGTAGAGCATCAGGTACAGCGCAAAAAGCTGCCCGTTGAACCGCCGCGAGCGCGCCAGCCACACCAGCAGGGCAAAATTCGCAAGCTCGGCGAAGCCTTCATAGAGCTGCGTCGGATGCAGCGGCACGCCGAGCGGCGTGCCGACCAGCGCTGCGGCGGCAGGGTCGTGAAACGTCACGCCCACGGGCAGCCACGTCGCTTTGCCCCAGCAGCAGCCCGCCGCGAAGCAACCGGCGCGGCCAATCGCGTGGCCCAGCGGCCCTGCGACCGCAAACATGTCGGCGGCGGACAGGAACGGCATGCGGCGGAAATGCGTGTACAGCGCAAGAGTCAGCACGGCGCCCGCCAGCCCGCCGTAAAACGTTCCGCCGGTCTGTAGCGTGCTGAGCGAGAGAATTTCACGGGGATGGCCGCTGTAAAATTCCCAGTACTGCACCACTGACCACAGCTTCGCGGACACCAGTCCCGCCAGCACCATGTAGATTCCGAGATTCCAGATGCGGTCCGGATCGAGACCGGCGCGCGGCGCGATGTGGCGGGCGTACCAAAGCGCGAGGATCACGCCCAGCGCCACCAGAACCCCGTAGGTGTACACGGTCATCGGGCCCCACACGAACAGAGTCGGATGCACGACTACACCTTTTCCCGGCCGGGCTCGCGGCCCGGCTGCTTCCAATCGCGCAACAGCTCGAGCAGTACCAGGCTCGCGCCGATCACGATCGCTGAATCGGCCACGTTGAAGGTATACCAGTGGTGGTCCAGTAGATAAAAATCAATGAAGTCGGTGACGCTGCGATGCAGCAGGCGGTCCAGCATGTTGCCCGCGGCGCCGCCCAGGATCAGCGCCATGCCCGCCTGGCCCCAGCGCCCGCCGGCGCGGCCCGCCGCGAGCAGCCACACCAGAAAAACCATTACGGCGGCGGAAAACAGCAGCACGACTGTTGTGATCCAGGGCGACTCGGCATCGGCAAGAAATCCGAAGGCGACTCCCGGGTTGCGCGTGTGGATAAGATTTAGCAGGCCCGGCAGCAGAACGTAGATGGAATTCTGCGTCGTGAATCGCTCGATCGTGTACTTGCTGGCCTGGTCCGCCGCGAGAACGGCCAGGACCAGGAAAGCCAGCCAGATCCATCGGTGATTGTGCCCGTGGTTCATCCCGAATGGCCGCTCGCACCCACGCCGCTCTGTTCGATCTCCTCGAGCGCCGCAACACAGCGCTCGCACACGGCCGGATAGTCGCGGCTCGCGCCCACCTGCGTCGAGTAATTCCAGCAGCGCGCGCACTTCGCGCCGTCGGCGCGCCGCACTTCCACGCGCCAACGATCCGCCGATTCCTTGCTGGAGGCAGAAGGTTCGGCATCCTGCGAGATCCCAACCTGCGAGACCGTGAACACTTCCGGTAGGAATTTCTGGTAGTGCCGCAGCAGTTCGAGCGTCCTTCCGGAGGCGAAGAGTTCAACCCGCGCCTCCAGCGCGCCCGCAATACGTTTCGATTGCCGGGCTTCCTCGAGAGCCTTCAAAACGGTCTCGCGCACGGCCAGCAGCTTGTTCCAGTTGTCCATCGTCTGCGGGCGCAGGTTGGCATCGAGCTTTTCCGCTGCTGGGAACAGCGTCATATGAACGCTGTCGGGATCGCCACTGCAGCGCGGCAGATGCTTCCACACTTCCTCAGAGGTGAACACCAGCACCGGCGCGATCATCCGCAACACGGCGCTTGCAATGCGATACACGGCGGTCTGCGCGGAGCGGCGGTCGCTGCTGCGCGGCGCAAACGTATAGAGCCTGTCTTTCAACACGTCGAAATAGAACGCGCTCAGGTCCACCACGCAGAAATCGTGGATCGCGTGGAAGACGCGATGGAATTCGTACTCCTCGTACCATTGGCGGCACTGCCGTACCAGCTCGCTCGTGCGGTGCAGCATCCAGGCGTCGAGCTCCCCCAACTCGGCGTCGCGCAGGCAGTCCTGCGCCGGATCGAAATCGAACAGGTTGCCGAGTGCAAAGCGAAACGTATTGCGGATCTTTCGATAAGCCTCCGAGAGCTGCGTCATCGCCTGGTCGGACATGCGCACGTCGGCGTGGTAGTCCTGGGAAGCGACCCACACGCGAAGCAGGTCCGCGCCCCATTTCTCGCAAACCTCGCGCGGCAGCGTGACGTTGCCGAGCGATTTCGACATCGGCTTGCCTTCCGCATCGAGCGCCCACCCGGTCGTCACCACGTGGCGATACGGCGCGCCGCCGCGCACCCCCATCGCCACCAAGAGCGAGCTGTGAAACCAGCCTCGAAATTGATCCGGGCCTTCCAGGTTGACGTCGGCCGGCCACGTCTTGTCCGCGACGCTCAGCACGGCCAGATTGCTCGAGCCCGAATCGAACCACACGTCCAGCGTGTCGTTTTCCTTGCGCCAGCGCGTGCCGCCGCATGGGCAGCGCGTGCCCGGCGGCAGCAATTCCTCCGCCGCGCGCGAAAACCAGGCGTCGGCGCCCTCGCGCTCGAACCACCGCACCACGTTGCGCAACGCGGCGATGTCTCCCAGCCGCTCATTGCACTTCTCGCAATAGAAGATGACGAGCGGCACCCCCCAAAAACGCTGGCGAGAGATGCACCAGTCGGGCCGCTTGGCAATCATGTCGTGGATGCGTTCCTGGCCCCAGGCGGGCGTCCACCGGACCTTCTTGATTTCCTCGAGCGCGCGCTGCCGCAGGTTCGCGTGATCGAGGCTGATGAACCATTGCTCGGTGGCGCGGAAAATCACCGGCTGGTGGCAACGCCAGCAGTGGGGATAGCTGTGCGTCAGTTTGCCTGCGCCCAGCAGCGCCCCGCGCGCGCGAAGCAGCTCGATGATCGGCCCGTTCGCCTCGAAGACGGTCTTGCCCTTGTACTCGGCCAAGCCCTCGACGAAACGGCCGTCGTCGTCGAGCGGGGCGTACGTAGCGAGCCCGTACTTCTGCCCCGTGTAGAAATCTTCCGCGCCATGTCCGGGAGCCGTGTGCACGATGCCGCTGCCCTGTTCCAGTGTGACGTGTTCGCCCAGCACGGCGGGTACGCGAAGGTCGAGGAAAGGGTGGCGGAATTCCATCCCTTCGAGTTCCGCGCCTCTCCACGAGCCGCGCGTGCCGCGCAACTCCAGACCGAGCCCCTTCGTGACCGTTCCGGCCAATTCCGTCGCCAGCAACAAGGGACCTGCGGATGTCTCCGCCACCGTGTAATCGAAGCTCGGATGGAACGCGAGCGCGCGGTTGGCGGGCAGCGTCCACGGAGTGGTGGTCCAGATGAGCGCGCTCACGCCTTCACCCAGCCGCTTTGCACCGCTGTCGCCCACGGCCGCGAACTTCACCCAGATCGAGGGGCTCTCGTGGTCCTCGTATTCGACTTCGGCTTCGGCCAGCGCCGTCCGATCGAGCATGCACCAGTACACCGGCTTGAGCCCGCGATAGACGTAGCCTTTTTCGAGAAACGTGATGAACGCGTCGGCGACCGCGGCCTCGTAGGAGTTGCTCATCGTGAGGTAGGGATCGTCCCACTGGCCGAGGATGCCGAGACGCTTGAAATCGCGGCGATGCGCATCCACGTAGCGCGTGGCGAATTCGCGGCACATCCGGCGGAACTCCGCCGGCGGCACGCTGCCCTTCTTCCCGCCCAGCTCCTTTTCGACTTTCACTTCAATCGGAAGACCGTGGCAATCCCAGCCGGGAACGAACGGCGCGCGGAAACCTGTCATCGTCCTCGATTTCACGATCATGTCTTTCAGGATTTTTTGCAGCGCCTGGCCCAAATGGATGTCGCCAGTGGGATACGGCGGCCCGTCGTGGAACACGAACAGGGGCGCCCCGGCGCGCGCCTCCAGGATGCGGCGGTAGAGCCCCGTCTGTTCCCATTCGGCAAGCTGCGCCGGTTCGCGCTGCGGCAGGTTCGCCTTCATCGGAAAATCGGTGCGCGGCAGATTGAGTGTGGATTTCAGGTCGAGTTCTTTGGTCATCAGGCCCCGGCTCTCAAGGATTAACTCTTCACAGACGGAAACTCCGCACCCCGTCAAATTTCGTATGTTACAATGAATCACGAAGCATGTCAGCCGCAGGGGGTTGAGACATCCTTTTCCGCGGAATCGCGTCTAAGTGGATAAGGCTCCTTCGGGGTTTATGAGCCGGGGTTGAGAGTATGCCCGAGACAGCCAAAAAGCAGAACGCGAGTCCTCTGACAGGCGCTGGGTACGGACTTCCGCGCCTCGTCACCGGCCATGAGCCCGGCCTGAAATCCTTTTTCTCCAATTTTCGCGATTTTCTGACCGAACGACCGGTAAAACTGAAGGACACCGGCGCTCACGGCGCCTTCACTGATTTGGGCTTTGGTTCGGGGCTGGTGGAAAACCTGAAGGAATGGTTCCGCGCAACGCCCCGCTCCGCCCGGCACGTCCGGAATTCCGATATGCTGGTCGACTGGAAGCCGTGGTACCGGACTTTCTGGGCCAACCTGCGCGATTTGGTCGCTCCGCCGAAGTTGCCGCCACTCCGAGTCACCAGCAAGCCCGTGGCCGTGAAGGACATCTGGAGCCGCAACGAACAATTCCGGAAAATGCAGGGAATCTCCCTGGCCGCACATGCCCTTGTAGCCATCCTGCTCGTGGTGCCGCTGATCCCGCGCCTGATGGCCCCGTCCACAACGCAGGCGAGCGGCATCCAGGTCACGCCCATAGACATTTCTCCATACCTCATGAAGCTGCCTGCCGGAACAAAAAAGGCCGGAGGAGGCGGAGGTGGCGGGGAACACAACCCGATTCCCGCGACCAAAGGGCGCTTGCCGAAGTTTAGTTGGACGCGGTTCACTCCCCCTTTGGCAAGGACTCCGGAGAATCCCAAGCTCGCGATGATGCCGACGGTCCTCGGCCCTCCGGACCTGCGGCTGCCAAGTCCGAACATGCCCAACTGGGGCGACCCCATGTCGAAAGTCATTAACGACTCTGGCGGGCCCGGCAGCGGCGGCGGCATCGGCAGCGGCAGCGGCGGCGGTGTGGGAAGCGGAGAAGGCGGCGGTGTGGGGCCTGGTTTCGGCTGGGGCACCGGCGGAGGCTACCCGAGCGCTGGCGCGAACGGATATGGCATTCCCGCTTGCCTCTATTGTCCGCAGCCGGAGTATTCCGACGAGGCGGTGAAGGCGAAGTATCAGGGCGTTGCTACCGTGCAGGTTGTCGTGGCCACGGATGGCAGCGTGAAAGCTGCGCGCGTGCTGCGTGGCCTGGGCCTTGGCCTCGATGAAAAGGTGCTCGAGAAGGTGCGCACCTGGCGCCTGAAGCCTGCCACAGGTCCAGATGGCAAACCAACCACGGTTGTCGCAGTCGTCGAAGTCACGTTCCGACTGCTGTAATCTGCGCGTTCCCCCAAATGCAATTTCACTTCCGTTTTCGTGCGGTAGGGTGCGCAACATCCGTAGAGATGCGATGTACGACCACTGTGCACATCGTTTTCCGGAGAGGTAGGAGCGGATCGCGCCTTCTGCTAGGATGAGCGCATGAAACGCGCGGCCGGGATTGTGCTCGCGGTATTTGCGGCGCTCCTTGCTTCAACAATTGCAACTGCGGCGCAAACCGGCGCCATCGAATTCACCGTGCGGGCCACGCCGGCGGCGGGACGCTCTGAGCCGGTTCGCGGTTTTCCCTTCTATCTCCTTCGCAAGAGCTACGCCGACATCCGCAAAGAAGCGGAAGCTTCACAGCCGAGCCCCGATATGAGCGCGTTTATTGACCGCCTCGAAGTCTCTCCGGAAATGAAAGCCTGGATGAAGCGGACAAAATCCGTGAGTCTCTCTGGCCCGAGTTTCACCCACCGCGTGAAGATTGACGACATGTTGAACGTTCCGGAGTTTTACCAGGCCTACCTGGAGCTCAATGCCGGCGACCGCGCCATCGGGTTCCCCACCCCGAAGTATCGTGAGAAGGACCGGCTGAGCAATCCGCAGAAATACGCGAAACAAAAAACTGAATACCGCGACGCCGTTCGCCACTTCCTGGTCAGCAATCCGCAAAGTGCAGACACGCTGGACCTGCGCTTGATGGATATCGATCCCTCCCACAGGTGGGAGCAGATCGAGGCGCAGCGTGGCGTGGAAATCCGGCGGCAGATGCACGAACTGGCCGAAACTCGCTACCTGGCGGGGCGTACCGACACGGACCTCGATGGCAATGGCTTCTTCCGCGGGCTCTCGCCCGGCCAGTACTGGCTCAGCTCGCTCGACCTCGACGCCTCGGTCGGCGACGTCCAACTGCGCTGGGACACGCCGGTGACTGTCCTCGCCGGCGAAACCACGCGCATCGAGCTTTCCAACATCAACGCCGTCGAGCCTCGCCGCAACCCGCGCTGAATCCCCGCGAATCGCTTCCCTCTTTGCGTTTTCCGCTTGCCCGCTTACACTGGCGCGGTGAACACCCCGCTTGCCTGGGTTCTTTTCAACCTGGCCGTGCTGCTTCTGCTCGCGATGGACCTGGGCCTGTTCCATCGCCGCGCCCGCGCCGTTTCCCTGGGAGAGGCGGCGGCCTGGAGCGCGTTCTGGATCGCCGCCTCGGTCGGATTCGGCGCCTGGCTGTGGAGACATTACGGCCCAACTCCAGGGCTCGAATTCTTCACCGGCTACGTCATCGAAAAATCGCTCAGCCTGGACAACCTGTTCGTCTTCGCCCTGCTGTTCCGGTATTTCGTCGTGGAGCCGCGCCATCAATACCGGGTGCTCTACTGGGGAATCCTGGGAGCGCTCATGATGCGAGCCGCGCTGATCGGAGCGGGCGTCGCCCTCGTCCGCCAGTTCCACTGGGTGCTCTATTTTTTCGGCGCGTTCCTCGTTTTTGCGGGAATCCGCATGCTGCGCCAAAAGGATCATTTCCATCTGGAAGAAAACCGCGTTCTGCGCTGGGCGCGGAAGTATCTTCCTCTGACCGATGGCTACGTGGGCCAGCGTTTCTTCGTTCGTCGTGAGGGCTTGTGGCTCGCCACGCCGCTGCTGCTTGTCCTGCTCGTCATGGAGACGGCCGACCTCACGTTCGCCCTCGACTCGATTCCCGCCGTGTTTTCGATCACCCGGGATCCGTTCATCGTCTATACGTCCAACGTCTGCGCGATTCTGGGCCTGCGTGCGCTTTATTTTCTCCTGGCCGGCGTGGTGATGCGGCTGCGGTACCTCGATACCGGGCTTTCCCTGTTGCTGCTTTTCGTCGGCGGCAAAATGTTGGTCGAGCCCTGGATGAAAATTCCGACGCATGTCGCCCTGGTCGTTGTGGCCATTGTGCTCGCCGCTTCGATTCTCTTATCGCTTGCCGCGCCGGGGATGGAAAAAGAAGCGCCGCCGAAAAAGCCTGGCGCAAAGCGCGCGCCCGAGGGCGAAGTCCCAGAAACTGCCGGACTGATCGCGCAGTTGGCGGACGAAGACCCCGCACGCCGCCATGCGGCAGCCGCGCACCTACACCGGCGCGGCAGCGTGCTCGGCGATGCGGCCGTGGCATCATGGCGGGGCGACACAGAGCTGGGAAAACTCATCATGGACCACGCAACCGTAGGAATCGCTGTGCGGCCGGAGACATTTGAAAAAATCCACGCTGCTGCGGGGAAACCCATTCTTGCCGACGTTCCGCCGGACCAGGACGCCCGCGAATTCGAGCTGCACGCGGGCCCGGCTCATCTTGACATCCTGACCACCCGCGACCCGGGCGCCGCGGGCGCGATTGCCCGCTTCCTCGAAAAATTCGGCGAAGGAGTGCAGCAGGTGGAATACGTGACCCCGGACGTGGATCGCGCCACGGCTCTTCTCCGCGAACGCTTGAGCGTTCAACCGATTTATCCGGCAACGAGGCCGGGCGCGGACGGGACGCGCGTGAATTTCTTCCTGGCGCAGGCGCCCCACGGCAAGAAAGTCCTCATCGAACTGGTGGAATTGCCCCAGGACGGGTAGAGTGGCATCCATCCGGCTCGTCCTGGACCACTCACAATCGAGGTATTCCCATGGCTTACGTCAACGAGATCGATGCATCGAGCGCCGGCCCGAAATTACGGGAGCTGTACCGGGCAATCGAAACACAGATGGGCTTTCTGCCTCATTATTTCCAGGCCCTCGGAGCGAAGCCCGAGATGGTCGAAGCGCAACTGGCCCTGAACGGTGCCGTCATGGGCGACGGGGCTCTTCCGAATGTCGTGAAGGAGCAGATCGGCATCGTTGTCAGCGGCATCAACTCCTCGTCCTACTGCATCGCGATTCACATGGAGCTGCTGCGCCGCTTCGGCGTGGAAAAAAATCTGGCAAGGAAACTTGCGGTGGATTACCAGCACGCGCCAATCGAGGAGAAAACGCAGGCGCTCTTCCGCTTCGCCGATAAGCTCACCCGCACACCCGACGACATCGAGGAATCGGACGTGGACGCCCTGCGGAAAGCCGGATGGGATGATGCCGCCATCCGTGAGACGGTTCTGGCGGTGGCTTACTTCAACTTCATCAATCGCGTTTCCCAGGGCCTGGGCCTCATCGCCGATTTCTGATTCCGTCTCCACTGCCTCGCGGTTAAAAAATAGGTTCGAACCGCCCCGGGCGCGGTCTGACCTTTCCTCGCGTCCTCTTCATTCGCCGCTTTGTTCGAGGAGCTTGCCAACGAGGGCGGTCCAGCCGGTCTGATGGCTCGCGCCCAGGCCCGCCCCGGTCTCGCCGTGGAAGTACTCGTGGAACAGGATCAGGTCGCGCCAGTGGGGGTCGTTCTGAAGCTTCGCATTGTCGCCGAAAACCGGGCGCCGCCCGTTGCGCCGGAGAAAAATCCGGCCGAGGCGCCGGGAAAGCTCCGTGGCGACTTCCCACATCGTCTGCATCTTCCCCGAGCCGGTCGGGCATTCCACCTGCAGCTCGTGCCCATAATAGAAATCGAATCGCTGCAGGGCTTCAATGAGCAGGAAATTCACGGGAAACCAGATCGGGCCGCGCCAGTTCGAGTTGCCTCCGAAAAGCTCAGTGGTGGATTCGGCGGGTTCGTAGTCCACGGAATGTTGTTGTCCGTCAAACGTGAACTGATAGGGATGGTCCCGGTGATATTTCGAAAGCGCGCGAATGCCGCAAGGCGAAAGAAACTCGTTTTCGTCCAGCAGATACCGCGCCATCCGGACCAGCCGCTTGCGATTCACCACCGAGAAGAGATACCGGACTCCGTTCTCGGAGCGCTGGCTCCTGTCGATGTGATTCGGCGCGTCCGGGTGGTGATCGAGGAACCACTGCATGCGGCGTTTGAACGCGGGCAGCCGGTCCACATCTTCGGGCTCGAACGTCTCGACGGCGAACAGGGGGATCAGGCCCACCATGGACCGGACGCGAAGCGAGTAGTCAGTGCCGTCGCGATGGAGCACGTCGTAGTAGAAACCGTCCTGTTCGTTCCAGAGTCCCATTCCTTCTCCGCCGATCTCGTTCATCGCGTGAGCGATGTGGATGAAGTGCTCGAAGAACTTGCTGGCCACGTCCTCGTACGCGGTGTCGGCCCGCGCCAGTTCCATGGCGATTGCCAGCATGTTCAGGCAATACATCGCCATCCAGCTCGTGCCGTCCGATTGCTCGAGGTTGGTGCCGTCCGGCAGACGCATCGAGCGGTCGAACACGCCGATGTTGTCGAGGCCGAGAAAACCTCCCTGGAAAACATTCTGACCGCTGGGATCCTTTCGGTTCACCCACCACGTGAAATTCAGCAGCAACTTGTGGAACACCCGTTCGAGAAACGCCCGGTCGCTTTTGCCGCGGACGCGCCGTTCGATCCGGTACACGCGCCACGCGGCCCAGGCGTGCACCGGCGGGTTCACGTTGCTGAAATTCCATTCGTACGCGGGCAACTGCCCGTTGGGGTGCATGTACCACTCGCGCAGCAGCAGGATGAGCTGTTCCTTGGCGAAATCGGGATCAATCGGTGCGAGCGCGACGCAATGGAACGCGAGGTCCCACGACGCGTACCAGGGATACTCCCACTTGTCCGGCATCAGCAGCACGTCGGCGTTGTAGAGATGCCTCCATTCGTGATTGCGGCCCTCTAGCCGCTGCGGCGCGTGTTGCGGCTGCGTGGGATCACCCGCCAGCCAGGTGCTCACATCGTAGTGATAGCTCTGCTCGCTCCAGATCAGGCCCGCGAAGGCCTGGCGCTGCAGGCGGATCGCGTCTTCGCTCATGTTCGGGCAATGGCGCTGCTTGTAAAATTGGTCCGCTTCGCGCAGGCGCTCCGCAAGGACGGTCTCGAACGGCGCACCCAGCAATTCGCTGGCGGGAGTCTGGCTCGCCTGCGGCTGATTGGTCAGCCGCAGCCGCAGGGTCACGCTGCTGCCCGGTGCGATCTCCGTCGGGTAATGGAACGCTACCTTCGTGCCCACCTGCGCGAGATTTACCGCGTCAAGGTTCTTGCGGATGACGTATTCGTGAATGCCGTCTTTGACGTACGGCGTGCGGTTCTTGATCCCGAAGAGCCGCTCGCTGTTCGTTTCATTCTCCGTGAAGAGGATTTCGGGCGAGCCTTCCGCGATCAGCCAGCGTTTTCCGTAGTCGGGCTGTTCCCCTTCCACCGCCACGGCGCCCGCCATGCTGGGAATGCGCCTCAGCTTTGGCCAGCGGATCTGTCCGCCCCACGACCAGGTATTCCGAAACCACAGCGTCGGCAGAAGGTGCAGGCGTGCCGGCTCCGGCCCGCGATTGATCGCGGTAATGCGGATCAGGATGTCCTCAACGTCAGCTTTGGCGTACTCGACGAAAACGTCGAAATATCGGTCGCCATCGAAAATCCCGGTATCGAGCAATTCGTATTCCCGGTCGCGGCGCGTGCGCTTCGAGTTTTCTTCCACGAGCTTCCGGTAGGGGAACTCCGCCTGCGGGTACTTGTACAAGTATTTCAGGTAGGAGCTGGTCGGCGTCGCGTCGAGGTAGTAGAAATACTCCTTCACATCTTCGCCGTGGTTCCCTTCGAGATTCGTCA
Source organism: Terriglobia bacterium (assembly GCA_041490445.1). GTDB lineage: Bacteria > Acidobacteriota > Terriglobia > Acidiferrales > UBA7541 > JBGPTF01. Next base: position 76,732 of record JBGPTF010000007.1, read on the forward strand.
GGCCGAACAGCCGCTCTTTCAGAATGGGATCGCGCTCGTTCCACAGCGCCAGGGCAAAGCAGAATCGCTGGTGCCGGTCGGAAAAGCCGGCGATGCCGTCCTCGCCCCAGCGATAGGCTCGCGAGCGTGCATGCTCATGCGGGAAATATTTCCAGGCCTCGCCGTCCGGGCTGTAGTCTTCGCGGACGGTGCCCCACTGGCGCTCGGCAAGGTACGGCCCCCAGCGCCTCCAGTGTGCGCGCCGTTCGAGTTCTTCCTGCAGTCGTTCTTCTTCTCTGGTCATCGCGCGGTCATCCGCCGGGTCTAACCCCTCACGGGTTTGTCCTTTCCCCCCACAAGCAATCTATCGAGCCCGGCCCTCGATTGGCAAGGAATGAAGCGGAGAAACTCGCGGAGGCTTGGCCATAGCGATGTGTGATGCGATTCGCTATGCTCTCGATTTCGACCGGTGTCCATGGCTTTCCTGATGACACGGCAGTTTTCAAGCGAGACAGCCCCGCGTACGCCGAACGCGGACAAGGCGGCAGCGTGGCGGACAATGCTGTTCGTCGCTCTGGCCGCAACCGCTGTCGTTGCCCCGTTCGCTTTGCTGGGAAACGCTTCAGGCCACGATTTCGAATTCCACTTGAGTTCCTGGGTCGAAGTCGCACGCCAGTGGCACGGCGGAGTTCTCTATCCGCGCTGGGCCGAGTGGGCCAACTACGGATTCGGCGAGCCGCGGTTCATCTTCTACCCGCCGCTTTCGTGGCTGCTGGGAGCGGCACTGGGACTCGTGCTTCCCTGGAGAATGGTTCCCGCGGCGCTCATCTGGCTCGCGCTCGTCGGCGCGGGCGCGAGCATGTTTCGGCTGGCGCGCGAATGGCTGCCCGCCGGAAGCGCGGCAGCCGCCGCAGTTTTCTTCGCGGTCAATCCGTATCATCTCGTCATCGTTTATGACCGGAGCGATTTCGCGGAACTCCTGGCAAGCGCGTTGCTTCCGCTTGCCGTGTTGTTCGCCCTGAAACTTTCGAAGCAAGGTGCGCGCGGCGTCTCGTCGCTGGCGGTTGTCTTCGCGCTCATCTGGTTGGCAAACGCGCCCGTGGGCGTGATCGCCACGTATTCGTTGGTTCTATTGCTCGGCGTGGTCAGCCTGATCGAGCGCTCGCCGCGCGCGCTTCTGCGCGGCGCTGGCGCGCTAACTGGCGGCTTCGGTTTAGCCGCGTTCTACCTCTTGCCCGCGGCGTGGGAAAGGTCATGGGTGCAGATCCATCAAGTGCTCGCGCAAGAGCTGCGGCCCGAAGTGAATTTTCTTTTTACGCGCGTGAACGACCCTGAATTCGTCCGCTTCAACTGGAAAGTATCCTGCGTCGCGCTGGCGGTCTTGCTCGTCCTTGCGCTGGCGACCGTGATCACCCACCGCATCCGTCGGCGCGTGCCGGGACTGTGGTGGCCGCTCGTCGTCTGGGAGGCGTTCGCTGCGTTCCTGCTCTTTCCCGCGAGCGGACTGCTGTGGCGCATGCTTCCGCAGCTCCGCTTCCTGCAATTCCCGTGGCGCTGGCTGCTGGCGCTCTGCTTGATCGCTGCGATCCTGCTGGCGCTCGTCGCAGAGCGCGCGAAACGCCCCTGGCTGATCTGGACTGTTGTCTTCCTCTCGCTCGCAGGCGCGGGCGCGGCGATGGTGCGCGACGCGTGGTGGGATTCCGAGGACGCGCAAAATCTGCCCGCCGCCATCCAATCGGGAAAGGGCTACGAAGGCACCGACGAATACGCGCCCGTCGGCTGCGACCGGACGGCGTTGCCCGAAAATTCTCCACGCGCCGCTCTGGCCGCGGATGGTCAAGAGCGAGCGCGCATCCACATCGAACGCTGGACTGCGGAGAAGAAACTTTTGTCGGTTGACGTGTTGCATCCCGCGACGCTCGCCTTGAAGCTCGTGAATTATCCCGCGTGGCACGCTGAAGTGAACGGCCAACCCGTGCCGTTCGAATCGAAGCCACAAACGGGGCAGGCACTGCTGCCCCTCCCGGCAGGCCACAATGAGATTGCGGTGATGTTCGGACAGACGACGGATCGCACGCTCGGTGGGATACTCTCGCTCATCAGCGCACTCGCCCTAGCGACGGTGCGACTCCGCCACCGCGGGTGAATCAGGCAGCGCCCTCGATTCGCAGCGCCTTACTGATCTCTCCGCCGCTTCCCTGCCTCCAGACGTCGCACGGCAACCACAATCCGCCTCGCGCGAGTCTCTGCCTGCTTCGCGTCTTCAATCCACTGCACCCATTCCTCGCGGGCGCGGGGCGTGACGTCGGCAAACAATGCTTTGGCCTTCGCCGAGGCGCTGATTGCCTTCTGCAAATCGGCCGGAACTCTTACGATGCGCGGCTTCGTGTCCAGCTCGATCACCACGTGCACGCGGTCGCCCGGCTTCGCCTTCGCGCCCGCCTGCATCAGCTTGTTGACCATCATCACGTGCGTGCCCGTCCCGCTCGGCTGCACCGACGTGCGAATGGGAAAATCGTTGATCTTGCCGATCACGCGTGCAAGTCCCCGCGTGCCGAGCTCTGCGCTCGCGTTCTTCGGCAGCGTGAGGCACGTCCAGGCCTTGCCCGGCCCCATTCCCACCAGCTTGCCGCGGAATTCGGTTTTCGCCATTTTCGCTCTTCTCTGCTCCTTGCGGCTCCACGTGGTTACAACCTGCGCACCGTGGTCACCGCCGCAGTGCGCTGCCACTCGCGACGTTTCCCTACTTGCGAGAATGTGCCGGAGGGCCTTCCTGCGGCTCGGCGGCAACGTGGGTCTCTGCGGCCTTGGCGAACGCCCAGACGCGCCCCGATGGATCCGCGAAGACCTTGAATTGCGACGCCCATGCATGCAGCGTCTGCAGCGGCTTCGGGTTCAGCCGGTACAGGCGCAAGCGCCCGATGCGGCGGCTGCGGACGAGCCTTGCCTGGCGAAGAATTCGAAGGTGCTGGGAGATCGCGGGTTGCGACATGCGAAATGGACGCGCCAGGTCACCGGCCGTGTGCTCGGCCTGGCTCAACAACTCGAGCAAGGCACGGCGGGTGGGGTCGGCCACCGCCCGGAAGACGTCTTCGCTCGCTGCCACTCCGCCCATGGTCCGCGGATATTAATAAGCGATCACTTATTTGTCAAGGGGATCCTTCTGCCCCTCCTGAGACCATCCGCGCGCAAAAACTTTGGCCCGTCGATGCCCTGCTTGCTGAACGGTTTGCGCTCTTGTCGAGACGGGGAGTCAGCCAACCAAATCAGAACGAGGAAAACTTCGTTGGGCAGGAGCACTCTGAACAAGACTACAAATTACTCACGGGAGAAGTGCAGGCGCTGGGCATTTCCCCGCGCCGGGAGAGAAACGGGCGCAGCTTAGTCCTTGCCCTTGCCCTTACCTTCGTCGCCACCGCCGCCACCCTTGCCCTTACCTTCGTCGCCACCGCCGCCGCCCTTGCCCTTACCTTCGTCGCCACCGCCGCCGCTGCCGCCGCTGCCGCCGCCAGGGTTGATCGCTGCGACCTTATTCGACGTACCTGTGTAGGTATTCGAAAGTGTCTGCGCGAACTTCTTGGTTGTTGCGACGGTGCCAAGGGCGACCAGCAAGAAGAGCAGGACATACTCTGCAAGGTCCTGCCCGGACTGGTCATTCCACAGGCGCTTCAGACTTTTCAGCATGGACTTACACTCCTGTAGCACTTGGAAGGGACATCCAACTGCTCGCTACAGCATGCAAGCTATACGCCCGTCCAAAGTGGTACGCAAGGAAAATCGGACGTAGCCTGTGGATAATTTTGAGGCGGCTCGTCATGCAAGTTCCAGAACTTACAGTACCTCGAAGACGAATCCTTGAACATCTTCCCGCCCACGTTAGAACACCGCCGACTGCGGGCCCTTGCGGGGAGGGGGATTCCGTGTCAAGCGGATTCGCTTTGCACGGGAGCGTGCGGCGACGGCGCAAGGAATTCCTGAATGATTCCGGATGGGCTGAGATTGGCTGGGAGGCCTGGACTCGAACCAGGATAATCAGCTCCAGAGGCTGATGTCCTACCGATTGAACGACCTCCCAGCCGGCGAGAGACAAGAAAAACGGGTCGCCGAAACGACCCGCATCTTTACTGTAATCGGGAAGCGCGAATTCGTCAACCGCGCGCGGGAGATCGGTCAGCGAGCAGCGTTGATGATTTTTCTGCGGCATCAGAATAGGGAGAGTAATCGTTTTATTCCTTCCGCGAAAATCTGCTCCGGCACGATCAGGCTCACGATCAAATATCCATCGCCCGGAAAATCGTAGAAATGGCCGGGATGCAGATAGACGTCCTTTTTCTCGAGCAGCGCGATCGCGAGATCTTCATCCGAGCGCGTTGCGGGCACGCGAAGCACGGCATTCCATCCGCCTTCGAGTTCCAGGCGCGCGCAAATCCTCTGCGCGGCCAACTGGCGGTCCAGCTCGGACAGATTTTTCCGCACGCGCGCCATCAACTGTCTCTGCAATCCGTGGCGCATTTCCAGAAACGCGGGAATCGCGTGCTGGATGGGAGCGTTCAGCGAAAGATAGGCGTCGGCAATCACCTCGAGCCGCGCCAACGCCTGCTGCTTCAGGTCTGGTGGGCCGACGACGATCAACCAGGCAACCTTCATCTGCGGCAGGCCGGAAATTTTGGATAGCCCGCTCAGCGCGAAGGTCAGCGCCGCGGAATTCGCGGCAAAGCTCGCCGGCTTTTCTACGGTGAGTGAAAAATCCAGAAACACTTCGTCGGCAATCAAGGCCATCCGGCGCGCCGAACAGATTTCATTCAGTCTTTCCAGGTCCGCCGGTTTGCAGAAATGCTCCGTGGGATTATTGGGATGAACCACAATCACGCCGCGCGTGCGCGAGGTGATGGCCTGCTCGAGCGCGTGAAAATCAATCTGCCAGCCGTGGTCGTAGACGAGGGGATAACGCACCAGCCGGACGTCCTGAATGTCCGCAAGGAAATCGAAGAGTGGATAGCTGGGCGTGGGGATCAGGATCTCGTCACTGGGATTGCAGAGCAGCCGAAAGACGAAGGAGTACGCTTCGCTGGTGCTGGTGGTGAGGCAGATGTCGCCGGGCGCAACCATACAGCCGCGCGCGGCATAGTATTCGGCAACTGCCTGGCGAGCGGACCGCAGACCCATCGGATCGGGGTTGTATTGGAGGGAGGCGGGATTCGCGAGGGCTTCGAGAATGCCGCGCCGGTCGTAGTCAAATCCGCAGTCGGTGGGGTTCGAGGCGCTGAGATCGAGCAAGGGTTTCCCGGAGGCGCGATGCCGGGCGAGGGCTTCGCTCAGGCGGTTCGCGTCGAGGTTCCAGTTTGTGCGGTCAGCAAACATCGTCAAGCGCCCCGGACCCAGGCCCTTTCATTGGTTTGAAAAAAACGCAGTTTTGTTGCGATTTGGAGAGAGGCCGGTTGTTTGTTTTCAATAAGTTGGGAGCGTTTCAGTTTGCTTTTTTGTTGCGATCTGGCGATTTTCAGGAAACGAGGCGCCTTGCTTCCTAAGTGTATGGAAATAATATTGTTAGGTGACGCCGGCAAGTTGAGAGAGGCAGAGGAAGCAAATGACGCAGAGGAGGCACAGGAAACAGAGGAATAAGAACGGAACGCGAATGAGGCACAGGGTGCAGGGAAAACCGAGAGTGGGAACGGGCAGGGATCCGCGCCTGAGCCGGAGCGCAGGATTGCCGACGTGGCGATGAGGCTGGGCTGTGTGTAGGTCTCCATCCGTCAATCTCCTCCAAGTACGCTAGCAGATTGCGCGGAGAATGGAAAATCCGGATGACTGTGGACTTTTGGACGCCGGAGTCAGGAAGCGGGAGGCAGGGACGGACGAATGGACGGTTCAGCGCCTGCGCGAGGCACTGGCTGGGAACCCCGCCGCCGCGTGTTTCTCGCGAGGACTCACGGTTATCGCCTTGTGGCAAGAATTCAGTTCCTCGCAGAAATTGAAATCCTACCACCGGAACCCCTCTGCACCCTTGCTGCTTTTAGGTGCAATCTGTCCGCTGATCTCCAACTAGGCTCAGTTACGACTCTCTCTCGTTGTATGGCGTCGAAATAGATGTCGTCTTTTTGGCGAAAGAGATCACATCAGTTGCTTGACCCGAGAAGTTTCATTAGGAATTCGCCAGTTGGATGAATGACCAGAGTGATCGCGAACAGCCAAAATACTACAGTGGGGGGTGGGAATTGTACGAGGCTAGTCAGAACCAAGACTCCAATGAGGCCATCTAATTGATCAACAAGCCAAAGCACGGGCTTGGTGCAACCTTGGGGTAATTGGCCCGGTGCGAACCCGAGTTGGCGCTTCAAAAAACTATTTGGTAACTCGCCTACAACCCAGGCGATGCCCAATAGCCCGCCCCAGACAAACGGATTGAGGCCTTTGGGGTATATGGAGATAAGTTGACTGCCACTGAAAAGTTGGACTTCTGCTGTAACAAACACCGCCATGCTGATCGTTATGGTCAGTGCCCCCCTCAAAGTCTTGTGGTGACCGAACAGTCGTCTCTCAAAAACAACTAGGCCTGCATCGAGGGGAATAGCCGCGAGTCTGGGGAACAGGTCAAAGCGGATGACGATGAAATGCACGATTCCAGCTAACATAAAAGGAGATGAAAAAAAGAGTGCCTGTCGGAATCCCATTGTGCTGAGCTGAGATCGTCAGATCAGACTGCCTGACTTATCTTGGGCGTCAAATGACCAACCTATTGACGCCAAAGAATCACAACACTGAGTACAACCAGAATCGCCATACTCGAAAAGGCGAATGCGTACTGCATTTTGACGGTAATTGGCAACAACATGATGATGCCCCAGACTAACGGCCCAGCAATTGATGCACACCGCTGAAATACGGAATACATTCCAAACATTTTCCCCAAGCTCTCAGTGGGGGCGATCTCAATCAGATAAGCGCGAGACGCGCTCCAAATAGCTCCGAATAGAAATCCGGCGACACAGAGTAGAACAAAAAAGACAAACCAGCGGCTGTTGATCCCCAGAAGAATTAGTATCATGGACCAAGAAATCAAAATGACACCGATGACAACCTTCAGGTTCCAACCATGAGAGGTCCGAGAAAAGAGCCAGCCGCCAATCGCTGCGGCACACAGTGAGGCTGCATAGGCAGTCGAAGCCATCGCCGAGGATAAGGAGAGCCGTTGATGCATGAATATGGGAAGGTAGAGCTGGACCGTCAAGAGAGCATCCGAAAACAGGAAGAAAGAATAAAAGAAGGATCGAGCTTCATTATTACTTTGAGTGAAAATCTCACGCATCGCTGTCAGCGGTGCGATCTGTAGAGGATCGGAAGGAGATCTACCTTCGTTGCGTATGACGATTCCACGACGGAGAAACGAATAATCCACAGAAAATGATATGAGATAGATGATGGCGAGTGGCAAGAAGAGATCTATTCGTGGATTAGCCGATTTTAAGTTATGAGAGAGTGCCCAATAAGCGAGAAGACCGAGAATAGAGCCAGCTACCGATCCCAAATGCCCCCCAGCTTCACCTAGTCCCGAGACTCGACGAATGTCCTGTGATGTCTTCACGCCGCGCAAATGCTTAAGTAACCAGTTATAACTCACGAGGCCGGCCTGGTAGGCCAAGTTAATTATCCCAAAGGCAACCAAGGTGCTTATTACCCGGAACCTGAGACTCGCACTTCGACCAAGAGCGGGTAAGAGAAGAGCAGCGAACCCTACCGCTAGGGACAATCCAAAAAAGTATGCTCTGCCTGATCGACGGCGGTCAATCTGGGTGCCAATGACCGGAAGAATTAATAGGAGCAGGATTGTAGATGTGACGAAGGTCAAGCCAAACCAAAACGAACTGATTCCTTGCTCTACAAGCCAGGGCGAGAAGTAAAGGCTGCCGTTAACTACTAACACTGAATTAATAAAATCGGCCATCACCCATGGGCGAATCCCATCGGGGGATTTGCTCTGCGGGTGTAGGTCGGTCATATCTTCTCAAGCCACTTCAACTGTTTTGTTTCTTCAGCGGCAGTCCCAATGATGATTCCGGTTGCGCCTGCCTCGAAGAGCTGGGCACAGTAATCTGCAGAGCTGATTCCACCACCGACAAGAATGGGAAGGCTTACAGCCTCGGCCACTGCATGAACCTCTCGCGGCGTTATCGAAGAAGAGGCACCGCTGCCCGCTTCTAGGTAGATCGCTTGTAATCCTAAGTATTGGGCTGCGCGACTCAATGTGACGAGGATGTCGAGCTTACCCCGGGGAATTGGAATAACCTGAGTGAAATACTCGGCGCTTGTGCTACTACCCCCATCCAGCATTAGGTAGGCGGCAGGGATAACAGATAGACCATAGCGATGTATTACTGGTCCTGCCATAACAATATGGTTTAAAACGAAACGAGTGTCATGGGTACCGAATGTCACAGGGACGAGTACGTACTCAGCTCTCGGATCTAACATTGAATCCAGCGGCCCAGCGGACAGAATATGCCCTATCGGCAGCGAAGTATTCACGCAACAATCGACAGTCGATTTAAATCGGTCAGAGTGGATATAGGTTCCGCCAACTATCAAACTAGCTACAGTAGAGGGGATCGATGCCAAAAAAGTTTGCAGATCACCGGATTCCCATTTATCGGGATCGATGAGCAAGTGTACCCCTCTCGGAGTTAATAGGGCTGTAGATGTCATTGTTTATTTGAGGCTAGCAATAGACAGAATACAGTTAAATAGCAGGCGAGTTTGAGAAGGCCCGATTGTAGTCGGGGATCGTCTTTTCTTATTGCTTGAACCACTAAGGCGAACACCAGGGCAAGCGATGGAAGTGCCGCAATGAAGCTCAGTGACCTCGGTCCCCAGGCGCCACGGGTACCTACATAGATGCTAATGGAAGCTAGCACGAGCAGCAGAGAATAAAAAAAGCGGTTTCGCCGGTACCAAGGAGAGCGAGCAGCCGCGGGGCGTCCGACTAAATCGCCAGGCAAGTCAGCAATGTCCTTCTGCACCTCTCGCATGAAGATGACGACTGATAGACCAAACACGAGAACGACAGCATCGGTGGTGGGTCGCGTTAAAATCGAGGACAATGGAACGCAAGCAACCAAGGCGACCGTTAGTAGATTAGCAAGAACTACATTAGAGTTCCGAATGAACAGAGAGTAGCTAATGCCTCCCAAAAGAGCCATCAGGAGTACCAAGCCATAATGGCTCCATACTCTTATGGTTAGCAGGATGGCGAGACTCGCCAATGACATAGCAATGCCGCAAGCGGTCTGCAGTCCTAAGGCCTCCGAGGGCAAAGGCCGCCGAGGATGATTGATCCGATCGATCTGGACATCGCAGATGTCGTTTAGGACGTATGAAAATGCTGCGATGGAAACCCAAGCACCAGCAACGAACAATTCTTCAACGGATCCCTTCACAGCGTTAAAGGATCTGCTGAACGACCAGAATAGCACGCCGAGAGCAAGTGAGTTGCCTAGCCTCATGAGCACCGCAATTGAAGCCAACTTGCGCAGACGCCTCCGAGTTCCTTCAAAGCTGCGGCCGCCTATCATTTTTTGTCGCTTGGAGTTACCCATGCTGTCGAAAGGGAAAGATAATATTCCTCTGGCCCTTTGCTCTGTTGGTTAGGATGCCAAGCTTCAGAGAAAGGAGCAACTAGTTCTGATATCAGAGGGAGGAATGGAATTAGATAGATCCCGAATTTCGCTGTTGGATAAACTTTAATATAGCAAAACACCAAGACTGCGACGGCCATGGAAGCAACCAAGTTGACCATCAGTCGATAGCTCAATCCTCTTAACTCTTCTAACGCAACTGAGGGGGGACTCGGTGCCATGCAGAGCGTGGCCTGCAGTTGCCGCACTTTTAGCCAACTGAGCGACACTATCCCGACCAGTAAGAGGGTCCCACACCTCGGCCATTTATTGAACGCGGGCGCCACAAACGCCAACGCGATGGTGACGGCCAGTGTTGTAGCCTCGTAGCGAAGGGGCTCAATGTGTGGCCTGAAGTACTGCATTGGAATATAATAGAGTGTGTACTGTCGCCATAAGGTATACACTAAGTAAACTCCGAGGCCTGTCAATAGAATATTGCTAAATTGAGCGCCAGTAGAAACTCCCGGGGCTACCGAAAATGCACCGCCCAGAGCAACAGCAAAGCAGCAGTTTATGAAAACCAAGGAACTCTGAAAGCCGTCTGGACGTCCCGTGGGCTTGGAAAACAGACAGTGTTCATCAGCCGATGGAACTGGGGTCACAGATCGTCCCTCGCAGTGGAAATTATCCCTTATTCAACAGCAAAGAATAGTGAAAAGTCTAGTCATTTTTTTATCAGTGACAATATGACACATCATGTGTATTTAGCTGGAGATGGGCGGACACCAAGAGACTCCGGTGGCCATTGATCCTCCTAGGCGGCCTCTGGTTTCACCTCCTATCGGCGCATTGTTTGGAATCCTTCGAAGAACTCCCGGCCGCACGGATCGCCGCAGGGCGCGGATTCCTTCGGAAAGAGAATGCGGACGGACAGGAAAGCCCCCCGTCCAACACGCCGGGCGAAGGACGGGGGCGGTTTGGTGATGGACGGGCGGGCGACCGAGTGGAACACGGTGCGCTCTGCCGTGTTAGCGGACGGCGACGGCCCGGCTCGAGAGCAAGCCGGCCCCTACAAGGGCATCGTGATGGCGCGGGCGGGGGGAGGGTCGGCGGGGACGAGGCGATTGTCGCGGATGTAATAGTAAGAGCCGCGCCAGATGACGCGGCGCTTGAAGAAGCTGGTGAGCCAGACGACAAACGCGAAGGCGTCGCGAATCGGAACCATCCACATTTTGCGGCGGAGCAGCGGGTCGCGCACGCCCCAGACGCCGACGGTCCATGCCATCGTTCCGCGAAACACGACGTAACCCGCGAGATAAGCCGCTGATATCCACGCCGAAGGCGCGATGGCGGCCGCGAGCAGCGCCCACGGCAACCCGTGGGTGAAGATCAAACCGAAGTGTCCCCAGGGCTGCGCGTGGCGCATCGTCAGGTTCCAGCGGACCTGATGCGCGAAGCATTCGCCAAGGGTTTGTTTCGGAAAGACGGTGAAGACCGGATAGGTGGTCAGCTCGACGCGATGGCCGAGTGCGGCGATGCGGTGGCCCAGCTCGTAGTCGTCGGTGAAATGGTCCACCATCGCTTCGAAGCCGCCGATTTCGGCGAGGTGCTTGCGCGTGCAGGCCATCGTGGCGCCGAGCGTGAAATCCACGCCGCCGAGCGCCCAGGCCGAGAGGACGCCCGCGTCGAAATCGGAGGTATTGCCCAAGGCCTCCAATTCGGAAACAAAGCTGCCGTCGGTGAGGCCGCGATAGAGGCAGGTGACGGCACCAACCTGCGGGTCGCGGAACGGGGCGGCGACCGCGCGCAGGTAGCCGGGGCCGACGCGAATGTCGCTATCGCTGATGACGAGGATGTCGTACTTCGCCTCGCGCACCATGCGGACCATCTTGTTGACTTTGTTGCTGGTGCCGAGCTGCTCGGCGCCGATGAGCAGGCGCGCCCGGCACTTCGGGTGATCGCGGATCACCCGCTCGAGGATGGGAATGACCGGATCGTTTTCGTCGGGCACGCAGAAAAGGATTTCAAATTCCGGGTAATCCTGAACGCAGAAGCTCGAGTAGTTTTCGTAGGCTTCGCGGTCGAGCCCGCGAATGGGCTTCAGGATGCTGACCGGCGGCGCAAAATCGTTCGGAACCGGAGGGCGGTTGCGGAAGAAACGGAGCGCCGAGGTGATCGCAAGAATGTAGTAGCCGAACGGCCCGATCGCCAGCGCGAGCACGAGCCAGCGGGCTGCGTGCAGCCACGCCGGATTTCCCTGCTCCACCCAAACCATCATCACGCCGACGCACACCAGCGAGACGCCCGCCCAGCGGCGCGGCGAGACGGTTTCGCCAAGAAACAATTTTCCGCCCAGGGCGCCGGCAGCGTAGCTGAGCGCGGTAACAGGCACGACGAAGCTGACGTTTTCCCAGGAGAGCAGCGTGAGTAGCGCGAAAAACGAGACGGCCATCAGGAAAAGGCCGAACCACATCCAGCCGACGCGAAACGCATGAATCATCGCGCGCAGAATGTGGCGGGGAGTGAAACGAGTGACTTCGCCGACCTGCTTCATGGCGCGCGTGGCGCAGAGTTCTCCGCCGGTCCCGGCGAAGACGATGATGGCGATGAAAAACAGTTCGCGCAACATGGCGGTTACTCGGTGGTGCGCGGCGGCGTGTGGCCGACGAGGAGGACGCCAAGGCCGATGGTGAGGATGCCGGCCCAGCGCAGCGCGGAAACGTGTTCGCCCAGCAGCAGGAAGCCGAGCAGCGCGACGACGGCGTAGCTCATCGCGCTGGCGGGCTGGACGAAGCTGTAATCCGCCCAGGAGAGAACCAGCATGTAGGAGACGAAAAACGCCAGCAGGCTAAGGATGCCGGCCCAGATCATGGGCGAGGTGAACGTGCGGGTGAAAAGGACGAGCATGGCGGCGGGCGACCAGTCGGCAACCGCGCCGATCTGGCGCATGCCGCGGCTGAGCAGGACGTCGCCCAGCGGCCCGAAGACCACCATGAGAAAAATCATGGTGAATGTCTTGAGGTGCAGGCCCTCGGAAGATTTCATGCGCTCTGAGATTCGCCCGGCACCTCAACGCCGGCGGTGGCGGGCATCGGCGGGACGGCGACGAACGGCGCCTTTTCCATCCCCTTGCGAGCCACTTTGCGGCGCTGCGAGCGGAGCTTGAGGAACGAAACGGCTTCGTGATAGAGGCGTTTGCGCTCGTGGGCATCCCACAGCGCCTCACGCATGATGCGCCAGACGACCCGTGGGCGGAAGTAATACGAATCGTAGAAGCGATGAACCGCCGAGACCATGTCCTCCCGGGTCAGGCCCGGGTATTCGATGTGCGGAAGCTGGTGGCCGCCCGAATCGGTGGCGGCTTCGGTAGCCAGGAAGCCGGTCTGCTGGGCCCAGTTGTAGAGCTCGGTTCCGGGATAGGCGTGCGCCATGGAAACTTGAATCGTTTCGCAGTCGAGTTCCTTGGCGTAGTCGATTGTTTTTTGGATCGTTTCTTTCGTCTCACCCGGCAGGCCAATGATGAAGTCGCCGTGGACCTTGATGCCCACCTTGCGGCAATTCTTCGCGAAGGTGCGGCCCATCTCGATGGTGGCGCCCTTCTTGATGTTTTTCAGGATCTGGTCGTTGCCGGATTCGAAGCCGACGATAAACAGACGCGCCCCGGAATCGGCCATGGCTTTGAGCGTCTCGTAGTCTCCGTGAACGCGCGCCGTGCTGGACCACTGCCATCCCACCGGCTTGAAGAGCTTGCAGAGTTCCAGAACACGATCCTTGCGGATGTTGAAGGTGTCGTCGTCGAAGAAAACTTCCTTCGCCTGCGGAAACATCTCGTGGGCCTGGCGGAATTCGCGCGCGACATTTTCGGCGGAACGGGTACGCCAGGAATGGCCCGAAAGCGTCTGCGGCCACAAGCAGAAGGTGCAGAGCGCCGGGCAGCCGCGAGTGGTGTAGAAGGATACGAAAGGATTCAACAGGAACGGCACGTTGTAGCTTTCGATGACCAGGTCGCGCTTGTAAACGTCCGTGGCGAAGGGCAGCGCGTCCAGCTCTTCGGTTTGCAGCATCGGGCGCGGCGGATTGTGAATGATTTTGCCGTCGCGAACGAAACTCGCATTCAAAATCTGTTCGAGCGGCTTGCCCTGGGCAAATTCCACGACGGCGTGGTCAAATTCGCCGCGCACAACAAAATCCAGGTCCGGGCTGGCGAGCAGGCTTTCCGCCGGCTTGATCTGCACCTGGGGGCCGACGAATGCCACCTTCAGACTCGGCTTCGCTTCCTTCATCTTCCTGATCAATTTCAAATCGCTCTGAAAGCCGACCGTGGAAGTGAAGACGACGAGGAACTCGTACTCCTGCGAGATCTTTACCGTTTCCGCGGGAGAAATTTTATGTGGGGGCGCATCGATCAACCGGCTGCCGGGCAACATGCCGGCGGCGTAGGTCAGCCAGACGGGATACCAGTAGGACTCAATCTCCCGGGTGGCCGGCCAGCGGGAACTGGCGCCGCCGTCAAAGTTCTCGAAACTTGGCGGATTCAAGAGAAGCGTCTTCATTACCGACGGCATCCGACCACACCCCCCTTAGAGTGCAAGCGACGACCCAGGCGGTCTGCTGGCTACAAAGACTGTCATTCTACTCGATTTCTCGACGGGCCCAAAGAGATGGTTTTGCCGAACCTGTGCCCTACTGGAACACTTTCGCCAACTGGCCGGTCGTTTGCAACAGAGTGAGCTGGGCCTGCTGGCGTGCAAAATCGGCGTCGAGAAACGCCACCCATTTCTCGCTCTCCTCCAGCCGGGCCTGCTCGAGTTCGCGGAGGCTGGCGCGGCCCTCGTCGAATTTCGATTGGACGATCGCGAGGGTTTCTTGCGAAAGCTTTAAATCAAGGCGCGCCACTTCGCGGCCGGCGTCGAATTCGCGCATGCCGCGCACTCTCTGCTCGACGTCGAGCCGGAGACCTTGCCGCTTCGCGCCGACGTTGAGTTCCGCGGCCGTCAGCTCGCTGCGGGCGAGCGCCACGTTGGCGGAGGTTCTCGCGCTGAACAGGGGGATACGAATCTGCAAGCCCACGCTGACGTTGTTGCGTTGAAATCTTCGAAAGAAAACGTCGTAGTTGTTGATCCGGCTGAGGACGCTGTATTGGCCGACTAGATCAATCGTGGGCCAGTACCCACCCCGCTCGCCCTTCAAGATCTTCTGGCGAGCGACCCGCTCGTTTTCGGCTTCCTTGAGCAGGTTATTGTTCGCAAGCGCCAGGTCGATCAGCTCTCCGGCCGGTTGCTCTGCCGCCTGGGGCAGGTCCTCGGCGACAACTTGCAACGGCTGATCGGCGGGAGTGCCGGTCAGGTCGCGGAGCTGGTCGGAGAGAATCTGATCGCGGCTTTCGAGCTGAATGATTCGCTGCTCGCTCTTCGCGAGATTGAGCTGCCCGCGGGTGATGTCAATCGGCAGCTCGAGTCCTGCGGCGGCACGCTCGCGAGTGGCGTCGAGAATTTTCTGCGCGCTGGTCCGCTCGTTGCGAAGCAGCTCGAGCGACTGGCGTACCTTGGCCAGCTCAAGATACTCCATCGCGGTTTTCACGATCACGGCGTCGCGGGTGCGATCCAGCTCGAGCTTCTGATTCTCCACGCGAATCTCCGCGGCGTGAAGCTGGCCCCGCAGCTCCGGATTGAACAACGCCTGCGTGTAGGACACTTCGAACACGGAGGGCGCCTCCCCTCCCAGTGCCAGCGGGAAGCCGTTGGAGTAGGCCGCGCCGGAGCCGGTGTAAAGATTTGGGCGGAACTCGGCGCGGCTGACGCCGGCCTGGTTCTGCGCCATCGTGTACTGCACGCGCGCGAGGGCCAGCTCGCGGCTGTTTTGCAGCGCGAGTGCGACCGCCCGCTTCAGGGTCAGTTTTTCGGGCTCCTGCGCGCTCGCCGGAAGGGCGAGAGAGCACAGGGCAAGGCCCGCCAGAATCGCTCCTGCACAGTTTGCTTTCCGCATGAAGCCGCTCCATCTATCTCTAAGTTTGTTCGATGCGCCGTTAGATGCCGCACGTCCGTGAAAGTCTGCCTTCCCTCTCGTCCGGGCCGGTGGGATGCCGGTGAAACCGTTAGAGAAGTATCATACCTGAACCAACTAGATGAACGAATGGAACTAACCCTCGAGGCGCCGCCAGGCGTGCCAGCAGATCCCGAGCATGCGCATGCCATTGGAAAAGACTTTGCTCATCTTCGTGACGCCGTAAATGCGCTCCTGATAGTGGACCGGCACTTCGACAATCTCGAGATGCAGCTTGCTGGCCCCGAACAGCAGCTCATAGTCGCCCCAGTGATCCTTGATGCCCCAAACCCCGAGATTCGGTTCCATGCGGGTCCAGTCCTCGCGCCATAGAACTTTGGCGCCGCAGAGGGTGTCCTTGATGCGCTGATCCAGCAAGAAGGAAAAGACGAGGCCGAAGAATTTGTTCCCGATCATGTTAGCGAACTTCATGGCGTTGCGCTGCGCCGGATAAACGAGGCGGCTGCCGTTCACGAATTCGCCCTGGCCGCTCACGAGCGCGCGGAAGAACATCGGCAATTCTTCAGGCATAACGCTAAGGTCGGCGTCGAGAATCATCAGCACGTCGCCGCGAGCGGCTCGAAAACCCGTCCAGACATTCATGGCCTTGCAGATGCCCGGGCCTTCGAACAGGCGGATGTTCCTGCCGGGATACAACTGCTGCATGCGCCGTACTTCGCCGGCGGTGCCGTCGGTGGACTTGTCGTCGCAGAAGAGGATCTCGGTGGATTTTCCCAGGGACGGAATCCGCTCCACCGCCGCCTGCACATTTCCAACCTCATTGCGACAAGGAACCACGACGGAGACAGTGACATCCTGTTCGCGTTTTGGCTCCGGCAGCAGCCGGGCAACGATGATCTGCATAAGGCACAGCCGCCGCAACCCGGGCAAGCGCGCGAATAGATCGTTCAGAAGGGCCGAGAGGAGCGGAATCCATTTCGGAAAGAGTATCAGGCGATGTGTCCGAATGGGACGGAAGCCCGCCAGCTTCAGAAAGCCACGAATGTCATGCTCGCTTACCCAATTGGGCTCGACGAAAGGTGAACGCAAGCGGATTTTGCTGGCCAATTCGAGAATCGGCTGCCAGAGATGGTTGTAACTGATGACAACCAGCCGGGTGCGGGCGGTGCTGTGCTGCCGGCAGCATTCGAAAGCGCGAAGGATGTCCACCGTGTCAAAAACGTGATTGAAGAGGATGTAGTCGAATGTTTCGTTCAGCTCGAGGTCTTCGGGATCGGACTGGACGAATTCGAGATATGGAAACTGTTGCCGCGCCTGAGCGACCATCGCTCCGCCAATTTCGACGCCCACACCGTGGGAGGGCATCACGGAGGCAAGCAGGTGGCCCGTCTCGCAGCGAACATCGAGAACACGCTTGCCGGGCTCCACGATGAACTGCAATACTCGCTTGAGACGGCCGTAGAAGTAGGGGTTGGAACGGATCCAGCCGTCCCGGCGCCCCGCGAGGGCGTCCTGGTGCGCGCGCCTCGCTTCGCGGATCTGGCTGAGAGGCTGCAGGCCGGAGGTTTGGGCGGCGCGTGGTTCTGTGACAGCGGGAATCATCGTGCTTCACCTTCGGGTTTGCGTTTTCGCTCGGCTGCAAGCCCGCCCAAGCCCCTGCTCGAGTTCAAATAGAAAGGAGCGGGCCACAGTGTGTCGCCGACATCAACCGCTGGCCGCCGGTTCTTCCTTCGCCACGTTGGTAAATCATTCGTAGCGCAACGACTCGGTTGGATGGAGCTGGGCGGCCTTGTTGGCCGGAAGATAACCGAAAAGCAAGCCGGTGGCGGAAGAAACGGTGAACGCCAGCACCACCGAGAGCCAGGAGACCGGAATACTGATCTCGCCGGGGATCGGCAAGACGCGCAAGAGGCTTTCGGTGAGCAGCGGAATGACGACGGCGATCACGATGCCCACCACCGCGCCCGTCCCGCTGATGAGAAACGCTTCGAGCAGGAACTGATGAAGGATTTCCTGCCGGCGCGCGCCGATCGCCTTGCGAATGCCGATCTCCCGCGTCCTTTCCGTCACGGTCACGAGCATGATGTTCATGATCCCAATGCCGCTGATGGCGAGCGCAATGAGCGCAATCACCAGCAGAATTACGGTCAGGGCAATGGAAATGCGGCGCGCGGCATCAAGAAACGCGCTGAGGTTTTCGACTTTGTATTCGGCACCGGGGCGGTGACGGCTCAACAGGATTTCACGGACATCGCTCGTCACGCCGGGGACGTTTTCCGGGGCGTCCGCCTGCGCGTAAAACGTCCTGATGAATTCGGAGCCAGTGTAGTATCGAATCAATCCGAACGGCACCAGGACGGATTCGCGCGTGATCTCCGACTGGCCAAAGGTCGCCACGCGCTCGCGGAATACGCCGATCACCGTGAAGCTGAGCTCGCCGACGCGAATATCCTTCCCCACCGGATTGTCCGCAGGAAACACGAGATCGGCCAGTTCCTGAGTGAGCAGGCAGACCTTGCTGCGCGAACTCATGTCGTCTTCGTCGAAATACCGCCCGCGCAACACCAGGAGGCTGCGAATGCGCTGGAATCCGCTGGTGACGCCGACCAGGTTGATGGGGTGTTCGACGCCGTTGGCGACCACCGCCATGGGGATGTCGCGCGTGCCGGCGACCTCGACGACGTGCGGGGTTCCCTGCTTCGCCGCTGCCAAGTCCGCCATGGAAATCTCGTCGGCAAGCGCCGCGGGTTGAGCGGAGCCGGTGCGGAGCAGTTCACCATAGACGAGATTGGCGCCGACACCTTCAATCTGGCCGATGATATAGCGCTTGCCGGCCAGCGAAACGGTAATGACCAGGACGATGCATGCGCTGCCGATGATCACGCCGAGCATCGTCAGCATGGCGCGCAACTTGTTGGCGCGCAGCGCGTCGATCGCCAGCTCCCAGGTTTCGCTTCGGATCACAGCCGTATCCCCTTATATGGGAATGGCCCAAAAGAAACTATAACAGGCCGGGAAATCGAAGCGGTGCAGAATCTTGACCCCGGCCGCGGCCCGCACTACAGTGCAACTCCGTATCTTGGACGCGAAATCCGGCGGTGACGATGCACGACCCGCGCAAGGTAAGAGTCGGTATCCGTCAAAGGGATCAAGCCGGGTCGAGACGCGTCCACCACGCGAGTGATCCCTCGCTCGCCAGCATTCTCCAATCTCCCTGCGTTTCCCCTATTCGATGAAGCCACGGAGTCCGTTGATCGGCACGGAGCTCCCGAGAGACCGGCCTGAAGAAAAGGTTCCATCCCGCTCAATCTTCTCTGCAAGAGTGCGGGATGGCCTGTTTCTCGGGGGCCTGACGGCTGGGGCGATTCTCGTGCACGGCTACCACTATTGCATCGAGGACATGGCCCACTACCTGCCTGCCATCAAGAAGCTCCTCGATCCGGCATTGTATCCCTACGACGCAAGCTTTTTTCTGCTCTTCATCCAGGGAACCATCTTCCACAGTTCCGTGGCGGAATCTGCACGGCTTACGCACCTGCCGCTCGTGTGGTTGATTTTCCTCTGGCACGTGGCCAGCATTTTTCTGGTGCTGCTCGGATGCCTCATGGTCAGCCGCCGGTGCTTTCACGAGCCGGCAGCACAATGGTCGGCGGTCGCCCTGGTGGCTGCGCTGCTGACACTATCCGTCGCGGGCACCGCGCTTTTCATGATCGATCAGCACCTGCACCCGCGTTCTCTCGCCACTGCGTTTTTGCTGTTTGCCTTGTTCGCCACGCTCGACAGGCGCCCCCTCGCGCTGCTCTGGCTGTTCCTGGCTGGCCTTTTCCACCCGACGATGGCGATGTATGGAGCCGTCCATCTCGCGTTTCAGGCATGGGTTTCCCCGCTCCCTCAGGCGGCCGCGCTCATCCCCTCAACTCCGTTGACGGCCCCTGCAAACCCCATCTGGCAGGCAGTGTTACTGCGCCGACGATACCCCTATCCATTCTTGTGGACCTGGTACGAATGGCTGGGCGCTTTCGCGCCCATCGCGATCCTCTTCGGGTATGCGCGGATCGGACGAAGGGCCGGCTCGCCGATGATGGCTCACGTCAGCCGGAGACTGGCCGAAGCGACAACCTTCGGAGTGCTAGTCGCTGTGGTTGCCACGAGCCTGCCGGGATCGCTGGCGCGATTTGAGCCGATGCGAATTCTACACCTCACGTATCTGCTCTTCATCCTCTTGACCGGCGGATTGCTGGGCCGGTATGTTTTGCAATCCCATCCGCTCCGATGGGCAATCCTCTTCGTGCCGCTTTGCGCGGGCATGTTTTATGTCCAGCGGGCGGAGTTTTCCGGCAACGCGCATATCGACTGGCCCGGGCGTGCCGCAACGAATCCATGGGTCGAGGCCTTCGACTGGGTCCGGCAGAACACGCCTCGCGATGCGCTCTTTGCTCTCGATCCGAAGTACATGGAACGCCCCGGCGAAGGCTTCCAGGGCTTTCGCGGACTTGCGGAACGCAGCATGCTCGCGGACGGCACGAAAGATCCTCCGGTGGCGTTCCCCGATCTCGCCTACCAGTGGAGACTTGAGGTTGCGGGCCGGGAGAAGTGGAACCATTTTGGCCCGGCGGACTTCGCGCGCCTGCGGAAACTCTATGGAGTTACGTGGGTGGTCGTGGAAACGCCGGGCATGGCAGGACTCGATTGCCCGTATCAGAACCGCACAGTGGCGGTGTGCCGGGCACCCGAGCCGCGCTAACGCCCGGAATTCTCGAGATTCTTCAGCCGGTCGCGCGCGCTCTTGCGGCCCGGATCGATTTGGATCGCGGCGCGATACTGCTCCGCCGCTTGCACGCGGCGGCCCTGCTTTTCGTACAACTGCCCGAGCCATTCCCGCGCGGCGGCATGGGACGGCCAGTCGCTGCGTTCCGGCGTGCTGGCGATGAACGACTTCAGATATTGCTCGCCCTCATTGAGATTCGTTCCTGCAAGGATCTCCGCGACGCCGCGATAATACGCGAGGCGCGGCTCGGACGGATTCACCTGCGCGGCGGCTTCGATGGCAGAGCGCAGCCTGGTCACATCTTTCTGGTTGATGTAGAAACCTGAGACTTCCAGGTAAGAATCGGCGTTGTGCGGTTTCAGTTGGAATACCCAGCGGTATTCCTCTTCGACCAAATCCGTCTTTTTCGCGTCGCGCCAGTACTCCGCTTTGGCCAGGTGGCCTGCGACGGCGTCCTTTGCCGCGATGGCATTCACCTGTTCCATGGCCCTGTCCCGGCTTCCGCCGAGGATCCAGGGGGCTTCGAGGTAAAACTCCTCGAGATCGCGGCGCGCCGAAATGTTCTCCGGGTCCAGGCGGACCGCCTCCTCGAATTCCTTTTTGGTTTTTCGGGCCAGAAAGAAGCTTCGCTCGCGGTCGGCCTTGCTGCCGTAGGAGCGGCCAAGCCACTGGTGATAAACCGAATTTTGCGGTGCCAGGCGGGTGGCCTGCTCGGCCTGCGTCACCGCGTTGTCGTAATCACGCAACTCGTAATAGGAGCGCGCCATCCAAAAATAGGCCGGCGCTTCACCGTGGTTCTTTGCGAGGATGCCCTGGAGTGTGCCGATCGCTGCGGTGTAGTCGCCGGCGTCGAACTGGCGCTGCGCGATGGCGAGTGGACCGTTCGAATCCTGCAGGGCCCCTGCGGCAGGCAGAAGGGTGAGTAGAACCAGGAAGGAGAAGGCGAGTTGGAGCGCGCGGCGCACTAGCGGCCCTCCGTCATTTTGATTCGACTGCGCGCACTTCCTTGCCATCCTTTAATTCCAAATCGCCCAGCAGGGCGACGACGTCTCCCTGGGCGAGGCCCGAGAGAACTTCATACTTCGTCGCGCTGGCGATTCCGACGGTGATCTCGCGCTGGTGCAGGCGGTTGTCCTGCACCACGAAGGCGTAACGGTGCGGGCCATCGGTCCGAACTGCGGCGCGAGGAACCACCAGCGCGCTATTTTTCTCCTTGACCCGGATGCGCACGTTGACGTTGGTATTGGGGAGAAGCTCCAGCCGGGAGTTGTCCACCGAGCACAAGACTTCACCGACGCTGCGGGTGCCGCGCGCGATTACCTGTTTGGGTATCAGCTCGGTCTGCCCTTTCCAGACGCGGCTGGGCATGGCATCCCAGGTGATTTCGATTGCCTGGCCCGGCGCCAGCCAGCCCAGGTCGGGTTCATCCACGAAAGCGCGGACGCGCAGTTTGTGGAGGTCGGCCATCTCGGCCAGCACGTCGCCCACCTTGACGTAATCGCCCGTATGCACCGGCAAATTGTACAGGGTGCCATCCACCGGCGACGTCACGGCCGCCGAGCGGACTTTCTGGTCGAGCGAGCGGGTATCCGCGGTGGCCTGCTGGACGCGCAGGCCGGCGCGCTCCGCATCGAGCGAGGAGCGCCGCGACAGGTCCTGCCTTTTCTGCTGCAGCACTTGCCAATCGGATTGCGCGCTCGCCAGCGCCAGGCGGTTCTGCTCGAGTTCTTCCTGCGTAGCCGCCTGCTTCGCGACGAGTTTTTCGAGCGCGTCGTTCTTTACTTGCAAGCTCTTCACCTGAGCCTGCGACTTGCGCAGATCGCTTTCGAGCTTGGCGACCTCTTCGACGGTTCCGCCGGCACGGGCCGCGCGGAGGGATTCCTGCGCCGTCACCAGGGCTTCGCGAGCCTCGGCCAGCCGCGCGCGGGCGTCATCCGCATTGAGTGTCAGGACTACCTGACCACGGTGGACCGACTGACCTTCGGTGGCGGAGATTTTCTCAACGAATGTGGCTATTTCGGCGTGGACGACATCGGGCTGGATGGGTTCCACTTTGCCGTTGCTGGAGATGCCAGCTTCGAGGCTTTCCCGCACGACCCGGGCTGTTTGTACCTCTGGCACCTGCCCGCGGCCGGCCAAGCCGACGATCACGAGCAGCAGGACGGCGGTCCCCACGCCCAAACCAACCCATCGTCTCTGCAAATTTGCCATTTACGGTTGTTCCGCCTGCGCGAGGGGCCGTAATGGACATTGTATCAGACCCCTTCGCGACTTGCCTATGCTGCCGGCGCGCCTTGCGACAAAGTGTCTATTGGGAGGATGCTAGACTCCGGCATGGGGATGCTAACTGTTTTTGTGATTGCGCGGGACTGGAATTTGCGCGCCAGTGTGCGCGCGGAACTACGGGAGAGAGGGATCGAGGCCCTGGGTATGGAGACATTTGACGAGGCCGGGGAGGCACTCGCCGCCGGACAAGCACCTGCGGCGATCGTTTTTGAGCCCGGCGCCGAAGGAAGCGGCGCGGCAGCGCTGAGATTGCTCGCCAAGCGAGTGCCGGTGGTGGTCGTCGCATCGCGCAGCGATCCCGTCGAGATCGAAGCAGCGGCCATCCTCTACCGGCCGGTGCGTGTGGGTGACGTGGTCACGCGCGTCATCGAACTCCTGCAAGGACGGCCCGCGTAGGAAGGCGGCGAATCTGGCGCGCCGGTTCGTGGTAGAATTCGCCCATGAGCGAGACGACGCAAGTACCAACCCCCGCCGAGGCGCAAACGAAGCAGGACGACAGGCCGAAGATTCACCGGGTCTGCACGACTTGCAATAACATGTTCGAAGTCACCATGGATAAATTCGAAACGAAAATCTGCCCGAATTGCCATAAGGGCTGAGCCGATCCCCCCGCACGCGGTGTCCAAACCTGAAGTGGCGCCCTTGCGGCGGTCCATAATCTTCTCCGCGCATCTGCTTCTGGCGCGGCCCATTTCTCCGCCACAGTGTGGAATTCAATTTTGGGAACAGTTTGGCTACAATGGCGGCGCCAGAATGCGAATTCTGAGGAGACGTCATGCAGATCTACAACGAGCAAATCATGCTGCAGACCAAGAAGCCGCGGGAAATCATCAACGTCACTCCCCAGATCAAGGCGGCGTTGGAGAAGAGCGGTTTCGCGGACGGACTGATCGTGGTCACCGCCCTGCATTCCAATAGCGCCATCTTCGTGAACGACGAAGAGCCCGGCTTGCTCGAAGATATTGAAAGCTGGCTGGACAAGCTGGCGCCGATCCGCGACGGTTACAAGCACAAGGGCCATTTCGAGAGCAATGCCGGGGTGCACCTACAGGCCCTGCTGCTGAACCATCAGGCGATCGTCGCCTTCTCCGAGAAGCGGCTCGACCTGGGCCCGTGGCAGCACGTGCTCTACGCCGATCTCGATGGCCTGCGGCCGAAGCGCGTCGCCGTGAAAGTCATTGGACAGTGAATCGGGCTCGCTCTCTCCCAGGCGCGCAACCAGGAGCACCGGGCTGTAATATTTATCGTCATTCCCGCGTAGGAGGGATTGGAGCGGCTTCGCATCGAGAAGCCTCCGGGGACTTATGATCGAAGCGCTAGCGCTGGGAAAGATCTTCCAGGACAAGAAGCGCGGGGAAGTTCGCGCCGTGGACGGCGTCAGTTTCCGCTGCGAGCCGGGACAGATTTACGGACTGCTCGGCGCAAACGGCGCGGGCAAGACGACGACCCTCCGCATCCTCGCGACCATTCTGCAACCGACATCCGGTTCGGCGAAGATCGCCGGATACGACGTCGTCCGCCAGGCGCAGGACGTGCGCCGCAATGTCGGGTTCCTCTCGACGGCGACGGCGCTCTATGGCCGGCTGACCGCCCGGGAAACGGTGGAATACTTCGGCCGCCTCTATGGAATGCCGGAGGATGTGCTCCGCCGCCGGATCGACGCGCTCCTCGACCGGCTCGAGATGAACGAGTTCCGCGACCGCCGGTGCGACAAGCTCTCCACCGGCATGAAGCAAAAAGTTTCGATCGCGCGCACGCTGGTCCATGATCCGCCGGTGATGATCTTCGACGAGCCGACGATCGGGCTGGACGTCATGATGGCGCGCACGATTGTGGGATTCATCCGCGACTGCCGCTCGCAGGGAAAGACCGTGATTTTCTCGACGCACGTGATGAGCGAAGCGGAAAAGCTGTGCGACCGGATCGGCATCATCCACGGCGGCCGCCTGCTGGCGGAAGGCAGCCTGGCCGAGCTGCGGCAGCGTTACCAGCAAAACGACCTCGAAGAGATTTTTGTGCGCGTTGCGGAGGGTGGCCAATGAGCTGGCGCGAAACCGCCATCGTGTATCGCAAGGAACTGATTGATTCGCTGCGCGACCGGCGCACGGTGATTTCCATGATCGTGATCCCGGTGCTGGCGATGCCGCTGCTCACGGTCGGCCTGGGCTATCTCTCCTTCACGCTGCTGAACCGGGCCAAGCGGGAGACGTCGAAGATTATGGTGCTGGGCGGCGCGGATTCACCGAACGTCCTGGCCGCCCTGCGGAACGTGGACAAGATCGAGGTCGTCCCCTCAAGCCCGGATTACGTCGAGCAAATCACGAACAAGCAGATTCGCGCCGCAGTGGAAATATCACCGGGATTCGAAGCGGCACTCGCGGGCAGCGAAACGCCCACGGTCCAGATTGATTACTACGAGGGGGAAACGCGCTCGGGGATCGCTGTGCAGCGCCTGACGGCGTTTTTCAGCGGGCTGCGAGAATCCACCGTGCGGACGCGGCTGGTGGCGCGCAACCTGCCGCCCGGCCTAGCGCAGCCGTTCGAGTTCGGACCGAAGAACGTCGTCTCGCCCGAGAAGGTCTTCGGCAACACGTTCGGCTCGATCATTCCGTATTTCGTCATTCTGCTCTGCATGACCGGCGCGATGTATCCCGCCATGGATTTGACGGCCGGCGAAAAAGAGCGCGGCACGATGGAGACGATCCTGTGCAGCCCCGTCTCGCGCACCGATCTCGTTATCGGGAAGTTCCTGATGGTGCTGACGGCCTCGCTCGCCACCGCCGGGCTGGCCATGCTTTCGATGTCCGTGTCGCTGGTGTACGCCTTTCGCAGCAAGAGCGGCATGATGGGCGGAGGGACGAACGCGATGCAGTTCGCGATCCACCCGAAGACGGTGCTTGGCGTCTTCGGCATGATTCTCCCCATCGCCATGCTGCTGTCGCTGGCGATGCTCGCGATTTCTCTCTTCGCGAAAAGCTTTCGCGAAGCGCAGAGCTACCTCTCCCCGCTGACGATTGTGATCATCTTTCCCGCGGTGATGTCCATGATGCCCGGCGTCGAACTGAACGCGAAGCTGGCGCTGATCCCGATCCTGAACACCAGCCTCGTCTGCAAGGAGATTATCGCCGGCACGTATCACTGGAACTACATCCTGCTGATCTTTGCCTCCACCTGCGTCTATGCCCTGCTGGCGCTCGCCGCCGCCGTGCATCTGTTCAACCGGGAAGACGTGCTTTTCCGGGCATGAGAACTTGAGGCAGGGCTGCAGGAAGATGCGGTATCCCATTTGCCTCTACAATCGTTGGGCCGGCAGCAATTCCTTGCCTCTCTGCGTCTCTGCTCCTCCACCGCCTGTTTTGTAGTGGTCTCATTTGCTCTTGAAAGTTGGCGGCGGCCTAGCCAGAATGGGCCGCAAAGTTAACGTCTGGGCGATTCTGTCGGTTGCCGGTATTGAATCTCATTTGTGGGGAACGGACGAAGTCATAGGCAAGTGAAATGAATAGCCGTGAGCGCAGAGGTCTACGGCGTGAATTTATACGCCAAAAGAATTTACAAGAAGGTACAGTAGATAGATTTTCCCCAAAAGAATTAAAAGTGCCGAAACCTATGGTGCAAAGCACCTCCAAAACCAAGTGGTCTCGGAAATGGTTTGTTCTAAAAGTGATAGGATGGCTAGTGATGGGGCTTGCGACTTCTTTGGGAATCATAACTGGCTATTTCGCATTAGTTTCCAAAGTTGTGATTACACAAACTGAGACACTCAATCCGAGTGATATTTTCTCGGCCCAGTTCGTCATTTCCAATGAAGGCCCGCTGCCGATCAACTCGGTTACTGTTAGCTGCGAACTTACTCGCGTAATATATGAAGACCCAAACATGCATTTCGGATGGAACGGCATCGACATTCCAGAATTGTCCCCGCGAATGAAAGTTGGGGAACGTGCGACCGTTCCATGTCCTCTTGGCAGATTCTTGAAATACAATAGTCCAGTTGTAGCGGCCGATATTCCCATATATGCAAGATTCAGGCCCGATTTCGCTTGGGAACACAACGTTACGTACCGATTCATCACAATGACCGACTCTACTGGGCATCTTCATTGGTACCCGAAGCCTTCGGCTAGCAAATGACACCACTTCCGTCTTTTTCGGCTCCCCTGTTCACGAAATGAGTCGTGCTAGAATCTAATCCCGCATGTCTCCCGAGCCGCTGATCTTCGTCAAAGAATTGTGCAAACACTTCCGCACGTTTCACCGTCGTGAGGGGGTCTGGGGCGGGATTCAAAACCTTTTTTTCCGCGACTATCGCACCGTCAAGGCGGTAGACAAGATCACATTCACGATCGACCGCGGCGAAATAGTGGGTTGCATCGGCCCGAACGGCGCGGGGAAATCCACGACCATCAAGATGCTCACCGGCATCCTGGTGCCCACATCGGGCGAGTTGCGCGTGAACGGCTTCGTGCCTGCGAAGCAGCGGCGGCACTACGTGAAGACGATTGGCGTGGTCTTCGGCCAGCGCACCCAGCTCTGGTGGGACATCGCCGTGATCGAATCGTTCAAACTGCTGCGGCGCATCTACGACGTCTCCGCGCGTGACTTCGATGAGCGGATGGAGCATTTCAACACCATCCTCGGCATCAATGATTACCTGCACACGCCGGTGCGCAAGCTTTCCCTTGGCGAGCGCATGCGCTGCGATCTGGCCGCGGCGCTGCTGCACAATCCGCCGCTGCTCTTTCTCGACGAGCCGACGATCGGGCTCGACGTCGTGGCAAAGGACCACATCCGGAAGTTCCTTCGCGCGATCAACCGCGAGTTTCACACCACGATTCTTCTGACCACGCACGATCTCGACGACATCGAAGAGCTTTGCCGCCGGATCATGATCATTGACCACGGGCGGCTGCTCTACGACGGCCCGCTCGATCTGCTGAAACAAAAACTCCTGCGCACCAAGCAGATCAAGTTTGCGCTGAAAGACAGCAGCCAGATCGGCGGCGTGCAGGCCTTCGCGCGCGACGGCCTCGAGATCGATCAGGTGGACGAGCTGACGTACCGCATCCGCTTCGACCGCGCCCGCGTTTCGACCGCCGACCTAGTCCGGCAAATTCTGGCGGGGGTCGAAGTGCGCGACCTGCTGATCGAAGACGAGCCGATCGAAGAAGTCGTCAAGCGCATCTATGCGGGCCAATCGTTGCGCGAGGTGATTGTGTGAGCGCGCTAGGCGAGACGCTGGCGCCCTACGCGGAATTTTCGCGCGTCGGCTTCGTGAACATCCTCGCCTTCCGCCTGCGCTACTTCACCGGCATCATCACCTACCTCATCAACGTCACGGTGTACTACTACATCTGGAGCGCGGTGTACGGCCCGGGGCAGCAGATCGCGGGCTACGACCTTTCGCAGATGATCACCTACGTCTCCGTCGGCTGGATCATCCGCTCGTTCTACTGGAACACCATTGACCAGGAAATGGCCTACGAAGTGATCGAAGGCAAGATCGCGATGGACCTGATCAAACCGATCTCGGTGCCGTGGATGTGGCTGTCGCGCGCGATGGGCGAATCGGCCTTCCGCCTGGGCCTGTTGACGGCGCCCACGGCCGTCGTCGTGGCGTTCGCCTTCCCCGTGCACGGGCCGGCCTCCCTCGGACATTTCTTCCTGTTCTTCGCCGCGGTGGTCGGGAGTTTCTTTCTGATGGGCGCGATCAATTTCATGATCGGCACCTGCGCGATTCCGCTGAAGTCCATTCTGGCGCTGATCCGCGCGAAATTCTGGCTGATTGAGTTGCTTTCCGGCTTGCTGATTCCCATGACGTTTTTCCCCAGCGCGGTGCGCACGGTGCTCGCCTGGCTGCCGTTCGAGCACATCGCGTTCACGCCGCTGCAGATTTATCTCGGCAAACTCGATACGCGCCACGCGCTGCTGGCGCTCGCGACGCAGTGGGCCTGGGTGATCGTGCTGCTGGCACTTGCCCATCTGTGGTGGGAGCGCGCTTCGCGGAAGATTACGATTCACGGAGGCTAGCGCGCGGCACCGCGCGCAATTGCCATGCGACGTTACCTGGGCCTGTTCTTCGACTACCTGAAGCAGTACGCGAAAATGCGCCTCAGCTATCGTGCCGATTTTTTCATCAGCGTGGCCACCAGCCTCGCCGCCACGGTGTTTGCGTTCGGCTTTGTATACATCCTGTTCACGAAGATTCCCAAGCTTTCCAGCTGGCGATTTGAAGAAGTGATTTTTCTGTACGGCTTTTCTCTCATTCCGTTCGGGCTGTTCAACGTGGTCAGCATGAACCTCTATGATTTCGGCAACAACTACATCATCGAGGGAAAATTCGACCGCGTGCTGCTGCGGCCGATTTCCTCGCTCTTTCAGGTGCTCTTCGAGACGTTCCGGCTGGAATCGTTCCACGAAGTGGTGACGGGATTGTTTGCCGTCTGGCTGGCGTCACGGTTGATGCATCTCCAGTGGGACTGGCTCGATCTTCTCCTGCTTCTCTTCTGGGGCTTGTGTGGCGGCGTCATCTACGTCGCGATCTTCCTGCTGCTCAGCGCCGTCTCGTTCTGGTTCGAGGACCGCATTGGCATCCATCCGCCGGTGTG
Source organism: Terriglobia bacterium (assembly GCA_041490445.1). Classification (GTDB taxonomy): domain Bacteria; phylum Acidobacteriota; class Terriglobia; order Acidiferrales; family UBA7541; genus JBGPTF01. The sequence continues at coordinate 105,984 of JBGPTF010000007.1, forward strand.
GAACCTGATTGCGTTCGGTCGCTACCCGCTTTCGATTTACAGCAACTTTATCCAGTTTTTCCTGAGCTTCATCATTCCCTTCGGTTTCGCATCGTTTTATCCCAGTGTGCGATTGCTTCATCGCACGGAGTTTCATCGGTACGCGCTGTTCGTGCCGGTGGTCGCCGCCGTGTGCCTTTCCATTACGATCCTCGTCTGGAATGTTGGCGTCCGGCACTATTCGTCCACCGGGTCGTAGGCGAGTCGTCCGGGAAACACCTATCCGGAGATTCAGCGGGTTTTCAGGACAAGCAGGACGCGGTCGTCTTCCTGAGGGCCGCCTTTCGAGAACTGCTCCGTGTCGGCGAAGGCGGATTCGACAATCTCGATTGCGTCGGCGTCGCGTGCGCGGTGCACCGCAGCAGCCAGCCGGCCCATGCCATACTCGTTCCCCTGCGCGTCCCTTGCCCTGGTGATGCCGTCAGTGAAGCCGACGAAAATATCGCCGGAGAGCAAGCGAACGTGGCCGCGCTCGTACGCAACGCCGGGAAACATGCCAAGCACCATGCCGCCTTCGCGCAGTTGCTCGACGACGCCGTCCGGGCGAACGACGGCGGGCGGGACGTGGCCCGCATTCACGTAATGCAGGACGCGATGGCGCTGGTCGAGCAGCGCAAGGAACAGGGTCACCGATTTCTGTCCGCGCAGGTCGGCGAGCAACCGGTCGTTGAGCGAGCCGACGATGCGCTCGATCGAATGCACGTGAGCGAACAGCGCGTGGAGCGTGGCGTGCAGATTCGCCATCACCAGCGCCGAGCCCACGCCCTTCCCTTCCACGTCGGCGATGACGGCGAGCAGTGTTTCCGGCCCGAGCGGCAGGAAGCTGTAATAATCGCCGCCCACCAGCGGCGACGTTCGATGCGTAGCTGCAAAATCGAATCCTGCGAGCTGTGGCGTCTTCTCCGGCAGAAAGCCCGCCTGGATGCGGCGCGCGAGCGAGAGGTCGCGCTCGAGATGTTCCTTCGCCAATTGCTCGCGATGGAGCAGGGCATTTTCGAGCGCCAGCGCCACGTGATCGGTCAGGGCGAGCAGCAATCCTTCATCGCCCGCCGTGAATTCCCCGCCCTGCTTATTGAGCAACCGTAAAACGCCGATGATCTCGCCGCCCCCGCGGCGAATCGGAAGGCAGAGCAGCGTGCGCGTGCGATACCCGAGCTGGCGATCGACGTCCCGGTCGAAGCGCGGATCGTGGTAGGCGTCGGCGAGATTGACGGCCTCTCCCTGATGCGCCACCCGGCCGGCGATTCCGCGGCCGGCTGGCAGGCGAATTTCCTGCTGCTCGGGACCCGCGCCGGAGGGCGCCCAGAGTTCATCGCGCCCGCGGTCGAAAAGAAGGACGATCGCGCGATCCGCGCCGGTCTGCTGCGTGGCGATCTGCGAAATGAGGGTGATCAGCTCCCCGAGGTCGAGTGTGGAATTCAGGCGCTTGGCAGCTTCGACGACGGTCAAAAGCTCAGCAGCGGCGTGGCGGCGCTCGCTCGAAATCAGGGCCAGTTCAGCATAGCGGCGGATCAAGTCGAGCAGAGAGCGCGTCTCGTTCGGAAGAGGGCCCGCGAAGTGCGCCTCGAGGACGCTGCGCACGACCGAATCGCGCGCAAGCACCCACGCGCAGGATTCGCCGCTTGCTTTCGGAGCGCGCCGGTCCGCGACCCATTTCTGCACGGCGGCCGGGTCAGCCGCCGGGAGCGAGCCGCTTTCGCGCCATATCCGCGGGGAGTCTCCATCCAAATGCCAGAGGCGCGCGCCGGCAACACCACGCTGCGCAGCGACAAGGTCCACTACTTGTCCCGCCAGCTCTTCCGTGCCCACCTCCGGGTGAAGCGCGCTGAGCGCATGGTCGAGTTGTCGCAGGGGGTCGGCCGGAGCGGGGCGGGCGGCGCGCGTACCGCTCATGCGCCCTGGCCCTTGTATTTCACGACGAGCAGGGTGATGTCGTCAGCTTGCGGGGCGCCTTCGGCGAACGCGCGAACGCCGGCCTGAACTGCCGCAGCCAGATCGCCGGCGGTCTCTGCGGCCGACTGTGCGACGAAGCTGCACAATCCCGATTCGCCCAGCATGTCGCCATTCACGTTGTAGGCTTCGGAGATTCCGTCCGAATAAATCACCATGCAATCGCCGGGGCCGAGCGTTTCGCGGCCGCAGGTGTACTCCGCCTCGGCAAACATGCCGACGGGCAGGTTCCCGGAACCGAGCGGCACCAGCTTGCCGTCGTTGCGGCGGATGATCGGGGGCACGTGGCCGGCATTGATGTATTCGAGTTGCCCCTTGGAATCGAGCACGCCGTAGAAGAGCGTGGCGTACCGCTCGTCGCCGCTGCGCTCGCACAAATACTGGTTGACGCGCGAAACGATTTCCGTGAGCGGGATATCCAGCGCCGCTGTGGTGAAGAACACTCCCTGGAGCATCGTGGAAAGAAGGGCCGCGGAAATTCCCTTGCCCGAAACGTCGCCGACCAGGAAACCATAGCGCCCACCCGGCAGCTCGACCACATCGAAACAGTCCCCGCCGACCGAGAGGCAGGCGAGCGTCGAACCGGCCACGGAGAGCTGGGGCGTGTCGGGAAAGCTCTTCGGCAACAGCCGTTGCTGGATTTCGCTGGCGATTTCCAGCTCGTGATCGAGCCGCTGTTTTGCGCGCGCCGACGCGAACAGCCGCGCGTTCTCGATGACGTTGCCGGCTTCCATCGCGAGCGTGCGGAGCACCTCGCGGTCGAGATCGGAAAACGCGCTGGACGGCGTATGGCTGTCGAGATAGAGCACGCCGAGCAGCTCGGCTTCGCGCGGCGTGATGGTCACATCGAGCGAGCCGATCACGTTCAGTTTTTCGAGTGGGATGGCCACGACCGTGTGCAGTTCGAGCCGCACCACGCTTGCCTGCTGCTGGATTCCCGCATCGTCGCCGGTGTCGCTGACGATCATCTCGCGCCGCGTGTGGACCACGCGCCGCAGCACGCTCTGCGAGACCTGCACTTGCTCCGGCGGGATCGAGGTGCGCTGCGCGCTGCGCGCCACCGACATCCGCAGCTCACCCTTCGCGTTCGCGTCCGCCAGCAGCAGCACGCCGCGCTCGGTCCGCGTCAACTGGATGGCCGCGTCCACCACGGAGGTGAGCACGTCCTCGAGCGAGAGTCCGCCGGTGCCAAGTGTCCGCGCCACTTCCAGCAGCACGCCGAGATGATGCAGCTCTCGCGACCCGGTTTCCGACGGCGCCGGCGTCTCGACGCGCTCCATCAGCTCTTCGAGCGTCGCTTCTTCGCCGACGTAGATCAGCCGGTAGGAATCCGACGTGCCGAAATCAATGACGTCTTTCGGGTGCAGCTCCCGGCGGGTGATCTTCTGCCCGTTGACGAACGTGCCGTGCCGGCTGCCCATGTCTTCGAGCACCATGCTGCCATTGTCGTTGAGGACCTGAGCCTGCTGGCGGCTGATGCGGCTGTCGCGCAACGTCAGTTCGTTGCCGGTCTGGCGGCCGATGCGGAAAGGAAGCGAGGAAATCAGCACCTCGCGGCGACTGCCGGAGGGTTCGACCACGAGCATGCGGGGAGTTCGCGCCATCGTTCGCCGAGTCCTCCCCGGCGTATCCCAGGAGTCGGATCGGCGGCCGGGGAGCCAAAACTCAGGCTCATGGTAGGAAAAGTGGTCCCCGAAGTAAATACAATTGCGCGGGAAGCCGCTGCGGCGCTTCGGCGCTGTCCGGAATGGCCCGCATCGAAAACCCTCCTTCCGGCGCGGGGGCGCGGTGATAAACTTCCCCCTTGCCCCGGCGAAGACTGCCGGCAGCCGCACCAGCCCCCACATGATCGGCGAGACGTTTGCCCATTACCGCATCGTTGAAAAACTCGGCGGCGGAGGTATGGGCGTCGTGTACAAAGCCGAGGATCTGAAGCTCGGCCGTTTCGTCGCGCTGAAGTTCCTGCCGGAAGAACTGACGCGCGATCCCCGCGCCATCGAGCGCCTGAAACGCGAAGCGCGCGCCGCGTCCGCGCTCAGCCACCCGAACATCTGCACGATCTACGAGATCGGCGAGCACGAGGGGCGGCACTACATCACCATGGAGTTTCTCGACGGCGAGACGCTGCAATCCCGCATCGGCGGCCGGCCGATGAAAACGGATGAGGTGCTGGCGCTCGCGATCGAAATCACCGACGCGCTCGAAGCCGCCCACGCCCAGGGCATTCTGCACCGCGACATCAAGCCCGCCAACATTTTCATCACGAAGCGGGGCCACGCCAAGGTGCTCGACTTCGGCCTCGCGAAAGTCGTCGAAGAAACCTCGCCTTCCGCTCAGGCCGCGGCAACCGCCGCCGCCGACCTGCTGCTGACGGCGCCGGGCTCGACCGTAGGCACGCTGGCCTACATGTCGCCCGAGCAGGTGCGCGGCGAGGATCTCGACGCGCGCTCGGACATTTTTTCGTTCGGCGCGGTGCTCTACGAAATGGCCACGGGGCGGCCGGCGTTTTCCGGCAACACGGCGGGCCTGATCCACGACGCGGTGCTCAACCGCATGCCGGCTCCCGCCTCCCGCGTAAATCCGGGCGTTTCTCCAAAGCTCGAAGAGATCATCAACCGGGCGCTCGAGAAGGACCGCGGGCTGCGCTACCAGAACGCCGACGATTTGCAAGCCGACCTGCGTCGCGCAAAGCGCGATTCCGACTTCAGCCACTCCGCGCAGGCGGTCGCGGCGCAGTCCTCCGCCGCATCGGCCGCCGGCATTCCGCGCGAACGAAGGCAGCTCAGCCGCCCGCAGACGATGGCGGTGGCCGCGATCCTCCTTGTGGCGCTGGGGACTGGCGCGTATTTCTATTTCCACCGCGGCAAGGTCCTCTCCGAAACCGACACCATCGTACTGGCCGACTTCGCGAACTCGACGGGCGAGGCCGTCTTCGACGACACGATGAAGCAGGCGCTCTCGGCGCAGCTCGAGCAGTCTCCGTTCCTGAACATTCTTTCCGACCAGCGCGTGCGCGCCACGCTTCGCCTGATGGATCGCGAGGCGGGCGCCGCCGTGACCGTGGACGTGGCGCGAGAGATCTGCCAGCGCACGGGCAGCGTGGCGATGCTCAGCGGCTCGATTGCGAGCCTCGGCAGCCAGTACGCGATCGGGTTGCAGGCGTCCGATTGCCAGACGGGCAATTCCCTTGCCCGCGAAGAGGTGCAGGCCGCGAGCAAGGAAGATGTCCTGAAGGCGCTCGACAGGGCGGCGACGAATCTCCGCAAGAAGCTCGGCGAATCGCTCAGCTCGATTCAGAAATACGACGTGCCGGTGGAGGATGTGACCACTCCCTCGCTCGATGCCCTGAAGGCTTTCAGTCTCGGCCACAAGACGCGCGCTCAGAAGGGCGACGCCGCCGCGTTGCCTTTCTTCGAGCGCGCCATCGAACTCGACCCGAACTTCGCCACGGCCTACTCCGCGCTGGGAACGATACATGCCAATCTGGGCGAATCGAGCCTGGCCATCCAGGATTTCACAAAGGCGTTCGAGCGCAGTAAGAACGTCAGCGAGCGCGAGCGATTCCCCATTACCGCGCTGTATTACGCGTACGCCGCCGGCGACCTGGACAAAGCGAACCAGACTTACGCCCTGTGGGAACAGACGTATCCGCGCGATTACGTGCCGTACGGAAACCTCGGCGCGAACCTGTACCAGGCGGGCGCGTACGAGCCGGCGCTGGCGGAGGTCCGCGAATCCAACCGGCTCATTCCGGAAAACGGCATCCCCTACGCGAACCTGGTGAAAGTAAACACGGCGCTGAACCGCCTGGACGACGCGCGCAAGGAATACGAGCGCGCGGTGGCCGCGAAGATTGACTATCCCTACCTCCATTTCTACATGTACGGAGTGGCGTTCTTGCAGGGAGACCAGGCCGAAATGGATCGCCAGGCGGCCTGGGCGATGGGCAAACCCGGCGCGGAGGATTGGCTGCTCTCCGAGCAGGCGGATACGGAAGCCTATGCGGGGCATCTCGCGAAGGCGCGCGAATTTTCGCGGCGCGCGGTCGAGTCCGCGCAGCGCAACGGCGTCAAGGAAGCCGCGGCGATGTGGGAGGCGAACGCGGCGCTGCACGAAGCGGAGTTTGGCGAGAGCGCCGCGGCGCGCGAAGCGGCGCAGAGGGCGCTTTCGCTTGCCCCCAGCCGCGAAATTCAGAGTTTTGCGGCGCTGGCACTGGCGCGCGCGGGCGACGTGGCGAAGGCGCGGGCGATGGCGGACGTTCTGGCGGCGCGCTATCCCGACGCCACCGTGCTGAAAGGCTACTGGCTGCCGTCCATTCGCGCGGCGATTGCGCTCCAGCGCGGCGACGCGGCGCGTGCCATCGAGGCGCTCCAGGCCGCCAGTCCCTACGAGCTGGGCGAGCCGCTGCCCGAAATCGTAATCGGCGGATTTCTCTATCCGGTGTTTCTGCGGGGGCAAGCCTACCTGCTGGCACATCGCGGCGCGGAAGCCGCTGCCGAGTTTCAAAAAATCCTCGACCACCGCGGCATTACCGTGAATTGTCCGCTGGGCGCGCTGGCGCGGCTGGGATTGGCGCGGGCCTACGCGCTCGCGGGAGAGTCCGCGAAAAGCCGCGCCGCCTTTCAGGACTTCTTCAACACGTGGAGGACTGCCGATCCCGAAATTCCCGTCCTCCGCGAAGCAAGAGCCGACTTCGCCAAGGTGAAATAGTTCTCGCAGCGGAAATCTCCACTTTGTGGATACGCAGCCGGCACTCCGAGACACCGACACAGAATTGCTAGGCGGCCCAAATGTCAGGATCAGCGAACACTCTGGCGCTCAGAGACGATCAAACGGTAGCTAAGTTCTACAAGCGTACCATCAGCTCTTACAAGCACCTTTCGACTCCAAAGGTTCCCTCGGTTATAATACAAGTACCTAACTTCATAACCATCCTTGGTCTTAGTCGCTCGCGGCGGCTGAATGGCCGCCCTCCTACTGTCCGACACGCCTTTCCACCACGCCTCAAACGCAGGTCGCCTCTTGTTGGATGGTAAACGTAGCCTGAAATCCTCGAGAGCTACGCTTTCGAGTGCCATTTCGTCCCCAACGACTTGAAATCGGTACCTGTCGCCCTTGGCGACCTTCAGGAAGAAGTCGAACAACTCGATCGCATCATCCGGATTAGAGATGTTGAAATCCAGAGCGCCAACGAGCCTATTGAAGTTGGCCGTCGCATTCTTCGAGCCCTCCAGAACAACAGTCAAGTCATTCGCTACGTCGAGAGCAACAAGCCATTCCCTGTTCGTGCCAAGTTCTACGGACTCACTGAGGATTCTCCTCCCTTCCAGTTCGTACATGGGAATGGTGACGTGGTAGAAGCACACGACAGGAACCTCGCCTCTGAAAAAAGCGCGTGCAGGTCGGGTCTTTAGATAAACTACAGAATCGGTCAGACCGGGGAGTGGAGCCACCTGGAGGGGAGATGCAGAGCCGGAATCTTCGCGTACTTTGGCTTCTGCAACGGCAATCCTTGTTCCGTCATTACAGACGCTGCGGCAGAAAGCTACTGGCCCAATCAGGGCGGTGCTAAATACAAAGGCGAGCTTAAGAAATACGAGTTTCATTCTCAATATCTCCTATTTGAGTAAGTCAGTCCTCCTTTTTCTTCTTCTCGCTTGCCATCTGTCCTATCTCCTTCCTTTGGCCTTGTTTCTGTTGTTCTTTCTCCTTCTTTCGAAATTCCTTTCGCTCCTTGTCGACATCCTTCCTGAAACCCTCAGCACGCTTCTCAACGGGTCGCAGATCGTGTAACTTTTCGTTAGGGCCACCTTTGTCTCGTGCGTCTTTTTTCGTGTCCTCGAAAAACTGATCGGTATTCGTTCGAGCATCCTTTTCATGCCCCATCTCGTGTTCAGCATTCTTTTGGTCACCGAGATCGAGCTTAATCTCCACAGATGTAGTGCCATCCGCGTAACGCTTGACCTCAGCGTCCGCTGGAGCATGATTGGGAAGAGGAACGACGCCCTTTTGTTCGACAATCACTCTGATGCTGTGATCAGCCTTCGCCGCGTTCAGCTCAGTACGGAAGCTTGACGATTCATGCGCGATCGTGTTGAACATCTCTTCCAGTTCTGGATCCTTGAAGATCACATCCGGTGCATGCCCATCGGCATCCACCGACGTCACGGGGTTGTTCCGGACGTAGCTGTAGAGGTTCAGGCTTTGCGGGTCGCCGAATTCGGCGTAGGGGACGGCGGTCGCTTTCGCGGCCCAGTCGGGAATCATGAACCGCGCCAGCCCCGAGGAGTAGTAGCGAGCATCGAAGTCGTCGAGATTCGTTTCCGCGTCGTGCTGCTTGCCGGTGAAGTGAAGCGGGCTGGGGTCGCCGCAGGAGCCGCTCGTGGCAAGGCCGTCGCCGAACGGCAGGCTCGTCATCGTCTCGCAGACCGCACCTGCCACAGTGCTGCGCGCGCGCTCGGTCCCGAGCCAGTCCGCGTGGATGAAGTACGTCGCCCCGCTCGCCCCGCCGCTGTACGTGGCGAGGTGCCGCCCGCCCACGTACACCTCTCCCCGATTCCACGCGCCCGCCGCACTCACTTCGCTGACCTGGTGCCCTTCGAGGTCGTAGAGATAATCCACCTTTGTCCCCGAAGTAGTGGATGTGCAGCTTGCAGCGCCGGTTGTCTTCCTCACGCGCTGCCCGTTCGCATCGTAGACGTAGATCGCTGTCCCGCTGTCCACGCACACGATGCGGTTCTCGGCGTCGTACGTGTAGCTGTGCGCACCGTCGTTCAACAAGTTCCCCGCCGCGTCGTAGGAATAGCCGTCTATCCGGTTGTTGCTCCCGGAAAAACTCAGGCTCGAAGTGTTTCCCGGAGGGCCTCCGGTGCCATTCAAACTTTGATGCCACCGATTGCCTAAGCGGTCGTAGTCGTACGTGTACCAGTAAGTTTGTCCGGAAGGTACCGATTTTACCAGCCGGTTGAAATCGTCGTATTGGTACGTCCAATTGCCGTTGGCGCTGTCGTTCGCCGCCAGCACGTCGCCGTTCGGCGCGTAGCTCAACGTCACATTATAGCCCCCCGTTCCACCCGTCAAAGTGGAACCCGACGGCGACGCCGAAAACGACGGCGAACTGAACTGCGCCGGGTTGTTCGTCTGCGAACTGGCCGAGAGCGTGTAATTCGCACCGGCGCCGAACGCCTTGCTCGTCAGCGTGACGACGCTGCCAGCCGACGTGGCCGTGACCGGCGAGGCAGGTGCAGCATTGAACGCCGTCACGAGAGCGGCGGCGATCGAAGAGCCGGTGCTGCCATTGCCGTAGGCAACTGATTCGGGAAACCCGTTCACTGTGACCGTCACGATCCCGCTGTCAAATACGGGCGTGCCTGTGCCGCCGGTGAGCGTCGCGCCGGACGGAGATCCCGTAAACGACGGCGTGGCAAAATCCACCGTATCGTAAGCCGTCGAAGCGGAGAGCGAATAGTTTGTTGCGCTCCCGGTCAGCTTGCTGGTCAGCGTGATCGTGGTGCCCGACAAGCTGGCAGTCACTGGATACGTCGAGCTGCCGTTGATGCTGGTCGTGAGGGCAGACGCAATCGAGGAGGCAGTGCTCGTCTGGCCGTAGCCGGCGCTGATGGCAACGCCATTCACCGTGATGGATACCGAGCCTGAATCGTAGACCGTCCGCAGGCATGGGTTGGTGAGAGCCGACGAAGTGCTCTGCTTTGTCGAAGCCGCCCCCAGACACACGTTGATAACCGTGGACTCTTCCGCACCCGAGATCGTGACGGACCCGGTGCCCCGAGTGCCTCCCGAGGATTGCTCCGAACCACTCACCGAAACCGTTGCCGAGGCGGGGTTGCCCTGCGACTGGCTCGTTCCCGTGGCCGCCAGCGATTGCAACCAGCCGCGCTTCGTGTAATTGAGCGCCTCATTCAGGCCGTTCCCCATCGTCGCTGAACTCATCCCTCCGAAGGGGCTATACACCACGCTTGAAAGCATCGTCGCCGGATGATTGGCGTCCACCAGGCTGCTGGTCATCGAAGTGATCCGCGCGGCGGAATCGAGATTATAAGAGAACGTCACGCCCATGCCGTTCGTGGCGGAGGTCATGTCTCCATTCAAGTCATATAAGTAAGCCAGCGGGAAATACGCTGTGCCGCAGTTCTGCGGCGTGCACTGCCACTGGTTCTTCGCGCGGCCCATCTGGTCGTAGCTGTTGAATGTTGCGGTGTTCGACGTGTACGACTCGACCATCCGCCCGATGGGGTAGAGGAGACTCACCCCGGTCGGGCAGCCGGCCAGCGGACACGCGTCGTAGGCGAAGCTGGCGGCAGGCGTTGTTCCGTCGCTGTAGGACTTGGTGTTGAGCCGGTTCAGCGCGTCGTACTGATACGTCGTCGTGACGGTGACCGCCGGGTTCGTCTGATTGGGCTTCGGCGCAACCTTTGCCGTCAGGTTGCCATTCTTGTCGTACGTGTACGTGATTGTTCCCGACTCGGGATTCGATGCGCTCGTCAATTGGGAAAGCGAGTTGTACACGAACGTGCGCGCGTTCAAGCCGTTCTGTGTGGCCGAGGTGAGATTCCCCAGCAGGTCGTACTGATAGGTGGTCAGAAAGCCGGCCGCGGCGATGTCCTGCGAGCACGCTCCGGGTGTGCCCGACGTTCCCAATTGCGATGCGCTGCTGACCTCGCAAACCGAATTCAGTCTTCCCAGGGCGTCCGTCTGGGAGATGCGTTGCAGGTTTTTCGAGCCGCCCGGTTCGGTGGTTCCTTCGTCCGTTACCCTGGTTGCCCTCCCGGTGTAGGTCGTCTGGACCGTCGCGCCATCGGGGTGCGCCACCAGTGTGGTCCGGCCCAGGGCGTCGTAGGTAAAGGTCGAGAGGCCGTAGGTGGGATCGCCCATCGTTCGATAAGGATTCGAGACTTGATACGCACGGCCGAGACCGTCATAGCTGGTGGTGGTGTAGTCGGTCCCGCTCGGGTCGGACGTGAGCTGGCTCTGCGTGACGTGGCCCAATCCATCCATGACGGCGACGCTGGTGACGAACTGCCCGGAAGCATTCAGCTTCTTGGAAGTGGTCACTCTGGGAGGATAGGCGTCGTTGTAGGACAGCAGGGTTTGGCCGCCATCGGGTGAATCCGTTCTTGTGAGCCGGCCCAGACTATCAACGTACTGGAAGGAGCTAACCTGCCCGTTCTCATCCGTGATCTGCGTCAATTGCCCATCGTTGTAGCCGTACGAGAATTGCGTGATATGAGAAACGCCATTTGTCGGCGGACGCGTGATCTGCGTCAGGTAGGCGTTGGTGTTGCCGGGCGGCGTCCCGCTGGTATAACGATCCGCGTAGGAATACTGCGTGGGAGGATTGCCGTTCGGATCGGTCATCGTGAGCTGCTGGCCGGTCTTGTCGTAGGTGTAGGTCGTTACGATCTGTGGGTTCGGGCAGTTGGGGAAGCATTGCTGGATCTTCTTCGTGAGATTCCCGCGCGGGGTGGTGGAGGTGGGACCGTAATTCGTCTCGTCATGCGTGCCAGCGGGAAGGCCAGAGACATCAGTTACCGAAGGGGTTCCGGGGGAGCCGCACACCGTCGTGCCGCCGTCGTAGAAATAATCCGTCTCGGCGATGTTTGTGCCGCCTCCGTCAGTGACCGTCGTCCGGCAAGGCCGGTCCGCAATCGGCCCGGCATAACTGTTGATCGTCTTGCGGGTCGGCGATCCCTGCCCAAAGTCATATTCGTGCTTCTCCATGATTTGCCCAAAGGGCACGGTGTATTGGTAGGTCACCAGCGAACTGAGGCCATTGTCGAGCGTTGTTTGTTCACTCGTTAGCAGGTAGGGATCGTACCAGGCCTTGTTGACGGTCCGCAGAGTGCTTCCATTCGTATCCTTGTAAACGACGGTCTGCTCGACCGGGATCTGCATCGCAAAATGGCTGGGCATCAGGGGAACTTGGGGCGCGTCCTTTGGCGTGTAGGTGTAGAGCGTTTGGAAGCTGGTCCCGCGGACCACGTCGGTGGTCGTGACGGTCGTTTGCTTAGTGACCCATACGGTGTAGTCAGTGGCGTTCCAGGTGGTCGAGTAGGTGAAATTCTGCCGGAGCGCCACATTCTGGCCATCAAAGCTGACGTCGCGCTCTGAGACGACGAAGGTGTTATAGGAATATAGGCAAGATTCATTTCCGCCACCCGGAGATGACAGGGCCGCGAATTCGGAGTTTAGGTTCTGCGCCCACGTGTAGCTCACGTAGCCGCCGTCCGGATAGGTGATCTTTGAAAGCAGGCCCGATTGAGGATCGTAGGTAAAATGGTATTGCTGGCCATTCGGAAGCGTGATCGCTGTGACTACCGAGATAGGGCCCCCCGGTCCGAGAATGGGCGAATAACATTGCGCGTTGCCAAGCTGTGCTTTCAGGGTGGACCCGAGCCATGAAGTGACCGGTGTTGTTCCCCAGGTGAGCGTGTACGGTTGCGCCAGGCCGGAGACTGTGACGGTATTTCCCGTTGCGCCAAATCCTGAAGACGAAAGTACCGGCCGACCCAGGGTGTCGGTTTCGTTGATCGTGCCGTTGTTGAATGTGATCAGGTTCCCGTTCCGGTCTTCAAGGGAATCGGGTATCGAGGTGTTGGGATCGTCACTGTTGTTGAAGCCGTCCTGGAACTTGTATGTTGTTCCGTGGGCGTCCAAGATAGTCAGATTCCCGATGTATCCACTCGTCTGAGCGGTGTAAAAGTCCGTCCCCGCGGCCAACCTGTCGACTCTGCCCGTGCACATGTAGGCATTTCCAAATCTAAAAAGGTGATCGAAAGTCAGCAAGCCTAGTGAATATCGTGTAGTGCTCCCTGCTAATTTAGACAGTCAGGGCCTCGGTTTTTAGTGCAGCTGCAAACTCCAGGAACGCCTCGCGCGAGCTGACGATATGACGGCCCATATAGCTCCTCGCTGCATTTGGCAGCCTCGTGTACCCGCCGTGTACCTCAGACAGGCGTTTTGGGCGGTTTTCGCGCTTTTGGCGTAACGTAAAATGAGTAACTTACGTGTTTTCAACGGACGGTAGTATTGCGACTCCCCCCGCCTCCACCTGCCTTCGTTCGCTGCTGCGAGCTTCGGCAGGCTGCGTTCACTGTTCCAAGAACCGACTCAGCATTGCAAGCAAAACCGTGCGCACTGGGGCAGAGCGAAGGCAGGTGCGCGCCGTAGCCTACTTCCAGTTGAGGAACAAATGATCTGAGAGGAATTGTTGAGGCACTGCTATCATCCGTTAGACCGAGGGCGGAGGCGGGCCGAATGCACTACGTTTACCTTCTCCGAAGCGAAAGTCGTCCCGAACAGACTTACATCGGCCTCACGCAAGACTTACGCGCTCGGCTCAATCAACACAATTCGGGCAAGTCAATTCACACAAACAAATTCGCTCCGTGGCGCATCGTTGCCTATGTCGGTTTTGCTGACGAAAAACGGGCGGCTGCGTTCGAGAGATATCTGAAGAGCGGGTCGGGGCGCGCTTTCGCAAGCAGACACCTCTGGGACCGGCCCGCTGTGCAGGCCACAAGAAGAAAGCCGTGTTGATCGGGGGTTCCCCTCGGCTGCGCTCGGGACAAACTCAGCCCCAAGATGGCTGAGTTTGCGACTTCCCCCGCCTCCAAAATTTCGCGGAGCGAAATTTTGTCCTGAGCGAGCACGCATTTTGGGCGAGTCGAAGGGCAAGAATTCCTGTGTACTATTGCTATATTCTCTGCTGTGCGGACTACTCCTTTTATGTGGGCGTCACAGAGGATTTGGAACAGCGCGTCCAGCGACACAACGAAGGCACTGCTTCAGACTGGACCTCGCGACGCCGCCCTGTATCACTGGTTTGGTCTGAAGAGCATCCGACGCTCTCCTCTGCGCGGAGCCGTGAAAATCAGTTGAAGCGCTGGAGCCATCATAAAAAGGCAAGCCTGGTTGGGGGTTCCCCTCGGCTGCGCTCGGGACAAACTCGTGCCGAGGCGCGGGCGAAAACGTTAATGTGCTTGCTGAAAAAGAATCTGATACAGATCGAAGAAGGATAGGGGGTCGAGTCCTACTCTTGCACCCTATGCCGACAGTGCGGCAATTGTAGGGTCCAAACATCGCACCTTGTCGGCGTTCATAACAAGGTAAGTGCGTGGTCGTTGAGTCTAACGCGAGTCCTCACGACCCCCATGGACTATACCGCTCGCCAGATTTCGGCGATGACGCAGTATATCATGGGACCGGCCCCCTGAAAATCCCGAACTACTTCAAGGAAGAAACCCGCTCACCTAAGAACTGAATCTTAATAACGTAATATGTCTTGGGGCCTTCATGAAATTGGTATTTCCCCAAATTAGCTTGGACATCATCTTGGTAGATGATAGGTAGATAGGTGAAAGTTTGACCGTGACTCCCACCGAGCGTGTCACAAACTCCTGATACATAGTCAATAACGTCCATTCCCTTTTCTAAGGAAGGCGCGAAAATGGAAAGTGTTAGCGAGATCGCCAAGTCGCTCCACCTGCGCCCCCGCATTGCCTTCGTGGCCGCTTCGCGGAGACGCAAGAATCGGTCATGATTCTTATTGTGCGAATTTCTTATTGATGTTTTGTAATCCTTATAGGGGGGCAAACCGGTAACTTTGAATGTGAGGCAGTGACCTATCTTGGGACTCGGTTTAGTCGGGAGGGCTCCGGGATGAAGCGGAGGAAGTGGCATTTCGTGTTACGGGGTCAGATAATATCATGCACCGCAGAAAATACCTCAGGCGAACAAAAAGCGATGTGTGCTAAATGTGTGGCCGAACCGCGTAATCTGAGTGGAGAGCGTTTTGTGCGTATTGAAAACACAGCAAGTTGAATGGAATCAGTGAACCGATAGAATCCGACTCTCCCCGCCTCCATTCGCCTGCGCCCGTTCCGGGCTACGGCGAACAGGTTCGCTTTCGCCCGTTGCAGTTCAAGGCGAATAAGATCGCTCTTGCCTGTTCCACGTCACGGCGAACATATTGCATCGGTGCGGGATTCAATTCGCGGCGTCACCGGCGGGCCGCTTGACCGTCCGCGCATTGGCCCGAACCGCAAAAACCTGCCTCATCGATGTTTCAAGCAGGGCGGCCTTTGCTCAGCATGTCTTCGTAAACGCGGAGCGTGTTCGCGACCATCAGAGCCGCTGAAAATCTTCGCTCGACTTCTTCCCGCCCTGCCCTGCCAAGGGACTGCCGCAGCCGTTCATCGCGCAACAAGCGCAGCATCGCCTGCGCAAACTTCTTTCCATCCGGCTCCGTTACCAGCGCCGTCCGTCCGTCGGCGACCACCTCCGCCAGGCCGCCGCGGGCCGTGGAGACCGCCGGCAATCCCCACGCCATCGCCGCTTGCAGCGACGTCCCCAGGCCTTCGAATTCGGATGGAAACACGAACGCATCGAGCGCCGCGTACACCTGCTCGACATTCTCCAAGAAGCCGGCAAAATGCACGGCCTCCGTCTGTCCGAGTTCCTTCGTCAGCTTCTCCAGATCCATGCGGCACGGTCCATCGCCGGCCAAAAGCAGCCGCGCCCTCGGAAATTCGGCCCGCACTGCTGCGAGCGCTTCGATCGCGTGCTTCTGGCCCTTCTCGGGCACGAAAACGCCGACGCAGCCAAATAGAAATTCATCTTCCGTCGCGCCCCAATGTTTCCGCGCCTCGTTGCGCGTTTCCGGACTCGCCGGCGGCGGGACCTCGACACCTTCATTCACGATCGCGATTCGCTTCTCTTCGATGCCAGCGGCAAGAAGGCTCTGCGCCACCTCACGACAATTCGCCACGAAGCACGACACGGCGCGGAATCGCGCCCGCGAGACCGCGTTTCGTCCCAGCGGAAAACCGATCCGCCGGGAAAGCAGCAGCGGCATCCGCCGATGCGCCCCCGCCATCCACGCCGCCGTCAGCGCGTGCGGTTCATTCGCATGAAGAAGATCGAACCGGCCGCTCTTCAACAGCCGGCGAAGCTGTGCTGCGGCCGAGAGGCGCAAAGCAGAGCGCGAAACTTCGTGGACGGGGATTCCGATTTCGGTTACGCGCCGGGCCAGCGGCGAATTCCGCGGCGCCACCAGCTCCACCGCATGTCCCTTCTCCCGCAAGCCGCGCAGCAGCAGGAAGGCTTGACTCTGCCCGCCACGCCACTCGCGGTCGAGGTCAACGAAGAGCAGTGTCATCGCGTCTCAGTTCTGGCCGCGCGTTGGAGACGCTGGCCAAAGCTCCAATACCCAAACGCGGTTCGCGCAGTCCTTCCGCGAACGAGCCAGTTGTCACGCCCGATACCGCCACAGGCCACCTGAGCGGCAATCCCCTTCTGCGCGACGAACCAGCCGTCGAGCTCAACTCCGGGTCAAATATACCAGCCTAGAGGCGTGAGCGATGTCGCGCTGATACAAGAAGCACGACGCCCTCATGGTTGGCCCTTGATCCGGTGTTGAAGCCTGCCCGGATGAATCGAACGCTGCTGTCATCAATGAAAACGGTAGCGATCGTGAAGGCATGCGGCTTCCCCTTGCGGGCGCTGCGCCGCGGCGTTATATTTCGTCGCGCGTTCCCTTCCGAAGGAGGCTCCCATGGCGGCAACTCCGGCAAACGTGTTCCATATTCCCAAGCCTCCGACGTTCGCCACCGCGGCCGAAGAGCGGCTCCATCGCAAGCAGCGCCTGGCCGCCGCGTTTCGTTTGTTCTCACGCTTCGGGTTTGACGAAGGAGTCGCCGGGCACATCACCGCGCGCGATCCGGAGCGCCCCGACCATTTCTGGGTGAATCCGTTCGGGATGCACTTCGGCCAGATCCGCGCCTCCGACCTGATTCTCGTGAATCCCCGCGGCGAAGTTGTCGAAGGCAAGCAACCGGTGAACGTCGCCGCCTTCGCCATCCACTCGCAGGTTCACGCGGCGAGGCCCGACGTGGTGGCCGCCGCGCACGCCCACTCGCTCTACGGCAAGGCCTGGTCGTCGCTGGGACGCCTGCTCGATCCCCTCACGCAGGATTCCTGCGCGTTCTATGGAGACCACGGCCTGTTTGCGGATTTCACCGGCGTAGTTTACAAGACTTCGGAAGGCGAGCGCATCGCCGAGGCCCTCGGCGATTGCAAGGCGGTCATCCTCCGCAATCACGGCCTGCTCACCGTAGGCCGCACCGTGGACGAAGCCGCGTGGTGGTTCATCACCATGGAGCGGAGTTGCCAGGCACAGCTTCTCGCCGAAGCCGCCGGCGCGCCGGTGAAAATTGATCCGGCGCAGGCCGAAGCCACGAGAAAACTTATCGGCACGCCCGAAGCGGGCTGGTTCCAGTTTCAGCCGCTTTGGGCCCGCATCACCCGCGAGCAGCCCGACTTGCTCGAATAGCGGCAGCGTTCCACTCTTGCTGCTTGCTCTCCGCAGGAACGGATTGGCGATTCGCAGGAGCCCAAACCTAGATCTGACGGAGCTGGTTTTCAACTGTTCACCCTTGACGCCGCATCCTGCATCGAAATACTGTGTAACGCGACACTTCGAACAAAGGAGAGAACATGCAGAAACGGAACCTTGTGATTTGGACTTTGGCGCTTCTGAGTCTCGCAATTGTGGCCTCGCCCGCCCGGGGACAACAGGACAAGAGCAAGCGGCCCAGCCCACCTGCCACCGCGCAGTGCGCACTCGGCGCCGGGAAGACAATCACGGTGGACTACTCGAGCCCGCGGATGAAAGGCCGCAAAATCTTCGGCGGGCTCGTCCCCTATGGAGAGGTGTGGCGCGCCGGCGCGAATGAAGCGACCACGTTCGTCACCACCGGGGACCTGACCGTGGGCGGCAAGACCATTCCGGCGGGCAGCTACACGCTCTTCACTCTCCCGGCGGAGGGCAAGTGGACGCTGATCATCAGCAAGAAAACCGGCGAGTGGGGAATTCCCTACCCCGGAGAAAGTTTCGATCTGGCGCGCGTGGACATGAAAGTCTCGGCGCTCCCTTCGGCCGTTGAAAACTTCACGATCTCGTTTGCCAAGGCCGGCGGCGGTTGCACGTTGCAACTGGATTGGGAAGCGACGCACGCTTCGGTCGAAATCTCCGAGAAGAAGTAAGACTGGCGCGCGGAAACTCGCGAATAATCCCAAACAAATAACCGACGGCGGGGCCGCCAAGCGGCTCCGCTTGCGTCTGGACGAGAAGTCTAACCGCATTTGCCTTGTCCGCTGCCGTCCGAGACGTATTGTGGGTGGCGCGCCAGGGCGCGGCGATGGCTTTCCCGGCCGAGCTTGCGCAGCCAGCGCAGTTCCACACGGATCTGCTCGATCGTCAGGCTGAGCATCCAGACCGCTTCGTGGAAGCGGTGGCCGACTTCTTCTCGAACGCTTCGCAGCGTGGCATTTTCCCGCGCGAGCTCTCTTTCCAGAAATTCCCGGCGGCGGTGAAGCTGCTTCCGGAAAGCGCCAGGCCGCGTTTGCCAGGAAAGCGCCATCCACGTGAGAAATGCCGGCCGGTCGCGCTGCGTGGTCCAGTCATTCCGCTTGAGGGCGTCCGCGAGCGCGGCGCGGCCTTTCGCGCTCGTCGCAAAAACGCTGCGCTCGGGACCCGCCACCGGCTCCCGGCTGTGTGCCGCGCCGAGCAGGCCCCGCCGCGCAAGTTTTTCGAGCGAGTAGTACACCTGCGGCCGCGAAATCCCGGCCCAGTCGTGCACCTCGCGGCGCTCGAGCTCCAGATTTGCCTGGTAGCCGTGCATCGGCCGCTCCGCCAGCAGGCTCAGGAGGACGAGGTCCGGCGTTGTCAGCCCGCGTGACTTATCTGCGCGCATCGCGCTCCTTCCTTTTCCGGCTCCAATACCACCACTGGCATTGCTCGGCCGGAAGCCGCGGATTCCGCGCCTGCGCCACCGCCGCGCGGAAGACGTCGAGGCAGCAGACGTCCTGCCGCTGCCCAGTGGCGCGGCAGAGCTTTTCATACATCCGCCTCGGGTTCTGGCGCGCGAGCTGCGCCACGCTGCGAATGCCGAGCATCTCGAAGTCGCGGAGCATGGCGGGCCCGATCGAGATGAGGTCCCGCAGTTGCCGCTGATTGGTGGGCATGGAAATCCTCCTTGACAAGCCGTCTTGAATTTCGCTAGAGTGTACTAGTCTAGTTTAGACTACTTTATGTGGCAAGGAGAAACTTGCTGATGCGAACCCTGGCGGTTGTCCTGGTCATCCTGACTTTCCTGCTCGGCCTCCCTCTCGGGCGGCTGGCGACGGAGGAGAAAGTGAATCCCCTGACGGTGAAACGAATCACGCCCGTGCTGTTCGTGCAAGACATCGAGCCTTGCGTCACATTCTGGGTCGAGCGCTTCGGCTTTGCGAAGACGGTCGAAGTCCCGGAAGGAAACAAGCTCGGCTTCGTCATTTTGCAGAAAGGCAACGTCGAACTGATGTACCAGAGCTACGCCAGCGCGGACAAGGATGTTTCCGCCGTTTCGCAGTTGATCCGCAAGGGGCCCACCTTCTTGTATGTCGAGGTGGAAAACGTGGACGAGGTGATCGGCGCGCTGCACGGCGTTGAAGTCGTGATGCCGGTTCGCACCACGTTCTACGGCGCGAAAGAAATCGGCGTGAAGGACCCCGCCGGTCATTACGTCACGTTTGCGCAGGTCGGCGCCGCCCCTTCGCACTGACGCTCGCGCGCGAACGCGGGCTGCGCATCGCTTGTGAGGCACATGTTCGGCGACTGATTAGGCTGCCGGAAATTGTTCGAGGCCCCGCCCTTGCCGGTTGATTCGGCGAAGGCGGGGCCTCCCTTCCCTCCGGCTACCGGTCTTTCCTCAAAGTCCACAACACCTCACATGAAAACTTCGTTGCATCGTGGTAGCCTGCAAGTGAAGCTACGCCTCCGGAAAAAAGATGGAAAAAAGGATCGGACACATCAGATTTCAAGTCGCAACAGAAAGGCAAACAAGAAACGGCTTGAATCACTGAGAATAGGAGGATAAGTCTCATTCCAAGCCGCGACAAGATTCACTTTTTTTCCACACCTTCCGGCGCACAACCTGGCTGCGCACGGGGAATCGAGTGTTTTCCAGGGCCGCTTCTGCGTGGTCTCGATGATTCTGCTATTCTCGTCACCGTGCTGCGCGCATCGTTTTTCCTTGCACTCTTCCTCGGCCTCATAGTGCTCCCCTTGCTCGCGCAGCAAGCGCATCCCCAGCAGCCGCCTCCCTTGCCGAACCCGCCGCAGCGAGTTGTGAGTGTTGTCGTGCTCGACCCCGCGCACGGCAGCACCGATCCGGGAGCGCGCGGAGCGAACGGCGCAGTGGAGAAAGACATCGTGCTCGCCTACGCGCGCGCCGCGAAGGCGGAGCTCGAGCGGCAGGGCTTCCGCGTCGTGCTCACGCGCGACGGCGATCAGAATCCGTCCTTCGATGACCGCGCTGCCATCGCCAACGCGCTGCACAATGCCATCTTTATCAGCCTGCACGTCTCGTCCACAGGCCCGGCCGGAACCGCGCGCGTGTACTCCTATGAATTCTCGCAGGCGCCTGAAATGCCTGCGCCGTCTCCGGCAGCGGCGTCCACGAATGCACCGCTCTTGCCGCCTGTTCCGCCGGCACCGGCAATTCCTCCCGGGATGATCCCCTGGGAAATGGCGCAGGAGCCGTTCGTTGACCAGAGCCGGCGGCTCGCCGACGTGCTGCAGGTGGAGCTTTCCCAGAAATTCGCCGGTTCGCCGCAAGCTCCGACGCTGGCCGCGGTCCGCGGACTGCGTTCGGTGACGGCGCCCGCCGTCGCGGTGGAGATTTCGAGCGTTACGGCCGCAGATCAAAAAACGCTGGAGGCGATGGCGCCGCTGCTCGCGACCGCCATCGCCCGTGCCGCAAGGGCGTTCAAGCTTCTCTACGAAGCGGGGGCAAAGTAATGTCGCGGCGGTTGAAAATCGTGCTCGCCATTCTCGCCTTCGGCGTGGTCGCCGGCGCCATTTACGTTCGCGTACTGCACCGCCGCGTGCAGCGACTGGCCGAAAGTCAGGCGTCCGAGGAGCAAGCCCGCCGCGAAGTCGTCGAGCCTCCGGTCACAACGCCCACAGACGTGAAAGTGAACGCGAAACTGTTCTGGCTTTCCGCAACCGATGTGACGCGGCTCGAGCCGGCCGAAGTAGAGGTTCCGCTTTCCGCCGACGCAGTGCAGCGCGCCAAACAAGTGCTGCGCGCGTTGATCTCGAACGTGCCGAAGACAGAGCAACGCACGCTTCCCGCCGACGCAACCCTGCTTGATTTTTACGTTTTGCCCGACGGCACCGCTGTTGCGGATTTTTCCGACACGATTTCCGGTGAAATTCCCTCGGGGATCCTGAGTGAGAAGCTCACGGTGGATTCGATTGCGCGGACGCTCGAAGCAAACGTCACCTCGCTGCGCCGGCTGAAGATTCTCATTCACGGCCAGGAGGCGGAAACCATGGCGGGGCATCTGGATTTGACCGGCTTCTTCGACCTGCATCCGCCTGCGCCGCCCGCGAAGACCCCCGCGACCCCGAATCCACCGGGCGAACGGTTGACAGGCACTTCGCCGCCCGGCAAACTGAAGCCCTGAATTTTTCGCCGGAGGGAAACCGCGCGGCGAAAAAGGAAAAGCGAGGTTTCGTGCGAAACGACGGACGCACGCCCGAGGAAATGCGGCCGGTGAAGCTGACGCCGGATTTCATCTCGACCGCCGAAGGCAGCGTGCTCATCGAGGTCGGCCTGACGCGCGTGATTGCCACCGCGACGGTCGAGGACGGCGTGCCTTCGTTTCTGAAGGGCTCGGGCAAAGGCTGGGTGACGAGCGAATATGGAATGCTGCCTCGCGCCACCGAGCATCGCACGCCGCGCGAAGCGACCCGCGGACGCCAATCGGGACGCACGCTCGAAATTTCCCGCTTGATCGGCCGCTCGTTCCGCGCCATCACCGACCTGAAAGCGCTGGGCGAGCGCACGCTGTGGGTGGATTGCGATGTGATTGAGGCCGATGGCGGCACGCGCACCGCTTCCATCACCGGCGGCTTTGTGGCGCTGGCGCTGGCGTTCGAAAGGCTGGTCGCCGCGGGGATTCTCCGTTCGGTGCCGCTGCTGGATTCCGTCGCCGCGACGAGCGTCGGGCTTGTGCAGAACCGCCCCATGCTGGATCTATCGTACGAGGAAGATTCCAACGCGCAGGTGGACATGAACGTCGTCATGACGGGCAGCGGCCGCTTTGTCGAGGTTCAGGCATCCGCCGAAGGCCGCCCGTTTGCCGGCGAAGAGATGCAGGAGCTCATCAGCCTCGCCGCGGTGGGAATCCGCCAGCTCGTCGAAGTACAACAGAGCCTCCTGCACAAGAACTTCAGTGCCCGCGCCCGTTAAGCTGCTGCTCGCGTCCTCGAATCCCGGCAAGCTGCGCGAATATCGGGCGCTCGCCGCCGGCAAGCCGATCGAACTCGAGTTGCTTCCGGATTTCCATTCCCTGCCCGCGTTCGATGAATCCGCGCCCACCTTCGCAGAAAATGCCGCGGGCAAGGCGCTGCATTACAGCGGCTTCGCGGAATGCCCGGTCATCGCCGACGATTCGGGGCTCGTCGTCCCCGCGCTCGGCGGCGCGCCCGGCGTGCATTCAGCGCGTTACGCCGGGGCGGAGGCCACCGACGGCGAGCGCGTGAAGAAACTCCTGGCCGAAATGCGCGGCAAGAAAGGCGACGAGCGCCGAGCGCGATTTGTTTGCGTCATCGCGCTGGCGCAACGCGGCCGCGCCCTCGCTGTCTTCTCGGATTTTGCCGAAGGAGTGCTTGCCGAAGAGCCGCGCGGTAGCAGCGGCTTCGGCTACGACCCCATTTTTTTCTTCCCGGCGCTCGGCCGCACCTATGCCGAATTACCGCGCGAAGAAAAAAACCGCTACAGCCATCGCGGCCGCGCCTTTCGGAAGTTGCTCACTTTTCTCAGTTCGCCGGAGAGTGCGGAGACACGTTAATCCAGAGATATCGGGTCTGCGGAACTGCCTAGAGGGACTTCAGGATCGATTGGAAGCGAGGATCGCTGCGAATTGAATCGAGGTCCGAATCGTGCTCGGCCCAACCTTTGAACCAGGCGCCTCGTGTGAGACCTTTTTCCAAGCACGAAAGTGCTTGTTCGTTTTCTCCGAGGAGCGCAAATGCGCAGGCGCAGTTATAGAGAATGGAGGGATCCTCGGGATCGATGTCCAGTGCCCGCCGGATCCATTCGAGGGCCTTGTCCCGCTGACCCAGATCCGCCAGGCCCGCCGCTCCCATGTACAAAGCCCGGGCCTCGTCCGGGTGAAATTCCAGGTGCCGCTCAATCACCTGCAGGGCGCGCTGACGAGAGGCCACTGCCTGAGCCTTCCGTCCGAGAGCGTTGTAGACCTGTGCGAGAATGACCGGCGACTGGAAGTCCTCGGGGTTCACCCGCGCTGCCTCCTCGAACCAGTGCGCGGCTTCTTCCGTCCTGCCCTGTCCGAAACATGCGCGAGCGTAGAAGTAGTAAGCCTCGAACAACTTGGGATCAAGCCGGATGGCCGTCTGAAATTCTTTCTCTGCCTCCTCGTAGCGCTTGTTCAACATGACCGCCAAGCCCCTTGCGGCATGAGCTTCGGCGAGTTCGGGATCGAGTTCCAGCGCTTTCCGGCTGGCTGCATCGGCTTCCCGGAGATTGGCATCGGAGGGCTCGAAATACATGTAGAGGAACGAGCAGCAGTCCGACACCCCCGCGTAAGCGCGCGCGTAGCTCGGGTCAATCACGATGGCACGCGCAAACATCTGCCGGGCAAATTCAAAGCCCTTGCTCCGAAATTGATAAAAATATTGCCGGCCCCGGAGGTAGTAATCGTAGGCTTGCACATCCGTGGTCGGGGCCTTCTGAATGGCGCGCTTTTCTTGTTCGCTAAGCATCACTTTGAGCGCCTTGGCGATGTTCTGGGCGATTTCGTCCTGGATGGCGAACACATCTTCCATCTGGCGATCATAGCGTTCGGCCCACACCGAACGGGCGGTCATGGTCTCGACGAGGCGCGCGGTGATGCGGAGGCGATCGCCGGAACGACGCAGACTACCTTCGAGCACGTAGGCGGCGTTCAGTTCCCGCCCCACTTCGATTGCAGACGTGGTCTTGTCGCGAAACGCCATCACGGCGGAACGAGTGAGCACCCAAATGTCCTTGATCTTCGAAAGCTCGGTGATGATGTCTTCCGTGATCCCATCACGGAAATAATCATCATCCTTCGCGCCGCCGGGATTTTCAAAGTACAGCACGGCGACCGATTTCTCCGCCGGCTTGGCTGCTGCCGTGCCGCCCGACTCCATCTGCCGCTTGAGCCACTCGAGGTCTGTGCGCATCTTCGCGGCAGTCTGGTAGCGCGACCGGCGATCTTTTTGGAGCGCCAGATCGATGATCTGGCCCAGCTCCGGGGGAAGATGGGTGTTCAGACGCAGAGGCGAGACTGGATCGCGATTCAGGATCGCATCAAAAATCACCGCGGAGGTGGCGCCGCCGAATGCCTGCCGGCCAGTGGCCATTTCGTAGATGACGACGCCCAGCGAGAACAGGTCGGTGCGCGCGTCCATTTCTTCGCCACGCGCCTGTTCGGGCGACATGTACGCCACCGTACCGATTGCCGTGCCCGGACTGGTGAGGAGATCGGTCGCGGCCCCCGCCGTCATCGCCGTCGCTTGCGCCGTGGCCCCGACCGCTTCGCCAACCGCCTGCCTGCGCGGGGCAAGCTTTGCCAGGCCGAAATCCAAAACCTTGGCCTGGCCACGTTCAGTGATGAAAATGTTTGCCGGCTTGATATCGCGGTGAACGATGCCTTTGGAGTGGGCGGCGTCGAGTGCATCCGCAATCTGGATGGCGACGTCCAAGATCTCCGCGGTTTCCATCGGCTGGGCGTTGATCCGGTGCTTGAGTGTTGTCCCCTCGAGCAACTCCATGGCGATGAAGGGCCGGCCCTGGTGTTCGCCGATGTCGTAGATGGTGCAGATATTCGGATGGTTCAGCGCTGAGGCGGCTCGCGCCTCTCGCTGGAATCGTTCGAGGGACTGCGAATCCGTGACCGTCTCGTCCGGCAGAAACTTGAGCGCGACCTTTCGTCCCAGACGTGTGTCCTCGGCCTTGTACACCACGCCCATGCCGCCGCCACCCAGTTTGTCGAGAATGCGATAGTGCGAGACCGTTTGGCCGATCATGGTTTGCCCGGTGAGTTATCGGGCGCGCGCATCTTACTTCCCGGCGCAGAAGCAAGTCAACGCGGAACGGGAGCAGCGGGAAAAACGAAAGGGGCCGTGAAAACAAATCAGCCGCGATGAAGGTTTTCTTTGATGATGCGGATGAATTCGGGGTCGTCGTGGATACATCCGAGGTCGCTGTCACGCGCCGCCCAATCGGGGTTGCTGAAGCCAACCTCGACAGCCCGGCGGAACATGGCCAGCGCCTCCTGTTTCATGTTCAGGATTCCGTACGTGCACGCGGCGTTGTAGAGCGTATTCGGGTCGTTCGGACGCATGGCAACGGTCTTCTCGAGCTCGGCAGCGGCTTCGGGCGCCAGGCCAAGCGACGCGTAGTTGGCGGCGAGCAGGCTTCGCGCGCGTACGTCTTCGGGAACCAGTGCGAGCTGCTGCCGGAAAGCGCTTGTCGCTTTCTCGCGAAATCTCCGGGTCGCTTCCGCGTCGCCCAGAGCCGCGAAGGCATTCGTCAAGGGAACAAACACATTGTAGTCGTCGCCCGCCATTTCGACCGCGCGATCAGCCATTTCGGCGGCCTCCTGATACCGTCCGGAAGAGAAATACGCGCGCGCCAGGACACTGTATGCGCCTTCGGAGTCTGGCTTGTGCTCAATCGCATTCTTCGCCCATTCAATCGCTTCGTCGTATTTGTTCTGCGCATAAAAAATGCGCGCCTTGGCCGCGAGGGCTTCGGGAAGCTGCGGCTCGAGGGCCAGAGCCCGGTCAGCCGCCGAAATGCCCTTTTCGATCCAGCGCGGATCTTTGCCGTGCAGTTCGTACTGCATGCCGCAGAGGTTGGCGAATGCCGCGTGGGCCAGAGCGAAATCGGGGTCCAGCTGGATCGCGTGTTCTAACATCTGCATCGCGAATTCCAGGTTTTCGCGCCGGGCATAGTTACGGCCGCGAAGCAGGTAATCGTATGCCTGCAGGTTCACCGTCGGCTTTCGCGCCATGGTCTTTTCTTCCTGCGGCGAAAGCGTGATGCGCAGCGCCTGGGCAATGCTGCGCGCGATTTCCTCCTGCACTTCGAACACATCTTTCAGTTCCCGGTCCAAGCGCTCCGCCCAGAGGCTCAAGTCCGTGACGGTGTCCACGAGCTGCGCGTTGATGCGCAGGCGATTGCCGGCGCGGCGGAGGCTGCCGGTGAGAACGAACCCGGCATTGAGCTCATGGCCGATCTGCCTTGCGGTAACGGGCTTGTCGCGGTACGGGAGCACGGTGGCACGCGGGAATACCTGAAGGCCTTTGATCTTGAGCAACTCGGTGACGATGTCTTCCGTCATCCCATCGCGAAAATATTCGTCTTCCTTCGCGCCGCTCAGATTCTCGAAGTAAAGCACCGCCAGGGATTTTTCGGCTCGGGCGCCCTGCGTGGCCGCGCGGCCGGAATCGGAATCGTGTTTCAGCCGCTGCAGATCCGCGCTCATCGCGGCGGCATTTTGATAGCGCCCTGCGGGGTTCTTTTCGAGCGCGCGGTTGATGATCACGCCAAGCTCAGCGGGCAGCCGCGGATTGATCCGCACCGGAGGGGCGGGCGCGCGGTTTAGAATCGCCTCAAAAATCACCGCCGAAGTGTTGCCGGAAAAAGCCGGACGGCCGGTGCCCATCTCGTAGAGCACCGCGCCGAAGGAAAAAATGTCAGTGCGATGGTCCACCTCTTCGCCACGCGCCTGCTCCGGCGACATATACGCGACCGTGCCGATCGCCGTGCCCGGACTGGTGAGATGATTTGCCGCGGTGGCAGCAGTGGCCGCCGCGGAGGCGCCGACAGCCTCGCCAACCTTCTGCCACCGCGCCGTAAGCTTTGCCAAGCCGAAGTCGAGAATCTTGGCCCGCCCGGCCTGGGTGACGAAAATATTGGCGGGCTTGATATCGCGATGGACGATCCGTTTCGAGTGGGCCGCTTCGAGCGCATCGGCAATCTGGATCGCGAGATCGAGGATTTCGTCCGTCTCGAGTCCAGCCTTTTCGATCCGGTGCTTGAGGGTCTCACCCTCCAGCAATTCCATGACGATGAAGGGTTGTCCTTCGTGCTCGTCCACGTCGTAAATCGTGCAGATATTCGGGTGATTCAGCGCCGAAGCGGAGCGCGCTTCGCGCTGGAAGCGGTCAAGCGCCTGCTGGTCCTTCGCCATCTCTTCCGGGAGGAATTTCAGCGCGACATTGCGGCCCAGCCGAGTGTCCTGGGCTTTGAACACCACGCCCATGCCGCCGCCACCCAGTTTGTCCAGAATGCGATAGTGCGAGACCGTTTGGCCGATCATGGTTTGCCCGGTGAGTTATCGAGCGCGCGCATCTTACTTCCCGGCGCAGAAGCAAGTCAACGCGGATGAATCGAACGGCGTGCGTTGCGAATCCCGCTCCGCCATTCCAGCATCTATTCTTATGGGGCTGGGACAAAAACACTTGCCAGACACAGGCGAACAGAGTAAAAAAGTTCACCCCCAATCCCCAGCACTGAGGTTCCCATGGCTGCACCGGCACAAACGATGCAAACTCGCCAGAATCTTTTGCACCGGCTGACCGAAGCGCGCGGGCTGACGGATGCGCTGTTTCCTCTCCTGCGGCCGGAAGCTATCTACGATCGCGCAATTCCCGAGCGCCACCGCCTGATTTTCTATCTCGGGCATCTCGAAGCGTTCGATTGGAACTTGATTGGGCGCGGCGCCTGCGGACTCGAATCATTTCACCCGAAATTCGACCAGCTCTTCTCCTTCGGGATCGATCCCGTGGACGGCAATCTGCCGAGCGATCAACGGGACGAATGGCCCTCCGTTGCGGAGATTCGGTCTTACAACGCACGGGTGCGCGAAACCCTGGACGACTGCCTGCGAGGCGCGATGGCGAAGGACCCTTCGCGGCCGGAGCTGACGGATGGGACCTTGCTCGAAGTGGCGATCGAGCACCGGTTGATGCATGCGGAAACGCTAGCGTACCTGCTTCACGAACTTCCGCTATCAAGAAAAGTGCCGCAGCCCGCACCTGATCAAATGGCAGCCGCCCCATTCACGCCACACATGGTGGCGATTCCCGAAGGCTTCGCCACACTCGGACAACGCCGCGCCGCCGGGGCATTCGGATGGGACAACGAGTTCGAAGAACAGCGCGTCCGAGTCCCCGCATTCCGAATTGACGCGTACCCGGTCACGAACGGCCAGTATCTCGAATTTGTCCGCGCCGGCAGCTACTGGAATCGCGCGCCGTGGAGTCTGGAAGACTGGAACTGGATCACCACGCAAGAAATCACGCATCCGCACTTCTGGAAGCGCGCCGGAGACGAGTGGATCTATCGCGCGATGTTCGCGGAAATCCCACTGCCGCTCGATTGGCCCGTGTATGTGAGCTTTGCGGAAGCATCGGCCTACGCGGTGTGGGCGGGCAAGGCCCTGCCCACGGAAGCGCAATGGCACCGCGCGGCGTATGCGGAGCCGAACGGCGCGGAACGCGCATATCCGTGGGGCAGCGCTCCGCCGGAACCACAGCACGGTAATTTCGGTTTTTGGCGCTGGGATCTGACCCCGGTGAACGCGCATCCAGCGGGCGCAAGCGCATGCGGCGCGTTCGATCTTGTAGGCAATGGCTGGGAATGGACGCGCACGGCTTTTGCTCCGCTGCCCGGCTTCGAACCCTTTTCCTTTTATCCCGGCTACTCGGCGAATTTTTTTGACGGGAAGCATTACGTGATCAAAGGTGGTTCGTCCCAGACCGCCCCATGCATGCTGCGCCGGCCGTTCCGCAACTGGTTCCAGACGCATTACCCGTACATCTACACCACTTTCCGCTGCGTGGAGGAATCGACATGACGGCACCTGCTCGCATGCGCGTCCAGAGTGTCATCGGCGCATCCCCGGCAGACTTCGCGGCCGACGTGCACGCCGGGCTGGCCCGGCCAGGGCAGAAGGAACTGCCATCGAAATATCTGTATGACGATATCGGGTCGGCCCTGTTCGAAGTCATCTGCCTGCTGCCGGAGTACGGACTATCGCGCGCGGGACAGCGCCTGCTCAAACGATATTCCGGCGATCTTGCGCGACGACTGCCCAAGCCGGTGGTTGTTGCGGAACTCGGGAGCGGAAGCGGAAAGAAAACGCGCTGGGTCCTCGAATCCCTCGCGCGCTATCAGGCCGTGAACTACTATCCGATTGACATTTCACGCATGGCGCTGGATCGCTGCGCGCAGGAACTGGGCCACCTACATTCCGTGAGCGTCGTCGGATTCGAGCGGGCCTATCTGGACGGACTGCTCGAAGTCGCGGCCCGGCGTCGGCCCGGCGAGCACCTGTTTGTACTTTTTCTGGGCAGCACGATCGGGAATTTCGATCGCTTCGCGGGGGAGCATTTTCTCGGCGAGGTGCGGAGCGTGCTGCAAAAGAACGATGCGCTGCTGCTTTCGACGGACCTCGAAAAATCCATTCCGCAAACCATGCTTGCCTATGACGATCCGACCGGCGTGACCGCCGCGTTCAATCTGAATTTGCTGGCGCGCATCAATCGTGAGCTGGGCGCAGATTTCCATCTCGCGCGCTTCCAGCACGTTGTGCGTTACGACGAGGGCGAACGCCGCATTGAGATGCATCTGCGCTCCACTGTCGCGCAGACGGTCACGATTCCCCTCGCCGACTGCACAATCGCGTTTCAAGAGGGAGAAACGATCTGGACGGAAAGCTCGCACAAATACAATCGCGAAGAAGTCGTGGCGATGGGTGAGCGGGCCGGCTACCGCTGCGAAGCACAGTGGGTGGATTCGGAATGGCCGTTTGCCGAAAGCCTGCTGCTTGCGCAGTGAGGATCATGGAGGAATGCCTAGTGGCCAGAGCAATCTGGAACGGCGCAGTGATCGCCGAAAGCGACCGCTGCGAAATCATCGAAGGCAACCACTACTTCCCGCGTGACAGCGTGCATGGCGAATTCCTGAAACCCAGCGACACGCACACGATTTGCCCGTGGAAGGGTGAAGCGAGTTACTATCACATTGTTGTGAATGGCGAGCGCAATGCGGATGCCGCCTGGTATTACCCCACGCCAACGGCGGCGGCGAAGAACATCAAGGATCGCATCGCGTTCTGGAAAGGTGTGAAGGTCCAGCCGTAGGCAGGTCGCGGGGGGGTCAGGAGACGTTGCGCGGCGACATGGGCGCCGGAGGCTCACCACCGGCCAAACCCTGCGCGATGATCAGTTGGCGAGCCTCGCCACGCCACTGCGGCAATCTCCGTGAAAAGATAGCCGCGCCCACGATGCACAGAGCACCCCCGATCGCCACGGTGATCGGCGCTCCCAGCCTGTCTGCGGCGATTCCGGCAAACAGCGAACCCAGAGGCGCCATGCCCATGAACATCATTGCGTAAACGGACATGACGCGCCCGCGCAAGCGATCGGGCACCATCGCCTGAATCAACGTGTTCGAGGACGACATCTGCAACATCATGGCGAAGCCGGCGGGAAGAAGCAGGACAAACGAAACCCAGAACCAGCGGGACGCTGCGAAGAGAATCAGACTGGCGCCGAACCCGGCGGAGGCGATGCTGATCCAGCGGCCCAGCCCGCGCAGTTCGGAACGCATCGCGAGCGCGAGCGCGCCGCCGAGCGCGCCCACGCCGGTCGCGCCCATCAGCAAGCCAAGCCCCCGTGCGCCGCCATGGAGAATCTTATCCGCGAAGATAGGCATCAGCACCGTGTACGGCACCGCGACCAGGCTGACCAGGCCGATTAAAAGAAGCAGCGCGCGAATCGGGGCGGCGCGCTGCACGAAGCGAAAGCCTTCCAGAGCGTGCTCGAACGGCGAAGTGAGCGGAGGCTCCGCCTCCCACGGCCTGAGCTTCATCAGGAACAGGCCGGCGATTACGGCAATGTAACTGACGGCGTTCACAAAAAAACACCAGCCTTCGCCGATGCCCGCGACGAGGACACCAGCGATTGCCGGACCGATAACACGCGCGCCGTTGAACATCGAAGAGTTCAGTGCGATGGCGTTCATTAGATCGTCCTTGCCAACCATTTCGACAAGGAACGACTGGCGCGTCGGGATATCGAACGCGTTCACCGCGCCGAGCAGCGCGGCGAGGGCGATGATTTCCCAAACGAGGATGGTGCGGGTAAGAGTGAGCGCCGCGAGGACAAATGCAAGAATCATCGAGACGGCCTGCGTCGCGACGACGATCCGGTGCCGGTTGAAACGGTCGGCGACGGCACCCCCCACCGGCGCCAGGAGAAAGACGGGGATCTGCCCGGCGAATCCCACGGCTCCGAGCAGGAATGCCGATCCCGTCAGGCGATAGACGAGCCAGGATTGGGCAATGTTCTGCATCCAGGTGCCGATGAGAGAGAGCAATTGCCCGGCAAAAAAGAGCTGGAAATTGCGGTGGCGCAGCGCGCGAAAGGTGGTGGAGAGGCGGCCTCCGTTGCGCTCGTCCGAGGCCGCGGAGAGCTGATCTGCTGCGACTGGTTCCTCGAGTGCCATACCGAATCTATTGGATGCCCGACCGCGCGATTCGCTTCCGCGGGTAAGATTTCGGCGCGCGACAAGACGCCGCAGCGGAAAGAGGAATCATCGCACAAGTGGGCGCGCGCGTGGAAACCAGTACCGGAGATGGTTTCTCCGCGTCAACGGTGGCGAACACGCCCGGAGGCTATGCTATAGTTTTCCGCCATCAGCGATGCCCATGACAAAGACAAAAGCAAAGAGAAGAGCAAGAGCGAAGGACAAGACAGCGACACGAAATGGAAAGGCGCGCGGCACCGGCGCGCGCCGCGTTCGCGCGATTCTCGAAAAACTCGATGAAGCTTATCCGGCTGCTACCTGCGCCCTGGAGCACAAAAATCCGTTTCAACTGCTCGTGTCCACAATTCTTTCGGCGCAGTGCACCGACGAGCGCGTCAACCAGGTGACGAAGACGCTTTTCGCAAAGTATCCGGCGCCGGAAGCATTCGCGCACGCGAATCCGCGCGAACTCGAACAAGACATCCGCCCGACCGGATTCTTCCGCAACAAGACCAAGTCCATCATGGGGGCGAGCAAGAAGGTGGTCGAAACATTCGGCGGCAAGGTGCCGAAGACGATGGAGGAATTGCTGACGCTGCCGGGGGTCGCGCGGAAGACCGCCAACGTGGTTCTAGGGACGGCATTCGGCATTGCTTCCGGGATTGTCGTGGATACGCACGTCCTGCGGCTCTCCGGGCGGCTCGATCTGAGCAAGAATACGGATCCGAAGAAAATCGAGCAGGACCTACTGCCAATCATCCCGCATGAAAAATGGATCCTGTTCTCCCACCAGTTGATCTGGCACGGTCGGCGCGTCTGCCAGGCGCGGAAGCCACGCTGCATGGAGTGCAACCTCGAAGCACTCTGTTATTCGAAGGACAAGACCGTCTGACGATCCGGCTGCCTTGGCAGAGGGAACGCGCAACGACCACCACGCTGGACGCCCATAGGAGCCGGCGATATAGTGGGTCGTTCATCGAAGTGTTTCGTCCCCATCCCCGAGGAGGCCAGTGAATGAACTTGCTGACCGGCAAAGAGGCCGCCGCGCGCGTCCGGGGAATCCTCCATGAGAAGTATCAAGTGCATGGCCACTCGGTGGACCTGACCGTGAAGCAGATTTACGTGCTGGACCCGACGGGGCGGTTGGATTTCGGGGGCAGCGAATACAGCCCGGCCGGCCGGATTGCGCTGGAGACGGCGCACCGGCATCCCGAAGATCCTTACGCGTGGTGGGATCTGGCCCGCGGCAGCTACTTCGTGGAATACAACGAATCGGTTGAGCTTGCGGAAGACGAAGTCGCGACGGTGGAAGCCCACGACCGGCTGCTGCGCGCCGGCGCGGGCCACAGCATGGTGTATCTGCGCGGGCGCGCGGCACCGCTCGGAATGCTGCTGCATGTCGGCGCGCTGCGCTTAGAGATCAAGCAGAACGCCCGCATTTCCCGACTGCGGCTGTTCCGCCTTGTCAAACAGGCGGGGCCGGCACCAGCTCGCCCTGCGGGCGCGACAAATGCAAAGAAGGCACCGCGTCGAAAGGCGAAACTGCGCTAGGACTTCGCTGGCAGGAGCATCTGTTTCACCCTCCGGATTTCCAACGATCGGTGACCCCTTCCCTACCTATCTCTATGGCACGGCGGCGGAAGGAGATTCCGGATCGGTCTTCGGGAAGTGCTTTTCGTACCAAGCGATGCGGCGGTTGATGCTGTCCACGACGTGGGCAGACTCGCGGATGCCGTGGCCTTCGCGGGGGTAGCGCACGAAGATCGTCTCCACGCCGACATCTTTGAGAGCGATGTAATACTGTTCGGCTTCGGCGATCGGCACGTCCGCGTCGTTTTCGCCGTGCATGAGCATCGTCGGCGTGGCCACGGCGGCAACGTGCTTCAGCGCGGAGCGCTCCCACATCAGATTCATCAGATCGTCCTGATGCGGAAGCTGGCCGAATTCCATCTGCTCGTACTGATTGTAGTAGGTCATATAGTTGTAGCTGATCAGATTGGTGATCCCGGCGATGGGAACGGCGGCGCGGAACATGCGCGTTTGGGTGATAAGCCAGTCGGTGAGCTGGCCGCCGTAGCTGACCCCTTCGATGCCCATGCGTTCGCGGTCGAGCCAGAGGTAGCGACGCAGGGCAGCGCTCACGCCGTAGAGCACGTCCTGCGCTTCGTTGCCATCCTGATCGCCGAAGACGGCATCGGCGAACGCTTGGCCGTAGCCGGTGGAGCCGCGATAGTTGACGTGCAGCGTGGCCCAGCCGCGCGCGGCGTACACTTGACCCCAGAAATTGAATGCGGGACCGTTCTGGCCGTGAGGTCCGCCGTGGATGCTGACGATTAGGGGGTGCTTGGATTTCATCGTCATGCCGAGCGGCTTGACGAGAAATGCTTCGACTTCGAACTCGTTGTCGTTGCTGACGAAGGTGAATGGCTCGACGTCGGCAATCTCCTTGTTGCCGAGAACCTCGGCGTTCAATTCCGTGAGCTGTTTGGAGGTCGCGCCGCTCCGGAGGAATAGCTCGGCCATGTCCCGCGGACTGCTGAACGTGTAAGCAACCGCGCCCGAGCCTGCGAGCGAGAAGCCTCCGACCGTGCCGCGATCGTTGACGACCATCTCGGTCTTGCCTCCATCCAGCGGCTGACGGTAGAGCCGAATGTTGCCGCGCTCCTGCACGGTGAAGTACACGGAGCGACCGTCGGGCGCCCACTGGGGCGGGCCCTGGCGATTGTCAATGGTGCCGAGCTCGCGGCGGTTCGTGCCATCCGCGTTCATGACCCAAACGTGTGTGTCCTCCATCGTCGTTTCGCGGTCGGTGAGGCCGCGCCTGGTAGCGGAGAAGGCAATCCTATTCCCGTCGGGCGACCAGCGCGGGCGATATTCGGCATTTTCCGTCGCCGTCAGGCGGCGGATCGAGCCATCGCTCACCTTCAGCGCGAACACGTCGTAATTGAAGAATTGATCGGGATTTGGCGAGCGATCGGAAATAAAAATAATTTCATCGCCGCGGGGCGACCAATCGATTGAATGCTCGTAGCAAGTGCCGTCGGTCAGTTGACGCACCTGCTTCGATGCAAGGTCCACCACAAAGATGTGAAGTCGGCGATTGTCGTTGAAGTGCGAGAGGCCCTCGCTCGCGTCGGGCTTGTACATGTAGCGCGTGATGACGATGGGATCGCCGCTCGCGTCGGCAGTTTCCGGGCCGGGCGTCGCGGAGATGAAGGCGATCTGACGGCTGTCCGGCGACCAGGTAACGTCCGCGCCCTGCGAAGGCAGCGGCGCGTTGGTGTCCATCACTTCGGAGAGAAAGGTCGCGCCGGATCCGTCAGGATGCGCGATCACAAGTCCACGCTTGCCCTCGGCCGCGCCGAAATAGGCGATCCAGCGGCCATCGGTCGACCAGACGGCACCGCCGGAGCTTTCGTCTTCGCCGCCAAGGCGGGTCGAATTGCCCGTGGAGAGATCCATCACCCACAATTGTCCCCAGGGCCGGCCGGGCCGGTTGCGGCGGGTGATAGCGTAGGCGATCCGTTTTCCGTCGGGTGAAAACGCGACCTGGCCGACGTCACGCAGGCGCTGATAATCAGCCGGCTGCAGCCGATTCGCCTGCGCGCGGGCCTGGGGAACAGCAGCGGCAATCACCGCCACAAGAACGGGAAGTAGAAGTTGAATCCGGATGCGCATCGCTCTCCCCCTCGGTGTGTAAATGCGAGCTGGCGCGAGTGCGGCGCGCCAGCCGCAATCCCTGAAAGCACCCGCATTGTATCGAAGAAGCGTAGACAGATTTCCACAATTTGATTTGCGGCGCGGGACAATCTGATGAATCCTTATGAGACCGCAGTGATGTGAATTGCATCCCTGCGGCGATCATTGCATTGGTTGTCCTGGCTTCTTTACTCCTCCCGTCCCGCAGACTGGGTTGACCTCCGGTGAAAATCCGTCTGTAACGAGTATTTGGCAGAAACAATCTGGTACGTGAAACGCGGAGGGTGTGTGCGCGGTTCGAGTAAATGGGGGTCTCTTGGCCCGATTAGGTCCGGCGCGAACGAATGAAGTGGATGTAGACTTGAGGAGTACATTAGAATTCAGGAGTAGAGGATGTCGGGGCGTAGCGCAGCCTGGTAGCGCGCCTGCCTTGGGCGCAGGAGGTCCGGAGTTCAAATCTCCGCGCCCCGACCACTTACTTCGTTGTTTTCAATTCACTCTTGCTGATGCCGCCTGCGCCGGAGCCTGAACTTGGGTCCATTTGGGTCCAAATACAAGCCTCTTGTAGCTGCTGATAGACATCCCGGACAGGTGGGGTATGTTGCCCACCTTCTTGACTAATGCAAGACCATTCTGAGCCTGGGCAGTTTGCTATCTCCGCATGACCCACATTCGCGCGAGGCTATCGCGACTTTCGTCGCAAGCCCAGGCTATGTGTGCATTGGACAACGGGCGGGCTCCGGAGTGCTTGCCATTAACAAGTCTTGGGAGTATTAGTGTAAGAGTTGCTTCGTAGTCTTGCCGTTTGGCACGCAGCCGTTTGAGCGGTTCTTGGGAATGCCACTGCAGTAACGATTCACCCCTCTTCCTTTGATGTGAAACCCCTTTCAGATCGATCAATTAATTGAATCGTGTCGCAAAATGGCGGCCGGACGCCATCTCCTGAGATGGCAACAAGTCCGCATGCGACAGTATTGGGGAGCTTTGACTTAGTCGAAGTCTTGACCCGGATCACAGAGAGGAGAGAGCCTTGAGATCCAGCCTCTTCGACAGTTCCATCCTAGCGACCGCACAGCAAGCGGTTGAATTCGTCAGCAATATTCTCGAATCTTCGACAGAGTATTCCGTCATTGGTAAGGACCTGGACGGAAAGATCCTGCTTTGGAACGAAGGCGCCCGGCGAATGTATGGGTACGAGGCCGAGGAAGTTGTCGGAAAGCTGAATTCGGAGGTTCTGCACACTCCAGAAGACGTTGCCACCGGGAAGCCGCGCGAAATCATGGAGGCAGCACTCCGCGACGGCAAGTGGGAAGGAGTGATTGGACGCGTGCGCAAGGATGGCAGGCGCATCAGTGCGCGCGTCGTGATAACACCCCGGCGCGATAGTAAGGGCAAGCCGATCGGCTTCCTTCTCATCTCGAAGGATGTCTCCCATGAGATTCGGTTCGCCGAGGAAATTCGCAAGACAAATCTATTTGACAGCGCCATCGTGGGGAATGCGAAGGAAGCCGTCGATTTCATTGCGAACATCCTGGAATCTTCGACCCAGTATTCCATCATCGGCAAGGACCTGGACGGAAAGATTCTTCTCTGGAACGAGGGTGCCCGAAGGCTCTACGGATACGAGCCCGAAGAAGTGGTGGGAAAAGCAAATTCAGCAATCCTGCACGCGCCGGAGGACGTCGCCAGCGGCAAACCTCGTGAGCTGCTTGATGCTGCTCTGCGGGATGGAAAATGGGAAGGTACCATTCACCGGCTCCGGAAGAACGGACAACAATTCACTGCCCGCGTGGTGATCACGCCTCGCCTTGATTCTTCCCGAAAGGCCATCGGATTCCTGCTTATTTCCAAGGACATTTCCGACGAAATCCGCCTAACCGAAGAACTAAAGGCCACGCAGTTTTATACGCGATCGCTGATCGAATCAAATATCGACGCGCTGATGACCACCGATCCGATAGGGATCATCAGCGACGTCAACCAGCAGATGGTGGCGCTGACGGGCTACTCGCGCGAAGAACTCATTGGCACGCCCTTCAAGAATTTCTTCACGGACCCGAGTCGCGCAGAAGAGGGCATCCGGCTCGTCCTGCGTGAGGGCCGGGTTACCAACTACGAGTTGACCGCGCAATCCAAAGATGGGCGCTCCACTTTCGTCTCCTACAACGCCTCCACCTTCCGGGACGCGGCCGGAAAACTTCAGGGCGTGTTCGCCGCCGCGCGCGACATCACCGAGCAAAAGAAGCTTGAGCAACAACTGCGAAACTCGGAGGCTTACAACCGCGGTCTGATCGAGGCGTCCGTGGACGGCCTGATTACAGTCGATCCCTCGGGCACCATTTCTGACGTCAACGAGCAGATGTGCCGGATGTCGGGATTCTCTCGCGAAGAACTCATCGGCACGCCCTTCGCCGATTATTTCGAGGATCCCGAGCGCGCCACGGCAGGGGTAAAGGAGACATTCGAAAAGGGCGTGGTCACCGAGTATGTCCTCACTCTCCCTCGGCGGTCCGGATCGCCCTCGCGTGTTTCCTTCAACGCCTCAGTCTTTCGAGATCCTTCCGGGGACGTGAAGGGCATATTTGCCTCCGCGCGCGACATCACCGAGCAGGCCCGCCTGCAATCCCAGCTCGCGGAAGAGCGCGGTTACAACCGGGGCTTGATTGAGGCTTCGCTCGACGGCCTCATTACGGTTGACCCGGTGCTCAGCATCACAGACGTAAACGAGACGATGTGCCGCATGTCGGGCTACTCCCGCACGGAGCTCATCGGAACGCCTTTTCAGCAATACTTCACGGACGGGAAACGTGCCGCCGATGGCGTGCGCCAAACACTCGACAAGGGAGCCGTCACCAACTACGAGCTGACCCTGCGAAGAAAAGATAGCCAGGAACTGCAGGTTTCCTTCAATGCCGCAATCTTCAAAGACGACGCAGGAAAAGTTCGCGGGATTTTCGCCTCCGCTCGCGATATCACGGACCAAGCCCGCCTGCAGATACAGCTAGCCGAAGAACGCGCCTATAACCGCGGTCTGATTGAGGCGTCGGTGGACGGCTTGGTGACCGTCAACGAAGAGATGGTAATCACCGACGTCAACGAGACGATGAGCCAGATGGCCGGAAAGTCCCGCATCCAGCTGATCGGGTCTCCCTTCCCGGACTACTTCCTTGAGCGAGAACGCGCGGCAGAGGGCGTCCGCCTGACGTTTAAAGAAAACTCCGTCACCAACTATGTTCTGACACTGCAGGCTGCCGGAGGAAAGCAGATCCCGGTGTCATTCAATGCGGCCGTCTTCCGCGACCCCAAGGGGAATGTACGCGGAATTTTCGCATCCGCCCGAGACATCACCGCACAAAAGCAGCTCGAAGGCCAGCTGCAGGCCTCACAGTTCTATACGCGCTCCCTGATCGAGTCGAATATTGATGCGCTGATGACCACCGATTCTCTCGGCATCATCACCGACGTGAACCAGCAGATGGAGGCGCTGACCGGCTGCACACGCGAGGAACTGATTGGCACACCATTCAAGATTCATTTCACCGATCCCGCCCGCGCGGAGCAAGGCATCCGGCTCGTATTGGAGAAAAGCAAGGTCACCAACTACGAGCTTACGGCGCGCTCGAAGAGAGGCAAGGAAACGGATGTCAGCTATAACGCGACGACGCTTTACGACCAGTCAGGGAAACTTCAGGGTGTGTTCGCGGCCGCGCGCGACATCACGGAGCAAAAGAAACTCGAACAACAACTGCGGGAACAACAGGCTTACAACCGGGGCCTGATCGAGAGCTCCGTGGACGGATTAGTGACGGTGGACCCGACGGGGATTATCTCCGACGTGAACGAGCAGATGTGCCGAATGACTGGCTACGGCCGTGCTGAACTGATCGGCAGCTCCTTCGCGGGATACTTCACCGAGCCGGAACGGGCGACGAAGGGTGTCAAGCAGACATTTGACACGGGAGTGGTCACGGAATACGCGTTGACGCTCATTTCGCGCACGCGACGGCTCCTGCAGGTGTCTTTTAATGCTTCCGTGTTCCGCGATCCGCTGGGCAACGTACGCGGAATCTTTGCGTCCGCGCGTGATATTACGGATCGAGTCCGATTGGAGGAACAACTTCGCGAGCAGCAAATCTACCTGCGCGGCTTGATTGAGAGTTCGGTGGACGGCTTGATCACCGTAGATCCCACCGGCTTTATCACCGACGTGAACGAACAGATGTGCCGAATGACGGGTTACGCGCGCGAAGAGCTGATCGGCTCGCTCTTCAAACAGTATTTCACTGAGCCAGACCGGGCGGACCTGGGCTTAAAGCGGACACTGATGGAAGCGACTGTAACGAATTACGAGCTGGTCCTCCGGTCGAAAAAGGGGCGGAAAGCCACAGTTTCCTTCAACGCTTCGATTTTCCGCACACCCGATGGGCAGGTTCAGGGCATTTTTCCGTCAGCGCGCGATATCTCTGAACAAGCGCGGCTCAGCTTGCAGCTCGCTGAACAACAGGCCTACAACCGGTCGCTGATCGAGGCCTCGGCCGATGCGCTATTCGCCATCGCCCCCGATGGAACCATTACCGACGTAAACGAAGAGTCCACCCGGCTTACGGGCTACTCGCGCAAGCACCTCGTTAACTCCCGCTTCTCAGAATATTTTACGGAGCCCGAACGTGCTCGTTCCGGAGTTCTGCAGACCCTCGCCGAGAAGAGAGTCATCAGCTACGAATTGATTCTCATTACACGCTATGGCCGAAGAATCCCCGTCAGCTTCAATGCAGGCGTATTTACGGATACCGTCGGCACGGCGCTCGGGATTTTGGCCGGCGCCCGCGACATCACCGAACAGAAAGGACTGGAAAAGCAACTTCGCGATTCACAGTTCTACACGCGATCCCTCATCGAATCGAACATTGACGCGCTGATGACCACCGACCCGCTCGGCATCATTACGGACGTCAACCAGCAGATGGAGGCTCTCACTGGTGGCACCCGGGACGAACTGATCGGCACACCCTTCAAAAAGTACTTCACGGATCCTCAGCGCGCCGAAGAAGGCATACGCCTGGTGCTGCGCGAGACCCGTGTAACCAACTATGAGCTGACGGCGCGTTCGAAGTCCGGCCGGGAAACCGTCGTCAGTTACAACGCAACAACATTCAACGATCAGGCCGGAAAACTTCAGGGCGTGTTCGCCGCAGCGCGCGACGTCACGGAACGCAAGCGCTTTGAGCAGACGTTACAGGAGAAAAACATCGAACTCGAAAACGCCAGCCTTGCAAAAGATCGCTTCCTCGCCAGCATGAGCCACGAATTGCGCACGCCGCTCAATGCCATCATCGGTTTCACGGGAACGTTGCTGATGAAGTTGCCCGGGCCGCTCACAAACGACCAGGAAAAGCAGCTCCGCACGATTCAGACCAGCAGCCGGCACCTCCTGTCTCTCATCAACGACTTGTTGGATCTGGCCAAGATTGAGTCCGGCAAAGTTGAACTGAACATGGAAACCTTGAATTGCCAGTCCATCATCGAGGACGTCAGCTCAACGCTGCGAACGCTTGCGGAGGGTAAGAATCTAAAATTCGAGGTATCTCTCCCGGACCGCGATCTCGTGATTCGGACAGACCGCCGTTCGCTCACTCAGATTCTGATCAATCTGGCGAACAATGCCATCAAGTTCACCGACAAAGGTTCCGTGCGGATCGAGCTGCACGGGCGGCGCGACAACGGCAATTCCCTTGCGGAGATTACGGTTGTGGATACCGGCATCGGAATCCGTCCGGAAGACCAGTCAAAGCTCTTCCAGGCATTCATGCAGGTCGATAGCTCTTCAACGCGCGCCTATGAGGGCACTGGCTTAGGGCTGCATGTCAGCCAAAAGCTGGCCAGCATGATCGGCGGACGCGTTTCCTTTGAGAGCGAATACGGCAAGGGAAGCCGGTTTACCATTTCGGTTTCCGCCGCCGAAGAGGTTTCACGGCTCGTATACTCATAATCGAAGACAACGCCATGAACTTGCAGCTCATGGTGTATTTACTGACTGCGTTCGGCCATGAAACCCTGGAAGCCCACGATGGCATGGAAGGAATCGAGAAGGCACAGCGGGAGGAGCCGGACCTCATTCTCCTTGATATTCATATGCCTCGAATGGACGGCTATGAAGCGGCGCGCCTTTTGCGACAGGATTCAGAATGCTGCCGAATCCCGATCGTCGCGGTGACGGCGCTGGCCATGGTCGGTGACCGTGAGAAGATTTTGGCCTCCGGTTTTAGCGGCTACATCGCCAAACCAATCGATCCGGAGAAGTTTCCCGCACAAGTCCAGGGATACCTTGGAGGGGCGCATCCGGCAAGTGCCTGCCCACCATGGCAATCGCAGCAAGAAGGCCTCCCTGCGAGGACTCCGCCGCGCAAGAAATTCGCTGTCGTCCTCTTTGTCGATAATATGCAGACGAATATCGATCTCGTGCGAAGCACCCTGGAACCCACCGGGTATGAAGTCGTCGCGGCCCTCTCCGCAAAAGAAGGTCTCGACTTGGCCCAGCGTACAAAGCCAGATCTGATTATTGCCGACGTTCACATGCCTCATCAGGATGGCTACGAGTTCCTGCGCACGGTGCAAGCTGACCCCGCACTGTCCAGAATCCCGTTTGTCTTCCTATCCTCTTCCATCTTGCCGGTGAGGGAACGAGAACGCGCTCTGAAACAAGGGGTGAAGAAATTTATTTCCCGGCCAATCGACCCTGGCGTGTTGCTTTCAGAACTCGAAGACTGTCTGCAGATGAGAAAAGGAACCTGAAGATGGCAACTATCCTCGTGGTCGATGATGACGTTCAAAGCCGCCAGCTCTACGTGTCCTTGCTGCCGCCCTTCGGGCACCAGGTCATTGAAGCGGGCGATGGGAGAGATGGGCTGGAGCAAGCGCGGCTCAGAAAGCCGGATCTCATCATTTCCGACATTTTGATGCCTACAATGAACGGCTACGAGTTCGTTTCTGCCCTCCGCAAGTATCCCACGCTGGAAAAGGTCCCGGTCATCTTCCACAGTGCGACTTTTTTGGAGCGGGAAACCCGTTCCCTGGGTGCTGCTTGCGGCGTTTCGCTTTTTATTACGAAGCCCTGCGAGCCCGAAAAGGCGCTCTCGATTGTTCAGGAAGCTCTCGGGTTGGAGATACAAAAGCCGGCTGCACCGGCTCCCATCCAAACCGGTGGAGACGCCATTTCACTTCTCATCGATGCCTTCTTCGAGAGGGGGAATCAGCTCGATGCGGTCAGCATTCGCTTGGCTTCCCTCCTGGAGCTTGGGCTGGCCTTGGCGCATTCGTGCGGCCTGGACGGGCTCATGGACAAAGCAGGAAACGCGGCGAGGAAAGTCATCGGAGCGAACTACTCCGGGATCGGCATCCTGGCCGGAGACGGACCACAACTGCGATCGTTCGAGATGTTTGGCGGAGACAAGGAGGTCGCAGACAAGATAGTCCAGCCGGTTTTCAATGGCCCGATATTTAGAGATATTGTCAGGGAGAGAAAAGCTCGACGCGCCTTCAATCCGTCTGGCGAGCCTGCGGGACTGGAACTCCCGGTTAACCACCCGCCGGTTCGCGGTTTTCTGGGCGTGCCTTTGGAGGCCGGGGACCGTGTGTACGGCTGGATTTACGTGGCCGACAAGCTCGCAACTCTGGAGTTCACCGAAGAAGACTCCCAGATCCTGACCGCATTGGCTGCTCAGGTTGCGCTGGCTTTGGAAAACGCGGAAAGTTTCCAGACGATTCAGGAGCACGCCCGTCGCCTGGAAACGGAAATCGAAGAGCGCATACGGGCGGAGGACCGGTTTCGCGTCCTGGTCGAAACCGCGCCCACTGGAATCGTCATCGCGGACGATAAAGGGCGTATTGCGGAAGTGAACGCGCAGGCGCTTCGCATGTTCGGCTATGACCGCAGAGAGCTGATCGGTGAAACCATCGAGACGCTCCTGCCCGAGCGCTTTCGCCATTCGCATCAAGGGCACCTGTCCGGCTATATGAAGGTGCCGCATGTGCGGCCGATGGGAGTGGGAA
Source organism: Terriglobia bacterium (assembly GCA_041490445.1). Classification (GTDB taxonomy): domain Bacteria; phylum Acidobacteriota; class Terriglobia; order Acidiferrales; family UBA7541; genus JBGPTF01. The sequence goes on from JBGPTF010000007.1 coordinate 149,378, forward strand.
TGGAACTGTTCGCCCGCCGGAAGGACGGAATGGAGTTTCCGGTGGAAATCAGCCTGGGACCCCTTGTCACCAAAGAAGGAGTGTTGGTTTCGAGCACCATCGTGGACATCACGGAACGAAAGAAAATGGAAGAACACCACCGGCTTTCGCAGCGCATGGAGGCGATTGGCAAGCTGTCGGGCGGCGTCGCGCACGATTTCAATAATCTGCTGGCGGTCATCATGGGTTGCGCGGACGTGGTTCTTGAGGCGCTCCCGCCCGACCACCCGGCCGTCAAGAAAGTCGAGATGGTCAGAAAGGCCGGCGCCTCGGCAGCAGATCTAACTCGACAACTCCTCGCGTTTAGCCGGCAACAAATGCTCCAACCACGAGTGCTGGATCTCAAGGAAATCGTGGAGCGGATGCAAGTACTGCTGAGTTGCCTGGCCGGCGAGAACATCCAGTTCACGATCTCTCTGGAACCTTCGCTGGGGCAGGTGAAGGCCGATCCAGGACAAATCGAGCAGGTACTCCTCAATCTCGCCGTAAACGCCCGCGATGCGATGCCTCAAGGGGGTCGCCTGACAATTGAAGCGCGCAACGTTGAGTTGGACGATTCCTATAAGGACGAGCACCAGCCGGTCATTCCCGGTCGGTACGTCATGCTAGCCGTCGAAGATACGGGTTGCGGGATGGATCGTGAAACGCAGTCGCGAATCTTTGACCCGTTTTTCACAACGAAAGAACTTGGCAAGGGCACGGGCCTGGGTTTGGCGACCGTCTATGGAATTGTAAAACAGAGCGGCGGATACATCTGGGTCTACAGCGAACTGGGCAAAGGAACCATCTTCAAGATGTATCTTCCGCGCGTCGAACAATCTGCTCAGCCCTTGGAACAAAAAGAACAGGATCAAATTATCCCTCTGGGCTGCGAAACGATCTTGCTCGCGGAAGACTCAGAATCTCTTCGCGAAATGGCTCGTGAATATCTCGAGAGTGTCGGCTATACCGTTCTCGAAGCGGCCTCAGGCGCAGCGGCGCTGCAGAAGGCGAAGGACTTCGATGGAACGATTCATCTATTGTTGACCGATGTCGTGATGCCTGAAATGAGTGGCCCCGAACTGGCCAGCAAGATGGTGTCACTCCGTCCAGGGATAAAGGTAATTTTCACGTCCGGTTACACGGACGATGCGATGGGTCGCCAAGGCGTCCTCGATCCCGCCGTCGCCTTCATTCAGAAACCGTATCGTCCCAAAGCGCTCGCCCGGAAGATCCGAGAGACCTTGGGCGAGCCTGATCAAAAAGGTGAGAGTCCTGCCGCCTCTTGCTCGCATACGTCCAGCACTTCACGAGCGTAGTTGGCGTTTTTTGTTATCCGAGTCGGCAACCGACGTCCACAGGCTGGATCAATCCGCGCCTCAAGTCTTGGGGCTCTAGTCCGCCTCCAAGAACTTGGGTCCAACCTGGGTCCAAAAGCTGCCGAACTGGGTCCAAAACCGTGCACTACGACGCAGAACAAAGCCAAACAGACCAGCAAGATAGAGTCTGTCCAAGAGCGAATCGAGGGAAACCAAGAGCAGATCGCGGCTCTGCGGTCGAAGGTCGAATCACCGCCGTTCCGCGCAGCAGTAAGGTTGGCGATGGAAGAGACGTGGCGCACCGACGAAGCCAAAAAGATCAAACGCTTCGCGGCAATCCTTGGAAATTCCGTGGCGCCCAACGATGAATTGGATGTTTCCGAGGACGTGAGCGACTTCATTAGAGCGGTCGCCCAACTCAGCGAGCGTGATATTCAGGCGTTACAGATACTTTACTCAGTCTTCGCTGACGTGGTGAAGGTATACCCCAATCTGCATGATCCGAACGTGTTCACAGAGCGGGCCGGTCAGCTTCTCAAGAAAGTAGACGAATCGAAGATTCACCGCGACGATTTCTATTCGTACTGCAAGCGGCTGGAAGGTTTTGGTCTTGCTATCGAAGTGCCCAGGAACACAAGCAGGATGGCTCCCGGCGACTATTGTTTTCGCCCCACTCGCCGTGGCCTGAAGCTGCTGTCGCTGTTAGAGGAGTTCGGCAACGCACAGCAGACCGCAGCGGCGGTTTGAGCCGCTACGTAGCCAACGACACGTTAAACTGCACCGTAGTTTCGTCCGAGCTCGGGGATCTTGCCAAAAGGGCCCGGCTGAGCCAGCGCCGCAAGTTCCTGATCCTTCAGTCTGAATTTGCGGTGATTGGCCCGGGCCGAAATCCCATGGAATCCGCACACGGGCACGAACTCATTGCTGGAACCGAAGCATGAGGTATCCAAAGAACACGCCAAAGAGGACCTTCTTCATGGCGACATCTTCGGCATACTTCTCCGAAACCATAAGACGCGCCCTACTGCGAGTATCCCATTCAACGCGCCCAATAAGTCCACCACCCGGTTCAAAGACCGCATGAAGGGCCGCCCTTTGAAGGTCGCCAGGACTTTATCGTTCTCGTCGTTAATCTGTACCATGCCGCCGGCAACGAAAAGGCCGATGGTCAAATGCCACGTGAGACTACCCAAGACCGTCAGGCAAGGAGCTTCGGTGCCTTTTAGACGAAGTTCGGACCGGGCGGGCGCGCGCACGGGTAGAAAAGCGAACACGCCCCACGGTTTTGTACCGAGAATTGCCTCTGCCAAACTCTCTCCCGTATCGGAAATGTAAACTTCACATGCAAGTCCTCGAGTTGAGCTCCTCGTCGCTTTCAGCAACCAGCTTGATTGGTCCCACATCATTCTCACCGCCTTTCTATGAGTATTCGTTTGGAACCAGTCTCAAGGCCTAACCGTCCTGACTCTTTAGCAGACTGCAGTCGAGGCATCTGGCTGATCCCACCGGTCAAGTGAACGTTGTGCCGGTCGCGGCAAGGTGGCGTCACTTGCTCGTCACAGGTTTCGAAGCGGCGTCGCCGATCACTTCGAAAGAAACTGAATCGAACCAAGCCCGTCCGTCGCCGACCAGATTGAGTCCCAGGGTGACCGATAGCGCATCCGGCGGCACATCGACAACTACTTCGTAGTCGCGCCAGTCGCGAGCGGTGATGGGCCCAGTGAACTCAGTTTGTTGACCAGAGACGTCCAGCGAAACACGTGCTTCGTTCCCCGGGCCTGAGACCTCCGCACGCACAGCGGCGCGTAACCGCACTCGCTTCCCGTGGTAAGGCGCGGCATCCAGCCTCTGAATTAAGGCGCCATAGTTCTCAGTAATGCGTTCCCCGGAGCGTACGAGGAGGACACAGCGCTTGCCGCTCCGAGGCTGCTGATCCGACAGCGCAGCACGATATCCCGCGTTGGGCGACCAGCCGCTGACAAACCAGCTTGGAGGAACCTCACCGAGTTCGCCTTGCTCGAAGTCCAGATTCGTGGGCGGAGAGCTTTTCACCAACGCTGGCTCCAGAGATCCTCCCAGTGGGTTGGCGCGCGCCGCACTGGTCTTTTCCACAAAGAACAACGCATCGTAGTTGCGGGAGGCCGCGATCCAGTCAAACAACGGGTGCGCGTCGTCGTAGCCCGCTCCAAAAGAGCGCGTGAGGTGGGCCCTTCGCAGCCAGTCCGCCACGGGACCAGAATCGGGAGCTGCGCGCAGATCCACGGCGAACAGAGGCAGTCCTGCGCCTGCAAGCGTCGCATCCAGGCTCCCGGAAGGAGCCGGCCCGACCGTGAATTGGCGAAGTCCTATGCCGGAATCGAACGGCATCTCAATAGCTTGAAACGATCCCTGGTTGAAAGCAAAGCCGAAGACCACCATCTCCTTGCCGTACATGCGCCGCAGATGTCCGCCCATCGAGTCCGTGTTCGGGTCGGCCGGCTCGGCGGAGACGTGCGCGTTATGTGCCCAAACAACCATTCGCGTGGCGGGCTCCTCGTGGTCCAGAATCCACTTAATGTTTTCGGCCATCGCGCGGTCGCGGACGTAGCTCCCCCCCGGGGACCGATTAGCCAGGCCTTGGCTCAAGATCTGCGCGTGATGCTGCGCCAAAACCCATTCACTTTCGCTGGAGCGCGCGATGTAGTTCTGCTTCTCTGTCTCAAAGCGCTTCAATATCTCAGCCACCCCGGCGGACGTAGCCAACTTGGATTCCTTATCCAGTTTCCTGTAGTTATGAGACACAAACGGATTCGTGAGCGGCGCCAGAATCTGCTCCGATTTTGGCGCAAACCCAGGGTCCACCTTCTGCAAGTAAGCGACGACCCTCTTGGCTGCGAGCGTCGGTGTTTGCATATCGAAACCGTAGAACTTCACCTTTTTCACGTGACTGGGGTCCTGGTTGTACCTCCGCATCCAGCGGATCATGTCCAGCACTTCTTCGGTGTTCCAGGTCCAGAAGTACATTCCGGCCAGGGCCTTCGCCGGGTCTCCCTTGCCATTCAGAACATAGTCGTTTACGGCGAGCGACGCGGGCCAGTGTGCTTCGATCCCGAAGACGGTGAAGCCCATCTCGCTGACCAGGAACTCGAGCATGCGGTGCTTAAACTGGAAAAACTCGCGGGTGCCGTGCGTGGCCTCTCCCAGCTCGACGATATGGGCGCCACCAACGATCTTCTTGAGTGGCTGCATGTCCTTGAAGCCATGACCGGCCTCGACGGTGTCGAGCGGGATGGCATGCGAGCGAAACCACTCAGTAGTTTCTTTGGCTCCGAATCCTGGCGGGTACAAGGCAAAGTCGAGCCTGCGGTCACGATCTGCGGTGACCTCTTCCTCGCCGGCTTCGAGGCCCTGGCTCACAACGATCATCAAATACTTGCCTTGGGGAAGGGTGATGCTGTACTCGCCGTAACTGTCAGCATCCACATAACCAAAGGTGTTTTGGATGTTATAGCTGAGAGCACGCACGTGAGCGGCCGGAATGGGGCGGCCGGCGGAGTCGCGGACCTTGCCGGAGATCGTGAATCCCTCCTTGGCAAATACCAGTTCGACACCGCTCAGCATTTTTCCCGCTGTGACCTTCAGCCCGGCTTGATAGGCCGCCGCGAGACTGGGTGCCGTAGCGGTCAGAGCATAAGCGCCAGGATTCAAGTCTTCGATGCGGAAATGCCCGTCAGGGGCCGAATGGGTGGTTCCGGCCGCGCGGCTGGCTTCCTCCGTCGGCGCCGGCAAAGCCACATCTGGAACGGCGGCAACGAGCGCCCCTGCCACCGGCCGCCCGCTTGCATCCTTCAAGACGCCCTCGATAGCCCCTTTTCCCGCCGGAGCGGCGGCGCTCTCCTGCGCAAAGCCGGGTAAACTGAGAACAGGACACCCACTCAGGCTGGGACACCTTCCCAATGAGCACAGCAGTGCGAGGGATATACAAACGAAAGCTTCGCGGGAACAATTAACCTTGGCGCGCAACGTTAGACCAGTGCCAAGACACGATGAATGAGATTTCCGCACAGTCGCACCCCCAGATGTGGATGACGCCCAGTTGGCTGGGCCCGGATGATGGGGCGGGGGAGGTTGGGCGGGGGCCAGCCGACTCCGGCGAAAAGCCACGCGTATTCTACTTTCGCTCGACAAGAAGTCAAGCTGCCTGCATCCTGCGCATCCTGCTGCTTCTCGGAAACTGAGCCGAAAAGATTTAATTTTGTTGAAAAAGTGAGGAAAGCGAGAAGGCTGCGTCGGTGTGGACTCTACTGAAGCAGGGTTCAGTGCCCTGTTTAATCCGTCCCCGTTCTCCTTTTTGTTCTCATCTCAAGTCTTACCAACTCCGTTTTGCCCCGGTCAGGTGGCACATGGAGCCGGATACGGCTCTCGCTGCGCGAGGAACTTCACCAGCCGCTTCAGGTTTTGTGCCGTGGCCGCCAAGTAGAACTGCTCGGCGACGTTCCAGAGCCGTCGCAAGCGCACCGGCGCAATCCCACTCGCAGTTTGAGTTCGGAGAACAGAGCCTCGATCTTGCTCCGTTCGCGTTTCGAGCAAGCATAAGCTGAGGTTTCAGCCAACTCCCGCGCCACCTGTCGGGCCGGCTCATGCCAGTGCACAAAGATCTTGCGAAAAGGTGCCGGGGTGCAGCGCTTCTTCACCGGACAGCCGCGACACTGCGACTCCGTCGTCCGATAAATGTAACCTTGATTCTGGCGGCTCGTCCCATGAAGGCGCAGCGTCTGGCCCTGCGGACAGCGAAAGATATTCTCGACCGGATCATACTGGAACTGGTCGCGAGTGAAGCGCCGATGCGTTTGGTGACGCCGGTCGATCACCGGGATGTGCGGCTGAATCTTCCGCTGCAGCAGCCAAGCGAGAAACTCGCCGCTGCTGACCTGACCGGTGATTTTTGTACCAGGTGAAATGAGAGAGAATTCACCTGAGGAGGAACACCGGTCATGTCGATTAAGAGGTACAAGCCGGAGCACATCGTAACGTTGCTTCGTCAGATCGAAGTGGAAATCGCGAACGGTAAGACCACCCCGCAATCCTGCAAGGAAGCCCAGATCACCGTACAGACCTACTACCGCTGGCGGAAGGAATACGGTGGCCTGAAGCTGGATCAAGCCAAACGCTTGAAGGAACTGGAGAGGGAGAACGCGAAACTCAAGCGCCTGTCCGGTGGCGGAGCATGGTGATCCCAAAAGCGCACACCGGAGATGAGGTTGTTGTGCGTGGGCGCGGCACAAACTGCCCATTTGCAAAGAGTTGTGATTTTGCAGGGATGGAACTATCCTTGCGACCACTATACCGTCTAACGGCATAATGCCTCTGGAGTCGTTATAGTGCGCGAGAAATTCCCCGCGAAAGGACCAAGATGGCCGCGAAAAAACAGGAAGCAGAGCCGTACCTGCCGCTCACCCCGGCGATGTTCCACGTGTTGCTGGCGCTGGCCGATGGCGAAAAGCACGGCTACGCCATCCTGAAGGAAGTGGCGCGCCGAACCGACGGAAGAGTCCGGCTGAGCGCCGGAACGCTCTACGGGATCATTCACCGTCTGAACGGTGAGGGCATGATTCTCGAATCGTCGAAACGGCCTGAAATCGGCCTGGACGACGAAAGGCGCCGCTACTACCGCCTGACCGACTTCGGGAGAAAAGTCGCGATCGCAGAGGCGCGGCGGATGGAAGAAATCGTAGCGATGGCCCGGGCGAAGAAGCTTTTCCGGAAGCCGGAGCTTGCGTGAAGAGGGAGGGCACGATGAAGATGCGCAATCGATCTCTTTCAGAGCGGATCTTCCGGATGGTGTTGCGGGCGCTTCCGTTTGATTTCCGGGCGGACTACGGCCCGGAGATGGAACAAGTCTTCCGCGACCAGCACAGCGAGGCGAAGGAACAAGGAGGGATCGTGGGATTAATTCGACTCTGGTGGGCAGCATTTCTCGGGATTTTCCGGACGGCGCCGCGCCAGCATTGGGACATGCTGAAGCAGGATTGCGCCTATGCGATGCGAATGATGCGGAGAAACCCCATCTTCACAGCCGTCTGCGTGCTGACGCTCGCGCTCGGCATCGGGGCGAATACCGCGATTTTCAGCGTGGTGCATTCGGTCCTCTTGAATCCCCTGCCCTATCGCGAAGGCGGCCAGCTCCTTCACATCCGGCAGCAGGAGCAAAAGACCGGCGTGGAGAACATGGGGTTTTCCGTCCACGAGATCGAAGATTATCGCCAGATGAATTCCACTCTGGCGGGTGTGGTCGAATACCACGGAATGAGGTTTACACTCTTCGGCCACGGCGATCCGGAACGAGTGCGCACCGGCGTGGTGTCGTGGAATTATTTTGACCTGTTCGGCGTGAAGCCGATCCTCGGGCGGACGTTTCTGCCAGATGACGACGAGCTCGGCGCCCCGGCGGTTCTGGTGCTCAGCTACGAATACTGGCGGACGAGCTTCAACGGCGATCCCCATATCGTGGGCAAGACGTTTACGATGAACGACAAGGTGCACACCGTGGTGGGCGTTCTGCCGGCCGTGCCGCAGTATCCCAATGAGAACGACGTCTACATGCCCACCTCGGCATGTCCTTTCCGTTCCTCCAAGGAGATGATCGAGGGCCGTGACCACCGGATGATGGAAGTCTTCGCGCGCTTGAAACCCGACGCGAGTCTGCAGGCATCCCGCGCCGATCTCTCGATGGTTGCCAACCGGCTCAGGGCCGAGTATCCGAAGTTCTACACCGACAGCATGGGCTATTCGACAGTGGCTGCGCCGCTGCGGGAAGAGCTCACCCGGAATGCCCGGCCGACGCTGCTCGTGCTGTTCGCGGCCGCCGGATTCGTTCTGCTGATCGCGTGCGCGAACGTGGCGAACCTGACGCTGTCGCGGATGGCCCGCCGGGAGCGCGAACTTACCGTACGCGCCGCGCTGGGCGCCGGCCGCAGCCGGATGCTGCGCCAACTCCTGACCGAAAGCCTGCTGATCGCGTTTCTGGGCGGCGGGCTCGGGTTGCTGCTGGCGTATCAAAGCCTGCCCCTTTTAGCGGAATTTGCGGCACGGCTGACGCCCCGCGCGCGCGAGATTCATGTTGACGTGACCGTGTTGCTCTTCACGCTCGGTGTCGCCGTGGGGACAAGCATTCTGTTCGGCTCCATTTTTGCGTTTTCCTCGCGGGAAGACATGGCCGCCGGATTGAAGGAAGGCGTCGTGGCTGCAACGGGCGGGAAGAGAAAAAACCGCTTGCGCAGCGCTCTGCTGGTATCCCAGGTCGCGTTCTCGTTCATGCTGCTCATCGGAGCGGGATTGATGCTGCGCAGCTTGTTGAAGCTGCAGGAAACAGACGCAGGGTTCGTGCCGCAGCGAGTGCTGACCATGCGCGTCAATTTGAACTGGTCCAAGTACACCACCAATCCACAGGTTGTTTCCGTGTCGCGGCGGCTGCTCGAAAAGGTCCAGTCCTATCCGGGCGTGCTGTCCGCGGCGCTGAGTTCGGGCTTTCCGTTGGATCCGGTGCGAATTGGCCAGTCGCCGGTTCAGGGCGATTACGTGATCGAGGGGCGGCCGCCACGGCCTGGAGAGGCGAATCCGCGAACTTCCGTGCGGATTGCGACTCCGGATTACTTCAAGACCCTGGGCATTCGATTGCTCGAGGGCCGAACCTTCAACGACGCCGACAACGAAGATGCGCCGCAGGTCGGGGTGATCAACCAGACGATGGCGCGGCACCAGTGGCCGCAGGAAGATCCGGTCGGCAAACGCATCTCGTTCGACAATAGGGATCACTGGGTTACGATCATTGGAATCGTGGCCGACGTCCACGAATTCGGCCTGGACCGTGCACCCGTTGACGAGGCGTTCGGCCCCATGGCGCAGAACCCGGCACTCTCGAGCCTGCTGGTTCGGACTTCCGGGGACCCGATGAGCATGGCACGCCAAATCAGCCAAGCGGTCCATGACGTGGACCCCGAGACGGCTATCACGAGCGTGGTGTCGCTGGAACAGGCGCGACGCGATTCGATGACGCCACCGCGCGTGACGACCAATTTGCTGGCTCTGTTCGCGGGGCTGGCGTTGCTTATTGCGGTTGCGGGGATCGGCGGGATCATGGCTTTCTCCGTGAGCCAGCGCGTGCACGAGATCGGCATTCGCATGACGCTTGGAGCGGCACCGGGGTCCATCCTGCGGATGATTCTGGGACAATCCATGCGGCTGGTGCTGTTCGGAGCGGGGCTGGGCCTCGCGGGGGCGCTGGCGATGACCGGTCTTCTGCGCACGATGTTGTTCGAGGTGACGCCGACGGATCCGTTCACCTACGCCGGGGTCACTCTTGTTTTCATCGGGGCAGCTTTGCTGGCATCATACATTCCGGCGCGGCGGGCGGCAGGGATCGATCCAATGGTCGCGCTGCGGTTTGAGTGAATGGGGGCCACCACCTCAGGGGGATCCATCTTCATGCGTAGAAACAGGGGCTTTCTGCCTATTTTGATGATGGCGATTGGTCTCCTCACGATCAGCCATGCGCAACGCGTGCGCGCAACGGATCCTTCTCCACAAGCTGCTCGTGCTTCCGGCCCGCGGTATGACGCGGATGGAATGCTTTTCCGCCCGCAGGACTTCGAGTCGTGGGTCTTCGTCGGGGCTTCGACGGGTCTGAGCTACCAGAAGTTCACTTCCAGCGGTCGAGCATCGAACTTTCACAACGTGTACATTCTGCCGGAGGCTTACCAAGCTTACCGGCGGACCGGGAAGTTTCCGGAAAAGACGATGCTGGCGCTGGCGATCTACCGGCCGTCGGAAAAGGTCTCCCCCGCGAAGGGCGGCTATTTTGAAGGGGATTTCGAGGCACTCGAAGTCGCCGTGAAAGACCATGAAAAGTTTTCCGAGGGGTGGTCGTACTACAGCTTCTCGGAGGATGGCCAGCAGCTTCCGCGCGCGCGAGCGTTTCCCAAGGAAATGTGCTACTCCTGCCACGTAACGCACGGAGCGGAAGACAACGTCTTCGTGCAGTTCTATCCCGTCCTGCGCCAGCTCAAGGCAACTCGATAATTCCGGCGCGCGCAGGATTACGGCGGAACCAATCGCGCCGCAAGCAGTCCGCAAATGCAGCGGGCAGAAATTAACTTGCCGCGAAGCCGACGCCGAGCCTGCGCAGGAACGGGCAGGGACAAAAAAATAGCCGGGGGCTTCGCTGAGGGACCGAAGCACCCCGGCCCTTCTCACCCATCTCCGCAGGGTTTGGGTAAGAAACTCTTAGGCTGCTGATTCGTCGCCGCGCAAGAATTCGTACCGTTCGATTGCCGCTGCCACGCCGATATTCTCTCCGGATTCGCAGTGAGTCCGCAGGACCCTGCCGAGGCAACGAACGCGGACCGGACCTGCCATTGTGATCTCGTGCGGCAGGGTCATGACAATCTCAACGGGCGAGCCACTCTTCACGTCGCTGGGCAGATAAAAGAAGACCCCGCGGGAGCTAACTTCCCGGGACTCCGTCGCAATTTCACCGACGGCAGAGTCATTTGTCCACCGGACGGTCAGCGGCAACTTCATTTGAAAACGGCGACTCGATCGTCGCTCTTTTTGAACCACAGGGATAGTCCTCCGCTTGACTAACACGAGGTTAGAAGGGGCATCCGGACGCACCAATAGAGCGAATGGGTCAAATCTTGGAGTACTTCTTGGTACCACTGTACTAGGAGAATACGTCGTGGGCGGATGCTCGGCCATCAGCTGCGGCGCGGTAGGCGTGCAGGATGTCGGCAAGCGAGATGGCACCTTCCAGGTAATCGAGGTCGGCCCGATTGAGAACGGGAACAATCGGCCAGTCGCCGATCAGGCGCATGTTCCGTTCGTCAGGTGGAATTGGCTGCCCGCAGCGCGGGCAGAATCGGCTGTGACCTGGGTCAGACATCCAATGCCATGCGGCCCTGGCAATGTACAGCGGGCTTAGTTCTGGTCAATCAGGCGGTGATGGATGGCATACAAGGCAAGCTCGAGCCTGTCAGAGACGCCAAGTTTATCGAAGATGTTGTGCAGATGATTCTTCACCGTCTGCTCGCTGATAAAAAGCTTTTCGCCGATCTCGCGGTTGCGAAAACCCTGCGCGACCAGTTGCACGATTTCCTTTTCGCGTTCACTCAACAGTGGCTTTTCGCGACGCTGGCCGCCTTCCGCCGATTTCTTGAACGCGTCAATCACCTCGGCAGTCATCCGGTTATCCAGCCAGATTTCGCCGTCGGCCACCTTGCGGATGCTCTTCACCAAGAGATCGCTCGCCGATTGCTTGAGCACGACGCCGCGAGCCCCGAGGCGCATGGCGCGGACGACGTCGCGGTCGTCTTCCGCCGCCGTGAGCACAATGACGCGGGTGGGCAGCGAATCGAAATTGACCTCCTCTAGTACTGCTAGCCCGTCCTTTTCCGGCATGCGCAGATCCAGGAGGAGGATATCGGGCTTCAACTTCGTGAGCATTTTCATGCACTCGGTGCCGTTCGAGGCTTCGCCGACAATGGAAACGTCGCCCGCGTCAGCGAGGAGCTTTCTCAGGCCGTCGCGAAAGATCGCGTGGTCATCAGCGACGAGAATGCGGATAGGCTGTTTGCCTTTAGTCATCTCAACTCAAAGGAATTTCGAGGGTGAGCCGCGCACCGTGGCCCGGGGTAGATTCCACCGTCAGCGTACCCCCCACGCTGCGGGTCCTTTCCTTAATTGAAATGGGCCCTAGACGCAACCGGTCGAGTTCTTCGCTGGAAAAACGCCCCTCAAAGCTAAAACCCGAACCATTATCGTCCACGACGAGGAAGACTTTAGTCTCGTCTTGCCATAGTTTTACCACGATGTGGGTAGCCTGTGCATGCTTTTTTATATTGTTGAGTGACTCCCGGTATATCTGGAACAACTCGCGGCAGACACGGTCCGGTACACGCAAATCGCGGCCTTCGAGGAAAAGATCGAGTCCTAGTCCTGCCTCGTTCCGGAACCGTTCGGCGAATCCCGTCATAAGTTCAACCAAGTCCGCGCTCTCGACGCGCTGCGGGCGCAGATCGGTGACCATCCGGCGAAGCTCTTCACTTTCCTGCTTCACGGTACCTTGCAACGCCGCCAGGTCGGCTGCTGCTTGTTCCGGGTCCTGAAGGAGCTTGCGGCGAAGCACTTCAAGCTGCATCTGCATGCTCAACAGCGTCTGCAGGATTCCGTCATGGAGGTCGCGCGAAATCCGGCTGCGGTCCGCCTCGACCGCCCGGGCCCGCAAGTGGCGCAATAGATAGAGGTTCTCCAGAGGCGGGCCGATGTTCCGAGCGATTTCCTCGAGCCAGCGCAGATCGCGCGGCGTGAAGCGGCGCTTGCCGTTCACGACGAGCAGGCGGGCCAGAGGCTTCGTGGCGGACTCCATCGTCGCAACGAGCAGGGAGCGCGCCTGCAAGGCGTCGCGCGTGGACTGGGGCAGCCGGGGCAATTCCAGAAGCGGAAAGCCCGCGCTGCGGTGCCAGCCAAAGCCGTCCCCGGCTCCTTCGAGCGAATTCCAACAGAGAGCGGTGTTCAGGTCATCAGCCAAGAAAGCATCCGCACGCGTGATGGGAAGCGATTCGTGAGTCACCGGCGTCTTCTGGCCCTGGCGCACTCGCCAGATGAAGACGCGCTCGAGCTCCTCATCCGGCGCAGCGATCAATGCTTCCTCGCTCGAAAATTCGCGCGCCACCTGATCGAGCGCGAGATGCAGCGATTCAGCCAGCCCTCGTTCAACCTGCAAGCTGCCCACGAGTCGCTGGAGAAAGCGTTCTTCGACCGCCTGCCGGCGATCGCGCACGCCGAACAGGCCGGAGGTCGCGCCCACGATGCACGTCCCGGCCCCGAGAAGCGCCGAACGCAGCATGCCCGCTCCTTCCGCCGGGCCATGCCACATTTCGCGGGTGGCGACGGCCAGAGCGGCGACGACTCCCAGCAGCAGCGCTCCACGCGCGCCCGCATGCGCCGCGACGGCGAAGGAGACAAACAAATAAAAGAGCCAGAAGGCGACCACCGAGGGGCTGAGGAGGAAAAGGGAGCCCAGCGCCGCCGTGTCCACGGCGTATGGCACGCGGAGAACGCTCTCCCGGCCCAGCCTCTGCCAAAGAAGCACCGCGACAGCGGCGCCAAGATAAAGCCACAGAAAAAGAATTGTTCCCCGCCCGGCTCGGGCCGGCTCCAATGCCAGCAGCTCCGCCAGAACCAGGAGAAGCAGGAACGGACGCGCCAGATTCACCTGACGGTCAAGATCGAGGCGTTGGATTTCGCCGGGCTGCATCGCGGAAAAGAACCTACCCTCGAGCAGTCTAACAAGCCCGCGCTGGTGCGCAACCACGCGTTTCCTCGTATGTAATGGCACCAGCCTGGGGCACCACACGTCATCGCGCTCGCAAGGGGTTGACAAGCGGTGCATAATCTTGCCCGAGGATATTCCCCGGTGCCCGAGCGCTACACGCGGAACGAAGCCGTAAGAATTCTGGGCGTGACGCCGCGGCAGCTTCAGTATTGGGAGCGGCTACAGCTCGTTCGACCGCGCGCGCGCTGGGGCGAACGTTTCTACAACTTCGCCGACCTGGTTGCGCTGGGAACCATCAAGCGGCTCACGGACGAGCGCATCCCCGCACGACGGCTGCGCCGCGCCATTGCAGTGGTCGAGCGCGAAATGGGGTTGCCCAGACTTCCGCTCCAATCGCTCGAACTGCAGGTGAGCGGCCGGCAGGTGGCCGTGATTCCACCAGTGCCCGATGGTCGTCCCATCGAACCGCTGACGGGACAGTTCTTGCTGCGCTTCCAAAGGAGCGCACAGCCGCCCAAAGTCCATCGGATGGTTTCGCGCAGCGCGGAAGAATGGTTTGAGTTTGCGATCGCCTGCGACACGCAACCGGAGACGATGACGGAAGCGGTGGCTGCCTATCGGCACGTCATCGAGTTGGCCCCGGAGTGGGTGGAGGCGCACATCAATCTGGGCGTCGCGCTGTACCAGTGCTGCGAGCTGGACGAAGCGCGCCGTGCGTTTTCGGCAGCTCTGGCTCTGGAGCCGCGCAGTTCCATCGCGAGTTTCAACATGGGATGCGTGCTGGACGAGCTTGGCGAGCTCGATGAAGCCATCCGGCATTTCGAGCAAGCGGTGCTCATTTCGCCGGCGAACGCCGACGCGCATTTCAATCTCGCGCTGGACTACGAGAAACGCCACGACCGGCGCCGGGCGCGGCAGCACTGGTCGCACTATCTGCGTTACGCGCCTTCGGGACCGTGGGCCGAATACGCGCGGTCGCGCGTGCATCCGCCCCGCGGAAGCCGCTGCCTTTCCGAGCCGATTCCCTTCCGCAGGAAGGGCTAGCTCAGAAAAAGCCGTACTTCACTTACCCTGGGCGAGCCCGGAGCCTCGGCATCTCGCGCGGAGAGGACCGAGCGGCTCATTTATCTCTCCTCCTTTGCCTCGCTCGGCCTGCGTGTTATGATTTTTGTCGGCGGTGAGCGTAGCTCAGTTGGTAGAGCATCGGGCTGTGGACCCGAGGGTCGTGGGTTCAAATCCCATCGCTCACCCCAAACCATCCCGCCTAACCTACTGAATCCACATACCCGAGCTTGCCGTTTCTAGCGTTTTGGCATCTTTTGGTATCAGAATTTGCGCCAATCGCTCAACTGCTTCTCGCTGAGATTTGTCTACTGTGTGCGAGTAAGCGGAGAGAGTGATGCGCGGATCTGAGTGTCCTAGCTGAGCCTGTACGGTGGCCGGGCTTGCTCCCAAGTCAATCAAGAGCGTGCTGGCCGCGTGGCGGAATGCATGAAAGCCCGCCCGTGGAATTTTCAAGCTGTTGAGAATGGGCCAGAGCTTCCGTTGAACGACTTTGTTTGCGGAGTGCGGTTTGCCCGTGCGCGTGGCAAAGAGTAAGCGAGACGGGTTCGGTTTCCACTCCCTCAGATACGCCCTTAGAATATCGCAGAGAATACCTGGAATGGGGACTGTGCGAACCGCAGATTTACTCTTTGGCGCTTGGAGCTGTCCGTACCACGCGCTTTGAGTGACAGTGATTGTCTTGCGCTCCATGTCTACCGAGTCTACCGACAGGCCGCAGATCTCACCGGCCCTAAATCCTGTTAGAGCCGCAATCGAAAACATCGTGTGGTAGGGTTCTTCTATAGCGGCGGAAAGAATCCGCGCCACTTCCCCCGCAGAGAAAAACCTTGGTTGCTTGGTGATACTCGGAGCGGGGAGCACGAGCGCATCCCGCAAGTAATTCCCGCAAGTGTACCCGTAGGCTCTCGCGCTCTTGAGTATCCCGCCGAGTGTTCCCAAAACATTAAGTAGCGTGTGCCGGGCCACTCGCCGGGCGAGAGCCGAAACTAGCTGTTGAATGGTTTGTTGTTCGAGTTCTTCGAGTTTGAGCTTCCCGAGCCTCGGAATCAGATACACGCGGAGATGCGATTCTGCGGCCTTGGCGCTCGAAGGTTTCCGCAGCGTCAAGATGTTGCGCCGATACGTTTCTAAAAACTGAGCAAGCGTAGCGGTTCGCCCTGGCCTGTACGAAAAGCTATTGATTCTCTCAAGCCGCTCGGCTAGTTCCCGTTGAGCGAGCCTGCGAGTCTTTAGCTCTTGTGTGCTGCCCAAGACTTCTTTCCGCAGAATGCGGCGCACTTTCCCCTCGTGATCCACTTCGTCTACGCGGTACTGTGCAACCCAAACGCTTCGGTTCTTTCTACCTCTCAAGAATAAACATCCGTTCTGGAATCTCCGTCGAGCCATGTTTCCCCTTTGCTCGCCCGGAGACTGTTGCGCGAGTGGCAACGTATCACGAATTGGTCTTATCAGTGTCACGCTGTCCGTTCCGTTCAACCATGCGGTACAGGTCCGCTGCGCGCCGGTAGGTGTCCACCAGATCGAGGCAGAGCGCATCGAAGCCTTCATAGGGAATGTGAGAATCCCATGCTCGGGAGATTCCATCCGGCAGTGAGCTTGTGAGCTTGAGGTACAGGAAGGGTGAATGCTGGTCCAGCCAGAAAAGCAAGCCCTCGGGCGCGTCAACCTTGCAGATCGAATCTAGCGCGATGCCCAGTCGCCAGCCGTAGGCATCGCTGCACTTGCCCCAAAAGCCGGAGGGCCTTTCAACGCCAGGCTCGCTATGCCCCGTGGAAATAGGTTTTGTAGGTTTTGTAGGTTCGCCTTGAGAGGTTTTTCCTATTACTTTGTCCGGTGACAGCGCAGGGACTGGCACTCCCTCCCCCTCAGAGGCTCGAATAATGGGAAAAAACACTGGTACGGAACCTACAAAACCTACAGAACTCGCCTTTGGTTTCCAGTCCAGCCACTTACTTTTCACGGTGCACCTTTGGATTGACGAGCCAGAATTCGGGCGGCCGTCCTCCAGCCGGAGACAAGGCCAGTTCACCACGGCGCACCCATGCCGAGTCTTCCAGTAGCTCAAGAGCTTCGCGCACACGCTCCGGGGTTGCCAATCCGCTCCACCCCTTGAGATAAACATCCCGAGTCTTGAAAAGGTCGGGGAGGTTCTCGGCTTGTATGTGGCGTGCAAGCTCGCGCGCCGCGTGACACTCCGGTGACTCGACGCACCCATAAACGCGCAGAGCGTGAGTTTCCAGGTATTCGCAGAAAGCCGCCGCCTGACGCGCGTGATCTAGGCTGATAGCCGCGCGCTCATTCCACTCAGCGCGTCCCGCCGCACGGTCAGCCAGCTCGAAAAGTCCCGCCAACGCTGGCATGAGTTTCCGGTACTTTGAAAGATGGCCGACGACTGCGGATGCCAATCCGTGTTCGCTGCGAACGCGCCGCTCCAATTCTTCGAGCCACTCGAAAAACAACTGCTGTGCCTCCGCATCGAAATTCATCGGAATCGGGTTCTCCGCAGAAAGGGCCGCAAGTGTACGGAAGATTTCTTCCGCCATGAGCAAAGCGCGACTATTCGGCTTGCGGTCCACGTTTTTCCAGTCTCGCGGTGGATCGGGCCAAACGAGAATTTGGAATCGCTGGAAAAGACCGTCATCATTCGGCCCGCCCGCAATTACTTCAGAGAGGTAGGACCGCAGGCGCGCCGGTTGGATGTTCCCAAACAGGCTCACGCACGCGGCTGGAACATAAACGGAACCGCGTCCAATCCTGTCAACCGTGAATCCCGCGTCACCATTCCACGCCTGCAAGTAGAATGCGCGTTCGCCTTCGCGCCCCTGCCGGTCGAGTCCTGCGAGCCATCCAGTCAGTTCATCGCGGAGCACGAGCACGCCCGCGGGATTTTGGCTCAGAATCTCGTGCAACTTTTCGTAGGTGGAATCCGTAAGCAGCAACCTCTTTTCTGTCGGCGGAGATGCGCTCGAGTCCGGGCGGACCGGTGTCGATTTTCCTGCTTTGTCCGCTTGTTTGTACCGCTCGCGCCACGACTGAAGTTTCAACTCCTCTTCCTCTCTAGTGCGTTCGTACTCGCTCGCCTGCTGCTCGTAGTCGGTGTGCCAGAGTTCTTGAATCTTGGTGAGCGGGCAAGTCACGTAATGGAGCACTGGAGACTTCATAAATCCGGGCGGAGCGACAATCGCTCCCCAAAGATTCGGAATCACTTCCCATGAATCATCTACGGCCTTGGGACGTATGACAGCGCGACGGTTCACGCATCCCGCCAATGCCGCAATCGTTGCCGACGCCGCGTAGTCGGGTGGAGTTTGCATTCGTTCCGAGATATCCTCGACCATCGGGCGAAGACTTGAAGGAAGCAATCCGGAAGCGAACGGTTTGACCGGACGGAGTTCCTCTCCGAGTGGCGCAGGATCGGGCCATCCGTGATCGTCTGACGCTGGGTCACCCATGGGTGCCTCGACATCTGCGCTGGCCATGCCAGCTCCGTAGTTCGGGTTATGGCGGGGATCGAATGGACTCAGAACGCTACGTACGGGCATGGATTGCCTCTCCTTGCCGCGTCTCGAATTCGCACGCAATCCTCACAAGGTTGTACGCGGGAAATTCCGGCTCAACGCCGGAACCATACGTGACACCGTCACGGCCAAAAAACTCATGTTCCGCCGTGCGGTAGTCGAGCAGTGCGTACCACGAGAGTTCGACCTTCAGGGACTCACATGCTCGGGGCGCGAACTCTACGTCGAAGACTCGCTCGCGCAAGTAATCTTCCGCTTCCGTAGCGAGCTTGCCGAGCCGGTAGAATTTATGGTTGATGGCATCCTGCCGCGCGGATATGTAAGCCTCGCGTGCCGCACCATGCTCCCGTCTGACGCGCTCTGCCGAGATGCGCTGGCGCATCTCAGGCGTGATTCGTGCGCCATGAATTGCGATTCCCGCTCGCTGGGCCAGGAACTTTACGGCTTGTAGGAAAGTGAGATTGTGGACGCGCTGGATAAACGCGATGACGTCTCCGCCGTCGCCACATCCGAAACACTTGTATTTCTGCCGAGACGGATTGACATGGAAGGATGGTGTTTTCTCCGAATGGAATGGGCAGAGTCCTACGAGTCCCGAGCCTGATTTGCGGAGACGCAGAACCTCTTGAGCGACTGATTCAATCGGGTTTTTGCGGCGAGCCGCTTCGATAATTTCGGGCAGAATGAAGCCTGTCTGACCGCGGCCCTGAGTCAGATTCCTCTGCGCCCTTTGAATCCTTACCCCTGCGTGCTGTATACTCCTCATGTCTATTCCTCAAGCTCGCCGCCGTCCAAAGCATGCGAGCGAATTTTGCGACGCCTCGGCTATCGCTGGCCGGGGCGTTCGCGTCTTTACGACGCTCCCGCCGCTGCAACCCCTGCTGTCACCAGTTTCGGGGTTCGGTGCGCGTTCCTGGTTAAACGCATCCTTCGCTGTTTCGCGGAGTGCTTGTATGCCTCGATGGACGCGACTGAAACCAGCCATTTCCCCGCCGCATCCTTGCGCGCCGTTAGGCGCCGCTCCCAAACCAGCCGATACGTCGAGTCGAGACGCCTGCCGAGTCGCCGCGCCGTCTCAAGGACTGTCACTTCCGTGGGTCTGTCTTTCGCCATTCATGCCTCCGTCAGCGAACTCCGCTTGCTTCGCGGTCTAGAACTAGTATATATTGCCGTTACAAGCATGAGCACAAAAGGCGTTACAGCAGGCTCGGCGCTCCCGGTGCTGATACCCGCGACGGCAGACGACCACGAAGGTGTGCTTGCCTCTGATACATTTCTGCCGCCGTTGTTTGTGCGTATGCTGAAGGCCAACGATCCCACCAAGAACCGTTTCTCACGGAGCTTCCAAAACGCGGCAGGGCAAGAGTTAGTTGCCGAAAAGCAAGAGTTCAGCGCCCTTGTGGAACTGATCAATGCCTACAAGCTCCGAATGCACCCATCCCGGAAGGGTGAATGGAAGAGAGCCTGGAAAGAGGCGCTACGGAAATACGAGCAATCTCTTGTCACTTACAAAGAACCCCGGCCGCTGCCAGAGGACAAGAAAAAGAGGCGGGAGTTTGGCCGACAACTCATCGAGATTGTTGCGCCCGCATGTGGCGTTGACCTCGGAATCAAATCCCCCGAGCGGGCCGCCGACCTGTGGGACGGCTACCTCTTACCCCGATCCGCCAAGTCCAACCCCCAACTGCTCCTAGGCCGGATCATCTCCAAACATCTCCATGATGTCAGCGCGGTCTTGTGGTTTAGCGAGGGTTGTTTGGAGCCCGCCCTCTACTGTGAGAGAGAGCGGGACGCCTTTTACGCAAAAGCCCTGTTGAGTCTCAACGAGCGAAAGGGTTGGGCGCTTTGCCGGTACTCGCGTTGTAGAAAGCCTTTCGAGCAATCGCGGCCCGATCAAGAGTGTTGCTCGACCCGGCATACGAACGTACATCGAGTAGCCGTTTGGCGCACGACCCTGCAAGGACAGCGTGCGATGAAGAGAGACTCGGAGAGACGCAAGCGAAGGGGGGAGCGGGCACGGAAAGCCAAGGACAGCCGCAGAAAGGCCAGGTGAGCGACCACCTCTGGCGTGGCTCACAGGTGAGAAGAACCGAGGGCGGCGCATAGCGCGCCCTTTTTCTTGCTGGCGCTTGGTGAGTTCTCGCTCACCAGTGCTTACCTCTCTGTCCCTAAAACACTTGTTTTCAGGACACGCTCGAACCCGCTGCTAACCGGCTGCGATTGCAACGCCGCGAGGCTCCCGATTCGCCAGGGTTTTGTGGACAAGGCTGCGAGTGTACCCAAGCTTGTCGGCAATCTCACGGATGGAGCGTCCCCGCGAGCGCAGGCGGGCAATCTCGGCGGCGTCCACTGCGACGCGCGGCCTGCCAAGCCTCTTGCCCTTGGCACGTGCGTTGCGCAGGCCAGCCTTCACGCGCTCCACGATCAGGCTGCGTTCCAGTTCGGCTACGGCGCCCAAGACGGTGAAAACCATCTTTCCGGTCGGCGTGGTGGTGTCCATCTGTTCACTCAGGCTGACGAACGCGACACCGAGAGCGTTGAACGTTTCAAGCGCACGGAGCAGGTGACTCACGGATCGAGCAAACCTATCGAACCGCCAGACGGCCACTACGTCAAAGCGCCGCTTGTGCGCATCGGCTATTAGGCTGTCGAGTTCCGGGCGCTTCTCTTTGCTGCCCGAGATCCCCGCGTCCACGTATTCGCCGGCAATCGTCCACTTGCGGGCCTCTGCGAACTGGCGGAGTTCGCGTAGTTGCATACTCACGTCCTGGCCGTGGTTGGTTGTCGAGACTCGCGCATAAATTGCGGCTCTCATTTCACACCTCGCTTCGGACCTGGCTTTTGTGCAGCCTTCACCTTTCGGCCTTTGGTGATGTCGGCATCCGTCCAGCGCCAGAGAGTCCGGCCACCTTCCAATGCAATTGCCTGAGACGGTCGAATCTTTCCGAGAGCGAGCCAGCGGTTAAGCGTCCGAAAGGACACGCCCATCCGCCGGGCGGCTCTCCGTGTGCTGTAAGTCTTTTTCATCTGCCAATTTCCTCTCCAGCCCTAGAGGGCCATCAATTCCACTTCTAAACGGCCCAAGCAATCGCGCACGTTGTTCCGGCATTCTTTGCTCAGCCGGACGAAGTCTGGCCCGTTTCCGTTTCCACCTTCCGCGTGCCAAACCTTCTGCAGATACTCGGCAATCTCTCCAGCCATCCCGTAGGAGCTAAAATCAATCGGCAGGCAGCGGGAGAGGAATCGCGGCTCTAGTCCATCCGTGTTGTTGCAAGTAAAGATGAACACAGTTCCCTTTGGCGCGTCCGTCGAATCGAGTTTTGAAAGTAGAGCTAACTGCGCGGCCTTCGACGCAGAATCCACTTCGTCAATTAGAACGAAATGGAATCCGCCAGTCAGAGGAACGTACTGACAGATTAGGCAGACTTCCTCTAGATTCTCAAGGTTGCATTTCTGCGAGCCGAGATGGTGAAACTCCGCGCCCATTTCCTCGGCCATCGCTTGCGCCATCGAAGTCTTGCCAACGCCGGGCGGCCCGAAGAACAGGAATGAGCAAGGGTAGGGATTCGCTACAAACTTGGACAGTACGCGCTTGGCTTTAGAGAGCCCGACAAATTCCGAAACCTTGCGCGGGCGGTACTTCTCACTCAGGCGAACCGGGAAAGCAAAGATAGGGGTGGTCATCGGCCACCCCCATTCAGCGGTTCGGTCTGGCTGAAATGGAACACTGTAGTACGCCACGGACGGCGGAAGGATTCTTTCTCGCCTGTTTCCTTGTCTTCCTTGCTGCATTCAATGAACGTCACAACCTTGACGCCATGCTCGCCCCGACGCACGACACGTCCTAGTGCTTTCCATGCGTCGAACGTGAACACATTTTCACGCGGTTTGATCTCGGATTCCGGGATACCCTTTGCGGCGAATCCCCGAAAGATCGCGGGAAAGTTACTGTAGGATTGGCCCGAGACGGCCCGCGCGAGTGCTTCCTGCCTTACGCCTTCTTTGCTCGAATGGAGTGTCTTGCGGTCTGACTGGCCCGCTGGTAGATTCGCTGTAGCTTCCATCGTGATTCACCTCACTTTGGGAGTTAGGCTCTGTTGGGTGTTTCCGCATCCGGCAGAGCCGTCTTAATTACGCCACTACATATGCCATAATTTAGGAAGTCTGTCAAGCGAAATCGGCATAGCGACGAAACAATAAGAAAAGATCGGCACAGTTTCGGCGGATATTCGGTCAATTTGCAGCGGAATTTACGCGCAACTTCCGCGAGCTATCGGCCAAGGGGCAAGACATTCCGACGAGGAGCTACGGGGTGCCCGGCATTGTCCGGGCCGAGGGGATACGTCCGCTGTCGTTACCTAACTTGAGACACAAAGTTTTTTTTCTGGCTCAATTTCTCTTGTTCTCCAATTATTCCCCGCAGGAGATTTTCTTCAGCCGTTCGCTCGAAGGAGAAATGCAGCTGTCAGCCGATAGAGCACCAGTTCGTTTGCCGGTCAGTTTATGAATAGCGCGCGTCAAACAGACTAGTGCATTACTTCCGAGTACGCCGTCATCCGCCCGCAATTGGCAACCTCAAAATGGAGCCCGAGTAGGCCGTGATTTAGGCACATTCCTGAGAGGCGCCGCTAATCGGCTGCGAAGGAGGTCACTTCTACGTGTAGCCGACAATCCGTTGGTTGGCGGTCCCCGTTTCCGGGTGCAACTCCGGTCGCTTGTGTAAAGGGTTGTTTACGACAAGAATCCTGTCCTACGCATTTCCGTCCACTTCACAGAGCTTCAAAACAGCTTCAGAAGTGCCGAGTTTTGATGGCGAGTTATGCAGGCTAGGTTATGGCCAGACGTGGACGGCATGGCCGTTCTGTTCAGATTTGTGTCGTCTCGGAGCTTAACCCCCGGCGTGACTCAGAGGCATATCCGCTCCAAGCGACAACGTTCATTTTTGAAGGACGCGAAGTATCGGAAAGGTCTTCTCTCCGCATTTCTTTGTTTTACCAGTGTCATGTTTTTCATATGGATAGTGAAAAGCAATGGCTTTGCCTTTGCATGGGTCTTTATCCAGGTACAACTCATCCTCACCTTTTGCTTCCTCGATTTTGGTGCCCTCAGCCACATCTCCGCGCTTTGTCATTTGCTGAATAGGCGTTATTTTCACCCACTCCAGCTCTTTCGGGGCATCTTTCCCGTACAGCTTCTTGACGACCTCTTGAAGGTGCAGTCTGGTTGACTCTAGGTCGTCCTGCTTGGCGGTCGACCTTGATACCCGCTCTTGAGCCGATTTGGATGATGGTTGCGACCGCGCAGAGAGGAAAAGCGCCGCGGTCGCAAAAAACAGTGAAAGACATGTTTTCATTTCGCCTCCTCCGGCTCACATGGCACAAAATAGAACGTACGTAGCACGACAGGCCCCGTGGTCCTCTTCAGATCTATCGCCGCTTGCTGGTCGAGAGGGAAACACGCTGACAGCAAGTAGGGAGCAGTGGAATCTCCGTAGACAAAAACATGTAGATGCTTAGTTCCCGAGTCCTGAAATACTCGCCTGCTCAACGCAGCAAGCCTGATTGAGCCGATACACACAGCTGTGGTGCTGCCATCTTTGGGAACGGAGAAGATTTGGCCCGCTTGCTGGGCGCCCGCTGAACCAGCGATTGCGCACGTGAAGTCGTTGGCTCCGAGGGGAGCGAAGAATGATGTTTGTAGGTCACTAATTTTTCCACTAAGCTCGCGGATTGCGTCGTCTTTATTCCCGAGATTCCGAAGCATCAGATCAAAAGTAATCTTCAGTAACTGCCTACCGGGCTCATACGTCATTTTGAGTGCAGGCCCGGTCGTAACAACCGTGTTTGACCTCTTGACTAATACCTGCCAAAGGCTCCCCGCGCCGTTAGTTACGGAGAGGAAGGTTGCAATGACCGACAGGACAGTAGCAATCTTCGCTGCACGACTCCTTTTCAGTTGGTCGACTTCCGC
The DNA here is from genome assembly GCA_041490445.1 of Terriglobia bacterium. Taxonomy (GTDB): domain Bacteria; phylum Acidobacteriota; class Terriglobia; order Acidiferrales; family UBA7541; genus JBGPTF01. Next base: position 173,578 of record JBGPTF010000007.1, read on the forward strand.
TCTGAGTGTGGCGACCTCGCGAGCGACATCTCCGGACCGGGGAAAAGATTCATCAGTCTCTGGTGCCGTATTTGACGGTGGCCCGGCCATGTCGCACAACTCCTGTACCGGATTGAGAGAGTTGCTTCACGTCTCCTATACGTACAAAACACAGCTGCTGTCAACGAATAAACCACACATTCGTTCAGTTTGGAAATCTGTTGAAACCTCGACCTCTACCGTTCAAGTCAGAGGTCAACTGGTTGTGGTGGCCCCTCGATCCGATTGTTGGCGAGAAATCCCCTTCTGACCAGTGAGTCTCAATGGCCGTATAACGCGCTATCCGTCGACGTGGCCGTAGTCAGCATTTCGATTAGAGCCACCGCGCGATGACTCCCGCATTGTCGCCCACTCGGAAGTAATCGTCGGGCGCGATTTCCCTACGGTTACGTAGATGCTTCGTTGGCCAATCGAAAACTAGATAGGGGCAACTCGGCTTTGCTGGTGCGGCGAATGGACACCACAAGCCCCAGCCGAGGAACCACACCCCAAGGCCGAGCCCGGTTACGTGCACCAAGTGTTTGCCGAGAAAATGGCATTGTCCGGGCCGAGGGGATATGTCCGCTGCCGTTGCCTAATCCGAAACGCAAATGTTTTTGCAAGCTCGATTTTTCTTTTTCTCCGATTTCTTCTCGCAGGAGATTTGTTTACCCGTTCAGGCGAAAGAGAAACGCACTCGTCAGCCCGCAGAGCATCAGTCCGGTCGTGGGTCAGTTTATGAATAGAGCGTTATACAGCAGGTGCACTACTTCCGAGTGCCCCGTCACTCGGGAGGAACAGTGACGGGCATCGGTAACGCCGTACACGGACAGCCGATTCCGCTCATTGGCCGATTTGCACGTCGGGGCAAGGGGCGGCATTGCGCTCCAATTTCCCACAACGGGACTGACGTCAGGGGATTTCGCTTGTCCGGTTCGCTCGTTATACGTCCGTGTTGACTTTAGGTTCTGAGCGTACCTAACATGTGCACCAAATGGCAGACGCTGAGTCGCTTGTCGGAAAGACTCTCTCGCACTACCGCATCCTGGAAAAGCTCGGCGGCGGAGGCATGGGTGTCGTCTACAAGGTCCACGACAAGAGCTTAGATCGTTTCGTAGCACTCAAATTCTTGCCAGACGAGCTCGCCAAAGACACGCAAGTCTTGAACCGTTTTCGCCGCGAAGCGAGGGCCGCTTCGGCCCTGAATCATCCCAACATCTGCACGATTTACGAGATCGGAGAAGCCCAGGGCCAGCACTTCATTGCTATGGAGCTGCTGGAGGGCCAGACCCTGGAACAACTAATCCAGGGAAAGCCACTGTCAACGGAACGATCGCTAGAATTTGCCATTCAGATTGCCCAGGGGCTCCAGGCTGCGCACGCCAAGGGTGTGGTTCATAGGGATATAAAGCCCTCCAATATCCTAGTGACCGAGGGCGGTCTTGCCAAGATTATGGACTTCGGACTGACCCGACAAGTAGGACATGGCATGGAGGAAGGCCCAAGCCCCCCCGGAGAGATAGCGGGAACTCTTGCATACATGCCTCCCGAGCAGGCAACCGGAAGAGAATTTGGCGCTCGCGGAGACCTGTTCTCGTTTGGCGCAGTACTGTATGAAATGGTAACTGGTAAAAAGCCGTTCCAGGGCAGGAACTCAATAGCGGTTTTGGACGCCATCCTTCATACAAGGCCCGAACTACCCTCACATCTGAATCCAAAGGTGCCGCACAAGATCGACAAAATCATCTCTACGGCTCTTGAGAAGGATCTCGACCAACGTTACCAGTCCGCTGAGCAAGTGTTGAATGACCTCCAGCAAGTAAAAGCTGGTTTGGGGAGTACAGCGGAATATCAAGGCGGAAAGTCACAAGAGATACATGTCGCAAAGTTCTGTGAAGCAGTCTCCAAGAGGAGCGGCGTTCTGTTTGAACAAGTTCTGGATGCAATCGGCGGCATCGCTGGTTTGTACTTGGAGAAGCTCATCGAGCAAAGAGGTTCTCAACTGAGCGTCACGACCACTCACGCCTTTGCGTCGCGTCAGGTTCCGCTAAAACAGTTGCTTCGCGAGATACAAAACTGTTCCGGAGTGAACCCCAAAAAGAGCCGAATGATTCTCGCCGGAATGGAAGAGGTCTTACGGAGGGAATTTCGAAAGAACGAGGTTTTTCAACCTAGAAAGCCACTGATCTTCGCCCCTTTCGGATCAATGGAAGTCTTGGATTTGGAGAAGTCAATCTATCGTCTAAACGTGTGTGACCCGGCAGCGGAAAACTATAGAAACTTTCTTCTGAATTAAAAGGTCAGAAAAATGCAACAAACTGTCGAAAATGAACTATTGGGGACCCTGGTTCATATCTCTGACCTGCATTTTGGGAATAAGTTCACCGCAGATGAAAAGCTGTTGAAGAAGCTGCTGGCTTCGCTTCCGTTCGTCCAAGGACTTTGCGGACATAGCTACCAGGCAACAAGAGCTTTGGCTCTTCGGGTCAATCAGATTATCCATGACCGGAGAGAAAAGAAGATTCCGGTATGTGTTGTGTTTACCGGCGATCTTACGCGCAGCGGCGAAGAGGAGGAATTCGTAGTTGGAAGTACTTTTCTTCGTAAGGCGCACTCAACGGGTGCGGGCCGGGATGTTGGGCTCGAATTGCGGGAGTCTCAGGAAAAACTCAAGCGGGGCTCGAAGCCAGCGCTGTTCGCCATTCCTGGGAACCACGATATATGGAAACGAAGAAGTCCAGACCAAATGGGGGCCTATAAGCGCTTTTTTCCGGGCATGTTCCCCACCATCTGTAGAATCGAAACGCGGAGCCGCCCTATACTGCTGTGTGGCCTCGACTCGACACAAAACACCGAGATGCTGCACAGATTGGCTCGTGGTCGGGTTGCTCCAGATGAACTCGATTTCCTTTGTACAAACTTGCCGTTAGCAAGGTATTCAGATGCCATCAAAATCATTTGCTTGCACCATCCTCTCGGGGACCCTCCAGGCAAATCACACAACGTCTCAATGCGACTGGAGGACCGAGAGGCGATTGCTGAGCGTTTGCGGGCATGCGGCGCGGACCTGGTACTCGCTGGACACATCCACGAATCTCATATTTTCCCAGGCACTAATCATGCTGTTGCGGGCACTGCAACCCAGCAGTTTTCTGAGCGAAACTTCTTGCTCATAGACGTTTACGAGCGAGAAATTAAACTACTTCCTTTCGACTTTGACAGTCGTAGTCTTCAATTCCTGCCGACCGAGGACAAGAGGCACACTTTCTCAATTTGCGCTCCCCGCCGCTCCCTTTCTAGCTCCGACTTTTCCGTAGGTCCGAACGGCTCAATTGTCGGAGCCGACGGGAGAACCGTTTTTTCTGGATGAAGCCAGAGTTCACGCGCTTACTGGGAGTCACCTCGCCCGCTTCTTGTTCACGCTTTTCCAGTCAGTGGGCACGCCTGGAACCTCGGGGAGGCCATTGACAACCTCCAGCGGGAGATCCTGAGCTATTCCGGTGATACGGCCGCGCTCTATTCCAAACCGCTCGCAGACGTAACGTGACAATGTCCCGGCGAGGTCGCGTACGTCAGCGACCATGTCCGGTTTGAGGCCAAGGAACCGTCTGTGGTCGACCGAGACGTCGATCAGTCGAGAGGAGTCAGGAAACTCCGTTACCTCAATGATGACGATGTTTTCCTCGAATGGGTTCACCGAATGTGCGACGTACTTATCCCGGAGATCTCGAACGATCTGATGGAGGCGTTGAAGCTTCGGCGTTAGTGAGGCGACGAGTTCCTCGGGTAGCCGGGACCGGATGCCGCTCGTGAAACAGCGGTTGTAGCGAACAAGCAAAGCGGCTGAAAGCGCCTCGATGATAACAGGATCGGATGGTGTCTGCCGCCAGGCCTCCTCGAGTTTCTGGCAGATGGCGACCGTACTCTGAAGATCCTCATCGATGCCAGCTAGGTCAGCCAGCGTTCTCGTCTCAGGCGAATCGAAAACCTTCTCGGTACTCTTCATGTGACGTCACCACTGTTTAGACCATCTGGATGAAACCTGTGCTGGTCGGTCTAAGACGAAGCCGCGGATCAGGGAATACACAAGGTAGCAACCGACGGTCCGCGACAGAATGATTCATGACGCTCGAGCTTACATATTTCTGCCGCTGGCAGCGCAGGAAATCATTTCTAGGTGCCCGCTCAACCTGGGAGTCAAAAGCACAGGAACTCGTTTAACGGCCCAGTTTTTCCCCATCCGGCTGCTAACGCCCGGTTAGTCGCCAACTCGGAAACTATCCCAGCGCCGCGTGGCTCCTCCTCTGACGCTGGCGGTCACTTGGCCGGACACTCGGCTTATCGGGTGGACCCTCCCACTAACTGGACAGTGGCAACTCGGCCTTACTGGCGTAGCGAATGAACACCACGAGCCCCAGCGGAAGGACCACACCGCAAAGCGAAGCGCGGTGACGTGCACCAAGTGATCGTCGGGGGAAATGGGATTGTCCGGGCCGAGGGAATATGTCCGCTGCCGTTGCCTAATCCGAAAAGCAAAGATTTTTGCTGGCTCGATTTTTCTTCTGTGCCTGCACTTTTTTCTTGCGCATGCGGGCTTGGCGCACTGTACGAGGGCCTGCGCGGCGTGGCGGGCCTGTTTGTGAGAGCCGATGGGCACGCGTGGCTGATTCCGCTGCGGGCAACGGGCTATCCTTGATTCGGCTTCGGGTCTGCTTTCACATCCGCTTCCAGTTCGGCGGCGACGGCGGTCTTCCCGCTTGTTACTTTGATCTTCCTCTCCCATGGCTTATACCCATTCTTCTTGAGCGTGATTGTGTGGTCGCCAGCAGAAACGCCGATTGTTGAGGGAGTGCTTCCAACAAAGTTCCCGTCTAACTCGATCTCAGCGCCAGCCGGTGTGGACGTGACATCAATCTCGACATTCGTGCTGGCCTGAGTCTGAACGGGGGAACTGGACAGGGCGGGCGTTGCTTGCGGCTGTGGTGTACCCGATGCACCTTGCTGGAGCTTGGCAAAGTCAAGCGGGAAGTTGCCATTGACAAAAGTTGGAACTACGGTGCCCTTGGGAATGGTGATGTCCTTGCCGTGCATGAACAGAAAAAATGGTGCAGCAGGCCAGAATAAGAGACCCGTCGCGACGATTCCGGCTGTCATTCCGCCTGTGTGACCGCCCCCTTGGACTTCCTTGGTTGCGCGCAGCGCCGCTTTCTCGCCATCAACGAGCCGAACCGAGTCCATCACGATCTCTAGCTTTCCTCCTCGTGCCATTCGTCGCTTCCGCTGGGCCTCCGTAACCGTTCCCCAAGCTATCCCGCCCTTCGGAATGACTACTACGCCCGCGACCTTGACCTCTTCGAGAACCTCAAACTCCACGCGGTCGTCCACGTGCGCATCTGCCGACGACACGGTCTGCGAGATGCGCAGCTTAACCGGTGTACCATCTTCGAGCACAGCCTGTTTCGGTGCAGAAGCTTGCGCTTGGGATTGACCGCCACTGCCAGTTTGATTCTGTACGCTGTTTGGAACTGGATTGGGCGTCAGCAACAAGAATGACCACACGACCGACACTACTTTGTACATGGCCGGGCACCTCCATCAGTGAGACCTTTCACGATTATGTCGATTCGAGGACAAGCCCAAGTATATGAATATTTCTTTAGTACAGACCCGTTACGAGTGCGCCGATTCTATCACACTCATCGTGTGTAGACTCATCGTGGTCAGAGTCCTAATCATCACTGAGTGGGCACACCTGATCCCCGCATTGTCTTTGGAAGGCGTCTCCTGCAACTGAGGCTGGAGCGCAACCTGTCACAGGAGAAATTGGCAGAGCTGGCCGACGTACACCGCAACTATGCGGGCGGTGTCGAGCGCGGAGAGCGAAACATCAGCTTGGTCAACATCGTGAAGCTGGCCCACGGGCTGAACGTCAAACCCACTAAGCTTATCGAACCGATTCGCTGATGTCGGATTGTTTCATCTGCTGCGATCCGCGTCGGCCAGAACTGACATCTGAAACCCACTCCATTTCTTCAGCAATTCCGGGTGTTTCTTAAGGTGCTCCAGCGCCCACCAGTTGATGTTGAAAAAGTGCATTCCCTCTTCAACTCTTGCTAGAGTCTTAGCATGTGAGTCAAGGTCAGTGAGATGAGCGACACGCCCGATTACGTGACATTGGTTAAACTGCTTCCCATCCTTCGAAACTTGGTGGACGGGTGCGGCGAGGTAACACTCACTGCCGATGAGGCTGCGCAGATCCGGTTGCTCGGGTTTCGAGCCGAGGAAGGACGCTGGAGGGTTCCTCCGGTCCCTCCCGAACTGGTGGCCGACATCCCTTTGCTCGAGAATCTTTCGATTGGTTGGAACCCGGCACAAGTTGAGGCCACTCACAACGGGGCGAACACAAAAAACCAATCGTGCGAGGTCGCCCGAATCATCGAAGGAAATGGCCGCTCAGTTCTTGCGGCAATGAAAGTGGAGGGAATCCGTCAGCCGATCAAGGTCAGTGGGCAGAAGGCTGATATTCAAGCGACCACTGCGAATCGAATACGGCCAGCCCCCGCAAGAACAATCCGGCTAGACTCGGAACTCGCCATCCCGTCCGAGCATACGGGGGAAGACGGCGCATTTGCCAGGCGGCGCAGGGCAGGTTATCAGCTTCCACGTACCCCCCAGGAACAGGGTCGAATGGCGGAGGAGGCAGCCTCAAGGATGGAGCGGACCCTGAACAAGGCGTACAGGGAAGGCAAGCGGATGAAGGTCAGGGAACTGCAGCATCGACACTGGAGGTTTCCGGCATCTGTGTTTCACCAAGCCATGCGCATCTTGGAGAGGACGGACCGTATCCTTTACCAGTTCAACGGGATTCGTGTTACACCGGCTCACTACGAGGCCAAAAGAATCTAGCCCTGTTCCTGGCCTTCAGACCCGCGCGGTGAGAGAAACCATCTGCGGATGACAAGCTGCACGTCCTCGGGAAGGTCCATCCCCTCGATGGCCACAAGGACCGTGGCATGGCCGGCACGAACAGAACCTTGCGCAGCCGCACCGACGAACTCAGCGCGCGTGACAAAGCAAGCGTGACAGAGATCCCAGAGGGTAACAGCTCGCTGTGCGGCCGGAGTAAGCGAAGCCCACTTCTTCCACAACCGGGCTGCGGCGAAGTCGGTCGAGGCAGCCCAACTTATGTAACTCATCAGGTCGCGTTTCCCCAGAAAGCTCGCGAGCTTCATCAAAACCGGGTCTGCCGGAACGTGATGGAGAA
>JBGPTF010000008.1:0-165925 GCA_041490445.1 Terriglobia bacterium
CGATAAGCGCGAACGCTGGGTTCTGAATACAGTTGCTCGACCTCTGTGTGAGTGAGTTCCATCAGGATGCCATGCGCGAGGCGATTGGGATTCCGCAGCAGAGTTGCCCGTTGGCCAATCCGCAGCGCGAAGCCGGGAACGAAAGCTGGGCGAATGTTGGTAGGATTGACCCCTTTCGTCCTCAGGAGGTCGGCGTCCATGAATAACCCGTAGAAGAAGACTTCAATGCGGCGAGAGGACATGAGCAGTGAAAGGTATAATCGCTCCAGAGGCTACTGTCAACCAGCTCAGCGCCTGTCCCCATTCGAGACGCAACACAGTTTGGCAATTTGAATTGCTCTGCGAAACGCTGTCGTGGGATGCAAAAGTTCACTTGGTGCTCGCCGCCGATTGTGAGCGAGTCACAGCGTACTCGGAAACTGACCCACTATCCGCACTTCCTCGCGCTTGTCGCAAATTTCCGGATGTCATAGACTGTTGTTTGCCACTTCCACGCAAATCATTCTTGGGCGCGATCTGACAATTCTGGAGACGGCTCGATGACGGAAAAAGGCAAACTCGGCTTGCCGGCTGCGCCAGTTGCGGAGGCCGCAAAGGCAAAGCGCAAGCCTTCTCCGGCCGAGCGGGCATGGGAAGAAAAGACGCTCGGGCCGGCCCTGGCGAAGTCCCCCGAGCGAGCCCCTGCGTTCACCACGATCTCCGGCCACCCGATCCGTCGCCTCTATACTCCCGCCGACCTTGCAGACTGGAATCCCGATCGCGACCTGGGCTTGCCCGGCCAGCCGCCGTATACGCGGGGAATTCACGCCACGATGTACCGCGGCCGGCTCTGGACGATGCGGCAGTTTGCCGGGTTTGGCGCGGCGGAGGACACCAACCAGCGGTTCCGTTACCTGCTCACGCAGGGACAGACCGGCCTTTCCACCGCGTTCGATCTGCCGACGCTGATGGGCTACGACTCCGACCATCCGCTCTCCGAAGGAGAAGTCGGCAAGTGCGGCGTGGCCATCAGCTCGCTGGCGGATATGGAGGTTCTTTTCCAGGGCATCCCGCTTGCTGACGTCACGACTTCGATGACGATCAATTCTCCGGCGGCGGTGGTCTGGGCGATGTACCTGGCCGTGGCGGAAAAGCAAGGCGCCGATTGGAAGAAAATCTCCGGCACCATTCAGAACGACATCCTGAAGGAATACATCGCGCAGAAGGAATACATCTATCCGCCCGAGCCTTCCATGCGGCTCGTGATCGACACCTTCGAATTCGGCGTCAGGCACACGCCGAAATTTAATGTGATCTCAATCAGCGGCTACCACATCCGCGAAGCCGGCTCGACGGCGATTCAGGAGCTCGCCTTCACGTTGCGCGACGGCATCGAATACGTGGATTGGGCGATCCGCCGCGGCCTGCAGGTGGACGACTTCGTTCCGCAACTTTCGTTTTTCTTCAACGCCCACAATGATTTCTTCGAAGAAATCGCCAAATACCGCGCTGCCCGCCGCATCTGGTACAAGACAATGCGCGACCGCTTCGGCGCGAAGACCGAGCGCGCCTGGGCCCTGCGTTACCATACGCAGACGGCCGGCTGCTCCCTCACCGCCCAGCAGCCTTACAACAACGTAGTGCGCACGGCCCTCCAGGCGCTCGCCGCGGTGCTCGGCGGGACGCAGTCGTTGCATACGAACTCGCTCGACGAGGCCTGGGCGCTGCCCACCGAATTTGCGGCCACGGTGGCCCTCCGCACCCAGCAGATCATCGCGCACGAAAGCGGCGTCACGAACACGGCGGACCCTCTCGCCGGCTCTTATTTCGTCGAAGCGCTCACCGGCGAAGTCGAGCGCGGCGCCTGGGACTACATCGAGAAGATTGATTCCCTGGGCGGCATGGTCGCCGCCATCGAGCGCTCCTACCCGCAGCGCGAAATCGCCGAAGCGTCCTATCGCTACCAGATGGAAGTGGACCGCAAGGAGAAAATCATCGTGGGCGTGAACGACTACGTCGCCGAAGAAAAGCCTCTCGATACCCTCCAGATTGACGAGACTGTCGCGAAACGACAGGCCGAACGGCTGCGTAAGCTTCGCAGCGAGCGTTCCAGCCAAGAAGTCGAGCGGCGCCTGGACGCCCTTCGCACGGCCGCCGAAGGAAGCGAGAACTTGATGCCTTACATCTACGAAGCCGTGAAGGCCTACGCCACCCTCGGCGAAATCTGCGACACGATGCGCGCCGTCTTCGGCGTTTACGAAGAAGTTGCCATCACGTAGTGGGTCGTCCTGGAAATAAATGTCACAAGTATTTTGACCTCAGCTGCTCATCAATTTTCACAACCCTGTGCTCAAGGATGGCATTCGGCGATTCGTGTGGCACTATAAACCAGCAGAGACGGAAGAAGATAACGCCGAGACGCAGAGAACGCCGACGGTCGCAGAGGCAGGACGGAAGGGAAAAAGAAAACGCAGAGACGCAGAGGGGCGCAGAGGCGTGACGGAGAAGAAGATTCGTGTCTTGATTGCCAAGCCCGGCCGGAGGAAAAGGCGAACGCCGAGACGCGGAAAACGCGCAGGGCCGCAGAGGCATGTCCGCACAGAAAAAGACAACGCAGAGAGTCGCTGAGGAACGAGAAAGAAGATTCGTGTCTTGATCGCCAAGCCCGGCCTCGACGGGCAAGACCAGGGAGACTCTAATGATGATTCGCAGCCTGCGTGGCTCGGTGACACTCGCTGCTCTTTCTCTTGTTGCCGCATTCGCAACAACCGCCGCTGGCGCTGGTGCAGTCAGAACCCACGGCGGTTTTGTCAAGACCAGGGACGGCATCAAGATTCACTACGTCGAAGCCGGTGCAGAACATTCTAAACTCGCTCCTTCGGTCGTAACACCGCCGACTTTTCCCGATCCCAATTTTAAGTATCCGGGCATGCAGCTTCGACCCTCGATTCTCTTTGTTTCCGGGTGGACCATGCCGGGCTGGATCTGGGAAAAGCAAATCGCGCACTTCGCGCAAAACTATCATGTCGTCGCGATGGATCCGCGCTGCCAGGGAGCCTCGACGCAGACTTCGGACGGCCTTTCCCCCGCCGCACGAGCACGTGACATCAAAGCGGTCGTCGATCGCTTGCATCTCGCTCCGGTCGTGCTCGTGGGCTGGTCGATGGCTGTGGGAGAAATCGCGTCCTACGTCGAGCAGTTCGGCACCGCCGACGCAGCTGCCTTCGTCTTCGTCGACGACGCGCCCGGCGCCGACATTCCTGCCGCGCAGTACAAGGATCTCTTGGGATTCATCAACGGCTTCAATGCCGATCGCCGCGCCGCCACCCTTCCGTTCGTGCGCTCGTGGTTCAAGAAGCCGCAGCCGGAGGATTACATCCATCGTGTGGTCGAAGCCTCGTTGCGCACCCCGACCAATACGGCCGTGGCGCTCCTCGTCGGCAAGTTCGGGACGGACAATCGTGCCGCACTCGCGAAAATTCATCAGCCCACCCTCATCGTGGGCGCGAAGAGTTCCTACGATTTTATTGTCCGTGACATGCAAAAGCAGATTCCGGGCTCGCGGCTCGAAATATTCGAAGACGCTGGCCACGCTCTCTTTGTAGATGATGCCGACCGGTTCAATTCCCTGCTGGAGGCCTTCCTGGCAACAGCGGATTGACCTCCGCAACTCCGCAAGCCTGTTCTCTACCGCTGCCAGTGTGTTTTGTCGTATGCTTTCTCAGCTATGGCTGAAAAACGGATTCGCGTTTTGATTGCCAAGCCCGGCCTCGACGGCCATGACCGCGGCGCGAAGATCATTGCCCGCGCCCTTCGGGACGCCGGCATGGAAGTGATCTATACCGGCCTGCGCCAGACGCCGGAAATGATCGCCTCCGCCGCCGTGCAGGAGGACGTGGACGTCATCGGTCTCTCCATCCTGTCCGGCGCGCACAACACTCTCTGCGCACGCCTGATGGAGCTGCTTCGCGAGAAGAAAATGAACGACGTCACCGTCCTCATCGGCGGCATCATCCCTGAAGCCGATATCCCCGCGCTCAAAAAGGCCGGCATCGCCGGAGTCTTCCTCCCCGGCACGCGCACGCAGGCCATCGTGGACTTCATCCACGAGAACGCGGCGCGCGCCCCGCGACACGCCTAGACGGCGGTGGAATCTACCCTTCGAATTGCCCGCCTTGGGACGATCGCACTCCTTCAACTCGAAAACCCATCCGGGTATCCGCGGCTCGAACGGTCGTTACTTGATGCCCTGCGCCGTAATCTCGATGCCCTTGCAGGCGAACCGTCTTGCGCCGGCATTGTGATTACCGGCACGGCGCTGGCATTCGCCGCCGGGGCCGAAATCTCTGAACTTGCCGCGCTCGGGGCCGCCGAAGCCTTCGAGTTTTCCCGTCTCGGACAACGAGTGATGAACCGGATCGAGCAGTTTTCGAAGCCGGTGGTCGCCGCCATCCGAGGCTACTGCCTGGGCGGCGGCCTCGATCTCGCGCTCGCTTGCCATGTTCGAATTGCGGGCAAAGAGTCCGTCTTCGCGCACCCCGGCGGTTCGCTCGGCATTCTCACGGGCTGGGGCGGAACTGGGCGCCTGCCGCGCATCGTCGGCCGCGGCCGCGCCCTGGAGATCCTCGCGACGGGCCGCTCGATCACCTCGACGGAAGCTTTCGCGATGCGCCTTATAAACCGCCTTGTCCCGGACGAGGACGTCCTTGGAGCGGCAATTCACCTTCTCCGGCGCGAGCCCGCTGGCCCCGCGTGATGGCGCCGCGTCCTCTCCGAAGATTCTCGCGAGAACGAGAGGATTCGTTGGGAAGAACTCAGCGCCACTTCCGCAGAAACTTGATCCGCGTATAGACAACGCCAAACCCGCGCCGCTCCGCGTTTCTCTGCGACGTGCTCCCCGGCTGCGTAATGGTCATGGCAAGATCACATCCCTTTGCCGCCGCAAACTTCAATCGCGCGTTTTGCAGAGCCGTTTGCACGCCGCGGCCCCGGAATTCCGGCAGTGTGCTGGCCCCGCCAAGCGTGGCGAGCCTCTTGTTCAGGTACGTCACTCCTCCGCCCGCGATCTTCCCGTTCACCAGACCGAAGAAGCAGACCGAGCCCGGCCGCGTCGCGAATGCCCGCAGAATGCCAAGCAGCTCGGGCGTGACCGGAAAATGCTCCGCGAACCCCTGCGCAACGGTTCGCGCCCAGAGATCCGCCTCGTTTGCCGCCGCCCGCCGGATGGAAATGGAGCGCGCGGGCGCGGCGAATCGCTCCCGGCGCCGCAATGACCGTACCAGCACGTTCGAGAATTCGATGGGGCGATAGCCTCGGCGCCCGAGCAATTCCCCAAGTGTTGCGTGCGCCAGCGGACAGAATTCGATATTCACCGGCGAGCCTCGCTTGCGGTAGAACGCCTCCATTTTTTCAATTTCGGCCTCCGTCACTGGCCCGTGCAGCCCCAGCCCGACAGCCTGCGTGATCGGTGACCCGACGCCGGTAAACACTGCGCATCCTCCGGCAACCTCCAAGACCGTGGCATACCGTTTGCCGCGTTCCCGCGCCATGGCTTCCGCACATATGCGGCCCGCCAGCGCCTCTGCCATTTCCAACCGCCTTGCCAGGTTCAGATCTGCGAATCGCAATGGAAAACCCTCCTTGAATGCCCCTCGGGGCGATGACCACCCACCATCGGGACGCGGCGGTCCCAACATTCACCGCGCCATGGGACGCAGAGCTACCTGACATAGGCCTGCCTCATGGGAAACTTGGCTTGGGGATTTTCCTGGAACGATTGTCCCGCGCCTAGCTTTGCGCGAGCAACCGGCAGGAGGCAGACCTGTTCAACCGGATGGGTACGACACACATAGGCGCCTCCTTCGAGAGGATTCGTCCGAAGCCTCTCTTGACTGTTGCCCAGTATACGGAACTTGCGCGGGAAAGCAACTCGACAGCGCCAACTTGTTTGCGCCACTCGCGCGAATCGCGCGAAATACCGTATACTGCGCGTTACTTCATCTTCACGCGCGAGGTCCACGAGTTGCCTGACTCCATCATCGAGACACGCGTCAAACGGGACGCCGCCGACTTCAAAAAGAACCACCGCACGGTTGTTGACCTCCTCACCGAAATCAAGAATGAAGAGGAGCGCATCCGTCAGGGCGGCGGCGCGAAAGCGATCGAATCCCAGCACAAGAAGAACCGACTGACCGCGCGCGAGCGCATCGCGAAGCTGATCGACCCCAATGGCCGCTTCTTTGAGCTCGGCCTCTACGCCGCCCACGAAATGTACGAGGAATGGGGCGGCGCGCCCGCCGCCGGAACGATCACGGGCCTCGCGAAGGTCTCCGGCCGCCGCGTGATGATCATCGCCAACGACGCCACCGTAAAAGCCGGCGCGTTCTTCCCGATGACCGCGAAAAAAGTGATCCGCGCGCAAAACATCGCCATCGACAATCACATCCCCACGATCTATCTGGTGGACTCCGCCGGCGTTTTCCTGCCCCTCCAGGAAGACGTTTTTCCGGATACCGACGACTTCGGCCGCGTCTTCCGCAACAACGCCGTGATGAGCGCGATGGGGATTCCCCAAATCACCGCCATTATGGGAATGTGCGTCGCCGGTGGCGCGTACTTGCCCATCATGTGCGACCACGTCCTGATGACGGAAGGCAGCGGGCTTTTCCTGGCCGGGCCCGCGCTCGTGCAGGCCGCGATCGGGCAGAAGACCTCCGCTGAAGAGCTGGGCGGCGCAAAAATGCACGCCAGTGTCAGCGGCACCATAGACTTCCGCGAGCCCGACGACGACTCCTGCATCAAACGCATTCGCTCGCTGGTGGACAAGATGGGACAGAAGCCCGGCGCGCCGTTCAGCCACAAGCCACCGGAAGCGCCTGTGCATTCCGCAGAGGACATTTACGGAATTTTCTCCTCCGACCCGGCAAAGCAATACGACATGCTCGAAATCATTGCTCGCCTGGTGGATGGCAGCCGCTGGGACGAATACCGCGCCGAATACGGCAAGACGGTGCTCTGCGGCTACGCACGGATCGGCGGCTGGGCCGTCGGCATCGTCGCCAATCAGAAACAACATGTGCAGACGCTCGCGCCCGGCACCGGCGAGCGCCGCATCGAATTCGGCGGCGTGATTTACACGGAGTCGGCCGACAAGGCCGCGCGCTTCATCCTCGATTGCAACCAGCATCTCGTGCCGCTCATTTTTCTGCACGACGTCAACGGCTTCATGGTGGGCAAAGAGGCTGAATGGAGCGGCATCATTCGCGCCGGGGCGAAAATGGTGAATGCCGTGGCCAACAGCGTTGTGCCGAAAATCACCGTGATTTGCGGCGGCAGCTTCGGCGCCGGCCACTACGCCATGTGCGGCAAGGCGTACGACCCTCGTTTTCTTTTCGCCTGGCCCACGGCGCGGTACGCGGTGATGAGCGGAGAATCCGCCGCCGGGACGCTTGTCGAGATCAAAATCAAGCAGCTCGAGCGCGAAGGAAAGAAGCTGAACGAACAGGAAAAGAAAGAACTGTTCGAGTCCATCCGCGCGACGTACGAGCATCAGACCGATCCGCGCTACGCCGCCGCGCGCCTCTGGGTGGACGCGATTATCGACCCGGCCCAGACGCGCGAAGCCCTGATCGAAGCGCTGGAATCGGCCGGGCTGAATCCCGAAGTTCGCGAATTCAAGACCGGCGTGCTGCAGACGTAATCTCTGAACACCGATGGATGCTGCGAAAATCATCGAATGCCCGCGTGATGCCTGGCAGGGTCTCGCGCATGTCATCCCGACGGAAGTAAAAATCGCGTATTTGCGCGGGCTCATCGGCTGCGGCTTTCGGCACGTCGACGCCGTCAGCTTCGTTTCGCCGAAATACGTTCCGCAGATGGCGGATAGCGAAGCCGTGATGGCTTCGCTGGTAAAAGAGTTGCCCGCGGGCAGCGAGCCGGTCGAAATCATCGGGATCGTTGTGAACGAGCAAGGTCTCGATCGCGCGCTCGCCGCACCCGGTGTGACGACCATCGGCTATCCCTACTCCATCTCGGCCTACTTTCGCCGCGCCAACGCCAACATGTCGCGCGAGGAATCCCGCGCGCTCGTTGAGAAGCTGAAGGCCGCCACGAAGCCGGCGGAGCGAAATCTGGTCGTCTACATCTCGATGGCGTTCGGCAATCCCTATGATGAGCCGTGGGGACCTGAAATCGTCGAGGACACGCTGATCTGGCTGAAGGATGTCGGCGTCCGCACCGTCTCGCTTGCCGACACGGTCGGCACGGCCACGCCTGAAGAAGTTGCGAGCCTGTATCGCGCGGTGAACGATTGCGTCAAAGGTGTCGAGCTGGGCGTGCATCTGCACAGCCGGCCCGAAAGTGCCGCCGAAAAAGTTCTTGCCGCATACGAGGCCGGGTGCCGGCGCTTCGATGGCGCGTTGACAGGCTTGGGCGGGTGCCCGTTCGCGGGAGACGACCTGGTTGGCAACATCCCGACGGAGACGGTCCTGATGACCCTGGCCGCGCGCGGTGTTTCCACCGGCATTGACACCAAGTCGCTCGCCGTGGCCTGCGGGTTGACCGGCGAGATTCGCGAAAAGTACGCGCACCAGAAAGAACAGCCGAAGAGTCAGAACGTTCAATAGCCCGGAGAAGGGGCAACCTGCGAGCCCGCGATGAACTACAGCACACTACAACTCGAATACGATGGCGACCTGGCCACGCTTACGTTGAACCGGCCCGAGCGGCGCAACGCGATCTCGACGCAGATGATCGAGGAGTTGCGGCTGGCTCTCGAGGAAGCAGAGAAAAGCCCGGCCCGGGTCCTGATCCTCACCGGCGCAGGCAAGGCTTTCTGCGCGGGGATGGATCTCGAAGATTTGCGTGCCATTGCCTCGCAAACCCTGGAAAAACATCTTGAGGACACGCGGCGCATGGCCAACATGTTCTATCGCGTGTACACGTTTCCGAAACCGCTCATCGCGGCGGTCAACGGCGCCGCCATCGCCGGCGGAACCGGCCTCGCCACGCTTGCCGATTTCACCCTGGCCGTTCCCGACGCCAAATTCGGCTACACGGAAGTCCGCATCGGATTCTTGCCGGGGGTAGTGTCCGTTTTTCTGCGCCGACAAGTGGGTGAGAAACGTGCGCGCGACCTGCTGCTCAGCGGGCGACTCTTCGACGCGGAAGAAGGGCTGCGCCTCGGCCTCGTAAGCAACATCGTTCCTCCCGAACAACTCCTCGCCGCTGCACGCCATCGCGCCTCGGAGCTTGCCATCCTCAGCCCCTCGAGCCTCGCGCGCACGAAGCGCCTGCTGATTGCCGCAGAGAAGGCGGAACTCGAGCGCGATCTGGAAGCCGCCATCCGCGAGAGCGCCGCGATTCGCATGACCGCCGACTTCCGCGAAGGCCTTTCTTCGTTCCTTGAAAAACGCAAACCCAATTGGACCGGCCACTAATCCTTGGCTCAAACCGTTGCGTCCTGCAAGGTGCGCCGAATCGCGAGTCTGTCTCTGCCACTTTCCCTTCGCGCCTCGCTTCAAGTACACTTCCTCGCCGATGCTTACGCAGAACGAAAGCTCCATCCGCGTCCGCTACCAGGAAACCGATCAGATGGGCGTCGTCTATTACGCGAACTTTTTCGTCTGGTTCGAAATTGGCCGCGTCGAGTTTCTCCGGCAGCTCGGCTTCTCCTACCGCGACATGGAGTGCGAGGACGGCTGTTTCATCGCCGTGGTCGAGGCACGGTGCCGTTACCGCGCACCCGTTCGCTACGATGACGAGATCACCATTCGCACCCGGCTGAAGTTTTTTCGCGCATCGATGATCCAGTTTGACTATGAGCTTGTGCGCGCCGCGGACGGCGCGGTGCTGGCGGAGGGCAAGACCACGCACATGGTCACCGACGCGCAAATGAAGGTTCGCCCGCTGCCCGAAAAATACGCCGCGGTATTTGAAAAGCTGTCCGCAGATCGCACGGAAGGCGCGCGGTCATGAGCACGCTTGGCATCAACGGGAACGACCTGACGCTCGAGCAATGGTTCGAAGTCGTCAACGACGGCGCCGAAGTCGCGCTTGCGCCCGACGCACGCCGCCGCATGGACGCCTCCCGCGCGGTCATCGAGAAAATCGTCGCCTCGCAACAAACCGTCTATGGCGTCAACACAGGCTTCGGCAAGCTCGCCGAAGTGCGCATCTCGACCGGCGAGATTCGCCAGTTGCAGGTGAATCTCGTGCGCAGCCATGCCTGCGGCGTCGGCGACCCGCTGAGCGAAACTGAAACACGCGCGATGATTCTCCTCCGCGCCAACGCGCTCGCGAAGGGATTGAGCGGCGTGAGGCCTCTTGTCGTCGAAACCCTTTGCGCCATGCTGAATCGCGGCGTGCATCCCCTCATCCCGTCCCAGGGTTCCGTGGGCGCTTCCGGGGATCTGGCCCCTCTCGCGCATCTCGCGCTCGTCGTCATTGGCGAAGGCGAAGCGGTCTACCAGGGAGGGTCCCTTCCCGGCACCGAAGCAATGCGCCGCGCCGGCATTGCGCCGCTCGTACTCGAAGCGAAGGAAGGTCTCTCACTCCTGAATGGCACGCAGGGAATGCTGGCGCTTCTGTCTCTCGCGCTGCGGGAGGCACAAATCCTCTTGGACACGGCCGACGTGGCCGCCGCGCTTTCCCTCGACGCGCTGCGTGGCAGCCCGACGGCGTTTGACGCCCGCATCGCGAAGGCGCGGCCGCATCCCGGGCAGGCCGTCACGGCGCGCAACCTCGAACGCCTGAATCGCGGCAGCGAGATTCGCGAATCGCACCGCTCGGCCGAAAAGGATCCGCGCGTGCAAGACGCCTACAGCGTGCGCTGCACGCCGCAGGTGCACGGCGCCGCGCGCGATGCCCTCGCGCACATCCGCACCGTTCTCGAAATCGAGCTGAACAGCGCTACTGACAATCCGCTCGTCTTCGCCGAATCGGGCGACGTGATCAGCGGCGGAAATTTTCACGGCCAGCCGCTGGCGATGGCCGCCGATCAACTCGCGGTCGCGCTGGCCACCGTCGCCGGGATTTCCGAGCGCCGCGTGGATCACATGACGAACCCGCTCACCAGTCTCTTGCCGCCGTTTCTCACCGCCCACGCCGGGCTCAATTCCGGGTTCATGATCGCGCAGGTTACTGCCGCGGCGCTCGCGAGCGAAACCAAGGCGCTAGCAACGCCGCACTCGGTGGATTCCATTCCGACGTCAGGAGATCAAGAGGATTACGTCTCGATGGGCATGAGCGCGGCGCGGCGCCTGCGGCCGATGCTCACGAACGTGCGAAATATTCTCGCGATTGAACTGCTCGCGGCTTGCCAGGGAATTGACCTGCTCACCCCGCTGCGAACCGGCAAGGAAGCGCAACGCGCGCATGCTCTGGTCCGCTCCGTCTCGAAGCAAGTCGAAGCCGACCGCGCTCTTTCGCCCGACATTGCCGCGGTCGCGCAGCTCATCGACTCCGGCGCGTTTCACAAGCTGCTCGCCTGACCAGCGGTCGCTGGCGGTCGCCGCTGACAGGTTTCCCCCAACTACTGAATTCCGCATAGTATACTGACATTCGTGCCAACCTATGTTTCGGGGAACTGAGCTATCATCCACGTTGGGCGTTGCACCGAATGCGACACAGGCCAAGTCTGGTCTGCGCCTTCTGGGAACAGGCAATGCTTCTTCCACTAAAGGCGCTAAGGAGCCTTAGCGTGTTCCGCCGACACATCCGAACGTGTCGTATCCTTTGGGAGGCGCCTTTTGCCACTCTGCTTGTCGCGCTCATGGCGATTGCAGTGACGCTCACTACTGCCGAGATTTGCTCAGGAAAGGAAGCTGCGCAGCAGTCGAATGTGGGGACCTTGAAGGGGCAGGTCGGTGCAACGAAGAGAAACGGAGAAGTGGTACCTTCAGAATCGGCGACTGTCTACGTCTTGTTCTCGTCACCCATGGAGTTTGGTTCGTTCTCGCACGTCTACGATGTCGATACGGCGGCTGGCCAGTTTCACTATCAGCTGAGCAAACTGCTCGCCAAGAATAAAGAGTTGAAGAGCCTGGAGAAAAGCGAACGTCAAAATCCCCAACCAGAGATCGTGGATCAGATCGCGGCTTACTACCTACAGAGCGTGGATGAGGCATTGACGCAAGTCAGCAGCTGGTTGACGAAGCACCCGAATCGGACCTGGCAAATGAGGACTGTCGCGCCCAACGCGCAGGGATTCTGGTTGGTCGAGGGCATGCCGTTCGGCAGTTATGACGTAGTGGTGCGTGGTAAGTTTTCAGGATATGACGCGGACTGGGAAGGAGGAGGAGATCTCGCTCCCGGCAGGCCCATTTCCCTGCCTATGACGCAGCCGCGATTCTTTCGACGCAAGTAACGCGCAATGTTGTTAATCCCGACGCACCAATCCGATCAGCCCTCTCCGCTCGCCGTATCTTGAGGATCGGCCCTCTGAACTTGTCAGTACATTTTGCGAACATCAGCTGGGAGTCATCACCGAAACAATCGCCAACAGCATTTTGACCTCAGGGGCTTCTCGACAAAAGGCGTCGGGACGCACAAAACGTGAAAACCCTAATGATCCTGCGCCCCTCTTGTCGGAGCTAAAGCTCCGACCCCCTGAAAATGGATTGCAAGAAATCTAACGGACAGAAGATCAGTTACAGATACAACTGATTTACAGAAGACAGCACTATTTCGAACGGAGGATTACGCGAGTGCCTGAAAGAGGAATGCGCCGAAGCGTCCGCCGACAGCCCAGGCAAACGGCGCTTCGCCCAACGAATAGTGCCCGCAGGGCAACCGCATCACCTCGCAGCGCACGCCATTGCCTTTCACCGCCGCGAAGAATTGTTCCGAAAACTCCGGCCAGAACGTCGGATCGTAGCGCCCGCTGATTGCCAGCAGTTGTTGCCCGGTCCCCGAGAGCCGCGAAACGTAGGGATAGGGGCTGATCGGTTCCCAGAAGCGGCGCAGTTCGTCCGCCGTGACCCTGGTGCGGAGTGATTCCCAGACGTTTGTCGTGGTCAGGCCATTCGCGACCACATCGCCAAAATGCGTGGACACATGCAGCAACGCGGCCGCGCGGATCGCGGGCTCGTGCGCCGTGGTGATGCAGGCAATCGCCGAGCCGATGCTCGTCCCCAGCACTCCCAGCTTGCCGTAGCCTTGCTGTTCGAGCCAGCGCAGGCAGCGCCGCACGTCGCACACCGCCTGGCGATTGGCCTGGAGCGTCAGCCCGATGTTCGGCCCCACCAGGTGGTCGGCGCGCGGATGTCCCGGAACGGCGCGGCGGTCGTGGTACGGCAGGCTGAGGCGCAGAGCGGAAATGCCAAGGCGGTTCAGCCAGCGGCAAATGTTCACATGATCGTCCCAGCCGGCATTCCACTGCGCCATCACCACGACGGCGGGCCCTGATTTTCTTGCGGGGAAAAACCGCGCGTGCACCCGATTGTTTCCAGGCCAGGGAGATTCGACAGCGCTTGTAAACGTCAGCACGCCCTCTTCCAGCCGGTAGTCCATCGCCGGCGTGACGAAAAACCACTCGCCGCTGCGCGCCAGCGTTTCCGTCACCCAGCGCTCGAGGAATCCACGGGGATCTGGTTCGCCGGCGCTCCCGCCGACATGCTCGAGCCCCCACGCAAATGGCAGAACGCGGCGGTTCGGCTCCGAAGCCCACCGCCCGTGCTCGTAACGGCGAATTTTCTGTTCGATCCAGCTCATGCGCGCGAAGTCATTGACTATAGGAACGCGCTGAAGTTGTGTCAACCAAGCAAACAGCGCAAGCGAATCAATGAACCAGAAGGAAGAAGATAACGCAGAGACGCAGAGGACGCGGAGCATCGCAGAGGCATGACAAACGAGCCTGGCCAAGACAATTCGTGTACGCTCCTCCGCTGCTTCGTTCGCCTTCTTTCCTTCCACTGATTTCCTTCCTCCCTATCCTTCGTTAAGACTCCGACACGCGATTTCGGGCTTTCCTTGAGAGCAGCCTGTCCTTGTGGCAGATTGAGCATGTGATTCCGTCCGTTGCTTTTCTCTTTGGATTGATTATCGGCAGCTTTCTGAACGTCTGCATTCTTCGCATTCCCGCAGGCGGCTCGATCGTTCGCCCGCGGTCGCACTGCCCCGCGTGCAGCGCGCCGATCAAGCCCTATGACAATATCCCTGTCTTGAGCTGGCTCCTCTTGCGCGGCAAGTGCCGCGCCTGTGGCGCTCCGATTTCACCTCTCTATCCTGCTGTGGAACTCTTGACGGGGCTGCTTTTCCTGGCTTGCTTTGCGGCGTACGGCCTCGCTCCCGAAGCCGCGAAATGGGCCGTATTTTCCGCGCTACTCGTCGTGCTCGTTTTCACCGATCTAAGAGAGCGCATCCTACCGGACAAAATCAATTACGCCGGATTTGCGCTCGCGCTCGTGCTGAGCCTCTTCACAAAGCCGGTTGACGGCACAGCTCTGTGGCTCTCGAATCGCCTGTTCGACTTTCCGCCGCCCGCGCCCGCGCTGTCGCTCGTGGACGCATTGCTCGGCGCGGCAGCCGGCAGCGGCGTGCTCTGGCTCGTCGCCGAAGGCTACTTCCGCCTGCGCGGCCGAGAAGGAATGGGATTGGGCGACGTCAAGATGATGCTCATGGCGGGCGCGTTTCTCGGACTGAAGCGCACCGTGCTGACGATTCTTGCCGGCTCGCTGCTCGGCAGCATAATCGGCCTGGCCGTGATACTTATTGGCCGTAAAGGCAGGGACTACGAGCTGCCCTTCGGCACATTTTTGGGCGCAGCGGCCCTGCTCGTCGTTTTTTTCGGGACGCCGGTGGTGACGTGGTATCAGTCATTGCTTGCGTTGCGGTAGCCCGCGAATGATTTTGCCAAGGCCATCGCCGGTTCCCTGGTCGCACACCATGCCGGCGATCACCGCGCTGATCTTCTTCGTCGGACTTGGCGCGATCGTTTTCATCGTCGTGCTGCGCCGGTTCCTCAAACGCCGCTCGGATTCGTCGCCGGGCGGCCGCGAACCTCGCTTGAACACCGAAAACCCCACCGCGTTTGTCACGGCCTCGATGCAGGCCGTGATTCTAAAACTTCGCGAGCAGGAGCAGGAACTGGCGCGCCTGCATCGCTCCGAAAAAGAGCGAGCGCAGGAAACCGAGCGCTTGAGCGAAGCGGTCACGCGCAACATGCCGGCCGGCCTGCTCCTCGTCGGCGCAACCGGCATGATTACCTCGGCCAATCCCGCGGCGGAAAATATTCTCGGAAAGAGCGGCCTGCAATACCGCGGCATCAGCGAAGTTTTCGGTCCCGATTCGGCGCTCGCCGGGATGGTTTCCGCGTGCCTGCGTGTGGGCAACACGTTCCAGCGCGGCGAAGTGGAACACACCACCCCGACTGGCGAAGTTCGCCGCATCGGCGTCACGATCTCCCCGATCCTGCGCGCTGCTCGCGACCCTTCCCGGACCGAGGGCAGCGATGCTTCCTCGAAGCAGCGCGTCACCGGCGCCCTCTGTCTGATGACCGACCTCACCGAATTGACTGCCCTGCAAAAACAGATTCGCATGAAGGAGAATCTCGCTTCGCTGGGCGAGATGGCCGCGGGCATCGCCCACGAATTCAAGAACGCCCTCGCCACCATCTCCGGCTACGCGCAGATGATCCGCAGCGAAGCGAAGGGGGATGTCGCCGAATCCGCCGGGCGCATCCTGGAGCAGACCAGGGCGCTCACGCACGTCGTCACCGAGTTTCTTCGTTTTGCGCGCCCGCTCGAGCTGGATAACGAGCCGATCGACGTCGCCGCCCTGGTCGAAAACGTCGTCGAAGAAATCCATGACGCCATGCCCCAGGCCCGGATTCTCGCCGATGGAGGATTTGGTGAAGTCGCCGGAGACGAAGGCTTGCTTCGTCAGGCACTGCTGAATCTGGCGCGAAACGGCGCCGAAGCGGTCGCCAGCGCCGGCGCCGCTGGCCGCGTGGCTATCTCCGGCGCCCTTGAAGAGCGGGCCGGCCGCATGTGGCAGCGCATTGCGGTTTCAGATAACGGCCCGGGCATCGCCCCGGGCGACTTGCCAAAACTCTTCCTCCCATTCTTCACGACGAAACCGGAAGGCACCGGACTGGGCCTCGCGGTCGTCCAGAAGATTGCTCTCCAGCATGGCGGCAGCGTCGAGGCGCGCAACCGGCGCGAGGGCGGCGCCGAATTCCACCTATGGTTACCTTTGCGCCAGCAGACCCCTGACCCGGCGATTGCTTCGAAACACGCCCGCATCTAAACTACAGAGGATCGGTATTCCCGTCGGCCCTCCCGGAAGGTGATGGTGATGCGCAAGACGATTCTCGCAACTGCGATCCTGGGTTTCGCGACCGTGCCATTCGCTCTGGCGGCGCAGGAAAAGCAGCCGCCGCCTCCATCGCCCAAGCAGGAATCGGTCGCGGAGGCCGCCCGCAAGGCCCGCGAACAGAAGAAAACTTCGGCCAAGCCCGGCAAGGTCTATACGAACGACAACATTGGAACGGGCCCGGGCGCCGTATCCGTCGTGGGAACGCCACCGTCCGAACCCGAAGCTGCCAAAGCAGCCGAGGCTGACAAGACCAAAGCCCAAGCCAAGCCCAAAGTCAAAAAAGACGAAGCCTACTGGCGCAAGGCTTTCAGTGAAGCGCGCGCGAAGCTCCGCCGCGACCAGAAGGAACTCGAAATCATGCAGCGCGAGCTTGCCCAGCTTGAGTTGCAATATTACCCCGATCCGCAAAAAGCCATGGAACAGCAATTCACGCGCAAGGATATCGACGAAAAGCGCGCCAAGATTGAAACGAAGAAGCAGGAGATCCAACAGGATCAGCAGGGCCTCTCCGACCTCGAAGATCAACTGCGCCAGTCGGGCGGCGACGCCGGCTGGGCGCGCGAGTAGCCTGCCCCGATGGAACCGGTCCTCCTCGTCGAAGACAAGACCGAATTGCGGGCGATGCTCCGCAAGGCGCTCGAACGCGCCGGCTACGCCGTGGACGATGCCGCTGACGGCAACGCCGCCCTGGAAAAAGTTCGCGCGCGCCGTTACCTGGTCGTCCTCACCGATCTGAAGCTTCCCGGCTGCTCCGGTCTTGACGTGCTGCGCGAAGCCCGCCGCGCTGACCCTTCGATTCCCGTCATCTTGATTACCGCGTTTGGTTCCGTCGAGGAAGCGGTGACGGCCATGAAGGACGGTGCATTCGACTTTATCCAGAAGCCGGTGGACCTCGACCATCTCAAGCTGCTCGTCGAGCGCGCCGCGCGCCAGCAGGAGCTGCTGCGCGAAAACCTGCTGCTGCGGGAGGAGTATGCGGCGCGCTACGGTTTTCCCCGCATCGTCGGCGAGCATTCCTCGATGAAGGAAGCCAGCCAGATGGTGCAGCGCGCCGCGGCCACCGATTCCACCGTGCTGCTGCTCGGTGAAAGCGGCACGGGCAAGGAACTCTTCGCCCGCGCCATCCACTATCTGAGCCCGCGGCGCGAGCAGGCGTTCGTCGCCCTCAATTGCGCGGCGATCCCCGAAGGTCTCGTCGAAAACGAACTTTTCGGCCACGAGCGAGGCGCCTACACCGGCGCCGGAGCGCGCAAGCTGGGCAAGCTCGAACTCGCGCATCACGGGACATTTTTCCTCGACGAAATCGGCGAGCTGCCGATGGCCACGCAGAGCAAGCTCCTGCGCGTGCTGGAAGAGCGGTGCTTCGAGCGCATCGGCGGGACGCAGTTGATCGAAGTGGACGTCCGCATCGTCGTCGCCACCAACCGGAACTTGCGCGCCGCCGTGGAAGCAAAAACGTTTCGAGAAGACCTCTACTTCCGCATCGCCGCCGTCCCCATCACGATTCCGCCGCTCCGCCAACGCGGCGACGACGTGTTGCTTCTCGCCGAAGTTTTCCTGGAACGATTCCGCCGTGAATTCCGCAAGCCGGGCCTCGCCCTGACGGACGATGCGAAGGCGCGCTTGCGCGCCTATGCCTGGCCGGGAAACGTCCGCGAGTTGCTCAACACCATCGAACGCGCCGCGATTCTCACGAATGGCGACGAGATAGACCCCGCCGCCTTGCAACTGCCCGCGCCGCAGCCGACGGAAGAGCAGGTCCCCGCCGGAATGCTCGATGAAAAGTTTTTATGGGAAGGCCCGCTCGACGAGGTAGCGGGCCGCGCCCTCGCCCATGTCGAACGGTTCAAGATCCAGAATGCCCTGCACGAATCCAAGTGGAACAAAACCCGCGCCGCCGAAAAACTCGGCGTCTCCTACAAGACGCTCCTCAACAAGATCCGCACCCTCGGCCTCGAAAACTGATCCCACAGTCAGAATGTTTTCAAAGCTGCACCCAAGCTACAGCGGGGTGCAAGCGAAGAATGCGTCCGACCAAATGAGCGATGTTAACGAGGCGAATTCAGCGGCAGTGCTGCGTACGCGGGTGTCTCGTCAACGGTTCCGGATGGCCGGGGGAACCAGTGGCGTGTCCGGTTGCAGACGGCGCAAACCGAGAGCATCACGGGCACTTCGATCAGCACTCCCACAATCGTAGCAAGAGCCGCGCCGGAGGCCGGTCCAAAAAGCGCAATCGCCGTCGCCACGGCAAGCTCGAAGAAATTGCTCGCGCCGATCAGCGCGCCCGGAGCGGCAACCGAATACTCGACGCGAAGCAGGCGCATCAGGCCGTACGTCAGGGAGGAATTGAAGTACACCTGAATCAGAATAGGAACGGCGATCAAGAGAACGTGAAAGAACTTGCCCGTGAGATTGTCCGCCTGGAACGCGAAGATCAGCACCAGCGTTGCGAGCAGCGCCAGAACCGTTACCGGAGAGAACCTCGGGAGCAAGGTGCCCTCGAACCACTGCTTGCCATGACGATGGATGAGCCATCTCCGCAGCGCCATGCCGGCACTCAGAGGAATCACGATGAATGCGACGACGGAATACAGCAAAACCACGAAGGGCACCGAAAGCGAAGATGCGCCGCGCACCAGGAACCGAACAAGCGGCGCGAACAGAAACAGCATGATCAGGTCATTGAGTGAGACTTGCACCAGCGTGTACGCCGCGTCTCCGTCCGTGAGGTAGCTCCAGACAAACACCATGGCCGTGCAGGGGGCGGCGGCCAAGATGATGGCTCCGGCGATGTACTGGCTCGCCTCGGCCGGGGCGATCCAGGCCGAAAACACGTGCCGGAAGAAAAGCCATGCGATCAGGGCCATCGAGAAGGGCTTGACCACCCAGTTCACGATGAGGGTGATGACCACGCCCCTGGGCTTCTGGCCCACTTTCAGAATCGCCGTAAAGTCCACCTTCATCATCATGGGGATGATCATCAGCCAGATGAGAACGGCGATGGGGAGGTTGATCTGGCTGCCCTTTCCGAATTCAATTCCTCTGAGGGAACCCGTGAAGGAGGGCGATGACTTGCCGAGCAAAACCCCGGCGATCATGCAGACGAAGACCCACACACTGAGATAGCGCTCGAAGAAGTTCAGCCTCTTTTGCCGACCGGCAACTCCCCGTTCAGGAAGAGCATTGCTCTTCATCACGATTCCCGGCCGATGCGGGCGATTTCTTTCTTCATGGATAGCTTGTCGAGTTTTGAAAACGGGAGGCAGAGAAAGAGACTGATTCGGCGGTCGAGGATCATGAAAGCCTCGCGAAACGCCCGCTCAATCTCCTCCGGGGTTCCACGAACGGCAGCCGGATCAGGCACGCCCCAGTGGGCCGTCATCGGCTGGCCCGGGCAGATCGGACAAACTTCTTTTGCCGCGTTATCGCAGACGGTGAAGATGAAGTCCGGATGTGGCGCATCGGGTTTGGCGAACTCGTCCCAGCTCTT
The DNA here is from genome assembly GCA_041490445.1 of Terriglobia bacterium. GTDB lineage: Bacteria > Acidobacteriota > Terriglobia > Acidiferrales > UBA7541 > JBGPTF01. Next base: position 19,784 of record JBGPTF010000008.1, read on the forward strand.
GCTTCGGAGGCCGTTGGTGACGTAGTGCGCCAGCGCAAGCTGTTTCAGCGCCTCCGAGCGGACCACCCCGGCCGGATGGCTTCCGGCGCTGTAGGCCGTGAAGTTGGGCTTGCCTTTGCGGTTCAGGATTGCTTCGGCCATGATCGAGCGGGCCGAATTTCCCGTGCACAGGAAGAGAACATTGTAGTGCCCTTCCATGGCCTTATCCCTTCGTTGCTGGAGCGGAGCCGCAGCAAGCCGGCTCGCAGCAGGTCCGCTCGCTGTTGTCTTTCTTTGCGGCGGGTTTCTTTGCGCGAATGAAAGCGCTCGCAAACTTGCCTTCCACCTGGGGCGCGATGGCGTCTGCATCAATTCCGTGGCTCGCGAGAATGTGTCGCGCATCTTCAATTGTGTATATGCGCGTCGGCTCGATTTCGATCTCCGTGAACCCCGCCGCGCCGAGCTTCGCCCGGTACTCGGATTCATCCAGTGCCCCGGCGATGCACCCCGCCCACAATTCCACGTTCCTGCGAATATCGGCGGGCACCGGGCCGCGCACGACCACATCCGAAACGGCAAATCGCCCGCCCGGCCGCAGGACGCGGAATGCCTCCCGCAAGACGCGGTCCTTGTCCGCGGACAGGTTGATCACGCAATTCGAGATCACCACGTCAACGGAATTTTCCGGCAAAGGAATGTTTTCGATTTCGCCCTTGAGAAACTCCGCATTCTGTACGCCGGCCTTGCGCTGGTTTTCGCGCGCCAGCGCCAGCATTTCGTCCGTCATGTCCAGGCCATACGCTTTTCCGGAGGGGCCAACCCTCTTCGCAGACAACAGGACGTCAATTCCCCCGCCCGAGCCCAGATCGAGGACATGCTCGCCGGCGCTGAGCTGCGCGAGAGCGGTTGGGTTGCCGCAACCGAGCGAAGCGGTCACGGCGTCCTGGGGCAGGCTCGCCGTCTGGCTTGCATCGTAGAGCTTTGAAGTAATCGGATCGCAGGAAAACTCCAAACCCGACGAACAGCCGCAATCGGCTCCTTCTCCAGCCTTCACACGCCGAGCCGCTTCCCCATACTTGCGCTTTACGACGTCTTTAATGTCGCTGGTTTCCATGGAGCCTCCTCGGTTTCATATCTGCATCTACGTATGTATTGCCAGCCTACCCGGCGGCGGCTATATATGTCAAGCCGAATGTATTGTATACTGTTTTTATGGCTGGAAGACAGGCGGGACGCTCCCTCGATCTCCTGTTCCGCGCGCTGGCGGACGCGACCCGGCTGCGCTTGTTGAACCTCATCGCGGATCGGGAACTCTGCGTCTGCTACTTTGTCGAAATCCTGCGAACCAGCCAGCCCAAGGTTTCCCGCCACCTGGCGTATCTCCGCAGGGCAGGCATCGTGACTGCAAGACGCGAGGGGAAATGGATGCACTACCGGCTCGCGATTCCGAAGGACGAGGTCGCCGCGAACATCCTGCGCGAAACGCTGAAGCACCTGCGGGACCGGCCCGAGATGAAGCGCGACGTTGCGCGGCTTCGTTCCGCTTGCTGCTCGCCGCAGAGGTTTGCGCTCCTACTGGGAGCGCCCCGGCCGGCAATCGTGACGGCGAGCCGCTCTTAGCACCGCCGAATACCCGTGGCGGACATCGCGGGCTTAGAATAAGTTTCGACGGCGAGGCTAGAAGCGGCAAGGGAGACATCCATGGTTCCTGTGACCACGCTACGCGAGCTGTACGAGTACAACTACTGGGCACGGGACCACCAGCTCCGGGCCTGCGGCACTCTCACCCAGGAGCAGTTCCTGCGCCCGATGGGCAGCAGCTTTTCCTCCGTGCGCGACACACTCGCCCATCTGCTGGGAGCCGAATGGATTTGGTTGGAGCGCTGGCGCGGCGGGTCGCCAACGGCGCGGTACGCCGAAGAATTTGCGGCGGAGAAATTCCCGACGCTCCTCACCATCCAGGACCATTGGCGGGTAGTGGAAGCGGGCATGCGCAGTTACCTGGCAGACTTGAAGGAAGAAGCGCTCCCGCAGCCGATGACGTACACCAACCTGAAGGGTGAGACCTGGACGTATCCCCTGTGGCGGATGCTCCTTCACCTGGTCAACCACCAAACGTATCACCGCGGCCAGGTGACCACCCTGCTGCGACAGCTAGGTGTTCAAGCTCCGCAGATTGACTACCTCGTGGCGCATGACATTCACTTTCAAAGATGAAGAGCAACGACTCCAAGGCGGGGACAGATATATCAGATCGAACACCCAACGGGCTCTTTGATCCGCGCCGCTGTTGTAGCGCCGAGCTATAGCACGGCATGTGCCGCCCTGAAGGGCGGCGCTACAAGGTTCTTCAACAAGCTGCTAGGCCGTGGCTATCTGCGAGAACGTGAAGGTCTCCTCTTCAGCGATCAAGAGGATCGGGGCGCCTCCGGTAGAGATGGACCGGGCGTGCGCCAGAGTCTGCTGACCGCCTTCGGACGCGACGCATGCCTCCAGGGCCACCATGGACGGGAAGTGAATCTCAGCAATCCGGTAGAAGGGCGGCGTGCCCGTTGGAGAGCTCAAAACCTTTGTCGCCACAAATCTCGTTTTGCCGGCGAGCTTTTCGACAGCCATAGGTACATGCTCGCTATGATAGAGTTTCTCGAATGTTTCGATATCCTTCGGGCGTGGGTAAAGCACAACGAATTTCACTGCAGGCATGGCTTCCTCCTGTTCATAGGTCTCGACCGCTCATAGCGGGGTTTCTCGGGCTTGTTGCCCCGCATGTTATGCCGCGACCCTGAGCGAGTCAACAGGCCCCGAGATTACTCGTCCTGCAAGCCACCAGACTCGCGCGGGCAACCGTGACGGCGAGCCGCCCTTGGCACCGCCCGCGGTAGCAGGTCTGTTGGGTGGTCTCGTCTACCTTGCAGGCTTGCGGCGTGGTCTTACCGTTCGCGATTTCCACTGCGATCTGTCGCAACAACGTCACGATCTGCTCCGGCTTGTACCTCTTGATTGACAGGACCGTTCTTGCTCCCAGGTGAATTCTCTCTCATTCCACCTGGTACAAAAATCCCCGGTCAGGGCAATCCACTTGGGATATATTGACGCCTACGGAGTCAAAGATGGAACTGCCGACAATCGGGGGGGACAAACCTGACCGCATTCCCGACCCCGCGCAAATTGCGGCAGATAGGGGCGAGCGAAAGAAAGAAACACGTCAAGTCATTCTGGGCACTGTAGCAATAGTGATCTCAGTGCTCGCCGCAGGGTTCACTGGTTGGCAGGCGTATGAATCACATCAAGCACGAATCGATGCACGCGAGGCCGCGAAAGTGGCGAGACAAGATACAAACTATGCTGCTGCGCAAGCACGGCAGGACTCCCATGCGGCCATCGGGGGTCAGACAAAACTCGCCGACCGCTCGGCAGAACAGGCGAAGAGAAGCGCCTCAGCGGCCGAGACAGCCAATAAACTCGCCATATTGGCGATGCGACAAGCGCAGCGACCATGGATTGGGCCGGATATTAAGACTCCCGTGGTAACTGGGCCAATTGTGATCGACCAGCGGGGGATGATCAGCACTTACTACCAAATGACCGCCGTCAACTATGGCAGCTTCGGCGCGAACAACATCAACTTCTGGGCTCAACTATATGTTGCTCAAGACATCACAACGATTTGGGATAGGGCAAAATACACCTGCTCTCTGGCAACCGGAAATCCCGATATAGGCCGTATCATGTTTCCTGGACAGGAACGAATCATGACGAATCGGTGGCCCGCACTCGCGATGGACGTAATCCCAAATACCAAAGCGACTCCGCCACAGAAGGAATACCAAGCGTACTTGCTTACGTGTATTGGCTATCGAGACCAGTTCCGAGCACCTCATCACACTGGGACAATTTTCAGGAGTGTCAGACCCGAAAATGGGGAGACGGTTTTGTTTGAACTGACCCCGAATCAATCCATCCCCGTGGAATGGCGCGAATGGCATAGTTTCCTAGACTGATACCGGTGTGGACCCATGAACGCAATTCTCATACGCATCGGCATTGATCACGAATATGGTGCCTGCAACGCTCCGGTCGATCTGAACTCAAAACGATTCGTTTATGTTCCGATCCCTGAGGAGCAAAGATCATCGCCCAATTTGGTCCGTAGATACGACGAAATCCCTCCTGCGCTTGTGCGTTTTTCAACTGACTTAGGACTCTGACCGGACCGAGTTTTTGTACCACGTCGAGTGAGAGAGCTTATATCACAGCCATGGGCTGCGAGCTTTGATTTGGCGGAACCGGGGGCTACAGGCCGCCGGCGCCGGCGGCCATGCGGATTTTTCTGTCTCATCTCATAGCTTGGCGGAGTGGAGGGCGACGATGCCCAGGGTCCATCGCTCGAAGCGGGGTTCGCGAAGGCCGGCGCGCTGCATCGCGGCGACCAGGTCGTCCGGGCGAGGAAAGCGGGCCACAGATTGTGGCAAGTACGCGTACGCCTTCCGGCTCCCGGAAATCGCTCCGCCAATCCTCGGCAGCACCGACTCGAAATAGAAGCGGTACAGTGGCGCGATCACGCGTCCCTTCGGCTCGGTGAATTCCAGAATGCCCGCTTCCCCGCCCGGACGCAGGACGCGAGCAATCTCCTCCAGCCCGCGCTCGTAGCTAGAAAGATTGCGAAAGCCGAATGCGGCGGTGACCAGATCAAAGCTCGCGCCGGGAAACGGCAGCGCCAGCGCATCCGCCGCGAAAAATCGCGCCCGGTAATTTCCTCGTCGCGCCTTCTCTTCGGCGAGGTCGAGCATCGGCTGCGCAAAATCGCTGCCGAATATTTCCGCCCCGCCCTTCCCTGCTTCGCGTTCGAGCGCAAACGTCAAATCGCCCGTCCCGCAGCACAGGTCGAGGACGCGCGCGCCGGGCCGCTGCAGGATGTGCCGAAACCTGCGCGCGGTTCGCCGCCGCCAGACCCGGTCGAGCGACAGCGAAAGAAGGTGGTTCAGAAAGTCGTAGCGCGGCGCGATGCGGCTGAACATGTCGCGCACTTCCCGCGCCGCCTCGGCTTCGTCGCGCGCTCCCTCCGGCCGCGTCCCCGGCAGAGATGCCTTGGACGCCGCGGCGGGATTCATCCCGGCATCCGTTCCGGTGCGATTCACGCACCCTCCCGCGCGCGCGCCAGAAGTTGTGGCAGCCGGGCGACGACCGCGCGCACCAAGGCATCCGGAACTTCGACTTCAAGCTCCGCCGCGCCAATTCTTCGCGGCAGCACCCAGCGAAGGGTGCCCGCGCGCGATTTTTTGTCGGCGCGCATCGCCGCGAGAACGCGAGCCGTCGTCACTCCCTTCAAGGAGGGTAATGGGCCCGCGCGCCAGATCAGCCGCGCGATGCGGCCGGCGTCAACACCCTTGAGCAGCTTCATCTCGTTCGCGATTTGCGCCGCCGCCAGCATTCCCCAGCCGACGGCCTCGCCGTGCAGGAGACGCCGGTAGCGCGTGGCGGCTTCGAGGCCGTGGCCGACGGTGTGGCCGAAGTTGAGCACCTGCCGCAGGCCGCTCTCGCGCTCGTCGCGGCGCACCACTTCGGCCTTCACGCCGATGCAGCGCGGCACCACCCATTCCAGCGCGTCCGGCTCCTGCCGCAGCAGTCCTTCCACGCGCCCTTCGAGAAAATGGAAAAGCTCTTCGTCCGCAATTACGCTGTACTTGATTACTTCAAAAAGCCCGGAGCGATATTCGCGCCCCGGCAGCGTCCGTAGCGCGTCCGTATCGGCGATCACCAGCTTCGGCTGGTAAAACGCGCCGACGAGGTTCTTCCCTTCCGGCAGATTCACGCCGGTCTTTCCGCCGATGGCGCTGTCCACCTGGGCCACCAGCGTCGTCGGAACATGCACCAGCTTCACGCCGCGGAGAAAGCTCGCCGCCGCGAAGCCCGCCACGTCGCCGACCACTCCCCCGCCCATCGCCACAAGGACAGACTGGCGGTCCGCGCCCGCTCGCACCAGCGCGCGGCAGATTTCCTCGACGGTCGCAAGCCGCTTATTCGTCTCGCGATCGTCAAACAGGACCGGCTTTGCCCTCGCCCCGCGCGGAAAGCCCTTCACCAAGGCGCGGCCCCACAGGCGCCACACCCGCGGCGATGACACAAAATGGACGCCGCTCGAATCGCCGAGTTTCCCCACCCATTCGCCCGTGCGGTTGAGCGCGCCAGCGCCGCAGTGCACGGCGTATTCCGCCGATGCCGTGCGCACGACGATGGATTCCATCTGGGCCATGTCCGGTGGAAGAAATGTAACACAGTCTCCGCGCGGCGAAGGCTGCCAAGCTGCAACACTCCGCAGGGGCTTCCCGACAAAAGGCGTCGGGACGCACAAAACGCGGAAGCCCCATTGATCTTGCGCCGTTTATGTCGGAGCTAAAGCTCCGACCCCCTGAGAAGAATTGCAACGATTTTACGGGATACAAGACTAATTCTATTGGTCGGTGGGATTCACTGCATCTGCGGGGGCCTTTCGGAGAGCTTCTACATCACGCCACTCTGGTTTCCGTCTGCCTTTTCTTCCGCGCCCGCGTCTCTCGCGGCTAATTCTTTCTTTTTTCGAGTTGATTGACGGTTTCGAGGATCACGTGGCCGACAATTGCAAGGCTCCGCGGGCTGACCTTGTCGAGCGTGTCCTCCGTGGTGTGCCAGTAGGGATAGTCGTTGAGGTCGATCAGGTCCACCGCCGGCACACCGCGATGGAGGAACGCAAGATGATCGTCGTTCACGGCAGTTTCGTCCGACAGAAAGTAAGACTGGTAGCCCAGCCGCTCCGCCGTATGCCAGACCAGGTCCGTCAGCCAGCGGGTGGAACTCGACTCGCGCCGGATTTTCAAATTGTTCGGCCCGATCATGTCGGCCAAAATGACGGCCTTGACCTGTTTGAGCTGGCCCGCGACGGCAAGCTTTGCCGCCAGCTCGCGGCTGCCGTAGATGCTGTCCGTGTCGCTCCAGTGAACGAAGGCCTCTTCGCCATCTAGAAATGCGATCCAGACGCTGGCAGGCTGCTTCCGTGTGCAGAGGAGCCGCGCCATCTCGAGCATCAGGCCGGTGGAGGAGCCGCCGTCCACGGCGCCCACGAAATTCTCCTTGCGCAGCGTGTCGTAATGCGTGAGCAGCAGGATGATCCCCGGCCCTTCGCCGGGACTTTTCGCCACGATGTTCTTCATCGCCACCGAGCCGATCGGCGTGGCCGCGTGAAAATCGTCTTCCTCGATGGCGCAGCCGTAGCTTGCGAGCTGTTCGTGAATGTACTGCTGCGCGAGGTGAATTCCGGCGGAATCGGGCGGGCGTGGGCCGAAGCCGACCAGCTTCGCCACGTGCTCGAACGCCTTCTGCCCGTCAAAGCCACCCGTCTGCGAAGACGGCGGCGCCTGCTCCGGGACCGGCGCGGGAGAAGCGGCTTGCGCTGGTTGGCTGGCGGTGATGGGCGGGGCAGCCCCGCCGCTGCAGCCGCTTGCAACGATGGCGCCGGTCAGCAAAACCAGCAAGCAAAACGGCAGCGCGCCTCGGCGCAAGCTACTGCGCTCCTTCATCGGCAATGGCGGCCATCCGCTTCCGCCGGACAACCAGGTAGGAAACGCCGATTCCCGCAAAATACAGCAGCACCATCGGCGCCATGAAAATGAGCATCGTGGTCGCGTCCGGCGAGGGGGTCACAATCGCCGCAATGATCGTGATAATCAGGATGGCGTAGCGCGCGTTGGTCCATAGGAATCGCGGCGTCACGATGCCGAACAGCGAGAGAAAGAAAATGAGCACGGGCAGCTCGAAGATCAATCCCAGGCCGATGAGCACGATCAGGATCAAATCAAAGTATTCGTTGATGCTGATGAGCGGCGTGAACGGCCCCTGAAAACTGATCAGGAACTTGAGCACGTACGGCAGCATGATCCAATACGCGAACGCCATGCCCGCCAAAAACAGCAGCGTCGCGGAGATGACGAACGTCAGCACCCCCCGCCGCTCGTGCCGATACAGTCCCGGCGCGATGAACAGCCACACTTGATAGAGAACGAAGGGCGAGGCCAGCACGAATCCGAGATAGAAGCCGGTATGGATCAGGACGACGACGAAGCCGGTCGGGCTGGTGTACACCAGTTTGTCGGCGAGGTGGGCATCGCGCAGGGCCGCCACCATCGGCTTCACGAGAAAGCCGATGGCTTTCTCCGCCACGAAGAACCCTGCCACCACGCCGATGCCGACTGCGATCAGCGAATGGATGATGCGCTTGCGCAGCTCGACGAGATGCTCGAAGAACGACATCTTCCCGCCGCCGTTTTCGTCCTCTTCGCGCGTTCGTGTTGTCGGGTCAGGCTGGCTTGGTGTCGCCATGAGGAAGTTTCTCGGGCTCGGGCGCAGCCGCCGTGGAACCGCCTGCTTCCGCAGGCTTTGCCGGTTCGCGGTTGCGGGTGTCGAGCAACTGCGCTTCCCGTTCGAGGTCGCGCAGGTGCTCGTCAAACGTGCCGCGCAGTTCCGAGGTGGCGCGGCGGAAATCGCCCATGATCTTGCCGAGGCTCCGGGCCAATTCCGGCAGCTTTTGCGGCCCGAAAACGATCAGAGCCACGACAAAGATGATAATCAGATGCGGGACGCTGAGGATACCCATGCCACCGTTGGCCTCTTCGGCATCATAGGAGACGACGCGGGATGTGTCAAACCAGCCCGCCAATGTTATACTTTCCGGGGTATTCGGGAAAGCGAGGGACGGGATGGAATCCTCAAAACGTGGTGTTTTCCTGCTGGGCGCAGTTCTCACCCTTTCGGCCATTCTCGGCGGCCTCTACGGACCTGCGGTCCGCGCCACCGCCGCAGGGGCCGGCGATCTCCAGAGCACGGTCAAGGACTTTACGCGCGTGCTGGCGATCGTGCAGCAGAACTACGCCGAGCCGGTGGATGCCGACCGCGCGATATACAGCGGAGCCATCCCCGGAATGCTTCGTGTCCTCGACCCGCACTCAACTTTTTTTGATCCCCGCCAATACGCGCTTCTCAAGGAAGAACAACACGGCCGCTATTACGGCGTCGGCATGCAGGTCGGCCCGCGCGACAATCACACCGTCGTCATCGTTCCTTTCGTTGGCTCGCCCGCTTACAAAGCAGGCATCCGCCCCGCCGATATCATCGAGAAGGTGGACGGCAAATCGTGCGACGGCCTGAGCACGAGCGAAGTCGCCGATTTGCTGAAAGGCCCCAAGGGCACCGAGGTGAAAATCACGCTCGGGCGGGAAGGCTGGGAGAAGCCGATCGACGTCGCCGTCACCCGCGATGAAATTCCCCGCCCCGGCGTGGATTTCTTCACCCTCTTGAAGCCCGGCATCGGCTACGCCCGCATCTCCTCGTTCAATGAAACGACCGATCGCGAACTGGGCGATGCGCTTCATCAGCTCGATTACACGCATCTCGATGGGCTCCTGCTCGACTTGCGCGGGAATCCCGGCGGGCTGTTGAATGAAGCCGTTGGCGTATCGGACTATTTCCTCGACAAGAACGATCTCGTGGTTTCCCACCGCGGCCGCGCCAATCCGGAGCGCCGCTATTACGCCGTGCGTGGCAATGGCGGCGTGCATGTGCCCCTGGTCGTGCTCCTCAACGGCGATAGCGCTTCCGCTTCGGAAATCGTTGCCGGCGCCCTGCAGGATCACGATCGCGCGCTGGTTGTCGGCGAAACCAGCTTTGGCAAAGGCCTCGTCCAAACACAATTCCCGCTCAACGAGAACACGGCCATTCTTCTCACCACCGCCCGCTACTACACGCCAAGCGGCCGGTTGATCCAGCGCGATTACAAGAACGTTTCGCTCTACGAGTACCGCTATAACCCGCGCCCGCCGAAGAATCCCGAAGTCAAACTGACGGACAGCGGCCGCCAGGTTTTCGGAGGAGGCGGCATCACTCCTGATGTCGTCGACCCGATGCCCAAGTCCGATTCCTTCCAGCAGCTTTTGGCTTCGCGCGGCGTCCTCTACCCCTTCGACACGGGCGTCGGGGATTTCACCCGCTTCTTCCTTGGCCAGCGTCCGAATATCACCCACGACTTCAATGTCGACGATTCGGTGATGCATCTCTTCCGCCTCTACCTCGACAAACAACACGTCCGCTTCACCGAGCCGGATATTCAGGAGAACCTCACCTGGATCAAGGAGAAAATTAAGCGCGAAGTCTTCACTTCCGTCTTCGGAATCAACGATGGCTACAAGGTTGAATTGCAGGGAGACCCGCAGGTCCAGAAAGCCATCGAGATGCTCCCACAGGCGAAGGCCCTCTACGACAACGCGAGAAAAGTGATTGCCGAACGCCAGGCCGCCCAGGCCATCCGCCCCGACTAGGGCGCAGCGATTCCAGACAGGCCGGCCACTCATTCGCATTGCCGCGGCCGCCTGCCCCGACCCCGTGAATCGCCAAGAAAATCCACAACCGGTGTGCGGAGATGATCGGAAGAAGAACTCGTGGACGCGAAGGGAGGAGCTTATCTCCGGCTTTTGGAGTCCGGTGGACTCCATCGGAGTCCAGGCACCGGGCCAGAGCGAAGTCCCACTCCTCGCGGGGCGGAGCCGAAGGAAACCCCCGATCATGATGAATTGAAATGGAAGCTGGAGAATGGTGGACGGCAGGGGATTCGAACCCCCGACCCCCGCGTTGCGAACGCGATGCTCTCCCAACTGAGCTAGCCGCCCACCGAGCACCACAATCTTACCAAACGGCGCGCGGCCCGCCAACGCCTGCCAGCAACCCTGTAACCAGCCGGTTTCTGGAAATCAGCGATCCCGCTAACAAGCGACGGCGATCTCCCGGCAGTCGCGGCACAGATAGGGGAATCCGGGATTCGCCAGGGTCCATTCCGCGCGGCAGACGGCGCAGCCTTCGCGCGACCGCCGCTCGCAATCGGCGCACAGCTCGCCGGCAGGCACGGGCATCTCCGCAAGAAACTCGTCAAACGGGACATTTCTGTGGCAGCGGAAGCATTCTAACGCTGCCACCGCCACAGGGGCTTGCTTCGAACTCGCCGAAAGCCCCCGCTCTCGCGCATACAGCCACAAAACTCGCCGGGCGATATGCTCAGCCGTCAAACCGAACGCCTGCACCAGCTCCCAGGGCTTGCCGGAATTGCCGAAGCGGTCTTCCACGCCGGCCATATCGAGGAGGAGGGGCATTTCGAAATCCTCCCGATGCCGGAGAATGGCTCCTGCGATCAAATTGCCGAATCCCCCCTTCTGGTGCTCCTCCGCCGTCACGATGAGTTGCGTCTGCTCGGCGGCCGCCACCAGAGCCGCCACGTCAAGCGGCTTCACCGTGTGCATGTTCAGGACGCGGACTTCGAGATTGTATTCTTCCTTGAGCAGCCAGGCGGCCCGCATCGCTTCGGGGATCATTGGCCCGCAGGCCACGATGGTCGCCTCCTCGCCTTCGCCGCCGTAGTCGCTCGCGAGAATCGTCTCGAACGCGTCCATAAACTGCGGCTGCTCCCCGCGGTAACGAATGACATTGGCTGCACCGAAGCGATAAGGCGTCTCGGGCCTCGTCACCTTCGGGGTTGCTTCGCGCGCGAACCGGAGATACACCGGCCCTTCCATGTCGAGCAGGCAGTAGCGCGTGGCGCGCTCCGTTTCCAACGCGTCGCACGGAACTTCCACATGCATGTTCGGCAGAATGGACATCAGCGAGATTTCTTCGAGTGACTGGTGCGTCGCTCCATCCGGCCCGACGGAGATTCCGCCATGCGCCCCCGCAATTTTCACGTTCAGGTTGTTGTAGCAGATGGTGGTGCGGATCTGGTCCCACGCGCGCCCCGCCGCGAACACGCCGTAGGTTCCCGTCACCGGAATCAAGCCTTCTTTGGCCAGTCCCGCCGCGACGCCCATCATGTTCTGCTCGGCGATGCCCACGCTGAATACGCGCGCTTTACGTTCCGGGTGCTTGGCTTCGAAATCGGAAATCCGGATCGAGCCGGAGATATCCGCATGCACGGTGCAGACGCGCTCGTCCGCTCCGGCGGATTCGAGCGCCCGGCCGAATCCCATCCGCGTCGGGTCCATCTCCGCCCGCATCGTCTCGCGCGAATTCCACCAGTAATCGCGGCTCGCTGTGGGAATCGAACTCCGCGTCTCCCGCGCCACCCGCTTGGCATTGTCCGCGGCGCGCCGAAGAAGGGCGTCCACTCGTTCCCGCGGCATGTTTTGCGTCGCCAGCTCGGTGATGGCCCGCTCGAACTGCTCGCGATTCGGAGCGGTGCCGTGCCAGCTCGCTTCGTTCTCCATGAACGAGACGCCTTTGCCCTTCACCGTGTTGGCGATGATCACGGTCGGGCGATCTTGCACCTCGCGCGCGCATTCGAACGCCGCCAGAATCTCCGCCAGGTTGTGCCCGTTGATCTCGAGGACGTTCCACTGAAACGCCTGATACTTTTTCGCCAACGGCTCCACTTCCATCACGTCGTGCACCCAGCCGTCGATCTGCAGCCGGTTGTCGTCCACGATCGCGCACAGATTGCCCAGATGGTAGTGCCCCGCCGCCATGGCCGCTTCCCAGACGCTTCCTTCCTGCTGTTCCCCGTCGCCCATGATGCAGTACACGCGATGCGGCTGTCCGCGCAGGCGCGCCGCCAGAGCGTCACCGACCGCGATGCCCAGTCCCTGGCCGAGCGACCCGCTGGAGATTTCAACTCCACGAACCTTCAGCCGGTTGGGATGTCCTTCGAAGGCCGATCCGTACTGCCGCAGCAAGACCGTATCGTCCAGCGGAAAATAGCCCGCCTTCCCCAGCGCCACGTACAGCGCCGGCGCCTTGTGCCCCGCCGACCAGAATACCCGGTCGCGCTCCGCCCAATCGGGATCACTCGGGTCGTGGTTCAGTTCATGGAGGTAGAGCGCCGCGGCGACATCCATGATTGAAAACGATCCGCCGGGATGGCCGGAACCCGCCGCAAAAATGTCGATCAGGGCCATTGCCCGCATCTCGGCAGCGGCCTCGCGCAGTTCGGGGATGCTCAGGCGGGGTCCTCGGTTCTCAGGAGTTGGGTTCATCGAAATATCCTCCCCGGGTTTTTCCAAGGGCGTTCACACGCAATGGGTGCGAGCCTTGGCGCGGCTCTGCGGCGCGGAATGCCTGCGAAATATTCCGCAGTCTGCGGGCTCGTCCAGCCTTTTTACGCCTCTAAGCCACGCATGGTTCAGCAGTTAGCGAGCGCGCTCCCGGCACTTGTTTCGGCCCGGGGCAGGCCGCGAACTCCGGCTTTACGCGCACCTCTAGGCTGAATATTGCAAGCTTGGAGCCATGCAGGAGACTTATTGGGAGGGGTACCAACGCCGCTGTTCTACTTCATTTCGAGCGCCTTCTTCCAGGCGTCCTCGTACTTGTAGCCACAGCCCGTATTGAAAAGCACCACCTTCTCATCGGCCTTGATCCATCCATCTGCGTGCAGCTTCCTCGCGGCAACGACACTCGCCGCCCCTTCCGGCGCAGCAAAAATTCCCTCGAGCGCCGCCAGTTCCCTCCCCGCCGCCAGCATTTCCTCATCCGTCGCCGCCACAGCGCTGCCGCTGCTCTCGCGAATCGCGTTCAGAACCAGAAAATCCCCCAGCGCCTTCGGCACGCGCAGTCCGGACGCCACTGTCGCGGCATTTTTCCAGAACTCCGAGCTTTCGGCGCCCTTCTTGAACGCCTCGACAATCGGCGCGCACCCTGCCGCCTGCACCGTCACCATTCGCGGCCGCGTGCGCCCGATCAGCCCCAGCACTTCGAGTTCTTCGAACGCCTTCCACATCCCGATCATCCCCACGCCGCCGCCGGTCGGATAGATGATTACGTCCGGGAGCTTCCCGCCGAACTGCTCCCACACTTCCAGCCCCATCGTCTTCTTGCCTTCGATCCGGTACGGCTCTTTCAGCGTCGAAACTTCGTACCACCCTTCGCGCTCTTTGTGCTCCGCCACGTACTTGCCGCAATCGGAAATCAGCCCGTCAAGCTTGCGGACGTCCGCGCCGAACGCCCGGCTTTCGATCTGGTTCGCCAGCGGCGTATCCGCGGGCATCACGATCACGCATGGAATTCCCGCCTGCGCCGCGTACGCCGCCAGCGCCCCGCCCGCGTTCCCCGCCGTCGGAATCGCCAGCGTCTTCGCGCCCAGCTCTTTCGCCATCGTCACGGCCGCTGAAAGCCCGCGCGCCTTGAACGAGCCGGTGGGGTTCAGGCCCTCGTCTTTCACGTACAGCGCCTTCAGCCCCATGCGCTCGCCCAGGCGCTTGGCGTGGACCAGCGGCGTCATCCCTTCGCCCAGCGAGACGCGCCGCTCCCCCGGCAGCAGTTCGCGGTAGCGCCACATCGTGGCCGCCCGCGTGCGAATAATTTCAGGCGTGAACGTTTTCTTCGCGGCGGCCAGGTCGTACCGCGCCAGCAGCGGCCCGCCGCAGTCACAGAGGTTGATCAGTTGGTCGAACGGATGTTGTTTTTTACAGCGCGAGCATTCCAGATAAGTGAGTGCCGAGGGCATAAGCCCGCAAGTCTAGCACACAAGAATCCGTGGACATTGAGGCGGAAACGCCTCGGCAGGTAGATTGCCGGCGTGTCCTCAACCACTAGCGTTGCATGTCACCTATCCGAGAGCGAGAGGGAAACCTATAAACGCGAACATACAAGACAAGGGGCCTGATTCATTTTCCATCTCGTTGCAGCATCTGGGCAAAAACGGAGACTCAAGCATCGATTGGATTCGTATTGAACTCAAGGCGGGCTTTTACTTCTGACACCACCGCTACCTCAGGGATGCGCGATGGGTACAGGCGTTGGCGCAGCTTCAAAACCGGGAACTCAATCAACTTGGCCATCGTTATCCCCAACGCAAGGCTCAACGTCACATAGATCACAACTTCGGCGACCACGCCAGAACGGAACGGCATAATTCTGACGAGCTTGTGGAGCCCCCAAGACTGGGCTGCCGGATGCCAAAGATAAATGGAATAGGAGTTCATGCCGACGTAGGCGAGCGCCGAACCCAACCAGGCCATCGGAGTGCGCAGCAGGCGCGGCCAGACGATGGGACAATAAAGCGCCAGAACGAGGACTCCGCCAAATCCTAGATAGAGAAGGGTGAACCCGAAAGTCAGCATGAAAAAGTTACTGATATCGATAAACAAGCACGGCACCAACAACGCCACGCTGAGCACAGCCAGCCCCACTCGGACGCGCTGGCTCTTCAGCAGCTCCGGGATGACCTGGGGTCGAAAGTGGTGGAAGTAGCTGATGAAGACGCCAAAGAACAAGGAGTCCATTCGAAGATGTGTCGGGTAATAGTGCGAAAAGTGGAAGTGTGGATACTGGTAGGGCGTCAGCAGGCGCACGGTGAGCACGACCGCAGCCAGCCCGAAAAAGATTCGCGGGATGACCCGGAAGGGATTTTCTCGATCGCGCGAAAACTTGCTCAAGAACAACAGTAGGAGGCCGAGCAGTATATAAAAATGTTCTTCGATGGCCAGCGACCAGGTGTGTCCCCAAAGGCCGTGAAAGTAGTTTTGGAAAAAGATGACTTCCGGAATCCATTCATGCGGCCAAAGTGCATGCTCACCAGAAAAGTCGCGAGGATCAGGACGTAAAAGGATGGGTAAATTTTCAAACCACGGCGAATATAAAATCGTGGCAGGTCGAGCCGTCCGCGTTTCTTGTACTCACTGAAAAGCAGGCCGGAGATCAAGAACCCGCTCAGCACGAAAAAGAGGTCCACGCCCACCCAGCCGCAGCGTCTCCATAACGCGTTGGCGTGCTCGTGCCTACCGAGCACCAGTAGCACGGCTATGGCGCGCAAGATGTCCAGTTGACGGACGCGCACGTATGCCTCCGCCGGTGAATCTGCCGCACTCGCGGTGTACGGAAACGGAACACCGCTGTGTCATTTCAAGATAGGCGCACGATATCTTTTGAGAAATGGTACTTCGGCTAAAAGTAACTAGTACCAGGGTGCGGATTCGCTGAAGACTTGCGTAATGGACCCCGCAGCCGCGCTCGCCTGCAGAGCCGGTATCTATTGAACCCAGATGAGATCCATACCGAAGTGGGCGGCGCGGCGCAGTCGCAGCGGTTGATTAGTGGGTTGAACGGATGTTGTTTCTTACAGCACGAGCATGCCAGATGAGAGAGTGTCGAAGGCATAAGCCCGGAGTGCAGCGCACACGATTTCATCGGCGTGCTGGCGGCGTGTTGCTCGAATGTGCTGTTGCGAGGGGCTTGATGGCGCGGCGAGTGCTACTTTCCGAAGAGGCTGAGCGGTCGTTCCGGAGCGTTGATCTCTTCGGCGCTGAGTTCCGGATACGCCAGCTTGGCGCAAACGTAACCGGTAAGCGACGCTTGAGAAAGCAGCAACACAGTTGTTCCGATCCGAGGGTCCGCCACGAGAAGAACCAACCCGGGCACCATGAAGAATAATCCGGCCATTCGGCATGTCCTGAGAGACCAGTTCTGCTTTCTTGCCACGTAAGCAAAACCTGTGGACCAGCAAAAACAAGCCGCGCCCAAAACACACAACACGGCACTTACATAGCCGATACGGTTGGCGAACCCGAGAGATCTACTCGGGAACGACAGCAGCCAGTACAAAGCGACAAAGGAATTTACGAAACCGCAGACGAGGGCTGTTTTTCGACTTAATGAAGGTTCTGCCATATCCTGTCCTTGCCGTCATAGTAGAGGAATCCTCTCCCGCCCGCAAGCGTGACGTATTGCCAAACAGACGAAGCAGCGGTGCAGTGCATTTCCTCAAAGCCATGGGCTGCGGGCGGGCGCGCAGCCCCGGCTTGAGTTCAACTTCCGGCTTACTTCCCCATCGAATAGGTGCCGGTGCACGTCCAGTCGGAAGAGCCATCCTCATGGAACATTCCGGAGCAGGTGCCGGAACCCTTGATGCCCTTGTGTTTCCCCGTGCCGCTGTGGATTTTCCATTTGTTGCTAGCTGGTTTCGTGATGTCTGCTGAGCCTGTTTGATCGTAGGTGTAGAAAACCTTGTCCCCGTTGTCCATCGTCACGTTGAAGCGGCCGTGCCCGGTGTACGATGCTTTCCACATCTCCCGGAATTCCGTAAAGGCGCCGGTCTTTTCGGCGAAGCCCTCATCGCTCGACGTCGCAGTGCAGCCGCCTTGCGCGATCCAATAGGCGTGACCCGGCACGTCGCCCACGTCGAATTGGTGGTCCGCCGTCTGTTTCGCGCAATCCCACTTCGTATTCACTTTGCCTTGAGCCATCGCCGCGGAACCCAACAGCAACAGGGAAATCGCGGTGAACAGAAGTTTCCGCATTTTGTCTCTCCTCCTGGACTGAGCGCGAACTCCACCGGGACTATAAACCTCTCGACGCCCGATGACAAGCGCCGCAGGCGCCCGTGGGCGACCGCGGTCGCCCACGGGTGCCCGCTCGTATTGTGTTCCGGAAACATACTCCCCTGCTTCTCAGGAGACCGGAACTCTAGCTCCGGCATCACGCGCAGAAAAGTCAGGGTTTTGACCCCTGGCAACCAGGGAACAGATGCAACGAATTTTTGGGACACTACGCGAGGCTGAACCTTGCGCGGCGAGTGCTACTTCCCAAATAGGCTGAGCGGTTTCTCTGGAGCGTAGATCTCTTCGACGCTGAGTTCGGGATACGCCAACTTGGCGCAAACGTAGCCGGTAAGGTTCAATTGAGAAAGTAGGAGCGTCCCAGTTGTTCCGATCCGAGCATCCGCTAGGAGAAGAACCAACCCGGGCACCATGAAGAACAACCCGGCCATTCGGCAAGTCCTGAGAGACCAGTTCCGCTTTCTTGTCACGTAAGCAAAACCTGTGGCCCAGCAAGAACAAGCCGCGCCCAAAGCACACAAGACGGCACATAAATATCCGAGACGGTTGGCCGCACCCAGAGGTTTATTCGGGAACGAGAGCAACCAGTAGAGAGCGACAAACGAAATAATGAAACTGCCGACCACCACTAATTTTCGACTAAGTGAAGATTCAGACATAGGACTCACTTGGACTCATCCTAAACCATCCGAAGCGCGCACGCAACCCTCCCCCAGCCCAACCAGTCACTCCGCGCGCCGCGCCGCAAGGCCGCACTCGTGTCCTTCCGAAGCGCTGGCGCGGAGGAATCTACTTTCTGTGGAAACAAAGCAAGAACTGCGTTGCGGGACACTTCGGCGCTTCATCATCCAAAATGGTTTCCGTGCATTGGCATACGAGGACAACGGCATTCTCCGGCGAAACTCTGGAGCACGGTACAATACCCCGATGCCCATCCGCATGATTGCGATGGACCTCGACGGCACGCTCCTCGACAGCCGCTGGCAGGTCCCCGAAGAAAACCGCGCGGCAATCGCGGAAGCGGCAGCGCGCGGCATCGAAGTCGTCCTCGTCACCGGGCGGCGCTTCGATTTCGCTCTTCCCATCGCAAACGGTCTTCCCTGCGAATTGACAATGATCGTGAACAACGGGGCGCTGATCAAGACCCGCGACGGCGCGACGCACCTCCGCCATCTGCTGCCGCGCGGCGTGGCGCGCGAAGTGCTCGCCGTGACGCAGAAATTCCGCATCGGCACGGCCGTCGTCTTCGACCGGCCGCGCGAGCGCCAGGTTGTCTTCGAGCAAATTGATTGGGAAGATCCCGGCCGCAAAGGCTATTTCGAGCGCAACCGCGAATACCTCGTCGAAATTTCGCCGCTCGAGGATTGTCTCGACGAAGACCCCATCCAGGTGATGTTTACCGGGCCGGTCGAGCCGATGCGCGACGCGGTCGCCCTCCTTCGCGCGCATCCGGCCGCCGATCAATTCGCGCTCGCGGTGACCGAATACGAAGAGCGCAATTTCTCCATCATTGACGTGATCCGCCTGGGCTGCTCGAAGGGCGCTGCGCTGGCGGAATGGGCACAGCGCCGCGGCGTCACTCGCGAGGACGTGATGGCCATCGGCGATAATTGGAATGACCGGGAAATGCTGGAATTCGCCGGGCTGCCCGTCGTCATGGGCAACAGCTCGCCCGAGTTGAAATCGCTGGGCTGGGCGGTTACGCTATCGAACGATCAGGGCGGCGTCGCTCAGGCCATCCGCACCTACGCGCTGGGCAGGACTTGATGCGCAAGACCGTCTTCATCCTCGTTGCGCTGCTCTTCACGGCTGGCGCTGCTCGCGCCGACTACGTCGTGCTGCGCTCGGGACAGCGGCTGCACATCACAGGCTACGAGCGCACGGGCGACACTGTCCGCCTGACTGTCGCCGGCGGCATCATCGAAGTCGCGGCGCAGGATGTGGTCGCGATCGAGCCGGAAGAAGTCTTCGCCGCCGCTCCCGCTTCCCCGCCCTCGTCAAACGTTCCTTACCAAAATGTGATTCGCGCCGCCGCTCGCAAGCACGGCCTCGACGCGGCGCTGATCGCCAGCGTGATCTCCGCGGAATCGAATTTCGATTCGCGCGCTGTCTCGCGCAAGCAGGCGTACGGGCTGATGCAGTTGCGGCCGGCGACCGCTTCGCGCTTTTCCGTCGTCAACATGTTCGACCCCGTCCAGAATGTGGACGCGGGCACGCGCTATCTGAAACAACTCCTCAAGCAATACCACGGCAATCTTCCGCTCGCGCTCGCGGCATACAACGCCGGTCCGCAGCGCGTCGAACGTTACGGCGGCGTCCCGCCGTTCCGTGAAACGCAGGCCTACGTCCGCCGTGTGATGACGTCATTCCAGCAGCAACAGAAAAACAAAACGACGACACGTATCTCCACTTGCATGCCCCTTGCGTTTTCCTGTCCGGGACCTTCGGCGCAGTAAACAATCTGAACAAAGTTTTGTAATTGCTGCGAGGACGCGCTACGGCTGGGGATTTTGCGGAGGCTGCGGCGGCGGGGGAGGCGGACTCGGATTCGACGGGCCCTGCGGCGTTCCAATTGGCTGCCCCGGCGTTGGGCCCGTTCCTCCCTGAATCGTGGCTTCCGCCAGCGGATTCCAGATGAATTCCCAGCGCCTGTACGTCTTCCCGCCCTCATACACTTTCAACGAACGCTTGTCTACCGTTCCGCCAACGCCGATCAAGTTGCCGCCGATCACCGGTCCGGACAAGCCCGTGCCCGGCTCCGTCGGTGTTCCCTGCTCCCCTCCGGTGCCGCCCGTTTGGCCCGGCCCTTGCGGCCGTGTGCCGCCTTGTCCCTCGACCGGCGTTTGCGATCCCGCATCGCCCGGCGGAGTCGTGCCCGATTGCGACTGCGGCGGTCCCTGGCCCTGTCCCGGCGGGAGGATTCCCCCGAACGGGGTCGGCTGGCCGGGATGCAACGCAGCATTCATCTGCGCGAGCGATTTGTAGCGCAAGCTGCCGATCAGGATTCCTGCGGGTGTGACGTAGATCAAGCGCCAACTTCCGTCGGCCGTGTTCATCGGATCCTTGTACTCTTCTCGGAGGAAGCGAATCTGGCCGTTCCCTTTCACCAAATCCTCGATCTTCTGCGGGAACTTTCCGTTCTTGTGGTAGTAGAGCCGGACAGCGCGCTCGTATTGCTCGCCGCGCCAGATCATCTCGTCTTCGCGCGCGCGCTTGCCCTGGGTGAGGAGATTCGGCACCGCCGCGCCGGCCGCGATCACCATCACCGCGGCGAGAAAAATCAGGATCAGCAGCGCGTAGCCATTCTCGCGGCGATGGCTGCGGCGAGCGCTGATGGAAACGCTCCGGATTCGGAAATGAGAGATCATGATTGCGGTGGCAACTCCATCGTCAGCGTGGCCCGCCGGCCGGAAGATTCCTCGATGATGTCCGCCGTGTTGTTGCCCACTTTGATCAGGCGGAAACGATTGAGAAACATTCCTCCCTCCGGCACGACGAACACATCGTCGCCGTTGGTGAAGAACGCCTGGCGTTTGCCCGTCTGCGGGTTCACCGCGTATCCGAAAAAGGTAACGGGAATATCGAGCGGCGGCGGCCCAGCCGGTACCAGCGGTGCTGCGACTGCAGGATTCGTCTTACCGATCGGCGGAGCGGGAGGCGCTTCGGCGCTGAAAATATTCCGGTGCGTCCCGGTGTATTCGAGCTTTTGAATCCGCTCGAGGAGGTCCATCCGCAGCGCCGGGTCTTCGACTTTGAGCGGCTCATACTTCACATTGGCGGCGACGCCGACCAGCGCCGGCGCCTGAATGCGAGCGTACCAGTAGGAGAGTCCCAGGAGGACGACCAGAACAGCCAGAAACCAAATCTCCGTTCGACGTGAGAGGGCCATCGTCTAGTCGCGAAAGTACGTCCGCAGCTCCAACTGGAGTTTGATGCTGCCGGTCGTCACCGAGGCCAGCTGCAAATTGTCCAACAAGTAGAAATTCTTCGAACGCTCGAGGCCGTTGATGAAATGGATCAGGCTCGGATAATCGCCTTCGACCGACGCGCTGATCTGGATTTCCGTGACGCCGCGCTTCTCGAGTTCCTTCTGTTTGAAACTGATACCACCTGTCTTGAGTCCGGAGTGGCCGGCGAGTTCGCCCAGGTCCGCGACGATGGAAGAATAGCCGGTCGCGGCAGGAAGAAACTGGTCCGCATAAAACCGGTCGCTGTTCTGTTTGACCTGCGGGATGCGGGCGCGAATGGCTTCAGCGCGCGACACGTCGGATGCCAGTTGATCGGCCTGGTGCTTCAGCCGTACTGCCTGGTCGCGCTGTGACTGCAGTGACGCCCGTGCCGCTCGCCAGTTAACAACCAGAAGCACGCCGTCGAGCAAGAGCACGACCACAAGCCCGGTGAGGACCCCTCGCTTCCAAGAGCGCGGTTTGGCGGCCGTCGTCATGTGGTGGCGTACCACGCTTCCAATTCGAGCGTGACGCGGTCGGTCGAACCGCTTTGCGGACGAGTCTCCTGCCGCACCTGGATGTCGGAGAATTCTTTCGAGGCCTCCAGGGCCTTCAGGAACTTCAGCTTGCCTTCGTCCGTGAGCGCCCCGACGAGCAGCTTGACCTGAACGCGCCCCTTTTCCATTCTTGGGGCGATGCTGACTACGCGAACTCCCGCCGGCAAAGTCTGTTCGAGATCCATGAAAAGCTTCGTCCAAGGAAAACTGCGCTGCTCGATGAGCGAATTGAGAAAAGCGGCGTGGTCGGTGACTTCAAGTGACTTAGGATTTTGAAAGAACGACAAGAGGTCCTGCCGTTGGTGCTGGAGTTTTTCGGTTCGCGACTCGTAGCCGGAGATCTCGAGGCGCAAGTCCCGCGTGTCGCGCCAATTGCGATAGGCATGAGCCGAAAGCACAACGAGAGCTGACAGAGCGAGCAGCCCAAGAAAGCTCGAAGCCGCCAGAAAGCGGCGCTTATTCTCGAGCGGTGAAGCAGCGAGATTGAGACGAACCTTCATCGCACCATGATGTCCAGAGACAGGATTTCCTCACGCTCCGCGATTCAACGCCCATCCGACAAGGGCGTCCAGATCATGCCGCATGAGATTTTCTACATCCACGGGAACGGCTCCATCACCCAGATCGGCGTCGAGCGGGAGTACAGCGCAACCAAGCTCCGTGCCGACCGCGCGTTGAAACTCTTCGAACCGGTCTCCAAAACCTCCGAGACGAACGCGACTCACGTTGCCGCCCCACGTGTCCTGGTGGTAGGCAACCGCGGGAAAGATCTCGTCGAGCAGCAGGCGAGGCTCGAACTGGGCCGGTGGCGCGCTGATCTCGGTCGTGCGATAGACGCAGAGCGTTTCTCCCTGCGCGATCACCGTCGTCAGACTTTTCCCGTTCCTGCGTGCGAGCAGCGTGGCGCCATCGGCGTCAACGAGCGGCAGCGCCGCCAGCGTCGAACTGAGAACCACGCCGGCGGAAAGGCCACACGCTTCGATAATGGATTCGTATTCCCGCAGGATCTTCTGACGCGCCAGAGCCGCGACGATTTCGAGCCCGCCGCCCCGGCCCTGCTGCCGCATTCCGGTGACAATTGTTTCTTCGATGTCGAAGGGCACGCTCTTCTTCAAGCGCCAGCGAAGCAGGGCGAGTCCTTCCTCCTGGTTCCGCGGAAATGTCTCGAACGAAAGGATGAACACGCGAACGACGGGATCGGGAACGAGGAGCGCCATGTCCGGACCGCGGCCCGAGATACGATTGAGGACGCGTTGCAGGGCAGAGCGCACCGCTTCGCGGTTGGTGATGTTGCTTTCGACGGGCGAAGGAATAATGACTCCCTCCTCCAACGGTTCGACGGAGGAGGCATCCAACCCCAGCCGACGATGTCCCCAGCGGGCCGCGGCGACGTGAGTGGGAGCAATCTCACAAACCAGCGAGGGATGAGGCATGGCACCGAGCCAATGCCCGAGGCGCCGCGCAAAAGGGATGCGGTCGAGGCCGGCCCTCGTTGTCTCCAGGCTATTCAATGAAAGTCACCTTGTTGATCTCGCGAAGGGTGGTGATCCCGGCGCGGACTTTGGTCACGCCGGAATCGCGCAAGAAGGTCATGCCTTCTTCCCGGGCCACGCGCTTGATTTCCGAAGTAGGCCGCCGGTTGATGATCATCTCGCGAATGCGGTCGGAAAGATCCAGTAATTCTGAAATGGCGGTGCGGCCGCGGTATCCGGTGCCGGAACACTCCAGGCATCCGGGGCCTTCATACAGCGGGGCGCTGCCCCAGGTCGCCGGGTCGAGTCCTGACTCGGCCAGGATTTGCGGGGTCGGCGACATCTGCCGCTTACAATTCTCGCAGATCACGCGGACGAGGCGCTGGGCCAGAATGCAGTTCAATGCCGAAACAAAGTTGTACGGCTCGACGCCCATGTTGATAAAACGGCCGATGACGTCGGTGACGTTGTTCGCGTGGACGGTGGTAAACACGAGGTGACCGGTGAGCGCGGACTGGATGGCGATCTGCGCCGTTTCGTGGTCGCGGATCTCACCGACCATGATCTTGTCCGGGTCGTGTCGCAAAATGGAGCGCAGGCCGCGAGCAAACGTCAGTCCCTTTTTCTCGTTCACCGGAATCTGCGTGATCCCGCGAACCTGGTATTCGACCGGGTCTTCGATGGTGATGATCTTGTCTTCGTCGGTCTTGATTTCATTGATCGCGGCATAGAGCGTGGTGGTTTTGCCGGAGCCCGTCGGGCCGGTGACGAGCACCATGCCGTACGGCTCGCGAATGTAGCGCCGGATCTTCCGGAGGTCGTCCGCTTCGAAGCCGACCACGTCCAGCGTAAGATTGCGAAATTTTTCGCTGAGAGTTTCCTTGTCGAGGACGCGCAACACGGCATCCTCGCCGTGAATGGAAGGCATGATGGAGACGCGGAAATCCACGAAGCGGCCCTTGTAGCGCACGCGGAAGCGGCCGTCCTGGGGCACGCGACGCTCGGCAATGTCGAGCTCGCTCATCACCTTGACGCGGGAAAGAATCGTGCCGTGCCATTCCTTCGCCAGCGGCTGCATGGCGTACTGCAAGACGCCGTCAATGCGGTACTTCACGGCCACTTCGTTGGAGCGCGTCTCGATGTGGATGTCGCTGGCGCGGCGTTCGAGGGCCGTGAAGATCACGGTGTCCACCAGGCGCACGACCGGGCTCACGCCGGTCTCCTGTGTGAGCCGTTCCATGGAGATGTTTTCTTCGCCTTCGTCTTCGCTCACCACCTGGAGGGTGAATCCCTCGGTGGCCTGGTCGAGCACGCGCTGCGACTGCTCGGTGCGTTTCAGCAGCTCGCCGATCTGCGACGCGGTGGCGACCTTCAGGATCAGCTTCTTGCCGAGCAAGAGGGAGAGCTCGTCGGTGGCGAGCAACTGGCTGGGATCGGAGACAACGATGACGAGCGAGGAATCGTGCGCTTCGAGCGGCACGAAGCTGTACCGGAACATCAATTCGGCGGGGATGCTGTGAAAAAGTTCCGGATCAATCCGATGGTCTCCGAGGTCGATAAAGGGACACCGGTAGCGCTCCGCGAGCCGCTGCGTGCGCTCGCGCTCGGCCGCTTCGTCCGGAGCGTCTTCCCCATGGGGATTGGGATTGCGATTCGTCGCGACCATGAATCGTCACCTCACGGCAGAACCGAAAGAGAACAGAGGCAGGTAGAGCGCGATCAGGATGAACGCCACTCCGAGGGCCATCACGATTAAGATGACCGGCTCGACGACGGCGAGCATCGTCTGGGTCCGCAGGCTCGTCTCCTCCTCATAAAACTGCGCTACGCTGGTGAGCATCGGCGCCAATGCGCCGGACGCCTCGCCAACTTCAATCATTTCGAGCGCCAGCGGCGGGATCAACTGCGTGCTGGCCAGGCTCGCGGAAAGCGATTCACCCTCGCGGACACGGACCGCCGCTTGCGCGACAGACGTGGAGACCAAGCGGCTTCCGATCGAATCCGCGGAGGTGCCCAGGGCGTTGACCAAGGGCGTGCCGCCCGCCAGCAGCGTGGCCAGTGTGCGCGCAAACTGAGCCATTTGAAACTTAATCCAGGTGTCCCCGACCACCGGCAAACGCAATTTGAGACGATCGAGCGCCACACCGCCCGCCTCGGTGCGGGACCAGAGAAATGTGCCCACCATCAGTAGCACGATCAGCCCAAAGAAACCGAGCAGCCACGGCCGATAGGTCACGACGAGCAAAATCAAGAACTGTGTGGGTCCGGGAAGCGCGACATCCAACTCTTTGTAGAGACCGGCAAACTGCGGAATGACGTAGGTGACCAGGTACGACATGATGAGCGTACTGACAAAGACGAGAATCGCCGGGTAGACGAGTACCGCCACCAATCGTTTTCGAACCCCGGTCGTCACGCGTTGGTAGGCGATGTAGTCGTCGAGCACGCCCGGCAAATTGCCGCTTTTCTCACCGGCGAGCAGAGAGGCGGTGTACACCTTTGGAAAAACCGCAGCCGAGCCGAAGGCGTCCGACAACCCGGAACCCTCGCGCACCTTTTGACGAACCTCGTCGAGAAACGGACGCAGGCGCTCGGAAGCGGCGCGCTCGGCCAACAGGTCAAGCGCCTTCAAGATAGGGAGGCCGGCTTTCACGAGTGTGTTGAATTGCTGGTTGAAAATCAGAAAATCGGAGCCCCGGATAGTTCGCTTGCGGCGCCAGCCGCTCGCCGAAGGCAAGACGCCCATGTGGCGCCGGACGGAGAACACGTAGAAGCCACGGTCTGCGAGCTTCTGCCTCGCTTCCGCCTCATTCTGGGCCGATTCCACCTGCTGAAATATCTTGCCGGTGGGGTCCGCTACCTTGCAAGCAAACTCAGCCATTGGGAAGGTCAGCGCCGGCTACGGTTCGGCGCACCTCTTGGAAGTGTAGCATCAAGCTCGGCGAGCTAAAAGAACCGGACGCGGAGCGGTTTCGCCGCGAGGAGAGGATGGCGCGGGCACGGCTCAATCATAATTCATGAGGGGCATTCCAGATTTACAAGGCCTTATAAGTTTGTGTCAGAGCTCCGTCCACCGCCCCTCAGCGGCTTCCGGACAAAAGGCGTCGGGACGCACAAGGCGCGGAAGCCGGGCGGGAAAAGCGGCATTGACGGCACGCTTGATGGTTCGGCTTCGCTCACCACAAGAGGCGTGCCCCGACGAGAATCTCACGTTGCCACACAGCCTCTAATGTCCTATGGCTGCCCGCGGGCGAGTTGCTCTTCGTCAACAATGGCGACTCCGGCCGGAGGCTCAAAATGGAATTTGGATTCGGGCACCGCAATATTCTCCTGCCAATTTCCGAAGCGAAACTCGGTCGAGATATCCCCGGGCTGCTGGATGACCACGCGCACCAGGCGATCTTCCGGGTCGGCCTCGAAAATGATTTCAAGGAAAGCGTCCGCCGATTGTTTGCGCGGCATGCACCGCAGGATGGAATTGCCAGGCCCGGCGAGGCGCAGCGCCGGATCTGCGAGCGCACCGTGTGCCGCGGGGTCGATCAGGTCAATCCGGCCGCACAGCTTTTCCAGCCGCGCTTTTCCTGTCAGTAAAGCGAACGGAGTGCGCCAGTCCTCGCTCTTCTTCACGTCAGCACGGCTGGCGGTGCGATCCGCGGGAACATAGAACCAGACATGCTTGCCGTCAACGAGAAACAGTTTCTCTTCTGGCGATTCATATTCCCAGCGCATGCGACCGGGCCGCGAGAAATATACCGTGCCGGATTCCACACGGACGGTCTGGCGTCCATCCGAATAGCGCTCGAGAAAGACGGCTTGCAGGGTTCTTGCCCGATGATAGCGAGCTTCGATGGCGCGAGCGATGGTCTGCGCGGCGCGAGCGGGAAGCGCGGGCGCCGCATAAAGCATGGTCACGAGCAAGAAAGCCAGCATCGCCTCAAGTGTAGCAGGAGGAAGGAACGGGCGCACGGGCTTCACCGCAGGCGGAGCAAGAAGGGTGAGGGCGGGAAGAACAAGACCACAAGAAGAGAATGCAGGACTTCTGCCGATTCCCTTTCTGGGAGAAGAAGATGCGCTGGTTGTTTACTGCAGAGGCTGGCTGGCGACAGTGGGAGCGGAGCCGTCGGTGGTGAAACGAATGACGCCGGAGGCATCGACGAAGAAGCCCCGTTGCCCCGTGGAACCAACCGATGCCGGTTCGGCGTCGATCGTAAACGCCACAGCGCCGGGCGTGGTGCAGCCTGTAGGCGTGGTGGATAGCGCGATGCCGGCCGTATAGTTGTACGTGTAGCCGCTCTTCGTGCTGGTGTTGCCGCTACCGCCATTGGACAAGAGGGGGTCGAGCAGATTCGCCTGGTCACACGTCGCGACCGTCGAGCCTAGCGGACCACCCATCGCGCCCAGGCTCGGGGGATACCCGTTGTTGTAGGTGGAGGAATAGATGACGGCGGCGCTCGTGAGGTCGCGCAGGTTTGCAACCGCTGCGGCCTCATTCGCGGCCATCCGCGAGCGCATGAAGTTCGGAATCGCAATCGCAGCGATGATTAGAATGATGGCGACAACGACGAGAAGCTCGATCAACGAAAACCCGTCAGCGGCGTTTCGTCCCGGATCCGTTTGGCTTGTGCGGTTGAGGCGTCGCATCTTATTCCACCTGTAAATCGCCGCTAGAAACGGATCGGGGGAGAAAGCGGTGAACTTTCTCCCCCTGAATCCAATCAAGGCAACTACTGAATCGGTGACAGGGCGTTGCACGTTCCGGCGCTTCCGATCGCTCCACCCGCAGGATCGAAACGGATCACGCCGGACTCGTCAGTGCAGAAGCTGCGCTGGCCAGTGGAACCAGTCGTGATCGGAATCGCAGCAACCAGGTAGGTGCTGGACCCGGCTGTCGTACAGCCGGCGGGTTTGGTCAAGTTCGCCGTACCGGCGGTGTACGTGAAGTTGTAACCACTCTTCTGTCCGCCGCCAAGAACGCTATCAACCTGTTGTGCAGCATCGCAGGTGGCAGCAGCTCCGACCACTCCGGTCATGGCAGCGAGCGTCGGCGGAAACCCGTTGCCGTAGGTGGACGAGTACATCACCGCAGAAGTGTTCAGCGTGCGCAGCGAACCGACGGCAGAAGCTTCGTTTGCCGCCATGCGCGAACGCAGCAGGTTCGGGATCGCAATCGCGGCGATGATCAGAATGATCGCTACCACGATGAGCAACTCAATCAATGAAAAGCCCTTTTGTACCTTTCTCACGGAGGTCTCCTTTTTCGTCTCGCGAATTAAACTTGGGTCCGTTTCAGGACGCGTAGATTAAGAGAGCAACTGGCGTTCCAAGGGCCAGGACATGTGTCGAAAAGGATAATCGTCCCTAAGTTCTAGTACCCGAAGAACCTAGCGGTTGAATTCCGGTAGCCAGGGTGATACGGAACTCCCCGTCTTCCCCAGGAGCCTGAAAAGTAACATGGTTTGTCGAGGCCATTGGACAAAAAACGTCCCTCAGGACTGGCCTTTCTTAAATCCCATACTTCTTAGCATAATGGCGGAAGGAACGATATGTCATCTGGAGAAGCCCAGCGGCGCGGACTCGCACGCCATCAGCACACTCCAAGGCGGCATTCAGAAAGGCCCGCTCAACCTCCTGTATGTGCTTTTCCAGATCGATGCCGCCCGGAGGAATCAAAGGTTTCCGGCCGTCGGAAGCTCCCGCCGCCGAGTGCTCCTGATAATACCGTGTGATCCGTTCGGGCAATCCCTCGAGGGTGATGGACCGCCCCGTCTCCAATGCTACAGCGCGCTCGACGGTGTTTTCAAGCTCACGAACGTTGCCAGGCCATTCATAGGCTTCGAGCCGCTCCATCGCTTTCGGATCGATACCCTCAAGGGGCTTGCTCATCTCCCGCGAGTAACGCGCGAGAAAGGCGCGGGCGAGCAAGGGAATGTCTTCGCGGCGCTCGCGCAAGGGCGGCAGGTGAACCGGGATCACGCTGAGCCGATAAAAGAGATCCTCGCGAAACCGCCCCTCGGCGATTTCTATTTCCAAGTTCCTGTTTGTTGCCGCGATCACTCGAACATCCACGTCGGATTCCTCGGTGCTGCCGATCGGCCGAACCTTGCCCTCCTGCAGGACGCGATAGAGCTTCACCTGCATAGTGGGAGTCATATTCCCAATCTCGTCCAGGAACAGAGTGCCGCAATCGGCAGCCTGGAACAGGCCGCGCCGGTTTTCGTTCGCGCCGGTGAACGAGCCTTTCATGTAACCGAACAGCTCCGATTCCAGCAGGGTTTCGGGAAACGCCCCGCAGTTGATGGTGATGAACGGATCGCGGGCGCGCGCGCTGTTTTCATGGATGGCGCGGGCAACCAGTTCCTTCCCAGTGCCGCTTTCGCCGGTGATCAAGACGCGGCTGGATTGCGGCGCAATCGTCTGAATCAGGTCGAAGATCGCGCGCATTCTGGGGCTGGTTCCAATAATGTTGTCGAGTCCGGTCAGCCGGCGCACTTCGCGACGCAGTTCACCCGCTTCTTTCTTCAGCCGGAGATTCTCCGCGACCTGATGCACGGCGGGCCGGAGCTCGTCCAAGAGCTTGTCGCCCTTGATCACGTACCGATCGGCGCCGAAATTCACGGCGTCAATGGCCGTCCCGATGGTGGGCACGCCGGTGATGAGGATGAAAACAGTGTCCGGAGAGAGTTCCTTGCAGTAGCGGAGAAGGTCAACCCCACTCATGTCCGGCATGCGGATATCGGAAATGACGATATCAAAGATGCGCGATTCGAGGCGGCGCTTGGCGGCATCGCCGCTCGTGGCCACCTCGACGCGGTGGCCCTCCTTGCGAAAGGTAATTTCGAGGAGTTCACAGATGGAGCGCTCGTCGTCGGCGATGAGCAGATGAGCCATGCCTGCGTTAGCCTCGCTCCAGCGTTGCAACGGGTTCAGAGCGCGAACCAGGATCGCCCGGCTCACCTCGCAGCGCGGAGCCTGCCCGGGGAAGCTCGATGGTGAACTCGGCGCCCTTCCCTTTTTCCGATTCCACGCGGATGGTGCCGTTATGCGCTTGCACGATCTGATAGACGATGGCAAGGCCCAAACCGGTTCCCTGACGAAAACTCGACTGAAACGGTTCGAAGATCTTGCCTTTCTGGCGCACGTCGAAGCCCACGCCGGTGTCGCGAAACCGGATGCGGACCCATTGCGCGTCTGCCACCAGGCGCACGGCGAGCGTTCCGCCATCCGGCATGGCACGCAGCGAATTGTTGCAAAGATTCCAAAAAACCTGCTTCAAACGGTCGCGATCGATGCGGGCGCGAACGCTGCGGATACGGAACTCGCGCACGACCCGGCTGCGCTTCCAAAAGCTGGGATCCTGTTCGAGCAACGTGAGCGTTTCATCCAGGAGGGCGACGACGTCTTCCTCGGCGAACTCGTACGTCTTTTCCCGCGAGTAATCGAGAAAATCGGTAATGATCAGATTCAGTCGCTCCGATTCGCGGCTGACGATTTGCACGAGGCGCCTGTCGTCTTCCTCGAGCGGGGCGAGGCGGACAAGTTGTTGGAGCGCTCCCGCCATGGCGGTGAGGGGCTGGCGAATCTCGTGAGCGATCGCGGCGGAGAGGCGTCCGAGCGCAGCCAAGCGCTCCTTCGTCGCCACCTCGTGCTCCAGCCGCTTCAGTTCCGTCAGATCTTGAAAGTTGAAGACGTAACCGCTCGTCTGGTTCTGACCGGAGCGAAGGGGCGAAACCGAAAGTCCGAGATAGCGCACCTGCCCATCGGGGGTGCGGAACTCAACTTCCTTGCGCAAAGCGAGCGGGCCGGTGTTCGGGTCGGCATCCGGCGGCCAGAACGCCGGGAACTTTTCGCGAACTTGTGCGCCGTGAAGAAGGCCGAGGCCGTGCCCGGTGATCTCCGCGCCGGTGCGATTGATCAGGAGGATGCGCCCGTCGAGATCGGTGGTCAGCAGGCCGCCGCGCATGGACTGGATGATGTCCTCGTTGAATGCCTGGAGGTCTTTGAGCTGTTCGCGTTTCTCTTCCAGTTCGACGCCCCTGCGGCGCAGGGTATGGGCCAACAAGCTGCCCAGATAAGCCACGGCAAGAAACGCGAACAGATTGCTCAGAATCCAGAATTGGAGCGAGCGCCCGGATGGCATCGCGCTGGCGGTCTTCGGGATCACCTCATAGTAGGTGAGCTCGACCAGCGTCCCCAAGAGTACGAAGCTTCCTCCGGCAACCAGAAACACCGCCTTGCGCTCGAACAGAATGCTGGCCATGAGAATGATGAGCAGGAAAAGGGAGATGAAGTAGCTCTCATGGCCGCCGGTCACGTAAACCAGCCCGGTGACGACCAGCATGTCGCAAACCATCTGCAGCGGGGCATGCCAACGTGCCCGGGGGATCCAGCGAAGCAGAATCACCTGCACCAGGGCAATCGAGTACCAGAGGATGACGAGGGGAACAAACAACTTCGCCTGCAGGTTGATCTGCGTCAGCTCGTTGATCGAGAGAACGATCCCGAGCAGAAAGGTGATGACCAGGAAACGAACCCGGCTGAGCCACCGCAGCCAGTCATAGAGATTCTGTGTGCTTTCCATCCGGGTCGTTTCCGGTTTTTCTTCCCCTGGCAAGCCCGCCGCAGCAGGCCACACAGCCCGCCCCTAACCGCTGAGCTTTGCGATCAACGAGAACAACGGCAGGTACATGGAAATGACGATGCCGCCGACGACGACGCCGAGGATGACGATCATGACCGGCTCGAGAGCCGTCAGCAAATCCTTCACCGCGGCGTCCACTTCGTCTTCATAGAAATCGGCGATCTTCTGCAGCATGGTGTCCATGGCACCGGTCTGTTCCCCGACGCCGATCATCTGCGTCACCATGCCGGGAAACACTTCCGATTCCTTGAGAGGATCGACGAGCGAGCGGCCCTCCTCGACTGCTTTGCGGGTCCGTAGAATGGCCTTTTCAATCACCGCATTGCCGGCGGTGCGCGCGGTGATGGACAATCCTTCGAGGATGGGGACGCCGCTGGAGATCAGCGTGCCCAAGGTGCGCGTGAATCGCGCGACCGCGATTTTGCGCAGGATCAGGCCGATGACCGGCATGTGGAGGAGCGTCGAATCAAGGGCGTACCGGCCCTTCTCCGTTCCATACCAGACTTTGATCGCCACGCCGAGGAGCACGAACATCACGACGCCGAGGAACCCGTACACGCTTCCCACAAACTTGCTCATGCCGATGACGATGCGAGTGGGCAACGGCAGTGCCGCGCCCAATCCGGTGAACAGAGTCACGAAGATGGGCACGACCTTCCACAAGAGGAGGGCGATCACGCCACCGGCGATCGAAATGACGGCGACCGGATAGATCATCGCCGATTTCACGGCGCGCTTCAGTTTGACGTTTTTCTCGATGTAGGACGACAAGCGCTGTAGAATTGTGTCGAGAATACCGCCGGCCTCGCCGGCCTCCACCATGTTGTAGTAGAGGACGTCGAACACTTTGTCGAATTGTTTCATCGCCGCGGAGAGAGTGGAGCCGCTTTCCACCGACGAGCGCACGCCCGTCAGGATTTTCTGGAAGGTCTTGTTCTCCTGCTGATTCGCAAGGATTTCGAGGCACTGCACGAGGGGCAAGCCGGCATCGATCATGACCGAGAATTGCCGCGTAAAGACGGACAGCTCCTTGCTATCAACGCCGGAACCGAAAGTCGGGAAGGCAAACTCCTTCCCCTTTTCGGATACCTTGGAGACGTTGATCTGCTCCCGGCGCAAGAGCGAGGCCAGTTCGGCCTTGCTTCCCGCGACACGCTCTCCGCTGATGCTTGTCCCGGCACGGTTCGTTCCGCGATAGGTATAAACCGGCATAGCCCTTCCCTCCTCTTTCGAGAAACTAACGCCGCGCTGCAGGCGACCTGCCTGCCGCGGGCTGCGAGACTACCCCACGGTTAATTAAATCCTGCAATTCGTCCGGATTCGAGGACCGTGACAGAGCAGTTTCCAAACTAATCAACTTCTGGAAGTAGGCGTTCGCGAGGCTCTGGTTGAAGGTCTGCATCCCCGATTGCCCGGTGCCTGTCTGCATGGCCGAATAGATCTGGTGGATCTTGTCTTCGCGAATCAAGTTCCGGATCGCGGCGGTGGGAATCATGATTTCCATCACCATCGCCCGGCCCTTACTGTCGGTGCGCTGCACGAGCGCCTGGCACAAAATCCCTTCGAGCACCATCGAAAGCTGGGCGCGAACCTGGGGTTGCTGGTGCGCCGGAAAGACGTCCACGATGCGGTTAATCGTCGAGATTGTCGAGTTGGTGTGGAGGGTGGCGAAGGTCAGGTGGCCTGTCTCGGCGATGCGCAGCGCCGATTCAATAGTTTCGAGGTCGCGCATTTCGCCGATCAGCACCACGTCGGGGTCTTCGCGGAGCGCGGCGCGGAGAGAGTTCGAGAACGAGTGGGTATCCGAATTCACCTCGCGCTGGTTCACCAGGCACTTCTTGTGGTTGTGGAGGAACTCGATCGGGTCCTCGATGGTGATCATGTGTTCTTCGCGCTCGCTGTTGATTTTGTCGAGCATGGCGGCGAGTGTGGTGGATTTACCGGAGCCGGTGGGCCCGGTGACGAGCACCAAGCCGCGCGGCTTTTCGCATAGCGCCCGCACGATGGGCGGCAGGCCGAGAGCCTCAAACGATTTGATCTCCCACGGAATTGTCCGGAACACCGCCGCCACTGCGCCGCGCTGGTGGAAGACGTTGCCGCGGAAGCGCGCCAGGTTTTTCAAACCGAAGGAGAAATCGAGCTCGAGCGATTCCTCGAGCCGGTGCTTTTGGGCGTCCGTCAGCACGCTGTAGGCGAGCGACTTGGTATCCGCGGCTGTCAGCACCGGCATGTCGAGCGGGCGCAGCTTGCCGTGGATGCGAATGCGGGGCGCACTGTTGGTGGACAGGTGCAGGTCGCTTCCATTCACTTCGACCATCTTCTTCAGCAGTTCACTTAGGGAGATGCCAGGCATTTTCTCTCCTCCGTCACAATACGGTTTCGCGCACGACCTCTTCGATCGACGTCATGCCCGCCGCCACCTTCTGCAAACCGCTACGGCGCAGCGTAATCATTCCTTGTTCGAGGGCCTTCTTCCGCAGTTCGAGAGCCGACGCGCCGACAAGAATCAGTTCGCGCATTTCGTCGTTGATCTCCATGACTTCGTACAAGCCAAGACGTCCCTTGAAACCGGTGTTGTTGCAGGTGGCGCATCCTCGCCCGTGGACGATCTGCACCGAAGGGAGCTCTTCCTGCGTGAAGCCGGCGTCCAGCAGCGCCTGCGGCGGCATCACCAGAGGCTCTTTGCACTGGCTGCAGACGCGGCGCACGAGCCGCTGTGCACAGATGAGGTTCACGGAGGTCGCGACCAGAAACGGCTCAATGCCCATGTTCATCAACCGGCTGATGGTCGAGGGCGCATCGTTCGTGTGCAGGGTGGACAGGACCAAGTGACCGGTCAGCGCGGCCTTCACGGCAATTTCCGCCGTTTCAAAGTCGCGGATCTCGCCGACCAGGATAATGTTCGGGTCCTGGCGAAGAAAGGCGCGCAACGCCGCGGCAAAATTCAGCCCGATCTGTTCCTTCATCTGCACCTGATTGATGCCGGCCAATTGAAATTCGACCGGGTCCTCAGCGGTCATGATGTTGGTGTCGAGGGTATTGAGCCGCGCAATCGAGGAATAGAGCGTGTTGGTCTTTCCGGAGCCCGTCGGCCCGGTGACCAAAACCATTCCGTAGGGCCGCAGAATCGCCTTCTCGTATTTCTGCAAGGACTCCGGTTCGAAGCCGAGTTTCGTCATGTCGAGCCGGAGGTTTTCCTTGTCCAGAAGGCGGAGAACGATTTTCTCGCCGAACAGGGTGGGC
Organism: Terriglobia bacterium; assembly: GCA_041490445.1. GTDB lineage: Bacteria > Acidobacteriota > Terriglobia > Acidiferrales > UBA7541 > JBGPTF01. The sequence continues at coordinate 54,953 of JBGPTF010000008.1, forward strand.
ACGGAAGAGACGCGGAAATCGAGTTCCTTCTTTTTGCCGTCCCTCACGTACTTGATCATGATGCGGCCGTCTTGCGGCAGCCGCTTCTCGCTGATGTCGAGCTTGGACATGATTTTGACGCGGCTGGTGATCACGTCTTTCAACTTCAGAGGCGGTGTCATCGCCGTCTGCAAAATGCCGTCAATGCGGAAGCGGACGCGCAGCTCTTTTTCGTACGGCTCGATGTGGATATCGCTCGCGCCCCGCTTGACCGCATCGGTGAGGATCAGGTTCACGAGCTTGATGATCGGAGCTTCTTCGGCGGCTCGCTCGAGCGTGGCGAGGTCCATCTGCTCCTCTTCAGAGGTCAGCTCGAGGTCGGCTTCCTCGCCCGCCAGGTCCTTCATCACTTTGTCGAGCGCCTGGACGCTTTCGACTTCGCCGTAGAACTTGTGAATCGCCTCACCGATCGCCGATTCGGACGCCACCACCGGCTCCACGTTGAAGCCGGTCATGAATTTGATGTCGTCCATCGCAAACACATTCGTAGGATCAGTCATCGCGATGGTCAGGGTGGAACCCACGCGGGAGAGCGGGACAATCTGGTAGCGGATCGCGGTTTCCTGCGGGATCAGTTTGATGACGGCAGGGTCCACTTCGTAGAACTTCAGATTGATGGAAGGCACGCCATACTGGCGGGATAGGACTGCAGTGATGTCCTCATCACCAACCAAGCTCAGCTTGACCAGGCAACTACCGAGACGACCACCGTGCTGCTTCTGGTAGTCGAGCGCCTGCCTTAGCTGCTCTTGTGTGATGAGCTTATCCTTGACCAGGATTTCGCCTAGCCGGGACGACATCAATGAACTCCTGCTGCGGACACACCGCCGGAACAAATTAGCCTAGCACGCGCGAGAGGTGCGGGCCGGTCGCGCGTCGTCCGCCGTGGTGAATCAAGCAACAGGCCATAAGGACAGGTGGTGTGGCATTTCCACCACAGCAATACCTTGACTTGCTTCTCAGCGCTCGCTATCTTGGCGACAAATGCACGAAATCGGCTCAGCGGCATCTCGTGTTCAGGCATTGGGCGCGCCGAGAGCGCGATATGCAGCTCGGAAGAATCCTCCGCTAGAGGAGTACTACAACTCCCTCTTTTCAGAACTCGGGCCGCAACATTGGTGGCCGGCAGGCGAGCGGTTCGAAGTAATCGTAGGAGCGATCCTGACGCAGAATACGGCGTGGACCAACGTGGAGCGCGCGCTCGGGAATCTTCGCCGTGAAGGAATGCTCACACTCCGAGCCATGGAGAAAGCGCCGGCTGCAAGACTGGCGCGCATGGTGCGCCCATCGGGCTATTTCCGGCAAAAAGCGAAGAAGCTGAAGGCCCTCGTCAAGTTTCTGCGCGAGGAATACGGAGGCTCTCTGGCGCGCATGTTCCGCACGCCAACCGCGGAGTTGCGAGAGAAACTTCTCGCCGTCCACGGGATCGGCCCGGAAACGGCGGATTCGATCCTTCTGTATGCCGGAGACCACCCCGTGTTTGTGGTGGACGCGTACACGAAGCGAGTGCTGCACCGGCACGGCTGGATCAGCGAGAGGGCCGACTACGAAGAGATGCGCGCTCTTTTTGAGAGACACGTTCCGCGCGACGCCGCGCGGTACAACGAATTCCATGCGCTGCTCGTTCAGGTGGGCAAGAACTGGTGCCGCCCGCGCGAGGCGCGCTGCTCCGAATGCCCCCTGGGGCATTTCCTCGAGGCAGGGCGATGAGCGAGCGGCGCCGCATCAACAAATGGTGGCTCGTGTTCGGCGGCGGATCGCTCGTGCTGCTGGCGGCGGCAATCTTTACCCTCGGCTCTTTGAAAGCGCCCGTGCATCCCGAGCGCGGGAACGCATTTGTGATCCTGTTCGCGCTCTCGACGTTCATTGTTGCGGCTTTCCTTGTGTTCGGCCTGATTCTGACACGTAGCCTGCTGCGGCTGTGGGCCGAGCGGCGCGCCGGGCAACTTGGGTCACGATTCAAGACCAAAATGGTGCTGGGCGCGATGGGCATTTCGGTGATCCCCGTCATTTTTCTTTTTTTCATCAGCTATGCGCTGGTTAACCGCACACTCATTCTGTGGTTCCCGCGCCCGCTCGAACTCGCCAACCAGCAGAGCAAACAACTTGTCGAGGAGATGAGCCGAATGGGGCGCGACCGGCTGAGAGACCGCGCGGCAAAGGCAGGAGCATGGCTGGACGCGCCAGGAAGGGGGCGGACTCCGCAAGCCTATCTCACACAGTTCGCTTCGGACATTGACGCCCTGTGGACCACCGGGCCGGGACGGACCGCCGAGGGAGGCACCGCTCCGCTCCTATCCGATGATTTCACGTTCCATCTGGTCCGGACACTTCCCAGCGGGGCGGAAATCTGGCAGGGGCCTGGAAAGCTCTATCTGGCGGGGAGGGCTCCCTACCGCGGCGGCGGGTACGTGCTGGCGGGCCGCGTCTTGCCGGATGATTTCCTGACGCGGTACAGCGAAAGCGAAGCACAGACGCTTACGTACGAACAGCAGCGCCAGCACCTGCGCGCTTACAAGAGCGAAATCCTGCTGTTCCTGCTCCTCGTTACCGTGCTGATTCTGTTTGCCTCCACGTGGGTTGCGCTCTTCCTCTCGAAACAGGTGACGGTGCCGATTCAGGCGCTCGCGGAGGCGACGCAAGAGGTCGCTGCCGGAAACCTGGCGCATCGCGTCGCGGTGCAGGCGCAGGACGAGCTGGGAACGCTGGTGAACTCGTTCAACCAGATGACCGCCCAGCTCGGAGAAAGCCGCAGGCAGATCGACGATTTCACGCGCAATCTGCAGGTGGCGATCGAGGAGATCGAGCGCCGGCGCAATTTAATGGAGGCGATCCTCGAGAACATTCCGACGGGCGTACTCTCCCTCGACCCGAATGGCGGAATCACGCGGATCAATTCCGCCGTCACACGGATTTTCGGGGAGCGCTCGCGCGGCGCGCACACGTTGGGCGACCTGCTGGGAGAGGAGGCGGCGCGTGACTCCCTGCAACTGATGCGGCGATCGCTGCGCATGGGCGTGGCGTCGCGCGAACTCGAGATCTCCGTGCCGGGCCGCTTGCTGCACGCCGCCGTGACGGTCAGCTCGCTTGGGCCGGGGCGGTCGAATCCCGGATTCGTTGTCGTGATTGATGACCTCACCGAACTGTTGCGCGCGCAGAAGGCGGCTGCCTGGCAGGAAGTGGCGCAACGCATCGCGCACGAAATCAAGAATCCGCTGACGCCCATTCAATTGTCGGCGCAGCGGCTGTTGCGGCACCTCGACCGCGGCCCGAGCGACGAGCGCACAGCGCGGCTGGATTTCGAGAAGGTAGTGGGCGAATGCGCGGCGCTGATCGAGCAGGAGGTGCAGACGCTCGAATCGCTCGTGGATGAATTCTCACAGTTCGCGCGCTTCCCTGCCGCGAAGCTGGCGCCCGCCGACTTGAACGGAATCGTGAGGAGCGCGCTCGATGTTTTCCACGGCCGGCTCGAGGGCATCGCCGTGCGAACGGAATTCGCCGGCACGCTGCCGCCAGTGCGCGCCGATGCGGAGCTGCTGCGGCGCGTGTTCGTCAATCTAATTGATAACGCGGCCGAAGCGCTCGAAGGCGCGACGACGCGGACTCTGACGGTGGCGACGCGGCTCGATCAGGAGGGCGACGCGGTCGAAATCGAGGTTTCCGACAGCGGCCACGGCATTTCGCCGGAAGACAAGGACAAGCTGTTTCTGCCGCATTTCTCGACCAAAGATCGCGGGACCGGCCTCGGCCTCGCGATTGCGAGCCGCATTGTGGCCGAGCACCACGGGACGATCAAAGCCGAGGACAATTCTCCCTCGGGCACCCGTTTTTTGATCCGCTTCCCGGTGGCCGAAGTGCCCGCGGCGCAGCCGAGTTCGCGCGCTTGAACGGATCCCACTCGATGCCCGCCTCGATTCTCATCGTCGACGACGAAAGCGGCATCCGCCAGTCGCTCGCGGCGCTGCTGCGAGAGGAAGGCTACGAGGTGGAAAGCGCCGCCTCGGGCGAGGGCTGCCTCGATGCCATCGCGCGGCGCCCGTACGATTTGGTGCTGCTCGATGTGTGGCTGCCGAAGCTCGACGGGCTCTCGACGCTCGAGCAGATGCAGGAACAGGACGGGGCGCCGATGGTCGTTATGATCTCCGGCCACGGGAACATCGAGACGGCGGTGCGGGCGACAAAACTCGGCGCGTTCGACTTCATCGAAAAGCCGCTCTCGCTCGAAAAAACCATCCTGGTGGTGAAGAATGCGCTCGGGCATCTCCGCCTCGAAGAAGAAAACCGACGGCTGCGCGCGGAACTCGAAAAGCGCTGGCAGATCCTGGGCGACAGCGTGCCGATGAAGGCATTGCGGCAGCAAATCGCGCTGACCGCGCCGACCAACAGCCGCGTACTGATTTACGGCGAAAGCGGGACCGGGAAAGAGTTAGTGGCGCACGCTCTGCACGCGCACAGTCCGCGTGCGGCGCTGCCCTTCGTCGAGGTGAATTGCGCGGCGATTCCCGAGGAGCTGATCGAATCCGAGCTCTTCGGCCATCGCAAAGGCAGCTTCACCGGCGCCAGCGAGGACAAGATCGGAAAGTTTCAGAAGGCCGACGGCGGCACGCTTTTCCTCGACGAGGTCGGCGACATGAGCACGAAGACGCAGTCGAAGGTGCTGCGCGTGCTGGAGGAACAGCGGTTCGAGCCGATCGGGTCGAACCAGCCTGTCACGGTGGACGTGCGGGTGATCGCGGCGACGAACAAGAAACTCGAAGAGGAAATCGCGCGAGGCGCGTTTCGCGAAGACCTTTTTTACCGCTTGAACGTGATTCCGTTTTCCATTTCGCCGTTGCGCGAAAGGCCGGAAGACATTCCCATCCTGGCGCGGCATTATCTCGCCGAGTACAGCACGGCCTACGGAAAAAAGCCGAAAGAGATGAGCGACGCGGCGCTCGACGTGTTGCTGCGTTATCCCTGGCCCGGGAACGTGCGCGAGTTGAAGAACATGATCGAAAGGCTGGTGATCATGTCCCCGCAGCAGCGCATCGAACCGCATCATCTGCCGCCCGAAGTGTTCCGCGGCGCGTCGCGCAGCCCGCAGCAGCCCTACGCCACGCTCCACGAAGCGCGCTCGGCCTACGAACGCGAATTTGTTCTGCGGAAGCTCGAAGAGAACCAGTGGAACATGACACGCACCGCCGTGGCGCTCGGCCTCGAACGCAGCCACCTGTACCGCAAGATGAAATCCCTCGGGATCGCTCCGACGAAGGACTAGCCGAACAGCCGCAGTCAATCGCGTCTCTGATTGAGTAGGGATCGCCAGGCGCGATGACTTTCTGTTTCTGCCCGGCGGCCCACGCTGAGATTGTTCGCCCCGGCAGAATTCCGATCCGGAATGACGGCGAAGAATCTCAAACGAGGGTAGCGGGGGGCCTATTCCCGGCTGAGCTGTTCGAGCTGGCGGTGCCAATCGAGTTGGCGGACGATGGCAGAATTCTGCCGCCAATTGCGTTCCACCTTGACGAAGAGCTCGAGGAAAATCTTCGTTCCCAGAAGAGTCTCCAGTTCTTTGCGGGCCCCGGTGCCGATTTTTTTCAGCATTTCTCCGCCGCGACCGATCACGATTCCCTTCTGCCCTTCACGTTCCACGTAGATCGTTGCGCGAATGCGAACCAATCTCTCGCCTTCCTCAAAGCTATCCAGCAGGACGGCGACGGCGTGCGGCACTTCTTCGCGGGTGTGCGTGAGAACTTTTTCGCGAACGATTTCGGCAGCCAGAAAGCGCTCGGGCTGGTCGGTAGACTGATCCTCAGGAAACAGCGGAGGCCCTTCCGGCAGATAAGCGATCAGCGATTCGATGAGTTCGTTCAGGCCGTCGCCGGTCAACGCGGAGACAGGAAAGACTTCCGTGAAATTATGCTCCCGGCTGAACGTCTCCATCAACGGGAGCAATTTCCGTTTGTCAGGCACGCGGTCGATCTTGTTCAGGAGCAAAAACGACTTGCCGCGAAAATGCCGAACGCGGTCAAGCGAGTAGTGGTCACCCGGTGCGAAATCGCGCGTGGCGTCCACGATCAGGCAGGCGATATCAATGCCATCAAGCGCCTGCTTGACTTCCTCCATCATCTGCTTGTCGAGCGCTGTATCGGCCCGGTGAATGCCCGGCGTATCGATGAAGACGATTTGCGCGTTTGGCCGATTGACGATCCCCTGAATGCGATTGCGCGTCGTCTGCGGCTTGTTCGAAACGATGGCCACCTTGTGGCCCACAAGCGCATTCAGGAGCGTCGATTTCCCGACGTTCGGCCGCCCGACAATCGCCACGAATCCGGATTTGAATGGCATACGCGAAGTGATCTTATACCGGGGATGGCGACGCGCCTAAAGGAAACGCACCGGTTCAGGCAGGGCCGTGGGCAGCGTGGGATTCGGCGCGGCGGCGCGCGCGCAAACGCAGCACCTTGCGCTGATTGGCTTCAAGTACCTCGAAGCGCAGGCCGTCGAAATCAAGCGTCTCGCCGGCCTTCGGCACGTGGCCGGCAATGTTGTTGAGCAGACCGGCGACGGTCGTGGCACCGGAGAACTGCGCCGCGTCGTCGAGAGCAACGCTGAAAAGTTCGCGCACCTTTTCGAGCGAGACGCTGCCGCGCAGGACCATGCTGTCCGGGCTTTCGTGGAGGACGTCCGGAGCAGGATGCCGGTCTTCTTCGCCGATTTCGCCGACAATCTCTTCCACCAGATCTTCGACGGTGACGACGCCGGCGGTCAGGCCATATTCGTCCAACACGACCGCCATCTGCTGATTCTTCCGCTGCATTTCCTTCAGCAGGTCCGAACCGAGCTTCGTTTCCGGCACGAAGAGGACGGGCCGAACAAGCTCGCGGACGGTACGCTGCGCAGCCTCGCGCTCGGAGACTCCCAGAGAATCCCGCGCGTAGACAACGCCGACAATCTCGTCGAGCGAATTCTCGTACACAGGCAGACGGGAGTATTTCGTTTCGATGAGAACACGCCGCAGCTCTTCGAGAGTCGCGGATGCGGGGATGACCACGAGGTCCGGACGGGGCGTCATCACTTCGCGAATGCGCTTGTCGCTGAACTCCATGACCTGCTCGATCAAGCGGGCCTCATCCCTCTCGATGATTCCCTCCTCCTCCGCCGCTTCCACCAGAGCTTCAATCGCCTGCTGCTCCGCCGGGCGCTCGCGGGCATCGGATTCCTCCGACAGATGGGCGAGCGATGCAAAGAACGTGAGCGCTGCCTGCAACGGCCAGATGAGCCACACAAAGCTGCGCAACACGGGAATTAAAGGAATCAGCCAGCGACCCGAGGTGCCCGCGAGCAATAGCGAAGGAATGAAATGCATCGCCAGGGTTACTTCCGCGCCAAGAAAAAGAAACAGCTCGAGGCCTTCTTCCCACGCGCGGGGAACGAAGAAGAACACGCCGCGGGCCGTGAGCACGGCGACGAGCACGAGCCACAAGTGCGCGAGCAGGCTGAAAGACAGGGCGGCGTGGCGGCGCTCGAAGCCGATGCGCGGCTCAATGTCCGCTTCGAAGGCATCCAGATGCGAATGCAGGCGTCCCGTGTGGACACGGCCCAGTTCGCGATACATCCGATCAAGATAGGAAAAGACGACCAGCCCCATCATCAGAGCCAAAATGCCGAGGTTGTAGAGCAGCAGTGACATGGTTCAGCTCAGATCCAGTTCGCGACGAAGCCGTTGTTCGCGCTGGTTCATTTCTCCGTTGTCGGCCTCGTGGTCATAACCGAGCAAGTGCAAGACGCCGTGCAAAATCAAGACGCGCAGTTCTTCTTCGAGGGTGCGGCCGAAGCCAATGGCGTTGCGCCGCGCCACTATCGGGGCGATTGCGATATCGCCCAAATACGAGGAGGCCGATGAGACAGGGGAAGGATGCCGTCTCGAGCGCGCCGCCGAAGACGCGACCTTGCCCCGCTGCTTCCTCGCAGTGGTCAGCTTCCCCTTCCTCGAAAACCCATTCGAGGGAAACGAGAGCACATCGGTCGGTCGGTTTTTGCCGCGATAGACCTTGTTCCAACGGGCGATTGCAGGGCTGGTCACGAAACAGATGGTCACGGCATCCTTCGGCACGTTCAGTTTCCGCTGCACACGCGAGAGGAAATTCTCCAGGGAACCCAGAGAAACCGGCACACGATGCTGGCGGTTAAGGATCATTTCCCGAAGGCTATTCGCCGGAATCGCGGCGGCCATTTTCGCGCGGCGCGGCTGACTTGACCGGCTGGGAAGACTCGTATTCGTCGTAGGCCTTGATGATCCGCTGCACGAGATTGTGGCGGACAACGTCCCGCTCGTCGAAATAGACCAGAGCGATTCCTTTAATTTTTGCGACGACTTCGATCGCTTCGATCAGACCCGACCGCCGCGCCGTGGGCAAATCAATCTGCGTCACGTCGCCGGTGATCACGGCCTTCGAGTTGAATCCGAGGCGCGTGAGGAACATTTTCATCTGCTCGCTGGTGGTGTTCTGCGCCTCGTCGAGGATGACGAAGGAATCGTTCAACGTGCGGCCGCGCATGAAGGCCAGCGGCGCCACTTCGATGATTCCCTTCTCGAGATAGCGCTCGAGTTTATCGGCCTCGAGGAGATCGTGGAGGGCGTCGTAGAGCGGGCGCATGTAGGGATCCACTTTTTCCTGGATGGTGCCGGGAAGGAAGCCAAGCCGCTCGCCCGCTTCGACGGCGGGCCGCACGAGGATGATGCGGTTCACCTGCTTCGTCAGCAGAGCGGAAACGGCCATAGCCACGGCGAGATATGTTTTCCCGGTGCCGCCGGGGCCGATGGCGAACACCATGTCGTAATTCTCGAGCGCTTCCATGTAGCGCCGCTGGTTCGGGCTCTTCGGCTGAATACTTTTCTTACCGAAGGCGCGCGGGTGGCCCGAGGAGAGGATGCTGCGCAGCGGAAGGTCCGGCTCCTGCGTGGCGACCTGAAGCAGGTCCTTCACTTCGCCATTGCGTAGCGGCCGGCCTTCGCGGACGAGCTGGTTGTATTCTTCGAGAATCCGTGCGGCGCGCTTGACCTGCGGAGGCTCGCCCTCGATCTGAAGCTCATCGTCTTTCAATTGCGTGGTCACGTGCAGGGCAGACTCAAGCAGCCGGAGGTTCTCGTCCAGGGTGCCGAACAGCTCCGAAACACCTCCAGCCAATCGAACCGTTTGTCTCATCAAAGGTTGGTAAGTGCTCTCCCTCGGCCGGGAAAGCCCGGGCCCGCGAAAACAAGGCTATCGCAGAGCGGAGGAGGGGTCAAGCCCCAGCAGTGTATCGTATTACTTTTCATGTACTTACGGGTTGCGATCGGACAAAGGCCGCTCGCTCCGACACCTAACGCGCGGGTGCTGGGAACTGCACCTTCGGGACCTGCTGCGCCTCCTGCGGCGCGTTAAAGTAAGCCTCGTTCCGGAAGAAGCCGGCCCATCTCGCAAAGATATAGTTCGGGAAAAGCCCGATGAAAGTGTTGTAGTCCTGGATGGCGTCGTTGTAGCGCTTGCGCTCGACGGCGATGCGGTTTTCGGTGCCGGCCAGTTCGTCCTGCAAACGCAGGAAATTTTCATTCGACCGGAGCTGCGGATAGTTCTCGACGATCAAGAGGAGGCGTCCGAGAGCGCCATCGAGCTGGCCGTTGGCAGCGATGGCCTCCCGCGGGGAACGCGCGCCGAGCAGGGCCGCGCGAGCCTTGGCAATGTCGCCGAAGACGGTCTGCTCCTGCGCGGCGATGCCCTTCACCGTTTCGACAAGGTTTGGGATCAAGTCGGCGCGGCGCTGGAGGACCACGTTGACCTGCGCCCAGTCCGACTTGATCGTTTCATTCTTGGCGACCATCACGTTGCGGCGGCTGACGTACGATCCGCCGACGATCGCGGCCAGGATGACCAGGATCACGATCGCGAGAGTAAATTTTTTCATTCTGTTCCTCCTCGAATTGCCCAAGATGATTGCATCCGGCCGTCAGCGCCCGGAAGCGAAACGGCGGTCCACCTCTTGTGTTACGCGCTCGACCAGGTCCAAATAACCGGCAAGCGTCGCGCGGACGTCCACTTGCGCTTCGCGCAACTTGCCTTCGCGAATGTCCAGGATTGTCAGGAACGACTCGGCGCTTTCCTTGCAGAGGGAAGCGACGCGCTCGATGGCTGCGCGCTTTCCCTGCGGCGGCGGCTCGCCCAGAGCGATCAGGGCGTGGCGGAACAGCGCCGCGAATGCCGAGACTGAAGTCAGCATCAAATCGAGGAGGGCCGGGCGATGCCGCGGCGCCAGCAGGAATCCGCGGCGCAGACGAACCCAGGCGGCGCGCAGCTCGCGCTCGACCTGCAAACGATGCAGATTCATGGGCACATCGAGAGTCGCTAGAAAATCCTCGCCGAGAAGCATGCGGTGCTGCTGCTTCATATCGAGCAGCTCGATGGCAAAAATGTCCGCGGATTCACGAAGTTCTTCCCGGGTGAACACGAATGGCGCCGGGTGGCCCTGCCGCGCCCACCATTCGATGGCCGGATGCAGGGCGTCAAGCTCCTTCGTTCCCGCGCGCGAAACGAGGCAAAGAACGTTCAAGTCGGAATGCTTCGCGTGATATTCCCCCGCAGCCGCTGAACCGTAGAGGACCACGGCCTCGAGGTTCGCGCCACCGGACGATTTTAACTTTTCAACCAGTTTTCCCAGAGCTTTTTCCATACGCCTCGCTCCATCCGTCCGACCGCGTCACCAGCTTCCGCCAGCTCCCCCGCCACCAAATCCGCCGCCGCCAAAACCGCCGAAGCCTCCGCCGAACCCCCCGCCGCCCCAGGAAGAGCCGCCCCCGCCAATCCACGGCCCGCCGATCATTCCCCAGCCGCCGCGACGGTATCTCCCGCGACCGCCGAAGCCGAGAAGCAGGCGGAGAATAAAGCCGAACATCGGAAATGCAAGGAAGAAAAGAATTACGAGGACGCTCAGGATGTTAGGCGCGCGCTCGCGTTCGGCAGGCGCGGTGGGAATGTCGCGCGCCGCGGTTAAGGTCACGCCGCGATCCTGAGCAATGACCTCGGCGATGCGCCCGGTGATCAGCAGCAGCGCGCCGTCGTAATCGTTCTGGCGGAGGAGCGGGATCATTTCCCGGCCGAAGCCGCCCACCTTGCCGTCGGGCAATATCGGTTCAAGACCGTAGCCGACCGTCACCCAGTATTTGTGGTCGTTGGGCGCGAGCAGGATCAAGACACCACGGTCTTTTTGCTTCGGCCCGACGCCCCAATGCTCCGCGAGGTCAACCGCAAAGTCGGAAGCGGGCTGGCCTTCGAGCGAATGCACGGTGACGATCGCGATCTGCGCGCCGGCCCGGTGGTCCACTTCCTCGCACAGCGCGGTGAGCTGCGATTTCGCCTGATCGCTCAGGACCCCGGCGAAGTCGTTCACGTAGCCTTGCGGCTTGAGCTGGCCGACCCGTTCCGCCAACGCGACGAACGGCAGCAATGCGACGAGAAACAAAGCCGCAGGAATGGCGGCGGGGAAAGAATGCCTGCGTTGCCGGGTTTGCGAAGGAGTGCGCACGAAAAGAAGTCCCGCTGAAAAGCGACATGTTAGGCCGCGCGAACTGTAGAGTCAACGAGCGCGCATCAAGAAAACTGTGAGTAGGCTCTCCCAATGCGGGGGTAGTGGGTCAGTTTCCACTTGCCAACTACGCTTCAGCTAAGTGAATCATATGATTCCGGAATCCATGGGAAATGAGAATTTGTATGGGAAAGCTGATGGGAACTCGACACGGTGATGCCGCGAATGAACTTCTAGCGTTCTACGGGGACAAGGTCCACGAGCTAGAGGAGTCCGGTCAATACTTCATGGCAGCGATCGCCTTAGCGCTCGCACTTGAGACTGGTGTTCTGACCTACCTCCTAGTCGAGTTCGGCGAGGATAATGGCGGAGAGCTCGAAATACCTGACTCGGTTAACATGTCGAGGCTGATCGCGGCTGCCAAGGACATCGATGTTTTGAATGCGCCCATCAATGTTCCATCCCACGTTGGCGAAGGCAAAGATGAAGCCCCTCCAAAACATGTAGCAAAAGACGTGGTTGACAAAATTAGGCAGTTCCGAAACTTGATTCATCCTGCCCTCGCACTAAAGGAATCATTTGATCCCCGGACTTTCACTCACGAACAATTGAAAGAATTCAAAGAAATGTACGAATCGGTGATGCATAGCTTGCTTTACCACATTTAGGAAATGTATTGCGCCATCTACTTATTATTGGAGAGAGAATCGAAATTCTTTCGTATCACGGGCAAACGGGAAACTGACCCACTACCAATGCGGGCCGCAAATTGACAGGAAAGCGAGGGTCGGCTACTCTTGTGAATTCGATTCTCACTGAGAAGGAGCACTGAATGGCGCAGGCCACGCCCGTCAAGCATAAGAAGCGATCGAAATCGGTCCTGAAGAATATCCGGAAATCCGCGCGGCGAAATGTGATGAACCGCGGGAACCGCACGCGAGTGCGCACGGCCATCAAGCGGCTGCGCGTGGTGCTGGCATCGGGCGATACGGCTGCGGCGGAAAAGCTGCTAGGTTCCACGCAGGCGGAGATTGACCGCGCCATCCGCAAGAGAATCTTGAAGGAAAACACCGCGAACCGCTACAAGTCGCGCCTGACGCTAGCGTTGAATGCGTTGCGCGCTTCGAAGAAGTCCTGAAGTTCTCTCTGAGATTCTGAAGCTTCCCTTCCCCGTCCCGACGAGCCGGGACAAGGGGTTTGGTCTGCCTCTGCAAGAACGACGTGCAGACTTTAAAATGTCTGCGGCGCTTCGAGAAAACTGAAGGCAGGACTCTCGCGACGAAAAACTAGGCAGCGCTGGGCGCGCCTGCGGTCAAGCGCGCGGCGAGAAACTCCATGACGGCGCGCGTGTCTTTTGTGCCGGATTTCAGCCGGTTGTCGGCTTCCGCCAGCGCCACGAGCGCGTCCTGCAATTGTTCGCGAGGAATCCGCTTCGCGTTGACGATGGCCTTCTCAGCCCGGTCTGGGGGCATTCCCAGGGCGCGGGCCGCCTGCCAGCCCGATACGCCCGGGCCCAGTTCGCTGGCTTCGAGCAGCTTGCGGAACATCCATGCCAGCGCGCCGACGATGGCCACCGGCTCTTCCCCTTCGCGCAGAACACTATCGAGGAATTCGAGGGCTTTGGCCCGCTGGCGCGTCGCCAGCACGTCCGAGAATTGCCACACGGTGTACTTCTTCGCCGCGACGACCAGCGCTTCCACGTCGGAGGATGTGATCCGGCGCCCGGCGGCATACGCCGCGAGTTTATCGAGTTCGGTACGGACGCGCGCCAGTTCGCCGTCGAGGATGTCGGTGAGGAACGCAGCCGCAGCGGGCTCGATCTCCGTGCCGAGGCGTTTTGCCATATCGGCGACGAGAGGCGCGGCAGATTCCGCGCTTACGCGCAACTCGGCGACGAGCGATTTCCCCGCGAGGGTCTTATAGAACTTCCGACGCTGGTCGAGATCGGCTGCTTCGAAGACCAGGATGGTGAAGGGCGCGGGATCATCCAGATAGGCTTCGAGGGGGGCAAGCGACTTCCCTTCCATCTCCTCCCAAGCTTCGGCGTCCTCGATCAGAATGATTTGTACCGGCGCGAGCATGGGGAGCATCTGGGCTCGTTCGAAAACGGCGTCCCAGCCGGATTCGGCCGCGGACAATTTCGTGAGCGCCCATTCGCGCGTGCCTTCGGGGAGATAGGCGGCAATCAATTTTTCGCGGCAGAGGTCGCGCAGGTAGAAATCGCTTCCGAGAAGAGTGATCGCGGGAACCGGCTTGCCCTTGGCCACGCGCGCGAGAAGCTGCTCCAGATTCACCTCGGGCATCAGAAATTCTCCAGGATATTCGAGACTACCTGCGCGGCAAAATCGTGAGCCATGCGCCCGAGCGCGGGGTCCTGTTCCTGAAAGAAGCTCCGCACGTCGGTCGAGATCTGATACTCGTCGCGGAATACGAGGGCGTCGTTCTGGTAGGCGGGCTTCTGGGTCTGGCGATCGGTGAGGATGACCTTGACGCGGAGGGTGACGACCATGGTGGTCACGCGGCCGGTGGCCGCGTCGAAGAGCACCGGACTCGTTTCAATGCTGAGAATTTCGCCGCGCAAAACGGCGTCGGCGCTCGCTTCATCCTGCACGACGCGATAGGTCGTCCGCGCGAGGAATTCGCGAATCACCGCTTCCGTGAGCCGCTGCTCGATGCGGTAGCGCGTGGTGCGATTCGTCAGCGCCGGGATGGCGATGGTGCGCCAGGTCTGGGGCAGCCGCGCCCCGCGTCCGGCAACGTGATAGCCGCAGCCCCCGCTCACGAGCAGTGTGGCGCCAAGAATCGAGGCGAACAGAGCACCCGCCAGGCGGCTGCGCAATAAGAACCTGTCAAACAAGAAGCTCCTCCGCAATGCGTACCGCATTCGTCGCCGCAAGCCGAAGATTATCCGCCGCGCCCCACATCCAGTAGCCGGCTTCGACGCCGGCATCGCGCTCGACACGGCCGACCGCGATGCTGCTCTCCCCGGCGACGCTCACGTTCGTCGGCGCCGGCTCGCCCGCTGCCGTTCGTTTGATGCCCGCCGCCGCAAGAGCTTGCTCCATTTCGCCGGCAGGCCGGGGCGCCGGCAGGTCGAAGTAAACCGCGAAAGCATACCCGTAAAACACGGGTGCTTGCACGAGTTGAATCGCAGGCGCGGGTATGCGCCCCGCGAGGTAGCTGGCCACGTCTCGAGCGACAGCGGCGCGGACGTCTTCCAGTTTGACCTGACTGCCTGCACCGTAGCCAGTGAGGAGATTGAACGCGACCTGGACGTCGAAGACGGGCTGTGCGATCTCGCGGAAGGAAAGCAGGTTGGTCGCCTGGCGTTCGAGTTCATACACGCCCGCCTGGTCGCGCTCGGAAACCGGCGGGAAGAAAACGATCACAAGGCGCGCCGGGTGAAACGGAGCGAGCGCTGCGGCAAGGGTGCAGGCGATAATGACGGGAGTCGAAGGCGCGCAAATCAGCTTCGCGCGGGCTGGCGAGCCCGCCGGCGGGAGCAGCTTCGCCAGCGAAGGAATTCGCGCCAATGCCTCCGGCACTTCGGCAAGCGTCCCGGTCAGATCGATGACGGTGGCCCCCACGCGCTGCGCTACGCGCCAGTGTTTCGCTGCTTCCACGGGATTGCCGGCGAAAAACGCGAACTGGGCGTGCACGAATTCGTCTTCTTCGATGGCGCGGATGAATGTGGGCTCGCCGCCGGCCTCGGTGAGAGTGCCGACCGCCTCGCTTTCGTCGAGCAGGATGAAGTCCGCCGCCGGGAAATTGCGCTCCTCGAGGACCTGCTTCAGTTCTTTTCCGCGGAGAGTGGAGGCTCCCACAATGGCGACGCGGCACGGGGAGGGAGAAGGAGCCGGCATGATTCAGGCAGGAGCCGAGACGTGGCGGTGCCGAACCATGCGAACAATCTGCTGGATCACGCCGGCGAGAACGTAAACTCCGGCCAACAGCAGCAGAGTGATCTGGGAAGTAAAGAAGAAGGCGCCGGCAATGATTGCAATCAAGACGAACGTCACCGACGGCTGCCGACGGGTCCACTGGATATCCTTGAAGCTGTAATAGCGCAAGCGGCTGACCATGAGGACGGCCAGGCCGAGCACCAGCACCAGCCAGAGTGACGACCAGCGCCAGTCGGTGATCGGCGAACGCACCGCGTGGACCACCGCGGCGATCATGCCCGCGGCAGGCGGCGTCGGAAGCCCCACGAAGTAGCGCATGCCGCCTGCCATCCCGTGGATATTGAACCGGGCCAGCCGCCAGGCGCAGCAAATCACGAAGGAGAAGCTGATCAACCAGCCAAGCTGGTAGACGTGATGCGCCTCGAGCGCATCGCTCGACAGCACTCCGCGAACACCCCAGGCAAAGGCAAGGAAGGCAGGCGCAATGCCGAAGCTGACGACGTCGGCGAGCGAATCGAGCTGCTTGCCGAACTCCGTGTTGGCACCCATGGCCCGTGCCACACGACCGTCGAGCATGTCGAAGAGGATGGCAAAGCCGATCGCCTTGGCGGCGTTGTCCATGTCCACGTTGCCGCCCTTGAGCGTGGCCAATACCGCGTAGTAGCCGCAGAGAAGATTGGCGACGGTGAGAAAGCTGGGCAGGAGATAAATGCCGCGGCGCAACCGGTGGTTGCGGAAGCGGGACTGCTCCGCTGCCGTATCGGATGGTTCGATCATGTCGCGGTCCATCTTGCCAGCACGCTCGCTCCGCCGGAAACTTTCTGGCCGCGCCGCACGGTGATTTCCGCCGCGGGCGGCAGCCAGACATCCACGCGCGAGCCGAAGCGGATCATGCCCACACGCTCGCCGCGCGCCACCACGTCGCCTTCCCTTTTCCAGCAAATCACGCGGCGCGCAATCCAGCCGGCGATCTGCTTGAACACCATTTCACCCGCAGGAGTCGCGAGGCGAATCACGTTCTGCTCGTTTTCCGCCGAGGCGCGCGCGCGCAGCGCGGCGTAGAAGCGCCCGGGGCGATATTCGACTCGCCGGATCGTTCCCGCCGACGGCGCGCGGTTCACATGCACGTCCCACACCGAGAGAAAAATACTGACGCGGCGGCCCGGCTTGCCTTCGAACGCTTCCTCGACAATCTCGACAACGCGGCCGTCGGCTGGTGAAACGACCGCGCCGGGCTCCGACGGGATCGCGCGCTCCGGGTCGCGAAAAAAGTACAGCACGAATAGGCCGAGAAAAATCAGGAGCGCCGCAGGCCACTTCCAGCCGGGAAGGAGTGCGAGCAGGCCCAGCGCAAGCGGCGGAAGCGCGAACTTATAACCATCCTTGACCATCCGCGGCGATCAACTCCCCTCGAGGGCCCGGCGAAACAGACGCCCATTGTACGACAGATTCGCTCGCGCCCGGGGGCGGATCAGAGGCCGTTCGAGCCCTGCCGATGCCTCGCGATGAGTTGCTCCATGCGGTCCTTCACGCGGAGCTTCAGTTTCTTGAGTGTGATTTCCAGGATCAGATCCTCTGAACTCAGGTAGGGTTGCCGCCGAATCTGTTCGAGTTGCGATTCGTATAAGGAGTGCTCTTGAATCAGTTTTTGAAATTCCGCATCTTGGGACATCAGGCCGTTCGGAAAATCCTGAGCCGGGATGGGCATCCGTTCCCTCCTGAATGGGGCGGCGTGTTCACATGACTGTCATTTTTAACACAGCCGGCGGCGGCTGCCAAGGGGAAGGCGCAAATGACGGTGTGGGCTAACCGAGTGGCGGGCGGCGGAAGAGTCGCGCGGGTCCGACAGCGTGAAAGGTAGGAAGACGCCAGGCGAAGGAACCCTCATAGTAGTACACGTTGCTGCTCGCGTCCCGCCGCGCGATCCGCTGCCCGCCGAAATAAACATATTCATTCGTGATGTTCCCGCTCAGGTCCGACTCGTCGAGCACCGCGCTGTCCATTCCATACCAGTAGAGTTTTCCGTTGGATTTCTTCACGCGATTTCCGAGCCCGTCGTAGTTGTACGTGACCCCGGCCGCGGCCTTCATCTCGCTCTCCGCGTTCCAGGTATAGCTGAAGCTGCCGTCGGCCGTCACGTTGCCTGCGAGGTCGTAAGAAAAGCCGGTGGTATTGACCCGGTTCTTGGCGTCCACCGCGATGCTGAGCATCGGCGCCGTGCACTGCGTCACCGACGCCGCCGTCAGATTCGCCCAGGTGTCGTAAGTGAAGCTCAGTCCCCAGCAGTTCCCGCCCGTCGTGGACTGCGTTTGCGCCGTTTTGATCCGGTTGAGCTGGTCGTAGGTGAAATTCTGCGAGCGGGTCGTGTCCAGGTTGTTCGTCACGGAAACCACGTTGCCGTTGTCCGACGCGCCCATACGATCAGATCAGAAGACTCGTGCGGGTGAGGCAGCGCGAAAGGTAGGAAGGCACAAGCGCCCAACTTGGGGGCAGCGTGCTCGCATAGCTGCAATGTTCAACACAGCTGGTGGCGGCGGCCAAGGGGAAGGCGCAGATGCTGAGGCACTGTAAGGATCAATCCAGGGAGCGGGTGAGGACGAGGGCGTCTTCGACGGGATCGGAGTAGTAGTTCGCACGCCGGCCGGAGCCGAAAAAACCCTGGCGTTCATAGAAGAGGATGGCGGCGATGTTGGAATCGCGGACTTCGAGGAAGGCGCGACGGGCGCCCGCGTCTTTGGCCGCCGAGAGCGCCTCGTCAAGGAGGAGCGTCGCCGCGCCACGGCGCCGCGCTTCAAGCACGATGGCGAGGTTCAGGATTTCGACTTCGTCGGCGACGCGCCGCGCGACGAGAAAGCCGATGAGACCAGGTTCAGATTCCGCCACCCAGCCGGAAAAATCTCCCTGCGCGACACGCTCGTAATCCGCGCGCGACCACCGCGCCGTTTCCGGGCTGGCCGATTGAATCGCCAGCACCGCATCGAGATCGCGCAGTTCGAGCTGGCGGATGTTCACCGGCCTTTCCAATGGAGTTCGGCGTCGGAGCGGCGAATGTAATTAGCGTCGAGGTGCAGCGCGTCCACGAGTTTGCCGCGGCGCGCCTGGGCCAGCCCGAGCCGGCCAATCACGGGCGCGAGCACGGTCGAGACTTGCTCGACAGTTTTGCAGCGAAAGGGCGAAGCCGCGAGCGGTTCGGCGAGAACTTCGGGGGTCGGAGTGACGAAAACAAGCTCCGCATCGCGCGAGCGTGCTGCAAGCGATTCGAGGAACTCGCCGGGCGCCATAACACATTCCTCGCCCCGAAGTTCGAGGCCGGCGGCACCGCGCGCATATACCCCGGCGTAAATCTGTCCGCGGCGGGCGTCAATCACGGGCACGAGCACTGGCGCGGAAGAATGGGCTTGCGCCGCGACGGCTTCCAGGCCGCTCACGGCTGCAATCGGCTTCTGATAAACCTCGGCCCAGCCCTTGACCGCCGCCAGGCCGACGCGCAATCCCGTAAACGAGCCGGGGCCCGCGGTGACCGCGAAAACGTCGAATTGCGCTATTTCCAGCGAGAGTTCGCGGAGGAGAAACTCGAGATGGCGGAACATCCGCGAGGAATACGTCTCTTCGACCCAGGAAGAAACGACGCCGAGGACGCGGTCATCGCGCAGAACTGCCAGGCTGCCCGCCTGCGTGCTGGTATCAACGGAGAGAAGGAGCACGGGGGCATTCTAGCGCAATCCGCTGGCCAAAACCCCCTCGGAAAGCATTCTAGCGCCAAGATTTAATCTCTTTTAAAGTGATGTAATTCCTTGACGCCCGCGCTCTATGTACCTAAAATGGAAACATCAGGCTGGGGGTGAATTCCACCAATGGAATTTAAGCTTGGCGAAAAGGTTGTTTATCCCAATCACGGTGTAGGCGTAATCGAACAAATTAGTTACGGATACTTGAACGGGCGCTCGGAGCGGTATTACATGCTGCGCATCGCTTCGAGCGGCCTGAAGGTGATGGTGCCGCAGTCAAACATCGACAACGTCGGGTTGCGGCCCGTCATTCGCACCCAGGAAGCCACGCAAGTTTTCGCCTATCTCGAGAAGGGCCGTTCCAATTCCCCTCACGACTGGAAGCACCGCTTCAAGGAGAACTCGGAGCGCATGCGCACCGGTTCGTTGATGGAGGTTGCCACAGTCCTGAAGGGGCTGGTCTCCCTGAGCCGGACCAAGCCGCTCTCCTTCCGCGAAAAGAAAATGCTCGATCGCGCCAAGTTCCTGCTCGTCAGCGAGCTGGCCACGGTGCGCAATACGTCCGAGCAGGCGGTCGAAGGCAGCGTCGTCAAGGCTCTGGCGAAGGCGAAACTGCACATGCCCGAGGCACTCGAGCAAGCGCAAGCAGACTAACCGCACTAGAAATCCACCGGAAATCAATGGCCCACCACACCTCACGGTGTGGTGTGTCCGCGAGCGGATTTAATCCGTGGGGTCTATATTCCGGCGGGATTTCGGTTTGCCCCAGCCGCCGCCACCAGGGGATTCAATCCGCATGACGGCGCCGGCAGGCGCGTAAAACGTGCATTTCGAGGGCAACTGGCGCGCCCGGCCGTTGACGATCAAGGAGTCTTTCCCTTTCGCGCCGGGTTTCCCGCCAGCCAAACCATACGGCCCGAAACGACGGCGGTCGCAGAGCAGACCAACCTGCATTTCTGTTAACAACTCCAGTTCCCGGATCACACCTTCGCCGCCGCGAAATTGTCCCGCCCCGCCCGAGCCTCGGCGGAGGCTGTAGCGGCGAACGCGGACGGGACAAGTGTGTTCGAGTACCTCGACGGGGGTGTTCAGGGAATTGGTCATGTGGCAGTGGATGCCGCTGATGCCGTCCTTGCCAGGCCGCGCGCCCATGCCGCCTGCAATCGTCTCGTAATACGCAAACGGCGCGCCGCCGCGTCGCGGGTCGGATCCTCCCATCGTGAAATTGTTCATGGTGCCCTGGCTCGCGGCGGGGATGCGCTGCGGGATGGCGAGCGCAAGCGCGCGTAACAGCGTATCCACCATGCGCTGCGAAGTCTCGACGTTGCCACCGGCAACGGCAGCCGGGGGGCGCGCGTTGACGATGGTTCCCTCCGGCGCGATCACACGGATCGGGCGCATCAGGCCGGAGGTGGCTGGGACCTGCTCATCGAGCAGGCATCGGAAGACATAGAACACGGCGGATTCCGCAATCGCCCGCACGGCGTTGACGCTGCCGGCGCATTGCGGCGCGGAGCCGGTGAAATCCACCTCCGCCCGGTCGCCGCGCAGCCGCAGCGTGACGGCAATCCGCAGAGGGTGATCGGTGATGCCGTCGTCGTCCAGGCAGTCGGCGCCGCGATAGGCTCCGCGGGGAATCTCGCGAAGGACCGCGCGCATCATGCGCTCGGAGTATTCGAGCAGGTGGCGCTCGTAGGATTCGACCTCGCGACGACCGTACTTCGCGACGATTTCGGCCAAGCGACGCTCGCCGATGCGGCAGGCGGCGATCTGCGCGGTGAGGTCGCCCTCGCGCTCGAGCGGAGTCCGGACGTTGTAGAGCACCAGTTGCATCACGTCGCGCGAGACGCGCCCGCGTTCGAGGATCTTGACCGGCGGGATGCGCAGCCCTTCCTGGAAAATTTCACGCGAGAGGCCCATCGAGCCGGCCTGCGCGCCGCCGACGTCTGCATGGTGCGCGCGGTTTGCGACGTAGAACATCGGCTTGCGCGCGCCCCGGAGATACACCGGCATCACCATCGTCAGATCTGGCAGGTGCGTGCCGCCGGCATAGGGATCGTTCAACAGAGCGACATCGCCGGGCGCGAGGTCGAACGCCTGCCGCGCCGCCGCCACCGACATGGGCATCGAGCCGAGGTGCACGGGCATGTGATCGCCCATCGCAAGAACTTCGCCCGCCGCGTCGAACACCGCGCAGGAGTAGTCGCGGCGCTCCTTGATGTTCGGCGAGAAGGCGACGCGGCGCAGCGCGCCGCCCATTTCTTCCGCGACTGAATGGAAGAGGTTTTTGAAGATTTCGAGCAGCGTTGGATCGAAATTCATTTCACCACTCCGAAGACCGGAGACGACACCGCTTTCAGATCGAGCCTCTTGAAAGGATCAGATTCTCGTACGCGTCAACGCGGCAACGCCAGCCGGGAGGCAGCAGCGTGGTCGCGCTGTACTCGGCGACGATTGCCGGCCCCGTGAAGCGATTCCCGGCGCGCAGCCGTGAGCGGTCGTATACGGGGGTCTGCACCGGGCGGCCTCGAAAGAAGGCGCGGCGACGGGACACGATTGCGCCGCGGCAGCCGAAGCGGCCCGGGCGCGAGCGCGGCAACTCCGGCTTCGGCGTTCCACCGATGAATCGCGCGCGCACGTTTACAATCTCGGCCGGCTTGGAGGCATCGGCGTAGCCGTAACGGCGCTCGTGCGCCCGATGAAACGCAGCGATTGGATCGCCGGCGGCAGGCACCGTGAGTTCGAAGGCCTGGCCGACGTAGCGCATGTCGAGCAAACGCTCGATGCGCACCGCGCGCGCGCTGAACCCCTCGCGAGTCATGTCGCGACGCCCGCGAGCTTCGAGCCTCGCAAATGCGCGGCGAAGGACCGCGGAAATTCCGCGCGCCGAAGCCGCTGGCAGCAGTACCGTCTGCGAAAAATCTTTGACGACGTCCGCGCGCAAAATCCCAACGGCCGAAAGCCCGCCGGGAAACCTCGGCACCAGGACGCCCGGCATTTCGAGCGCGGCGGCGAGTCCGCAGGCGTGGAGCGCGCCGGCGCCGCCGAAAGCAACCAGGGTGTAGTCACGCGGGTCGTAGCCGCGCTCGACGGAGATGACGCGAATCGCTTTTTCCATCGTCGCGTCCGCAACGTCGAGAATGCCCTGCGCAAAGGCTTCGACGGTGCGGATGGGCCCGCGGCTCTTCTGCATGAATTTGCGAGCCCGCGCTTCGTCCAGGCGGAATTCGCCGCCGAGCAGCCCCTCCGGCGCCAGATGACCCAGAATCAGATGAGCGTCGGTGACGGTCGGCTTCTCGCCCCGGCCGTAGCAGATCGGGCCGGGATCGGCTCCGGCGCTTTCCGGGCCGACGCGGAGCGCGCCGGCACGATCGAAGCGCGCGAGCGAGCCGCCGCCCGCGCCGACCGTATGAATATCGAGCATCGGGACGGCCACGGGCAGATCGGCCACCGCGGATTCATTCGTCGTGCGGAGCGCCCCTTCGAGAAGGGCAACGTCGGTGGACGTGCCGCCCATGTCGAAGCCGATGATGCGCGGGAAGCCAGCGCGTGCGGCGACATACTGCGCGCCGAGCACCCCGCCGGCGGGGCCGCTCAGAATGGTGCGGACCGGCTCTCGCGAAACTACTCCGGCGGAAACGATGCCGCCGCTCGACTGCATCACGCGGACGCTGACGGTGCGCGCCCGGCGAGCGGCGAGCGATTGCATCTCGGCAAGATAGCGGCTCATCACCGGCACGAGGTAGGCGTTGACGACGGTCGTCGAGGTGCGCTCGAATTCGCGGAACTCGGGCAGGATCTCGTGAGACACCGAGACCGGAATGGCCTTCGCGCGCAGCGCCCGCGCGATGGCTTGCTCGTGCGCCGGATTCGCAAAGGAAAAGAGGAGGCACACGGCGACGGTATCGGCGCGGCTTCGCACAACCTGGCGCACGACGCGCATCAGCTCGGCGCGGCTGGGGCGCTCGAGCGCGCGGCCGTTCTCACTGACGCGCTCGCGCAGGCCGAAGCGGCGCGCGCGCGGCACGAGAGGCTCAGGGCGCTCGACAAAAAAGTCATAGAGGCGCGGGCGAGCCTGGCGCCCAATTTCGATGACGTCTTCAAAGCCAAGGGTTGTGACGAGCGCGACGCGTCCGCCGCGGCGCTGGAGCAGCGCATTGGTGCCGACCGTCGTGCCGCAAATGAGATCGAGGCTCGCTGGCGTCAGGGGCTGAAGGCCCTTTCCTCGAGCCGGCGCAGCGTCGGAGCTGAAGCTCCGACCCTCCGACAGAATCTTGTCGAGGGCGCCGGCAATGGCTTCGGCAGGATTGTTCGGCGTCGAGGGAACTTTCAGGATTTCCAGACGGCCATCACGAACATAGATGCAGTCCGTAAACGTGCCGCCGGTATCAATCGCGATGCGCATGTTGGATGTTCGAGATCAACGAGCCCGCCTCACGCCATCGTTCCGAAGCCAGTCCCTGCCCTGTCGGGAGAGCCGAAATATTTCACCGAAGGGGTTCCTCGCCCCGCGAGGGCTGACGGAGGAAATCGTGGCCGTCACTTGGGCGCGCGGCCAAGAATCCTTTCAATCTGCTTGATGTGGTTGATGTCGTGGCCGGCGTCCAGGTGAACGATTTTGGCGATGTCTTCGGCGCCGCGCTCGGCGTGCAGGCCAAACTGCTTCCATTGCGCCGGCTTGAGAGACTTCACCAGCGAGAGATTCGCTTTGCGCAGGGCCGCGAACAATTCGAGCGATTCGCGCGGGTCGCGCGCGGCGTAGTTCCCCGCCGACGCCCACTTATCCTGGTCAAATGCCTGGATGGGCGTGCCGCTTTCTTCCAGAATCTTGCGGATGCGGTAGCCGATCACCAGCTCGCATTCCGCGAGGTGGGCGAGAATCTCGCCGATGGACCATTTGCCCGGCGCCGGGGGCTTCATCAGCCGGCGGCGCGGAATGCCGCGAATCAGTCGCGCCAGCTTCTTCGGCGCAGCCGCCTGGCTCCGCAGCGCTTCGTTTGCGTCCACGTAACTGAACAGGCGTTGTTTGTATTGTTCCGCAGTTTCCTGCATAGGTGTGAGCGCCCTCCTGCGCCAATGACCGGTTCCGCGTCTGCAAGAGCCGTCGCGCGATTCTATAGAAATCCGCGGCGGGTGGAAAGTGAAACGCGACCCGCGTCTGGCCCGGCGATTCATTAGTTTTTAACACAAGATTTCTTGACAAAGCTGCGGGCCCGTTCTAGAACTGTGGGTCTGAACATGCGGGGTACGAGTCCATCGCCGCTCCCGTACACAGAAGGAATGTCTTTCTCGAGGCCGACTCCCCCCTGTTCGTTTTTCCGACGCGCGAGAGTTACTGAAAAAATCTAAAAACCTCCAGCGAGGAGACGACACGATGCACGCAAGAAACGCGATGAAAAAATTGGCTATGCTGAGCATAGCAGTGCTGTTTATGTGGATCTTCGCCGCGACGACTGCCCGTGCCCAATCCAACGTGGACGGCGCCGTCAGCGGAACCGTGACGGACCCGGACGGCAAACTGGTCCCCGACGCGGACGTCAGCGCAGTGAACGTGGCAACGAACGCCCGCGGCACGGCGAAGACGGACGGGAGCGGCCGCTACATCATCACCCACCTGCCGCCCGGCGTGTACACGGTGGAAGTGAATGCCAAAGGCTTCAGCACCTACAAGCAGGAAAACGTCAGTGTGGAGGTCGGCCGCGTCACTTCGATTGACGCGAAACTGGGACTTGCGTCGCAAACAATCACCGTCGTGACCACGGCAGAAGCGCCCGTGATCACGACGGACAGACCCGACCTGACGTCGAACATCAACGACGTCTCGATGAACAATTTGCCCATCAACGGGCGCCGCTGGTCCACGTTCGCCCTGGGGACCCCAGGTGCAGTGCCGGACGGGGGCTTCGGCCTGGTAAGCTTCCGCGGGATCTCCGGTTTGCTCAACAACAATACCCTGGACGGCGTAGACAACAACCAGGCGTTTTTCGCCGAAGAAAAAGGACGAACCCGAATCAGCTATTCCGTCAGCCAGGCTTCCATCCGCGAGTTCCAGGTGAATACATCGAACTATTCCGCGGAATACGGCCGGTCGGCTGGAGGCGTGGTGAACGCGGTGACGAAGAGCGGAACAAACCGCCTGCACGGGGAAGGGTTCTGGTTTTACCGCAGCAGCGACTTCGGCGCGATCAATCCTTTTGCCTTCATCGTGCTGCCGCCCCCTGCCCCTCCAACACAGATCCCCGTGAAGCCGTCGGACAAGCGGCATCAATTCGGCGGGACCCTCGGCGGCCCGATCATCAAAGATAAACTGTTCTTTTTCTTCAGCGCCGATCAGCAATTGCGCAATTTCCCGGGTGTGGCAAACGCCAGCACCCCTAGCGCTTTCTTCACGCCAATTACGGTTGCGGCACCAGCCACCTGCACTCCGGCCCCACCGGCCGTACTAACTGAGGGACAGACTCTTTTCTGCCGCGGAATCACGCAGCAGACCCAGGCGGATGCCGGCCTCACATTTCTAAAGTCGCTAACGGGAGTCACGCCCCGGACGGGCGATGAATTGCTGCTCTTCCCCAAAATCGATTGGAACATCACCTCGAAGCACCACTTCTCTGCCGAGTACAACCGCATGCGCTGGGCTTCGCCGGCGGGCATCCAAACGGCTGGCGTCGTCTTCCGCGGCAAAGAGAGCTTCGGGAGCGACTTCGTGAAGGACGATACGGTGATCGCGCGCCTTGTTTCCACGCTTACTCCGACGTCCATCAACGAGTTCCGCTTCCAATACGGCAGGGACTTCGAGTTTCAATTTACGCAGCCCTCGATTCCAGGCGAACCAGTGTCCTCCCAGGGCATTTCTCCAGGCGTAGTCATCAACGGTAGCGCAGGAATCACGTTCGGCAAGCCAAACTTCCTGGACCGCCGCTCCTTCCCGGATGAACACAGCTACCAGCTGGCAGACACGCTTTCGGTCAGCCACGGGAAGCACCTGTTCAAGTTCGGGGCGGATATCATTCGTTTCCACGACCTCGAAGACAATTTGTTCCAGGAAGGCGGCCTCTACACCTACAACAATCGCGTGGACTTCATCAGCGATTACACAGCGGCGGTGAACAGCTTCGCGACGTCGGTGTGCGCTGGAGTGCCCTGCTACAACAGGTATAACCAAGGATTCGGACCAACAGCTTTTGAGTTTACGACCGTGGACTACGGCCTGTTTGTCCAGGACGACTGGCGCATTGCTCCGCGGTTCACTCTGAACCTGGGCTTGCGCTGGGACTTTGAGCAGTTTCCAAGTCCGCAGATTCCCAACTCAAATCTCCCCGGGTCGTCCAGCTTTCCGAGCGATAAGGACAATTTTGGCCCGCGCCTGGGCTTCGCGTGGGACCTCAGCGGACGCGGTAAGACTGTGATCCGCGGCGGCTATGGGATTTATTATGGCCGGATCATCAACTCCACGATTGCCAATGCAATCACCAATGTCGGCTCCTCTGCCGGACAGCTTCAGTTTCAATTGTCGCCTTCGGCTGTCGCGCCGCGCTATCCCAATGTCGCCACGCCACCTTCGGCCACAGCTCCTGTGGGTGCCGACGTGGTCGTTTTCGCGCCAAATACTCCGAATCCGCTGATTCATGAATTCGACTTCGTCTTCGAAAAAGAGATTGCCACCAACACGGCAATCTCCGTTTCCTACATGGGTACACTGGGACGAAACTTGCCACAGTTCATTGATACAAACCTGAACCCTCCGACCAGCACGGTCACATACACATTATCCGGGGGGCCGTTTGCCGGTCAGACGTTCACAGTGCCGCTTTTCACAAGCCCACGGCCGAATACGGCTTTCGGCCGCATCACAGCAATCTCCGATCGGGTTTCGAGCCGATACAATGCCCTGGTCTTTCAATTCAATCGGCGCATGACCAAGGGCTTGCAGTTCCAGACGTTGTACACTTACTCCAACGGCTTCGATACGGGCCAAAGCTCGCAGACCTTTACGTCCTCGAACAACGTACTCAATCCATTCGATCTGGGTCTGGAGGATGGCCGGTCCAACACTGACATCCATCATCGCTTCAGCGCCGCTGCGATCTGGCAACCGAACTGTTTCGAGCACAGCGGCCGGCTGACCAAGACGCTGCTCGACGGCTTCACGATCGCTCCGATCATTACGGTAGCTTCAGGAGCTCCCTATACGGCTAGCGTGTCGGGCAGTGCTCCTGGTGGCCTCACTAACGGAATCCTCGGGGCCGGCGGTTCGAGTCGTCTACCGTTCATTCCACCGAACGCGTTTCAGCTGCCGCGGATCGCCAACGTGGACCTCCGAATTGCGAAGAAATTCCAGGTCTACGAATCGGTCAATGTCGAACTATTTGGCGAGGCCTTTAACCTGTTCAACCACATCAATGCCACCGGAATAGGCACGACGGCTTATTCAATCCCGAACTCTGGAGTAAGGACGACGCTTACGAGCGATCCAAGTTTCGGGATTGTCAACGCCTCGAGCAATACCCTGGGTGGGCAGCGACAGATCCAGATCGGGGCAAAATTCACGTTCTAGCGCAAGAATCGAAGAGGCGGCGCTCCAGGCAATCGGGGCGCCACCTTTTGCTTCTGAGCCTTCCCGGCTTCAGGCACCCGCTGATTCTCAGAGTGTGGTCACGAACCGGCTATGGAAAAGTTCCGTAGAGGTTGAGGCAGGGTGTTGTGGTTGCAGACGAACGAGAATATCACCTGAAGAAGATCCAGCAGGCGCTTGGCCCGCAGGATCCCCAGCGGGCTTTGCCTCCGATCCCCGCGGAATGCCGGCGCATCCTGGATGTGGGATGTGGCGCCGGCCAAACGATTTTAGCTTCGAGGATTCCGCGCGACTGTATGGTGGTCGGACTCGACCGGGATCTGAGTTTCTTGGAACTCGGAAGGAAATTCTCTTCCGGAGTTCATTTCGTGTGCGGGAACGGGGAATGCCTTCCGTTCTGCGACAATTTCTTCGATTTTGCCTACGCGCGAGTCTCTCTGCCGTACATGCGCATTCGCCCTGCCCTTGCTGAATTGAGCCGCGTGCTGCAACCGGGAGCGGCGCTGTGGATCACGGTGCACCCCGCGTCGAAGGCGGTACGCAGGATCCTAAGGGGTCTGCGAGAATTTAGATTCAGAGACGTAGTATTCCAGTCTTACGTGCTCCTCAACGGTTTCACGCTGCATCTTTTTGATACGGAATTCGACTTCCCCCTGAAGCGTTCCCGGCACGAATCTTTTCAGACGAAACGCAGTATCCGGCGCGCCCTGGAATCGAGCGAATTTGAACAAATCGAGGCTCGCAGGGAGAAGTCATTCATCGTCACAGCTCGGAAGCGGAGCCGGCTGAAACCTGCGCAATCTCCTTTCGCGAAGACACCTCAGCGAGTGTCCCTGCCGGCGGACGAGCATCATGCGATGACTGGGACATAGCCTCAGCTCTTGCAATCCAGCCCAGGTACCGAAGACACAGTCGAGTTTCTCTGGAACCGGCGTGATTTCTGAAGCCTTCAGGGCACTGCCAGACGCTGCAATGCCTCCTGCGTCTGTGGGGCGCGCAGCTCTCCCGCAGCAATCATCGCTTTCAACCGCAAGAGATCCTCTGGCCGGTCCACGTCAAACCATGTGGGGAGTACTCGGACACCGAGGCCAGCGGCTTTCAATTTCGATTGGGTTTGCGCGAATGTGTCCGCCTGGCTCCAGGAAATGCCGGTGAGCAGCCCGCTGGGGCAGCGCCGCAGACCGAGTAGATAGAACCCGCCGTCATCGCAAGGGCCAAGCGCTGCATCCGCTTCCCGCAAGGCGTCACAAGCCTGTTGGAGATATTCCGCGGGCAGTCCCGGACTGTCAGCGCCAAGAGCGATGGCAAAGGGTGAGCCTTCGAGGGCGCGCTGGAGAATCCGCTCGAGCCGCTCGCCGAGATCACCGTCTCCCTGAAGCCAGACTTCGGAGGCGCGCGGAGAAACGAGTGGAGTCGAGGGAGCGGTCGAAGCAATAACGGCTTTGGCCCAAGGGAGAGAAGAAACGGAAGACCAGGTGTCCTGAAGGAACGCCACCGCCAGTGCCGCCGCGTCGGCGTTCCCCACCAGCGCGGCGAGCCGAGTTTTCACGATCCCCGGTCGGGGAGATTTGGCGAACACACAGATGCAGCCTTCGGGCTCCATGTCGCGAGCCATCAATGCCCGCTCAGCGGAATCGGTTCGCGGATTTGGACGGGCGAGGCTGCCAGGCGGTCATAGATGATCCTGCCCTGACTATCATATCGCCCAAAGGTCAGCACTCCCGTCGGGCACATCTGTACGCAAGCCGAGCAGCGAACGCATTCAGGGTCTTCCATGGGCAGGCCCTTGTTGGCAAAATTCATGACGTCGATGCCCTGGTGGCACACGGACGTGCAGACGTTGCACGAGATGCATTTCTTCTTCTCCGGGAAAATCCGGTACTTCGAAAAGCGCGCGTAGATGTGCATCAACGCCGCGAGTGGACAGGCGAAGCGGCACCACACCCGGCCGCTGAACCAGAAATACATTCCCAGACCCACAACGCCCGCCAGGAAGATGTCGACGATGTGATAGTAGTTGAGCTGGACGCCGACAAACGACCAGCCATCCAGCAAGCCGGAAAACCATTTCGCTGCGAGTCCGCCGGCAGTTGATTGCGGCCACACCCAGCTGACGATCCGTAAACCCACCAGGGCGAAGGCCACCAAAAGAATGATTTGTCCGAGCATGTTCACGCGGTTCGAGGCCGGCCCGTGCGGCATCTTGTCGCGATGCGTATCGCCCAGCGTTTCGGCCAGCCCTCCGCACGAGCAGACCCAGCCGCAGTACGCGCCCTTGCCCCAGCGGAGAACGATGAGCGGAATTATCACGAACGTCTGCACGAAGGAGATGGCAAGCCACCACCACATCGGCTGCTGCGTGAAAACGTTCCAGATGAACAACGGCCACGCCAGGATCAGGCCAAAGGCGCGCCAGTATTCCCTTCCCTGGCCATAATTCGCGACGGGAAACAGCTGGTCCGCCACATGCTTCATCACGCCGGAATCAAACCAGCCGTTGTGACCCATCAGCGGCAGAACCACGTACGGCAGCAGAAGCAGCGGCATCACTTGAAATGCGATGAGAGACAACGTTTGCGCGCGCACGTAGGGCGTCTTGCGGCGCCGGATACGCAGCCAGCCGAAGATGACGATCAGGAGCGAGTAACCCGTGGAGTAGTAAAAGCCCGGCTCGGAGAGATCTAGCGCTAGCGTGCCGAGCAGCGTCCGCGGGTCCGCCGCCTGTGCGGCGATTCTTCCTCCCAGGTTGTGCAAGGCCGCTGAGACGTTGTAGGGAAACCAGAGGTGTTGCTGGAACGCGTGATTCAGTGCACTGTTTGCTTTCCAAAGATAGAGAAAAAAACAGAACGCAAAGAAAGCGAGAAAGCCGGCCCAGGTCCTGACGGACCACTCCCCGCGAATGCCGAGGCCGGAACGCCGGAAAAAGTCGAGCGGGGCTTCGCGGCCGAGCATCGTGAACACAACGTCATTCGGTAGCTTCAATTCCTTGTTCCCGGAATCCTTCAGCGTGACGGAAGCGGGCTCAATCTTTGCGACACTGGTCCCGAGCAGTAGCCGGACGGAACCGGGCGGGTTGCTGCCGCGCATGTCGGAGCTGGCGGCGGTGGTCACGCGTTCCGAGGTGGGATGTTCCACGGCCACCACGGCCGACGGGTCCTTCACGAGCGCGTTCAGTTGCTCCAGGTTTTCCGGCTTGGGCCGCGCAAATTCCTTCTTCCGGTAACTCAGCGACACCTTCGCGCCGCATGCGGCCAGTGCGATGGCGGTTTCGAGCGCAGTGTCCCCTCCGCCGACGACCAGGGCCTCTTTGCCGCCGAAATCTTTGGGGTCGTAGAGGCGGTTGTACACCTTGTCGAGGTCCTCGCCGGGACAACCGAGCTTTCTGAAATTCCCGCTCCGGCCGATCGCCACAATGACGCGCCGCGCGCGGGTGACTTCCTTGTTGTCGTGGTGGAGGAGTATCGCGTCGCCCTTCCGCTCGATTCGCACAATGCGTTCGTGCGTGATTTCGATTCCCGCGACAGCGCGCTGCTGTTCCATCTCGGCGAGCAAGTCTTCCTTCACGGTGGCTTTGAATTGCAGGCCGCCCTCGAGGACCAGTTCCGTCGGATAGGTGTAAATCGGCTTGGCCTTCGGGAAATTCACCACGGTTGAGAATGTCTGCGTCGCCTCGAAAACCTGGAAGCGCAGGTTCGCCCTCTTCGCTTCGATCGCCGCAGAAACGCCGGCCACTCCTGCCCCCACAATCGCGAGATCGAGAACGCCAGGATCACCTGATTTGCCCGCGCGAAATTCCGGCTCCCGCAGGATGGCTCTGACGGCCCCCGCGCCGGTGCGAGACGAGAATTTCAGCAGGGGAATCCCCGTCAAATCGCCAACGATGCGGACGCCGGAAACCTTCGTCTCACCATTCTCGCCGCTGATCGGCAACTTTTCCACCGTGCCGGCGGGCCAGCGCGTGTGCAGCCAGTGCATGTAGCGCTTGATCATCGAACTCAACTTTCGCGATTCCCTTTCAGCGATTGGACGTTGCGAGCAAGACGAAGGACTCACCCGATGATCTAACACCTGTGCTCTTCACGACTTTGCCGCTCTTTCCGTGAGGGGCGTCCGGGCTACCCAAGCACGGCAATCGCCTCGCGAGCCAAACGAGTACTTGCCGATCGTGTAAAGGATTTTCACGCCCGCGCTTACGGCGCCTTTCAGGGTGCCGCTGATCTTCGATTGGCCGATGCGCGGCCGGTATCGGACAGGTACTTCGGTGACTCGCAGTCCCGCACGCAGAGCCTTCACCTGCATCTCCACCGTCCAGCCATAGCTGCGGTCTTTCATGCCAAGGGCTTCGAGCGCGTCGCGGCGAATCGCGCGGAACGGGCCCAAATCACTAAACTGGTGGCCGAATCTCCAGCGAATCAGGGTCGTCGCCAGCCGGTTGCCCCAAATCTGCTGTCGGCTCAAGGCGCTGTTGGCAGAGCCATGCTGCGTCCGCGATCCGATCACCAGGTCGGATTCGTTCGCAAGGATGGGCGCAAGCAAGGCATCCATTTCTTCCGGATAATCGCTGTAATCGGCGTCCATGAAAACGACCACATTGGTGAGCGGGTCCAGCGCTTTCAGGCCTGCCAAACACGCAGCCCCGTAGCCTCTCTCTGTCTCGCAGATGACCGTTGCCCCGCGCGACCGCGCCACCGCTGCGGTGTCGTCGGTGCTGCGGTTGTCCACGACGACCACCTGGTCCACGCTGCCCCGCGGAATATCTTGAAGAACCCGGCCAATCGCCTGCTCTTCGTTGAGAGCCGGAATAATCACGGCGACGTGAGGGCGCACGCTCGCAGCCCGAGCGCTCACGCAGATCTCCGCGAGCCGCCACGCATAACGAGTGAATGCAGGGACCAGTCAAAGTTCATCTATAAGAGCCCCTTCAGACGCATGGATTGTAAGCGATGTGTTTGGAACTTTGGTAGGGGCGGTGGGGATCGAAAGCTGACCTACTTCACAAAGCCCCACGATTTCATGGCGTTGCTGAGAATTCGCGCGGCATCGGCGACCAGGCTGAATTGGAGAATTGTAGATCTTCTTCGCGTGCTAGGGAACTAAGCTCTTAGCCACACCACGGTCAAGTGTCATCGAACTTCGTGTCGTGG
The DNA here is from genome assembly GCA_041490445.1 of Terriglobia bacterium. Classification (GTDB taxonomy): domain Bacteria; phylum Acidobacteriota; class Terriglobia; order Acidiferrales; family UBA7541; genus JBGPTF01. The sequence continues at coordinate 87,879 of JBGPTF010000008.1, forward strand.
TAAGCGATAGTCCAAACCGGCGTCCCCCCGCCGATCAACGCGAGGCGGAATCGCGACGCAATCTCGGGATTTCTCTGGCTCAGCGGTATTTCTGTTAGAGAAACGTCATACTGCATCACCGACTGGAATGCGTGAGCACAACATTCTTCAACAAAGCAATAGATGCGTTCCGCGATATGAGCTACGAACTCTGTGACCGGCTGCCCGTCAACAGCTGGTTCAATCGCCCGGACCCCCGCTCCATTCTGTTCGTATCGCACGCCGGGAACTACCCATGTGCCGTGCTCAAGGTCGTTTCTGCAATTGCTGAGACGTTCGGACCACTTCGCACGCGTCTCAACCAGGTAATCGGCGAGCGGGGCATCCGTCTGCTTCAGCTTTGCAATGCCGTTCGCGAAGGCGTGCGGCTTTTGGTACAGGAATCCGATATTCACGCCGAGAACGCTCAAGAGTTCCCGCATTTTGTCTTTGAAGACGCGCGAAGCTGTACTGACGAAGCTTTCGATTTGCGTCCGCAATTCCCGATCAATCGGTGTATCAACAAAAATATCGCCGTTCACATTTCGGGCACCTTCTCCGCGTGCAACAGCCTCGCTATGCGCCGAATACAATTGCGTCACTGATCTTACCGTATCTCTGAGGCTTTCTAATCCTGCGTGAACGCCTTCGAATACCTTGTCAAACTTCTCTCTGAGCACCTTATCACCAATTGACTGGTTGCGCATCTCACAGATTCCCAGGAACAAGCGGGCCACGAACGGAGAGCTCGTTCCTTCGTTGCCTCGCTGTTCAACGACCAAATTAGGCCGCTTGTCGGGTATGATCACGAGGTTCGACTGTCGTGCCATTCGGTTTGCCATCTCCTTGAATTGGTCCCGCGACATCGGAATCACGCCGGAAGTCTGTTCGCCCTGAAATCGGACGATTGGCTCGCGGAGTGCGCTCTTCCCGGCAAAAACCAATAATGCTTCGATCGGAAACTGACCTTGGACTCGAACGACGCCCCCGTTCTGCCAAGGCAAATATTGCACCTTTGCATGGAGGTTGCCCTGTTTATCCTCCACACGAAAGCTGAGTGGAAACAGGAACAATTCATCAAAGCGCATTGATGTCGGCACCGGGACCAAATCGCCCTCTAAGTTGAATTGGAAAGCCGCAATCGGCATCCCGGTAGCGGGCATGTCCTTCACAATCTCCCTATACGGAGGAAGACCCACTCCTGGCTGGAAGAAATAAAGGTATGGAAATAAAACTGCGCACATCTTGTTTAACGCGAACGAAGCGTGCGCCCTTGCGAAAACGTGGATGTACATTGCCGCACGGTAAGAACCCTCACGCGCAGGCGGGAGAAAATCGCCAAGCGGCTTGTACGGGATCTGGCACATGAGGTTGACCGTACCGCGAGAAAGCACCACGATCATGTCCGGCCACTGAAGATAATTGTGATGGCCGTTCAGTCGTGAGACTTCTTCACCGAGCGCCTCAATCGGAATGTCTGAATCGACCGCAAAGATAATCCCCATCGTCCCATTAGCCACGGGGGGGCCTTGGGGTACGCTCGGGGTGGGGCTTTTAGTGAGCGCCTTGACCCGCACGATTTTCTCGTAGGACCGACGCAATTCCTGTAGTCCGAGTTTTTCGTGAACATCAATCGCACACGCCAGGTTATCTGCCGGGACACGCTCGCTATCGTCCGGGGAAGTATAGATCAGCGATTCGAAGTGCAACGATTCAGCACCTGTTGAATCGAAGGCTTTGCCGCGAGTCGAGCGAAACGGCCAGGGCAGATATTCGCTGAGAAAAGCATTCAACAGTGCCCCAAGGCTTGAGCCTGGAACGCGTGAATCGGCGATCATTTTCGCCGCCGTAGCTCTAATCTCCGCTGAAACCGTGTTAGCGCTGAAGCGCCACTTGGGTTTGGCTTCGGTATCTTCGTTGCGTGCTTTGCCTGGCTCTGCCATCTCTCTAAACTCTATCCAAAGGGAAAAGCTCACACGACCTGGTTGCTCGAGTCTATCGCGCAGGGCCTAGACCAAAACGAGGCGAAAATTAACGCGCCGCTAGTGCCTGTTTTTCTCTCAACGCGAGATTATGGCAGAAGGAAGCGTCCTAGGCTATCCGGGCAAGCCGAATCGCTTTCTTGTAACAAACCGTGCCTTGTTCGCTTTGGTATCGCAAGAGAATTTGGGCGGTGGGGATCGAACCCACGACCTTCGGCTTAAAAGGCCGCTGCTCTACCACTGAGCTACGCCCCTCGACGAGTGGAACGATTCTAGCGTGTGCGGGGGGGAAGGCCGCAACCGCGCGGAGCGGCATCACTCGTTGGATCGAGGAGTACAATAACGACCGGCCTCATCGCGGGTCCGAAGCCGCACCCCGCACGAGGCGTTCGTGGAGTTTGCAGCTGTACTAAATTCGGAGACCCTGACTGTCTAAATTAGAGGGGAGCATTACATTTCCGAGTTGGCGACTACTCGTCGAGAATTGTCGGATTTGCTGGCGGACCCCTTGCAAAAGGTGGGAGGCTGGCGCCCGCATTCTTCTCAACTTGCCATTCGCGAAACCTCAGCTAAGCCATCAATGAACCAGTCGCCCAGGCCGTGCATGATCCCAACAATCCAAAGATTGCCAGAGCGCCTAAAAACAAGCGCAAATAATAAACCGATGGCGAATATCGCCGCAAATATCCATAAGTGGGACGGATTCATGCGCGCCGTCCTGAAGTGGTAGGCGTGCAGCGGACCAAACGTGAATATCAGATTACTCGCCAGAATCCCCGCGACAGGTCCCCAGCGGCGAGCAAGTTCGGTTTGAAGTACGCCACGATACAGAAACTCTTGATAAAACCCCCAAATCATCTTCGGTACAAAGATGAACAAGCCAACACCCCACAAATGGGGACCCGCCCATAACGCTTTCAGACTAGCAGACACAAAGAAGGAAAACACGACAACGGTTATCGGTACGATTTGTAGAAGATAGAACTTTTCTGTTTTTGACCAACGGAGCCACGAATAAAGTCCTAATTGCGACAGATGCACTCTAGCGAAGCTGATCACCAGATAGCAGGCCAATCCGGTCAACAGGCTTAGCTGCATCAGTGACCACCAATCACGACCGGCGATGGTCAACCATCGGGCGCCGACACCGAAAACGGGGCGCACAATTACTTCAAGGAAAAAAAAGACAAACAGCAGCTTAAGACCTTCTCCTGAAGAATAGGCTGGTGCTCGCGGCCGGTCGAATAGAAGCAGTTGACCACGCCAGAAAGGGCTGATTTGGGAAGTTTCAGAGTCAAAGAAAAGCTTTCGCGCAATGTTCATCCGGACTCCTCTTAGCAAGACCGCCCAACTCTTGTTTAGATTAGCCCGCCTACCCCCCGATGGCGTCCGTCCCGGGACCATGCGCTCCAAGATTGCGGTTCGGATAAGCCGTCATTTTGAGGCTACGTAAGATGTATCATGGAAGTTCCCTTCAACTTCTTGGGCCGGCCGGTGGCCGCGCCCGAGTGACGGCGCAGTCGGAAACAATCTACTTGTCCGTACTACGCGCTCAGGAAAAAGTTGGGGTCAACTTGGGGCCAAAACCTAGGGCCTTCTAGACCCCAAACCGTGTCTCTCGGGTGGTAAGGGCAACGGACTCAACGGGACTTTGGGTAGGGGCAGTGGGGATCGAACCCACGACCTTCGGCTCAAAAGGCCGCTGCTCTACCACTGAGCTACGCCCCTCGACGAGTGGAACGATTCTAGCGTGTGCGGGGGGGAAGGCCGCAACCGCGCGGAGCGGCGCGAGACTGCGCGGACGAACACTCCATCAGCGAACAGCACTTCGGCCACATCCCAGCGAGAGACCATGTCGCGAGCCTCGAAGTGTTCCAGCACCACCCCGCGGGCCGGGCGCACTTCTTTGGTGTCGAGTTGGACCAGATCCCCGGGCTGTCGAACGGGCCAAAAACGGGGCTTGCGGATGGCCCAGGGACGACCGCGCACGTTCCGACGACGGGTGGGTACCGCTTGCGACCTCGATGCCACCAGCACGCCGCGCCGTTTCAGATCGGCGAGGATGCGGCCGACCCTGGAAGTGGAAAGACAGAGGTTTCTGCGGCGGAGCAGCACGACTAGTTTGTCCTTGCCCCAGCGGGGATACTCGTGGCGCAGCGCCAGAACCGCTTGGGCCTGGGCGGCCGTCCAGGTGGGCTGTCGAAGCCGGTGCGGGCGATGCGAGCGGTCCTCCAGGGTGGCGAGGTTGTGCGGCTCATAGCGGCGCCACCAGCGATAGAAGGTTTGCCGACTGATCCCAAAGTGTCGGCACGTGAACGCCGCGTTGCGCCCTGACGGAGATAATGAGTCATCCACTGCAAGTGAAGCTGGCCGGTTCGGCTCAGCTCGCGCCCCACGCGCGAGAGCTCTCGCGCGTGGGGCACCTTCCCCCATCGTATTTGCATGGCGACACTCTACCCCGAGTGTCACCCATCATTCTGAACGAGAACACGGCCTAGACTGTTGATTTCAAACGCAGACAGAGTATTGGCGAAGCGCAGCCGTCACCGCTTGACGTTAGCAGCTATCATTTTAGTGTTACTATCGCAATGCGAGATAGGCGCTCATCGTTCCGCGCCATGCAATCAATCCAGGAGAAGATCAAATCATGGGCCGCTCCAGGATCGAGCGAATGGATTCTCCCAATGCACTGCGAAGAAGCGTCCGGAACCGTCATCCCTTAGCAGAGCGGGCGGGCCCTACGATGGTGGAGAATTCAGGGAACCACGAGGCGGTTGGTCTCCGTGAGCGCAAGAAGGCGCGACTGCGCCAGGAGATTGTCAAGACCGCCATCAAGCTATTCCGCAAATGCGGCTACGAAGCTACCCGGGTCGAGGACATCGTCCAGCATCTCGAAATCAGCCAGCCGACTTTCTTCCGGTATTTTCCGAGCAAGGATGCAGTTCTGCGGGAAGTCGGCAGCCGGGGCTTTGTCTGCATCGCCGAACATCTCAAATCCCAGCTGTCCAGTGAAGCCAGCACGGCTGAGCGATTGCGCTGGTTATATCAGGCTTTGGCACGTGAAGTGGAAGCCGACCGGCCGCTGTGGCAAGCGGTGGTCCTGGCCGGCGCCATGGATCCCGTGCGCTCGCCGGACATGCGAGGACGCGAAGAATCCACGATCGAGTTGCTTCGCGAGGTGCTCTCACAAGGTCAGAAACGCGGGGAGATCACGCGTGCCTTTCCTGTCGTCCATCTCGCCGAATTTCTAGAAGGGCTCTACAACACCGTGGTTCGTCAATGGGCGGTGGATCTTACCGGACCTCATAAGCTGACGGAGCGGGTGAATAGCGCCGTGGAGTTTTTCCTGCGCGGCGCCAAGCCCTGATCAACGGGCCGTTCTGAATTCGGCTCGTTAGGAAAAGGGGAGGACGAAAGACAAGACCGTTCATGCCTTGATTGCAAAATCAGCTCTGGCCCAATAGCGCCGGTCCTGGCGCGCTAGCTCAAAAGTCTGGGACTCGCTTCGAGCAACTGGAAGCAGCGTCCGACCTCGAAAGGGCGTTGCAGCCGATTCAGAATTCCCCTCACATCTGCTTGGAGACTTGTGAAGGAGGCATGAATGAAGGCCGCCGTCCTGCATGAATTCCGGAAGCCGCTCGCCATTGAGGAAGTCGCGCTGCCGAAGCCCGGAGTGGATGAAGTCCTGATCGAAGTCGAAGCCTGCGGCGTGTGCCATTCGGATTTGCACGTGGCCGATGGAGATTGGACGCAATTGGCGGGAATCATAAAGAAACCGCTGATTCTCGGCCATGAGATTGTTGGTCGCGTCGTCGAGAAGGGTGCGGCGGTGCGCGAATTGCAGGTGGGCGACCGGGTGGGAGTGCCATGGGTTCACTGGACGTGCGGCAAGTGCGAATTCTGCCGGGAGGAAAATGAGAACCTCTGCGTGCAGCAGAAAATCACAGGCGTTAGCGTGGATGGTGGCTACGCGGAATTCGTGAAGGCGCCCGCGAGTCACTCTCCAAAAATTCCGGTTGGTCTCTCGTCTGCCGAGGCTGCTCCTCTTCTCTGTGCCGGACTCACGGTCTTTCGCGCGCTCAAACAGTCAGAAATCGTGCCGGGCCAGCGCTTGGCGGTTTTTGGTGTCGGCGGCCTGGGACACATCGCCGTCCAGATTGGGCGGGCTTTTGGCGCGGAAGTTACTGCGATCGACATCTCGGAAGAGAAACTCGTGCTTGCGAAGTCATTCGGCGCTATGCATACACTGAACGCCACCACGACCGACGTTGTAAAAGAGTTGCGTGGCAGAGGCGGGGCCCACGTTGCGCTTGTGACCTCGGCTACAAAGGCCGCCTATGACATGGCGCTCTATTGCGTGCGGCCGAGAGGGACTCTTCTTGTCGTGGGCCTTCCGGCCGACAATTTGTGCTTCTCACCGATCATGATGGCTGCGGCAGAAGTCCGCATCCAGGCATCCGCCGTTGGCACTCGTCAGGATCTTGGCGAGGTCCTGGCGATGGCGGAGGCAGGCAAAGTCCGCTGCCAGGTCGCCATGCGGCCGCTTGAGCAAGCGAATGAAGTGATGGATCAATTGCGTCGCAGTCAAGTCACCGGGCGGATTGTCCTGACGCCTCGCTGAAGCCGGAAGGATTCGCCCCAAGTCCAATTGCGGGTGAACACCTCGCTGAGAGGATCAACCCGCGCGCTTCGATTTCGCCGCCTTGACATTAGTCACTGTAATGTGATACTGGCTCTCACAATATGTCGGTCAGGTGGCATGCATTCGTAAAGGGTTTCCAGAGAGTGTAGACGAGGCTTGAATCTTGTGCGGAAAACCGTAGATTGGGCGGATTGATTCTCCTGTTGGCGCGTCATTGATGACGTTAATTCCCGGGGATATAACCCGGTTAGAAAAAATCTACGGGGCGGTGGAGCCTGGCATCACAGGTGCAGCAGGGAACCGAACGTCATCGGGCATACTCAGGGCCACTTTTGCGATGTCCCAAGACATGCAGGAGGAGGATTTATGAAGTCAGTTAATTTTCTGGGGTGGGTTTTTGGATGTCTGCTGCTGGTGGCCGGCGTGGCTCACGCGCAGGGTGTGGGTTCCTCGGGTGACATCAAAGGGACCATAACCGACGCTTCCGGAGGGGTATTGCCAAACGTGACGGTTGCCGTACTGGCAATCGAAAAGGGCATCCGGCGCACTGTCATGACCGATGGCACAGGTGAGTATCGAGTGACGGGGCTACTACCGGCAACTTACGACGTACGCGCCGAGCGGTCTGGTTTTCGAACCGAGATTCGAAAGGGTGTCATCGTCACCATCGGGCAGACGGTCACCCTGGATTTCCAGCTAAAGTTGTCCCAGGTAGCGGAGGTAGTCGAGGTAACGTCGGAGGCCCCGGTCATCGACACGGAACGAGGGCATCAGGCGAATACGATCAGCGAGCAATACATCCGCGATCTGCCCATCAACCGCCGGGACTATCTCACCTTTACATTGCTGGCGCCGGGTGTCTCTGATTCCACCCGGCTGGCTTCTGACCAGGATTTTCGAGTCAAACAGACGCCGCAGAGCGGGCTGTCCTTCTATGGCAGCAATGGCAGAGGCAACAGCGTGACGGTGGACGGCGGCGAGGCCAATGACGATGCCGGCGGCGTGCGCTTGACCATGAGCCAGGAGGCGGTGCAGGAGTTCCAGATCAACCGCAGCAACTATTCGGCCGAGTTGGGAGCCGCCAGCGGCGCATCCATCAATATCGTCAGCAAGTCCGGCACAAACCAGGTGCACGGCAGCGTCTACGGTTTTTTCCGCAACGATGTTTTTGATGCACGCAATCCATTTTCGGTCAGCCAGGCGCTGCAGCCAGGCCAGGCGTTCAATCCTGCCGCAGCGGATAGCCTGAGCAATCCGATCAAGGATTCCTTGAGTCGCCAGCAATTCGGCGGAGCGCTGGGCTTCCCTATCCGCAAAGACAAGACCTTCCTGTTCGTTGCGTTCGACGGCTTGCGACAGGACGCGCAGAATTCAGTTCCCCTGCTGACGAATACCAATATTTTCCGTCCCGATGATGGTGTGAAGACTAGCAACAATCAGGTGGCCATTCTGAATGGATTGGCGGCCTCGGGAGCCACCCCGGTGCCGTGCCTGACTGGTCAGCCTGCCGTACCGGCGAATGTTTGCGCGGGTATACTCCAGAGCGCTTTAACCGTAAGTGGGACCACGGGCCTGACACCAGGCCAAGTCGCGCGGAACAATTTCATTGTCAACCAGTTTGAAAACAACGGCGGCCTGTTTCCGTACAACACGCGCACCTATCAGGCATCCGGACGCCTGGATCACCAATTCAGCGAGAGCAACCAGGCTTTCCTCCGCTACAGCTTTGCCCATGACCTGGAAGAGAATCCTGATGTGCAATCTCTGGTCGGCTTTTCGCGGGGCAGTTCGATCCATGCCTATGACAACACGCTCCAGGGCGCCTGGTTCCACCAATTCAGCCCGAGAACTCTGAATGAGCTGCGGCTGCAGTGGAATTACAACTTCTTTGGAGTAGTTCCGAATGAGCCCGGGCAGGTAGGACTCGATGTTCCTGGTTTTGCGAATTTGGGAACGAACATCTTTCTGCCCAGCTTCACGATCATGCGCCGCTACGAATTTGCTGACAACCTCACCATGATCCGTGGCCACCACACCATGAAGTTGGGTGGTTACTTTCTGTATCGCGGCAATCACTCGGAGTCCCACACCTTTTTCCCCGGCCGCTTCGTATTTGGTTCCCTCCCCGGGGGTCTGCTCAGCCCATGCTTGCAGGTGCCGGCTGCTTGCGGACTTCCGGCGAACGTGAACCCGGCTGGGATAAATCCTCTACAGTCGGTGAGCCTGGGGCTGCCTCAGTTCTATCAGCAGGGCTTCGGCAATCCCATTTACAACTATCCCAGGCCGTTTACTGCAGGGTACTGGCAAGACTCGTGGGCCATCCGGCCGAACTTCACCCTGAACTACGGACTCCGATACGAATTGGATTCGCAATACGGAAAGTTGAACACCGATAAAGACAATTTTGCTCCCCGTGTTTCCTTCGCGTGGGACCCGTTCAAGGACCACAAGACCGTGATTCGCGGAGGGTACGGAATCTTTTACTCTCCAATCTATGGCCAGATTGCGGACGTGGTGCAGACCCTGGGCAATATCGATGGTCTTCGGCCCATTGCTATTTCTCTGGTTCCGCTCACAGGAGCCCCAGGCAACCCCGCACTCAACTCCGCGGCCATCTTCCAAACCCTGTTTGCGCAAGGCAAGGTTTCGTGCACAACTCCCGCGCCCGGGGACGCTGCTTGCATCACGCCGGCCGATTTAGCTCAGTTTGGTCTCATCGTTACCAACACAGGCCCGCTTCCTCCGCTGACTGTGCTTTTCAGCGGCCAGCCTGACTACCAAAACCCTATCGCGCAACAGGCGGAGTTTGGAATTGAGCGCGAAATTGCGGCTGGCTGGTCAATCTCCGCCAGCGGCATCTACGTTCATACACAGCGACTCCCGGTTCCGATTGATACAAACCTGCTTCCTGCCCCCTTCACGAGCGCAACTCTCGCGAACGGGAGCACGGTTTCCTATCGGAACTGGGGTGGGCCGGGGTGCGCGGGGGCACTCATTGTCAACTGCTTCGTGAACCCCTTGATTCTCCAGAATAACCAATATTCGTCCCAGGCATCGGCTCTCTACGAGGGCCTTATTCTGGAAATCAAAAAGCGCTTCAGCCATCACTTCACGATGATGGGGAATTACACCTTCAGCAAGGCCTATGACACTGCAACCGATTTCAACAGTGACTATGGACCGGCTGATCAAACGAATCTCAACGCGGAACGCGCCCTTTCTAACTTTGATCAGCGCCACAAGATCGTGGTCGCGGCCGTGCTGGACAGCCCCTGGAGGGGCGGAACGGATGCCAGTGTCGGTGAGCGCATCTTCTCCGGTTTCCAACTCTCGCCGATTTTCCGCTACAACAGCGGACATCCCTTCAACCTCCTGGCTGGGACGAATGTCAACAACGACCGGCATTCCACCAATGACCGTCCGATCGGGGCCAGCCGCAACACCGGCCTGGGTCCAAATTACTTCACCTTTGACATGCGTCTGTCTCGCCAATTCAAATTAGGTGAGAAAGCCGGTCTGCAGTTCATCGCGGAAGGATTCAACATCTTTAATCGGACGAACTTTGCCAGCGTGAATAATGTGGTCGGTCCCAATTTTGGTCTGCCTCTCGCGGCGGGCGGTGCAGGATTTACGACGTTCAACGTGCACGGCAACGCCAGCTCCAAACCGAGCGAACTGCTGGGCTTTACCTCGGCGTTCCCCAGGCGGCAACTGCAGTTCGGTGTGCGTCTTAATTTCTAGGGGTGCAGGTCTCGGATCTTGTCCTGAATTCGGCCTCGAGTTGCGAAAGTAAGGCAGAAGGGCGAGTAACGGAAGCCCCTAGCCGGAAGGTTAGGGGCGTTTCTGTCGAAAAACCTTGTGGCACCGCACGAGACTCCGCAGCAGTTGGATCTCTCTAAGCCTCTTACGCGATTCGCGACCCGCATGACGAATGCCGAAGGCGTCTCTGACGGGTTCGTGAGCGCGGGAATGGCTCCGAGCTCCCCGGGTGTCTTGAGTTTCGTGTGTCATTCGAGCAACTCCGGTCCCGGCACGGCAAGCTATCCAAGCAGCCGCTGGCTCAGGCCTATCCGAAAAAGAACACAGCCAATCGTGAACCAGGCCGCGGTGCTGCCGAGGCTTCCACAATGAACGTCAGGGAGCTTTTCGATCTCACGGGACGCGTGGCGATCATTACCGGAGGCTCCGTTGGGCTGGGCCGCCAAATGGCGGAGGGTCTGGCGGAGATGGGCGCTAACCTGGTACTTTGCGCTCGCCAGAAAGAGCGCTGCCAAGAAGCTGCCGAAGAATTGCGGCAACTGGGGGTAAAAACCCTCGCGCTCGGCTGCGATGTTAGAAGTCAAGCGAGCATTCAGGAAGTTGCGGACGCGACCGTTTCTCAATTCGGGCGGATCGATATCCTGGTCAATAATGCAGGCACATCCTGGGGCGCGCCGGTGGCAGAGATGCGCCTCGAGCACTGGAATAAAGTGATGGAGACAAACCTGACGGGGACTTTTCTCTTCTCCCAGGCTGTGGGCAGAGTCATGATCGGGCAGCGCCGCGGAAAAATCATCAATATCGCGTCGGTCGCGGGAATGCACGGCGCTCCGCCGGAATTCCAAGCCATCGGATATCACGCCAGCAAAGGAGGAGTGATTGCGTTCACGAAAGACCTGGCCTGCAAGTGGGCCATGCATAACATTCATGTGAACGCCATCGCTCCCGGCTGGTTTCCGACGCACATGTCTGCCGTCGTCATTGAGCGTAATAAAGAACTTCTCTTGAAAACAATTCCCCTCAGCCGTTTTGGGAATGACCACGACTTGAAGGGAGCTGCCGTCTTTCTGGCTTCGGACGCTTCCGACTACGTCACCGGCCATGTGCTGGTGGTGGATGGCGGGCAACTAGCCTAGTCGAGACAAGGTGGGCAGTCATGAACATTCCCCTCACACCCGTACGCTTTCTGCGGTATGCCCAGGAACAATTCCCCGGCAACACCGCGGTGATCTGCGGGGACCAGCGATTTACCTACGCTCAATTCGGTGATCGAGTGGGGCGTCTCGCCGGCGCCCTGCGCGAAGCAGGCGTGAAGCCCGGCGACCGGGTCGCGTTCCTGAGCATGAATTGCCACCGGCTCCTCGAGGCATATTACGGTGTTCTGGAAGCCGGCGCAGTATTGCTACCACTGAACATCCGGCTTGCGCCCCATGAGCTCGCGTTCGTTCTGAGTGATGCCGGAGCGAAAGTACTCTTCCTGGAAAAAGAGTTCCTTGGCCTGGTCGATTCGTTTCTCCCGAGCGTTCCGACCATCCAGACTTTTGTCCTTCTGGATGGACCTCCGCAGGCAAGCTGGCTGTCGCCGCAGAATTATGAAAATCTTCTAGCCAATGCGACGCTGCATCGCACCGACATCATGGATATCGACGAGAATTCCTTGGCGGAACTCTTTTATACCAGCGGGACCAGCGCGACTCCCAAGGGAGTCATGCTGACTCACCGAAACATCTATCTTCACGCGCTCAATGTTTGCGTGACTTTTCATCCCACGGCGGAAACGGTGGAGCTCCACACGATTCCGTTGTTCCACGCGAATGGCTGGGGCGTTGCGCATTCGCTGACGTTAATGGGCGCGACGCACGTCATGATGCACCGCTTTGATCCCGCAGAAGCTTTCCGGCTAATTGAGCAAGAGCGCGTGCAATTCTGCAGTCTCGTGCCCACCATGGCCACCGCCCTGGTGAACTCGCCCGATCGCCTGATGCATGACTTGAGCAGTCTGCGGCGAGTCACGATCGGCGGCTCTGCCTCCTCGCCCACATTGGTTCGCGCGGTGGAGGAAAAGCTGGGCTGTACGTGCTATTCGGGATACGGGCTCACGGAAACAGCGCCGGTACTGTCCATCTCTCCTATGAAATCGGGGCTTGCCTGCGAGGGAGAGAGGCGCTTTGCGGTTCAGGCCATGACCGGTTACGCGATCCCAGGCGTGGAGCTGCGGGTCGTCGCCGCGAATGACGAGGACGTACCGCGCGACGGAAATGCCGTCGGCGAAATCATCGCTCGGAGTGACGGTGTAATGAAAGGGTATTGGCAGCAGCCCGTGGCCACAGCCGAGGCCTTACGCGGCGGGTGGTTTCATACCGGCGACATGGCGACCTGGAACGAAGACGGTTACATTCTCATTGTCGACCGGAAGAAGGACGTCATCGTCAGTGGTGGAGAGAATATTTCGTCGCTTGAGCTGGAGAAGACAATCCTTGCGCATCCTGCCGTCTTCGAGGTGGCTGTCATTCCGGTGCCCGACGAGAAATGGGGAGAAGTGCCGAAAGCATTTGTGGTGTTGAAATTAGGATCGAAAGTGACGGAATCTGAATTGCTCGAATTCTGCCGCGCTCGGGTGGCACACTATAAAGCCCCACGATCCGTCGAATTCCTCGAAAGCCTGCCCAAGACCGGCACCGGAAAAATCCTGAAAAAAGATCTGCGCAAGAAATACTGGCAAGGCCAGGAAACGATTCGGCCAGAATTCGCCGCGCCGAGAGGAAAGGGGTTCCCGCGGTAGTCAGGCGTTTGCTTCGAACGCGCCAAAGCAAGCGTAAAGCAGCGAGCGCGCCGGGCGAGAGAAAGGAGATTCCCGAATGGATCTGAATTTGACCGCTGAAGAGCGGCGGTTCCGCGACGACTTGCGCGCGTGGCTCGAGGTCAATGTTCCGAAGGACTGGGGCGAGTGGAGGGAAAAGCCTATCGAAGTCTCCTTCCCTTATTTGAGGGCCTGGCAACGGAAGCTCCATGAAGGCGGCTGGGCTGCCGTTTCCTGGCCAAGGGAATACGGAGGCCGCGGCGCGAGCCTGATGCAACAGGCCATCTTTTGGGAGGAAATGGCACGGGCCGAAGCGCCGCCGATGGCTAACGCCCTTGGTCTGGGACTGATCGGTCCCACCATCATTGCTTACGGCACGGAAAAGCAAAAGAAGCGCTTTATCCCCAAGATCCTTAGCGCAGAAGAGATCTGGTGCCAGGGCTTTTCCGAACCAAATGCCGGCTCGGACCTTGCGAGCCTGCAAACCGAAGCGCGCCTGGATGGAGACCATTACGTCGTCAATGGCCAAAAGGTATGGACCAGCTACGGTTGGGTGGGAGATTGGTGCGAACTTGTCGTTCGCACTGACGCGAACGTGCCCAAACACAAGGGCCTGACGGTTCTTTTGGTCGATATGAAGTCTCCGGGCTTCGAGGTGCGTCCACTGCGCCAGATGACGGGAGAAAGCGAATTTCATGAGCTCTTCTTCCGCGATGTGCGCGTGCCGGTGGAAAACGTTCTCGGTAAGGTCAATGACGGCTGGAATGTTGCCGTGAGCACGCTCATGTACGAGCGCGGCTCGTATGGCGCGCGCCTCCATCTCCTCTTCAAGCAAAACATCAATCGGCTCATCGAACTCTCGCGCACCTTTCAAAGGAACGGGCACCCGGCTGCCCAGGACCCCGTCATGCGCCAGAAGCTCGCGCAGTGCTACGCCGAGGTTGAAATCATGCGCTTAAATCAGTTGCGCGCGTTCAGCCGGATCACCGAAACCGGAATTCCAGGTCCGGAAGGTTCGATTCAGAAGATCTTCTGGAGCGAGTTGAACCAGCATGTTCAGCAGGTGGCGCAGGAATTGCTGGGCCCGTATGGCCAGTTGCTCAGCGGCGACAGCCACGCGATCGACAAGGGCATCTGGTCCTATGGGTATCTTCGCTCGCGTGGGAACACCATCGAGGCAGGCACATCGGAGGTCCAGCGCAACATTATTGGACACTTCGTGCTCGGCCTGCCGAGAAGCTACTAAGGGGATACGTGATGCAATTCGGATTGAGCGAGAGCCAGCAGATGCTCAAGGACAATGCCCGCAAGTTTTTTGCGGGCGAGTGCCCGATAGACGCAGTCCGGCGTCTCATGGAGACTGATACCGCTTACGACGCAGCCTTATGGGCCAAGATGACCGAGCAGGGTTACACGGGCATCATCTTTCCCGAGGAGTATGGTGGGGTCGGTCTCGGGAAAGTTGAACTCATTCTCCTGATGGAAGAGGCGGGGCGAGCACTCTTGCCGGGGCCGTTTTTCTCCACTGTCGCGCTGGCTGGCGCCGTGATTGACACCGTCGCTACCCCCGAACAGAAGAAGAAATACCTCGCTCCGATCTGTTCGGGTGAGGCGCGCTCCACTGTCGCATTCCTTGAGGCCAGCGCGAGCTGGGATCCTACAGACGCGCGGATCGCTGTCGCGAAAGGAAGGCTCACGGGCGAGAAACTATTCGTGCCCGATGCTGCGGTGGCGAACTACATAATCGTCGTGGCGCGTGGTGGCGTCTTCGCAGTGGATGCCAGGGCGCCGGGAATCAGCATCAAGCCGATGGAGGGGATGGATCTCACACGCAAGCTGTATTCCGTGCGATTCAATAACACGCCTGCAGAAAGGCTCGGCAACGCGGCCGGTCTGGCGCGGGGGCTCGATGTTGCCACTGCGGCTCTGGTCGCTGAGATGGTGGGTGGAATGCAGCGCACGCTCGACAAAACCGTCGAGTATGCAAAGATGCGAAAGCAGTTCGGCAAGCCAATCGGATCGTTCCAGGCCGTGCAGCACCAGTGCGCTGACATGTACTTGGAGACTGAGAGTGCACGTTCGGCAGCCTACTACGCCGCGTGGGCGCTCGAAGAGAACGCACCGGACGCGGCAGTGGCCGTCTCGATCGCCAAGATGTACGCAAGCGATGCCTGCCGCGCCGTAGGCAACCGCGGGATTCAGATCCATGGCGGCATGGGTTTCACGTGGGAGAGCGATCTACACCTCTATTACCGGCGCGCGAAAGTGTCAGAGACGGCGTTCGGCGACGCGACTTTCCATCGCGAGCGGATCGCTCGCCTCGTGATCGACGCTGGCGCGGTGTCCGCCAAGAGCGCATAACAGCTCAATGAGAGAGAGCCGACTGCCATGAGCGAACTGGTCCAGCTTACAAGAGACAACGGCATTGCAGTTATCACCATCAACAACCCGCCGGTGAATGCGTTGAGTCACGGGGTTCCGGAAGGCATTTCCGAAGCCATCGAACAAATCCAGAAAGACGACGGCGTCAAGGCTGCGGTGCTCATCGGAGGCGGCAGCACCTTCGTCGCGGGCGCGGATATCAAGGAATTTGGCAAGATCACTTCCGGCAAGTCGCAGCGCGGCGAAGGATTCGTGACCCTGCTGCGGCGGATTGAAGATTGCCGCAAGACGATCGTAATGGCGATCCACGGGACCGCGTTCGGCGGCGGCCTTGAGCTGGCCATGGCTGGCCATTACAGAGTGGCCACTCCAAGCGCGCAGGTCGGCCAGCCTGAAGTGAAGCTCGGCATCATCCCCGGCGCGGCCGGCACACAGCGCCTGCCTCGGCTTGCGGGTGTAGCCAAAGCCGTCGAGATGTGCGCCACCGGCAATCCTTGCAGCGCTCGGGAAGCACTGGCTCTCGGCGTCATCGATCGTCTGATCGAAGGTGATCTGCTGGCCGGCGCTGTCGCTTTCGCGCGTGAGATCGCTGGGAAGCCTGCGCCGAAAACTCGCGAGCGCAACGGCAAGCTTGGCACGCCGGAGCAGAACGCTCCAATCTTCGCCGCTGCGCGCGAGGCCGCGCGCAAGAAGCAGCGCAATATGATGGCGCCGCTCGCGGCCATTGACGCCGTGGAAGCCGCCACGACGATGTCGTTCGAAGCAGGTTGTGAGGCCGAGCGGCAGTTGTTCATCGACTGCCTGTTTTCCGAGCAATCGAAGGCACTCATCCACGTTTTCTTCGGCGAACGCGAAGTGGCCAAGATTCCCGACGTTCCCAAAGAAGCGCCGGTAATTCCTGTGAACAGAGTTGGGGTTGTCGGCGCCGGGACGATGGGCGGCGGCATCGCCATGGTGTTTGCGAACGCCGGATTTCCCGTCCTGCTTCGGGAAGTTGACCAGGCGGCGCTCGATCGCGGCTGGGCCACGATTCAGAAGAACTACGCGAGCTCAGTCCAGCGCGGCCGCTTCACCCAGCAATTTGTTGATGAGCGCTTGAAGCTGATTCATCCGACGCTCAACTACGACGGATTCTCTCAAGTGGACATGGTCGTCGAGGCGGTGTTCGAGGGCATGACGCTCAAGAAGCAAGTGTTCGGCGAGCTGGACAAGGTGTGTAAGCCTGGGGCCATTCTGGCGAGCAACACTTCGACACTCAGCATCGACGAGATCGCCTCGGTCACTTTCCGGCCTCAATCCGTGATCGGCACGCATTTCTTCAGCCCTGCAAACGTGATGCGCCTGCTGGAGCTCGTGCGCGGCAAGGCCACGAGCAAAGAAGTGATTGCCACCTGCATGCAGCTCTCGAAGAAGCTAGGTAAGGTCGGCGTGCTCGTGGGCAACTGCCGAGGCTTCGTTGGCAACCGCATGTTCCATCCGTACCGCCGCGAAGCGCAGTTCCTCGTGGAAGAGGGCGCGAGCGTTGAGGCCGTGGACAATGCGCTATACGAGTTCGGTATGGCGATGGGCCCGCTCGCGACCGGGGACCTCGCAGGTCTCGATGTCGGCTGGCGCATCCGGAAAGAATATCGCCACCTGGAAAAGCCGGGTGTCAGGCATCCTCTCGCCGAGGATCGCCTCTGTGAGATGGGCCGCTACGGCCAGAAGACCGGCGCCGGCTGGTACAAATACGATGAAAACCGTCGCGCCAACCCCGATCCCGATGTTATCGAGCTGGTGCGCAAGTGGGCCGCCGAGGCCAGGATCTCGCAGCGGCAAATCGCGCGAGAAGAGATCGTGGATCGCTGCATCTATGCGCTGGTGAACGAGGGCGCGCGCATTCTCGAAGAGGGCATCGCGCTGCGCGCGGTGGACATCGACATCATCTACCTCAACGGGTACGGATTTCCCGCCTATCGCGGCGGCCCGATGTGGTATGCGGACACCGTCGGGCCGGCAAAGGTCTACGGGCGCATTTGTGAATTTCATCAGCAGCACGGCGAACTCTGGGAGCCCGCGCCATTGCTCAAACAATTAGCCGAGCAGGGCAAGACCTTCGCTGAATTCAGCAGAGATCAGTGCACAACTGCCTAGCGCTCGGGATCTACGCTCATGTTGAGCAGTCTTCTGAGGCAAACGAAATCGAGCGATACAAAGAATACGACTGCCATGTCAACTGAAGCCAAGACCGCCGCTGATGGGACCGAACCCGAGATCGCCAAGCATCGGTTGCGCTACGCATGGTACGTCGTCAGCGTTTTGACCCTTCTGTACGCGTTTTCATTCATCTCGCGCCAGATTTTTGCACTGCTCGTCGGCCCGCTTCGCCGCGACTTGCACATTGGCGACACCCAGATGAGTCTGCTCATCGGATTCAGCTTTGCGCTGTTCTACACCTTTTTCGGAATCCCCATCGGACATCTCGCGGACGTTTACAGCCGGCGCTTGATCATCGCGATCGGTCTGATCCTTTGGAGTGGGTTCACGGCGGGTTGCGGGCTGGCATTCACTTTCAGGGCCATGCTGTTGTTGCGCATGGGCGTCGGTGTGGGAGAAGCAGCGCTTTCCCCGGCCGCCCACTCACTCATCGCCGATTATTTCCCTCGTGATCGGCTGGCCACGGCCCTCAGTGTGTACTCGATGGGGATCTATCTCGGCTCCGGCTTGGCCTATTTGCTGGGTGGACTGGTCGTCGCGTACGCGTCCACTCAGGCGACGTGGAACATCCCGCTGCTCGGTGCAGTTCGGCCCTGGCAGCTCATTCTCTTGCTGATCGGTCTGCCCGGCATTGTATTAACACCTCTGGTTTTCACGATTCGGGAACCCACCCCCCGCAGGGCAGCCCCGCGACACACAACTGTCCCGATCCGGCAGGTCTTCTCCTATATTTTCGAGAACCGGCACACTTTCTTTTTCCACAACATCGGCTTCGGCTTGCTGGCTCTTTCTGCCTATGCCAGCGGCGCGTGGGTGCCGGAATTCTATCGGCGCAACTTCCACTGGAGCATCGCAACCGTTGGCGTTGTCTATGGTTGCTTTGTTGCGGTGTTTGGGTGTATCGGCATCGTAGGCGCAGGCCGGGTTGCGGATTACCTGCGCATGCGGGGTCGTGCGAATGCGACTTTGTTCGTGGGCGCGGTGATCGGACTGGTCTCGATCCCGCTCAACTGCCTCCTGTATCTTGCGCCCTCGGCGGCCTGGGCGACCTTGTGGCTCGTTTTTGGGTGCGTCCTCGCGGCAGCCCCTTTCGGCGTGGCGGCGGCTGCGATTCAGCAAATGATGCCGGCCACAATGCGTGCGCAGGCCTCAGCCGTGTATTTGTTCTCCATCAATATCATCGGGCTTGGAGCCGGACCCACCGCAGTTGGGGTTCTCACGCAACACGTATTCGGACGCGACGATGCCGTTCGATATTCGCTGGCCATTGTGACATCTGCGGCATGCGCGCTCGCGTCGGTATTCCTCTACCGAGCCTTGAAGCCGTTCGTTACCAGTCTCGAACGGCTGGACGGTTGGAACGCCCGCTGTGCATCATCAGTGCTTGATCGTTAGCGTTCGGGCCCTGGATTAGAGTCGCCGCGCAGCGTTTGTCGACTCCGAGAGGGTCTGGATGACGCGTCCTTGCTGACTTACCGATGAGAGAGCGATCGTGACTTCCGGGAGTGCAAGGCCAAATTTGACGAACTCGGAGAAGACGCATCGGGCCGACTTTCACGACCGCCCGACTGCTGTGCGACCGGGAGAAGATCTCGACCTGGCCAGACTCGAACCTTTCTTGCTTGCGCATTTTCCCGGCAGCAAGGGGCCACTCTCTGTCCAGCAGTTCCCCAGCGGGCATTCCAACCTGACATACATGATCCATCTCGGCGGCAAGGAAATGGTGCTGCGCCGCCCACCCTTCGGCAGCAAGGTCAAGACGGCGCATGATATGAGCCGAGAATACCGCGTGCTGTCGAAGGGGCATCCCGCGTACGCGGCGGCTCCGAAGGTCCTCTTGTATTGCGATGACGAGTCCATATTGGGCTCGCCCTTTTACCTCATGGAACCGATCCGGGGGATTATCATCCGCAGAGATCCACCCCCAGGTTTGCCGTTTACGGCCGAGACGGCTAGGCGGCTGAGCGAGTCGTTTATTGATAACCTCGCCCGGCTGCATGCCCTGGACTACGCGGCGATCGGGCTGGCCGATCTCGGCAGGCCACAAGGGTATCTCGAGCGCCAGGTGCGGGGCTGGATCGAGCGCTACTACGGTTCGCAGACTCACGACCTGCCGGAAGTCGAGCGCATCTCCACTTGGCTGAAGGAACACATGTCTCGAACAAGCGAAGCCGCGTTGATCCACAATGACTACAAGTACGACAATCTTGTGCTCGATCCGGAGGACATCACCAGGATTGTGGGCGTGCTGGACTGGGAGATGGCTACGATCGGCGATCCGCTCACGGATGTGGGCACGGCTCTGGCCTACTGGGTCGATCCACAGGATCCGGACGAGTTACAGAAAATTCGCTGGTGCCCTTCGACCTATGCCGGTAGCCTGACGCGCGCCCAGCTCGTCGAGCGCTACGCGCGGGCGACCGGCCGCGACCTGTCCAATATGGTCTTCTATCTGGCCTTTGCTCGATTCAAGGTCGCGGTGATTGTCCAGCAGATTTATTACCGCTATCACCAGGGGCTGACAAAGGACGAGCGCTTTGCCTCGATGCCGGAGGTTGTCAAGGTTCTCGTGCGCGCATCATTGCACTCTGCCGAATCCGGTTGTATTTGACCACCTCGCCTTTCAGAGATGCAGCTTCGCCCGTTCTGAAGGGCGTGCCTTCAATCATTCAGGGTAGTAACGGACAATCCAATCCGCCACACAACAAGGCTTCTCCGATCCCTGAACCTCCAACGATACAGAAAATACGGCCTCCAGCGCGTCGGGACGCTCCTTCAGGGATTGAAGACCAACGCGGGCACGAATCTGTGAATCCGAGCGAACAGGAGAAGGAAAGCGGACCCGATTCAAGCCGTAGTTGATCCCCATGCGGACGCCGCCTCTAAACTGAATGGCCTGCTTCATGAAGTGGCTCAGCAGTGAAAGGGTCAAGAAACCGTGCGCAATCGTTGTGCCGTAAGGCGATTCTCTTTGCGCCCGTTCGCGATCGACGTGAATCCACTGCCGATCGTCCGTGGCCTCGGCGAATCGGTCGATGCGGTCTTGCGTCATCATGAGCCAATCCGTCACGGCAATCTCGCGGCCCACAAAATCCTTAAGCGAAGGCAGTGTTTCTACCACGAGCGGTGGCATGGGAATCTCCTGCGGAGGATATTGGAGTGCTGTTCGTATCGGTAGACGATCAATGCGCCGGGGACTTGCCCCATTTTCGGAGTTCCTGCCTGGCGATCGATTCCGTGTGCACTTCGTCCGGCCCGTCAGCAATTCGCAGTGTGCGTACGTTCGCCCAGGCGGCAGCGAGGAACGTGTCTTGCGCGACGCCCGCGCCTCCATGCGCCTGGATGCCACGATCCAGAACACGCAGGGCAACGGTTGGCGCGACAACTTTGATCATCGCGATTTCCGCGCGCGCCGCTTTGTTGCCCACCGTGTCCATCATGTACGCAGCTTTCAGCGTCAGAAGGCGGGCTTGCTCGATCTCCATGCGCGAGATCGCAATGTCCGCGCGAATCGTGCCTTGCTCGGCCAGTGGTTTCCCGAAAGCCACGCGCGATTGCACGCGCCTGCACATCGTTTCCAAGGCTCGCTCTGCCACTCCGACACACCGCATGCAGTGATGGATACGCCCGGGCCCCAGCCGCCCTTGCGCGATCTCGAATCCCCGCCCCTCGCCAAGCAAGATGTTTGAGACCGGAACGCGGACATTTTTAAATGTGACTTCGCCATGGCCGTGCGGCGCATGGTCATACCCAAACACCGTCAACATTCGTTCGATCTTCACTCCCGGTGCGTCCATCGGCACCAGAATCATCGACTGCTGTTTATGAGGCGGAGCCGAAGGATCCGTCTTGCCCATGAAGATTGCGATCTTGCAACGCGGGTCGCCCGCTCCAGAAGCCCACCACTTCCGGCCGTTGACCACGTACTCGCTGCCGTCCCGAACGATGCTCGCCTCGATGTTCGTCGCATCCGACGAGGCTACAGCGGGTTCGGTCATCGCGAAACACGACCGAATTTCGCCTGCAAGCAGCAGCTTGAGCCACCGCTCTTTCTGTTCCGGCGTGCCATACCGGGCGAGCACTTCCATATTGCCCGTGTCCGGCGCCGAGCAGTTGAAAACCTCCGACGCCATCACGCTACGGCCCATCATCTCGCAAAGTGGCGCATACTCGAGATTTGTCAGCCCTGCGCCGTACTCACTTTCCGGCAAGAACAAGTTCCACAGACCGGCGGCGCGAGCTTTAGGCTTGAGCTCTTCGACGATCCTCGTGGGCGACCACCGATTCTGCTCGATCTCGTCGTAGAAGCGCTGTTCATTCGGATAAATGTGCTCGTCCAGGAAGGCCTGCAGTCGGCGCTGTAGGTCCCTCACTCTGTCGCTGAATTCGAAGTTCACTGGGGGTTCCTTATCTGCCGGTGAAAGCGGGGGCGCGCTTCTCGAGAAAGTGCGCAACGCCCTCCTTGAAGTCTTCGCTCTGCAAACTTCCGAGCATCTCGCGCTCTGAAGTTTCAAACGCCTCAGCGAGAGTCTGAAACATCGCGCCATACACCTGTCGCTTGATCACGCGCAATGAGCGCGGGCTTACGCCCGACGCTAGGTCGCGCGCGTGCTCGCGTACCTCATCTGAAAAGACGTCCTGAGGAAATACCTGGTTCACCAGCCCCATGCGCAGCGCTTCGGCCGCATCGATCATCCGCGCTGAAAATAAGAGGTCGAGCGCGTTAGGGAGACCCACAAGGCGCGGCAGCATCCATGCCATTCCGTATTCAGCAATCAGCCCGCGCCGCGCGAATGTAGTGCTGAAGCGCGCGGCATCCGAAGCCCATCGCAGATCGCAATATAGCGTGATGACGAGGCCCAGTCCGACAACAGGACCATTAATAGCGGCAATCACGGGCTTGCCCACCGCAGGGAAATACGAATACTTCTTCTGAAAGTCTGGGTGGATGCCTTCGCGCTCCCCGGCCGTTCGCAATACTCGTTCGCGGGTGCTCTCATCGAGGCCGTGGTCGGCCACCCTGCTGAGGAGCGACATATCGGCGCCCGCGCAAAATCCCCGGCCCGCCCCGGTCACGACGATCACGCGCACGTTGTCGTCTCGCTCGGCGTCCTCCATCGCGGAACGAACCTCCTGTTCCATGACCGCGGTCCAGGCGTTCAGCTTGTCCGGGCGGTTCAAAGTAATGGTGGCCACCCCATCGGCCACGTTGTACAACGTCTCCTGGCTAGGCATAGTGGGCAGGATTATATACAATGGCAGCCGCGTTGGTCAGTATCAAATACGACTGACTATCAGGATATGGCCGAGTCCTCATGCTGGCGATCCTTGACCGCGGTTGAGCATGTCACCGAATCTGATCTTGCCGTCATTCGGACTCTTGAAAGCTGTTCAGGCAGGCGTGACCGGTTTCTGCGTTTAGTTCCGATTTCAACGAGGGACGGAAGACGTGAGGACAGTTGCGCGCGGAGGACTGGTCTTGAACATTCTTAATCATAAGTTCGAACTGGCCGCCCGCCCCGTGGGCATGCCAAAGCGGAGCGATTGGAAGTACGTGGAAGAACCGGTCCGCGAACCGAGCGATGGCGAGGTACTGATAAGAATCCTGTACATTTCGCTCGATCCGGCCATGCGCGGCTGGATGAATGAGGGAAGATCATATATCGCCCCGGTTGGCATCGGCGAGGTCATGCGAGCCTTGGCACTGGGCCGCGTTCTCGCATCCAGGAATTCCAAATTCGCTGTCGGCGATCACGTCTACGGCCTATTGGGAGTTCAGGAATTCGCGCTGACGAACGGCTACGGCCTCACCAAAGTTGATCCCTCGGCAGCGCCTCTGCCAGTCTACCTGAGCACGCTCGGAATGCCCGGCATGACCGCGTATTTCGGCCTGCTCGAGCTCGGCCAGCCCAAGCCGGGCGAGATCGTTGTGGTTTCAGGCGCTGCCGGTGCCGTGGGCACAGTGGTGGGACAGATAGCCAAAATCAAAGGCTGCCCCGTGGTCGGCATCGCCGGCGGCGCGCAGAAGTGCGACTACGTCGTGAAGGACCTCGGCTTCGATGCCGCCATTGATTACAAGGCAGAGGACGTCCGCAAGGCTTTGCAGAAGCACTGCCCGAAAGGCATTGATATTTATTTCGATAACGTGGGTGGCGACATCCTCGATTTGGTGCTCATTCAGATTGCCCGCGGCGCACGTATCGTCATCTGTGGCGCCATCTCGCAGTACAACAACACCACACCCATCAAAGGCCCGTCCAACTATCTATCGCTGCTGGTGAATCGCGCGAGCATGAGAGGCTTTGTAGTCTCTGACTACGCCAGCCGCTATGGCGAGGCCGCGCGCGAGATGGCTGGATGGCTGTCTGCCGGCAAACTCAAATCGCGCGAAGACATCGTCGAGGGCCTGGAAACGTTCCCGGAAACATTCTTGAAGCTTTTCAAAGGTGAGAATATCGGGAAGCTCGTGCTCAAAATAGCTGACCCCTAACGGACGAACACCTATCCCTACCAAAAACTCTGTGTACGTTGAAGCAGTTGAACTTGCGGAGGCTCGGAAGGTAGGCTGTCGAAGCCATGTTCACTGCCCTCTTTTCTTTGCTCTCCACCGTACGAAGTTCATTTCGGACTCGCGCCGTCTTGCGCAGCGGCGCGAAGCCTCGCAGAACGCCTCCAAGAAATTCTGGTAGGGGCGGTGGGGATCGAACCCACGACCTTCGGCTTAAAAGGCCGCTGCTCTACCACTGAGCTACGCCCCTGAACGAGTTGAACGATTCTAGCGTGTGCGGGGGAAGGCCGCAACCGCGCGGAGCGGCGCGGATCCTGTGACACTCTCATTGGTTATTGCAGCGGAAGGGCGGGCATTGTGACCACGGGAAGCTGCGAACCAAGTAACGCACAAATTCCATATTTGAACCAAAGTTCTCACCTAATTGGAGCCGGGAATTGATGAGCTTGTTTGATGCGTCGAAGAAGACTGTCGGGTCGCCGTCATACGTAACAACCGAGTCGCGAATCTCGTTCCCGAGAAAGAAACTGCCATCGAGCATCAGGGCCTGATTGCCTACGATGGTATTTCTAATCCAAATTGTTGTGACTCCGTTGGGAGCCACAATCCCTCCGCCAGGCCCAAACTGTAAGGGCACATCCATGATCAGATTGAGCGGGATCGGCTTTGGGGGCAGCGGGAACGAGCGCTGCTCGAACTTTATGATCTCGCTGTTTCGAAAAATAGCTACTTGGTCCGGGCCGCCAACAAGATCCGGGTACTTCTTGGACGTTTCAGCAGCTATAAACTTGGCGAGTGCTTCAAGGTCGGTTACCTGTAGTGCAACGCCATTGTCGGCAGTTGGCTCTGAGAGTCTCCGGATCGCCGGGCTTTGAGGATATGCTTGAGGGTTCTTCATGATCTTGGCACCAACATCGATCATCCCGGCGAGGGCGCATTGCAGACCGTTACGAACGGCATTGACTTGGATCTTTTCGCTGATTTGCCAGCCGGTATTTCCGCTCGGCAGGACGTGAGGCGCTGCGTTCAGCCCCAGGGAGCCGATCTTTGGTTTGCCGTCAGAATCATAGCCAACCAGGAAAAGGCTGAAGGCGAGTTGTGCATCCTTCAGCACCCCGGGATGGCCGACCTCGTCAATGTTAGCAAAGCTCTCAATGTACAACCGAAGAAGAAAAGACAGCGCTCTCAGTTTGTGGTCAAATGATAAGTGACCTTTCTTCACCGCCAGTTCATCTCGAAAATCTGAAAGAATCCCCATTACGTTCACGTTGAAACGTGGTGCAGAAAACTGAGCGCCTCCGAAGCCCGCGATGGCACAGACCGAATGATCGTCGAGACGAATAAGCTTCTGTGCCTCCTGAGTGGATCGAGGTTGCCCTGCCGAACGCATGACCGTCTGCTTGCTGTCGGTCAAGACGACCATTCCGTTAGAATTCGCCAAGACGACGTTTATGGTCCCGCCAATGATCTGGTCTTGGGTTTGAGCGCGCGTAGCAAAGAATGCAAATCCGCCGACGAGAGCGAGAAGGACACCGAAGTAGAACATGTTTTTCACAGCTCCCGCTTTTCCATTGTTTCACCCAGACTAAACCCTAGGGTCTAGTTCAATGTAGTCAAAAGTGTAGTAGCTCAGCGCCTCGCCAAGCCCAACTTAGCCGGGGTCTTGTCCCCGAACTGTCCGCTGCTCTACCACTGAGCTACGCCCCTGAACGAGTCGAACGATTCTATCGTGTGCGGGGAAAGGCCGCAACCGCGCGGAGCGGCGCGAGACTGCGCGGACGAACGCTCCATCAGCGAACAGCACTCCGACCGGTCAGGCCCCTCCGCAGCGGCCAGGGCGATCGGTCATTGACAGGAGAGGCGTGGCCGCTGTATGGTCTCGCGCGGATGTGGGGGGTGAAATGGGAAATTCCGATTCGCGCTTAGCCGCGCGCCCCGTGTCGGAGCGAAGCGCCGGAAAAAGGAGTAGATGCCATGATTAGTGGACGGATTCTTCGCACCATGTTTGTAATTGTCTTCAGTGCCGCTTTCAGTGTTGCGAATGCCACACCGTGCGCTGCTCAAGGAAAGGTGCGCACCTACTACGTCGCCGCGGAAGAAGTGGATTGGGACTACGCGCCCAGCAGTATCGACCAAATCACCGGCCAGCCGTTCGAAGGGATCGCCAAGTCCTACACCGAACGTGGGCCGCACCGCATCGGCAAAGTCTATCGCAAGGCCATCTACCGCGAATATACCGACGCCACGTTTACGAAGCTCAAGCCGCGCTCCGCGCAGTGGGAGCACGCGGGAATCCTGGGACCGATCCTGCGTGCCGAGGTAGGCGACACGATCAAGGTCGTGTTCAAAAACAATGCGTCGCGTCCGTACAGCATGCATCCGCACGGCGTTTTCTATCAGAAAGCATCGGAAGGATCGCCGTACAGCGACAGCGTGGCCGACAAGGACAAGGGCGGCGCCGCCGTGCCACCCGGCGGCACGTTCACGTACATCTGGGAAGTACCGGAACGTGCCGGGCCCGGTCCCAACGACCCCAGTTCGTTGGTGTGGCTTTACCACTCCCACGTGAGTGAGATGATGGACGTCAACTCAGGGCTGATCGGGGCCCTCATCGTTACGCGCCGCGGCATGGCCCTGCCCGATGGCAAGCCCAAGGACGTGGACCGCGAATTCGTGACGCTCTTCAACATCTTTGACGAAAACCAGAGCTGGTACCTCGACGACAACATCCAGAAATTCACCGGGGATCCTACAGGCACAAACAAGGACGAGTTCAACCCCCACGATGCGGAAGGCCGATTCAACATCGTCGGTCCGACGGGCTTCGCCGGGGTGAACCTCAAGTCAACCATCAACGGCTTGCTATACGGGAACCTCCCCCTGATGACCATGAAGAAGGGCAAGCGCGTGCGCTGGTACCTGCTCGCCATCGGTTTCGGATTCAACTTCCACACGCCACACTGGCACGGCAACGTGGTGATGCATGACGGCAGGCGCACCGACGTCATCGCACTCTCGCCGGCGCAGATGGTGACGGTGGATATGATCCCCGACGACCCGGGCATCTGGCTCTATCACTGTCACGTCAGCGAGCACATGGAAGACGGGATGGTGGCGCGCTACCAGGTGCTGCCGTAGGGGGATCCGTCAGCCACTCTGGGAGCGGCGCATCTCGTCCGCTCAGCGTAGGGAAAAAGGTGAACCGCGCGGGGCGACCACGAGTTTCAGTCCTCGTCTGTGCCGCGCTGGCGGCGGTGCGCCGAAATCCGAGGTCTCGGGCGCTTCGAAGCGACAGCGGATTGCAGGAGCAGGGACGCTGCACGGCATCCTTCTGCGCCGTGCAACGACCGGAGCAAAGTTCCTTCAGGCCACTCCGGCCCGCGGGCGTTTGCGCTTCCACTTGTAGTCGTGGCGAACCTTGCTCTTGTGTTTCTTGAGCTGCATCTCGAGCTCGGTGAAGGCCTGCCGGACGCTGGTGCGCGCTTCCGCGGCGCCACCGGTGGCGTGCAGCGTCCCGGTAGGAAGCGAAAGATTCAGTGAAAATGTGAATTCGGATTTCCTGGGCTGCTTTTCAAAGGACCCGTGAAGCTGGGCAAGGTCCGGGGAATAGCGCTTCAAAAGCTTTTCGATCTTGCCGACCTGCCGGGTGACTTCCACCTCGACCGCTTGACGCCATTCGTGGTGTTTGCAGGAGACAGAGATTTTCATGGCAGCACCTTGACTGCGGGGGTCTGGAACAGGCTACTGCGGTTCGCGAAAAAGAGGCAAGACGCATGAGCTAATCGCACTGGTAGAATACCAACTCGCCTCGCGCGCTGCAACCTGCCGCGGCGCGGCCGGCAATGATTGACAGTCTCGCAGGGGCCATCATAGGCTGGCCGTTGGCTCTTGAGCGGCAGGTATGGCGAAAAGACGGGCCGCAGCGCGTGTGAAACAAGGGCGGGTGCTCGTCGGCCCGGCAGGGTGGTCGTACGCCGATTGGGCCGGCATCGTGTACCCCCACCGGCGGCAGCACGATTTCCACGAGGCCACGTATCTCGCCGAGTATTTCGACACTATCGAGATCAACACATCGTTCTATCAGCCGCTCCGTCCGGCGCTGGCGCGCCAATGGCTCGAGCGCATTGCCGCGAATCCGCGGTTCCTTTTCACCGCTAAGCTGTGGCAGAAGTTTACGCACGAAGCCGGAGCGACGAAGGAGGACGAAGCGGCCGTCCGGGCAGGTTTTGACGTGCTTCGCGAGGGCGGCAGGCTCGGCGCCGTGTTGTTGCAATTCCCGTTTTCATTTCACAACACACCCGAAACGCTCGCCCACCTCGAGCGGCTTCTGCAAGCCTTTGCGGACTACCCGCTGGTGGTGGAAGTGCGCCACGCGTCGTGGAGTCAGAAGCGCTTCTTCCAACTGCTGCACGAGCGCGGCGTCGGCTTCTGCAACATTGACCAGCCGGTCATCGGCCGCTCGATCGCGCCAACCGAGCGCGCCACCGCCCCGGTCGGATACGTGCGCCTACACGGCCGGCGCTACGACACCTGGTTCAGCGATGATCCTTCGGTGCCCCCGGAGGAGCGCTACAACTATCTCTATTCGGAGAAGGAACTCGAGCCCTGGGCCGAGCGCGTGAAAAAGGTTTCGGAACATGCGACCGCGACGTTCGTCATCACCAACAATCATTACCAGGGAAAAGCCATCGTCAACGCGCTCGAGCTGATTCATTTGCTAACGGGGGAAAAGGTGAAAGTGCCGGAACCGCTGCGGCATCACTACCCGCGGCTGGAATCCATCGCGAACGAGCCTTCGCAGGAGCCGCTGCTCTTCCCCGCTCCGCCTCGCTGAGCCGCACGCACACACGTCCGGCGAAATCGCCGGCTTCACACCGAAAAGGAGCGAGACTTATTTCCTGAAGAGGTCTTCGAAGGCCTTGCGTGCGTCGTTGGGCTTCCCGGGTGAGGCGGCTGCGGGCGCGCTCGGAGCGGCATACGTTACCGGGGAAGTGTCTTTCTCCACGGTCATCCGGAACTCGAAAAACGTGCATTCGTTGCGCGCGTCCTTCTTGGCGATGCGCTCCGGAATAGGCTGGGTACACTCGAACTGTGCGCCGGAATCGAAATGAACGCATTGTTTGCAGCAGTGCAGCTCCGAACTGCAGCGGGGGCACAGCCCGTTCTGATCGAACCCCGGCGCGAGCACGGCGCCGCAGTTCGAGCAGCGCGCCCGCATGACGGTGCCCACCATGCGCGGCGTCCGCGGCCCGAGCTGCTCCTGCCGGGCGGGACGCTGCTCCGCCGGCCGATCCTTCTTTTTCTCTTCCCGGCCCTGGTCGTGATAGCCCTTTTGCTTATACTTCCGCTCCATGAAATCCTCCGGGGGGATGCCCCATCATAACCTGAATCCCTGCGCACCAAAGGTAAATTGGCGCGTGGTGTGGAATAGTAATGAGATTGTCGGCGTCAGCGAGAATGCTTTACGACAACGCGGGAGCGACCGCGATCCTACTCGGCCTTTGAGTCTACTCTTTCGCCCAGCAACGGGCCAGTCCTTCCGCGGGCAGGTCCGGAACCAGGAACTTGCGGGGGCGGCCGGCAGCCGACAGAACGGCTTCGGCCGCCAGATAGCCGCTCCGGACCGCGCCTTCCATGGTTGACGGCCAGCCAGTGCGCGTCCAATCGCCCGCAAGGAAGAGATTGCGAATCGAGACTTGCGCGTCGGGCCGCCACTCGTCGGAGCCCGGCTCGGGCGAAAACGTGGCCGCGACTTCCTTGATGACCGTGGCCTTCCGCAACCGGGCATCGCGCGTCGCCGGCAAGACGTCGAGCAGCTCGCTCCGGCAGAGATCGATAATTTCCTGCCGCGAGCGCGACACAAGTTCGTATGAGGCGCTGATGACGAGCTGGAGATACTGCCCGTCGGCGAAGCTCGCCGCGCCGTAGAGCAGTGACTTGTTGAAGATCCACTGCACCGTGTGATCGAGGAGGGTGAGGTACGGCTCTGTCATGACGGCGCGATCAAACCAAAAGTGAACGCCGGTAATCGGGGACGTGCGCAAGCGGCGCAGGTTGGCAAGAGCCGGCTCCCGCTCGGCCAGCTCCCGCGGCAACATTTCGAGCACGGCACTGGGCGGGACTGCCAGGATGAAGGCATCCGCGCGAACTTCTGAGCCATCCTCGAGAACGATCGAGGTCACACAGTCATCGGCGATGCGTAGTTCCCGGATGCCGGTGCGGGTGCGCACCTCCCCGCCCTGCTGCTCAACCGCCTTGCGGCAGCCGTCGTAGAGGTCGCCAAGCGGAACCGAAGGAATGCCGATGGCAAACGCCCTCCGATTCGCGAGAAACGCCTTCCAGAAAACATCGATGCCATAGCGAGCGTCGGTTCGGTCAAGCACTTCATCGAGCGCGCTGACGAGAACCACGCGCCAGAATCGCTCAATCGCGCCCGAGGTCTGCCGCTGTCCGCGGAGCCACTGCAGCATGGAGATGCCCTGGATTCCGGGCGGCCGGCCGCCCGTCCGAGCAATTAGAAGGAGCGCACGGGCGATGGCTAGCTTGTCGTTCCACGACAAGGCCGGAAAAAGAAGGAACGACGGCGCCAGGTGAAACGGCGGAGGCAGCGGCGAAGGCTCGATCATAGCGCGGCTGCCGCGCGCATCCGCAAAGTAAAGCTTCTCATAGAACCGGATTTTGTCTGCCGCGCCGGCGCGCGCGTAGAAATCGGAAAGATTCGTGCAACAGCCGAGCGTGACATGCTGGCAATTGTCCACATGGCTGCCGTCGGGCAGCACGTACGAGGTGGCTCGCCCGCCGAGATGGGGACGTTTTTCGAACAGGCGAACGCGGCAGCCGGATTCAGCCAGCGCGACGGCGGAGGAAAGTCCCGCCAGCCCGCCGCCGATAATGATCACGGATTCGAAGGGCATCGTTTTCACCGCGCCAGCCAAACTGCGCCCGCGCGAGGATCCACAATTTCTCCGCCGCAGAGAGCCGCGCCGGTGGTGCCGCCAGGACATCGTACTGGCGCGCCTCGATCTTGGCCAGGATACCCGCGTAGATCCGGACGAGCGCCCACAGGGCGGCGCGACTGTCTTCGCTGACGAGCGAGAGAAGCGGCCAGCCGTCGTGGTAGAACTGCCAGGCGCGGTCCGCTTCAAAGCGCATCAGAGCAAGGAAAGGTTCGCTCGGCGACGCTGCAGCAAGGTCGCCGCTGCCGCAGGCGAAGCGCGCCAGATCCTCCTGCGGAATGTAGATCCGGCCCATGGCGAGGTCACGCGGAAGGTCGCGCAGAATGTTGGTCAATTGGAAGGCGATGCCGAGCGTTCCCGCCAGCTCCAGCGCGCCAGGATCGCGAAAGCCGAAGACGTAGAGACAGCACAGCCCCACCGTGCCGGCGACGCGGTAACAATACTCCCGCAGACGATCGAACGTCTCGTACACCTGGACGGTTTGATCCATCTCCGCGCCGGAAATCAAATCGTGCAGATACCGCGGGGGGATGGCGTAGTGCGACATGGTGTGACAGAACGCCGGCCAAGTTTGATCGCCGTCAAGTTCGCCGGCAAGCGCCCGGTCCATCCGGGAGCGCATTTCGGCCAAACGCTTCCGTTTGACGTCCCGGTCGCCCGGCGCATCGGCGACGTCATCCACCTGCCGCATGAAAGCATAGAGGGCGCAGAGTGCGTCGCGCTTCTTCCCGGGCAGGAGGAGAAAACCATAGTAAAAATTCCGCGCCGCGGAACGGGCAATGGCGCGGCAGTGGGCGTAGGAAGCAGCCAGGGCAGGACTTTCAGGCATTTCGTCCCGCATCGGTGGTTGTTTCCGGGCCGGCGCCGCCCGGCCCCGAGGGAGAAGCCGCCGACATCCGAAACCAGAAGGCGCGGCCCAGCAGCCGAATCTGCCTCATGCGGCTGAGGGCCGGGCGGTGGTGCAGCGTGTCGTAGCCGATGGCGGCGATGGCGTCGAGCACGGCGAGGCCGCCGCGGCAAAACAGTTCGATATCCACGCGCAGCTCGGGCACCACACGCTGGGAGAGAGGCGCGCCCGCGGCGAACAGCACGCGCGTCCGAGCCGCCAGATCGTGCATCAATCCGGCGTAACGGTTGCTGAATTTTCGCGCGAGCAGCTCTTCCTCCGGGACGCCGTGCGCCTGCATGGCGTCAAGGGGAATGTAGATGCGGCCCTTTTCGAGGTCGCGGGAAACGTCCTGCCAGAAATTCGCCAGTTGCAAGGCGGTGCAAATGGAGTCGGACAGGCCTTGCCGTTCGGCATCGCGATAACCGCCGAGATAGAGCACCAGCCGGCCAACAGGATTCGCAGAAAAGCGGCAGTATTCGAGGACCGAGTTCCAATCCGCATAGCGGTGCACGGTCTGGTCCTGGCGAAATGCGCGCAGCAGATCGGTAAAAGTCTCGATGGGAATGTCGAACGCGCGGATCGTCCTAGCCAGTGCGACGAAAACGGGATGGGTGGGCCGCCCGGAGTACGTGTTGTGCAATTCGGCTTCCCAGGAATCGAGCAGCTCTAGCGCTCGTCCAGCGCCGGGCAGTTCATCGCCGAGGTCATCGGCCCAGCGGCAGTAGGCATACACATTGTAGAAGTGCTGGTGCAGCCGGCGCGGGAGCAGCCACGAGACGACGGTGAAATTCTCGTAGTGGTGTGTGGCGAGCCAGCGGGTGTACTGCTGGGCCAGTTCAGGCGAACACGCGTCCTGCGGCAGTTCCCGCGCGATTTCCAATTCGGGTGTTGGCAGCATGCGGCCCCGGCCCGGCAAGGCTTAGGGGATGACGGCCGTCTTCAGCTCGCCGTTGCGATGCTTCATGTGCTCGAACATTTGCGGAAGCTCGGTCAATGGGATCTCCCCGGTGATGAAATCACTCGCACGGACCTCGCCCCGGGCGATCGTTTCGAGCGCCTCGCGGATGAAGCGCGGCGTGTGGTGAAACGTGGACTTGATTGTGACTTCGGAATAGTGCAGCGCCGCAGGGTCGAACTGCACCTGCGATCCACGCGGACACCCACCGAACAGGTTTACGGTTCCGCCTTTGCGCACCATCTGGATCGCCCACTGCCAGGTTGTCGTCGAGCCAACGGCTTCGATCACGTCGTCAGCGCCACGGCCGCCTTCCGTGAGCTGCCGCACAGCCTGGACCGGGTTTTCGAGCTGCGTCACATCGAACGCAGCGATGGCGCCAAGCCGTTCGGCGGCGCGCACCTGGCTCTTGCGCTTCCCCAGTGCAATGACGCGGACCTGCCGCGCAGCGAGGATGCGGATGAACTTCAATCCGATTGGCCCGCACCCGATGATCACGGCCGTATCGCCGGGATTGATTCCGGTCTCTTCGATGCCGCGCAGCACGCATGCCAGCGGTTCCACCATCGCGGCATCCACGAAGCTGACGTGATCGGGAATCACGAGCAGGTTCTGCCGGACGATACGCCCCGGGATGCGAATGTATTCCGCATAGGCGCCATTGTTGAACAGCAGGTCTTCGCAGAGATTGGCGTGTTCTTTCCGGCAGAAGAGGCATACATTGCACGGCGCAGAATTGGACGGCACCACTCGCATGCCCGCGTGGATGCCGCCATTCACGGCCGAGCCTTTTGCCTCGACGATGCCGGAAAGCTCGTGGCCGAAGATGGCGGGCGGCACGATCATCCGAGGGTGGAATCCCTGCTTCCAGACTTTCAGATCGGTGCCGCAGGTGAGCGCCACCTTCACACGGACAAGGACTTCGTCTTCCGCAAGCTTCGGAATATCAACCGACTCAATTTTCAAATCTTCGCGGCCGTAGAGCACGGCCGCTGTCATATGACCGTTTCTTTCGAGTCTCATTAGGGCGTGACCATCACTTTAAAAGTACCACCGGACGGGCGGGCAGCCAAGTCCAGAGCCTGCGCGATATCCTCCAGGGGAAAACGATGGGAGATCAGATCATGTACCGGCAGCCGACGCTCGAACACGAGCCGTGCCGATTCGTCCTGGTCATCCACCGACGCGCTGTAACTCCCCAGGATTTCCTTTTCCTCGACCCCCACCGCCGCGGCGGAGAATTCGATCCGCATAACCGGATCGTTGTGGGCGAACAGTAGCACGCGGCCTCCCGGTCGCGCGAGTGCTAAGGCTTCACCAACCAGTGCCGGGCTGGGCACAGCCACCAGAACGACGTCGGCGCCCCGGCCTTCGTTGCGCGCCTGAATCTCTTCGAGCAGTTTCCTCTCGCCGGGATCAAACGCAGCCAGCGCACCGAGCTGCACGCTCATCGCCCGGCGGCCCGGCAACGGGTCGCTCGTCATCACGCGGGCCCCGGCATTGCGCGCGAGCATCATCAGCAGCAGCCCGATCGGTCCCTGCCCGATGACCAGCACAGTTTCTCCCGAACTGACCCTTGCTTTTCGGATGGCCTTCGAACACGTATTGACCGGCTCGACGAACGTGGCTTCCTCAAAGCTTACGTCCGGAGGAATCGCCAGCATTCCCCGTTCGACGATCCAGGGCATCGCGCGGACGTACTCGGCAAAGCCGCCGCCGTTGGGTTCAAAGCCGGAAGTCAGGCCGACCTTCTTGTAGCCCGGGCATTGCGAGAAAAGTTGTCGCGCGCAGAAAAAGCAGTTGCCACACGGGATGTGATGGAAGCTGA
Source organism: Terriglobia bacterium (assembly GCA_041490445.1). Classification (GTDB taxonomy): domain Bacteria; phylum Acidobacteriota; class Terriglobia; order Acidiferrales; family UBA7541; genus JBGPTF01. The sequence goes on from JBGPTF010000008.1 coordinate 122,794, forward strand.
CGACGCGATCGCCTTCTTTGAATTTCTTGACGCCGCGGCCGACGCGCACGACGGTACCGGCTACTTCGTGGCCAAAAATCTGGGGCGCGGCGATAAACCCGTACTGAATTTTCTTGATATCGGTTCCGCAGATGCCACAAGCGGCAACGCGAAAGAGCACTTCCCCGTCGCTGATTTCCGGGACCGGGACGTTTTCGACCACGACCCGGCCCTTCCTGCGATAAACGCCGGCGCGCATTGTTCCCGTCGCTCGCGCGGCACGGTCGCGGACTTCGAGCTGTGCACTGACTGGATTCATCCTACCGCCACCTGCTGCTGCAGATCCGATTCCATCTCACCGACCGAGATCGCAATGTAAGCGTCGAGGAATTCCGCCAGCGATTCCGCCGCCTTGCGGCTCTTGCGTCCGAGCCGCACGAGGCCCGGAATCGCACTTGGCTGGCGGACGGCTTCGCCGACCACCTTGGAAAGGCTCACCATCCCTTCTTCATCGAGCACGCGCGTGAAATCCATCGGCAAGTCCTCGCACGCAAGATCGCTCACTGCGCGGATGGCGACCGGGCGAATTCCGCGGGCCGCGGCCTGCGATAAGATCGCGAAGCTTTCCATTTCGACGGCATCGGCGATCACACCGAGCCGCTGTTTTTCCTCCGCCGTCGCGATCATGTGGTCTGCTGTCAAGAACGAATCCACAACTTTGGCTCCGCATCGCGCGGCCAGGTCAACCAGTCGAGGATCGCTTCCGGCGCTCTTCTCCCCCCTCCCTGCACTCACGGCACCGCTCAAAGCCGCGCGTGCTGCCAGGATTTCTGCGCTGCCGTGTTCGGGGCGCAGCGCTCCCGCCAGACCGGTTGAAATGCAGAGGTCAATGTCCTCGCCATTCATGGCTTCAGACGCTCGTTGAGCGGCTCTTTCCGGCCCGACGCCGGTCAAGACAACAAAGATGTCCGCGCCGTCGCTCGCCGAAACCCAGGCGAGCGACGCACCGAGTCGGCCTTCGCGGAACTGGTGGCGCGCGCGCCACGGAGCGAATTCATTGGCGAGCGCGAATGTGACCAGGATTCGCACAGTTTTTGCCTAAGCCGCCTGCGCGTGGACGATCTTTTCGCCACGCGGCGTTTTCCAATAACCGTGCGTTTCGTACCAGCGCACGGCGCGCTTGAGCGCGGCTTCGACCGGGCCGGGCTGATACCCCAGCTCACGACCGGCCTTCGAGCTGTCCACCCACATTTTGTGCCGCGACATGCGCACGCCTTCCACGGGAATCTGGGGCTCACGGCCAAGGGCGCGCGAAATCCAGGTGTCCGCATACCCTGCAGCGAGAGCGACCGCGTGGGGCAAGCGCACCCATGGCGCGCGACGGCCCGTCAGAACCGCGAGCACATCGAGCAAATCCTTGAGGGTCATGTTCCGCCCGCTGAGGATGTACCTCTCGCCGGCCCGTCCACGTTCAGCCGCAAGCCAGTGGCCCGCTGCGACATCCTCCACGGCGACAAAGTTCAATCCGGTGTCCACGTATGCCGGCATCCGGCCGCACAGGAAATCCAGAATGATTTTGCCGGTCGGGGTCGGCTTCCAATCACCAGGGCCGACCGGCGCCGTCGGATTCACGATGACAACGGGCAAACCGTCCGCAGCGGCGCGCAGCGCTTCCTGTTCGGCCAGAAACTTCGAACGTTTGTAATGGCCGATCATCTCATCGAGCCGCGCCTGCGTTTCTTCATCCGGCAGCGCTCCCTGCCTTGGCACAGCAATCGTGGCCACCGTGCTGGTGTACACAAACCGTTCGACCCTCGCGCGCCGCGCGGCCTCGAGCATGTTTCGCGTCCCCTGGACGTTGCTCTCGTAGATTTCTTCAGGCCGCCGCGACCAGAGCCGGTAATCCGCGGCCACATGGAAAACGCGACGGACACCCGCGAGCGCGCGGTCGAGCGAAGCTGGGTCGCGGAGATCGCCTTCGCTGCGCTCAACGCCGAGGTCTGCAAGCGCCTCGAGGCGGCTCGTGGGGCGAACCAGGACGCGGACCGATTCGCCACGGCCTACCAGGTATCGCGTGACGTGGCTGCCTACAAAACCCGAGGCACCCGTTACGAGCGTCGTCATAGAATGCGAAAGACCTCGCTCGACTGCCCGGGCTGCTGTGCAGGCGGCGGAGCCATCACACCGGCACCGCTCTGCGCATGTCCGTTTCCGTTGGAGTGACCATTCCCGTTGGCGTGGCTGTTTCCGTTGGCTTTCCCGCGGGCCCCGCCCATGCGCCCGGAAAACTGCCATTGAAGCATTTTCCAGGTGTCGCCGAGCTTGCGGTTGCCGCCGAGGACGGCGGAGGGTTCATAGCCCGCGTGCACCATGCAGTCCTTGCAGCGGGGATCGCGCCCACGGCCGTATTTTTCCCACGGCGTGTCTTCGATCAATCCCTTGAACGTCTGGTGATGCGCGTCGGTCATCAGGTAACACGGTCCCTTCCAGCCGCGCGGGTTGAAGGTCGGATTGCCCCAGGCGGTGCACATCAGCTCACGTTCGCCGCGGAGGTATTCCAAGTAAATCGGCGAGGTCATGACGTTGTACCGCTCGAGAAACCGGCTGGCTCGTTGAAACTTTTCGCGGATTTCCTCGCGCGACATGAAAATGTCTTTGGTCTGTACGGCGGCGTAGGAATACGCCGGCGAGAGCATGTAGCCGTCCACGCCAAGCGTCTGGAGGTAAGCGTATAGCTCCGCAATCTCATCGAGGTCGGTCTCTTTGTAAATGGTGGTGTTCGAGCAGACCAGGAAGCCTGCCGCCTTGGCGGCCTTGATGCCTTCGATGGCTTCGCGGAAAACGCCGTCACGTTCGACGCACAGGTCGTGCGTTTTTTCCAGGCCGTCGAGGTGGACGTTGAAGAAGAATCGGGACGTCGGCTGAAACTCATGCAGCCGCTTGCGGATGAACATGCCGTTGGTGCAGAGATAAATGTGCTTTTTGCGCGCGAGGATTTCTCGCGCCAGCCGGCCGATTTCCGGATAAATCATCGGCTCGCCGCCGCAGATGGAAACAATGGGAGCGCCGCACTCTTCGAGTCCAGCGAGGCACTGCTCGACCGTGAGCATCTCGTTGATGGTCGCTTTATACTCGCGGATGCGGCCGCAGCCCGTGCAGGTGAGATTGCAGGCATGCAGCGGCTCGAGCATCATCACGAGCGGGAATTTCTCTTCGCCGCGCATGCGTTTGCCAGCAATGTATTTCGTCAGGCTGGCCGTCAGACTCAGCGGAAACCTCATTCTTTCACCCCGTTTCCATTTCGATGGGCAAACTGCTGCGAGTCCACGCGAATCGCGCGGAACTCGGCCGCTCCCCGGCGCATGTTGCGATAGCGCGCCAGCGCGTACAACGGAAAAGAATTCCGGTACAGGTGATATTTCAAATAGAAAACACGCGGAAAACCCGTGCCCGTAAATTCTTCTTCGTCCCAGGATCCGTCGGCATTCTGGTTCTGCGTCAGATACGCGACCGCCCGCTCGACCGCGGGGTCGCCGGGTCCGGCGGCCGCGAGCAATCCGATCAGGGCCCAGGCGGTTTGCGAGGCCGTGCTCTTCCCTTTCCCTTTGAGGCACGGGTCATCATACGAGGCGATTGTCTCCCCGAAGCCGCCGTCAGGATTTTGCACCGAGCGCAGCCACGCCGCCGCTCGCTGGCAGTCCGCATTCTGACTGAGCCCCATCGTTTCGAGTGCCCGCAATACCCCGCTCGTGCCGTAGATGTAATTCACTCCCCAGCGGCCATACCACGCCCCGTCGGGCGTTTGATCCCGGCGCAGATAATCCAAACCGCGTTTCACCGCAGGATGGTTTGCCGGAAACGCGCACTGCCCAAGGCATTCGAGCACGCGAGCCGTCAGATCGGCCGTGGAAGGATCGATCATGGCATTGTGGTCGGCGAAGGGGATGTGGGTAAGCAGGGAGCGGTTGTTGTCGCGATCGAACGAAGCCCAGCCTCCGTCGCGGTTCTGCATGCTGAGCATCCAGGAAAGTCCGCGCCGCACCGCGGGTTCCAGGTGCTCGCGATCCGGATAAGCGACGCGCTGCAGCGCCATCAGAACAAACGCAGTGTCGTCCACGTCAGGGAAAAAGTCATTTTTGAATTCGAATGCCCAGCCGCCCGGCTCTGCGTCGGGATTCTTTCTCTGCCAGTCACCTGGCCCAAGGATCTGGTTGTCGAGCAGCCAGCGGGCCGCCGCCAGAAGCGACGGGTGCGAAGGATCCAGCCCCGCCTCCGCGAGCGAGACCATTGCAATCGCCGTGTCCCACACCGGCGAGATGCAGGGCTGCACGCGAAGTTCGTCGCCCTCCTCGATCTCGTAACTCGCCAACTGGGCGATCTCGCGGGCGGTGAGCGGATCCTCCGGAGCCAACCCCAGAGCAGTCAACGCAAAGATGGAATTCATCATCGCCGGATAGATGGTGCCAAGGCCGTCGCTGCGCTCCAGATGCTCCAGCATCCATTGCCGGGCGGCAGCCACGGCCCGGCGACGGAACGGCTTCCATGGCGATCGGTCGTAGAGCTTGTAGGCGCGGTCCACCGCCAGGAAGAAATTCCTCCAGGAAAAGATCTTTTTGTCCCACTCGAATGCCGCCGCTTTGCGCGAGGCATCACGGAAAAGTTCGTCCACGCGAGCCAGCTCGCCAACCGGCCACTGTTGCCGGCGCGTGCGCAGGATCATCAGCGGGATGACGATTCCGCGCGTCCAGGACGACATCTCATACAAATTCACGGGGAACCATTTCGGCAGCAGCATCAACTCGGGTGGAATGGCAGGAACAAGATCCCAGCCGATCGCATCCACCAGCGCGAGATAAAAGCGCGTGTAGGAATTCGCCGCCTCAAGCCCACCGAGCTCGTGGATGCGGTTCCGAGCCGCCAGCATGTGCGATTCTTCCGCGGAATCGCCCGCAAGCTTCAGCCCGAAATACGCCTTGACGGTGGCGTTCAGCTCCGCCGGACCGCCTCGATAGATGGGCCAGCCGCCATCCTGGTTCTGCCGCCGGCGGATGTGATTTGCAAGTTTGGCAACCTTCGGCGAATCGAGCCGTCCAAGGATATGCAGGTAGAGAATGTAATCCGAGGAGAGCGTGGTATCCGCTTCCAGTTCCGCCCACCAGTAGCCTTCGGGCGCTTGCAAGGAAAGCAGGTATTCTGTTGCACGACGGACGGCTTGATGAGCGAGGTCCTCCGCGGCGGGTTTCGGCGGGTCCGCCTGGCGTTCCAGGCGGGTTGCCACGCCTGCATGGCTTTGCGGTGTGATTAGTCCTTCAGACATGGTGCGACGCCAACTGAATCTTCAATCGACACTTCACGGTTCGACTGCTCGCTCGGTCCATGTGCAATTCTGCTGAACCTCGTGCCGCCATCACTGAGAATTCCGCGACTCAACCGGCACAATGCAAAATCATAGGTATCGCAAATTGCACACTACCCTTGCGGGCTAAAAAAATGGTCGTGGGCCCGCCAGCATCTCCAGGCTTTCCACTGCTACCTGGAGCCCCCTCTGCTTTTCCCGGGCCTTTGGAATGGCAATACCGGACGCCTTTGTCGAAATCAACTCTTCGACAATCCCTCCTTAATACAACCAGTTACACGAGTAAGCTCTAGATTATCGGTTCGAATCCGCCGTGGGTCAACAGAAAAGACGCTTGGGGTGACTTCCGGGCACCGTGACTCAGGCAAAGAAGCCCGCCCGAATCAAGGCCACCAAGCCGCCCGGTAGCGCACACCCGAGAGGCTGCACAAATGCCGGCGCATGGTGCAACAGGGCGCGCGAAATACCAGGCCAGGCGTCATCCCTGAGTGCGAAACGCAGAATCAGGGCGTCCGCGCGGTCGAGCGCTCTTTTTGCGGACGGCTTGAAGTCCGCCTGGCGCGGATCCAGAACCGCGAGATACATCACGGGGCGAAGGAACTGCAAAACAGTGTTGCTTTCCAGAATGACATTCTCGGCATCAGCGATCACCGAGCGAAGCAAAGGCATCGCTTCCGCCAAATGCCCCTGCTTTGCACGCAGCCACAGGGCTCGCTTCGCGCCTGCGGCGAGGAATCTCGAGGTGTCGGTCGCACCGGTGGAATCGCGCTCTTCGTCGAGAGCGATCGTATGCTCTTTGGGGGCGCAGGAGCAGCCCGCAGAGCTCTCGGCGCAGACGCCGTGCCTGTACTGGGTGATTTTCGCGGCCGTCCAGACCGCTTCGGGGAATGCGCGGATCACGTCCACGACCAGCGCGGTCTTGCCAATATTGCGGCTATGCCCGCCGACAACGAGAATCCGGGGCCGCACAACCGTTGCCATTCAGTTCCCGCTCCTCGCGACAGTCCAGAAATCATTCATTCCAGAACACGCCACGATCAATCAATCTTTCTGTTCGAGCTTCTTCAGGCGCTCCGCAAGCTCGGGCAAGCGCGCGAACCAGGCGTACTGTTCTTTGAACTTGTCGAGCGGGCGCGCGGGCGTGCCCCAAACGGTTTGTCCCGCGCGGATGGTCTTGCCGGAGGGAATGCCGGCCTGCGCGCCGCAAATGGCGCCTTCTTGAATCGTGCAGTGATCGGCGATGCCAACTTGTCCGCCAATCACCGCTCCTTTCCCGACCGTGCTGCTGCCGGAAACACCTGTTTGCGCGGCAATCACGGCATGCTCGCCGATGCGGACGTTGTGCGCAATCTGCACGAGGTTGTCAATTTTCACACCCGTTGCAATCCGCGTGGCATCGAGAGCTCCGCGGTCAATCGTCGTGTTGCAGCCGATCTCGACGTCGTCGCCGGCCTCGACCGTGCCAATCTGCGGAAATTTCCAGTAGCGCCCCTCCCCGAAAACATAGCCGAAGCCATCTCCTCCGATCACCGCGCCGGAATGCACCGTGGCGCGGCTTCCCAGCCGGGTGCCGGCATAGAGCGTGACCCGGGGGTGCAGCCGGCAGGATTCACCCACTCGCGCGCCGCGGCCTAGAAAGCAGAACGCCCCGATCTCGCTGCCCTCTCCGATTTCGACCGACTCCTCAATGACGGCATACGGCCCCACCGAGACGTTTCGTCCCAGCCGCGCCGTTGGCGCAACGATCGCCGTCGGATGAGTCCCTCCCGCGATTCGCTCGGGCACGATCAGCCATGCGGCCGCCTTCGCGAACGCGAGCTTGGGGTCCGCGACACGCAGAACGGTCTTTTGCGGCAAAGACAACCCGGCGCCTGCAAGCACACACCTGGAGGCGGACGCAGCCGTACGCTCCAGATGGCGCTGCGAATCGACGTAAATCAAATCTTCCGGGCCGGCGCTCTCCGGGCTCGCCACACCGGAGATGACCGCGTGCGCGTCGCCTTCCATCTCCGCCTGAAGATAATCGCCCAAATCGCGTGCCGTACAGGTTTTGAATTTCACGGCGCTACCTCGTCGTAAGACTTTCAAAATGGATAGAGATCCTTCTCGCCCGGAGGCCGCGTCTTCCACCGCTTGTGCACCCAGATCCATTGCTCCGGATGTGCGCGGACACAGGACTCAATGACGCGGTTGAAGCGCGAGGTGTTTTCGCGGACGTCCGTTTCTTCGTCGCTGCTGCGCGCCAGTTTCACCGCAGGCTCGTAACGGAGGCGATACTTCCGAAGATTCTCGTCCCAAAAAAGAAAGGCCGGAACGACTGCCGCGCCCGTGCGCAAAGCGATCCGCGCGATTCCCGTTGTCGTCGAGGCCGGGATGCCGAAGAAATCCACAAACACACCCTCCTCGTGAGAAGTATTCACGTCGGCAAGAATTCCCACCGTGCCACCGGCGTGCAGCACTTTGAGCATCGCGCGCGCCGACTGATTCTTGTCGATCGGCTGGTTTCCGGATAGTCCGCGATAGCGCGTGACGAGCGCGTCCACTCGCGCGTTCTCGATCCGGCGCGCGAGGAAATGCAAGGGCTGATCGTAGAGCGCATGGGCGAACGGCGCAAGCTCCCACGCGCTCATGTGGCCGGTCAGGAATAGAACGCCCTTCCCGCGCTGCCGCGCCTCCGCGAAATTCTCGAAACCGTCAAGGATGACGATGCGTTCAATCGTGTTTCGCGTGTAACGCGGGAACTGCGAAAACTCGCCGGCCATCCAGCCGAGTTGTCGGACCATGCCCCGAAGGATCCGGCGGTGTTCCTGCTCCGGCGAATCGGGAAATGCCAACTTCAAATTCCATTCGGCGGCCCGGCGAAGCCCGGGGCGCAGCGAAAAAAGCAGCGCCACCAGCCCGGCGCCCGCACTTCTCGCCAGGGCGCGCGGCAGTGAGCCGATCGCCTTCAAGGCCAGCCAGGCAGCGCCGAATTCGAGCCATTCGCGCATGTCACAACATTATGCTGGAAGCCGACGGAGGGAAGCTAGAACCATGAAGGGGAATCGCTCAGTTCGATTCAGAAATTTGACACGCCCATCGAACAAGCCACTACAGCTTCGCTGGAGGCTCTAAACTTGGATTGCCACCACCGCGCTTCGCTGAGATCTTACCGAGGCGGCTTGGCGAGTTTATCGGCACCCGGGCTCACTAGTCGTCGCGATCCAGATCGTGTACACGGCGCAGTCATCTGGCGCCGGCGGTCGCGGCAACGGTATTTGCCGGTCGACAGGAGGCAGTGTTCGGAGGTATGCCACGAGGGCCCGCACATCTTCCTCGTCCCAGTTCGATGCGTGGTCCCAGGTCATGCCTTGCCAGTGGAGCATGCGACCGTCAGGAGTGATGCCGCTTCGAATGGCCCGGGCGATCTGTTCGTCAGTCCACACGCCGATTCCCGTTCTCTTGTCGCTTGTGATGTTGCGAGTCCACAAAGTACCGAAAGGCTGCCAACTTATTTTCAGCCCCCCGGCTCCATTTGGATTGTGACACAGTGCACACGAGGACACAGTGAAAAGGTAGCGCCCCCGTTCAACCAGTGCTTTCTGCTCAGGTGTCTTGAAGCTTGCCGGGTCGGGGTTGGGAATACCTGAAGTAGCTCCGCTGACGATTTGTTCAGGCGGGATGAATCCCACAGTCGGCAGCGAATACAGCACCCAGCCAAGCCCGCCGAGCAAGAGCAGCAGAAGTAGGCAGGCGGCCAAAATCAGCCATCCCCGCAGCGCCCGCGGGAATCGCCGCTCTCGCGGCCCGGCGAAAGTGAACAGCAGTGCCCCGGCGATGAGCACCATCAACTGCAGATCAATCAGCGTTGTCTGGAGCCGTGCTCGAGGAGCTCCTGAATCGGTCCGGCCGAAGTTGCCGACCGCGTAGGTTAACGTGGTGACGTCTGCGGCTGGAAGGTGCCGCGTCAGTTTCGAAAGGATGGTCTCGACAACGCCATAATGCAGCGGAGGGGGAATGCGATTGCGCACGGGCGGAAGCGTTTTCAGGTATTGCGCGATGGCAGAGGCATCGTCGTCTGAAAGATGGTGAACGTAAATCCACGGCATGCCCCAAAGATTCAGCAGACGGGCCGGCGCACGGCCATTGCGCAGCGCGTTCATGATTTGCATATCCGTCCATCGTCCCAAGCCCGTTTCATTATCGGAGGTTAAGTTGCTAGTTATGAAAACACCGTGCGGATACGCCACCACTCGCATGCCGCCGGCGAGATAGAAATCATCCCCACGGTAGATCCCCGTCCGATTTATTTGCGTGTGGCAAAGCCCGCAGATTTCCGCATGCACGAGGTACTCGCCGCGTTGAAGGAGATCGGCCTGTTGGCCGGGGCCGCGGAGCTTTCCACCGGGCTGCCAAGGCGGCACGCGTGCAAGCGATTCCAAGTAGCTAACCACGTCCCAGCGTTGGTCGGGTGTAAGCGAGTCTGCATACGTGGGCATGCCGGTGCCCGCCAGTCCCGTGGTCAGACGAAGCCAAATATGTTGTGGATCGCTGCCCCCGTGAAACGTCCACGGTGCCGAGAGATCCCGGACTCGCGTTGGGTAATTCTTCTCGTCTGGAAGGAAACCACCCTTCCGGCCGTCCGCACCGTGGCAGAGTCCGCAGTCCCACGCGATGTAAAGCGTGCGTCCACGCTCGACACTCGCCGCGGTCTTCGGGGTACGCGGCGAAATGGAAATTGGCTGAGGAGACGGGCCATTAAAGACGGAGGAAAAGTGTTTGACATAAGCGACCACGGCACGGATCTCTGTGTCGCTCAGTAGGTCGCCAAAGTACGGCATTGTGCTCGCGGGAAGCTCGTTGGCGACGACCCGAAATAGGTCTTCATCCGTCGGCGGCTGCCCAAATCGCGTCGATTTGTACTTGAAGAGTCCAAGCGTGAAGTCGCGTGGTCGGGGGATCATCGACGGGGCTGCAGGTCCGTTTCCGCGCCCGTCGGGTCCATGACAGACTGCACATCGCTGAGCATAGACGCGCTTCCCGAGCGATGCGCCAGCTGGGAGGTCCGTACCCGGAGGCCACTCCAGGTCCGCGTAAACAGCCGGATTGGGCTGCCACACCTCCACTGGGGTGGCATAGCCGAGGCGGGCGTTGATCGACCTTCCCAGGTCGAGCAACAACAAGATCGCAACTGCTATGAGCGCGACCCGACGACGATTAACCGGAATTTCCGTTTTGAGCTTCCCCTTTGCCCGAGAGCCTAGCCCTCCTGCCCCGTCGCGTCAACCGCAAGTCGCGCTGGCCCCTTTGGGGTGGTAGTGCGGCCCGTTTTGGCCGTTCTGCGGAGCCGCTGTGCTGGTTTTGCCCGCCCCAGTCTGCCTCGCCGCTCACATCTCTCCGCTCGCGGCTGTACACCGACTGCCGCAGCAGGTCAGCAAGGGGCAATCGCGTGTTCTTCCCCCGAGAGTCGGTCAAGTGATGCTCGATGAGTTCGCTGAATCCCAGGCGTTCGTCCAACTCGCGCACCAGAATCAGGCCACCATCGGAAGTGACTCGCGACCCATGAAAATCGACCCTCAAGGAAGCGTTGAAGCAGAGCTGAAAGGGCTGGTTTTGTTTCTCACCCACCGGGTGTGCACCTCCTAAACCCTGTGATCGCGCTCAAACCCGCATAAATACAGATGACGGATAGCGCGGGAAGGTTCGCGTGCAACCTTCAAAACGGAAATGCGGGATGAAAGGAGAAACGAGCGGCTGCGACCGCCGCGATGACTCCGCAAGCAAGCGGTGTTAGACTCCGTCTTCTTGCGCATTTCCTCCCCAGTTCGGGTAGCGGCTGGTTGCGCTCTCCTCGCAGCGATGGTGTGGACGTGTTTCTTCGCGCAATTGGGGGCAATCGGATTCGTCGGGCCGGACGAACCTCGCTATGCCGAAGTCGCCCGCGAAATGGCGCAGGGCGGCGATTGGGTGACACCGCGCTTGTACGGCGAGCCGTGGTTTGAAAAACCCATTCTCTATTACTGGGCGGCCGCCGCGGGGTTCAAGTTCTCCCTAGGTGACGAAGTGGCGGCCCGGCTGCCCTCCGCGTTAGCCGCCTTGCTTGCACTACTCTCCGTCTTCTGGGCGGCGTGGAGGTTTTACGGAAACGAGACCGCGTGGACGACAGCGTTGATCTTTCCGACCTGCATTGGCACCCTCGCCTTCGCCCATGCGGCTACCCCGGACATGATATTCACCGCCTCGCTCGCGTGCGCGATGGCGAGCGCCGGTGAAGTGCTGAGACGCGCGGGCTCGTTGCGAGGGAGATGCCCCTCGGCCCATGCCGCCGGGGACCACGCCCCCTTGTTGCTCTTTGGTGCCTGGCTCGGCTGCGGGACCCTGGCGAAAGGGCCGGCCGCCCTGGTGCTCGCGGGGGGCGCGATCGCTCTCTGGGCGCTGGCCACGCAGAGATGGAGAGCCGCCTTCCGTCTGGCCCATCCGCTCGTCATGGGCACATTTTCCCTGATCGCGCTTCCCTGGTTCGTCCTCTGCGCCTTGCGAAATCCCGGCTTCCTGCGCACGTTTCTGTTTCTGCATAACTTTGAGCGGTATCTGACTCCAGTGTTCAAACACGTGCAGCCGTTCTGGTTTTTCGGCCTCGTACTGCTTCTCGGCTTGCTCCCGTGGACGGTCTTGCTCGGCGGCACGGTGAGGAGAGTGGCGCAGCGCGGACGAATCTGGCGCGAATCACCGGGCATGTTTTTCGCGTGCTGGGCGGTCTTTCCGGTAATCTTCTTCAGCTTCTCGCGATCCAAGCTGCCGGGCTACGTGTTGCCTGCCTTTCCCGCCCTTGCGCTCCTGATGGCACGAGGAATCGCGGATGGGGACGCGAAATCGGATCGCCTCAACCGCTGGCTGCTCGCCGCAGTGGAAGGCACCTGGCTCGCACTCCTCGGTCTTCCCATCTCGCGGTGGGCCGGCCACCTTCCGCAGGAGGCGCGCGCCGAGTTCGTCCGCCACGTCCTTGCCTGGGGGGCAGTCGCCGTCGCTGGTGGCGTTCTGATTCTCACTCTCGCACTCGCCCGGAAAGCGCGGGATGCGATCCTGGTTTCGGCGCTTCTACTCGCAGGGATCGTCGAGGTCGCGAATCTCCGGTTTCTTCCTGATCTCGACCGGTACATTTCCGCCCGGCCTGCGGCCAAAGCGCTAGTGTCTTCCCCCGAGCTGCGGGGAAACGTCTATGCATTTCGTCTTCAGCGGGGCATTCATTATGGATTGAATTTCTACTTCTCGCGGGAATTGCCGGACTGGTCCAAGTCTGTCAGAGGGCCGGTCTGGGTTTGCACGACTGCTGAAGGGGTGAAGGAGCTCGAGCAAGCGGGTGTTTCGATACGTTTTCTGAATCCAATCTCTCCGGGAATCTTGCTTGCTCGTATGGAAAGCAGCCAGCCTTAACGGGGTCCTTCCGCCGGGAGATATGTCAGGAAGAAGTTCGCAACGAGGTTCTCGTAGGAACGGCGGCCGTCGTCGCTCATCACCGCGTAGCTCGCTCTCTCGTGAAGTTCCTGTTTGGGCTCGGTGGACCGTGCGTAAATTCTCTGCGTGGCTGCGGCGAGCCCTGGCTCGTCCGCTACTTCGATATAGAGCTGTGGAACGCCGGACAACCGGCTGATCCGCGCGGAAAGCGGAGCGACCTTGCGGTAATCATGCTCGATCAGGTCGAAGCCGAAGCGGCAAAACGGCACGACGAGCGGAATCGCTTCGAGCCCCGATCGGCCCACTTCGATCTGCAGATACTCTTCCGGTGAGCCATACGCGGAATCTGCAGCGATGGCTCGGATGCGAGGATCGGACACTGCCCCGGAAAGCGCCGAGTACGCTCCCAGATCCGTGCCCCAGATTCCGAACCGTTCGCGATCCACATCATCGCGTGTTGCCAGCATCCGAATCGCGGCCAGAACTTCGTCGGACTCTTTGTAACCCAGCGTCGTCGCACCCGGATTGGCTCCATGGCCTGAAAAATCAAACAGGTAGGCGTTGTAGCCGTGCTCCTGGACGGCGGTGACCATCGTCAAAATGTCGGCGCGCTGCGAACGATATCCATGACAAAAAATGATTGTCGGTGCGCCCCTCAAACCCGGGAAAAAGAGCCCTTCCCGGGTGCCTCCTTCCGGGAGCGGAAAATTGAGCGTGCTGGGGTGGCCCATCAGCAAGTCCACGTTGATCGACGAAGATGTCTTTGGAGGCCACAGGATGTGATACAGCAGGAATCCCGAAACCATCGCGGAAGCCACGAGGTAGAACAGGCCCAGCGCCAGGATCGCGCCGAGGATCTTGGTTAGCCGCGTCCTCGGAAAGCGGAGCTCAGAGAGAAAGGACATCCGGTCCTGTTGAGGTCGGTGATTTCATCGCCCCACAATCCCGGAATGGTAGCACAGTTCCCGGAAACGTCATTCGGTGGCGCAGGCTGGGGGAATCCGAAATACAACGCTATAATCGCACCAGCAGCGGGAAGGTCCCTCGATGCAGATTGTCGACCTGCGACAGGTGCTCGCGCGCACGCTGGAGCCACTTTTTCAGGAAGAGGCGCAACGCTGGCGCGAAGAGCTTTACTGGGATTACCGGCCATCACTGGACTTGATCCGTCGTTTCGTTGATTCGCGTTCGCTGACCGGATTCGTTGCGATGCACGGCCGCGAAGCCGCCGGTTACGGCTTTTACGTGCTCGAAGACCACAAGGGGCTGATCGGCGGACTCTTCGCATCGCCTCGATTCCAACAAGGCTTGATTACGCAGCGCTTGTTGAGCGAACTTCTAACGGCGCTACGTGCGACGCCACGAATCGAGCGTGTGGAAGCACAACTCATGCCATTTGGCAGTTCCCTCGACCCCGTCCTGCTCTCTCAGGATTTCCGATTGCACACCCGCCAGTTCATGTTGTTGCCGCTCGAAAACGCGATCCTCTCCGGCGCTCCTCTGTCGCTCGGGCTGCGGCTCGAGCGCTGGAATGACCAATCCTTCGAGCCGTGCGCCCGGCTCATTCAACTGGCTTATGCGAATCATGTCGATGGAGCAATCAACGACCAGTACCGCGCCGAGGCGGGCGCGGCAAGATTTTTGAGAAATATCATCCTTCTTCCGGGTTGCGGACAATTTCAGCCGGAAGCTTCCTTTCTCCTACGAGTCCCTTCCGAAAATCAGCCCATCGGGATGGTCCTCACTTCGGCTGTGGCCGAGGGCGTCGGCCACACAACCCAGATTTGCGTCATGCCCGGCCACCAGGGCCGTGGTCTGGGCCGCCTCCTGATGGAAGCGTCCATCCAGGCGCTGCGCACGATGAAGTTTCGGACGCTCTCCCTGACGGTCACATCCGCCAATGCCAATGCCGTGCGCCTCTACGAGGATCTTGGCTTCCGCACAATCAAGTCCTTCGCCGCGGGTGTCTGGCAGGCGTAAGGAAACGCTCGAGCCTCTATCCTCTGCGAGAATCGCTGAACGCAAGCCATAGGATCCCCCCTCGCGCCCCGGACCTACATGATTCCTCGAGCGGGGTGAAGGGATGGCCTTACTTGCGCGAACGATCCTTGAGGAGGCCTTTCAGTTCCGCCATGAATTCTTTCACGTCCTTGAAATCGAGGTACACGGAAGCGAAGCGGACGTAGGCAACCTTGTCGAGCTTTTTCAAGCGAAGCATCAACAAGCCGCCGATTTCCGACGTGGTGCGCTCACGATCGGGAGCTTCGTTGACGAATCGCTCGGCCTCATCCACCAGTGCTTCGAGCTTCGGCGTGGGCACCGGCCGTTTCTCGCAGGCGCGCAACAGACCCTGCAGAATTTTGTGACGGTCGAACTTTTCGCGGCGCCCGTCCTTCTTGATCACCATGTAAGGGATTTCATCAATGCGTTCGTAGGTGGTGAAGCGCTTCCGGCACTTCAAGCACTCGCGGCGGCGGCGGATCAAATCGCCGGCGCGCCCCTCGCGCGAATCCACCACCTTGTCATCCATGTGCGAGCAGAACGGGCACTTCACCGGGGCGGTTCCTCGATTCGCTGCGCTGGGGGATTCAGAGTGACGTGGGTGCCGGCCGCTTTCGCGCGCGCTTCTTCGCGCGCCAGCCGGCGTAAATCTCCCAGCGACCACCCCTCCCGGATCAGCAGCGGCAATCCGATCAGACTGACCGACGCAAACGTAACCAGCCATAGAACGATCGCCGCGGCCGCAGCCGGCTCCTTTTCTACTCCAAAGACGACCGTGAAGACAAGGAAACAGGCGAGTTGCGATCCACCTCCGACACCCGGGAGTTGCATTGTTGATCCAACCATGGAGAAGGCGAACAAGAGCATCGCTCCCCCAAAGTCCATCGCAAGGAACTGGCCGCCGAAGCTCCGCGGCACCCAGTAGTAGATGCAAACGATCAGAATCCAATGGGCGGCGGTGTAGCCGATGGCGGCGAAGAAATCTCCCCAGGTGCGGATCGAATGCAAACCCTGCCCGAATCCTGCCAGCAGTCCCGCAAGCTTCCCGCGCCATCCTTTGCGGAGCTTCCATTCTTCGAGGCGCGGCCCCAGCGCTCCTGCTCCGTGCATGCGGTAATAGACGAGAAACGATATCGCGACGAAAAGTCCGGCGAGCAACGCTGCACCAGCAGTCCGCGCCGCGGCCAGCATCGGCCCCGCCGCCTCTTCTGGCGAGCGCCCTCGGGGATACGCGAGCAAGGCTAATCCGGCGATCACGGCGGTGGCGCTCGCGTCGGCAATGCGCTCGAGGACATAAACCCCGAACGAGCCGGAAACCGGCAAGCGGTCTTTGCGAGCGATCAGCAGCGGGCGAACCGGCTCGGCCACGCGTCCGAGGATGAAAAGCGCAGCGAAGCCCATCAACGTCGCCCCAAACACATGCGGAAACGTGGGCGATCCGAGCGGTCTCGAGAAACGCAGCCATCGAGCGGCGCGGAGCGCGTAACAGAGGTAGATCACGCCGATCGAAAGCAGCAGAAGGCTCACTCGCGCCTGCCGCACCGAGTCAGCGAGCAGGCGCCAGCGAAAGCCTTCGAGCGTAATCGAGCCGTGAAACCGGTACAACAGGGCGGCAAGAAGAAGCAGCGCCAACAGCCCGTACAGGATCCGGCGAAGTGAACTGCTCATCGGAACGCGCACCGTAACAGCCGGTTCGCGCAGTGTCAAGTTGAGCCACGGGGACTGCGCCGCAGAGTCAACTGCCTGCCCGGATGGAACGCAACAAATCCAGCGGGCGTGGTTTTCCAGAGAGCTTGTATTGGAATACCTTTGCCGGATAAGATGCGCCCGTTGCCGCGGAACTTTTCGGCTTGCTTTTGCGTTTCATGTAGTGAGGCCGAGAGGTGAACCCAGTTGAGAGGCAGGTAGAGCTTGGAGCCCGACGCCCAATTGGTGCAGCTCTGCCTTCGGGGCGAAGGGCCGGCCTGGGAGGAATTGGTGCGACGCCACACGCGGCGCGTTTACAATCTGTGTTACCGGTTCACCGGCAATGGCGCGGAAGCCGAGGACCTCAGCCAGGAAGTTTTCCTGCGCATCTACCGGACGCTCGCGAGCTACCGCGAAGCCTACGGCGGATTCGCCACCTGGCTGACCAGCGTGACTCGAAATCTGCTCGTGGACCACTACCGCCGCACCCGGCGGGACCGTATCACCGACTCCCTCGACGATGCGTTGCCAAAGCTCGAGGAGAAACATTCGGCCACCCGCGCGCCCGACAAACTGGCTCTGGCGGGAGAGTTGAGCCGGCAGGTGCAACAGGCGCTTTCTCATCTTTCGCCCGAACTCCGGGAGGCCGTTATCCTGCGCGACTTGCAGGGACTCGATTACCGGGAGATTCAGGTAATTTTGCAAGTGCCGGAAGGCACCGTGAAATCGCGCATCAATCGCGGGCGAATTGAACTGGCGCGACTGCTGGAAGAAATGGGACTTCGTCCGGAGTGAAGAACGTGAATTGGACTTGCACACAAACCGAAGAGCGGCTGAGCGATTACCTGGATGGATTGCTCGCCGGCGAAGAGCGCCGGGAGTTTGATCTCCACGTTGCGGCCTGCTCGCGCTGCGCACCTCTCGTTCGCCAGGTGAGCGGCCTCGTGGGCCGCCTGCGCGCGCTTGAGCCGCTCGAGGTTCCACCGCAACTCGTGCCGGCGATCCTTGATCAGACGCTTGGCCCCCGGAAAGAAAAGAAGGAGGGCCGGAGCGGTCTGTTCGGGTGGCTGCGGCCCGTATGGCAGCCGCGGTTTGCCATGGGCGCCGTAACGGTGATGGCGACTCTGCTGATCCTTCTCCAGGCGCTGGGCGTCCGGCCCTCGGCACTGACGGCCTCCGATTTCAATCCCACGAACCTCTATCGCAACGCGAACCGGCACGCCCATCTCGTGTACGCCCGAGGTGCGAAATTCGTCAACGACCTCCGCGTGGTGTACGAGATTCAGTCGCGCCTGCGGCTGGAATCCCCGCCGGTGCCGGCATCGGAACCGGAAGCAACGCCGCCGCAGCCGAACCCTCAGCAAAAAACAGAGCGCGATGGAAAGCCCGGCCGGAGTGCGATCCGGGAGCCGTTAGAGTTTGCGGCGATTCTCATTCCTGTTCCAAGGAGCCTGCGATGAAGTGTGCCGTTCACGCGGAAGTGGATGCCACCGGATTTTGCCGCAATTGCGGCAAGGCGCTGTGCCCGCAGTGCACGCGCGAAGTGAAGGGCGCCCTCTACTGCGAGGAATGTCTGGCGGCCCGAGTCGCGGCGCCCCCGGAACCCGCCCACGGCCCGAATCCGGGAGCAGCGTTCGGGCTGGGGTTCATTCCGGGCCTGGGCGCCGTCTATAACGGCGAGTACATGAAGGGCCTGATCCACGTCCTCATCTTCGGTGGCTTGATTGTCGCCCTCAACAGCGACTTCGGCTTCGAACCGCTGCTGGGAATCCTGCTCGGAGTTTTCTGTTTGTACATGCCCTTCGAAGCGCGCCGCACGGCGCAGTTGATGCAATCCGGGCAGAAACCGACCAGCTTCTTTTCCGAGGGCGCCGGCGACCGGCCGATTGGGGCATTCGTTCTGATCGCCATCGGCGCGCTCCTCTTGCTCGGCAATTTCGGCCTCTTGCAGGAAGAATGGTTCCGGAGAGGATGGCCTCTGATTCTGATCGGCGCCGGCGCTTACCTGCTTTGGAAACGGAGCCAAAACCAGTAACGGGGAGATTGAGCCATGGCTGACCAAGTTCGATGCACATGCACACGCTGCCGGACGCGCGGCGTGATGGGTCCGGTGATCCTGATCACGCTCGGCGTACTGTTTCTGATTGGCCAGTACAGCGGGCACTACTCTTTCGGGCAATTGTGGCCAGTGCTGCTCATCGTGATCGGCGCGGTGAAGATTTTCGAATCAACGGTTTCAACCGAAGGGCACATCGGCTCCCGGTAATGGCAAAGGCGAGCCGGAGCCAAGTGAGTCTGACGAGGAAACAATGACCAACGGCTACATCGAACGGCGCTCCATATTCGGCGGGCTGCTGCTGATCCTGATCGGCACGCTCTTTCTGCTGCACTATATGATTCCCGGGATGGGCATCGGGCACATCTTCTCCCGGTACTGGCCGGTCATTCTGATCGTGTGGGGTCTCGCCAAGCTGCTCGACCACTTCGCCGCGCAGAGCCGCGGACAGACTTCTCCGCCCATGCTGACCGGCGGAGAAATCGCCTTGATCATTCTCCTCTTCATCGTGGGAGGTTCGCTGGCCGGAGCGGAATGGATTCATGTTCGCAATCCTGATTGGAATATGGATGTCGGGATCTTCGATCACTCGGTCACCAGCACGGAGGAAATTCCCGCTCAGCCCGTGAAACCCGGCGCGAAGATCGCCATCTCCGATGACCGCGGAAGCATTACCGTGCGCCCGGATGCAACAGACCAGCTTCGCGTCATCGTCACCAAAACCGCGAGCGCCATCAGCGATACCGAAGCCCAGGAGCGCGTGAAAAATATCCACGTCACCATCACGCCGGTGGCAGACGGTTACCAGATCCAAGCGCAGCCGGGCGGCGAGGGCTCGGTGAGAGTTGACCTCGAAGTCCACGTCCCCAAACAAGTCGCCATCTCCGCCAGGACCGATCGCGGTGACATCCGCGCCGCAGATTTCACGGGGCCGTTGATGGCGTCCACGCGGAACGGCGACATCGAAGCTCACAACATTACCGGCGAAGTCAGCGCGGAAATGCAGCGCGGCGACGTCCGCATCACCGGTGTGACTGGAAATGTCCGGCTTACCGGGCGCGGCAACCAGGTGGAAGTAGGAGAAGTCACTGGAGACGCCACGATCGAAGGAGAGTTCTACGGCCCCATCCGTGTCCGCAGCGTGTCGAAGATGACGCGATTTACTTCTTACCGCACCGATCTGACGATTCTCCAGCTACCCGGCCACATGGAGATCGATTCAGGCCGCCTGGAGATTTCCGACACGCAGGGCGCCGTCACGGTCGTCACCAAGAGCAAAGACATCACCCTGGAAAACATTGGCGGGCGAATCCAGATCCAGGACCGTCACGGCGATATTCAGGTGCGCCTGCACCAGGCGCCGCGCGACGAGATCAATATTACGAACGACTCGGGAGAGATCCAGCTTTCCTTGCCTGCGGATTCCGGCTTTGAACTGTCCGCATCCTCGCGCTCCGGCGACGTCGAAAGCGAGTTCCAATCGCCGGCGCTGAAGAGTGTCGCCGAGGGCGAGACCAGCCGTCTCGAAGGCAAGGTCGGCACGCGCGGCCCGCAAATCCGTCTCGTCACCAGCTACGGCGCCATCCACATCCGCAAAGGCATGTAACAGCCGCACTCTCTCTAGCGTTCAACGATTCGGTCGAGGGTGGCGAAAAACTCCGGAAACGAAACCGAGGCGCACTCTGCGTCGCGGAGGACCGTTTCGCCCTCCGCCGCGAGCGCGGCAACAGCAAAGGCCATGGCCATTCGATGATCTCCGTGAGGCTCGATCACGGCGCCATGTAGTTTCCCGGAGGCCCGCCCCGCCACGCGCAGACCGTCCGGAAGCTCTTCCACCTGCGCGCCCATCCGCCGGAGATTCTCCGCCAGCGTCGCGATGCGGTCGCTTTCCTTGACGCGCAGTTCGCGTGCATCGCGGATCTCGATTCCCTGCTCCGTGAATGGGCCGAGCACTGCGAGCATGGGTAGTTCGTCAATCATCTGCGCCACCGCGGCGCCGGAAATCGAGCCTCCCACAAGCGGCGCGTGGCGCACGATAATGTCGCCGACGAGTTCGCCATCGCGCATCTGCACGGAGATGATCTTCAGCGGCGCGCCGATGGAGATTAGAAAATCCAGGATGGCCGTGCGCGTGGGATTCAGGCCGGCGTTGTGAATCAGGAGCTGCGATTCCGGCAGCAGCAGCGCCGCCGCAATGAAGAACACGGCGGAAGAAAGATCCCCGGGCACCGTCAAGGCGCGCCCACGCAGCGCGCTCCCGCCGCGCACGGAGACCGTCCGGTTCTTCTGACTCACCGCCCCGCCGAATTCGACTAGCGCAAGTTCCAGATGGTCTCGCGTGCGGATGGGCTCCTCGACAATAGTTTCACCCTCGGCAAATAGCCCCGCCAGAAGAATGGCCGACTTCACCTGCGCGCTCGCCACCGGCGGCGCGTACGCAATGCCATGCAGCGCACCGCCGCAGATTTCCAGCGGCGCGAATTCGCCGTCGCGAGCCTGGATCTGCGCGCCCATTCGCGCCAGCGGCTCCATCACGCGGCGCATCGGCCGCCGCCGCAGCGAAGAATCGCCGGTCAGCGTAGAAGGAAACACCTGTCCTGAGAGGACTCCGGCAAGCAGGCGCATGGTGGTGCCGGAATTGCCGGCGTCGAGGGCGCGGCGCGATGCTTCGAGCCCGCGAAGCCCAACGCCCGATATGCGCACTGCCTCCTGGTCCGTCTCCACGGCGACCCCGAGCCGGTGCAGGCAGTCCAGAGTCCTGCGGCAATCCTGCGCCGTGGAAAAATTTCGAATCTCGCTACGCCCCTCCGCGAGCGCGGCGAGGATGGCGTAGCGGTGCGAAATGGATTTATCGCCGGGAAGCTCGACCGCTCCGCTGATCGTCCGAGCCGGCGCGATAGTTTTCTTCGCCACCGCACGATTCTAGCATGCACCGCTGGAACGCCTTCCCTTCCCCCTTCTCAAGCGGAAGGCAAGGCTGCCGGGAACGCCGCCGAACAGTGCCGCCGGCACACTTAAGAACCGTTCGTTCCAGGGAAGCAATCCGCTGCCCGCCGCACGATTTGCATCATCCTGGACCAGCGGGTATGATGATTTTTCCATGCGTCTGGCCCTCCGGAGATTCCTTGCCGCGCTCGGCGCGGCCCTGTTGCTCGCCGCTGCCTCCTCGGGCGCGGCCGGCAAACCTGAAATTCTTCCTTTGAGTGAAATCCACGCGGGCATGAAAGGCGTCGCCTACACGATTTTTGAGGGCGACAAGATCGAGCCGATGGACCTTGTAGTCCTTGGCGTGTTGCCGAACGCGCTGGGACCAAAACAGGACATCATCCTCGTAGAACTGAAAGGCGCGAAGGTCGAACACACCGGCGTGGTCGCGGGGATGAGCGGAAGCCCGGTGTTCATAGACGGCAAGCTCGCCGGCGCGATTTCACTGAAGCTCGGAATTTTTACCAAGGAAGCCATCGCCGGCGTCACCCCGATCGAGAATATGCTCGAAGTCCGGAATGCAACTGCTCCCGCGAAGGCGTCCGCGGCCGGCACGGGCGGCCTCGGGAGCTCCGTCGCCGCCGGTGGAGAAATCCGCTTGCCGGAACAAATTACGCAGCGTTATGGGCTTTCCGCGGGCAGCTTCCTCAAACCGATTGAGACGCCCCTCGTGGCATCCGGTTTTTACCCGCAAACTCTTGCGCGGTACGCCGACGAATTCGCCGGCTTCGGCATGACCGCCATCGAAGGCGGAACCGTTCCCCCGCGCCCCGATGACGCCCAGATCCAGCCGGGAAGCATGGTTGGCATGGTTCTGATGCGCGGCGACCTGTCACTCGACGCGGGCTGCACGGTGACGGCCATCGTGGGAGACAACGTCTTCGTGTGCGGCCACCCGTTGCTCGGTTATGGGTCGGTGGCATTGCCGATGGCGCGCGGGCACGTGGTGACCACGCTCGCGTCGTCACTCGAATCCACGAAGATCATGACCAGCGGCGGAGAAATCGGCACGATCACCGAGGACCGCCTGACGGCCGTCATGGGGCGGCTCGGCTCCGGTCCTCCCATGTTGCCGCTCGATTTGACGGTCTCGACGCCGGCAGCGGAAAAACAGTTTCACTTCGAGATGATCGAAAATCCGAAGATCACTCCGCTGCTAGTGGCCCTTGCGACCTTTAATGGCGTCGTCGCCAACACCCTCTACACCGACGGGATGACGATTCAATTGTCCGGCAAGATCGAAATTGAAGGGCATTCCCCGGTCGAGTTACAGAACATGTTCTCGCCGACCGATTTCCCCATTCCCGAAGGCTTCTTTATAGCCACTACGGTCCAGAGCGCATTTATAAGAATCTTCAACAACCCTTACGAGATTCCGCACATCCGCAAGATCAGCCTGCGCGTCACGAGCCTGCCCGAGCGGCGCTGGGCGGCCATTGACACCGCCTGGAGCGAAAAGAGCGAAGTCGCCCCGGGGGAAACGATTCGCATCAAAGTGCTGCTGCGGCCCTACCGGGGCTCGCCGTTCATTCAGGAAGTGCCGATCACGATCCCCCCCTCCGCCAGCCGTGGGAACCTGCGCATCCTGGTGAGCGATTCGGACACGCTCAACCGGATAAACGGCGCCATGGCGCTCAGCCCGGCCGCGCAACTGCACGGACTCGAAGAATTGATCCAGCTCCTGAATCGCGAGCACCGCAACGACCGGCTGTACGTCACGCTGCTGCAGCCGACACCGACGCTGCTGGTGGAAGACAAGCAACTGCCGAATGTGCCGGTCTCCGAACTCAACGTGCTCGACCACCGGCGCAATCTGGGGAACTCGACGCTGTTGCGGGAGTCGGTGGCGGGCGAGTGGTCCATCGAAATGAACCGGGTGATCGCGGGCATCCAGTATCTGAGCATCACCGTGAGATAAAGCCCGCACCCGAGAGGAGCGCACAACAAGTGACCCGGCGAAACATCCTATTCTGGCTACTGGCGGCGGGCTTGCTTCTTGCCGCGCCCGCTCGCGCTGAACATACGCGCTTCTGGCGCCAATCCGATTACAGTGAATTCGAACGCGGGACCGCGAAAGGCGTCGCGCTGCGCAGCGACGGCAAGCTGATGCTGGCGCCGCGCTTCGCGCAATTCTCCGATCCCAACCTCGCCTATCTCTGGGCGCTGCGCGTTGATTCCAAGGGGCGGGTGTACGCCGCAGGCGGCTCGAACGCCAAGGCCCTGCGCCTGGATGAGTCCGGCAAGGCTTCCACTGTGTTTGAGGTGCAGGAGCTTCTGGCGCAGGCGCTCGCGATCGACACCCATGACAACCTCTACGTCGGCACTTCGCCTGATGGCAAGGTGTACAAGGTGACGCCCGAAGGAAAGAGCAGTGTCTTCTTCGAGCCGAAAACGAAATACATCTGGGCGCTTCTGTTTGACGCGGACGGCACGCTCTACGTCGCCACCGGCGACGATGGGAAAGTCTTCGCCGTGGGGCCCGATGGTAAGGGCCAGGTATTTTTCAAGAGCGAGGAAACTCACGCGCGCGCGCTCGCATTCGATTCGAAGGGAAACCTGATCCTCGGCACCGATCCCAATGGGCTGGTGATACGCGTGGAGAAAGTAAAAAAGCCGGGCGCGGCTCTGCCGGACGCGGGCGCGGCCTTTGTGCTTTACGAGACAGCAAAAAAGGAAGTGACGGCGCTTGCCACTGACCGCCAGGGGAATATCTACGCCTCCGCAGTCGGAGAAAAAGCCAAGCCCGCCGGCCAGGCACCGCTTTCTCCTCAGGGATTCCCTTCCACCAACGTGAATTCCATGGCGGCTGTCAGCCAGCAGATTGCGGCTCTACAACAACAGCAGGCACCACCGCAAACGGCGCAACCAGCGCCCGGGCTTGCTTTCCTTCCCAGCCTCACCGGCGGGAGCGAGGTCTATCGAATCTCTCCCGAAGGCTCGCCGGAATCTCTCTGGAGTTCAAAAGACGATCTGGTTTTTGCGCTCGGGTTCTCGCCGTCGGGCAAGCTTCTTCTGGGAACGGGAAACCACGGCACGGTGATCCAACTCGAGAGGGACGGCATCTATTCCAGCCTGGCAAAGACCGCCTCGGGCCAGGTGACGAGTTTCGCCTCCGGCGCGGCCGGGACCCTCTTCCTGGCTACCGCCAATCCCGGCAAAGTCTTCCAACTGGGGCCGGGAAATGAAACGGATGGCTCCTACGAGTCACAGACGTTCGATGCGAAGATTTTCTCGCACTGGGGCCGGCTGGCCTGGTGGGGCGAGAACGGCGCCACCGCCGGCAAAGTGTCGTTCTACGTGCGCTCGGGAAACACCTCGAACCCGGAAAAAAGCTGGAGCCCGTGGGCCGGCCCTTACACGGATGCATCGGGAGAATCCGTTGCCTGCCCGCCGGCGCGATTCGCGCAGTGGAAAGCCGTCTTTCGCGCGGGCGAGGGGGATCCAACGGAGATTTCCTGGGTCAATCTGGCGTACCTTCCAAAGAATGTGCCGCCGCGGGTGGACGCGATCGTGATCCAGGATCCGGGCATCCGTGCGCGTGGCCTCCTCACTCCGGTGCAGCCGGGGCTTACGCCCGTCCCGCCAGTGCCTTTGCGCTTGCCCCAGATGAATCCGGCGGCGGCAGCAGCAACCGCGGCGGCAGCGTCTGCCATGCAGGAATTCCAGCAGAGATCGAAGCAGCAAATGCCCGTGCAGGGCTTCTCCGAGAAAGGATTTCAAAGCGTTGTCTGGGCGGCGAGCGATGACAACGACGATGACCTCGTCTTCTTGCTCTATTACCGCGGCGAAGGAGAGAAGAATTGGCGCCTGCTGAAAGACAGGATCGAAAATCGTTTCTATTCCTGGGACACGACGACAATGCCGGATGGCGCCTACGTGCTGAGAGTTGTGGCATCGGACGCACCTTCCAATCCGCCCGATGAGGCGCTTACCGCTGAACGACAAAGTGATCGCTTCGAAGTGGACAACACGCCCCCGGAAATCCGGAACCTCCGCGCGGAGCCAAACGGCGGTGAAGTTCGCATGCGTTTCGACGCGCGCGACGCGGCCAGCGCCCTCGGCCATGCGAGCTTCAGTCTGGACGCAGCCGATTGGGAGCTGGTATTCCCCGCGGGGAGGCTGACCGATGCCCGGCAGGAGAGTTACGATTTTGTGTTGCACAATCTCCCGCCGGGAGAACACACCGTCGCCGTGCAGGCGTTCGACCGGTTCGATAACGCCGTCACCGCTAAAGTGACGTTCGTGGTCGCCCGGCAGCCGGCCCGCTAAGCCGAATGCTCCCGGCAAATGCCGGCCATCTTCAACCGCGAGCAAACTCGCCGAAGGGCCTCAGCTTGCTAATCGCAGGGAAGCGATGGCAGGCTCAAACTTCTCGATCTGTACGCCGATTTGCATCTCCCGGCTCGGCGCCGGCCCATGCTGCAAGTGGACCACGCGGCCGGTACATTTCACCGCCTCGGCTCCCCGCCCCGTCAGGGCTTGGGGAATCGCGAACGACATTTCGAGCGGCGTCCCGATGTCATATTTCTGATCGCAGGTGAACAGGACTCCGTGTTCGGAGAGGTTCAGAGTCTCTCCGCGGGAGGCTTGTTTGTTGGCGCTCAGGAGCGTGCGGAACTCCAGCGGTACGGCGACATCAATTCGTTGCGACAAGCGGCGTTCATTCGTCACCATGGAATCCTCCGGATGAATCAATTTTCGTTGTTTGTGCGGGAGCAACGATCCGGAAGGGGCGTTCGAAGGGATGTCCAGAATCCGCCTGTCGCTGAGACATGTCAAGTTACATTGTGACGAATTTTTAATTTTCCGGAAAACTGGTCTGACTGTTTCAATCGCGGACGCGGCCTTGCGCTGAGGGAGCGCCGAACTGTGCCATAATGAGCACTTTCGAAAAATAATGAGCGTCGGCCCTGACCTCGAACTGATTCGCGCTGCGCACCGCCGGATTTCCCCGCGCATTCACCGCACGCCGGTTTTCACCTGTGCGTCGCTCGATGAACGCGCCGGCGCGCGCTTGTTTTTCAAGTGCGAAAACCTGCAGAAGACCGGCTCCTTCAAAATTCGCGGCGCGACGAATGCGGTATTCTCCCTGACGCCCGAGGAGGCCGCCCGCGGCGTGGTAGCGCCCTCTTCCGGCAATCACGCGGCGGCGCTCTCCCTGGCGGCGCGCTGGCGCGGCATCCCGGCCTGGATTGTGATGCCGTCGAACTCGTCCCAGGTGAAACGAGATGCGGTCGAGGCGTACGGTGGGCGGATCACGCTGTGTGAACCGACGGTCGCGTCGCGAGAAACGACCGCGCGTGACATCCAGCAGAAAACCGGCGCCGTGATGATCCACCCTTACAACGATGACCGCATCATTGCCGGCCAGGGCACCGCGGCACTCGAGTTGATCGAAGACATTCCCGATCTCGACGTAATTCTTTCCCCGGTGAGCGGAGGCGGACTGCTCAGCGGAACAGCCATCGCCGCGAAATCCTTGCGCCCCGGCATCCGCGTGATTGGAGGAGAGCCACGAAACGCGGACGACGCCTTCCGCTCGCTTGCCTCCGGCCGCATCGAGCCCGCCGCAAAGACGGAAACCATCGCCGACGGCCTGCGCGCCACCTTGTGCGACAGGACGCTTCAGATTCTGCGCGAACGCGTAGACGCTATTGCGCTCGCCACGGAGGAGGAAATCATCGCTGCCATGCGCTTTGTCTGGGAACGGATGAAGCTGATCATTGAGCCGTCGGCGGCCGTTCCAGTGGCCCCGCTCCTTTTGCGAACCGCAGGTGTGGAAGGCAGGCGGGTGGGCGTGATCCTTTCCGGCGGTAATGTGGACCTGGCGCGGCTGCCCTTCTCCCAGGCGGGAGGCTAGCCCTCGAGTGGCTTCCAGGTCGGTGGAGGAAACGAAATCTGCCAGAAATTCGGCGAGGGCTTTTCGAATTCCACCGCCACTTGAAATCCTTCCGCCGCGGCTTGCGGAGCCCGTGCGACGCGGCAAAGTTGCCGCTCCCTCGTCTGATTGTTTTCCAGGGTGAAGTGCCCGCCGATCGGAAAACTCTGCGGGGATAACAGAAGCGCGCCGTGGGCATTCACGTCCAGCGTGTGGGCCTTCAAGGCGGAGGCCTTCCCCGGCGCGGTCAGATGAATGGTCACCGCCATCTGGATCATTACCCTCTGGCTGCGGCGGCGCTCGATGCCCGATACCGGTGGGCTGCCGATTAGACTCGATACACTCTCTTCGCTCACAGATCCAATCCCCAGTAATCCATTCGCGGACTAACCAGTTCTACGCCTACTTCCCAGCCTTCCACGCGCTGCTTCCCTATCCAGACCACCACGGCTTCGATCGGCTGGCGGGTCGCAAGATTCGTGAGGTGAAGGCGCTGTTCCAATCCCACATCCTTCGGTGAGACCAGAAGGCAGCCGTAACAGTTGACCACCCGCGTGTAGGCTTTCTCCTGATACTCCCCGCCCCGCCCATCCACCCATTCCAGCAGAAGCGGAACGCGCGAATTCAGCCGCACGCCACGACGGGATTGTTGGGTCCTCAGTATTGATTGCATTGCTCGGTCTTGCTCTGCCGGTGGTACAGGCATCGCCCCGCCTTCGGCCCATCTGCGGCGAAGGAGGGGTATGGCCGCCACGTGCACTGGGCTTGCAACGCATAGTAAAAGCCCAAGTCCGCCGGGTCAATAGTACTGCGTGCGCAATACGTCAGCGGTTTTGAAGGAGCTGCCGAACGCCTACCGCGAGGAGAGGGAGCCCGGCGGGTCGGCCAGGACCGGCTCCGCGGGAAGGTGGGGTTCTGAAACCGCGCGGCCACTGCCGGCACGGCGCGCGATCCAGCCTTGGAAGGAATCCATGTACGTATAGAAAACCGGCGTCAGGTAAAGCGTGACGAGCTGCGAGAACAGCAGGCCTCCCACGACTGCCAATCCGAGCGGACGCCGGGATTCCGCGCCTGCGCCCACCCCAAGTGCGATCGGCAGCGTGCCCATCAGGGCCGCCATCGTCGTCATCATGATCGGCCGGAACCGCACCAGGCAGCCGTAGTAGATCGCCTCGCTGGCAGTCTTTCCCGTCTTGTGCTGCGCCTCGACGGCGAAGTCCACCATCATGATGGCGTTCTTCTTGACGATTCCGATCAGCATGATTACGCCGACAAACCCGTACAGGTCGAGGTCCTTGTGAAAGAGCATCAGCGTGGCGAGCGCGCCAAAGGACGCCGAGGGCAAGCCGGAAAGAATCGTGATGGGATGAATGAAGCTCTCGTACAGAATCCCCAGAACGATGTAGATCACCAGGATCGCCATCACCAGCAACACGCCCAGCCCTTGCAATGAGGTCTGGAAAGCCTGCGCGCTGCCCTGAAAGCTCGTGCTGATCGTGCTCGGCAGCGTGTCGCGCGCGAGCTTTTGCACGGAGTTGACGGCATCGCCAAGCGATTTGTCCGGAAGCAGGTTGAAAGAAATCGTGACTGCCGGGAGCTGGCCGAGGTGGTTCACCAGGAGCGGTCCGAGATTCGTCGTCAGGCTCGCTACCGTGTTCAGCGGGACAAGCTGGCCGCTCGTCGAACGGATATAGAGCATCGAAAGAGCGGACGGATCGAGCTGATAACGGTCCTCGAGCTCCATCACGACACGGTATTCGTTGTTCGGCGTAAAGATCGTCGAAATCTGCCGCTGGCCGTAGGCAGTGTACAGCGCGTCTTCCACCTGATTCGCTGTAATCCCGAGCACGGAAGCCTTGTCGCGGTCGATCCCCACATTCACCTGCGGGTTCTTGATTTGCAAGTCGCTGGTGACGTCAATCAGCCCCGGCAACGCGCGCATCTTCGCTTCGAGGCCTTGGGCGGCCGCGTACAGCTCGTTCGTGTCGGGGGTTTGCAGAGTGAATTGATAGAGGCTCTTGGTCAGGTTCCCGCCGATGCGGATCGGCGGCAGGTTCTGCATGAACTGGCGCACGCCGGGCACCACGGCGAGCTTGGGGCGCAACTCGTCGATCACTTCATCAACACTCAGGTGATGCTCGAACACCGGGCGGACCAGCCGGACCAGTGGCCCGATCACCGGTGTTCCGCCATACCTTAAACTCCAGCCCTCCCAGGTGGGGCTTTGGCTCCTCGTGCGATCCGGCTTGCTTTTCAGGTGCATGAAGATCCGGCCGGTGTTGAGCGTGGAATTCGGCCCGCTGGCGCCGATGCTTGAGAAGAAATTCAACACATTTGGGTCGCTTTGGACGATTTCGTTCATGGCGTGCTGGTGCTGCCGCATCGCATCGAAGGAAATCCCCTGCGCCGCTTCGGTGAACATGAAGATCTGGCTGGTGTCGTCGCTCGGCAGAAAGCCTTTCGGGATGACGTAGAACTGCCACGCCGTGACCACGAGGATGACGCCCGCGACGGCCATCGTCCATACCCGGTGCCGCAGCACCGCCTGAAGAGAGCGATCGTAGGTCTTCAGCAGCCCGTCAAACATCCGCTCCAGCGCCATGTAGGCACGGCCGTGTTTTTCTTCGTGCGGCGGGCGCAAGAAACGGCTGCAAAGCATCGGCGTCAGGCTCAACGAGACGAATCCGGAAATGAGAATCGCCATGCTGATCACGACGGCGAACTCGTGCAACAGCCGCCCCAAGATGCCGCCCATGAACAGCACGGGAATGAACACGGCGGCCAGCGACAGCGTCATCGAGACGATCGTGAAGCCGATCTCCCGCGAACCGTTCAGCGCCGCTTCCAGCACGCCTTCGCCCAGTTCCATGTGCCGGACGATGTTTTCCAGCATGACGATCGCGTCGTCCACCACGAAGCCCACCGAGAGCGTCAGCGCCATCAGCGAAAGATTGTCGATGGTGTAGTTGAGCTCGTACATCACCGCGAACGTCCCGATGATGGACATCGGCAGCGCGATGCTCGGGATGATCGTCGCCGAAAGATTCCGCAGGAACAGAAAGATCACCAGCACGACGAGCACGATCGCGAGGAACAGGCTGAATTTCACGTCATTGACCGATTCGCGAATAGACACCGACCGGTCATACAGCGTATTCATTTCCACCGACGGCGGGATCAACAGCCGGAATTGCGGCAGCAGCGCGCGAATGGAATCCACCACTTCCACCGTGTTCGTGCCCGGCTGGCGCTGGATGGAAAGCACGACGGCGCGCTGGTCGATGTACCAGCTTGCGATCTTGTCGTTTTCCGTGCTGTCGGTCACCGTGCCGAGTTGCTCGAGCCGCACCGGCGAGCCGTTGCGATACGCCACGATCAGCGGGCGATACACCGCCGCGTTCATGAGCTGGCCGTTGGCCTGCACGGTGAACGCCTGGTGCGCGCCGTACAGTGTGCCCGTGGGCAGATTCACATTCGCGCTCTGCACCGCCGCGTTCACTTCGTTGATCCCGATCTGGCGCGCGGCCAGCGCCTTCGGATCCAGCTGAATTCGCACCGCGTATTTTTGCGAGCCGTAGATGCCCACCTGCGCCACGCCGTTCACCATCGAGATCCGCTGCGCCATCAGCGTCTCCGAATAATCGTCCACCACGGAGAGCGGCAGCGTCTTCGAACTCATCGCCACGTAGAGAATCGGCTGATCCGCCGGATTCACCTTGTTGAACGTGGGCGGGCTGGGCATGTTCTGCGGCAATTGAGGCTGCGTTCTGGCGATCGCAGCCTGCACGTCCTGCGCTGCAGCATCGAGACTGCGGCTCAGGTTGAACTGCAACGTGATGCTCGTGACGCCGAGCGCGCTCGCCGACGTCATCGAATCGAGTCCGGCGATCGTCGAGAACTGCTTTTCGAGCGGCGTGGCCACCGCCGAAGCCATCGTCTCCGGACTCGCTCCGGGCAGCGCGGCGGAAACCAGGATCGTGGGGAAATCCACGTTGGGGAGATCGCTCACGGCCAGGGAGCGGTACGCCACCAGGCCAAACAGCAGAATCGCGATCATGATCAGCGTGGTCATGACCGGGCGCCGGATAAAAGCTTGCGCGATGCTCATCGGCCTTTCCTTAGCTCCCCGAAACCGGGGCCTTCACCTGCACCTTCGAGCCGTCCACCAGGCGAAGCTGCCCGTCGGTGACGACGATCTCCCCGGGCACGAGCCCCTGCGCGATCACCGTCTCGGCGCCCTGCGCGCGCCCCACAACCACCTTGCGCGACTCGGCCGTCTGGTTCGCTTTCACCACAAATACGTAGTTTCCATCCTGTCCGGTCTGCACCGCCTGCGATGGAACGACGACGGCGTTCTCCTGTTCCGCCAGGCGGAGGACCGTATTCACAAACTGGCCCGGCCAGAGACGCCGCTGCGCATTCGTGAAGGTGCCCTTCAACTTGATCGTGCCCGTCGTCTGGTCAACAGTGTTGTCCACGAACGAAAGCACGCCCCTCTCCGGCGGCGGCGGATTGCCGGCAAGATCTGCCTCGACCGTCAGCTTCCCCGATGTCATGTACCGTTTCACCTCGGCCAGATATTGCTCCGGAATGGAAAAATCCACGTAGATCGGCTGAATCTGATTGATCACGACAAGAATTGGGACGTCGTTCGCCTTCACCAGGTTTCCGACGTGCACCATCAGCACTCCAGTGCGCCCGTCCACTGGCGAGTAAATGGAACAATACTGGAGCTGGAGCTTGGCGTATTCCGCGCTGGCCTCATCCGCTTTCACCGCGGCCTGGGAGGCCTCCGCATTCGCTTCGAGCTGGTCGAACTGTTCCTTCGCGACCACGCCTTCCTGAAACAGTTTCGCGTAGCGTTGCGCCTGCACTTCCGCAATCTGTGCCTGCGCTCGATCGCGGGCCAGATTGGCCTGCGCCTCCTGCAAGGCTGCCTGGAACGGACGTGTGTCGAGGGTGAAGAGCAAATCGCCTTTTTTGACGTCCTGGCCTTCTCGAAAGTGCACTTCCATCAACTGGGCGGACACCTGGGCCTTGATCGAGACCGTGGAATACGCCTCGACATTGCCGATCGCGCGCAGCTCGATGGGAACCGCCTTTTTCACAACTTGCGCGATGGTCACAGGAACAATGGGCGCTGCCGGCGGCGGCGCCGCCTTTTCGGCACAACCCGCCAGACTTAGGGCTAAAAGAATTGCTGTAAAGCTTTGCTTGCGGCGGATACGGTTCATATGCACCTGCTCTGATTCTTCGAATGGCGCCCGGGATGCCGGCTTTTCCCGGCGCGGACGCCCTCCAGCCAAATGTCTGCCATCGTCTCGCACGCGCCCCGCATATCGAACTTCTGGTACCGCTTGCCACCGAACAATTCTTGCACCTGGTAGTGGTGCGACACCATCGCAAAGAAACACCGCGCCGCGAGTCGCGGTTCCACCCGTCGGAATTTCCCTTGCCGAATCTGCTCGCGAATATACTCCGCGAGAATGTCGTAGTACTGGGCGATGTAGGAGCGAAAGAAGCGGTGCGTGAGTTGGTGATTTTCGAGCGCGCTGAAAAGAAACAGCCGGTGCCGCGTGGGGTCCTCCGCATTTCTCCGCAGGATATCCTCGGCAATGGCAACCAGAGCGTCGCGCGGCGTGGCCGCCTTCTTCAGGGTCTGCCGGAGTTCCCGCGGCCCGCGCGGGCGGCGACACTTCGCTTCGATCACTGCCCAGTAGAGGTCGTCCTTGTGGGGAAAATGTCGAAAGAGGATCGCCTCATTCATCTGCGTACGAGTGGCGATTTCTCGCGTGGTTGTCCCCTGAAAGCCTTTCTTGGCGAACAGCTCCATGGCCGCCCGGATGATTTGCTGGCGGCGATCCGTGGAAGGCACGCGGGCTGGTCGTGCGGTCATTGTAAGCAGGCACTTACTTATACCGGATTTCCGGCAGCGCGTCAATTCCGCGGCGCGGACGCGCCGCGGGCGGCTTCGTCTAGAAACCACAGCAAGTTTCCGGCGGGCCGCACCAGCGAGATCGGCCATTCCGCGGAGCCCTGAGCTTCTGCCAGAACGGTGTGGCGCAGAGCTTCCTGCTTTTCCTTCCCTGCTGCGAGGACAAATACATTCCGCCCATGGTTGAGCACGGGAAGGGTGAGCGAAAGCCGCTGCCGTGGTTCGGCCGGGGTTGTGATGGCCGCGACCCAGCGATCCTGCAGCGCGAGCGCGGGCGAATTGGGGAAAAGCGAAGCGGTATGCCCCTCGGGCCCGACGCCCAGGAAAATCAGGTCGAACTCCGGCCAGCTTTCCGGAAACTCCCGCCGGAGCGCTGCCTCATAGGCTTTCGCCGCAGCTTCCGGGGGACTGACGTTCGTCGGCATCGGATGAACATTTTCCGGAGGGATGGCTACGTGGTCGAGCAGCGCTTCTCGCACCATCCGAAAATTGCTTTCGAAGTCGTCCGGGGGAACGCAGCGCTCGTCTCCCCAGAACAAATGAATCTGCCGCCAGGGCAAGCTCCCGCCAAAGTCACGAGCCCAGATTTCGTAGAGCGATCGGGGCGTGTGGCCTCCGGACAGGACCACGGTGCAACGTCCGGCTTGCTTGCAGCGCTCTTCGAACAGATGAGCCGATTCTTCCGCTGCCGCGCGGCACAAGGCGGAGGCATCGGTGAAGACGCGCACCTCGCTGCTCATGGCGCGCTCCAATCTCTCCCAAGATCGCGCAGCAGGTGGTTCGATTCCGCAGGGCCCCATGTGCCTGCGGCGTACGGCAACACCGGTGGCCGATTGTGGAGCAGCGGCGTGTAAATACTCCAGGAAGCCTCCACCCAGTCGTCGCTCACGAACAAGGTGGCGTCACCCAGCAGGACATCCAGCAGCAGCGTCTCATACGCATCTGGCAGCGGAGCAAACGCTTCCGAATAGCGAAAATGCAAGCTGCGGCTTTGCAACTCGACTTCCTGTCCCGGCGCCTTGATCTCGAAACGCAGGTCGAAACCCTCGTCCGGCTGGATCGTGATCACGAGCGCGTTGGCATGAATCTCGCAGGCGTCGAATGGGCGGAACATCGAAACGGGCGGGCAACGAAAATTGATCACGATCTGGCTCATCCGGCACGGCAGGCGCTTGCCCGTGCGCAGGAAGAACGGAACGCCCTGCCAGCGCCAGTTGGCAATTTCGACTCGCAACGCAACGAAGGTTTCCATCTGCGAGTTTTTCGCGACGCCGGGCTCTTCTTGGTAGCCCTGCACCTTCGCCCCGTCCACGGTGCCCGGCCCGTACTGGCCGAACACCACGTCTTCCAGGCGGATCGGTCTAACCGAGCGCAACACTTTTGTCTTCTCCTCCCGAATCGCCCGGGCATCGAAGGCCGCCGGTGCTTCCATAGCGGCAAGCGTGAGGAGTTGCGTCAGATGATTCTGCACCATGTCGCGCAGCGCCCCGGCTGTTTCGTAATAGCGCGCCCGGTGCTCCACGCCGAGCGTTTCGGCGACGGTGATTTCGACGCTCTCAATGCGGTCGCGATTCCAGAGCGGCTCGAACAGAGAATTGGCAAAGCGAAAAACGAGAATGTTTCGTACCGTCTCTTTGCCCAGGTAATGATCGATGCGATAGACTTGCGACTCTTCAAAGTGCTGGTGCACCACGGCGTTGAGCTGTTCTGCGGAGGACAGATCCCGGCCGAAGGGTTTCTCAATCACCAGGCGCGTCCACCCCGGACCCTCGCTCAGCCCCGCTTCGCCCAGACGCTGGATGACCGTCGGGAAGATTTCGGGAGGCAACGCCAGATAAAAAACGCGATTCCCCGGCAGTTGCAATTCCTTTTCGATCGCCGTGATGCGCGCTGCCAGTGCGCGATAGTCGTCCGCCCCGCCGCTGCCGATCGTCTGGTAGAACAATTTCTGATTGCACCATTGCGCTTCCAGCTCGGCAGGCGATACGCCGTCGTCCACGAGCCATCTCCGGGCACGCGCGCGAAACGCTTTGTCGTCGAGATCGGTGTCGACCGCCGCGCCCAGGACGTAGCTGCGCGGCCCCAGCTTGCCTTGTTGCGCGAGGTGATGGAGCGCGGGCAGCAGTTTGCGCCCCATCAGGTCGCCCGTCGCGCCGAGGATCACGAAGAGATGCGGCGCGATCTGACTTTGCGATTCTTGATTCGGCAAGGAATTCCTTTCACGTGTTCAAAACTGGATTTTCCGGCCCTGGTTGCGGGCGGGCCGGCTGCTACTTCTTGGCGACCTTCTTGGCTTCTTCCTTCACCGCGTGGCCGCCGAACTCATGGCGCATCATCGCGAGCAGCTTGTCGGCAAACGGCTCGGAATCCTGGGACCGGAACCGGCGGTCGAGCGAAGCGGAAATCACCGGCAGCGGAACCCCGAGTTCGACTCCTTCAATGACGGTCCAGCGGCCTTCACCCGAATCCGTCACGTAGGGAGCGATGCCCTCGAGCGTCGGATTGTCATGCAATGCTTGCGCCGTCAGGTCGAGCAGCCAGGACCGCACCACGCTGCCGTAGCGCCAGATTTCCGCGATCTGCTGCAGGTCAAGACTGAATTCTTTCTTGTGCCGCATCAGGTCGAAGCCTTCGGCGTAGGCCTGCATCAATCCGTATTCGATGCCGTTGTGCACCATTTTCACGAAGTGGCCCGAACCGGCCGGGCCCACGCGTCCCCAGCCCTTGTCCGGCGCGGGCGCGAGCGTTTTGAGAATGGGTGCGAGGCGTTCGACCACATCACGATCTCCGCCAACCATCAAGCTGTACCCCTCCGTCAGACCCCAGACGCCGCCGCTGGTGCCCGCGTCTACATAGCTGATCTTCTTTGATGCCAGCAGCGCAGCCCGGCGCAGATCGTCGCGGTAGAACGAATTCCCTCCGTCAACAATCGTGTCGCCAGCGCTGAGCAGCGGTGTCAGCGCATCAATCGTTTGGTCCACCGGCGCGCCGGCGGGCACCATCATCCAAACGGCGCGCGGCGCTCTGAGTTTCGCGACGAGCGACGGCAGCGAATCTGCCCCCGCCGCGCCCTTCGCCACAACGCGCTCGACCGCCGCCGCGTCGCGGTCGAATCCAACCACGCGGTGGCCGCCACGGACGAGCCGCTCCGTCATGTTCGCGCCCATCTTGCCCAGACCGATCATGCCGAGTTCCATCGCCATGCCTCCTGACTATTGTCCGTCGAGCGATACGCCGCTGCGGAGCAGGTCCTCTCGCAACTGGTTGGAGTTTTGAAAGTGAATCGTCCGCATTCCCAGCTCTCTCGCGCATTCCAGATTCAGCGAGCGGTCATCAATGAAAAGACATTCGCCCGGCTCGCGCTGCGTGATGTGCAGGGCCAGGCGGTAAATGTCCGCACCCGGTTTCCGCACACCGAGATAGCAGGAACTCAGAAAAACCTCGAAGTAATTCCGCAGCCGGAACTTCTCGATGCGGTAATGGTTGAGTTCGAGCGATTCGTTGTTCAGCGCGGCGAGTAAATACTTCTTCTGGGCGGCAACGCCGCCGAGCAGCGCCAGCGCTTCGCTGCACGGCTTCGACTGTTCGAAAAGGAAGGCCTTGAATTCTTCGCGCGTGAACGGCCGCTGCCGGTAGAACACCACGCGGTTCAGGTATTCCTCGAGCGAGGCCTCGCCGGTCTCGAACGCGTGCAGCAGAAGCTCGTGCCGGTCCTCGAAATCCTCCCAATCCAGTTGATACTTTTCGGCCGCGCGCCGCCGCGCGGAGCGATCCCACGCATTCGTCAGGATCACGCCGCCCATGTCCCAGAAGAGAGCGGAAACCTTAGCCACGGAGCACCTCGGCAATGCGCTTCAGGCCGCCCCCCACGTCTTTGCCGAGTTGCACCCGAAGCGTTCGCCGTCCGCGCTGCTCCAGCGCGCCGTAGTCGCCAGCCGCCTGCGCGCGAATGAGTTGCCCGAAAGTGTAGTCCGTCTCGGGCACGGCGAGATCCTCGCGGGGCTCATCGAGCAGTTGCAAAAAGAGCCCCGTATTCGGCCCGCCTTTGTGGAGCTGCCCGGTGGAGTGAAGGAAGCGCGGGCCGTATCCGAGCATCGTGGCGCACTTTGTACAGTCACGAAGTATTGTGCGGATGCCGTCGAGCGCCTTGCTCGCCTCGTTTGTGGGCTCGAGGTAGGCATCGATGCCGAAGTAATCTCCGGCACGCGCCGTTCCGAGCCACGCCTCAAGCGCCCTGCGCAATTCTCTCGCATCGGCCGCCGCTACGGGCTCGGGGCCGAGATTTCCGCGCGTTGCCGAAATTGACGCCCCTTTTTTCATCGCCTCGCGCGCCAGGTCCTTCGCAAGCTGCACGTCCGGCTGGTTGAATGGATGGATCCCCAGCACCGCGCCCGCGGCCGCGACGGCAAATTCCCACCGGAAGAATTCCCGGCCGATGTCGGCGGTGCCCCCCAGTGTGATTCGAACGATCGGGTGGCCGGTCGCTTCGAGCGCCGACATTTGTTTTTGAAGGTTGGCTGCGTTGTCCTGTCTCAGCCGCAGACAAACAAAACTTCTATCCTTTCCATAGACCCCCGGTGCGCCCGGCGCTTCGCCGGCTACGGGGACGATTCCCTTCCCGTTCTTGCCGGTGCTCTCCGCAATGAGTTGTTCGAGCCACACCGGGAAGGCGTCGATCCCCGTCGAAGCCAGAAAAGTCACTTTGTCGCGCCCGGCCAGCGCCGCCTCGCCGAGCGCGGCGCCCAGCAGAAGACCCGGATTTTCATTTGCCGGCACGCCCGACGCACAGGCTTCTTCCATCGTTCGCGCGCGGTCGAGCAGCGAATGTAAGTCAACTCCGATGAGCGCCGCAGGAACGAGGCCGAAGTGCGTCAGCGCCGAATATCGTCCTCCTACGTCGGGACTGGCCTGGAAGACGGCGCGGAAGCCGCGGTCGCGCGCCAGTTTTTCCAGAGGAGTGCCGGGATCGGTGACGGCAATGAACTGCCGGCCTGGCGATTTGGCAAGCACGCCCGCCTGCTTCCAGAAGTAGTAGAAAAACGAAAGCATCTCTGTGGTCGTGCCGGATTTGCTCGAGACGATGAACAGCGTGTGCGCAAGGTCCACCCGCTTTTCAACGGCTCTTACTGCGGCAGGATGCGTGCTGTCGAGAACCAGCACCTCGGGATAGCCCCGCGCATTGTGAAACGTCTCTTGAAAAACTTCAGGAGCGAGACTCGACCCGCCCATTCCCAGAAGTACGGCATGGCTGAAGCGTTCGGACTTCACCGCCTCGCGGAATTGCGTCAGGCTCGCGATCTGCTCGCGCATCGTCTCCGGCAGATGCAGCCAGCCCATACGGTTCGTGATCTCGGGCGTGTCTTTCGATGCCCAGAGCGTCGGGTCCTTCTCCCACAGGCGCCGCGCGAATCCGCTCGCCTGCCACTGCGTCAGCCGATCGTTCACGGCCGACTGAAGTCCGGCAGGGCTGTGCAACAACAGTTCCATGATTCACTCCACTGAAACTCGAGGATCTACCCGCAATTGGATCAACCAGTTCAGGCGGGATTCCGCGTCGCGCCCGCGTAGCGCATCTCGATGGCTTTCACTTTTTCGAGACGCCGCCGGTGCCGCTCTTCGCCGCCAAAACGGGCCGCAAGGAACGCGCTCACCAGCTCCCGGGCCAGGGCCGGCCCGATCACCCGCGCGCCGAGGACGATCACGTTCATGTCGTCGTGCTCGACGCCCTGATGGGCCGAATACGTGTCATGGCAAAGC
Organism: Terriglobia bacterium; assembly: GCA_041490445.1. Classification (GTDB taxonomy): domain Bacteria; phylum Acidobacteriota; class Terriglobia; order Acidiferrales; family UBA7541; genus JBGPTF01. Next base: position 161,861 of record JBGPTF010000008.1, read on the forward strand.
CCGGCGCGAATTCCCCGCACTTTGTTGGCCGCCACCGATGCCCCCACGCCGCTGCCGCAAAGAAGCACGCCGCGCTCGGCCTTGCCGTCGCGGACCGCCAGCGCCACCGCTTCCGCATAATCGGGATAATCCACTGGATGCGTGCTGTGCGTGCCTAAATCGATGACGGAATGGCCCATGCCTTCGAGAAAGCCGCGCAGGTCTTCCTTCATCAGAAATCCGGCGTGGTCGGCTCCAAGTGCGATGCGCATTGTCCCCGCCTCCGGCTACAGGCTACACCCCGCGGGACAATCTTTTCCAGTCGCGCATCAACCTTCCGCGAGAGCGGCGGAAGCGCCGCGAAGGTGCCTTCCGGTTTTCCGGGCGTAAAATTGCTCGCGAAAACTGCGGACGCAAGTGCCCCGATGCCACCGCGCGACAAGCCGTCAACGATTCTCACGATCGGCCATTCCACCCGTACGATCGCCGGGCTGATCGAGCTGCTTCGCGCGCACGATGTTCATCGCGTCGTGGACGTCCGCACGATTCCGCGGTCACGTCACAATCCGCAGTTCAATCGAGAAGAGCTGTCCGCGGCATTGCGCAAGGCCAAAATCGGTTCCGTCCATTTGAAAAACCTCGGCGGATTGCGGCACGCGAACCGCGACTCCGTCAATCTTGGCTGGCGCAACGCGTCCTTCCGCGGCTTCGCCGATTACATGCAAACAGCCGAATTCCAAACCGGCCTGGCGCGGCTTATCGAACTCGCGCGAGCTAAGCGCACGGCCATCCTGTGTGCGGAAGTGGTGCACTGGCGATGCCACCGCTCGTTGATTGCAGATGCCTTGGTCGTACGCAAGATCCCCGTGGAGCACATTCTCAGTACCTCGCGCCGCGAGGCGCACTCGATGACCAGTTTCGCGCGCGTCCGCGGAGGGAAGATCACCTACCCGGAAAACGAAGAAACCCGGCAGTACGCCCTGAAAATGGACCTGGTGGTTATCAAGCTATGCCCCATCTGATATTCTGTGCACCGGTGAATGTGAATGGCTGAAGTGCCGAAGAAAGTATTGAAAGGCAAGATCGCGCTGGTTGCTGGAGCGACCCGCGGGGCCGGCCGAGGGATTGCGATCGCACTGGGCGAGGCGGGTGCGACTGTTTACTGCACCGGCCGTAGTTCACGGGGACGGCCCGCTACACCCGGCCGACCTGAAACTATCGAAGAAACCGCTGAACTGGTCACGGCCGCCGGCGGCCGCGGCATTGCCGTAAGAGTTGATCACACAAAGCCTGCGGATGTGAAAAAGCTGGTCGCCGGTATCAAACGGCGGCACAAGGGACTGGACATTCTGGTCAATGACGTGTGGGGCGGCGACGCGCTCACGGAATTCGGCAAGACATTCTGGACGGTCAACCTCGATAACGGCCTGCGGATGCTGAAGCAGGCAATCCATTCGCACATCATCACTTCCCACTACGCCGTTCCGCTGATGCTGGGTCGAGGCAGAGGAATTATTTTCGAAATTACCGATGGGGATGCTTTTTACTACCGCGGTAACATTTTCTATGACCTGGTGAAGATTTCCGTCATACGGCTGGCCTTCGCCATGGCCCGCGAGCTGCGCAAACGAGACATTGTTTCGGTGGCGTTGACTCCGGGCTTTTTGCGTTCTGAAAGGGTACTGGAGCATTTTGGAGTCACCGAGACCAATTGGAAGGAAGCCGGGAAGAGGAAGGACGCGAATTTGAACTTCAAGGATCAGAATGACTGTCCCCAAGATTTCCTAGTGTCAGAATCGCCGAGGTACGTAGGCCGGGCGGTGGTAGCGCTTGCGGCAGATCCGAAGGTGAAAAAGAAGAGCGGACGTGTGTTCAGTTCCTGGGCACTGGCCCGGGAGTACGGATTTACCGACCTCGACGGCACCCGGCCGCACTGGGGCAACCATGCCAGGAAGAAGTACGGAAAGTACAAAATCTGCGATGAGCGATTCTATTCCTACTGGGTTCCCGGCCTTGTGGAGCTGATTTTCCCGGATTGGTTTTGATCGTGAGCGGGTCAAAAACAGCGAGTCTTAGTCGTCGCAGGATCAGTTCTTCGTTCCCGCTGTGGCCCGTTCGATAATCCGTATTTTCCTATAAGATATCGACTTTTCCAAGGGCACTACATGAATTTGCGATTTCGCTGTCTCCATATGATTCATGGGAGTCATTCGAGCCTCGGCTTTCTCGAATACATGGGCGGCAACAAAGGCGCTGCGCTCGCCGCATTTCAAATCGCGCAAAAGCTCGACCCGGATTTCCGCAAACAATTCGATGCCACCGTACAGTATGTTCCCGCGCTGAAGCCGATCTTGGATGACAAGGAGTTCCTGGAATAACTGTTCCCGAAGTAAAAGCTGTTGCCAACAATCGCGAAGAAACGGGCGCCGCACCCGCCGCCGTGAACGTGGCGTTCGCGCCATTCGTCAAGCGCGCTCTTTTCTGCGATCAATCGCCCGCTCGGGAGGCGCCAAAGGCGTACAATGGGTTTGCAGGGTTTGCCTCTGGATTGCCGCCCCGGAATGCATGGGTGCCTTCAATGTCCACACTGGCTGAAGTGCTTTCCCAAAACGTCGCCGACGGCGAGCTGTACGACAAGCTCGAGCGCGACTGGGTGCATTGTTACGCTTGCGGGCACGATTGCAAAATCCCGCCGGGCCAGGCGGGCGTTTGCAAGGTCCGCTTCAACGAGGGCGGCAAGCTCCGCGTGCCCTGGGGCTACGTGGGCGCGCTGCAGTGCGACCCGATCGAGAAGAAGCCCTTCCACCACGCCTATCCCGGCAGCCTGGCGTACAGCTTCGGCATGCTCGGATGCGACCTGCACTGCTCGTATTGCCAGAATTGGGTCACGTCGCAAGTGCTGCGAGATCCCTATGCGGTGTCTCGGCCGATGCGCATCTCCCCGACGGAGATGGTGCAGGAGGCTCTTCGCCAGGGCGCCCGCGCACTCGTGAGCACGTACAACGAACCGCTCATCACCAGCGAATGGGCCGCCGCAGTCTTTAATGAAGCGAAAGCCGCCGGGCTGGTGACGGCGTTCGTTTCCAACGGCAACGGCACGCCACGAGTCCTCGAGTATCTCCGGCCGTGGGTCGATCTCTACAAGGTGGATCTAAAAAGTTTCGACGACCGGCATTACCGGCAGCTCGGCGGACGAATCCAGCCAATTCTCGATACGATTCCGCGCCTGTACGAAATGGGGTTCTGGCTCGAAATCGTCACGCTCGTGATCCCCGGCTTCAATGATTCCGGCGACGAGTTGAAACGGATGGCGGAGTTTCTCGCCAACATCTCGCCCGAGATTCCCTGGCACGTCACCGCGTTTCACCAAGACTACAAGATGAACGATCCGGAGAGCACGCCGCCCGACACGCTGGTTCGCGCCGCGGAGATCGGCCGGCAGGCGGGCTTGCATTATGTGTATGCGGGAAATTGTCCGGGAAGAGTCGGCAACTTCGAGAATACCTACTGTCCGAATTGCCGCGAACTTCTCATCGAGCGTTACGGCTACTTCGTCACCGGTTATCACCTGACGCCCGAAGGCGCCTGTCCCAAATGCGCGGCAAAGATTCCCGGACGCTGGGACGCCGCATTCACCGGCCAGATCTCCGCTCGCCCGTTCCTGACGCGAGCGAGTCTTTGGGGCAATACGTTTCGCGTCGTGCAGGAGTAGACGCTCTTCTCTCCACAACCCATCTTGACGCTTCGCCGGGAGTCAGCAGGAGATCCACGCCGACAGGGATCGAAAGCTGGAGGCGGCGAGGCAACAACGGCAGATTTGTTGCCAGTCTGCCGCGTGAAAAAGCCAAGACGCTAGTCTCCGGGCGGTTCCGCGTGACGGATGAAGTGGATTACTTCCGGATGGCCGACGGCCCGGAAGTATTATAGGTCGAGGAGTAGGGAGCCGTGACCACGCGTCAACACAAGGTTCACACTCAACTCGGCCGAGCCGCAGTCCAGATCTTTGCCGCCAATGATCGCATGAACCAGATTCTTATCGAACATCTTGACCCTACCGCCTGGAGAGCCAAACCGCCCGGCAAGGCC
>JBGPTF010000009.1:0-165750 GCA_041490445.1 Terriglobia bacterium
CTCGTTGGATCGAGGAGTACAATCACGACCGGCCTCATCGCGGAATCGCAAATCGCACTCCGCACGAGGCCTACTTGGCTTTCGCAGCTGTACTAAAAAACGAGGCCCTGACTGTCTAAATTAGCAGGGAGCACTACATGGCAGACCTAGCGGCCCATGAGGCCAGACTCAAAACGCTCCAGTGGCTCGATAGCTCGAAGCAGGATAGGGCGCAATTCAAGCAGCTAGCCCGCAATCAGAACATCTATTTCATCGGCGTGATGAACCGTGAAAATATGTTGGAGGAACTTGCTCAATACTGATTTCGTATTGCCGAAATCCACAGAGTTTGTGCTAGCTCACGGCTTCTCTTAAAACGACCCTATCGCCGGACGTAAGCAAGATTTCCAAGAGACCATCGTGCCGCACGAGAAGCTGTGAAGGTCCCAGATTGACCTTTATCGTACAGGCGTCTCCGACCAATTCAAGTTCGTAATAACCGAGGTTCTTAATGAAAGCTTCTGCATTGAACCCAATTCCGCTACCTGAGAAGGAGACGAGTAATCGGATGGAATCGGCTTTCCAGGCTTGGAGTAGCTTGGATTCTTGCTCGCGCGATGAACTCATGTTTATTCTCCTTTTTGAACAGTCGGGGTTAACCGAAGCAATTAAACTGGCAGAATCATGTAAATTGCAGTATTCACGCGCACTCAATGCGATTCGTACGGGGCTTGGCCGTGGTACACTGAGAGGTGATTATGAGGCCAAAATCAAAGAAGTTGACGCCTCGCGCTGAATCCAAGAAGAAAATGGAGCCGTACACGCGGGTTGCGTTCACGGCCCTTCTCGGCAAGGCGATTAAGACACCTGCCTTGAAACACGCCCCAAGATAGCTTTGAACTGTTGATTTCCGTCGAATCTGCGGTTGTACCGGAAGCAGTATTCGTCCAAATAGCTTTGCAGGTACTTGCGAGAAACGGAGTGATAGACGCCGCCGATTCCCCGCTTGATTAGACTCCACAGCCCTTCAACGCTGTTGGTGTGGACGTGGCCCCGAACGTAAACCTTGTCCGCGTGGCGGATTGTGAAGTGCTTGTAGAGTGCCGGGTGCCCGTTGCGGGTACGCATCCTAGAGATTCCGTTGTAGCTGGGAAACTCATCGGTGTAGATTACGCTTCCGGGCTTAACGTGCTTGCGGATTTGCTTTAGAAGGGTGCGGGCGCGCACGTCATCAACGGCCTTGGCAACCACCCTTCCTTGGCGTTGGACGATTGCCACGATGGGAGTCTTTTTCTTGTCGCCGCGCATGGGGCGGCCAGTGCCGTACTTGCGCACGCCGCCGTAGTAAGTTTCGTCTACCTCGACCGTTGGCCCCTCCAGTTGCAGGTCGCCATCGGAGAGGAGAGTCCGAATCTGACGAAACATGCGCCATGCGGTTTTGTAGGTGACGCCGATTTCGCGCTGAATCTGCTTTGCGGAGATTCCGCAGCGGGTCGAGCCCATGAGATACATGGCATAGAACCATAGACGCAGAGAGGTCGAAGACTTCTCAAAGATGGTTCCGGCCAGCGGGTAGATATGGTTCCCGCAGTGGTCGCAAGCGTAGGCGGTACGGTTCCCTACGCGATGATGCTTGCGCTTCTTACCGCACTTCGGGCAGAGAGCCACGCCGCCGGGCCAGCGTTGCTCTTTGACGTACTCAAGGCATGCCGCATCGTTCGGGAATTCATTGTTGAACTCCCGCATGCTGTAGCGCAGTTCTTTGGGAATGCTTTGTTTTACTTTCATTATGACTGACTCCTTAATCTCTGAGCTAATGCGAGAAAGAAGCTCTCATGCTCGGCGGACGACTGATTTATTCCTTGAGCTTCTAGCTCCGCGAATCTCTGCGCGTAAGCTTGCTCGAATCTATCGGGGCTTACGTCGTGAAGGGCGAGCCGTGCGGCAGTTATCGAAATCTGCAAGCCCGCAATCGCGCGTTCGTTTGAGGCAAGCGCGTCAAGAACGTCGGCCAAGATAGATCGAAGACCTTTGATTTCGTTGTCCATATTAGAGAGCCTAGCAGAAAGGTCTACTTGTTGTCAAGGGATAATTACCATGCACTTTTCACGAAATGCAGCGAAAGCAGTGGTTCTCTTTCGATTTTTCACACTGGAACCGCACACTCCTGGCCGCAGCCCACGGGGCCGGAACACCAGCAGAAGGAGCCTGCATGCGTAAACGAGCCTATGGGTCGGTCCTCACTATCTTTGTAATTGTTGCCCTGATTGTTTCGGCGCCTTCGCTCACCACTGCCGCGCCGCCGCGCAGTGCGGCGGAGCCGGCGTACGACGTGGTGATTCGCAACGGCCACATCATAGACGGCACCGGATCGCCCTGGTATTCGGGTGACATCGGAATTCGCGACGGGAGCATCGCCGCGATCGGCAATCTCGCTGGCGCTTCCGCGAAACAGACGATTGACGCGGCGGGCCGCGTGGTCGCGCCAGGATTCATCGACATGCTCGGACAATCCGAGTTGACCATTCTGGTGAATCCGCATCTGCCGTCCAAGATTTTCCAGGGCATCACGACAGAAGTTACCGGCGAAGGCCGCTCGCCAGCGCCGCTCAACGACGCCATCATTCGTGCGGACCAGCTCGATTACGACCACTATCAGATCACGCCCGACTGGCGCACGTTATCGCAGTATCTTGCCCGGCTCGAGCGCCAGGGAATAGGCATCAATCTGGCGAGCTATGTCGGCGCGACCCAGGTGCGCCGGATGGTTCTCGGCGATGGCGACCGCGCACCTTCCGCCGCCGAGCTTGATCAAATGAAGAAACTCGTCGGTGACGCGATGCGCGAAGGCGCCGTGGGCGTCTCCACGTCTCTTCAGTACGCGCCGGCGCCGTACGCTTCCACGGAGGAACTGATTGCGCTGGCGAGCGAGGCCGCGAAATTCGGCGGCGTCTACGCCACCCACATGCGCAATGAAGGCGACGGCATCGCCAAAGCGCTGGCGGAGGCGATCCGCATCGGCCGCGAGGCCCGCATTCCGGTTGAAATCTGGCACCTGAAGGCGGCGGGCAAGCCGAACTGGGGCCGCATGCCGGAAATCGTCGCGACGATCGATGCCGCCCGCCGGTCGGGCGTGGACGTCAGCGCCAACACGTATGCGTACACCGCCTGGTTCAATTCACTGTCCGCGTTCATCCCGCCCTGGGCGCACGATGGCGGCGACGCCAAAATGATCGAGCGCCTGAAAGATCCGGCGATGCGCGCCCGCATCCGCAAGGACATGGAGACGCCCTCGACCACCTGGGACAACGAGTGGCAGGAAGTTCCCGGGCCGGATGGAATTCTCGTGAGCGTGGTGCAGAATCCGAAGCTCCTGCCGCTGCAGGGCAAGCGCATCTCAGAAGTTGCCAAGATGTGGAACAAGGACCCGATCGACACCATCTGTGATCTGCTGATCGAGGACGGTGGCTACACTTTCGCCGCCATCTTTGGGATGTCGGAGCCGGATATCGAGCTTGCCCTGAAGCAGCCGTGGGCTTCGATCGATAACGATTCCTCCGGCACCGCGCCCGACGGGCTGCTCGGAAAAGAGCATCCGCATCCTCGCGCCTACGGAACGTTTCCGCGGATTCTGCGCAAGTTTGTGCGCGACGAAAAGTTGCTCACGCTGCCGGAGGCAATCCGCAAATTCTCCGCGTTGCCGGCGCAACGGATGCGGTTCACCGACCGCGGCGTCTTGAAAGTGGGCATGTGGGCGGACATCGTGGTTTTCAATCCTGACGAAGTTCATGATGTGGCGACGTTCGAGAATCCCAATCAATTGTCGGTGGGAATGGACTACGTCCTCGTCAACGGCGTGCCGGTGATTGCGGACGGCAGGATGACGAATGCTCTGCCCGGCAAAGTTCTCCGCGGCCCCGGATACATTCGCGAGGACTAGTTATGCGAATGTCCGCGATGAACGCCATTCCGAATCCGGCGGGGCCGGGTGAGGAATCTCTCTGCCAAGGAATCAAGCGGAAGCGAGGTTCTTCGTCGTCCGATGGGCCGGGACGTCTCGGAATGCCGATCCTCGCTGTTAGCCGGTCACAGCATCGGGATTTTGACGTTGTGCTTTTTAGCGAACTCGATGGCTTCGGGATAGCCAGCGTCCACGTGGCGGGCAACGCCGATGCCGGGATCGTTGGTCAGCACGCGCTCGATGCGCGCGGCCATTTCCTTCGTCCCGTCGGCGACCGTCACTTGTCCCGCGTGCTGCGCGTAGCCGATGCCCACGCCGCCGCCGTTGTGGATCGAGACCCAGCTCGCGCCGCTCGCCGTGTTGAGCATGGCGTTGAGCATGGGCCAATCGGCCACGGCGTCGGAGCCGTCGCGCATGCTTTCCGTCTCGCGGTAGGGCGAGGCGACCGAGCCGCAATCGAGGTGGTCGCGGCCGATGACGATGGGCGCCTTCAGCTCGCCGCGCGCCACCAGATCGTTCAGCGCCAGGCCGAACTTGTCCCGCTCGCCGTAACCCAGCCAGCAGATTCGCGCCGGCAATCCCTGGAAGTGAACGCGTTTGCGAGCGAGCTGAATCCAGCGCGTCAGTGTCTTGTCTTCGGGAAACATCTCGAGGACGAGGTCGTCGGTGCGATGAATATCCGACGGCTCTCCCGAAAGCGCCGCCCAGCGGAACGGCCCGCGCCCCTCGCAGAATAGCGGCCGGATGTATTCGGGAACGAAGCCGGGAATGTCGTAGGCGTTCTTCACGCCCGCTTCGTACGCGAACGTGCGGATGTTGTTGCCGTAGTCGAACGTGACCGCGCCCATCTTTTGCAGCGCGAGCATGCCTTCGACGTGCCGCGCCATCGAATCGAGCGAGCGCTTGCGATAGGCCACGGGATCGCGCTGGCGGAGCTCGGCGGCCTGCACCGGAGTCAAGCCCTGCGGGATGTAGCCGCCGACGGGGTCGTGCGCGCTCGTCTGGTCGGTGAGCAGATCGGGGACCACGCCGCGCTTCGCCAGTTCCGGGATCACATCCGCGCAATTGCCGATCAGCCCGACCGACGCCGCCTCGCGCTTGCGCACCGCGTTCTTCAGAATCCGCAGCGCCTCGTCGAGGTCGTTCACCATCACATCGCAGTAGCCGGTCTTGACCCGGCGCTTGATGCGTTCGGGGTCCACATCGACGCCGAGAAACGCCCCGCCGTTGAGCGTGGCGGCGAGCGGCTGCGCGCCGCCCATCCCGCCCATGCCGCCGGTCACAACGAGCTTGCCGGCCAGATCGCCGCCAAAGTGTTTCCGCGCGGCGGCCGCAAACGTTTCGTAGGTGCCCTGCAGGATTCCCTGCGTGCCGATGTAGATCCAGCTTCCCGCGGTCATTTGTCCGTACATCATCAGGCCCGCGCGGTCCAGTTCGTCGAATTTCTCCCAGTGGCTCCAGTGGCCCACCAGATTCGAGTTCGCGATCAAAACGCGCGGCGCGTAGGGATGCGTGCGGAAGATGCCGACCGGCTTGCCGGACTGCACGAGTAGAGTCTCGTCGCTTTCGAGGCTGCGCAGCGAGGCCACGATGGCGTGGAAACAGTCCCAGTTGCGCGCGGCTTTTCCGCGCCCGCCGTAAACGATCAGCTCCTCCGGTTTTTCCGCCACTTCCGGGTCGAGGTTATTCATCAGCATTCGCAGCGCCGCTTCCTGCTCCCAGCCCTTGCAGGAAATCGTGGTGCCGCGCGGCGCGCGCACCGGCTTGTACGTCGAGTGATTCTCGGTGACGAGCTTGGTCATGGGTGAAACTCCCCGGCGCCATCTTAACGCAGCGCGCCAGCGGTTTGTAGTGGCGGTTCACCGGCCGCGTCCAACGGATGCGGCGACCGAAGCGGCACGGCGATTCGTTGCGCCGGGCAGCCGTGGTGCGCTAGAGTGGCAGCCTCGTACCATGGCGTATCCGGCTCTCACGCAGTGCCTCCTCGAGGCGCTCGACCGCTTTCCAAACTCGCGCGCGTTTCTTTACAAGTCCGATGCTGAGTGGGAGGCATTCTCGACGCAGGAATTTCTGCGCCGAGTTGCGGGACTCTCGAAGGCGCTTTCGGCGCTGGGAGTCGCTTCGGGCGACCGGGTCGGCCTGCTTTCGCCCAATCGTCCCGAATGGCACATCGCGGACTTTGCGATCACCGGCCTGGGCGCGGCCGATGTCCCGATCTATTTTCGCGAATCACCCGACCGCCTGGTTTACATCCTAAATGATTCAGGCGCACGCGTGGTGTTTGTCGCGGGTGCGGAGCAGGTGCGCCTGCTGATGAAATGCCGCAGCCGGCTCCCGAAGATCGAGCACGTGATCGCAGCAAACACGCCGCAAGAATTCGGCGATGAAATCCTGCGCTACGAAGCGCTGATTGCTTCGGCCGGCGATGCGGAGGTTTCCGAATACCGCCGGAGGGCCGGGGAAGTAAAAACCGACCAGCTGGCGACTCTCATCTATACGTCGGGGACAACGGGCGAACCCAAGGGAGTAATGCTCACGCATTCCAATTTGAGTTCGAATGCGTGGGACTGCACGCACGCGGCGAGTTTCACGACGGCCGATCTGGCGCTTTCGTTTTTGCCGCTGTCACACGTTTACGAACGGCTCGCGGATTACATTTATATTTTCCGCGGCGTGCCCGTCGCGTACCTCGAACAAATGGATCAGATTTCGCAGGCGCTGCTTGAGGTTCGCCCGACGCTGATTGCTTCCGTCCCGCGCGTTTATGAAAAAGCCTACGCCAACGTGATCGAGAGGGGGCACCAGACCACCGGCGTCAAGCGCATGCTGTTCGACTGGGCGATGAACATCGCGGCTGAGGCGATCCCCTGGCGGGCTTATGGTAAGCCCGCTTCGACGCTACTCCGCGCAAAGTGGTGGTTCGCGGATCAGCTGCTCTTTTCGAAGATACGCGCCGGGCTGGGCGGCCATCTGCGCCTCGCGTCTTCGGGCGGCGCGCCGCTGGCGAAAGAGCTTGCAGAATTTTTCTGGGCGGCCGGCCTCCACATCTATCAGGGGTATGGCCTGACGGAAACTTCCCCGGTCATCTCGACGAATGCGCCGGAGGCAAATAAAGTGGGCACGGTCGGCCGGCCCATCCGCAACGTTGAAGTGCGTATCGCCGGGGACGGAGAAATTCTCGTCCGCGGGCCGTGCGTGATGCAGGGCTACTATCACAAGCCGGAAGAGACTCGCGCCACATTCACCGAGGACGGCTGGCTGAAGACCGGCGACATCGGCCATCTCGACGAAGAGGGATATCTTGTTGTGACCGACCGCAAGAAGGAGTTGTTGAAGACGGCGGCGGGCAAATTCGTGGCGCCGCAGCCGATCGAGAACCGGCTGAAATCGAGTCCTTTCATTCTGAACGCGGCCGTGATCGGAGATACGCGAAAGTTTGTATCGGTGCTGCTGGTGCCGAATTTTGCGGTAGTGGAGGCGAAGGCGCGGGAGCAGGGAATTGATTTTCATTCACGCGTAGAGTTGACGGAGCACCCCTGGGTGCACGATCTGATCGAACGCGAGGTGGACCGGCTCACGGAAAACCTCGCGCAATACGAAAAGCCAAAGCGCTTCGCGTTGCTGCCCGAAGACTTCACCTTCGCGAACGGCGAACTGACCTACACGCTGAAGCTGAAGCGCCGCATCATCGAAGAGCGTTATCGCCAGGCCATCGAACAACTCTACGCCGATGTGGAAGAACCCCGCCCGCGCTCTCGCGCCTGAGGCATGGTTACCGCCCGGTGGCGCTGTTTTCCTTCGCTTCGTTTCTGCGAGAGCGGGACACCGCTTTGGATGACGACGCGCGGGCGGGACGGCACCGCGTTTGGTCAAGTCGCGCTGGAGCGTTAGAATGGCGGCAGGAGATTTCCAATGAGCGACCAACTTGTGATTGCAGGAAGAGCGTTTCGCTCGCGGCTGATCGTGGGCACGGGGAAATATCGCAGCTTCCAGGAAATGGCTCGCGCGCATGAGGCCTCCGGAGCGGAGATCGTGACGGTCGCGGTGCGGCGCGTGAATCTCACCGATCGCTCGAAGGAATCGCTCCTCGACTACATCGATCGCACGAAGCTCTTTATTCTCCCCAACACCGCCGGCTGCTATTCCGCGGACGAAGCCATCCGCACCGCCCGCCTCGCGCGCGAGGTGGGACTTTCCGAATGGGTGAAGCTCGAAGTGATCGGCGACGAAAAGACGCTTTTTCCGGAGACCGAGGAACTGATTAAGGCCACGAAGCAACTCGTGCAGGAGGGCTTCATCGTTTTGCCCTACACCAACGACGACCTGATCGTCGCGCGGAAGCTGATCGACGCGGGAGCCGCGGCGGTGATGCCGCTGGGCGCGCCGATCGGTTCCGGGATGGGCATCCAGAATCGCGCCAACCTGATGATCCTGCGTGAGCGCATCACCGAAGTGCCGTTGATCGTGGACGCGGGTGTGGGCACCGCTTCGGACGCGACTGTCGCCATGGAACTGGGCGCCGACGGCGTCCTGATGAACACCGCGATTGCGGGCGCGCAGGATGCCGTGCTCATGGCCGAGGCGATGCGCGATGCCGTCGAAGCGGGGCGCAAAGCTTTTCTCGCGGGGCGCATTCCCAAGAAACTCTATGCTACTGCATCGAGTCCGCTCACCGGCGTGGTCCGGTAGGCGCTGATCAAAATATTCGAGCACCGAGGCTCTGGCCTTGAGCTCTTCCTCGCTGGTTCATCGGGCGCTTCCGATCCCCGAATTCCGATTCTTGAAAAGCGATTCTTCTGATACAAGACAGCCGAGGCCATGGCTACGCCAACCAAGCAGCGGCTGAGCTACATCGATTGGATGCGCGGCTTCGCCTGCCTGATGATGTTCCAGACGCACTGCTACGATTCGTGGCTCAACGACGCGGCGCGAACATCCACATTTTTCAAGTGGTCTCAACTCGGGGGTACGCTTCCTGCGCCGCTGTTCCTATTCCTTGCCGGCGTTTCCTTCGCGCTCGTGACCGACCGCATGCGGGCAAAGGGCGCGTCACCGAACGAAATCGCGAACACGACGATTCGGCGCGGCGCGGAGATTTTCGGACTCGGATTGCTGTTCCGTGTACAGGAATTTCTGCTTGGCCAGCCCTCGGCGCCGTGGACCGATCTGCTGCGCGTGGACATCCTGAATACGATTGGCTTCTCGATGATGTTGATGGGGTTGGTCTGCCGGCTGGCGAAGTCGCGCGCAGGCAATACCGTCCTCGCGGGCGCCACGGCGATTGCCATTGCGGTCGTGACTCCGCTGCTTTGGACGACCTGGCGGCCGCGCTGGCTGCCATGGTTTCTTGAATCGTACGTGAACGGCGTTCACATCTACGATTCACCGCGTCCGTGGCTCTTTCCTCTTTTCCCGTGGGCGGGTTTTGCGTTTGCCGGGCTTGCGCTCGGGTTCCTGCTCCTCTCGGATTGGTCGCGGCAACGCGAGCATGCAGCGGCGAGTTTGTTCGGCCTTGTCGGCGCAGCCCTGTTCGCGCTGGGGATCTGGCTCGATGCGCGGCCGACGCAGCTTTACGCCGTGTACGATTTCTGGCATTCCAGCCCCGATTTCTTTCTGATCCGCGCCGGAATCCTGATGGCGATCGTAGCGGCGAGCTACGCGTGGTGCCTGGGGCCGGGCGAATGGGGTTTCAGCCCGCTCATTCAACTCGGAAAGGCCTCGCTACTTGTCTATTGGGTGCACATCGAGTTTGTGTACGGAAGTTTGTCGATTCTGCCCAAGCATGGAGTGAGCGTGCCGATGGCTTCGCTTGGATTGCTGACCATTTTCACGGCAATGGTCTTGCTCTCGCTGGGGCGCACGCGCTGGAAGGGCCGCGGGGCGGAAATCGCGGGCTGGGTGCGCCGCGGCTTGTCGCGCACCGCAAGCGAAGGGTGACCTACTTCTTCGGCGGATTCAGCGGATTCTGTACTGGGATCGCCGAGTCAATCGGATTCGGCTGCGGCAGCTTGAAAATAAGCTCGCCGGGTTTCGCCAAGCCCAGATCATCGCGCGCGATTCTTTCGATGGCGCGGGGGTCTGTCTTGAGCGCCTTCACTTTTTCCTGCAACTCGCGGTTCTCATCGTCGAGCCGCTGAATTTCCTGCCGGATTTGTTTCGCCTGCTTTTGCGACTGGCGCATGGCGATCAGTCCGTGGTGGCCGAAGATATCGTGAACGACCAGCAAGGCGAAGAGGAGCAGGATCAGCTCGCGGGAATAGCGGCGCGCGAACGGCAGGAGTTTCTCGCGGTAGATCAGGCGCAAATCCATTGGCGCGCCTCCTCCGCGAGATGTCGCGAAGCTGCCGGAGAGCTGGTTTCGGCGTAGATGCGGACCAGCGGTTCGGTCCCCGAGGGACGCATCAGGACCCACGCTCCGTCTTCCAAGATCAGTTTCAGACCGTCCGTGCGATTCGTCCGGGCGACACGCCGGCCGGAGAATTCCTTCGGCTCGCGCGCCAGGCGTTGAGAGAGTGCCGCCTGCACCGTTTCGGGCACGTGAAGATTCACGCGAACCGGCCAGTATTCACCGCCCACGCGGCGAAAGAGATCGTGAAGCTGTTCGCTGAGTGACGCCCGGCGCGTGGCGATCATTTCCGCGACGAGCAGGCAAGCGAGGATTCCGTCTTTTTCCGGCACGTGTCCGTGAATGGTCAGCCCAGCGCTCTCTTCACCGCCCAAAGCTATCTTTCCTTCACGAAGGAGGCCGCCGATGTATTTGAAGCCCACGGGCGTTTCATAGAGGGGAACGCCGTGGAACCTGGCAACAGCGTCCAACAGATGCGTGGTCGCCACGCTGCGAGCCGCGCCGAGTTTCCAGCCTCGCGTCTCGAGAAGGTAGTCGAAGAGGAGAGCCAGAATGTGATTCGGTGAAATAAACGCGCCGTCGCGGTCGAGGATGCCGAAGCGATCCGCATCGCCGTCGGTCGCGAGGCCTGCGGCTGCCTTGTGAACGCGCAAGGCGTCGCGAAGGGGCAGGAGATTCTCTTCCGAGGGGTCGGGGCCGCTGCCGTCGAAAAGAACGTCGCGATTGGCGCGAATGGTTGTGACGGCGATGCTGTGCTCCCCAAGCGCGCGATCCAGATAGCCGGCGCCGCAGCCGTGCAAGACGTCACAGACAAAGGAGAGCTTCGCTTTGCGGATGGCATCGAAGCGGACCAGTTCGGCGAGACGTGCGAGATATGGCCCTCCGGGGTCTACGGTTTCCAATTCATTCTCGGCCTCCGAGGCAGGCGCCGCAACCTCACCGAGGCGCGCCGCGCGGGCTTCGATGTCACGCGTCACTTCCGGGAGGGCAGGGCTGCCGTCCGGACCGGAGACTTTTAGTCCATTATATTCCGCGGGATTGTGACTTGCAGTGATGTTGATTGCACCATCCAGCTTGCGGCGCAAAATCTCAAATGCGATTGCAGGGGTAGGCGTCGCGCGCTGGCAGAAGAGGACGCGGCAACCGTGCGCGTGCAACACTTCGGCGGCGGCACGCGCAAATTCCTCCGAGAAGAAGCGGGTGTCGTAGCCGACGAGCAGGGCAGGTGACTGGTTGTGCGCGCGAACGTGGCCGGCGATGGCGGCTGCGGCCGTGCGCACACCGCCAAACGTGAACTGGTCGGCGATGATCGCGCGCCAACCTGACGTGCCGAAATGGATCGAGTTGCTCGCCACCGGCGCGTATTGTATCTTGGCGCACGAGTTGTGCGCTGAACCGTTCACGCACGAGGGATGGGAAAGAGTAAAGGCGGCAAATGACAGCGACAAAGAAACATCTCGTCGTTCTGGTGACATGCGGCACGGCCAGCGAGGCCGATCGGATTGCCCGCGAGCTTGTGGCGAAGCGGTTGGCGGCGTGCGTCAACATCTGGGAATCGCCGGTGCGCTCGATTTACCGCTGGAAGGGCAGGATGGAAACCGCGCCGGAACATTTACTTCTTATCAAGACGACGCAAAGCCGTCTCGCCGAGTTGCAACGAAGAATCCGAGAACTGCACAACTACGATGTGCCCGAAGTGATCGCGCTGCCGATTATCGGCGGTTCGCCGGAATACCTTGCCTGGCTGGATGAAAGTGTGCGAAAGAAGGAGACAGCAAAGAAGTAGGGAACTCGCGGACGCTCCTCCCGCCCTGTAAGATTATTTCTCTCCTGAACTTTTTCTCCGCGTCTGCACCTACTCCGTGGTCAGACCTTGCTGAGAGCCTGGTCGAGATCCGCGATCAAATCTTCCACGTCCTCGATGCCAACGGAGAGGCGGACGAGGCCGTCGGTGATCCCGATCCGCTGCCGCACATCGGGAGGGATCGAGGCATGAGTCATCAGCGCGGGAAGGGAGATCAGAGTCTCCACGCCGCCCAGACTTTCGGCGAGCGAGCAAAGCTTCACGTGATTGAGCAAGCGCCGGGCGGCTTCGAGCGAGCCGAGGTCGAACGAGAGCATGGCGCCAAACCCGCGCTGCTGCCGCTTCGCAATTTCATGCTGCGGATGGGACGCGAGCCCCGGGTAGATCACGCGCTTCACTTTTGGATGTTTTTCCAGGAATTCCGCCAGGGCCATGCCATTCGAATTGTGGCGCTCCATGCGGACGGCGAGCGTCTTGATCCCGCGCGAGACGAGGAAACAATCCATCGGCGCGAGGCCGGCGCCGGCGGAGCGCTGCAGGAAATAAATCTTCTCGGCGTCTTCCTGCCGGGTGAGGATGACCGCGCCGCCGACCGCGTCACTGTGTCCGTTTAAATATTTCGTCATCGAGTGCACAACGATATGGGCGCCGAGCGCGATCGGCTGCTGGAGATAAGGACTGAGAAACGTGTTGTCCACAACGAGGGTGCAGTTGCGCTCGCGGGCGATCTTCGCAACGGCCGCAATGTCCGTCACCGTCATCGTTGGATTGGTCGGGGTCTCGACGTAAATCATTTTCGTGGCGGGCTTGAGCGCCTGGTTGATCTTGTCGAGAGAGGACGTGTCGACAAAACTGAATTCCAGGCCGAAGTGCACGAGAAGCTGCGTGGTGATGCGGAAGACGCCGCCATACACTGCCTGGGAGAGAATGGCGTGGTCGCCGGGGCGGAGCAGGCGGAACACCGAGTCGATCGCAGCCATGCCGGAGGTGAACACGTATGCCGCATGACCGCCCTCGAGTTTCGCGACGCAGCGCTCAAGCGCCCGGCGATTCGGATGCGCCGTGCGGGCGTAGTCGAAGCCCTTATTCTTCCCGAGTTCTTCCTGCACATAGGTGGACGTCTGATAAATCGGTGCGACGATCGCCCCGGTGGTCGGATCAGGCTCCTGCCCCACGTGGATCGCGTCTGTCGAAAACCCCATGCAGTGCCTCCTCGAACAGCGGCCACAACCGCGCAGCCGGAAACATTTTAAGAGATGCCCCGGCGGGCGTTTTTGATTGCGGAAATTTTGCCGCCGGTATATGAGTGGAGATAAGCGCGCATTGACCGGCGGCGGCGCCGCCAATTTTGCCGGTCGAAGGTAGCGCAGACAAACGTGGCAGTCAAATGCGGGGGCGAAAATGGAAAGGTTGCGCCCGCTGCGGGCGGTGCATCGGATTCACAGCCGTCTTGCATCGAAGAGAGAGCAAACAGGTGGCTAATCGTAACTCTGGAGCGAAATACAGAATGATGCAGAAGAGAATTTCGATGTCTGGGTTGCGTCCCCTCGTCCTTGCGGGAGTGGTGTTGCTCCTGAGCACGGCGGTAGCCATCGCGCAATCCAATTCCAGCGACAAGAACGACAAAGCAAGGGAATCCGCGACCACAAAGCTTCGCATCGAGGTGGTTGCCGGCGACAAAGACGCTCCAGTGGCCAACGCCAGTGTCTACGTTCGTTTTGCCGAAAGCGGCGGTTTTCTCCGCAAAGATAAGAAGATTGAAATGAGCCTGAAGACGAGCCAGGAAGGGATCGCGAAGGCGCCGGAGATTCGGCGCGGAAAGGTGCTCATCCAGGTTGTCGCGCCGGGCTGGAAGACGTTTGGGCAGTGGTACACGCTCGAGAAAGACGAGGAGACGATAAAGATCAAGCTGGAGAAGCCGCCTCATTGGTATTGAAATTGCTTCGGTGCGATTCCACGAAAATCTTCAGAAGTCTTCTCACATAATGTGAAAAGTTTTTCCTCGCGTGAGAGAATCGGTCGCCTGTTGCAAGGGCTGCGAAGAGGAATTGCGGATTCTGCGGGTGTGATTGCCCACAAATTGTGCAAAGAGGATGAATGTCTTGAAGGGAGTGCACTTAAGAATCTCGCGATGGGTTTTTCCACAAGGATTTCAACACAACTGTTGAAAACTGCTCTTGGCGTCAGGCGCGGATGGTATCGAGCAATGCTTCACGCGTCGAGAAACGAAGGACTTGATCCTTTTCCGCGCCAAGCATGGCTTCCAAACGGCTTGTGTCCATCGTGTAGTTCGTCAGGTAATAGGGAACACTCTCCGCCGGGACTCCGGAAAGGCCGATCTTCCAGAAAAATCGAAGGGTGCGCTCGATTTGCTTCACGGAATTGAGCCGCAGGACAGGAGTACCAGCCAGGCGGACACACTCGCCGAAGGAAATTGGGGGGCCGCTGCCGGCAAGGTTCAGGACTTGCAGGGAGCGGGGCTGATAATTCTTGAGCGTCCAGAGCAGGACGCGTGTCACATCATCCACGTGTACGAACTGAAGCAGCCCGCCCTCGCTTGATTTCGGCAAAAGCGCATGCACCTTCCATCCCCGGGCCTCGAATAGCCGTGCGAGGCCGCCGCGGCCACTCGGCCGGCCGCGGATCGCCCGCAAGATGAAATTGTCCACCGATGCGCCGGCGTAGATGTGCGGGCGGTAGATGTACATCGCACCGCCGCCAAGCTTTGGAAACATTTGCCGGCAAATCAGATCCGTCTCGCGCTTGTGGATGGCGTAGGGAAGCGTGTGCGCCTGGAGGGGGGCGTCTTCGGTGACGCGGTCGAGTAAATCCGGGCCGTACGCGGATACGCTGGAGGGGAAAACAAATAGCCGGACGTTTGTGGCCTGGCGGTTGCGTTGTGCGACGGCCTCGAGGAGATGTTGCGTTGCTGCCACATTCGCTTGCCACATCCGGTTGACGTCTGTGATGCCCGTTCTCACCGGGTCAATGATGAAGGCAAGGTGCAGGATGGTGTCAATTGGCTCATTCAGGACGAGCCTTGATAGAGATTCCTGTCCTTGAGGGCTGGACAAGTCCAATTGCATGAACTTTCCGGCGGGAGTGCCCGGTGACGGGACATGAAGATCGACGGAGAGGAGATCCTACTCGCCCAGGAGCGGAGCCAAGCGCCTTCCGAGATTATCGGAGATGCCCGTAACGAGAATTCGGCGCAGCGCAGGTTTGGAGGATGGGTCCGGCAATCGGAAACTCCGACAACAGCGTGGTCAATCTACCATAGCCGGTTCCGAGTGAGCCAATGGCTTGCATTGCGCGCGAGCAAGAGCGATATTGGCCACGTGACTGAGCAGCAGGAGCGGTTGATGGAGTCCCCGGCGTACACGGGGATCACTGTCTGGCAATTGGTTTGGAACGACCTGAAGTCGCGACCGGTCAGGACCGCGGTGGCGATTATCGGGGTCGCGATCGAGATCCTGCTCGTGCTGCTGATCGTCGGAATGACCAGCGGGGTCATCTCGGAGTGGGCGCATCGTGTCGAAGGCGTAGGCGCGGACATCCTTATTCAGCCCCCCAACTCCTCCATTTTCCTTGCGTTGACGAGTCCCGTTATGCAGGAATCCCTTCGAGACAAGATCACCGCCTTGAAGAGCATTGACGAGGTGGCCCCCGTCCTGGTGGCCGCCGACACGCGCGGCCTGGATCTGATTTACGGGATCGACTACACGAGCTTTAATGCATTGAGCGCGAGCGGTTTTCGGTTTCTTCGCGGCCAAGCATTCTCCGGGCCGGACGATGCAATCGTTGACGACCTGAAGGCGGCATCGAAGAAATTGAAAGTCGGGGACAAGATCGTTCTCCTGGGCCACGAGTTTTCGGTTTGCGGGATTGTCTATCACGGCCGCGGGGCCCGGTACTACATCCCCCTGAAAACCGCGCAGGAACTTGTGGGGGCCGAAGGCCGGATCTCGATGTTCTACGTTCGCAGCACGGGCGATATTGAGGGCACGCGGCAACAACTCGCGCAAATCCTTCCAGGTCACAAGATTCTGTCAATGGCGGAGTATTTGAGCCTGATGAATTCGACCAAGATGCCCGAGCTGAGGCCCTTTATCCGGTCGATGGTAATCGTTGGGGTGACGATCAGCTTTCTGGTTGTGCTGCTGACGATGCACTCCATGGTCTCCGAACGGACGCGAGAGATCGGCATTCTGAAGGCGTTGGGAGCTTCGCGCATAGCGATTCTTCGCCTGATGCTTCAGGAATCCTTGTTGCTGGCAGCTCTCGGCGCAGCCGCCGGACTGGTCTGTACCTATGGTGTCAAAGCGGTACTCGGCGAAACACTGCCGACGCTGACGATCCTGATCTCGCACGGCTGGGTGCTTCGCGCCGTGGCGCTGGCGCTGGCCGGAGCGCTGGCCGGCGCCATCTATCCGGCTTATCGCGCGGCTACGATAGATCCGGTGGACGCGCTGGCCTATGAATAGCGGCAGCGGCACGCCCGCGGCGGGATCGGCGGTCGCCTCTCGGATGGGCAGAGCCGGTGGCGTGATATGATTTCCCGGCACCACCTACTGAGCGCGTCTTTCCATGAAGAGGTTGATCGTCAACGCGGATGATTTTGGGCTGACGGCGGGGGTGAACCGGGGGATTCTCCGCGCGTTTCAAGAGGGCATCCTGACGAGCACGACGATAATGGCGAACGGCGAAGCTTTCGACGATGCCGTCGCGCTGGCTCGCGCGAATCCAAGACTCGGAGTCGGCTGCCATCTCGTGCTGGTAGGCGGAAATGCCCTGACAAGTCGTGACGAAGCGCCCACGCTGGTGGACCGCAACGGGCAATTGCCGGCTTCGCTCGAGAAGCTGCTGGCGAGACTGGCGTGCGGCGCGGTGAAGCCGGAACACATCGAGCGGGAGCTGCGGGCGCAGATTGAGCGCGTCCGCGCCGAGGGAATCGAGCTGACGCATCTCGATTCCCACAAGCACACGCACATCTGGCCGCAGGTGATGCAGCCGCTCGCGCGAGTGGCCGAGGAATTCGGCATCCGGCGAGTTCGCAAGCCGTTCGAAGGGTTGCGAGGCGTTCTCCGGCTGTCGCGCAATGGCGAAGGCCGCGCCGCCCTTTCGCAGCGCGCGAAGGCCACCGCGGCACAGGTTGCCGCACCGCGCTTTCAGCGGCTCGTCAAGACACACGGATTGCGCACGCCGGACAATTTTTTCGGCATCGGGCT
The DNA here is from genome assembly GCA_041490445.1 of Terriglobia bacterium. Lineage (GTDB taxonomy): Bacteria > Acidobacteriota > Terriglobia > Acidiferrales > UBA7541 > JBGPTF01. The sequence continues at coordinate 17,319 of JBGPTF010000009.1, forward strand.
CACGGGCCATCTCGGAGCGGCAGCGATTGTCAAAATCCTCGAAGCCCTTCCCGAGGGAACGAGCGAGCTGATGTGCCATCCGGGGCTGTATGATCGTGGACTGGAACGCGCGCCGACGCGGCTCAAGCGAGCACGAGAAGCAGAACTCGAAGGCCTGCTCGCTCCCGCGGCGCGCCAAACCATCAAGGAACGAGGCATTCAATTGATCAGCTACCGGGAGTTGAACTAACGCGATGATGGAAGCCGAAGGAATTCCGCCGAAATATTCGATCGTCGTTCCCCTGCACGACGAACAGGAAAGCGTGCGCGAGCTCTATCGCCGCCTTGCCGACGTGATGACGGGCCGGTACGAGCCGGTCGAATTTCTCTTCGTGGATGACCATTCCACCGATGCGACACCGGAGATACTTTCCGAGATTGCGGAGTTCGACCCGCGGGTCGCCGTGCTGCGGCTGAAGCGCAACTACGGCCAGACGATCGCGCTCGCGGCTGGCTTCGATCACGCTTCGGGGGAAATCGTGGTCTCGATGGATGGCGATCTGCAGCACGATCCCGCGGACATTCCCACGCTGCTCGGAGCGCTGGAGCAAACGGACAGCGACATCGTCAGCGGCTGGAGACAGAAGCGCGTCGACAATTTCCTCGCGCGGCGCTTGCCTTCGCTCGTTGCCAACTGGATGATGGCGAAACTTTCGGGAGTCGACATCCACGACTTCGGCACGACCTTCAAAGCCTACCGCCGGGATACGATCAAGGACATTCGTCTTTACGGGGAGCAGCACCGATTTATTCCCGCGCTGGCGGCCTGGAACGGCGCGAAGGTTGTAGAGGTGCCGATCAAAAACGTGGTGCGGCCGGTCGGCCGGTCGCATTACGGTATCTCCCGCACGTTCCGCGTGCTTTTCGATTTGATGACCATCCGCTTCCTGCTCCGCTACATGACGCGGCCGCTGCATTTCTTCGGCCCCGCCGGCTTGCTGGGCGTTTGTTCGGGCGGGGCGATTCTGCTGGTTCTCTTCTTGAAGAAAGTGTTTCTCGGCACGCAACTCTTCCAGCAGCACGGCCCCTTGCTGGTTCTCGGCGCGGTGCTGTGCCTGTTCGGCGTCCAATTGCTCGCGGTCGGGCTGGTCGGCGAGCTGCTGATGCGCACGCATTTCGAAGCACACCAAAAGCCGGTCTACCGCATCGAACGCATCGTGGGCGCCCGGCTCGCCGGCACGCCGAGCTGATTTCTGGTAGTGACTCTGGTTGGTTTTTCGGCCAAAGGAACTATAATTCTCGGCCATGTGGCAGCTTCTGGATCGATTACGGCAGGAGTGGCGCGAGATTAGGCGCGCACGTTTTTCCTTCGCTATCATTCTGCTGATTGGCGGCATATATTAGGATACGGGACTTCTTCTTGGTACTACAGCAAGCAAATAAGCGACAAAGACGGAGAAATTAGTCGTTACCGTGTTGCCTTGGGTATAGACAAAGCGAGTGCGGGAGCCTTAATTGAGCTTACCAACGAGGAGTTGAGGGCCAAGAGCCTAGTTACTGCATCGAGGGTGCGCGAACTGTGCATAGCGTATGGCAGAAGAAAGGATGAAATTGCCTTGCAGGTGGAAAGCGGGAAAATAAGCAAGAAGGGAGCATGGGAACGAGAACAAACAGTCGCGCGTGAAATCAGCGATGAATTTGATAGAGGTTTGAGATCAGATTTTGCGAATCTAAATAACGAGCTTTGGAGGAGACTGGATCCTAAGGTCGCCGCTTCAGTGGTGATGGGCCCCATATTGCATGACGCGAATACCGGTACTCCCATAGCAATGAGCAGCCTACCATTTCACGCAATGGGGATTGAGGCGACGCTCCTTTGCACATACGCAGATCAGATTGAACAATTAGCGAAACTATTGCCCGCATCCAAGGCCGGAAAGTAGTCCCTGCCCCGATTGGCTAACAAATCAGGGTGAGTCAGTACCTGATTTTTCGGTAGTGGGTCAGTTCCCGGGAAACCCGTTACGCGTCCGGGTGGGACTTCCCCGAACCCCGTTTCCGGACACGTACGGGCACTTGTCCGGTTACCCGACTAACCACCCAAGTGGACGCATGTCGGGCCTTGAGGGCAAAGTTCCTGGTCAGTGGTGAGAAGGGCTGTTATCGACAGTAACAGCGACCGAGTGCATGATGGATTGCGACGACGGGCAAAGCACAGTTCAGACGGGGTGAACGGAGATCGGCAAGACCCGTACAATGGTCCCTTTTCCGAGGTCAACAAGGAAATCCTGGGTAAGAACGAATCAGCGCAGAACGGGAGAGATGCTATGGACAAGGACGAGCCAGGCAGTCGGCGGCTGAACTATCACGTCGCGGTGAGCCTCGACGGTTACATCGCCGACCCGAAGGGCGGATTCGACTGGATCGTCCGGGACCCGAGCGTTGATTTTGCTGCTCTCTACCGCCGATTCGACACCGTCGTGATGGGACGCGGCACGTTCGAGGTGGTCCTCCAGCAAGGCAAAGGCGGCGCGATGCCGGGACTGAAAGTCTTCGTGTTCTCCCGGACCCTACGGGCCAGCGATTATCCGGCTGTCACTATCGTCAACGACGGCGCGGAGGAATGCGTTGCCAAGCTAAAAGCGAAACTCGGCAAGGATATCTGGCTATTCGGCGGCGGCGCGCTATTTCGCACCCTGCTCGACGCCGGACTGGTGGACGTCGTCGAAGTCGCGGTCATGCCGGTGCTGCTCGGCGGGGGCATTCCTCTCTTGTCGCTTGGACGGCGTGCACCACCACTACGCCTGACCAGTTGCGAAAGACTGCCTAGCGGGATCGTGCTGCTTGCTTACGAATTACGGCAGGAGGTATCCGGCGAATGACAATGGCCAGCGTGCTGGCCCGTAATTGGTGACTGTCGATAAATCTCTTTCTCACTAGCAGTCGCTTCAAACAGCCCCGAGCGTTTCGAGCGAGTCAGACCACATGGCTGTATAACGCGCTTACCGGACAAGTGAAATCTCCCCTAACGCGCCAAAAGTCCCGTTCGAGGAAGTTGTCCGCTTGGCCGTGCAGTCGGCAAATCGGAAACTGACCCACTACCGATTTTTCCCTCCCTTGCGCCGGTTGAGACAACTGAGTCAAAATAGGCGCGCTCGCCCAGCAGGAGGATTGTTGACGAAGATGAAGAAGCAATGCACTGCCATCCTGGGGGTGCTCTTGTTCACGTGCGCCGCGTGGGCCGACGATCCCTGGAAAGATAAGCCTTATCTGCAGTGGGACAGCAACGACATTCGCAAGGTTCTGTTCGAATCGCCGTGGTCGCAGATCGTGGTGGTGGATGCGCCCTGGCGGGCGTCCTCGGCTGCGGCGCAGGCTGCCTCGGCGGGGAAGGCACCGCAATCCACCGGGCCGTACAGCATGGGAGGAATGCAAGGGGCGCAGCCTGCACCGATGTCTGGCGGCGCAGCCCCCAACCCCGAGGCTGACAACCAGACACCGCAGGTGAAATTCCTGGTGCGCTGGGTTTCCGCGCTCGCCGTCCGGGAAGCGATGGCCCGCAGCGCCATCCTGGAAGGCAGGATGAAGGAAACGGAAGCCGCAGGCGCCCTGGCGCAACCGACGCCCGGCTACGTGCTGCTCGTGGCAGGGCCGGACATGGCGCCTTTCGCCGACGTGGAAGAAAAGGAGCTGCAGGGCAGCACGTTCCTCAAGCCGAAAAAGAGCAAAGAAAAAATCGCTCCGAGCAAAGTGGAATTCCAGCGCGATCCGGAGACCAAGAAAGTGATCTCCATCTTCTTCACATTTCCCAAGAAGACGGAGAGCGGTCAGGCGACGATGGGATCCAATGAGAAGGGCGCCGAATTCACCTGCAGCACAGGCCGGTTGACGATCAGGACGAGCTTCAATTTTCGCAAGATGGCCGACAGCCAGGGCCTTGAGCTGTAACGACGGCCCAGCGGGCAGCTACCCAGGGAGGGGACGTATATGAAAGCAGGCAGCAGGCTCTTGATTGGATTGGGCACCGCACTTTTGTTCGCGGGGATCGCCGCGGCACAGATGGGAATGGGCATGGGCATGCGTCGGCCGCAGGGAATGTGGAATCCGGTGGTTGGCGCCGGCGCAGCGTACACGATCGATAGCAAGGACGGCAACAAGACACAGATGGAAATGACTGTGGTCGGCAAAGAAGTGGTGGAGGGCAAGGAAGGCTACTGGTTCGAGATGACGATGCCGAGCCGGCGCGGCGAGGGAGACATGGTGATGAAGATGCTGTTCGTCCTCGAGGGTGAAAAAATGGGGACACGCCGGATGATCATGCAGCAGCCCGGGATGGACCCTATGGAAATGCCGATGCAGATGATGCAGCGGCGCGGTTCGCAGGAACAAGCCGCCGACTTCCGCAAGGACGCCGAGGACCTGGGCAGCGAATCCGTCACGACGCCGGCGGGAACCTTTACCTGCGAGCATTTCCGGAAGAAGGATGCGAACGGCACGAATGATGCGTGGATTACGAAGGACGTCTCGCCCTACGGACTGGTCAAGTTCACCGGGCCAGACTCGTCCATGATACTCACGAAGGTCATCTCGAACGCCAAGGACAAAATCACCGGCACGCCAAAGCCATTCGACCCCATGATGATGCAGCGCCGCCCGGATTGACGATCGTTGCGACGGACGATGCGAGGGCTTTTGAGGCCCCCGCGGCGATCCGGGTACAGCCGCGGGCGCCCTGGTTGTTGCCAGGTTTCACCGGGAATACCGCGTGAGCGGTTCGCAACTTGACGAGGTTCCCCGATGCCTCCTACTGAGGACAAGTTTTACCGCGCCCGCATCACGCACCGCCACGACTTGGCGCCCGATCTTTGGGTGATCCGCATCGACCCGGGCGGCGAGTTTCGCTTCGCCGCCGGGCAGTACGCCACGCTCGGTGTCCAGACCCCGGCGAAGCACATTGAGCGAGCCTACTCGATCGTCTCGGCGCCGTTCGAAAGAGAAATCGAAATCTTTATCGAGCTGGTCCCACAGGGCGAGCTCACGCCGCTTCTTTACAAGCTGAAGCCGAGTGATTCCATGACGATGCGCAAAGTGGCGAAGGGCCGCTTTACGCTCGACACGAAAAGCGGCCGCACGAATCACTTTCTGCTGTGCACCGTCACCGGCATCGCGCCGTTCGTCAGCTATGTTCGCAGCCTGTACAAGGATTGGAAGGAAGGGAGCTTCAAGGGGGAGCATCACCTCTACGCCCTCAACGGGGCGAGCCGCTCGTGGGAATTCGGTTACCACGAGGAATTCGAGAAGGTCGCCGCCGAAGTCCCGTGGCTCACTTACGTCGCTACCGTCAGCCGCCCGTGGGAAGATCCGAAGTGGCAGGGCGAGACCGGCCGCGTGGACGATCTGGTCCGGAAGTATGCGGACCAGTGGGGTCTGAACGGCCAGAACACGAGCGCTTACCTGTGCGGCCACCCGCAGATGATTGAGAACGGGAAGGGGATTCTCCAGCGGCACGGCTTCCCCAAGGAAGTCATGAAGGAAGAGGTGTACTGGATTCCCGCCAAGGAACCGGAGAAATAGCCGGGCGGCTGCGCCCGGCTTGCGGCGCTATCTCGCGCCGCGCGAAATCAATCGCCCGGGAAGTTGGCGGCCAGCTCGCGCAGGGCGCTTTGCATCGCGCGGATCGGCACCGAAACATGGACCGTCTGACCGGGTTCGTCCACGTCCACGACGATCGCGCCCCAGTGCTTCGCCACCCTCACATGTTCGTCGCGGTCGATCACTTCCACCAAAGTTGCGTCGGGGCAATTGGCTAATTCGTCCGCTGCCGCGCGAAGTATCGGCAGATACGGCCGGATTTCCCTTTCGTCCCGGCGGAGCGCATCACGCGGAACAAACTTCATCCCGAGCGGCATCAGCATCGCCGGCGCAACGAGGAACACGTTGTGGCCGTCGGGTTCGCGCTGGTGAACGCGAACGGTGACCAATCCTTCGCTGCAGAGGACGGCGCCGCCGACGACCATACTCCCCAATCCCCATACGGCAATCTTGGCGAGAATCATTTGCGATCTCCCTCCGGGCGCCGCGCCGGTTATTCGGATTCGCTGCGTGTATCAATCCACACGCGCACATGGTCGGTGCCGTCTTTCACGACGATGATCATGTCTTCGCCCGCTTCCTGGAGGGCGTGAATGGCCGCTACGAGGTTGAGTTCGTCGGTATCGCTCGAGAGCAAGGCCTCGACCACTTTCATCGGAATCTGGATTTCTACGCGTCCTTCGCGATTCGCGTGGTCGCGCACGTGTACGAGCAAGTTGCCTTTCGCTTTTGCGACGCGCACGTCAGAATCGTGGCTCTGCACGGTGACAAAGTCGCCTTCCGGCGCGGTTTTCACCGCTTCGAGAATCGCGCGAATGTCCGCGCTGTCCATGTCGCGCCCCGAGATGCGAATCCTGCCGTGGTGCAGATTGCCATGGTCAATCGTCGGAAGAATCTTTTCGGCGAACGATAGGGGCACGTTCACGCGCACCGATCCGCCATCGTGGCCGCTCTCGACTCGAACATGTATCCAGCGCTCCGGCGTCGCCGCCATCGCCGCCGTCGCCGCGAACAACAGGACAATCACTCCTAGCCAGGCTCGTCTCATGTTGGAAGGCCTCCTTTGCTGACCTTGAGGGAATGTACGCATCCGTCCGTTCCAAAGTTCCCTGCTCGTAAGGATGATTCGCGAACCGCCCTGATGTTCTGCGGCGAAGGCGGCACGGGCGATTGCGTTCGATTGAGTTGGAGGTGAGCTCTAGCGCCGGAGTTTGAAATAGACGGCGGCGAGGGGAGGGAGTTTCAGCTTGAGAGAATACGCGCGGCCGTTCCAGGGAACGGGGTCGGCTTGTACGCCACCGGCGTTACCGATGTTGGTGCCGTCGTAGTATTCCGAATCCGAATTGAAGATCTCGCGGTAGAAGCCTGCCTCGGGCACACCGACACGATAATTCTCGCGGACGACCGGGGTGAAGTTGCACACGGCGATGAGAAAGTCGGAGGGATCCTTTGCCCGGCGCAAGAAGGACAGCACGCTTGCGTCGGCATCATTCGCATCCAGCCACTCGAACCCGGGCCATTCAAAATCCACTTCGTACAACGCCGGCTGGGCGGCGTAGAGCTTGTTCAAGTCCGCGACCAGTCGCATCACGCCGCGATGGGTGGGGAAATCGAGCAGCATCCAATCGAGTGCCACGTCCTGCCACCATTCGTTCCACTGCGCCAGGTCGGCCCCCATGAAGAGCAGCTTCTTGCCCGGGTGCGCGAACATGTAGCCGCAGAGGAGCCGCACGTTCGCGAACTTCTGCCAATTGTCGCCCGGCATTTTCGCGAGCAGGGTCTGCTTGCCGTGAACCACCTCGTCGTGGGAGAGCGGCAGGACAAAATTCTCGTGGAAGGCGTAGATCATCGAAAACGTCAGTTCGTTCTGGTGGTGGCGGCGGTAGATGGGATCGAGCGCCATGTAGCGCAGCGTGTCGTTCATCCAGCCCATATTCCATTTCAGATCGAACCCAAGCCCGCCGGAATACGTGGGCCGCGAAACGGCCGCCCAGGAGGTGGATTCCTCGGCGATCATGAGAATCCCCGGGTGGCGTTCGTGGACAACTTCGTTCAGCCGCTTCAACAACGCAATGGCCTGCAAGTTCTCCCGGCCGCCGTATTCGTTCGGGAGCCATTCGCCGGGCTTGCGTGAATAGTCGAGATAGATCATGGAGGCGACCGCGTCCACGCGCAGACCATCCACATGATACTTGTCGAGCCAGAAGAGCGCGTTCGAGAGCAGAAAATTCTGCACTTCGTTGCGGCCGTAATTGAAAACCAGCGTGCCCCAGTCCGGATGCTCGCCGCGACGCGGGTCGGCGTGCTCGTAGAGATGCGTGCCGTCGAAAAAGGCAAGCCCGTGCCCGTCGCGCGGAAAATGCGCGGGCGTCCAATCGAGCAGGACGCCGATGCCCGCCTGATGGCAGCGGTCGACGAAGAACATGAAGTCCTTCGGCGAGCCGTAGCGGCTCGTCGCGGCAAAATAACCGAGTGTCTGATAGCCCCAGGAGGCGTCCAGCGGATGTTCCATCACCGGCAGCAGCTCAATGTGGGTGTAGCCCATTTGCTTCACGTAGGGGATGAGCTGATCGCCGAGCTCGCGGTAGGTGAGCCAGCGGCTGTTTTCTCCGCGGCGCCACGAGCCCAGGTGCATCTCGTAGATCGAAAGAGGAGAGCGAATCCAGTCACGCTGAGCGCGCTGCGCCATCCATTCGCCATCGCGCCAGGCGTAGCCGTCCATATTGACGACGACCGAACCGCTCTTCGGCCGCACTTCGGCGGAAAACGCATAAGGGTCGGCCTTCTGCGCGAGGTAATTGCCGGCGTTGGAGCGAATTTCGAACTTGTAGATCTGGCCTTCTGCAAGCCCGGGGATGAAGATTTCCCAAATCCCGGAGCTGCCGCGAACACGCATCGGATGGACACGCCCGTCCCAGGAATTGAAGTCGCCAATCACGCTGACGCGACGGGCGTTCGGCGCCCAAACGCCGAATTGAACGCCGCGCACGCCCTCGATTTCGCGCAGGTGTGCTCCCAGCTTTTCGTATTTCTGGTAGTGCGTGCCCTCGCCGATGAGGTGAAGATCGAAATCGCTCAGCAGCGGCGGGAAAGCATAGGGATCGAATTGTTCGAGGATGCGGCCATCCTCGAAATGCACTCGCAGCCGATAGGCATTTGCCGCGATGCGGGTGAGATCCGGGAGCGGAATGACAGCCTCAAAGATCCCCTGCGGATGAATGCGCCTGGCAATTTGCGCTGCGCTGCCATCGCGGAAGAGAATCTCAACCTGCTTTGCGCGGGGCTGGAAGCTGCGAATGGCCAGGCGCTTTCCGGCGCCGGTTTCGACCGGATGGGGCCCCAGCAGGCGGAATGGGTCAGAGTGCTCCGCGTGGACGAGCAGATCCATCTCCGCAGCCAGCGCCGTTGAGGAATCTGCGCCCGTTTGACTCTTGATGTCCAGATCGTGCGGTGGCGCCAGAAGCTGCCTCCTGCTGATAATACTACTTCAATTCTAGCGGAGCGGCGGTCAGCGACCAATGGACTTGGCAACTGAGGTCGGGTAGGCTAGGCAACTCTGGGCTGCGGGGGGCGCGGCACCAGGAATCCAGGGGAGGAGATTCGCATGAAAAAGCACGTTCTTTCCCTGTCCCTGATTCTCGCGCTGGGGACCGCGCTCTGCGGCAGTCCCGCGCAGGCTCAAGCTCAGCCTGCGGCGAAGAAGGCGCCCGGCCCTGCCGCCGTGACGCTGCGAAACTGGGACAGCATCGGGAAGAAGCTCATCGCCATGGCGGAAGATTGGCCGGAGGAGAAATACGATTATCGCCCGAACGACCAGGTGCGCACGTTTGCACAGCAACTTTTGCACGCGGCGGCCTCGATGTACTTCGCCACGAACCCGGCTTTGGGAAAATCCGCGGACGACATTGATGAGAATCCGTCGCGCGACACCTACAAGACGAAGGCCCAAGTGGTGGCGTTCGTGAAGAAGGCGGTGGAAGACGGCGCCGCAGCCATCCAGCAGACCGGCGACCAGGGAGTGTTGGAGCATCTTGAACCGTGGATAGGAGTCATCGAACATTCGGGCGAGCATCTCGGCCAGCTCGTGGTGTACTACCGGAACAATGGAGTCGTGCCGCCGGAGTCGCGGCCGACGAAATAAATCTGAGCGAGTGGAGAGGGCATGCGAAGCATATGCCGGCGTGGCACAGTCCTCGTGGTGTTCTTGGGGTTGGCAATGATGAATCCTGAAGCTCAGCCGGAGGACCGCGCCCAGGCGCGCTCGATGGTGATCACGCGCCACGGCATTGTGGCGGCCGAGAGCGCCCTCGCCGCGCAGGCTGGCGCGCAAGTCCTCGCGCGCGGGGGCAACGCCGTGGACGCCGCCGTGGCTGCGAATGCGGTGATGGGCGTGGTGGCGCCGATGATGAACGGCCTGGGCGGCGACCTCTTCGCCATCATCTACGATGCGAAGAGCAACAAGCTCTACGGCCTGAACGCGAGCGGGTGGGCCCCCGCGGGCCTGACGCCCGAGTTTCTCAAGAGCACGGGCATCACCGAGATGCCGCACGAAGGCATCCAGTCCGTCACGGTGCCCGGGGCGGTGGACGGCTGGTCAAAGCTCTTGAGCCGTTTTGGCCGGAAGAAATTTTCCGACGTACTGGCGCCGGCGATCCACTACGCGGAGGAAGGCTATCCTGTCACGGAAATGTTTTCGAAGGATTGGCAAGACGGCGAAGCGAGTCTGCGCGGCGATGCGAACGCGGCGAAGCTGTATCTTCCCAACGGCCGCGCTCCGCGTGCGGGCGAACTCTTTCGCAACCAGGAGCTTGCGGGTTCGCTGAAGCAGATCGCTGCGGGAGGACGTGACGCGTTTTACAGAGGCGAAATCGGGCGCCACATCATTGAGTATTCTCAAAGGCATGGCGGCACGATGGCTGCGACCGATCTCGCCGATTATTCGAGCGAGTGGGTCGAGCCGATCTCCACGACCTATCATGGCTGGACCGTCTTCGAGCTCCCGCCGAACGAGCAAGGAATCGCCGCGCTGGAAATGTTGAACATGATGGAATTGTTTCCGCTGGCGGAGCAGGGTCACAATTCCGCGGACGCCCTTCACATCCTGATCGAAGCGAAGAAGCTGGCCTATGCGGACATGCTTCGCTACGTCGGTGACCAGAGATTCGGCCGGGTGCCCGTCGCCGGGATGATTGCAAAGGAATACGCACGTGATCGCGCGCAGCTCATCGATCCGGCAAGAGCAAATTGCAAGGTTGCGCCCGGCGATCCTTCCTTCGGGGGCGGTGACACGACCTACTTGAGCGCCGTGGACCGCGATGGGAACATGGTCTCCCTGATTCAGAGCAATTACAGTGAATTCGGATCGAAGCTGGTGGCCGACGGCACCGGGTTCGCGCTACAGAATCGCGGCGCGCTGTTCAGCCTGGATCCGGCTTCGCCCAACGTGCTCGCGGGCCACAAACGTCCACTGCATACGATCATTCCGGCATTCATGACGAAGGGGGATGTACGCATTGCGTTCGGGATTATGGGAGGATTCAACCAATCGCAGGCCCACGCGCAATTCGTTTCCAATGTCGTTGATTTCAGGATGAACATCCAGTCGGCCTTGGAAGCAGCGCGGTTCACCAAGATTACCTTTGGGGGCTGCGACGTCCAGATGGAGGACCGGATTCCGGCCGAGGTGCGGGCGGCGCTCGCAGCCCGCGGGCACCAGATCGAGTTCCGGGGAAATTTTTCAACCCATATGGGCGGCGGCCAGTCAGTGCTCCGGGATTTCTCGACCGGGGTGAACTATGGCGCTTCGGATCCGCGCAAAGACGGCGAGGCCATTCCCGAGCCCCCACCAGAACGCTAAGCGATTCATAGCCGTACGAGCAAGCTCAAGAGACCCATACGCTCCCCCGGCAGCGCAGGTCCCGCCAGATTAGCGTCCCCGCTGTGTCCTAAAAGTCTCCCAGTAGTACGAACGTACTCTTGAGGGCACAGGAGGCGAGTTCTATACAGATGACATGGGGTTCCCATGACGTGTCGTAGGGGTCTGTCCCCATGGCCAGAGCGCCGGGCTGGGGCAAGGCGATCGGATCAGAGCTCTTCTGCCCCGCAAGAATAGGTCATCCCAATCACGGATCTTGTAGAGAAGATTTTTTCATGCCCACAAAATCTGCCCCGCCGAGGACACGGAAAAGAGCCGCCCGCCCGAGTGCGGCTGGTTCCAACTTCTCGCCGGCAAACGGCAAGAACGGTCCTGCCACGCTCGAAGATGTGCTGGCCTGCTCTCTGAGTGAGACGCCCGCCTGTGGCGTGAAGCAGAGTCGCGAGTCTGGTTTTCGGCTTCTCTTTGCCAACAATCCCCATCCGATGTACGTCTATGACGCCGATAGTCTGGAATTCCTCGAAGTCAACGATGCGGCGATTCGGCAATACGGCTTCTCGCGCGAAGAGTTCCTGCGCAAAAAGCTGACCGACATTCGTCCGCCGGATGATGTGCCCCGGCTGCTCGAGGCATTGCGAGGCGTCCAGCCGGGGCTGTATCCTGCGGGCCAATGGCGGCATCGCTGCAAGGATGGAAGGATCTTCGACGTTGAAGTCACCATCCATTCCCTCGATTTCAACGGACGCAGGGCGGCACTGGCAGTAGCGCAGAACGTCATGGCACGAGTGCATGCAGAGCGCGAAGCGGCGGAGCAAGCTGCGCACCTTCACGCCCTGGTCCAGAATATCCCGCTCGCAGTCGTCATGTTGGGGGATGACTACCGAGTGCGGATGTGCAATCCGGCGTTCGAACAACTGTTTCAGTACCGAGAATCCGAAATCATCGGCGCCAATATTGACAACCTGATCGCGCCAGAAGACCGCTCGGAAGAAGCGGCCCGGCTCAGCCAGCTCGCCGTCATCGGGCAGAACGTTCGGATCATCACGCGCCGCCGCCGCAAGGATGGAACTTGCGTGGACGTGGATGTCCACGGCGTTCCCTATCTCTTGAACGGCAAGCTGTGTGGCGGATTCGGGATCTACGATGACATCACGGATCGGAAGAAGGCAGCGGAAGCTCTTGGCCGGCTCAGCCGCCAGCATGACCTGATTCTGAACTCCGTCGGCGAAGGAATTTACGGCCTTGATTTGAAGGGAAAGCAGACGTTTGTCAACGCGGCCGGGGCGAAGCTGTTGGGCTGGGAGCCGCACGAACTCGATGGTGTGACGGGCCACGAGGTGCTCCACCACTCGAGGGCTGACGGTTCCCCGTATCCGGTCGAGGAATGTCCCATCTATGCGGTGATGCGGGATGGCGAGACGCGGCATGTGAGCGGTGAAGTCTTCTGGAGAAAAGACGGCACGAGTTTTCCGGTCGAGTACACCAGCACACCCATCTATGAAGACAACCAGCTTGTTGGCGCGGTGGTCACCTTCAAGGACGTCACCGAGCAACTGCGGGCGGCCAACGCGCGGCGCGAAGCCGAGGAGCGCTACCGAAGCATTTTCGAGAACGCCGTCGAAGGGTTTTTCCAGACGACTCCCGAAGGGAAATTCCACAGGGTCAATCCCGCGCTGGCTCGGATGTACGGCTATTCCTCTGCGGAGGAACTCGCATCGAGCGTCCAGGACGTCGCGCGGCAAGTCTACGTCGAACCGGCGCGCCGGGAAGAGTTCAAGAATCTCATCGAGGAGCGGGGATTTGTTGAGGGATTTGAATTCCAGGCCAAGCGGAAGGACGGAACGAGAATCTGGCTCTCGGAGAACGCTCGAGGGGTCCGCGACGCGGAAGGCAAGCTGATGTATTACGAAGGAACCGTGGAGAACGTCACCGAGCGCAAGCGCGCCGAAGTGGAGCGCCAGGTGACGTATGAGATCATCCATGGCGTCAACGTCACCGAGAAGTTGGATGATTTGTTGTCGTTGATTCACCAGGCGCTGGGGAAGGTACTCTACGCGGAAAACTGCTTTGTCGCCCTCCACGATAAGGCGACGGGGATGTTCCACTTCCCCTTCTGGGTGGACAAGTACGACAGCGCGCCTCCCCCGTTGAAAATGGGCAAGAGCTGCACGGCTTACGTGTATCGCACCGGACGCGCGATGCTGATTCCGCAAACAGTTTTCGAGAAACTTGCGGCGGAAGGTGAGGTTGAACTTGTCGGCACGAACTCGCCTTCCTGGCTGGGCGTGCCGCTGCGCACTCCTTCGGAGACGATTGGTGTTCTCGTCGTTCAGCATTACGAATCCGCGGGAGCGTATACCGAACGGGATCTGGAGTTTCTAGCGTCCGTCGGAGGCCAGATCGCGCTGGCGATTGAGCGGAAACGAGCCGAAACTGCGCTGCGCGACAGTGAAGCGCGCATGCGCCTGCTGATCGAACAATTGCCCGCAATCCTCTGGGCAACGGATGCCGATCTGAGATTTACGTCGTCACTCGGCGCGGGGCTGGCTCGCCTGGGGCTGAAACAGAACCAGGTTGTCGGGATGACTCTGTATGAGTACTTCCAGACGAACGATCCCGAATATCCCGCCATCGCGGCGCACCGACGCGCCATCGCCGGAGAGGTGGTGACGTATCAGACGGAGTGGGCGGGCGGGTCGTTCGCTTGTCATTCGGAGCCGCTGCGTGGCGCAGACGGGCAGGTGGTGGGCACGATCAGCATGGCACTCGATGTGACGGACCGCCGCCAGCTCGAAGCGCAGTTGCGGCAGTCTCAGAAAATGGAAGCGGTTGGCCGCCTGGCGGGCGGGATCGCGCACGACTTCAACAATCTGCTCATGGTCATCCAGGGGTACACCGAGTTGCTGCTCACCCGGCTCAGTTCCGCTGAGCCACTGCGCAAGCATGCCGAGCAAATCCACGAAGCCACCGACCGCGCGGCGGGATTGACGCGCCAGTTGCTCGCCTTCAGCCGGAAGCAATTGCTTGCGCCCAAGGTGCTCGATCTTCGACAGATCGTCAGCGACATGGAGAAAATGTTGTGTCGCTTGATCGGCGAGGACATCGAGCTCGTGACAAGCGAGCCGGACGATCTCTGGCCGATCAAGGCAGACCGCAGCCAGATCGAGCAGGTCATTTTGAACCTCGCCGTCAATGCGCGGGATGCGATGCCGCGCGGAGGAAAGCTGACCATTGAAACGGCGAACGCCGAGCTGGACCAAGCCTACACGCGCCAGCACCCCATGGTTGCTCCCGGAAATTATGTGATGCTCGCGGTAACCGACAGCGGAGTCGGTATGGACCTGGAGACGCAGGCACATGCCTTTGAACCGTTCTTCACTACCAAAGAGAAAGGCAAGGGAACGGGCCTGGGACTTGCCACGGTCTATGGCATCGTAAAGCAGAGCGGTGGCTACGTCTGGCTCTATAGCGAGCCGGGAGAAGGCACGTCGTTCAAGATTTATCTGCCGCGCGTCGTCGAGGCCGTCAGCACGAAAGAGCCGCAGCACAGCAAAGAAGCACCGCGACGCGGGTCCGAAACAATCCTTCTCGTTGAGGACGAAAAGGGTGTACGCGAGCTCGCACGGGAATATCTCGAAGCGAGTGGGTACACCGTTCTGGTTGCAGAAGACGGCGAAGCTGCCCTCAGGATCGCCAAAACACACGGAGCCAAAATCCATCTGCTCCTCACGGACGTCGTGATGCCCGGGATGAGCGGTCGCGAATTGGCGCAACAGATCCAAATCCTGCTGCCGGGCACTCCCATCATTTACATGTCCGGCTACACCGACCAGGCCATCGTGCACCACGGGATCCTCGAGTCGGATGCAGTCCTGCTCCAGAAGCCCTTCACGCTGAATATTCTGACGCGAAAGCTCCGGCAAGCAATCGAAACAGCAAGCGAGTCGGAGAACGAGTTGCGGAGGCGCTCAACCCCCGTGTTCGGTTCCGCCAGATCGATCTAATTCTCGTCGGACCCCAGTTTCTCCGCAGCGCAGCCCTTCCGTGCATCCTTTGCTTGAATCTGCAGCGAACGAGATGTGCCGAAGTGGCATTGCAGGTATGTGTGGCACACTTTTCCGAGTGCTCCCAGGCAAGCCGCTTTCGCTGTCCATTTCACTTCCACCGAAGTGCAGAGCGCTCAAGTGCTTACGGCGACAGTTATCTTTCAGTGCGCAAGGCGCAGATGGCAGGCCGGTTGCTCTCTGCTTTCCGGGGGCGGCGGAGAGATTCAGACAGACGCAGCTCCACTGAAGAAGAAACCGGGGGGAATCATGGAATCGCAGAGGAACCAAAGTGGAATCACGACTGGAGTATTGGGCGCGGAGGAGGCCCAGCCTGAGCGCAGGGTATGGCTGGCCGTACTGGTTCAGGCGGTACAAGAATGGAGGCAGGGCACGCTGCGTGCACGGCGCGAGGCGGAAGCCTTTCTCTTCCGGGATGGGAAGGATTTTGATCTGGTCTGTTCGGGCGCTGGACTCGACGCGAGCTCGATGCGCGCACGCCTTTCTCGGCTTCGCGCCCCCTCGATGGTCCCGAGTGAGTTACCTCAGCACTCCCGTGCCGCGTAGCTGCCATCGCAAAGTTGGGTGAATGCCGCAGGTACCGGTGGTCTCACAAATCACGGATTCACCGACTGGTCGCGCGTGGAGATTGTGTTGCATCGGCACGCTCGACGGAGTCGTGCATGGCGCGATCGCTGGCCTTCTGTTCGCCTGGCTCTAGACTGTCTTCCGCATCAAACGCCGGGACATAGAGACGCGACGGCTGACAGTGGCTGTGCGCGACCATCATCGCTAGATTGAGGTGCCACCGGAAGAGGAATGAGAAAATCTGCGCCTCGGGCGGTCGCGGGCCAACCGGGCGCGTTGAAACCGTCGTTAGGCCACACGCCAGGACGTCTGGGCAGCCGCCTCCGGCGTCGCGTAGAGATTGATCACCCGATCTACATTGGTGATCCTGAAAATGTCTTCAATGACCCCTTGGGCGCCCGCAACTCGGAGTTCTCCTCCGGCCTTTTTCAGCTTGCCAAAGCTCATGACGATGATTCCGATGCCGGTGGAATCCAGGTGCTTCACGCGCGAGAGATCGAGGATGACCTTCTTCTGATTGGCGCGCACCAACTCCTCCACTTCCCACTCCACATCCTGGCACGCACGCCCCAGGACGATCATCCCGGTGATCTCCAAAACGACGATACCCGGATCCATGTTTCTTTTCTGAATGCTCAGCATGGGTTCTCCACAGAGTCTAGCTGCAGGCCGCTTCGTAACGCGTCCAGAGAGCAAAGCCCGCAGGCGCAGCCCGACTGGCTATGCTCGGCGAACCCTAGCCCTTGCGCTGGAGATTGTCAATGTAAGGCGGAGTGTTCGCGATGAACAAGAAGCGAGTCTCAGTCCAAGCCTAGTCGGAGCCATGTGGAAGCAGGGTGGGGCAGGTGGTTCGCGTTTCGCGTCAGCCCGGCGGGCTCATAACTTGCGTTTCTTTCTCCGCATTAAAGAAAAAAGGCCAAGCGGATCGCCTGGCCTCGGGAATGATTGCTGGTTGCGGGGGTTGGATTTGAACCAACGACCTCCGGGTTATGAGCCCGAGAGGTCAATCTTAAGTCTCGCTGAATCTGTTGCGCTTACCCCTGCGACTAGGCAAAAAACGGGGTTCTAGAACCGGATTCTTTGCCCAACTTTGCCTAACTTTTTTTCGGAAGTCTGGACAAATCGGGTAGGCGAACCGTGAAAAATCACTCGGCAAAGCGGTACAATCCGCGCATGGCACAACTCACTGGCGGGAGCGTTCCAGTTTCCGAGGCGGCGCGGCTCACGGGCTTATCAGTCAGGACAGTCAAACGAATGTGCGCGGCGGGCCAGCTCAGTTTCTTTCGGAGCCCGGGCGGGCACGTGCGCGTAGTGAAGGCGGATCTGGAGAGGTTCTTGCGCCGCGCGAGTCCTGCGCTCCCACCGGCTTCGAGCGTTTTGCAGAATCGGCGAGAGCGCGTCGAGGAGCTCGGCCTGGAGGCTCAGGAGTTGCGGGCTAAGCGGGAGATCGAGAAATTGCGGAAGGAAGATTCCGAGGCCGAGCGCGGGAGAACCATGGAGGCCCGGGCCCAAGTGCTGGCACAACGGCGTGCTCTCGAAGAAACGCGCCTACAACGGGAGCGAGACGCGGAGCAGCGTGAGCGGCAGCGACGGGAAGCCGCGGGGGAAGGCGAGCGGGCGGAGTTTTTTCGGCGCTGGCTACGATGGGCAGCCGATAGTTTTCCTGATTGGCTCTCAGCCGAGCAAACCCAGTCTGTCACCGTCGCCGTCGAACGGGCACTCGAACAGTGCGATCCCGGCGAACCGGACGGTGATGTGCGCCCTGTCTTGGAGAGGGCAATTGAGCGCCTTCTGGCTCCGTGTCGCGCAGAGCGCGAGGAGCGGGCCCGGCGCGAGAGGTTAATCGAGCACGCGGTGTGGGGATTGCCTTGGGGCGCGATCGATGCAGATAAGGCGCGCGCGGTTGGGTCCGCTCGCACGGCGCTTTCAAGACTTCCACTCGGCGCGACCGACGCGGAGGTTCAGGTTGCGTTGGACGAGGCGGTTGCTCCAACAAGGCAGGCCATCGAAGAGCGCCAAACTCGCGCACGGCGAGAGCAATTGATCGAGGCAGCAGGGCGCTGGCTGCCCTGGGACGCTACGGATGCTGACAAGGCAAAGGCGGCAGCAGCCGTGCGCTCGGTTCTGTCGAATCTGCCGCTTCGAGCGAGC
Source organism: Terriglobia bacterium (assembly GCA_041490445.1). GTDB lineage: Bacteria > Acidobacteriota > Terriglobia > Acidiferrales > UBA7541 > JBGPTF01. Next base: position 35,547 of record JBGPTF010000009.1, read on the forward strand.
CAAACAGAAGAGCAAAACGCTGTCTCTGTTGCTGTCGCTCCCATAAAGCAGCTCACCGAAGAACGCACCGCTGCCCGACAGCACCAGGAGCAGCGCGAGCGCAAAAAGTCCACGCTGCTTACGTTGGCTATCTTCCACGCTTCCAATTATCTCGATACGCTGCACAACGACGGCGACATGGAGCTTGATTCTGGCGAGGATTTTGATGACGTGAGGCGTGACGTGGAGGCCGCAGTTCGTAAGGCATTAGAGGAGGAACTCACTGGCGACGAATCGCATGATGAAGCGAACCGAATCGCCCGCCAAGTTGTGGACGAAGAGTTGGAGTGAAAGTGACGCCTAACCAAGCGCAGTTGCTCGGCCAGCGCAGAAGGCTTCTCGCGTGGGCGAATGAGCTATCCGACCAGACCAGAAACACCAATGTGTCTGAAATGGAAGAACTCCAGTCTCAGGTCGTGGATTTTTTGAGTCAAGTTGGACTCGGAAATTACCCGATTTGCCGGAAGATAGAAACACTCAATTGGTGTCCGTCACTGCCAGCCGGAGCAGGGCCCGGGGCCGATGGCACGCCATCGCTAAGACAAGTTCTATTCAGCGAGTACTGCTACAAGAACCTTGAGGTCCTAAAGCGCGGGTTGAAATTCGCCGGACAATATCTCCATCCCCTGCCGGACAAATCCGCCGACTACAGGTCCCAAAATACTCCACGCCCCAAGCGTTACACCCGCCGACAGCGGATACGGCAAACTGTCGAGCAGCTCGAAGAAGAGTTTCAGGACCTTGCGCGCGAATTACTGGCGCGGGAGGACTACGAACGAGTGGAAAAAGAGCATCCTCGTTTCCTTGCATTCATAATCGTGCGGGATCACCCAAGTTTGAAAGATAAACTATTCGAGCTTAAAGAGCGAAGTGGGTTCAAGGAGCTCGCCCGAGAGTTTGCGGGGACTCTTCATGGAGTGAAACCCGACACGGTCAGAAAAGCCTGCCGGAAATATAAGTCTAAGAACGCTTTGCGCAAAGCAAAGTAGAGATAATTCTGTGGTCTGGGTGTCCCACTAAATTCCCGCTTTTCTGCCCTTGCAAATCCCACCCTCGCTTCCAGTAAAATCGCAGCGATATGGCACAAATTCGGATCTGGAATCCCAGGCCGAGGAAGGCATTAACCCTCGAGCAGGTGGAGCAGCGCCAACAGAAAGCGGTTCGATTTGCTTCCGGGGTCTTGCGGAATGACGACCTAGCCAGCGAACTGGAATCACTCTCGCTGGAAGGGTATGCCGCGCGAAAAGGATTCGAGATCGAAAATCCCACGCGAGAGGGGGTGACTAAAATGACTGCGGATAAAGCGAACCTGGCTGACCTTGCCGATAAGCTGAACGAGCTGCCGGACAAAATCGCGGAGAGAGTCGCTGCCTGCCTTCCACCGAAGGCGGACGCGCCGGCTGCCACGCACGAGAAAAACCCCGTGGGCAGTCGGCCAAAAGATGACCCCGTGAGGAATTCGAGTGCTACGGTCACGCGGCGGCTGGATCGGCTTAAGGACCTGCGGGAGCAGCGGGACGCGGTGCTCGACAGTGTGGGCGATGCGCTCGATGCGCTTGATGAGGGCGACGCCGATACTGCCGAGGACATCTTGGACGAAGTGCTCGGCCAGTACGAAGTCGAAGACCAGGGAAACGGCGACAACCGGGAGGACTAAAACGAAGCGGGCGCTGGAGGCGCCCGCCGGTGGTACTCAGAACCTTTGATACACAAAATCCTACCTGTTCTGACCCACTGGTGTCAAGCCTCTTTGCGACCGCACGGAACTCTGATGGATTGCGACATCACACTAGCTCGTTTGGCAAACGCGGCCTTTGCGGTCGGACTTGTTCGATACGGCCTCTTTTACGCGCAGCTTCGGTTGCTTCTGTTGCGGGAACAGCGCGGGCTGGTTGTGAGTGAAGCCGACTGGCTGCGCCTAGCGGATTTTGTTTTGGGAGGGAGTAATGGAGATATTCGTAAAAGTGCGGCGATGTACCAAAGCTGATTCAAAGATCGCGGCGTTCGCGGATGTCACGCTCGAACTGCCGGAAGGAAAGGTCGAACTCAAGTCCTTTTCAGTATTCAAACCGAACGAGAAGCCGGCCTGGATTGCTCCGCCGGCGTCGAAGGGCGAGAAGAGATTCTTTCCTTTCTACATTCTGACCGGCGAGATCCGAAAGAACGTCGAACGCGCAGTTTTGGCTGAGTGCGAGCGAAACAAAGATATTCCGTCTTGAGTTGGGGTGCCCGCTGGTAGGGCACAGGACCGCGCAACGAGGGACTCACAGACCACTCGACGCGGGACGCACACGGGCTTGCTGGCGGGTGCCCCAAGAGCCCGGAGCGGAGATAGAGAGTCTGTGCCGCATGGCGCGCGCTCGCGCCATGCGGAAGAGTGGGGCGAGTGGAACGACTCTAGCATGGGCAAGAGGGCACACCCTCTCCAATTGCTAGAAGGGAGAGGGTGTGCCCGCGAACGGAGAGGAATTGAAGAACGCGATGGGCGAATGGATCGGACAGCTCGCGCCATGGGATGTGTTCTCAACCTGGACGTTCGCGCGCCCTGTGCAAACGAGCGGTGCGATGTTCTGGGCGCATCGTCATCTGCGATGGCTTGAGAAAGCGGCCACGCAGCGCGTTTACGCCTTTGTGGGTGTCGAACGCGGCGAGACTGGCGGTTTGGTCCATCTGCACGCACTTGTGGGCAACGTCGGGCATCTGAGGCCGTATTGCGAAGTGCGGCTCGCTCCGGGGCAATGGGGACGCGAGTGCTGCATGGTCCACGCTTGGCCGTGCGGCTATGCCCGCGTGCTTCCTTACGATCCCAAGCTGGGCGCGCGCTACTACGTCTCGAAGTACATTGCGAAGCGGCTTGCGGAGTGGGAGCTTGTCGGTTTTCCTGCCGCGCCGCAGTCTTCGTTCTCCATAAACTGAAATGGAATCTCTAGAGTCAGCTAAGTGTGGTAACCTCCCGCGCGAAGCGCAACAGAACGGCGAGCGGGAGGTAGTGAACTTGGCCCGACGCCGGTATCAGAAGGGCAGTTTGATTCTGAGAGGCAAACGTCAGCCCGTGTGGATAGGCCGATGGCTGGAAGATGAGATTCAACCCGATGGCACGATCCGTCGTGTTCATCGCTCGGAAGTGCTGGCTGCACTGTCGGAAGTGGACGCGGAGAGATCGGGAATTCCGCACTGTTCGACCAAGCGGCTCGCACTTCGGGAACTCAGCGCGCGGCTAGAGTTGGTGAACTCCCCGACGTACCGCGCCAGGCCGTCGGCTACTTTCGCTCAATTCGCAGCACGGTGGGAAACCACGGTACTGAGCCAACACAAACTTTCAACCCAGGCCACGATCCGCAGTCAATTGCGGAAGCACCTGGTTCCTTTCTTTGGGAAGTTAGCTGTGCGGGACGTTCAGCCCGAGGCTGTGCAGCGGTTTCTCTCTGACGTTCAGGCCAGGGAGAAGCTCAGCCCGAAGACTGTGCGAAACCTGTACGCCACACTCCAAATGATCTGGCGTTCAGCCCGAGCTTGGCGGTATGTGGTGCATGACGCCCTCGATGGCGTCGTGTTGCCAAAGCAGCGCAAGGCTCGGCGGTTTTTCTTCACCATCGAAGAAACGCAGCGCATCCTTTCAGCGGCCAGCGAGCCGCACAAAATGTTCTATTGGCTCGCTGCCGAAACGGGGATGCGAGCTGGTGAACTCTGCGGGCTTCGAGTGGATGACCTGGACCTAGAGGGTGGCCTGGTCCACATCTGTCAGAGCGTGTGGCGGGGAAAGTTTCAATCTCCGAAGAGCGAGAATGCGGTCCGCGCCTTCGCGCTTTCTCCTCAGCTCGTCGCACATCTGAAAGAGCATCTGCGGGGATGGCGTCCGAACGAAAAGCGGCTGCTGTTCGCCACGCGCAACGGCACACCGTGGGACGCGAATCTGTTGGTGAAGCGGAAGCTGCGTCCGTTGCTCCGTTCGCTCGGAATCGAGGGCGGCGGGCTACACGCGTTCCGACACGCCAACAGCAGTTTTATGGACAGGCTCCGCGTTCCACTCAAGGTCAGACAGGAGCGGTTAGGGCACAGCGATCCGCGTCTTACCCTCGGGGTTTACACTCACGTTGCCAGCGAGGATGATATGCGAACCGCCGCGCAATTGGGTGAGCTACTGAGCGGAATTCCTTGCCCAAACTTGCCCAAGTTGCAAAACGAAGGGGTTGCCCGAATCGGGCAACCCCTTGTGAATTAAATAAAATGGCTGGTTGCGGGGGTTGGATTTGAACCAACGACCTCCGGGTTATGAGCCCGACGAGCTACCAGGCTGCTCCACCCCGCGAACACATGATAGCGGAAGCGTACGCTGCGGTCAAACACTGTGCGAGAAACGCGGGGGATTACCAGGAGCTGTAGGGAGTGTGTTCGAAGGGCGAGACCTGATCGGAGCCGCAGTGGACATCGGTGATGCCGGTGGAGGATTGTTCCGGGCTCAACAGTAAATCTTCCGCTGACGTCTGCCAGTCCTTCTGCCGGGTGATCGGGTCGGTAGGAATCTCGCGAAGGTAACCCGAGCTGACGAGATCCTCGAGCGATTGCGGACCCTGCTGCTTATCCAGCGTGTACTGCTCGATGGCCTGGCGCATGACAAAGAGATCCTGCTTCAGCGAGGCTTCCTTCGCGCGGAGCACGGATTGTTCATAGCGGCCCGCACCCATCGTCACCAGGATCAGGATGATCGTGATGACGATCATCAGTTCAAGCATGGTGAAGCCGCGCTCGCCGGGCGCGTGGCGCGGCGGAATCGAGAGCCGATGGTTCGTCATTCGCGAGACGGGATTCTGCATTCGCCTACCAATCCGAGTATTTCGTTCCGTCGAGCGCGGTGCCGGTGGAGCGCGTAAAGACGTCGAACACGTCCTGGCTGCCCCAGCTTTGCGAATCCGGATCATCCTGCACGGAGCGCATTCCCCAATCCCTTGTTCCGGTCATCGGATCCACCGGGATCCGGCGGAGGAAGCGCACGTGACGATCCGGCGCTCCGGCGAGCTGCACGCCAGTCACGAGCGTGTCGAGATCGGGTGGATAGCCCTCCGTGCCGGCCTTCACCTGAATCAGATTTTTGTCCGCGGCGTCCTTGTAACGGTCGATCGCGGTCCGCATCTCACGCAGCGCCTCGCGAAGCTGCTGTTCGCGCTGGCGCTTGATGCTGAGGCGGGCCACCGGCAGCGCCGTGCTCGCCAGGATCATCAAGATGCCGCAGGCGATGATGAGTTCGAGCAGCGTCATGCCCGCCGCGCTGCGGGCCATCCTGTTGCAGTGCATCGTTCTTATTTTCATGGCCTACTGCACCGTGATCGTGGCCTGCTGGGAAGCCATCGGAATGGGCCGCTGCTGCGAGTCGCGGGGGTTCACCTGCAAGATCTGGAGCGTCGAGATCCCCGGGCCGACTGCATGGATGACGATGCCGAGCAGCGTACCGGTGCCGCTGACGCCCGGCGTGTTCGGCTGGCGCGTGGCTGAAATAATTGCTTCGCCGCGCTGCTGATCGACGCGCTGAACGATCGCGATTTCCTGCGTCCCGCCGGAAAGGAAGCCGCCGTGGCGTACCTCGTCGATCTGGATCACCGCAGGGTTGTACTTCAGCAGCAACGGAATCGAGAACAGGTCATTCACGCCATCCACAATCAGCCCGATCGTTGTGGAGTCGCCCGCCTTCAGCGCTGGAGTCGCGGGCTCGAAACGCAGCCGTGCGGCGCCCGCGGGCTGCGGCAGTTGCGCGGAGGCCGGCGACGGCTGGGGCGGGGCAGCGGGCGATGTCCCCGTGGACGCCGGCGGTACGAGCGGAACCGGCGCGGGCAAGCTCATCTCATCTTCCTTGTACACTCGAACATTCGTGTCGGTTCCGGCTGCGAGTGAGCGCAGATTCTCCGCAGTGATGCTCGGCAAGCGGATGACGCGCGGCGTCAGGATGATCAGGACTTCCTTGTCGGCCAATTCGGTGTGCTCGTTCGAGAAGAAATAGCGGAGGAACGGAATGTGGGAGACGCCGGGCCAGCCGCTCAGATTCTTTATGACTTCGCGCTCGATCAATCCGCCGAGGATATTCGCCTCGCCCTCTTTCAGGCGGATGTCGTGGTCGATTTTGTTCTGGCTGATCACCGGCTGGTCAATCCCTCCGATGCTGCGCGTACCGGAAACCGAGGAGACCTCGATGGACAGCTTCATGCTGACGTCGCCGTCGGGATGGACGCGAGGCGTGACGTCAATGTTCACGCCCACGTCGATGTACTGGAATTGCGTATTCACCAGAGGGTTGATCACGCCCGCACCGCCGCCCACGCCCACTCCGACTCCGGCCTGAAAGCTGCCGGTGGCGATGGGAATGCGATCGCCGATGCGGACCTTGGCCGTCTGACCATCGGTCACGCGGATTTCAGGATTCTGAATGATGCGGGTGGTGTTGTCGGTGAGGAGCGCGTTGGCCACCGCACCGGGGAGCGTGAGGCTGTAATCCGAAGTGGACAGATGCTTCAGGTTATTCAAGGTAACTTGCGGTGAAGAAGTCGTCCCGGTCGTGGTTCCGCTTGTGGAGCTGCCGGTGCTGCCCGGTCCAAGCGCGCTGCGCGGCGTAAAGGAAAGCACAGCGCTGCTGCCCGGCTGGATGCCGAGATCGCGGAGGCGGTCGAGTCTTGCCTGCAGCACCTCCACCTGGATGACGACCTCGGGCTTGGCCTTGTCGATGTCTCGAATGATTTTTCCAGCGAGGGTGAGCTTGTCAGGGGTGTCGCGGATGATGATGGCGTTCTGCTGATTCACTTGCGTTATGCGGCGGAGATCGAGCAATTGACGCAGGCCGGTCACGATTTCAGTGAGGTCCTGCGGAGTCACGGTGTTCGAGAGATAAAACGTCTGGACGACCTGGTCTTCGAAGTCCTTGCGCTTCTGGGTTTGATCCGGCGCAACGACGATGATGTTGCTCGTCAGCGGCTTCCAAAACGCTTTGCTCTCGAGCGAAACGGCGTCGAGGGCCTGCTCGAGGGTGACGTTCGGCAACTCGACCGAGATGCGCCGCGAGTTGAAATCGGGATCGAAGATGACGGTGAGGCCGGCGAGTTTCGCGATCGTTTCGAAGACGATGCGCGCTTCGTTCGTCATTTTCAGGTTGATGGGTTCGCGCGAGAGCGGCTTCAGTTCAGGGGGTAAGGAAGCAAGGTCACTTGTGCCCGGTGGTGTCGTGGCCGGCGATTTGAGAGCCTCGGCCGCCTTCGCCGCGGCGATCAAGTCGAGCGTCTTCTGCAGCTCTTGCTCGGCGATAGCGCTCGAGGGATCGATACCGCGGGCCTTCTGGAATTCGCCCAGCGCGGTTTGCAGATCACCGGCAGCGCACGCCTTCTGCCCCTGCTGGATATGCCACTGTCCCGTGGTGAAACGCATGCGGGTGGCCCGGAGCCTGTATTCCGCATTGGTGGGGTCTTCGCGGAGCGCGCGGGTGTAGTGCACCAGGGCGGAATCGTAGTCCTGAGCGGACTCGGCCTGCCGAGCCGCCTTGAACTCCGGGGAGCCCTTGGGGCAACCTGCAAGGAAGAGGGTACTTAGTCCGAGCAACGACACGTAGAAGTACCGGCGCTGCATGGGCCTCCGCGGAACGACAAAAACGCACCACCAGTTTAACACCGGCGTTAATACCCATCAAGGGCGGAACAAGCTCCTGGCTTGCCACAAATTACTGGCGGCGGCTATGATACCCCTCCGTGTCCCCAAACCCGAAAAAGTCGGGTTCTGAACGAGTTAAGGTGGTTGCGCAAAACCGCTCCGCCTCCTATAACTACGACTTGCTCGACAAGTACGAGGCGGGGCTGGTGCTGGTGGGGACGGAGGTCAAGAGCCTCCGCGAGGGCAAGGGCAGCCTGCGAGAGGCCTACGCGGAGGCGCGCGGGGGGGAACTCTGGCTCGTCAACTTCCATATTCCTGAGTATCTGCCCGGAGGATACAACAATCACGACCCGCTTCGCCGGCGAAAGCTGCTGCTGAATCGCCGTGAAATCGACAAGCTCTCCGGGCAGATTCAACAAAAAGGGCTGACCCTGATTCCGCTGCGCATCTACTTTCGAGATGGGATTGCCAAGTGCGAGCTGGCGCTTGCGCGCGGCAAGAAAACCTGGGACCGGCGCCAGGCGGAGCGCGAAAAAGAAGACCGGCGGGAAACGAAAGAGGCGATTTACCGCTACCGCCGTCGCTAATCCAAATTCATCGTGGAAACGAGGAGCTATGGAGATTCTTCTGGAGTCAAAGGTGCTTTCTTCGATTTCGACGGAAGCGCTCGTTACGTATGTGTTCGACAAAGAGGATCGGATCGAAGGCGTCGTATCTGAAATCGATCGCGTGATGGAGGGGCGGCTGCGCCCGCTGACGGCGAGCGGCGAGCTGACCGGCAAGGCGTTTGAGATGGTGCTGGTGCACTATCCGGCAGGACTGGCGGCGCAGCGGTTGCTGCTGGCCGGGGCGGGCAAAGAGGAGAAATTCACCGTCGCGGAGCTGCGCAAGGTTGCGGGCGCAGCGCTCCGCCACCTCAAATCGCGAGGCGTGAAGAAGTTCACATTTCTCGCGCGTGAAGGCCAGCGCTCTCCCGAAGCTGCGCAAGCCGTCACGGAGGGATTAGTGGCCGCCGATTTCGAGTCGGACAAGTACCGCACCGAGAAGAAGAATCACAAGGAAATTCAATCCGTTGCGCTGGCCGGGTGGGACGCCTCGGGCCGCGCGGCACTCGAGAAGGCCATCGAGCGCGGGCGCGTGGTTGCGGAATCGCAGAATTTTGCGCGTGACTTGATCAACGAGCCGTCCAACCGGCTCACGCCGCGCATCCTTGCGGAACGCGCCGAGGTGATGGCGCGCGAAGCCGGTTTGAAAATTGAGATTCTCGAGGAAAAGAAAATCGCCGAATTGAAGATGGGTGCGCTGCTGGGCGTCGCGCAGGGTAGCGAAGAGCCGCCCCGCGTCATCGTCTTGCGCTACACCCCGGAAAAGCCGCGCGAGGGAGCGCCGGTGCTCGGCCTGATCGGCAAAGCCGTCACGTTTGATACGGGGGGCATTTCCATCAAGCCGAGTTCAGGGATGGAAAAAATGAAGTACGACATGGGCGGGGGCGGCACGATGCTCGGCGTGATGCGCGCGCTGGCGCGCTTGAAGCCTGCCGTGAGCGTTATCGCCGTCATCCCCGCGACGGAAAACATGCCCGGCGGGCGGGCGCAGAAGCCCGGCGACGTGCAGGTGGCCATGTCCGGTAAGACGATCGAAGTGATCAACACCGATGCCGAGGGCCGCCTGATTCTTGCCGACGGAATCACCTATGCGAGAAGGCTCGGCTGCACGCACCTGGTGGATGCCGCCACGCTCACGGGCGCGATCGAAGTCGCGCTCGCCAACGTGAACGTGGGCGCGTTTGGACAGCCGCGCGAATTCCTGGACAAGCTACTCGATAGCTCGCGCGCCGCCGGCGAAAAAATGTGGCCGATGCCGCTCGATGACGAATATGAGGAGATGATCAAAAGCACGATCGCCGATATTCGCAATACCGGCAGCGGCAAAGGCGGCGGCGCGATCACCGCGGCATGGTTTCTGAAAGAGTTTGCCGAAGACATGCCGTGGGTGCACCTCGATATCGCAGCAACCTGCTGGAACGACGATGGCAAGCCCTGGCTCGCCAAGGGTCCGACCGGGATCGCTGTTCGCACCCTGATTGATCTGGCGATGAAGCTGTAGCCGATTCGCGAGTGATCTTCCAGGGGCAGGTCTTGACCTGCCCCTGTCGTATTGAACTCTGCCTGGGTTTCTGCGGCCGCCGTCAGAACTGCTTCGCCAACTGCCCGACGATTACCTCGGAGGCGTCAGTCCCGATGAAGAGGATTGTCGGACCTCCCGTGTGAAAAATCACCAGATGCCGAGTGCCGGCCGAGGTTTGCAGCGTTGCTGTGCCGCGGCCGTTGGACGCCACCGTATTCGTTCCGGAAGCTTGCGCGCCGCTAGAAAGAGTGCCGTGGTTGTTGAGGTCGAGGGTGCCCTGCCAGTTGCCCGCACCGTCCGCGGTGAGTTGCACGACGGCGTCCATCGCACCGCCGCTGTTCACGCCGTCGAAGGACAGCGCGAGGCTGCCTTTGAGAATCGCCGTGGACAATGAGGTGGCCAGTTGCGCGTTCGCAGCCCCCGAACTCACCACGCCGGTATCCATTTCGAGGAGCTCGACGACGCCATTGGCGGCAGGATACACGGCGAAATGGAACGTTCCGAGCGGCGTGTTGAGCGTGGCCGTGCCGCGCCCGTTGGACGAGATACTGTATGTTCCCGTGAAGGCCTGATTCAGCGTGGCGACGCCGTTGTTGTTAAAATCTTCGATGCCATTTTGGAGGTTGCCGTTCCCATCGGCGAAGAAAAAGCCTCCGGCAGCGAGGGGGCCGGCGCCGCTCGCTCCCCCCACCGTGAAGACGAAGTTTCCTGAAAGTGTGCTCACGCTCAATGGCCCGAACGGCTGGCTGAGGACCTCGCCGCTCAGCAACGGCGTGATGTCGAGTCCCACGAATTTCAAAACTCCGCTGCGGACAATGTAGAAGCTGAAGTGAAACGAGCCGAGAGAGCTGGTGATGGTCGCAGTCCCGCGGCCGTTCGATCCCACGCCGTAGGAACCGGTCAGCGCCAGATTCGCGGAGACGGCCCCGCCGTCATTCGCATCGCCGGCGCCACTCGTGATGCCACCACCGCCATCCGCCGAGAACGCGCCGCCAAAGGTCAGGGGATTTCCAAAGCCATCGATCCCGGAAAAATTGAAGGCATATTTGCCCTGGATTGCGGCGGTTGAGAATGCCGAAGCATCCTGCGCGTCGAAGGCGCCAGTCCCGGTCGCGTTGCCGTCAAATCGAACGACAAGCGCATGCAGGTTGGAGACGAGAGCGAAGCGCAGATTGGAGGTCCCGGACGAAGTATTGATCTGAGCGCTGCCGCGCCCGTCGGGGCCAACGGAGTAGGTGCCCGTCAGCGCGACGTTGGTGGCAATTACGCCGCTGTTATTCACATCCTCTACGCCCGAGGTGAGATTCCCGTTACCGTCCGCCTGAAAACTCCCGGCAACCGCGAATAACCCGGTCGCATTCGAGCCCGAGACCGCAAAGGCATAACTGCCTCGCAGGGAAGCGTTCGAGAAAGTGATTGTGGCCGTCGCCGAGCCCGAGGTGTTCTGCGAATTCAACGCCACTGCCGTGATGGTGACGGAGCCACCGGGCGGAGGGGAGAGTGGCGCCGTGTAAACGCCCAGGGTCGTGATCGTCCCAGTGGCACTGCTGCCGCCGATGACTCCGTTCACTTGCCAGGTCACCTGGTTTGTCTGATTGCCCGCGACGTTTGCCGTGAAGGATTGGGTGCCGCCAGCGGGAACACTGACTAAACCTGGAGAAACCGTCACAAGGGCGGCGGGGATCACCGTGACCGTGGCCGTCGCCGACGTCTTGTTATCCGCCTGCGCGGTGGCCTTGATCGTCATGGTCGCAGGACTGGGCACCGTTGCGGGAGCGGTGTAGAGGCCAGTCGTGGAGATTGTGCCGAGCGTTGAGTTCCCGCCGGTCGTCCCGTTGACTTGCCAGGTAACTCCCTTGTTCGTGGAACCAGTCACCGTGGCAGTGAATTGCGCGGTCAATCCAACCGGGACGTTCACCGAGGCTGGGGCCATCCCGATGGTGAGGGCATTGCTGGTGGTGCCATTTGATGAGCCGCTGCACCCTAAAAGGCTCACGCCTGCAACGACGAGGACGCAGATCAGGATCGGGAATCGCCTCACGGCCTGCCCCCCTTCGCTGCTTGTGGAACGGCGCCGCGCATGGCTCCCGGAGTGGCGAGGGGGATTCCCTGCCGGTTCCGCAAGATCAGGAAGCGATTATTGGCGGTTACAACTCGGGCGAGAAGCACCGGCTTGGCGCTCGACGAATCCATCGAGCCGACGATTTCGACCGTCTCGCCGGCAGACAAACCCAGTGGCGCGACGACGCCCATCTGTGTTGCAGACCCCAGGTGAACATCGATCAGACCCGCAGCCGTGTCCAGCCGCAGGTGTGTGCCGAGAAGACTGCCGGGTTTTGTTTCGGTCTGCACGGCCTGAATCGTGCCCTTGACGGTCATTTCGCGCGACCGGTCATAGGCAAGCGCGGCTAGTTCTGGCGACTGCGCCAAAGCGAGATTGCCAAAGCCGACTACGAAAATCGCGCCTGTGATGCAAAGGGCCAGCAGGAAGGATGCTCTTCCCGGGTGTCTGATTGCCATCGAGTTCTTTCTCCCAAGTATTCTTTGCGAATCCGAATTCGATCCCAAGTCTGAATCTCCGCTGTAGACCACCCCGACGTTCCAGATGCGGATGGTCGCGGACGGGTTGCCGTCCTTCGCGGACCCGCGCAGCCCTTCTCACTAGCCCGAGACAATCATGCAAGCCGGTCCCTGCCGCTCTGCCTACATCTTCTCCGGGGCTTCGATGCCAAGAAGGCCGAGCGCCGTGACAAGCTGGCGCTCGATCAGCGCGGCCACCTGCAACAGAAATGCCTTCTTCGCCGGATCCGCCTCCGAGAGGATGTGGTGTTTGTGATAGAAAAGATTAAACCCCTGCGCGAGCTGGAATGCAAATTTCGCGATGAAGGCCGGCTCGTGGGCGCCGAGCGCTGCCTCCACCTGCGCGCCAAGCGACCCGGCCAGCAGAACAAGTCCCCACAGATCGTTTCCGTCCGGCGGGGCAAGCAAAGCGGCCACTGCCGCGTCGCTCAACTGTTTTTCAAGTTCTTCGAGCGAGACATCCGGCTGCTGCTCGCGGAGCTTGCGAAAGATGTTTTTTGCCCGGACGATGGCGTACTGCACGTAGGGTCCCGTTTCTCCTTCGAAGCTCAACGCATCCTTGAAATCGAACGCAATGACCGTCGAGCGAGTGTACTTCAGCAGGAAATACCGCAGGGCGCCGATCGCGATGGCGTGGGAAATTGCGGCGCGATCCTTTTCGGGCGTCTCCGGCTGCCTCGCATGCACTTCCGCTCGCGCGCTCGCTTCCAGACGGTCGAGCAGGTCATCGGCCTTCACGCCCTGGCCTTTGCGCCCGCTCACTTCCACGTGTGTGCGCCTGGCGTCCTCCGGCGGAATCTCGTATCCCAACTCGGCGGCGCAGCGGAGCGAAAGCGCCACGATTTCGTAGGAGAAATGAACCGATTGCGCGGCCTGTTCCTTAAAGCCCAGCGCCTCGAGCGCGGCAATGACAATGGACTGCAAATACATCTGCCGCGAGTCGATCACGTTGAACACTTGCGCGGCATGGCCGAAGGCGGGCGCATCGGCCTCGCCTCCGGAAGCGCGCGTCTCCCATAGAACATGTCCGTTTGGATAGGTGTGGTAGCGCGCGTAGTGAAACTCCTTGCCGAGCAATCCAAATTTCCACAGCTGGTAGGCGATGTCCTTGCCAACGTAGGTGACCGTGCCGTTCGAGCGCACGATGATCTTTGCATCCTCGTCGTCATCCGGAGCATCCGCTTCACTGTCTTTCTCGAGCTGCATTACCCAGCAGCCCGCGTTCTTGCCGGAAGCGGCCAGGCGGATCGTGCCTCGCTTTTTCAACAGCTCGAACGCCGTCTCCCAGAACTTCAGTTGCAGGATTTCACTTTCGCGCGGCAAGAGGTCGTACTCGATGCCGAGTCGGCCCATGGTCGCCAGATGGTAGCGGACAATCGCAGTCGCCACGGTTTCGGCAATCTCGGCGGCAGCGCCGAGACCCTCTTCAATGCCTTGCAGTGTTTCGCCGCGCAGGGCGAGACGCGATTTGTCTTCTTCGAGAAACTGCGTCACGCGCGCATAGAGATCCCAGCAGTAATAATCGAAGCGGGGTTGCGCCGCGAGCGTTTTCACCTCGGTAGGAGTTTTCTGTTCGATGTGCACAAACCCGAGAACCACGTCGGCAACCTGCACGCCCGTGTTGTCGATGTAGTTCTGCACCTCAACGCGGCGGCCGGAGTAACGCAGCAGCCGCACGAATGCGTCGCCCAGCGCGGCGTTGCGCAGGTGGCCGATGTGCGCCGCCTTGTTCGGATTGATGTTGGTGTGCTCGACGATGGCCTTCGGCGCATCGGGCGGCGCACTGACAGCCTCGCGGCCCGCGCCTTCGACTGCCGTGCGGAAGAAGGCCGCGCGGTCGAGATACGCGTTCAGGTATCCGCCGCCCGCGACTTCGAGCCGTGCGACTCCCTCGATGGGGGCAATCGCGTTGGCCATTTCCTGCGCGAGCAGCCGGGGCGCCTTCTTCAGCTTCCGAGCCAGCTCGAAGCAGACCGGCGAGGCTACCTCGCCCATTTCGAGGCGAGGCGGGCGCTCCGTGACGACCGGCACGTCCACGCTGTACACCTTGTGGATGTGCCGCGTCAGCGCTTTGCGGATGCGGGCTTCGACGGGTTGATACACGTGTCTCCTGGGCCGCGAAAAAGAATCCGATTATAGGGGGTTATACGGGGTCAGTCAAAAGAGAGGCGGCATCTCACGCGGATTCTCGGGGGGTATCCCGGCGCAGATTACGGTAGTCATGCACGGTGTGCAATCAGCGGGCCTGATGGCATGCCGTCTCGGTCGTTTCCAATCTCCAAACTCGCGCCGATTTGACAGGGTTGCGAGGCCAGACTAGTATCGTTTTTTTCAAATGAGCGCGCCGCGGCGCTCTGGGCGCGCAAAGACAAATGAAACTCGCCTACTTCGATTGTTTCTCCGGCATCAGCGGGGACATGGTACTCGGTGCACTCGTGGACGCCGGTGTGGACCTGGCGGCTCTCGAGGCCGGGCTGCGCCGCCTTGCGCTCCCTGGTTGGAAGATTTCCGCGGAAAAAGTGAAGCGGGGCGCGCTCTTCGCGACGCAGGTCAAGGTGGAGACGCATGAACATCATCACCATCGTGGCCTGGCAGAGATTCTTCGCCTGATCGAATCCGCTGGTCTTCCGCCGCGCGCCGCGGACCGGGCCGCAATGATCTTTCGCCGCCTGGGCGAGGCGGAAGCGAAAGTGCACCAGATTTCGATCGAGAAGGTGCACTTTCACGAGGTCGGCGCGGTGGATGCGATCGTGGATATCGCCGGCGCAGCGATCGGGTTCGAACTGCTCGGCATTGACGGCTTCGCCTGCTCCTCGCTCGACGTTGGAGCCGGGCGCGTGCAAACACAACATGGATTATTGCCGGTGCCGGCGCCCGCGACGGCGGAGCTGCTTCGTGACGTTCCGACATTCTCGAGCGGCATCGAGAAAGAACTGGTGACGCCGACCGGCGCGGCCATTGCGACGACGCTGGCGACGCGCTACGCCTCCATGCCGCCGATGCGGGTGCAGGCAATTGGCTACGGGGCTGGTTCCGCAGACCTCGCGCAGCAGCCGAACGTCTTGCGCCTTTTTGTTGGGGAGGTGGTTGAACAGGAGGCTGCCGGGCGCTGGGATGAGCCGGTCGCCATCATCGAAGCAAACCTCGACGACATGAGCCCGCAGATTTACGGCTATTTTGTGGATCGCGCGCTGGCGGCAGGCGCGCTGGATGTATTTTCGTCTCCGGTGCAGATGAAGAAGAACCGGCCGGGGCAGCTCATCACATTGCTCGCGAAACCGGCGGATGCGAGTGGCTTGATCGATCTGCTCTTTCGCGAGACCACGACGATCGGGGTGCGCGTGCACGAAGCCCACCGCCGGACGCTTGAGCGGGAGATGATACCGGTGGTCACGCCGCTCGGCGAAATTCGCATGAAGGTTTCGCGGATGAACGGCACGGTGCTCAACGCCGCGCCCGAATACGAAGATTGCCAGCGGATCGCCTCGGAGAAGGGCGTTCCCCTGAAACAGGTGATGGCGGAAGCGACGTTTCAGTTTCAGAAGCAGCGCGAGCGGAACAAATAGCCGATGGCCGAATCCAAGCCCAAGTTTTACCTGACCACGCCGATCTATTACGCGAACTCGCGCCCGCACGTGGGTTCCGCGTACACGACGATTGTGTGCGACACGATCGCGCGGTACAAGCGGATGTGCGGCTACGACGTGGCGTATCTGACCGGGACGGACGAGCACGGCGTGAATATCGAGCGCGCCGCGGAGAAGCAGGGAATCACGCCGCAGGAGCTGGTGGACCGGAACTATCCCATATTCCGCGAGCTCTGGAAGCTTCTGGATATCCGCTACACGCATTTTGTCCGCACCACTTCGCCGGAACATGCGCGGTCGGTGCAGGCGCTGGTGCGGCGCACCCTGCGCCGCGCCAAGGACAAGGACTACATCTACAGAGCGAAATACGAAGGCCGCTACTGCATCCACGACAATCTCTACGTCAGCGACTCGGCCGAGCCGGCCGATTGCCCCACCTGTGGGCGTCCTGCGGAATTGATCTCCGAGGAAAACTATTTTTTCCGGCTTTCCGCGTTTCAGGATCGGCTTCTCAAGCATTACCAGGAGCATCCGGAATTCGTGCAGCCGGACTTTCGCCGTAATGAAGTGGTCAGCTTTGTTGGAAGCGGCCTGAAAGACATCTCCATCAGCCGCAAGACGATCAAGTGGGGCATTCCGTGGCCCGACGATCCCGAGCATGTTTTTTACGTCTGGTACGACGCACTCACGAGCTACATGACGGCCATTGGCTGGGGCGTGGGTGAAAACGGCACGGCAGAATTTCAGAGGTATTGGCCTGCCGATCTGCACATGGTGGGGAAAGAGATTATCCGCTTCCACGCCGTGTACTGGCCCGCCTTCTTGATGGCGGCGGAGTTGCCGCTGCCGAAGCAGATTTTTGCCCACGGCTGGCTGCTGTTCGAGCAGGAGAAGATGAGCAAGTCGAAGGGGAACGTGGCGTATCCGGAGCCAATCGTCAAGGTGATGGGCAACGACGCGCTGCGTTACTACTTGCTGCGCGATGTCGTCTTCGGGCAGGATGGCAATTTCAGCCGCGACGCGCTCATCACGCGGTACAACAGCGATCTTGCCAACGGCCTCGGCAATCTGGCGAGCCGTGTTCTGAACATGATCGAGCGGTATTGCGGCGGCCAGATACCTCGCCCCGGTGAACGCCCTGACAGCAAATACCTTTTCCCGGTTCCAGCAAACAGCGCCAAGAACAACGCGATTCGAGCTTTTGAGAGTCACAACTTCTCCGCTGCGGTCCAGGCGATCTGGGGGCTTATTGGAGTTGTCGATCGCTATCTTGTAGATACGAAACCTTGGGGGCTTGCGGAGAATCCAGCGCAGCGCGAAGTGCTCAATACCGTGTTACACGATGCTGCAGGAGCTCTGCGCTTTGTGGCGATTCTTGCCCATCCCGTGATACCGCATGCCTCACAGAGAATCTGGGAACAGCTCGGCCAAAGTGGCCGAGCCGAAGACCAGCGAATTGAAGACCTGGATTGGGACGGTTTGAAGGCAGGAACAAAGATCGGAAAGCCCGAGGCTGTATTTCCACGAGTGGACAAGAAAGAAACATGGGAGAAAATTGAAGCCATGGAACAAGAGATTCGCAATCCAGCAAGTGCGCCAACCGCAGCGACTTCGAGTGCTCCAAGCACGCCGGGCGCAGCGGCCGGCGCGGCACCCGCTCCAACAAAGATTGGCATCGAGGATTTCGCCAAGGTCGAAATGCGGGCCGGGGTCATCAAGGCCGCCGAGCGCGTCGCCGGCGCCGACAGGCTATTGAAAATCCTCGTGGACATCGGCGACGAAGTTCGCCAGGTGGTGGCGGGCATCGCTCTGGCCTACGCTCCGGAAGATCTGATCGGCAAGAATGTGGTTGTCGTCGCGAATCTCGCGCCACGAAAGCTGCGCGGCGTGGAATCGAACGGCATGATCGTCGCGGCGTCGGTGGGGCCGGAGGGCCGCCCGGTGCTGTGCACGTTTACGGAGGATGTGCCTCCCGGCACCCGGCTGAAGTGAGCCCCGCGACGAGCGTGGGACATCCTGAAGCCGGAGTGCAGGCGAGGGATCTGTTCTCCGCGCTGTTGTAGTGGCGGGTCTCAGATACGCCCGAACCACAAGAAGAAGCTCACCGTGGAAATCATCGACTCGCACGCGCACCTGGAATTCCCGCAATTCGATTCCGACCGCGCAGAGATGCTTGTTCGCGCGCGGGAGGCCGGCGTGCGAGCCCTGCTCGCCATCGGCAGCGGGACCGGACCCGAGCGCTTGAATGCGGCCCTGCCGTTCGCCGAACAGAATGACTGGATCTACGCCTCCGTGGGCATCCATCCTCACGAGGCGAAGCTTGCGACCGAAGCGCATTTCGAGCATCTGGTGGAGCTGGCGATGCATCCGCGCGTGATCGCCTGGGGCGAAATCGGCCTCGACTATTACTACGACCATTCGCCGCGCGATGTGCAGGAGCGTGTTTTCCGGCGGCAGCTTGGGCAGGCGCGAGCGGCGCGGCTGCCGATTGTGATCCATTGCCGCGATGCTTGGAGCGATTGCCTGCGGCTGCTCGAAGAAGACTGGCGCCCGTCGGGCCTGGGCGGCATCTTGCACTGTTTCACGGGAGCGCTGGAGGAAGCCCGGCGCGGCCTGGACATGGGATTCTTTGTATCGTTCGCCGGCAACGTGACTTACCCAAAGATGGAGCCGCTCCGGCAAGTGGCGCGCGAGTTGCCGCTCGACCGGATGCTCGTCGAGACGGATTCGCCCTTCCTGCCGCCGCAGGGACACCGGGGAAAGCGAAACGAGCCGGCTTTTGTGGTGGAGGTAGCGCGGACGCTGGCGAATGTGAGAAACTTAGCGGCCGAGGAAGTGGCCGCCACGACGGCTGCAAATTTTCGGCAGCTTTTCAAGCTGGGAAATGCAAAAGCACCGGCATCACACGACTAGGCGCGGAGGGCTGCCATCGCTGTTCTGACCGCCAAAGAGCTTTTTGAGCTGGTGCGCGACGACCTGCTGCTCGTCGAGCGGGAAATTGCTGCGCAGAACAACGCGGCGATTGAGCCGGTCGCGGAGATCTCCGGCTACCTCCGCGCGGGCGGCGGCAAGCGACTTCGCCCGGCTCTCCTTCTGCTTTCCTCCGCGTACTGCGGCTATCGCGGCCCGAGTGCGATCCGGCTGGGCGCCGTGATGGAAATGATCCACAGCGCCACCTTGATTCACGACGACGTAATCGATGGCGCCAATACTCGCCGGGGCCGAGCGAGCGCCAACGCCCGTTGGGGAAATCAGATGAGCGTGCTCGCCGGCGACTGGCTCTACATGCAATCGTTCCAGGTGGCTCTGCGGGAGCGCAACTTCGCGATCCTCGACATTCTGATCGAGCTGACGCAGAGCATGGTGGAAGGAGAGCTGCTGCAACTGACCAAGCTTGGCCGCATTGATCTGACGGAAGGCGAGGCGACCGAACTCGCATTTCGCAAGACGGCCTGCCTGTTCAGCGGCTGCGCGCGGCTCGGTGCGGTGATCGCACAACAAAATGGCCCGGTCGAACAGGCGCTTTCAGACTACGGGCGCTACGCGGGGCTTGCGTTTCAGCTCGTGGACGATCTGCTTGATTTCACGGCCTCACCCGAGCAGCTCGGCAAGCCAGTGCTGAGTGATTTGAAAGAAGGAAAGGTCACGCTGCCGCTGATCTACGCCATCGAAAACGGCAACACGCAGGGACGCAAACTTGTTGCGACCGTCCTGGCCGAGAAGGGATTCCACAGCGTCCGAGCCGAAGAAATCACGCATCTGGTGAGCAGCTCCGGCGCACTCGATCGTGCCCGGCGCCTGGCGAATGCCTACGCCAACAAGGCCAAGGCCTGTGTTGATGTTCTCCCCGATTCCGAATACCGCCGCGCCCTGCTCGCGGTCCCTGAGTTTATCCTCGACCGCGAAAGCTAATCCAGCGAGCGGGATTAGCCTGAGGCCAGCTTCATCGGCCGAAGGATCCCTCTCTTGCAGCGGATGCGGACCGCCTGCACGAAATTCCGGTGATTCCACTAGTAGTGAAACCTCCAGCGCAGTTGCACGCTGAACTCGCGCGGGTTGGCCCAGTGCGTGCCGCCAAACGTGTTGCTCGTATCGAGCTGGTAGCGCCGGTTCGTCAAATTCAGCGCCGTCGCGTTGAGGGAGAGCCGTTCGCCGAATGTTTTGCCCAGGCTAAGGTCAATCGTCGTGTGAGACGGCAGATGAGCGGGACCATCACCCTGCAGGAATCCCGAACCGTACGCCACATTCCCCGAAGCCCAGGCGTGTCCCGGGAGGTCAATGACGAAGCCCGTGGTGAAGGTATTGCGCTGGTCGTGGTCGAGGAAGAAGAAAACAGAATCCGGCGGCGTAAAGTCGGTCAAGCCGCCCGTCACTGCGCCCGTTCCTTCGGTGAACTGATGGGAGAATGCAGCGTGGAGAGTAGCGCGGCGCCAGAGCCTGGGGGAGCGCAGTGTGGACTCCCAGCCGCGAATGCGCGCGCGCTGAATCGTCAGCGGGAAAAAGATGTTCGAATTGGCCAGAACATCGTGATCGAGAAAGTTTCTGGCCGCAGTATGGAAGTAGTCCGTATCCAGCGTCCAGCCATGGAAGGGAATCGTCATGCCGGCCTCCCACTGTTCGTCGCGTTCGCCGTGCAAAGGCAGAAAATCGAATCCCTGCTGCAGCGCGAACGCAAACAGAGGTCCAGCGACGGTATCGAGCGGCGGCGCCTGGTAATAACGATTATAGGAGCCGCGCAAAACCCAGTTCAGCCGTGGCACGCGGATCGCGGCACCGGCACGCGGACTGACGGCATTCTCATCGAGGCCGCCGGAATAATGTGTCAGCCTGACTCCGCCGTTCAAGGTCAGCCAATGAGTCACGGCAAACTGATCTTCGAGGAACCCCGCCTCGAGGCTGCCCCACTGAAGCTGCCGCTGGGTCAGCGCGAGCCCGCTTCCGTCATTGGCATGCAACCCGAACAGAGAATTGTCGTGCTGGCCATAAGAGTAGAGCCCGAACCGGGCGTTGTGCTTGCCGGCGACAACCGCGAGCGAGGTCTGCATCCCGGCGTAATTGGACGCGCGGTCGTTCTGCGCGATGAGCGGCGAATCATTCGGCCCGCCCTCGAAGATCGCGCGATTGAAATGGTAGAAGGGAGAGAGGGTGAACACTGCACCGGGTCCGAGCGTCCTGACCCAGGAGAGATTCACAAACGAATCGCTTTCGCGGTCGAGGTCGCGAATGCCGGCCAGCTCGCCGTACGGAGTATTGGGAATCTGATAATGATCGTGGCGCAGGGAGGTCACCAGCCGGAGCTGATTGTTGGTATCCGCGTTGTAGAACAGCGAGAGAAATCCGCTGACACCGCTCTCGAGATCGTGAAGAAGCGGAGGCGCAGGCATTTCAAGCCCCAGGTCGCTCCGATTGGCGCTGATGCTGCCAAAGTAGGCAAAGCGTTCTGTGTGGCTACCGAGGCTGATCTGGTTGTTCGTCTGGTGGAAGCTGCCGTAACTGGTGACCAGCTCCGCTTCGTTGTTGCGCTCAAATCCGGAGCGCGGGATCACGTTAAACACACCGTAGGTGCGGTCTCCATATTCCGCGGAATAGCCGCCGCGCTGCACTTCGAGGTAGTCAATATCTTTCGGGTCGAACTGCGGGCCGACGTTGCTGGCGATGCTCGTATTCGGCACCGGGACGCCGTCGATCAGCCAACTCACCTGGTGGCCCCCGCGGACGTGCAACTGGTCGTGGACGATGTAGGCGCCGGGAACGTAGTCCGTGATCATCGCGAGACTGTTCGCGCGGTCCGCGCCGGGCGTGCGAGCAATTGCCTCGCGATTGACGATGTTCTGTGTCGTCGAGGATTGCGGATTGATCTGTTCCGATTCCGCCGAGACCTTCACCTCCTGCGTCACCCCGGCTAACTTGAGGGGGAAGTGCAGAATGGGCGCGCTGCTGGACTGCACGACCAGCGATGCCTCCGAGGGGGCGAAACCGCGATGCGTGATCGTGATGCGGTATTCGCCCACGGGCACAGCGGAGAATTCAAACGCCCCATCCGCGTCCGTCTGTCTCGTCTGCGTCCAATCGGACGCTTGGGCGTGCAGCGTCACCGTGGCCCCTTCGATGGGGCGGTGCTGCGGGTCGTGCGCGATGCCTCGAATGTTTCCGAAAACCGTGGCGTGGGCAGTTGCTCCCCCGAATATGAGCGCCACGAAACCCAATAGAAATGTGAGCCTCCGCATGCAAATCCTCCCATGGTTACTTCTATTGCCTGGTGTGAATTGGGGTGAGGGGCTAGCTTCACGGAGGTTCGAAGGGCGCAGGGCGGAATCCGCTAGACGCGGTAGCAAAGGGGAGATACATGATCTTGCCCGCAGGTTGAGGCATGGTGAGCGAGTCTGCCGCCTGCAAAGCGGTCAGGGGCAAAGGAGAGACAAACCCATAATCAAGAGTGCGATTGCAGGCGGATGTCATCGCGCAGTCTTGTGTGGGTGCGGAATGGCGATGACACGCCATGCCACGATCCCCGGAGTGCGGCATCTGCGCGCGTGGTTCGCAGCAGGATTTCCTGCAGCAGGAGCGCTCGCCACAGGCAGAGCCACGCGCCAACAGGGCGACGGGCGCGGCCAGCAGCGAAAGCACCAGCAGAATGGCTTTCGCGCGATGCATCGTTTGTAAGACTAACACAGACGTATCCCCACCAGAACTACGCACGGAACATGGTCTTTGGATTGGCGATGCAGCCGGAGCGCTCGTTCCGCGTGCTTCTATGGATGAGATTGACTGCCCGCGACGAAAGTTTCAAAAAGGCGCGCCGGCGCCGGCGACACGGGATTTGATTCCCGTTCCGCTCCGCGATAGTCTCTGCCTGTTATGCTCCCGTTCAAGATTGTCTATGACGATCGTTACGACCTGCACCTCGGCGCGCACATCTTTCCTTCGCAGAAATATCGCCTGGTGTACAACGCCCTGCTTGGCGAGCAACTGGCCGAGCCGGCGGACTTCCTCACTCCCGAGCCCGCCAGCGATGAGGACGTGCTTCGCGTGCATTCGCAGGAATACGTTCGCAAACTGAAAACCGGGAAGTTGAGCCACGTCGAGCTCATGCGGTTGGAAGTTCCGTGGTCGAAGGAGCTGGTCGAAGCGTGCTGGCTCGTCGCCGGCGGCTCCATCCTCGCGGGACGCCGTTCGCTCGAAGATGGCTGGGCGGTGAACCTGGGCGGCGGCCTGCACCACGCGTATCCGGATCACGGGGAAGGTTTCTGCCCCATCCACGACGTAGCGATTGCGATCCGGCGGCTGCAGTTCGATCGCGCGATCGAGACGGCCATGGTGGTGGATACCGATGTTCACCAGGGCAACGGAACCGCCGCCATCTTTGGCGGCGACGGCAACGTGTTCACGCTCTCCATACATCAGGAAAATAATTATCCCTATCCGAAGCCGCCATCGAACATCGACGTTGACCTGCCCGACAAAATCGGCGACGAAGATTATCTGGCCATCCTCGAGAAACACCTGATGCAAGCCTTCCACGATTTCCATCCGGATTTGCTTTTCTATCTCGCGGGCGCCGATCCCTACCGCGAAGATCAGCTCGGCGGGCTGGCGCTGACGATGGAAGGCTTGCGCCGGCGCGATGCGCTTGTGTACGAGCACGCGCGAAGGCTGGGCGTGCCCGCGGCGGTGACACTTGCGGGCGGCTACGCACGCCGCGTGGAGGACACCGTGCGTATTCACGTCGGCACGGTCCTCGCCGCACGCGATGCCGCGCTCGCCGCCGAACCATCCGCCGCTTCCCGCGACTGAAATTCGGCAGGCTCCCTGCCAGGCTCCCCGAGAAGGCGCATATGCGACTGCACGTTTGCTTCTTCGCGCCTGCTCCGGCATTTGGGTCCGCAACCACGTGCCTGTCTTTCATTATTCTCTAGAAGCCCGGCCAGGGCTGGCCGAAAGAAAGGAGGCGGAGGAGTACTACCAGCGTGCCATGGCAAGAATCCGTGCGCTCTGCCTGGACACCCGCATGAAGTGGGGAATGGCGGGATTCACTTCGCCGGACCCAAGGCCTGTTGAATCGTGGCCGTGAGCGCGCCGACAAAATCGCCGGGGCCAAAACCGCTCGCGCGATAGATAATCTTCCCGCTGCGGTCCAGCACCATGACGGTCGGGATCGCGTTGACATCGAGAAATGCGTCGAGTCCGTCGGCCAGCACGACCGGAGCGGCTATTTTTTGTCGCGCGAGATACGGTTGCACGCGCGATTCATCCTCGTCGGTGTTCACGGAGAAAAAGGCGACATCCGGCTTTTCCCGGAAGTCCTGCGCCACCTGGTCGAACAGCGGCTCTATCTCGCGGCACGGACCGCACCACGTCGCCCAGAAATTCAACACCACGACGTTTCCCTTG
The DNA here is from genome assembly GCA_041490445.1 of Terriglobia bacterium. GTDB lineage: Bacteria > Acidobacteriota > Terriglobia > Acidiferrales > UBA7541 > JBGPTF01. The sequence continues at coordinate 59,894 of JBGPTF010000009.1, forward strand.
AGAGGCGCCAGCGGAAAATCCGTGCCATCCACGCGGCGCAGCACGAATGCGAATGGCTCTTTTGCGTTCTTGTTTCTAGCCTGCGGGCGGCCCTTCGCCGCTGATTTGTCCGCGGTGCCCAGGCGGTCGTACGCTGCCAGCAGGTCTTCACCAAGCCCGGCCTCGTTGCCGTGTAGGATTCGCCAACAATTGCCGAGCTTCTGCCGTACTTCGCGCCGGTCCACCGATCCGCTGGGCCCGCTTTCCGGGAGCAGGAACGCCGCTTCGTAGCGGGGAATGGCTCTCGTGCAGTTTTTCTGCAGTTCCGCGATTTCTCCCAGTCGCAGAGCCGCCGTGGAATTGGGCAGCAAATCGTAGCTCGTTCCCAGGTCTTTCGCCGCCGCATCGTACCGCTTCTGTTCCATTTCAAGCTGTCCGCGCACCTGATGGACGGCCGAGCGAATTTGCGTTTGATTCTGCTGCCACTCGGCGAGGGACTCGCGCGCCGGCTTATCCTCCGGGGTGGCCTTCTCCACACGGTCGAGCACGCGGGAAACGTAGCCGATCGCGCGCGTCAGGCTGTGGTCATCTCCCTGTCGTTCGAGCAAGCCCGCGGCCAGCATCATCATCTGCGAATCATCCGGGCTTACCGCGATTAGTCGCTCCGCATAGTCGAGCGCGCGCGGGTAGTCATGAAGCTGCTGCGATGCTTCGAGCAGAGCGCGATAGACATTCACCTTGCGCGGTGCGTCGGGGAAGCGCCGCAGGTAATCCTCGAGCTGGCGCACCAGAGCGGCGCGATCGTTTCCTGCCGCCTGCACCGCCCGTTCCAGCGCTGTTTCGGCTTCTTCCGCTTTCCTGGCGGCCTCGTCTTTAGCCGGAGGATTCTGTTTCGGCTGCTGCCCGTGTGTGTGCAAAGACGCTGGCGCAGCCCCGAGGAGACCGGCGAGAGCCAGAGCGAGGATACGCTGCTGCATTTGTCGGAGATTGTATCGCGAGGGAGGACGAACAGCCAGCCGAGCGAAGCGGGTCAATCGATCCGAATGTCTCCGGAGCCTGTGTCCACTTCGATGCGCGCCTTTCCATCGCCGACGTGGGCGCGCAGATCGTGCTTCGCATGTTCTTCCACAATCATCGAGAGGTTGGTCATGATGCTGCCCGAGTTGGAATGCGCGTAGAAGCGGAAGCTCGAGACGGCCGGAACGCGCAGGGTGACGGCTCCTGAGCCGGTGTGGAGCTCCCAGTAGCTCGTGCCCGCGGGATTTCCGTCCACGGCGATATCGCCGGATCCGGTCCTTACGCGCACATCACCGGCCAAGTCGCGGAGGCTGATGTCGCCGCTGCCGGCGCCCACGACCACCGGCCCGGTTGGATGTTCAATCGTAATGTCGCCCGATCCCGTATGCGCCCGGACCTCGCCGTTGATGTTGCGCATTTCCAGATCGCCGGAACCCGCCAAAGCCTCCACGTCGCCGCCGATGTCCGAGAGTTTGATGTCGCCGCTGCCGGCGGTCGCGTGTGTGTCGTTGCCGATCTGTTGTGCGGTGATGTTGCCGGAGCCGGCGATGAGCCTGGCAGGGCCGCGAATCCCGCGGACGTCCAGCTCCCCGGAGCCGACGGCGCCGCGCAACTCCGTCTCCGCCGGGACGACGATCGTGTAGTCAATCGTGACATTTCTCTTGCTTCGTTCGTCGTGTCTGATGCGGATGAGATTCCCCTGCTGCTCGATGGGCGGATGCTGGCTAACGTCCGCTACGCGCTCTTGCGGTTTCTCCCACGGCCACGTCCGCACACGGAACACAGCATGAATTCGCACCTCGCCGGTAGCGCCGGAGTTGATCTGCACTCTTCCCGAGCCGTTCGCGACGTCGAGGACGACCGGCCCGCTCACCGTCAGCGTCCGATCGAAAGTGCCGGAACCGGTTTCAACGGTGGTGCAGCCCGTAGCTGCCGCGGCCAGCAGGGCAGCGCACGCTAGGGGTGCAAGTCGCGAGTGGAAGCGCATTGTTCTCCGGGACGATCGCCGCAATTCTGCTGCGGCGTCTCTTCCTATCAGAAGCATACGAAAACACGCAAGGGGAAGTTCCCTGCGGCTGGCCAACGAGGGGGATACTCCTGCCCGCCAAATCGGTGCACGTTGCTACGGCTTCCGCAAGACCTCGTTCAGCGAGCCTTGCCGGTAGCCTTCGAGGTCGAGCGTCACAAAAGCGAAACCGATCCGTTTGAAACGGCGGGCGATCTGTCCGGCCATCGCAACATCCAGCGCGCGGGGCAGCTCATCCGACGCGATTTCGATGCGGGCCAATTCACCGTGCGCGCGGACACGAAATTGCCGTAAGCCGAGTTCGCGAAGAATCGTCTCGCCCTCCTCAATCTTGCGCAAGATGTCTGCCGTCACTGGAGTGCCGTACGGGACGCGCGAGGAAAGGCACGCGGAGGCGGGGCGGTCCCACGTGCGCAGGCCGGCGCGTCGCGAGAGCGACCGAATTTCCGTCTTAGTCAGTCCCGCATCGAGCAGCGGGGCGAGGACCTTGTGCTCGTGCGCGGCGCGATGGCCGGGGCGGAAGTCGCGCGTGTCGTCCGCGTTGATCCCATAGGCGATTGCCGCGAAATGCCGTCCGGCGGCGATCTGTTCCAGTTGTGCGAAGAGTTCGTCCTTGCAGTGATAACAGCGATCGGGATTGTTGGCCACGTAGAGCGGGTTTTCGAACTCGCGCGTTTCGATGAACTCGTGGCGCAATCCCGTAGCGCGGACGAACGCTTCCGCCTCGCGGCGGTCGTGCGCGGAGAAGCTGGCGGAGAGTGCCGTCACCACGAGCGCGCGCGGGCCCAGCCCCGTGTGCGCTGCCCACGCGAGGTAGGCTGAATCGGCGCCGCCGGAGAACGCGACAAGCAGGGAATCGAGCCGCCGCAACGAAGAAAGCAACCCGTCCTGTTTTTCAAGCGCAGCAGCAGTGACGGAAAAGTCAGAATCGCGTTCGACCGCGTTCGGATGGGTCTGGTTCAGCACATCGGGAGTATATCGCATCCGCCTCAGTGGAAATCCAGAAGCACGTCCACCGTCGCGGTTCTCGGATCGGCGCGCAAGAAGCGGCCAATCTCCTCGTAATGAAAAGGGAGGTCGCCGAAGGCCAGCTTCGCGCCCTTGTCGACGAACTCATCATAACTTTCCTTGTCGAACACCGCGCCCTTGGCAAGCGGCCACGCGGCACGAATGCGGCGTTCACCTTCCAGGGAGAGGCCGGTCAGGATCAGATCGCCCATGTGATACTGCGCCCCTTCGGCCAAAGCGACGCTGTAAGAAACCGTCGCGGCTTTGTCGTCGAAGCTCGCCTGCGGCGCGACTTGCACGTCCAGAAATCCGTGTTGCGCGTAGGAGGCTCGAACGCGATCCCATGCGGCGAGCAGTTTCATTCCGTCGGCGGGATCGCCGGCATGTAGTTCCACGATTTTGTCCAGGTCAGCACCAGCGAGAATGCGATTGCCGGTCCACGAGATCTTGCCAAGTCTGTAGGCCGGGCCGCGTTCGACCGGCAGCACCACCTGCACCGTATCTGGCAATAGCTTGGTCGGGTCGCCGGCGAATCGCACGCCGGGCTTTCCGAACTGCACGCGCAGGAACGAGTGCTGTAGATAGATAGGCCGCACCTGTTCGTAGGCGAAAAGCTCGATCGCGTAGCGCGAATACGGCTTGCCGACCACGTCGGACAAACGGTCCTGAATGTGCGGATCCTGGGAAGCCAAGGAATCGGAGAATTCGAGGCTGCCCACATTCAGGGCAGGGCCCTCCACGCGGAATTGCTGAATCTTTTCGTCGCTGTCGGGGCGGCCCAACAGGATGTGTTCAACGACACCATGCACCCTGCGGGTTTCCAGCAGCTTTTGGAGTGTTTGCGCCATTGCATCCGGGACGGAACCCTGCTCGGGCACACTGCCATTGAAAAGAAAGCCGGCGTCGCGCAACGACTGGGCCAGCTCCTCGTCGCTGAACCAGGGAAAATTGTCGAAGGAGGCGGGTGCCAGAGGCGCATCCTCCAGTTGAAGCTCGATCGTGACGTCTTCACCCTTACTGCCGAAACGGTAGCGCACCGACGAAAAATACCCCAGCATCGACAACCGGTCGGCGGCAGCCTGGAGGTCCTCGCGGTGAACCATTTCGCCGAGACGCAGGCCGCTCGCTGCCGCGACCTGCTCCGGAGTGAACTGCTTCGAGCCGCTCGCATGTATCTCCACGAGTTTGCCCGAGCCGCTCGGCGCCCTGGCCCCCGGCTGCTGCGCGCAAAGGCCCGGCACGAAGATGGAGAATACGATGCTCAGGCAGACTACAGGAGCGGATCGGCCGCAGCGTTTAGTGGCAAGAAAATTGAACATCGACAGTTTTCTTCTGTGAATCCGGGATGTTCTTTACCCCGGCACTCGTGCATCGCATGTGCTCGGAGGCGAGAATCCTTCCCGCTTCCTTTTTCGAATATTCACTTCCGTAGGATGCGTCAAATACATCGCCGGGTTTTAATTTCCAGGCAGCATGCAATCGCTTCGCCGGGCCCGGCGGAATCCCAGGAAATACGATCGTTCCCATACGGTACTGTGGGCCTTCCTCAATCGCGACATTGTATCGGACACGCTGGCTCTTCGCATCGAAGGACGGCACCCTTCGGAGAAGGGCTTCGATGTATCCGCGCGCGCCGTAGGCACTCTGAATGGCATCGAACCCGGCATCGATCTTCTCGCCATTCGCGGCTTCTCCATCTCTGAGGCCCATCTTGGCATCGAGGTCCGCTGTCGCAAGCAGGTAGTTCCCTGTCCATGTAACACCGTCCCAATGGTATTCGGGCCCCTCCTCCACCGGCAACACGAGAGATACGGCGGGAGAATCATTGGGGCTTGTAGGCAAGAGCAAAGTTGCGTGCGGCTCCAAAACCCTGGCTTGGAGATAGCCGCGCTTCAAATAAAGGGGAAGAAGGCCGATGCGCGCAAATGTCTGCGTTGACAGCAGCGAGTAATCCTGCCCGAGCAACTCCTTCGCCGCCTTCAGAAGCGTGGCTTCCGGAATGCCGCGGGCGCCAGGAAAACTCAAGGAGCGAATCGGCAGGACCACGCCGCTCGCGCGAAACTGAAGCACTGTCTTGCCGGTAGTCATATCCACATGTAGCACCTGGACGACGTCACTGGTAATGCTTCGCGTGCGCAGCAGCTCTCGGAGGGCAGCAATGACTCCCTGCGTCATCTTCCCGCCTTCCGGGACGTTGCCGTCGTAGAGAGGCAGTTCACGCCGTAGCGTCACCTCAATTTCCTGCGGGGTGAACCAGACAAAATTGTCAAAAACGCAGGGCAGATATTTGCTTGATTCCTCCATCTGAAACTCAGCCATCATCTCGCCGTTCCCGGAGCGATAACGATAATTCACGTTTTCGAAGGCGCCTGATGCGGCCAGGCGCTTTGCCGCCGCCTCGAGGTCGGGAACGCCCGTCGGTGCGCCGACGTGCAGGCCGCTCGCAGCGATTACTTGTTGCTCTGTGAATCGATTCACGCCGCGCACGGCGATGCTTTTCAGACGGCCCGACGTCGGACCCATGTCCTGCGGATGGGCGACCGCCGACAGAAAGAAGAGAATTGCGAGTACCCGGACAAACGAACGAAGCACGAAGAAAAGGGCACGCATGGCGTGTATTCTAGTTCGCCAGTCGGGCTACGCAAACTGAATTGCTGATAACCAAGCGAGAGAATCCACGTGGCAGGCGAGTCAGTCCCCGGGGAGAAGGTCCATTATTCTACGGTGACGGACTTGGCGAGATTGCGCGGCTGGTCCACGTCGCATCCGCGCCGCACGGCGATGTGGTAGGCGAGCATTTGGAGCGGCAGGATGCTGAGGATGGGCGCGAGCAGCTCCGGAGCCGGGGGGATCTCGATGGCGTGGTCGGAAGCTTCGCGCGCAAGCCGGTCGCCTTCGGTGACAACCGAAATCACGATACCGTCGCGCGCTTTTACCTCCCGGATATTGGAAACGCTCTTCTCGTAGCGCGTCATCGAGGCCGGATCGCTCTCGTCCCGCGTGGCCACCATGACTACGGGCAGGTTTTCGTCGATCAGCGCGTTAGGGCCGTGCTTCATTTCGCCGGCGGGATAGCCTTCCGCGTGGATGTAGGAGATTTCTTTCAGTTTCAGTGCGCCTTCGAGCGCGATGGGGTAATGAATGCCGCGTCCGAGGTACAGGAAATCCGTGTAGCGGAAAAACTGCCGCGCCAGCTCTTCGATTTCCTCATCGCGCTGGAGAATCGCCTCCATCTTATGAGGGATGCGCGTCAGTTCCTGCAACAGCGCTTTGGCCGCCGCCGCGGGCAAATCGCCGCGAACCTGGCCGAGATACATTGCGGTCAGGACCAGCGCGGTGAGCTGGCACGTGAAGGCTTTTGTCGAGGCCACGCCGATCTCCGGCCCCGCGTGCGTGTAGATGGTGCCGGACGCTTCCCGCGTGAGCATCGAGCCGACCACGTTGCAGATGGCGAGCGTCTTCGCGCCCTTCTGCTTCGCTTCGCGCTGCGCCGCGAGCGTGTCCGCCGTCTCGCCGGACTGGCTGATCAGAATGGCGAGGCTCTGGGGACCAATGATGGGGTCGCGGTAGCGGAACTCGCTCCCATAATCCACCTCGACCGGTGTGTGCGCGATCCGCTCGATCATGAATTTCCCCGCGAGCGCCGAATGCCAACTGGTGCCGCACGCGACGATCTTGACGTTTCGGAAGTTGCGGAACTCGTCCTCGGTGATGTCCATTTCGTCGAGGAACACTTTGCCGCTGTCGAGCGAGATGCGGCCCAGCAGCGTGTCGCGAGCGGCGCGGGGCTGTTCAAAAATTTCCTTCTGCATGAAATGCTTGAAGCCGCCCTTTTCCGCCATGATCGGGTCCCAGGTGACGTGCTGCACCGGACGCTCGATCGCGCGGCCTTCAAAATCGAGCAGGCGCACGCCTTCCGGCGTGATCACAGCCACATCGCCATCGTTCAGGAAAAACACGTCGCGGGTGTGATAGAGAACCGCGGGGATGTCGCTGGCGACGAAATACTCGCCGTTGCCCAGTCCGATCACCAACGGCGGGCCCCACCGGGCGGCGATGATTTTGTTCGGATCGCGCGTCGAGATGACCGCCAGCGCGTATGCTCCCGTCAATTGCCGCACGGTTTTCAGCACGGCGTCTTCCAGCTTCGCGCCCTTCGAATGTTCTTCCACCAGATGCGCGATCACTTCGGTGTCCGTCTCGGTGAGAAACTTGTGTCCCTTCTGGGCGAGCTCCTGTTTTAGCTCGAGGTAGTTTTCGATGATCCCGTTGTGCACGACCACGATTTCGCCGGTGCAGTCGCGGTGCGGGTGGGCATTTTCTTCCGTAGGACGGCCGTGGGTGGCCCAGCGCGTGTGGCCAATCCCGTAAATGCCGTCGAGCGGGTTCAGCCGGATCGCCTCTTCGAGGTTTCTCAGCTTGCCGGAGGCGCGGCGGATTTCCATTTTGCCGTCTTGCCCGACCACGGCGATCCCGGCCGAGTCATAGCCACGGTATTCGAGCCGCTTCAGGCCGTCCAGAATCAGCGGCACGACTTTCTTGGCTCCGATGTAGCCTACGATTCCGCACATCTTCGTTGCTCCAGGCCGCCCCTTGCGGCAGCCGCGTTTTCATCAGGGTAGCATAATCTTTCCATGCGGGAAGGCTGGCGGCGAGCCATGTTTCGTCAAGAGGGAAGCGACAGACGGCCAAAGGGATGGGCGCAGACCTCGGCGGAACCTATTCGAGGATCTCGTAGCGGAATTCTTCGATGACGGGATTGGTGAGAACTTCCTTGGCGATCCGCTCGACCTGTTTTTGCACTTCTGCCCGACTTGTCTCGTTCAGGTCGAGAACGAAAAACTTTCCCTGCCTCACATCCCGCACTTGCGAATAGCCGAGCGACGCCAGCGCATGCTGAATCGTCTGCCCCTGCGGATCGAGCACCGTCTTCTTCAACATCACCCAAACGTGCGCTTTCATGGCCGGGCATTATAGCAGGAGAACCGCACGACCGGCGTCCGCCAACAAGGTGGAAGGATCGTTGTCCGTGGCGGTGGGTTTCAGACCGGCCCGGAAGGCGGACAATTGCTTGCGACCGGCATCAAGCGAGCGCCAAGACTTTAGCCTTTGCGTCGAAGGCGTCGAGCAAGGTGCGTTTCTCTTCCGGCGGCAAAAAAGCCGCTTCGAAACTCGCCCGCGCGAGCCGCGCCAGTTCGAGTGGGGAAAGCCCCAGCTCTGCTGCATGCTTGTATTCGCTGAGAAGGTCAGTATGAAACATGGCAGGATCATCGGTTGAGAGAACCACGCGAACCCCGCGGTCAAGAAAAGCCTTGAGCGGGTGCTCGCTCGCTTGCGCCTCGTGTTTTTTGAGCTGTCGCGCCAGCGCACTTGTGCGCAGATTGCTCGCGATGCAGTTTTCGAGCGGGATACGCCGCGCGGCCAAGGAGCCCATCAGCTCCAAATCACTATGCGCCGCGATGCCATGGCCCACGCGCTCCGCCCCAAGCTGATCCACAACGTTGCGGATGGACTCGGGCCCGCCGGTCTCTCCGGCATGGGCAACGGCGTGCAGCCCCTCGCCTCGCGCGAAGTCATAGGCGGCACGAAAATCACTCGCGGGATAAGCCAGCTCATCACCGCCCAAGCCGAGCGCAACAACGCCGCCGGATTGACAGCGCGCGGCCCAGTGCGCCACTTCCATCGCCGCTTCGTGGCCAAATTGCCGCGTCGCGTCAAAAATCCACTGCAATCGCACCCCGCTCGGTCGGGAGCGTTCGCCGGCGGCGCGAATGGCGGCGAAGTTCCTTTCGACGTCTTGCCGTCGGCGCAGCATCACGCCGGCCGAGATCGTGACCTCGGCATAAACCACGTTTTGGCGTTCTAATTCCTCGGCCAGCCGCCGGGTGATCAACCCGTAGTCTTCCGGCTCGCGAAGAAAATAGGTCACCCATTTGAACGCTTCGAGGAATCCGTGAAAGTCGCGATAGGCGTACCGGGCAGTCACTTCTTCCGGGGCGACGACTACGCCGTGGCGCTTGGCCAGCAAAGATACCGTCTCCGGAGCGATTGATCCTTCGAGATGCAGATGAAGCTCCGCCTTCGGCAGCGCGGCGAGCGGCGATTCCAGGCCGGCAGGAGTCATAGGAATGGCGGCCTCAGCGTGGAGGGAGTTGCGGCTTGCCTGCGTTGACCCACGCCGTCATCCAGTACGAGCCCACGTCGGTCGCGGCGTCGGAGATCTGCCGAATCAGCACGGCGCCGGCCTGGCTGTAGAAGCGGTCGTAGAATTCGTCAGTGTAATCGTGCAGACCCAGACGGGAGCGCCGGTCGGCGAGAAGAATATTCTCGAGCCAGCTGTGCGCGCTGAGACACATCTCGAAGGCGTGGTCTGTCGGGTCGTTAATGAAAGCGGCTTCGTTCGGCCGCACAAAAAAGAAAAGCGAGAAACGATCCACCAGGCTTGATCCGAATCGCTGGTTGACGCCCAGTTGCGCCGAGAGCTTGCCGTCCTCATTTGTCGTCGTGTTGAACGGGTCGTGCGCCGCCGCTACATAGAACGCCAGCAACGCAGCCGAGAGGCGGACCTCGTCCCAATTGCGCGTGCGAAAGGCATTCGTTAGCCGTTCGCTGTACACGCCGACTTGCCACGGCAGAAGGCCGTACGTTTCCAGATTGTGCTTCCCAAATTTTCCAACTGCGGATTTGTAGTCGCGGGGAAGCGTTGTGAAAGGGAACTGGCCGTAATGGTCCAGCCGGATGAACTGGTTGTGCCGCTCATTGGGATTCTTCGCCAGCAGCTCGAGCGGGTCGGAAGCATGAAGCACGAAGTACTGGCGGTTTGCGTCAAAGAACGGTCGCATTTCCGTCGGCAGGGAATCCACTGCCTTGTTCGTGATCAGCCGGTCGGCATTTCCTCCCCAGGCGAACGAGGGCGCGGGCAGGACGAGCGCTGCACCGAGCAACGCAGCCAGTGCCGCCGGCAATCGCACACGCATCAACGAATCTCCTTCGTAGGCGCGGCGAGTCCGCTGTGCTTCTGGCCGTACGTGAAATAGAGCGCCAAGCCGATCAGCAGCCAGACGAAAAAACGGATCCAGTTCTCGAGCGTCAAGCTGGCCATTAGAATAAAACAAAACGCCACCGATGCAATGGGTACCCATGGCGAGAGCGGAACGCGGAATCCCCTCGGGCGGTCCGGCTGGCGTTTGCGCAGAATCAGCACCGATAGCGAGACGAGGATGAAGGCGAAGAGGGTACCGATATTCGAAAGGTCGGCGAGCGTGCCAATATCGAAGATCCCGGCCGGGATGCCGACGAACAATCCGGCCACCAAGGTTGCCACGTGCGGCGTGCGGAATCGGGTGTGGACTTTTGCAAACGCGGGAGGCAGCAAGCCGTCGCGCGACATCGCAAACCAGACGCGCGCCTGCCCGAGCTGGTACACGAGCAGCGAAGAAATCATGCCCATCAGCGCGCCGACGGTCACCCAGCGCTCGATGCCGCGGAGCCCGATTCTCTCGAGCGCGATGGCGACGGGGGCCGCGTTCCGCAACTGGTCCCAATGCTGGATGCCCGTCAGCACCACGGCAACCGAGACGTAAAACAGCGCGCAGATGAAGAGCGAGAGAAGGATGCCGATCGGCAGATCGCGCCGGGGGTTCTTGCATTCTTCCGCGGCGGTCGAGACCGAATCGAAGCCGATGTAAGCAAAGAATACGATCGCACCGCCCGTGAGCACGCCCTGCCAGCCGTTCGGCAAAAACGGCTTGTAGTTTTCCGGGTGGATGTATTTGCTCGCGAAGATGATGAAAACCAGGATGGCAAGCAGCTTGATGCCCACCATGACGTTGTTCGCCCCGGCGGTCTCACGAATGCCGATGACCAGCAGGATCGTGAGCACCATCACAATCAGGAAGCCCACAAGATTGAAGTGCAGCGCCCAGCCGGCTTCCGGCGTGTAGGCCGGCGTGCTGAGGGCCGGCGGTAAATGAATTCCGAACGTGTTTAATAGGCTGTTAATGTAGGCGGAGAATCCGACGGCCACAGCCATGTTCGAAACCGCATATTCAAGGATTAAATCCCAGCCGATGATCCACGCCACTAGCTCGCCCATCGTCGCATAGGTGAACGTGTACGCGCTCCCCGCGATCGGGATCATCGAGGCGAGTTCCGCATAGCACAGCCCGGCAAATCCGCACACGACCGCGACGAGGAAAAACGAAAGCGCGATTCCGGGCCCCGCGCCGGGCCGTCCGGCAGCGCCGAGCGCGTGGCGCCCGTGCATCAGCACGTCGAGCAATGGCGCCTTCAAGATGGAGGGAACCGCGACCACTTCGCCGGCCGCGGCCGTGCCGGTCAGGACAAAGATCCCGGTGCCGATAATGGCGCCGACGCCCAGCGCCGTGAGGCTCAGAACGCCAAGAGTCTTCTTCAGGCGGCGCTCCGGCTGCTCGGCATCATGAAGAAGCTGGTCAATATTTTTTGTGCGGAAGAGTTGTGGGTCCACCGGCCAGCGCCCCCCTCGCAAAAGACGCCAAACTCTACCTTGAGCGGCGGTGCGGCGCAATGGCTCCGCCCCGGCTCGTTGTTCAGATGCTCGCTACGCCCATTCGAGATGCGCGTAGCGCTCGAGCAGTTTTTTTGTGCCGTAATCGAGGAAACTTACGGTCAGCTTGCGGTCCTCACCGTCGCCTTCCACTAGAATGATTGTGCCAACGCCGTAGGTGGGGTGCCGGACGCGCGTGCCGATCAAAGGGCTCGACGTCGCCACTGCACGGGATCGCCCGACGCGCGATGCCGCTCGTCCCGGAGCAGAATTCGAGCGGCCCGGCCGCCGGTATGCGCTCCACTCGGAAGATTCAGGGTCTGGTTCGTAGCGGCGGGTTTCACCCGCATCGGCAAGCGAGCCTGCCGAGGTTTCGATCAGGTCGCCGGGGATCTCACTGAGAAACCGTGAGGGTGTTGAGGCTCGCAGCCGATCTTCGCCGAAGCTGCGCCGGTAGATCGCGCGGGTCAGCGTAAGGGATTTTTTCGCGCGCGTCATGCCCACGTAGCAAAGCCGTCGCTCCTCCTCGATGTCATCCTCGCTGTTGAGCGAGCGGCTGTGCGGGAACAATCCCTCTTCGAGGCCGACGAGAAACACGCAGTCGAATTCGAGCCCCTTCGCGCTATGCAGGGTCATCAGCGTGACGGGCGCCTCCGCATCGTATTCATCGGCGTCGCTGACGAGCGCGGCGTGGTCAAGCACGTCCTCGAGTGTTTCGCCCTGCTCGACTGCCTCGGCAACCGCGTTCACGAGTTCGCCCAGGTTCTCCGCGCGCGAAGTTTGTTCGAGCCTGTCCTGCTCCTGCACCCAATCGAGGTAGCCCGTACGGTCGAGCACCTGGCGAAGCATTTCCGCGGGCGGCAGATCCTGGCATTCACGCTGCAATCGCTCAATCAGCTCGCGGAAGCCGCGCAAAGCAGCGCTGGCGCGCCCCGTGCCGCTGTTTGGGGTGCCTGCCGCCAAGGCTTTCCACAGCGAGCTTCCGAGGCCGGCCGCTCGCGACTGCAACGCAGCCACGCCTTTTTCGCCCAGTCCGCGGGGCGGCGTGTTCAGTACGCGGAGAAGAGCGATATCGTCTTCCGGATGCAGAATCAGCCGAACGTAGGCGAGCGCGTCCCTGACTTCCGCGCGCTCGTAAAAACTGAACCCGCCCACCAACCGGTAGCGCATTCCGATTCGCCGCAAGGCCTCTTCCATGGCGCGCGATTGAAAATTGGTGCGATAGAGGACGGCAAGTCGCGCGTCCTGGTCCTCACGGATTCGGCGCAGGATTTCCGCGGTGACGAATTCCGCTTCTCCGGAAGCATCCTGCGCCTCGAAGAATTGCAGCCGCTCGCCTGACTCGAGTGTGGCCCGAAGAGTCTTTCCGAGCCGCTTGCGATTGTGCTCCACCACCGCCGCGGCGGCATCCAGGATGGTTTGTGTCGACCGATAATTCTCTTCGAGCCGGATCACCTGCGCCTTCGGAAAATCCTCCAGAAATTTCTGGAGATTGCCTGCTCGTGCGCCGCGCCAACTGTAAATGGACTGGTCCTCATCCCCGACGACGCAGACGTTTTTCCGATCTCCTGCGAGCAGGCGCACAAGCTCGTCCTGCGGTGCGTTGGTGTCCTGGTATTCGTCCACCAGAATGTAGCGAAACCGTTCGCTCCAAGCCACTCGCGCTTCAGAATGGTCGTGCAATAGTTCCACCGCACGCAGCAGCAGATCGTCAAAATCCAGTGCGGCGCATTTTCGCAGAATGCCCTGGTACGCCTCGAAGACTTTCGCAATTGCGCGGCCGCGATCATCAAACGCCTCCGCCGCCAGCTGTTCGGGCGAGAGGCCGTGGTTCTTCGCATGGCTGATGCGTTCGAGAATCGCCCGCGGCGTCGCCTCGCGATCTTGTGAGCCGAGTTGCCGCAGCGCAAGCTTCACCGCCGCGGCCTGATTGTTCTCATCGTAAATGGCGAAATCGCGCGGTAGGCCGAGCCGCAAGGCTTCCCGCCGGAGGAGTCGCGCGCAAAAGGAATGAAACGTCGAAATCCACAAATCGAACGGAGTGCGCCCGCTGGCACGCAACAAATCGGCGATGCGCTGCTTCATCTGGTCGGCCGCTTTGTTCGTGAACGTGACTGCGAGGATGGACGGGCCGGGCTCGCCCTTCTCGATCAAGTGCGCCACGCGATACGTGATCACGCGTGTCTTGCCGGTACCCGCGCCGGCGAGCACGAGCAGAGGCCCTTCCGTTTCAAGGACTGCTTCGCGCTGCCGTTCGTTGAGGGCGTCGAGGAGTGCCATCGGGAGAATGGAATGCAGCAGCGATTCTATCCGAGCGTTTCGACTTGGGCAAATCGCCGCCGGATCAGGGACGTACCGCGGCGCGCAGGTTTACTTCGAAAAACATCAGCGACTGGTTCCCCCGGATGCGCTTGACGTCGGGCAGATAGAGGGTAGCGTGCTCGAGCAGGCTGTAATCGTGGTTGAGATTGAAGAACAGGAATCCATGGACGGTGGCATGCGCCCCGATCACATCCGCGTCGAGCGTGAGTGGCTGCAGGATGTCGGCAAGTTTGCTTGTCTTCTTGTCTTTGCCGGGCAGCGGAATTCCCATGGGAAGCCGCCGCTTCGCTTGCGGCTGGGCGACGCCACCCGGATGAGCGATGAGCAGCGCCACTTGCTCTGCATCCATCCAGTCGAGCCGCTGGTGATCTCCGCCGGGCGCGGCGATATCGAGCCGCACAGTCTCGAGATCGATGCGCATAGGATCATCGGTCTCGTTGCGCAGGAAAACCTCGATTGCCACGACGCCTGCGTCCAGGGGATTCGCTTTGCCGAACCGCTCCTTGGCGCGCGCGGCATCGGTGTATGGGTCGGCGGCGACAAGCAGGCCTTCGTGATGATCGTGCGCAGGCAGGGAAGCGAGATTGGTTTGCGCGCGGGAGCTTCCCGTGAGCAGGAGAAGGGAAGCACTGATCTGCAGGATTCGTCTCATGAGCTTCTATGGCGATGCGGGCCTTTCGGCTGAAGTTGCCCCGTGCGGCCGGGCACCCGCTGCCACTATAATACCGGGCTTGCGCGCTGTCAGGGGTTCTTTCGCGCGCTTAGCCCTTCCATGTATTTTCTTTACAGCGTGCTGACGGCCGCGGGGATGATTCTTCTGTCTCCCTATCTCGCCGTGCAGGGCCTTCGTCGCGGCAAGTATTTCCATAGCCTGCGGCAGCGCATGGGCTATCTGCCCGCAGCCGTGTCTGCGCGCGCCGCGGTGGATGCGGGCGTCATCTGGATCCATGCCGTTTCGGTCGGCGAAGCCTTTGCGGCGGTTCCGCTCGCCCGCGGGTTGAAGAACCGCTTCCCGCAGCATCGCCTGGTTGTCTCCACCTCCACGGCCACGGGCCAGCGCGTCGCTCGCGAGCGTTTGGATTTCGCCGACGCTGTCTTCTACTTTCCTCTTGACTGGGCGGGCCCGGTGCGGCGCGCATTTCGCGCGGTGAATCCATCGCTCGTCATCGTTCTGGAAACGGAGATCTGGCCGCACTTCTTGCGCGAGGCGCGCCGACGCGATGTGCCGGTTGCGTTTGTTAATGCGCGAATTTCGGAGCGCTCGTTCCGCGGGTATCGCCTGGCGCATCGCCTCGTGCCGAGTTTTCTCACGCGGGTGTTGTCGGATGGCGAGGTGTTTCTTGCGCAAAGTGAGGACGACGCGCGCCGCCTGCGTGAGCTTGGCGCACCAGAGGAATCCGTGAAGGTCACGGGCAATCTGAAATATGACTGCGAGCCGCCCGCTCTCGGCCGGCTGGGTGAATGGCTCGCGGCGCAGACGGGCGAGCAGGAACGCTGGCCCATCGTCATGGCCGGCAGCGTTGTCGCGGACGAAGAAGAGCCCGTGCTCGCCGCCTACGACGCTGTACAACGGCAGTGGCGCCGCTCGCTCCTGGTCCTTGCGCCGCGCAAGCCCGAGCGGTTCGACGCCGCCGCGCAGATCGTCGCGGATCGCGGCTGGAAAGTGGTGCGCCGCAGCTCGCTTGATTGGAATCAGCCGCTGGCCGAGGATGCCGACGTGCTCCTGCTCGATTCCATCGGCGAGCTCGCGGGGCTTTATTCGCTGGCGGACGCGGTCTTCGTCGGCGGCTCGCTGGTTCCGGCGGGCGGACACAACATCCTCGAGCCTGCCTGGTTTTCCAGACCGCCGGTGTTCGGCCCTTCGATGGACAATTTCCGCGATGCGGCGGCGCAATTCCTCGCCGCCGATGCGGCAGTCCAAATGGAGAGCAGCGAAGCGCTCGGCCGCGCCTGGGTGGACCTGATCCGCGACGAGGCGAAACGTGCGGCCATGGGCCGCGCGGCGCGTGCTTTGGTTGAGCGAAATCGCGGCGCCACTGCGCGCACGCTCGTACACCTCACCGCCATTCTCGAGCGGGGGCGGCAACGCGCATGAACAGTTCACGCGCGCTTCTCTGGCCAGTCTCCCTTTTGTATGGCGCAATTGCTCGGACGCGTGCAGGGTGCTACCGAATCGGAATCTTCCGACAGAAGCGGCTCAAAGGCGCCGTCATCAGCGTTGGCAATCTGACTGTCGGCGGCACGGGCAAGACGCCGATGGTGATTTATCTCGCCGGCCGACTTGCCGCGGAAGGGAAGAAGGTAGCGGTCTTAACGCGTGGCTATCGGGGCGCGCGCGGCAGTAGCGACGAAGCCAGTCTCCTGCGAAGCCGGCTGGGTGACAAGGTGAAGGTCAGTGTAGGCGCCGACCGTTACTTGGCGGGACGGAAGCTGGCGCTCGAAGGCTTCCAGTGGTTCGTTATGGACGACGGCTTCCAGCATCAGCGCCTCGCGCGGGATGTGAACATTCTCCTCCTCGACGCGACCGATCCCTTCGGCGGCGGACGCCTCCTTCCCGCCGGGAATCTGCGCGAGCCGAAGCCGGCGCTGGCTCGCGCGGACGTCGTCGTAATCACGCGTCGCGCGCAAGCCCCGGCAATCGAAGCGACCGTCCGCCGGTATTCCTCGGCACCGGTTTTTTACGCACAGACAAAGCTTGAGGGAGTTTTCTCGAGGACCCCGGGTGGCTCCGATGAGGCCTTCGACTGGCGGGGCAAGAAATTCTTTGCTTTCTGCGGCATTGGCAATCCGCAGGCCTTCTTTGACGATTTGCGGCGCTGGGAAATACAACTCGGCGGCTACGCCAGCTTTCGGGACCATCACCGGTATACAGCTGAGGATGCCGAAGAAATCGAGCGGCGCGCCTCTGCCGCGGGCGCCGAGGCCCTTGTCTGCACCGAGAAAGATGTTTTTAACCTCTCGCAAGCGAAGTTCTCGCGCTTTCCAGTAGCCTACTGCCGTATTTCCCTGGAATTCGAGAGCGAAGAAGGCTTTTGCCAGGCCATCGGAGCTGTCCTCGCGCGCCGTTAGGAGAAATTCGAGGCATGAGAATCCTGATCCGAGCGACGAATTGGGTGGGCGACGCGGTGATGTGCATCCCCGCGCTCGTCGCGGTACGCCGGCGCTGGCCGGAGGCGGAGATTTCCATTCTCGCGCGCCCGTGGGTTGCCAGTCTTTACAACGGCCAAAGCCTGGCGGATCGTATTCTCCCCTTGGATGATCCCGGGAGCGTTGCGAGCGCGTTGCGCCGCGAGCAATTCGATTGCGCATTGCTGCTGCAGAATGCATTTCATGCGGCGTGGATCGCATGGCGGGCCGGCATTCGCGAGCGGATCGGATACGCACGGGATGGGCGCAGTTGGCTGCTCACGCGGGCAGTCCCTGTCCCTGGACATGGGGAGATTCCCGCCCACGAGGCGTATTACTATCTCGAGTTGCTTCGCTGCGCTGGATGGATCGACGGCCTGCCATTGCTCGAGCCGATTCGACTGCGGATCGCGCCGGAAGCTCGTGAACTCGCTGAAAAAAAGCTCTGCGAGGCGGGCGTCTCCGACCGCATGCGACGGATCGCCGTGGCGCCGGGTGCGGCCTACGGTTCAGCGAAATGTTGGGCTCCGGAGCGCTTCGCGGCGCTTGCCGACCGCTTGATTGCTGACTTTGGCGCCAATGTGATACTTTTCGGAACTGCTTCCGAACGCGACATCACCGAACAAATTGCCGCGCGCATGAGTCACAATCCCGTGAATCTGGCAGGACAGACCAACATCGGCGAACTCCCCGCGCTCTTTGCCGCGTGCCGACTCTTTGTCGGCAACGATTCCGGCGCCATGCACGTCGCCGCGGCCGCAGGCCTGCCGGTCGTGGCAGTCTTTGGTCCGACCGATCCCGAAGGGACTTCGCCGGTGACTTCGCAGCTATCTCTCGTGCACGAGCCGGTATCGTGCAGCCCATGTTTCTTGCGCCGTTGCCCGGTGGATCATCGCTGCATGAAACGCGTCACCGTGGATGCGGTATACGCCGCGGCGCGCACCTGGATGGAGCGGCCCGCCGGTGACTAGCCCTACGATTCGCCGGCACGCGGTCTTTCTTGATCGCGACGGCACGGTCGCGGAAGAGACGGGCTACGTGAATCACTTGAGCCGGTTTACCGTTTATCCGTTCGCGGCCGCCGCGATTCGCCGGCTGAACGAAGCGAGCGTGCCGGTCATCGTCGTCACGAATCAATCCGGCGTGGCGCGCGGCTTTTTTCCGGAGGAGATGGTTCATCGCGTCAACGACAAAATGACGAAGGAACTGGAGGCGGGTGGTGCGCATGTGGACGGCATCTATTATTGCCCGCACTCAACCGACACGAAGTGCGATTGCCGCAAGCCGAATCCCGGAATGCTTGAGCGCGCCGCGCGGGAGCATCATCTCGAACTGCACGGCTCTTCTCTCGTCAGCGACCGCTTTGCCGATCTCGAGATGGGTTACAAGGCAGGATGCCGTACCGTTCTCGTGCTCAGTGGCTACGGCCGTGGTGAATACGAGTGGAACCGCGCGCGCTGGCCGCATTTGCCGGATCACGTTGCCGAGAATCTCACCATTGCGGTGGACTGGATCCTCAAGGAGACCCGATGAGCGCCGAACGAATCGCGAGGCAAAGTGTGTCCACTGGATCGTCCAGCAGCGCCCACGGCGCGGATCTGGCGCGGCTTCTCGATATCGTCGGTGCATTCCCCCGGCAGACCATTCTGGTGCTCGGCGATCTGGTGGCTGATGAGTTTGTCTCCGGCGACATCTCGCGCGTCTCGCGCGAAGCCCCTGTGCTGATTCTCCGTCATCGGCAGACGGAACTTGTTCCCGGCGGCGGCGCGAATGCTGCAAATAATCTGGCCGACCTCGGCGCCCGCGTCTTGCCCGTCGGTGCGGTCGGCGATGACGCCGCCGGACGAGCCCTGCTCGATTATTTTCGCCGCAAAGGCGTGAATACAGCCGGCATTCTGAGCGTGCCGGGTTGGACCACAACGACCAAGACGCGCTATCTTGCCGGGTGGACACACACCTCACGCCAGCAGGTGTTGCGCGTGGACCGCGAGCCGGATTCGCCCATGCCTCAGCGGGCGTCGGCGGCAGTGGCACGGAAGGCTGCCACGCTCGCGAAACGCGCCGGTGCCGTGCTGGTCTCCGATTATGGTTGCGGCACGGTCACGCCCGGCCTCGTGCGCGGATTGCGTGCGAAGCTCGTGACTCTCGATTCCCGTTTTTCGCTGATCGACTATAGTGCCGCGCGCGTCACGGCGGCCACGCCGAACGAACCGGAGCTCGAGGCTCTGTTCCACACGCGCATCGGAAGCGACACGCGCAAACTCGAACAGCTTGCCATGCGCACCTTGCGCAAGATGCACCTCGCGGCGCTGGTGGTCACGCGCGGCAAGGACGGGATGATTGTTTTCGAGCGCGCTGGCCGCCCGCACCCGGTCCCCATTCATGGGACCGACGAAGTCGCCGACGTCACTGGCGCGGGCGATACTGTCATCGCCGCATTCACCCTCGCGCTTGCGGCAGGCGCGACGTACGTCGAAGCCGCGCAACTCGCCACCTACGCTGCCGGCATTGTCGTGATGAAGCGCGGCACGGCCACCGCCACGCGAGCGGAGCTCGAAGCAGCGCTGCGCGCCGACGCCACTTCCCGCTGATGGATACCCGCTGGAAAATCCTCGGGCGCGACGAATTGCGCCGGGAGCTGCAAAAGAAAAAGCAGCGCGCCGCCCGCATCGTGCTTGCCAACGGCTGCTTCGACGTCTTGCACGCCGGGCACATCCGCTATCTGGAAGGCGCGCGGCGCGAAGCTGATCTTCTCGTGGTGGCGATCAACTCTGACGCCAGCGAAGAGAAGTTGAAGGGCGCGGGCCGCCCCATTCTCCCCGAGCGCGCGCGTGCGGAACTGGTCGCGGCCGTTGCAGCCGTTGATTACGTCGTGATCTTTGATGAGCCGAACGTCGAAGCGCTGCTCACCGAATTGCGGCCCGACGTGCATGCCAAGGGCACCGACTACACAGCCGATACGGTGCCCGAACGAGAAGTCGCCGCCCGGCTCGGTATTTGCGTTGCCATTGTCGGTGATCCGAAACGGCATTCCACGCGCGATCTGATCGCGCGGGTCCGTGGGCGCAGCGATGACTGATTCCGCGAAATCACGCCCAACTGACGCCGAGCGGTTTCTTATCGTGCGCATGGGCTCGATGGGCGATGTTGTGCACACACTCCCCGCCGTCGCAGCCCTGCGCGATTCCTTTCCGGCCGCGCGAATCGATTGGTTGATCGACCGCCGCTGGCGTGTACTGCTCGAAGGGAATCCGGACATCAGCGGCATTCTTTCGTTTGACCGCAAATCCCTAGGCGAAGTTATGGCCTGCATTGGCGCGCTGCGCCGCGCGGACTATCCCTGCGCGATTGATTTTCAATCGCTCTACAAATCGGCGCTGATGGCGTTCTTCTCGGGCGCGCCGAAGCGCGTGGGATTCGACCGCCACTACGCGCGCGAAGCAGGGGCTGCGCTCTTGTACACGCAAAGGGTTTCGCCGCGCGGGGCGCACAAAGTCGAACACAATCTTTCGCTGGTCGAAAGCGTGGGCGCAAAGGCGCGCGCGGTTCGTTTTCCGCTGGCGCGAGCGGCGGAAGCAGAGGCGTGGGTCTCCCGCGAGCTCGAGTCGCGCGGTTTGCGGGAATATTTCGTCTTGTGTCCGGGCGGTGGTTGGCGCTCGAAATGCTGGCCGGCGGAACGCTTTGGGGAGCTGCATCAGGAGCTGGCGCGAAAGCATGGCTGGAGTGGCGTCGTTAGCTTCGGCCCGGGCGAGGAACCCCTCGCGGAGGAAGTCCGCCGCGCGGCCGGCAAATCCAATCCTGCCATCTTCCCGATGACGTTGCCGCAGTTGATCGTAGTCCTGCGGCGGGCGAAGTTCGTGGTCGCTGGCGACACCGGCCCGCTACATCTTGCCGTTGCGCTCGGCACTCCAGTTGTCGGCCTCTACGGCCCCACGGACCCGGCGCGCAACGGCCCGTACACGAAAACGGATGTAGTCGTGCGCAACGCGAAGCCTGACCAGACCACTTATCATCGCGGCGGGGAATATTCTCTTGCGATGCTTTCGATCAGCGTGCCGCAAGCGCTGGCGGCGATCGAGCGGCGCCTGGGGGTGAAGTGATGGCAGGCGCGAGTTTCTGGGCGCGCTGGCGCGTTCGCACGGGCTATTTCGTTGCGCTCGCGTATCTCTGGCTTGCCGCGCCGGCGCCCCGCGCGATCGCCGCGGGTGGCGCCGTGGCGTTTCTCGGGTTGCTCGTCCGCGCCGCGGCTGCCGGCCATCTGCGGAAGGGCGAGGCCCTCGCCACGTCGGGTCCCTATGCGCACACGCGCAATCCCCTCTATCTCGGCAGCGCGCTCCTTGCTGCCGGATTCGCGATCGCGTCGCATTCCTGGCTCGCCGCTGCGCTCGTGATCGCCTATTTCGCTCTTTTTTATTCCATGGTCATGCGCCGCGAAGCGGACGAGCTGCGCGCCAGGTATGGCCACTCCTTCGAGGAATATGCCGCCTGCGTCCCGCTATTCTTGCCGCGAATCATGCCAGCACGCGGAGGGGGTCCAGCGGTGCGCTTTTCGTGGGCTCTGTATCGCCGCAACCGCGAGTATCAGGCGGCGCTCGGATATCTTGTGGGGATTGCGCTCTTGGTAGTGCGAATGCTTTGGCGGGGCTGAATCTTCGGCAATCGTTACTGCAGGCGATAGACGGCGTGCATCAGCCGCTGGAATTTCGGCCGGTAAATCAGGTCGAAGGTCTCTTCCTTGCCGGGGAATAGGCCCAGCGCTACGCGCCGCGTCGCCGCCACGACCCCGGCCGCTTCTTCCACCGACAAGTGCCCATCCGCGATCGTCGTTAGTGCCAGATTGACGATGATTCGCAGCCGACGTCCCCTTCGGCTTTCTTCGTCAATTTCGTTCTGGGTAGGCTTGCGCTACGCGTCGCGTTCCATGGCTGGTCTTGAGACTGCTTTCGAATTATTATGAACGGGGCCTGGGCGATCGGCAAGCGGGCCGCGAGGAGAGTTTCGTGGAGAGAAAAACCAAATCCGAGCGCACCGTTCTTGTGCACACGGCCGGCTCGTGGACGGAAGCCGTGGTGATTCGCGGTCTCCTCGAAAGCGCCGGCATCGCTTCGCCCGGCTCTGATTCGACCGACCCGTTCCCCCTGCGCGAGCCGCCCGAGGGCACGCACGGCACGGAGATTGTCGTACTCGAATCCCACGCCGACGAAGCCCGCCGGCTCATCTCGGAGTATCTTGCCAGCAACGAAAACATCGAAGCGGATGATTCGTAAGCGGACCACTAGAAAAGTGTTGCAGCGCCCGAAACTTCAATCGCGGCCGGGCGCTGCGAAAGTGTGCAACTCAAGTGTGCGGCCATCCGTCGTCGCCGTTACGGCGCCATCGTGGTCTGTCCGCAGGAAACGCACCCCCCGCGTGGCAAGGCGCTCCACCACGGCCGGACTGGGATGCCCAAACGAGTTTCTTTCGCCGACGGAAACCACGGCCACCCTGGGTGACACGACTGCAAGAAACTCCGCAGTCGAGGATGTCTTGCTTCCGTGGTGCGGAACTTTCAGAAAGTCCGCCGACAGGGAATCGGCATCCCGGGCGAGTGAATCCTCCACACTTTCCTCAATGTCGCCGGGCAACAGGAACCGTTCCTGGCCATCTTCCAGTCGAATGACGAGCGAGTCGTTGTTGCTCGCCTCCGCCGTTGCGGTAGTGTCCGCGGGCCAGAGCACGCGGCCGGCGGCGCCGTCCCATGCAAAGGTATCGCCGCGCTGGTGGTGAACAATCTTCACCCCGCGCGACGCCGCCCGCGCCAGCAGATCGCGATAGGCGGACGAATCCACATCGTGGCCCACCCACAACTCGCCCACTCGAAAATTGTCGAGCACGGCATTCAATCCGTCGAGATGGTCGTGATGCGCGTGCGTCAGGGCAACCACGTCCAGCCGCTTCAATCCCCGCTGCCAGAGGTACGGCGAGACGACTTGCTCTCCGATGTCCGCGCCCGTGCGATAGCCGCCGGAGTGGCTTTCCCCGTAGGCCCCGCCGCCATCAATCAACATCGTGCGACCGCCGGGGAAGGCAGTGAAGATCGAGTCGCCCTGGCCCACGTCGAGGACGGTCACTTCCAACCTGCCGCGTTCGAGTTGCGGCGCAAATGGGTGCGTCGCAGTCAGAGCGGCGAGAACGAGAAGGGCAGTCGCAACGAAGCGCTCCATCCATCGCAGTTGCGCATCGCTACGGCTCAATCGGCGCCGCGCGCCAACGGCCAGAAGCGCGAGCGTGACGAAGAATGCGATCAGCAACCAAGCGGGAGGTCCGGGTATCCGGTACGATGCGCGCGGCAGCCGACTGAACCATTCGACGGAGCCGAGCAATCCCGCGAGAAATACGCCGAGCAATTTGCCGGACAGCAGCGCGAGTCTCGCCCACGCAAAACTCACCAGCAGCGTGAAAAAGCCGAGCGGCACAATCAAACCTGTCAGCAAGACTGCTCCGATATTTGAGACCGGCCCCGAAAGGCTCACGCGATGGAAATAGTGCGCGAGGACGGGCAGCATCCCGAGTTGGATCACGGTCGAAAGCACTGCCACTTCCCACAGGCGGAAGCAAACGCGCAGCGGCGCCGTGCAGAAAGAATCCGCAAAGCGCTGGAGACAACGCGGCAGACGGGCGGCTATCCATCGTGCAGCCGCGCGCAGGTCGAGCCGGAACTGGATGACGCGCGGCGGATGCGCCACGTCGCGCGTCACGTCGCCCAGGTAGGTGAGCCCGGCGCGGTAGGGCGCGCTCGTCCGCTCAATCCACGGCATTGCCAGCGCCGCGATCACGCCCGCGGCGAGAAACGACAGTTGAAAGCTCGCGTCCGTGAGTGCGGAGGGGCGCGCCAGCAATAGCAAGAGCGCCGCCACCGCTACGGTATTCAGCAACTCGACGCGCCGGAAGAGCAGCCGCGCGGAGAGAAACACGGCGCCCATCAGCGCGGCGCGCAGAATCGGCGGGCGGTCCTCCACCACGCCCACGTAAGCGGCGAGAACGAGCAGCGTCAGGACGGTTGTGAGCACCACCGAAAGCCGCATTCTCCGCCCGAGCCAGAAAACGAACATGGCCAACGCGGCCACGTGCAGCCCCGCAACCACGAGGACGTGATACGCCGCGGTTTTCTGGAATTCCGTAGCGAGGTCGGAATCCACAAAGCTGCGGTCGCCGAGAAGCATGGCGCGGAGCACGGCCGATCGATCCGGTGAATTCGCGAATAACGTGTCCACTCGCGCGAGGAGCGTGCCGCGCAATCGCGCGAAGCGATGCCGCACAGTCAGCGGAGGCGTGCTGATGAGTGGCCGCAGGAGTTCCGCGCTGCGAAGCGTTGCCGTCAGGTAAATGCCCTGGCTTGCGAGATAGCCGCGCGCGTCGAAGGCGCCGGGGTCGAGATAATTCCGCGGCGCTTGGGCGCGCACCAGCGCTTCCACGAGGTCTCCCGCGCGGACGGGCGCCAGTGTTTCGGGATTGTTTGCATTGCGAAAATAACTCACCCGCAGCCCGCCGGTGACGGGGATCGCCCGTCCCCCTGCCTCCACTTCGTCGAGTTCCATTTCATAACGAACGCCCCACGGCAACGGCAGGGGATCGTTCCGCAATCGCCCGCGCCAGCGCAGCGGCTCGCTGATGTCGAGGCGCTGTTCCGCGACGAGTCGCGCAACGTGATCGCTCGGCAGCGGGAGCTGCTCAATCCGCACTCCGGCGCTGCCCAGTGCTGCCCAGGCGAGCAGGGCAACCACCCACGCGGCCGTGAGGCTCTCGAACTTCGCGAGAACAGCCCCCGCCACGATGGCGCTCAGGGTGACGGCGAAATAAATCACCGTTGCCACGGGAATTCTGTCCGCCAACAGGATTCCCGCGGCGAATGCCGCCACGATTCCGAGTGCAGGCAGCTTCATGATCGCCTCGTCAGCCGGACGAGCGATTCGATGTGGAACGTTTCCGGAAATAGGTCGAACAGGTGCAGCTCCTCGATGGAGTAGCCTGTTGCCGCCAGCGCGGCCAGGTCACGCGCCAGTGTCGAAGGGTCGCAGGAAACATACACGATGCGGGGTGGCGCCAGTTTCGTCAGCCGCGCGAGCGCCGCCGGAGACATTCCCGCGCGAGGCGGATCGATCACGGCGAGATCCGGTGTTTCCTTCCATGAATGGAGGAACGCGTCCACGTCGGTTTCGCGCGCTTCGGCGTGGCTGGACACGGGCCCCAGGTTCTCGACGAGATCGCGCGCCGAGGCGGGGTTTGCTTCGACCGCGATGACGCGCTCGAACTTTGGGGCGAGCGCGGCGGCGAACAATCCCACGCCGGCGAACAAATCAAGCGCCAGCATCCCGCCATCGCCATCGGCCACCGCTCGCGCCAGCTCCTCAACGAGAAAGCGGTTTACCTGAAAAAAGGACATATGGCCGACGCGAAAACAAGTGCCGGAGACTTCGGTGCGCAAATAGCCCGGCCCGTCGAGGTCCATCCGGTCGCGCGTCGTGTCAATCAGCAGCACGCTTTCGAGCCAGGGCAGAGACGTGCGGAATTTCGAGACGAGCACCGCTGCGGAAGCGTGCAACCCCGCAAACGAGGCGTTCAATAGGATTCTGGCATCGGCGGCGTCTGCAAAGGCTTCGACCTCCCGCAGCGTTGCAGGCATCTCGCCGCTCGCGACCACCTCCCGCAGAACCGCGAGCGTTTCTGCGAGGCGCGGAGAAAGTATCGGGCACTCTTCAACCGTGCACAGCGCAGTCGAACCCGCACAAAAATAGCCGATGCCGAGACGCGGGGTCGCATTGCTCGCAGCATCCGTGCGTGTGAGCGGACGAACTTTCCACTGCGCGCGATTCCGGTAGCCCCACGGCGGCGAAGCGTGCGCGGGAATCGGCCCCTCCCAGCTCACGCGCCCGATTCGCCCTAGCGTCTCCCGGAGAATCTCTGTCTTGTACCGCAGTTGCGCTTCGTAGGGGATGTGCTGGTAGTGGCAGCCACCGCAGTCCGCAAAGTGCCGGCACACAGGAGCAATCCGTTCAGCGGAAGCCGTCAGCACCTTCTGCGCACGTCCGCGAATGAATTTCTTTTTCTGCTCGACCGTTTCAACTTCGGTTTCTTCGCCCGGCAGCACGAACGGAACAAAAATCGTGTGGCCATCGTGATGCGCCAGCCCTTCGCCGCCGTAGATGAGCTTTTCAATCGTTACGCGCATTCTTTCTGTCCCGGCAACCCGTTATCCGGTAATTGTCATTGCCGATCCCATCGGCCCGAAGAATCTCATCGCAGTCAAGTTCCTCGGATGAGCTATTGCCCCTCCCATTCCTCCGGGATCCCCATGGCAGACCGGGGCAAGGTAGGCTCTCAGCTCAGGTAGAACAAACTCAGCCGGGGTAAGTCGTACGCTTCAAACAGCCGCTTCTGCAGATACTGCCGCTCGAGCAACGCAAGCTGTTCCGCCGTCATCTTCCGGCGATACGGGGCAAGGGCGCGGTCCATTTCGCGGCGGATTTCGAGCATTTTGTCGTCGTTCGCGCCCGCTGTAACCGCAGCAGTCAGTTTTTCCTCAATGACCGTCAGCCGCCGCTCCAGATCCTCGAGATCGAGCTGTGCCGGGGAATCAAGCAACGGCGCCAGTTGCTCGATCCGCCGCGCAGTTTCCTCCAATTGTCCTGCGAGGGCGGAATGCTCCGCGAGCAGTTTTTCTGCGGCGCGTGCCAGACGCTCCCAGTTTTTCGCAAAGAACTTTTTCAACTCCTCGCGCGAAAATGTCTCCGCCACATCCCGCGACGACTTCGTCTCCGGCCCGGCGCCCGCGTTCGCTTCGGCCGCCTCGGCAGCCGCGTCGAGCACAGCGTCCACGCAATACGCCAGGCTTTTCAATTGCCGTCCCGCGGCAGCCCGCCGAGAGCGCGCGTAGCTTTCGAACGCGCGATCAATCCCTTTCAGCACAGCATCCAGCGGAATGCCGGCCTTCTGCCACGTTTCGACGATGGCCCAGTCGAGTGGCGATACCAGTAGGTGTGCGCCCCGTTTGCGCCAGAAGTGTTCTTCAATTTCGGTGAAATAGTTGAAATAGTTGAACGCGCCCATGGCCGCCGGCAACGCGCCTAACGCCCCGGCTTCCGCGAGACTATGGCGGGCTGCGCCGCTTTCGCTGCGGACTGATCCGGCGTGGCAGGTTTGGGCCGTGCTGCAGCGGCATTGCGCTCCCAGACAATTCGCAGGCCCTCGAGGGTGAGAAATTCATCCACTGCCTGGATGTGGCGCGAGCCACGCGCGACCAGGGGGGCCTGTCCGCCCGTGGCGACGACTTTCGTTTCGCGGCCCATCACGTCTTTCATTCGCGCGAGGATTCCATCCACGAGGTCCACGGCCCCGTAATAGAGCCCCGCCTGCATGGAAGCGACCGTGTTCGTACCGATGATCTTTCCTGGGTCTTTGATTTCGACGCGGAACAGGCGCGCGGCGCGGGAAAACAGCGCCTCCGCCGAGATCTCGATGCCTGGCGCGAGAACGCCTCCCAGGTATTCGCCGCGCGCAGAAACCGCGTCGAAATTGATTGCCGTGCCGAAGTCCACGACGATACACGGGCCGCCGTACTTTTCGTACGCGGCCACCGCGTTGACGATGCGGTCCGCGCCCACCTCCTGCGGATTGTCATACTGCACCGGCATCCCCGTCTTCACACCGGGTTCGACAAAGAGCGCCTTCAGATGGAAATAGCGTTCCGCCATCTCCCCCAGCGTCGAGTTCAGCGGTGGCACCACCGAGCTGATGATGATGCCGTCAATCCCACTGGGCGCAAGTCCGGCCAGAGTGAAGAGATTGCGCGTCAGAATGCCGTACTCGTCCACCGTCTGATCGCGCGCAGTTGTCAGCCGCCAGTGCGCGACGAGTTCCGTATCGCGATACACGCCCAGCACCGTGTTCGTATTCCCCACGTCAATCGTCAGCAGCATCAGGGGACCTCCGCCACGTCGCCGGAGATGACGGCTTCGATCCGCCCGTCGTCTCTCCGCACGCGCAGCACACCAGAAGGCTCGAGCCCCGCCGTCGTTCCCGTGAAGTTTCCGGTAGCCGTCGAAATGCGCACGCGCTTGCCTTCGTAGAAGCTCGACACTTCGGCGAACCGTTTCAGGATCGGCTCGGCGCCGTCGGCGATGAACTGATTGTAGTAGCGGTCGAGGTCGCGGAGCAACCGCACCAGCACGGAAACACGCGAATGCGCACGTCCCGTCTCTATCCGGAGTGACGTTGCGATCGGCTCGAGCTCCGCCGGCATTTTCGTCTGGTTCACATTCATCCCGATGCCGACCACGGCATAGTGGACTCGATCCGGCTCCGCGTGCATTTCCGTAAGGATGCCGCAGCATTTCTTGCCGTTCAGCAGCACGTCGTTCGGCCAGCGGATGTCGGTCGCGAGGCTCGTCTCCTCGGCGACCGCATCGCGCGCGGCGAGGCCCGCGACAAGCGTCAGAAGCGGGGCGTGTGCCGGCGTAATTCTTGGGCGTAGCAGCACGGTCACGTGAATGCCTGCCGACTTTTCCGAAAGCCAAGTGCGCCCTGCCCGGCCGCGCCCGGCGGTTTGTTCCTCAGCGATCACCACGGCGCCGTGTGGCTCGCCCTCCTGGCCGAGTTGCATCGCCGCATTGTTCGTCGAGTCGATCTTGAAGAAGTGGTAGATATGCCGCGCAAACGGAGTGCCCGCGAGATGCGGTGTGAGCAGCCGGGGCACCAGCACGTCGGGGAAGCGCTCGCAGTGGTAGCCCGTGCCGGCGTGTCCCTTTACCTTCACGCCGAGCTCCCGCAGCTTTTCCACCCAGCGCCAAACCGTCTGCCGACGCACTCCGATCTCTTTCGCCATCTTCGCCCCGCTGAGGACGATCGTCGAGTTCTCGGCGAGCAGTGTCAGCAGTGCATCGATGCGCCGGTCGGTTGTGCCTCGGAGGTTGGCCACGGGATGCGCTCGGTACGAAGCGTGCAGCTTACTTGAGGACGAGTCCGGCCACAAGTGCGCGGCCCCCTAGGCGGATTGGCTGGAGGGTTTTTCGAGTTGTGCAATCCGGTCAAGAAGCTTTTGATATTCGGCTTGCCTTTCCGCGACAGTGGATTCGAGCGTGCGGACAATCTCAGCCGGTGCGCGGTTGCGGAACGTGTCGTCGGCAAGACGCGACTTCTTCGATTCGATGTCTTTCGCCAGTCGGTCAGTTTCCTTGCGCAGCTTCGCAACTTCGGCGCGCACGTCGAAGGCATCGCCAAACGCAATGCGCAACTCGAATTGTGCGGTCGAACGAATCGTCCCGCCCGAGGAATCGAGCCGGCCCGTTGCACACTTCAACTCCGAGAGTGTGGCCAACCGTAGGACTGTGTTGAGATTGTTCTGGATCAGTGAGCGCACAGAAGCGTCATCCGCCAAGAATTCTGCGGCAACCTTGCGCTTTGGTTCGAGTTTCAGTTCGGCGCGAATGTTTCGGGCAGCACTGATGAATTCCTGCAGCAGCTTTACATCGTCCTCCGCGTCCCTGTCCTTCCATCCCGCGTGCGCCTCTGGAAATTGCTCGAGCGCAATGGATTTCGCCCCGGCACGCTGCGGGAGTTTGTGCCACAGCTCCTCGGTGAGAAACGGCATGAACGGATGCAGCAGCCGCAGCGCCGATTCGAAGACAGCGAATAGGTTGCGCCATGCCGCGACGGCGGCATCACGATCCGCTGCGGCCAGTTGCGGTTTTACCCACTCGATGTACCAGTCGCAGAAATCGCCCCAGAAAAAGTGGTAGATGATGTGGGCTGCTTCGTGAAAGTGGAAGTTTTCGAGCGCGTCGTTGAGTTCCGCGGTCACGGTGGCGAGCCGCGAGAACATCCACCGGTCAATGAGCGCAAGCTGGCCGCCCTGCTTGTAGGGAGCGGCGGCGCGAATCTCCGGCGCGGCCAACTCCTCGAGCTTCACGCCCGCGGCTTCGATCTTGTCAAGATTGACGAATAGAAACCGCGCCGCATTCCAGATTTTGTTCGCGAACGCCCGGTAGCTCAGGATGTGTTCTTCGCTCAGGGCAATGTCGGTGCCGGGCGCGGCCATCACCGCCAGCGCGAATCGCAGCGCGTCGGTGCCGTGCTTGTCGGCGACCTCAAGGGGATCGACGACATTCCCTCGGGTTTTCGACATCTTGATGCCGTGCGGATCGCGCACGATCGCGTGCAGATAGAGCTGGCGAAAGGGGATTCGCTGCTCGATCGTGTCACGGGGCATCAGGTGCAAGTCCATCATGATCATCCGCGCATCCCAAAAAAACAGGATGTCGCTGCCACTGATCAGCAGGCTGGTCGGGTAGTAGGTGCGCAAGTCTTCCGTTTCATCCGGCCAGCCGAGCGTCGACATGGGCCACAAGCCGGCGCTGAACCACGTGTCGAGGACGTCCGAATCCTGCTTGAGCAGCCCGCTTCCGCACGCGGGACATTTGCCCGGCGGACTTGCCGCCTGTGCGTGGCCGTTGACGATCTCCACGCGCGAATCGCGCGCCGGCGTCATCGCGGCGCAATCCGCGCAGTGCCAGATCGGGATACGGTGTCCCCACCACAGTTGCCTCGAGATGCACCAGTCCCGGATGTTTTCGAGCCAGTTGAGAAGGATCTTCTTCTGGTTGTCCGGCACAACGGCAATCAGTTGTTCCCGGACGACGCGCATCGCCGGCTCGGCGAGCGGCTTCATTTTGCAGAACCACTGCACGGAGACGCGCGGTTCGATGTCGGTCTTGCAGCGATCGCACGTGCCGACGGCGTGCGCGTGATTCTCGATGCGCTCGAGCAGCCCAAGCTTCTTCAGATCCTCGACGATTTTTTCGCGCGCGGCAATGCGGACCATTCCGGCATAGATTCCAGCAGATCCATTCATGTGCGCGTCGTCCGTCATCACGTCGATCTCGGGCAGTTTGTGCCGGCGCCCGATTTCGAAATCGTTTGGATCGTGAGCCGGCGTCACTTTGACGACACCCGTACCGAACTCGCGGTCCACCGCGTCGTCGGCGACGACCGGAAGTTCCCGCTGCATCAGCGGCAGCAAGACTTTCTTGCCGACGAGGTGTTTGTATCGTTCATCCGCCGGATGCACAGCAACGGCAGTATCGCCCAGCATTGTTTCGGGCCGCGTCGTGGCGACCACGACGTGCTCCTGTGAACCCACAACTGGGTAGCGGATGTGCCAGAGTTTTCCGGCGCGCTCAACGTGAACGGTTTCGAGGTCGCTGATCGCCGTCTGGCAGCGCGGGCACCAATTGACGATGTAGCGTCCGCGGTAGATCAACCCTTCGCGATAGAGCCGCAGAAATGCTTCTAGCACGGCGCGATACAGGGCCGGCTCGAGGGTGAACCGCTCGCGCGTCCAGTCGCACGACGCACCGAGGCGGATCATTTGGTGCTTGATCGCTCCTCCGCTTTCTTCCTTCCACCTCCAGACTCTGCGCTCAAATTCCTCGCGGCCAATCTCCTGCCGCGACAGGCCTTCCTTCGCCAGTTCGCGCTCCACCACAAATTGCGTACCGATGCCGGCATGGTCCATGCCGGGCAGCCAGAGCGTGCTGTAGCCATTCATCCTCCGCCAGCGCACGAGGATGTCGATTTGCGTGTGCTCGAGCATGTGGCCGATGTGGATTGAGCCCGTCACGTTCGGCGGCGGCAGGACAATCGAAAACACCGGGCCCGGAACTTTCGCGTCGGCGCGGAAGAGCTTCTCCTCAAACCAGGCTTGTGCCCAGCGCCTTTCGATCTCTTGCGGCTCGTACGCCTTGGGAATCTCTCGCGGCATGGAGGAAAACACTATACGGTTCATCCGCGGGAGCCGTCAATCGCGTGAATTTGCTTTGGAGAGGCGGACAGTTGTGATTGTGACTTACGAGAAGGCGGTGCCCCGGCCTTCCCGAAGGAAACGGTGGGATGGTTCTACTTCTTCTGCAATTCCTGGTGGAGGAGCGATTCAGCGAGCGGGCGAAGGATTTCGCGCGTCAGGATATCGTGAATTTGCGGCTCGAGCCGTTCGAGCACTTGCGAGACGACCGCTTCCACCAGTGCCGGATCAACCTGCGGCGGCGCGGGAATCGATTCAACCGGGGTGGAGGAGTAATCGGTTGGAATTTCAGACTCTGATTGACCGAACGCAAACGCATCTGATTCGGTTTCCGGCGACGGAGAAAACGCCAGGGAAAGAAGGGAGGCAGCCTCGAAATCCGACTGCGAAGACGGCAGCGGAATCTCTTGAGGCGGCAATTCGTCGGCTGGCCTAGCTGACGCCGGTGCATTCGCCTCTTGCTCCGAGTGCAGGGGAATCACGGCCGCAGGCTGCCACAGCATATCCGGAGGAGCTTCCGATGAGATTGTCGAGGTCGGCGCAGCATCATGGCTGGACGCTTCTGAGACAAAATCCTCTGAAGGAGTCGCGCCGATATCAGCAGCCGCTTCCTCCGCCGGCTCTTGCTTGTGCGGCGACATCATGTCAAGCCATTCCGCCGGGCTGGCGGCAAGCTCCGCTGTCGGCGGAAATTCTGGGGCGGAATTCGCTGCGGCATCGCTGGGCTCTGCCAAGTCTTCGGTGGAATAGGAACTGGGTGCAGGTTCCGATTCGCCCATCAGGTTCGCGGACACGCCGAGCCCGGCGGGCACTTCAAAGGCGATTGGCTCGCGCCGCCAATTCGGCGCGGATTCCTCCGCAGGCTCCGCCGCTGGACTTTTTTCTTCGCGAAAACTGAGCGCGCCGGGAGTAACGGGAAACTTTTGCGGCAGGGTTTCTGGCTCCGGCTGAGGCTCCACCTTGGCCTGACGAGTCGGCGCTGGTTCTTGTTTCGTCTCTGGAGGCGCCGCAGCGGGAGCGGCATGTCGCTTCTCCATGCCTGCGACAAATCCGGTCACCATCGCGATCAGTGGGTCCGGCGGAACGAAGGGCTTCTTCAGGATCCCATTCGCGCCCACCCGGTGGACTTCCTTTTCATCCAGGGGATCAAACGCGCCGATCAGCAGCACCACAGGGATGTGGGCGTAGCGCGGATCTTTCTTGATGAATTCGCAGACCTCATACCCGTTGCGCACCGGCATGAAAACGTCCGCAAGAACCACGTCCGGGTTCGCGTCGGGGAGTTTTCTCACGGCGGCTTCGCCGTTGCCGACGGCAATCACTTTGATGCCGTGGTCTTCGAGCGCCAGCGCTACCATCTTCTGGATATTGCTGTTGTCGTCCGCCACCAGAACTGTAGGCACGAATGCACACCCCGCAGCGCGTCGCTTAGCGAAACGCCACCTGTGGTTCCACCGCTATTGGAGCACTACGGGAGATGTCCGTCAACCGCCTCGAGGGACAGGCGTGCTACACCCGATAGCACTTCCGTACAGAGGGTTACCAGGGGATGATCTTACGCAAGCCCTTTTTCTTCTTGCTGGTAGACTCTTTGTTCTTCTTGTCTTTCTCTGCTTTGGAGGCCTTGGGGTCTTTCGTAGTCGCTGCCGGCTTGTCGCCGTTTGCAGGCGGGTTCGTGGCCGAGGGAGGTGCTGGTGCCCCCGGTTTCACCGGCTGTGCCGGATTTGAACCGGTCGCCGGCGGGCTGTTGCTGGGGGTTACGACGGTCGCGTTCGCCGAAGACCCTGCGGGCACCGTCTCCACGGCGACGGACCCGCTGCCCGTTCCCGAACTGGATCCTCCTCCGCCCTCTCCTCCAACAACAACGGCGCCCCCGGGCCCGGGTCTCAGGATCTCGCTCGCCGCGATGGATTCGTTGGGTGGGTTTAGGTTCGGCTGCCCCGCATGTGCCGCCATCGAGACGTCTGGCCCGCTCTTCAACAGCTTGAGCGGGTTCTGAAGAAGGCCATGGTGCTGGCGAGGGATTTCCTGCTCGTGCTGCATCCGGGCGAGAGAGGCGGCATCCGGTTGTGGCACGGGGATGCCGTCGGCGACAAGTTTTTGCTTCGCCTCCTCCGCGTGAGGAGAGAGTGGGTAATCGCGGACGATGCGCTCGTAGTATTTGTCCGAGACCTCGCGATGTTCGGCCTTCTCGTAAATGTCGCCGAGCATCCACAGTGCTTGGTCGCTCTGGCTGTAGAGCGGATAGCGATCCGCGAGTTCCAGCAAGCGAGCCGCAGACGCGCGGTAGGCGCGCTTAACATAGTAGAAGTGGGCGACGCGGTAGTCCCCCTCCGCCAGCACTTCCTGGACATCGCGCAGGTGCTGCTCAGCCTGCGGCACCAGCGGGCTCTGCGGATACTTGAGCAGAAACGTCTGCAATTCATCTTCGGCCGCGCGCGCTTGCGTGGAATCGCGGTCCGGTTTTTCCATCATCCGGTAATGGGTCATCGCCACCTGCATCTGCGCGTAGGCGGCCTCGTCGAGGAACGGGAAGAACGTGATGAAGTCTTTGTATTCGGAGATGGCTTGCGTCAGGCCAGACGTGCCGCCCTCTTTGTAATAGGAATCCGCAATCGCGAGCTTGGCTTTGGCCAGGTATTCGCTGTCCGGGTAGCTGTTGATCAGCGTCTGCAGGCTGAGCCGCGCGACCGTGTAACGGCCGTGCTGGATGTCGTTCATCGAGCTGTTGAACAGCACCTTGTCCGGCTCGGCCGACTGTGTCGTGTCGGGAGCAGCCTTCTTCTTGCCGCCGATGCCGAGACACCCGGTCAGGAACGACGCCAGCAGTACGGTCGCGAGGAAAACGCCAATCTGTGGTTCTCTGCGTATTCGCATCACACCTTTTGGGCCACCGCGTCGCCGGCCAATTGGCGCATCCGGCGAACGGCGCCTCCGGGATCGGGAGTATGGAAAATCGAGGTTCCGGCGACCAGCGTTTCCGCTCCGGCGAGAACCAGTTCCGCGGCGTTCTCGTGCCCCACGCCGCCGTCCACTTCGATTCGGAACGAATAATTATAACGCGCGCGCATCTGTTTCAATTGTCCAATTTTCTCGAGCGCCCCGGGAATGAATTTTTGCCCCCCGAATCCTGGATTCACCGACATCACCAGAACCGTATCCACGCGATCGAGGATTTCCGTGAGCGTCGCCACCGGTGTGGCCGGATTGATCGCCACCCCCGCCTCCGCACCCTGCTCGCGAATCGCCGCGAGCAGCCGGTCCAGATGCACCGTCGCTTCCTGATGGACCAAAATGCGATCGGCGCCGGCCTTCGCAAACGCCTCAATGTATTGTCCCGGCCGCTCAATCATAAGATGCACGTCGAGCGGCAGGGTGGTTGCCTTGCGCAGCGAAGCCACTACCGGCACACCGATTGAAATATTCGGCACGAAGTGGCCGTCCATCACGTCCACGTGGATCACGGCCGCGCCAGCCTGTTCCACCGCGCGGACTTCATCTCCCAGCGCGGAGAAATTCGCAGCCAAAATCGAGGGTGCGATTTCGATTGGATGGCGATTCATCGGATGCAACTGAATTCTAGCACAGCCTTTGTTGTCATTTATTGGGCAACTTGGAGGTCCACCGTTGCCCCGGCTTCCACTCGCGATCCGCGCGCCGGCGTCTGGCCGGTGACCGAATCGTGCGTTCCGCTCGGCATCACGACCAGCGCAATCTTGCCCGCCTTCAGCCCCGCCGCCGCAACCCGCTGTTGCGCTTCTCCGAGCGTCAGACCAAGCAGATCGGGCATCACAAGCGCTGCGGGCCGCGTCCCAAGCGATACGAGTAAATCCACGTGCGGGCTGGTAGCGTCAGCCGTCTCCGGGGCAGGCCATTGCTCCACCACGGTGTCGGCCGGATAGCCCGCCAGGTAAACGCCGGAAAGTTCGCCCGCCTGCATTCCCCCGCGAAGCAATTCGATATGCGCCGCTCGCGTGCTTTTCTGAATGAGATTGGGGATTGTCACCTTCTGCGGGCCCATGCTGAGCACCACGTGCGCGCGCTGGCCGGTCTTCACATGGAGCCCTCCCGGCGGACTCTGGCGGACGATTGCGTCCTCGGGCTTGCTGCTGTACACCCGGTCGTCCACCTTCATGTCGAGGGAAAGCCTCTGCAGCGCCGCTTGCGCTTCGGCGGACTTTTTACCGATGAGATCGGGCATCACCACTTCACGGCCCTGTACGGCGAACCGCATCGCCGTGATCGCGCTCAAAAACGCCACCGAGGCGAGCACGAAGATCAGCATCGCCAGCCGTCCGAACCATTGCAGTTTGTCGCGTAAGCCCATCGTGCGAACCGCGCAGACTAACACGCGCACGCAGGCTGTTCAATGCATCCCCACGTCCTCCTGTTCGCGTGTGTCA
This sequence comes from Terriglobia bacterium, assembly GCA_041490445.1. GTDB lineage: Bacteria > Acidobacteriota > Terriglobia > Acidiferrales > UBA7541 > JBGPTF01. The sequence continues at coordinate 96,136 of JBGPTF010000009.1, forward strand.
ACCACCGCTCGATGATTTTGCTGGAACAGAGAACACGGTGTCCGGTAGCACAGAGACCGTGCAAAGACGCGCGCTTCAGATCTCGTTGATGCGGGTTTCAAAACCGGTCGAGAGGGTTCTAGCCGCTCGGGAATTCAAGTCGCCAAGGCAGATTACTGCAACGGCTTCTTTTGTATAGCTACCGCAAAGAATCCGTCTGCCCGATGGACTGGCGGGAACGTGCGAAAGAAACTTTGCTCGTGGAAAAGACTCGCGGCAGAAACACCGGCCACAAGATGAGGGGCAAGCCTTGCGGCTGTTTCCGCGCCGGGGATAAAACGAATATCCTCGCGCGTACGCAGCGCCTCAGACACCACCTGTTCATTTTCCTCCGGTTCAAGCGAACATGTGGAGTACGCGAGCTCTCCGCCGGGTGCGAGGTGTTCGAGTGCCAACGCGAGCAGCGCCACTTGCCGCCGGTGAAATTCGTCGAGGTCCGCGGGTCGCAGCCTCCAACGAATTTCCGGATTCCGAGCGAGCGTGCCCGTGCCAGAACAGGGTGCGTCCACGAGAATTCGGTCAAAGCATTTGCGAAAGGGAAACGAACTCGTGGCATCAAGCGAGACGGTACAAACGTGTTCAAGGCCCAGGCGTTTCATCTGTGCGCGCAACGCGCGGAGCCTGTGCTCATGCAAGTCTGCGGCGACCACCAGCGCGTCCGGTCCGGCCGCTCGCGCAAGCGTCGCTGTCTTTCCCCCCGGGGCAGCGCACACGTCGAGAACCGATTGGCCCCGTTCCACCGCGAGAAGCAGAGGGACAAGCTGCGAAGCCTCATCCTGGATCGAGATCCATCCAGATCGAAATGCCTCCGACCGCGCCGGGTTGCCGCCGTCGACGAGGAGCGCTTCACGGAGCAGACGGCCCGGCTTCACGAGGATCTTCGATTCTGCAAATGAGCGAAGAATCTCGGCATGACGCGCAGGGTCGTGAACGGCGCACACGACATTCGCCGCGCGATTGTTCGCCTCAAGCAAGGAGACCGCATCTTCCCCGCCGAATCGCGCTATCCACCGCTCGACGAGCCACGTCGGATGCGAGTGCAGGATGCCCAGGTGCTCCGCGCGCGGCAGACCGGGGGGGAGCAGCTTTTCCACCGGCTCCCGCGCCTCGCTTGCTGCGCGGCGCAATACCGCGTTTACCAGCGACGCGGCGGAACGCTTCCTTGCCAGTTTCACCATTTCAACGGATTCGTTCACTGCGGCGGATACGGGCACGCGTTCGAGGTACCGCATCTGATAAAGCCCCAACCGAAGCGCCAGCAGAACCTCGAGATCGAGTTTTTCGATGGGCAATTGCAGCGCGCGCTGCAGCAGAAAATCGAGGAGCCGCCGGCGCCGGAAGACGCCGAGCGACAGCTCCGTGGCGAGAGCCGCATCCTCACGCTTCGTTTTCTCCGTCAACCGCGCATGCAACAGGTCCGACGCAAATGCGCCTTCGCTCTCGACACTGCGCAGCACTTCGAATGCGATTTGTCTGGCAGGGCTGATCGGCACAGCACAGAATCAAACCACAGGTGGCTCCAGATGTGGAGAATTTGGAGGGAAGCGAGTCCTCAGCTGAGTTGTCAGAGACGCAGCAGAACAAGCGTCTTGCTTGCCCTATCAGTTGAAGCGTTCGCCGGCGACAAGTCGCGCTCCGTTTGCGAATTCGAGTGCGGTGACGCGCTTCCGGCCCTCCAGTTGCACCGCCTGAAGGCGCAGCCACGTCCCCCCGCCGCATGCGATGAATATCTCATCGCCCGCCAAGACCAGCGTCCCGAGCGCAGAAGTGCTCGCTGTGAGGGCGGCCTTCTGGCCCGCGGGTTCTTCATTGCGCGCTGGTATGGCTGGTCGTCCCCAGATGTGACAAAGCTGATCGCGAAACGTTGCGAATGCCCTCGGCCAGGGATCGAGTCCGCGAATGCGGTTGTAAATCTGCTGCGCCGTGAGCTTCCAGTCGAGACGCCCGTCCTCTTTCTTCAACATTGGTGCGAGCGTCGTTCGTGCGTTGTCCTGCGGCTGCGGAGTGATTTCACCGCGATCCAGTTGGCGCAACGTTTCGACGACCAGCGGCGCTCCGGCTTCGGCCATCCGCCGCCCGAGTTGCGGAGCAGTCTCATCCGCGTCAATCTCCATTTCGACCTTCAAAAGCGTCGGACCGGTATCCATGCCTACATCAATCTTCATCGTCGTCAGACCTGTGCGCGTCTCGCCGTTGACGATCGCCCAGTTGATCGGCGCAGCGCCGCGGTAAAGCGGCAAAAGCGACGCGTGAAGATTGATCCAGCCGAGCCGCGGAATATCCAGCAGCCGCGCCGGAACGATCTGCCCATACGCGATGATCACCACTGCATCCGGCGCCACGCGCTTGAAAAAATCATGCGCCGAATCCGATTTGATCTTCTCCGGCTGGTACACATGCATTCCCGCGGCAAGCGCCGCGTCCTTCACGGGCGAGCTGGCCGTTTGGTGCCCCCGGCCGCGCGGGCGGTCCGGCTGGGTTATGACGGTTTCGATCGTGAAATCCGGTTCGACAAGCAGTCGTTCGAAGGAAGGAAGTGCGAATTCCGGCGTGCCGCAGAAGACGATCCGCAGCGCCACGGCAATGACCTACCAATCCCCGGCTTTTTGCAGTTTGCGGATCTTTCGTCTGATCATGTCGCGCTTCAGCATGCTCAAGTGCGTGATGAAGAGCGTACCGTACAGGTGATCGATTTCGTGGCAGAAGGCGCGCGCAAGCAGTCCCTCGCCGCGCATTTCGAATTGTTTCCCAGTCGCGTCCTGCGCGCGGACAGTTACGAACTGCGGCCGCACCACATGGCCGCGAAAGCCCGGCACCGAGAGGCATCCTTCTTCTTCGCGCTGCTCGCCTTCCGTGTGAATGATTTCCGGGTTGGCGATCACGATCTTCGCCTCGGGATTCTTACCCACAGTTACATCAATGACTGACAGCCGGAGGCCCCTCCCGACCTGCGGCGCGGCGAGGCCGACTCCCTGCGCCGCGTACATGGATTCGAACATGTCGGCGACGAGCTCTGCCAGCTTCTCGTCGAAGGTCTCCACCGGCTTTGCCGGCGTCTCCAGCACCGGATCGCCATACTTCACAATGGGGTGGATCATCGTTTCGTTGCGTCCCCTTTTTTCTTGGCCCTCTGTGCCTCTCTACCAGCACTGGATCAGAAATCGTCGAGCTGCTTCTCGTAACCCGCAAAATTCCGCCGCATCTCCGAAATGGAATCGCCGCCGAATTTGTCGATCATCGCTTCGGCCAGCACCAGCGCCACCATCGCTTCGCCAACCACACCGCCGGCGGGAACCACGCAAACATCCGAGCGTTCGTACGCGGCCTTGACGGCCTCCTTGGAGCGAAGATCGGCAGTCAACAGTGGTCGCCGCAGCGTTGAGATCGGCTTCAGGTAGCCACGGACGATCACGTCTTCGCCGTTCGTGATGCCGCCTTCCATGCCGCCCGCGCGATTCGACGAGCGCACGAATCGCTTGCGCGCGTTGTCGTAACGGATCTCATCCTGCACTTCGGCCCCGTGGCTCGTTGCATTCGCGACTCCAAGTCCGAGTTCGACGGCCTTCACGGCTTGAATGGACATCACCGCGCGCGCCAGCCGCCCGTCGAGCTTTTCATCCCACTGCGCGTGGCTGCCGAGACCGGGCGGCACGTTGTGTGCCACCACTTCGAAGATTCCGCCCACGGAGTCGCCGCTGCGCAGGGCGTGGTCCACTTCCGCCATCATCTTTCCTTCCGCGTCGGCGTCCACGCAGCGCAGCGGCGATTCAAGGTTCTCGCAAATCTCGGCAATCTCTTCCCATTTGGCGGGCCGTGTCACTTGCGCGCACCCGACGGCGATCGTATGGCTCAGCACCGCGGCGCCGAATTCGCGCAGCAGCAGTTTCGCAATTGCGCCACCGGCAACGCGCGCGGCTGTCTCGCGCGCCGATGCTCGCTCCAGCACGTAGCGCGCGTCGTGCAAATTGAGCTTCAAGGCGCCCGCGAGGTCTGCATGTCCCGGACGTGGAGCCGTCAAAGGGCGCGGCGCGCCGCCGGCGCCTTCCGTGTCTTCGACAGGCAGCGCCTTCTCCCAGTTTTGCCAATCTTTGTTCTCGATTCGCAGCGCGATCGGCGCTCCAATCGTAATCCCGTGGCGAACGCCGGCAAAAATGTCCACCTGATCCTTTTCGATCCGCTGCCTCCCGCCACGGCCATAACCGAGCTGCCGGCGATGCAAATCCCGGTTGATGAATTCGAGGTCCACTGGCAGGCCCGCAGGTAAGCCGGAGATCCACGCCACGAGGGCCTGGCCATGAGATTCTCCGGCGGTCACAAATCGCAGCATCGTGCTCCCGGCTTGCGCCACACACCAAAAAGCAAACGAGGCATTCTACCGGACACCCCCCGGCACGTAAAGCAAACTGCGCCGCTGCGGAGAAGTCCGGCTGTGTGCTTGACGGAAGCCGATGCGGACGCTAGTCTTGCGAGGAATTCAGCGCCGCTGGAGCGCGTAATCCTCGAAGCATGCTGGAAGCCACTGAAAGCCGATTGCTCTCTTTCGCCGGGGAGAGGTTCAAGCGGACGGTCCTTGCTCTCCAGAATTACACCGTGTTGCTCTTGAAGGCGGTGGGCGACATTTTCACGCCGCCCTTCTATCTCGTCGATCTGTTCGAGCAGATGGATGTCATCGGGATCGGCTCGCTGCCCATCGTGCTGCTCAGCGGATTTTTCATCGGCGCGGTCATGGTCTTGCAAACAGCCACTCAATTCGAGCGTTTTGGAGCGAGTTCCTTGACGGGAGACGCAGTGGCAATCGCACTCGTGCGCGAGCTCGGGCCGACCATTACGGCTCTGCTCGTTGCTGGTCGCAACGCGTCGGGCATCGCCTCGGAGCTGGGCTCGATGGTGATCACTGAGCAAGTGGACGCGATGCGCGCCATGGGCACCGATCCCATCCGGAAACTCGTTACGCCGCGCATCGTCGCTACGGTACTAATGCTGCCGCTGTTGACGGCGGCGGCTGACTTTCTGGGCCTGATGGGAGGGTATCTGGTATCTTATATGACCCTTCACCTGGACGCCGTGCAGTTTTGGACCCGCGCCATCCAGGCGCTCGAATTTGGCGACCTGATGCAGGGGATGAGCAAGCCGGTGCTCTTCGGGCTCATCCTTTCGAGCGTCGGTTGTTACCAGGGTTTGAGCGTCCGGGGTGGAACGCAAGGCGTAGGCCGCGCGACCACCTCCGCAGTGGTCGTTGCTTCCGTATCTGTTCTCGTCTCAAACTTCTTTATCAGCCGTGTTCTTTTGTACATCTTTCAAAAATAAGCCGGCAAAGCCCTCCGCCCGAGAGGAGCAAGCCAGCGGTGTGCCTGTTTCTGAAGCCGCGCAAAATGCAAACGCATCCCCGGAACTCCATTTCCATCTATAATCGTGGCATGTTCTGCGCCGCTGCTCGGCCGGCCTCCGGTGAAGACGCATGAGAGAAATGGTCCCCGGCGAGCCGGTCATCCTGTTCGATCAAGTCCGTATCGGTTTCGCAGAAGGCGACGTTCTACGCGGCATCTCATTCGAAGTGTGGCCACGTGAGACGAAGGTGCTGCTCGGTGAAAGCGGTTCGGGCAAAACGCTCATCATGAAGTTGATCGCGGGCCTTCTTCGTCCGGACGACGGGCGCGTCGTTGTGCTGGGACAGGAAGTCAGCGAGATGCATGAGGACGAGCTGCTCGATTTTCGCCGCGAAATCGGCTTCGTTTTTCAGGAAGGCGCGCTGTTTGATTCCCTGGATGTGTCGGAGAACGTCGCCTTTCGGCTACGGGAAGAGCGAGTCGCCGAAGAGGAAATCAATGCTCGTGTGAGGGAGGCCTTGCGCTTCGTCGAGATGGAACAGGCGCTCGACAAGTACCCCTCCGAGCTATCCGGCGGCATGCGGCGCCGTGTCTCGATTGCGCGCGCTCTGGTCAGTCGCCCGCCGATCGTGCTCTATGATTCGCCCACGGCGGGACTCGATCCAGTCACATCACAAACGATCATCACGCTCATTCTTCGGCTGCGCGATCTCCAGGGCGTTACAGCCATGTTGGCCACGCATCGCTTGCAGGACGCCTTCGCGCTCGCGAATTTCCGTTTCGATGCCGGTGGCAACCGGGTGGTCGCTGCGCCCACGAACGGCGCGAGCGGTGATCGCGCGGCAACGAATATTCTCGTTTTGCGGGATGGCAACACGTATTTCGAAGGACCCGCGGAAATGGTTTTGCATTCGGAGGACCCCTATCTGAAGCAGTTCCTGGCCTCGGCGGGCCGGGATTAGGAGATTCAAGAACACTGAGGAGGAAGACATGGCGCAACGGAAGCAACTGACGTGGACGGAGCTGCGTGTGGGATTGTTTGCCCTGGCGGCGCTCTTCTTGATCGCTCTCTCGATTTTTTATGTCACCGGCGGCGGCAGCCTAGGACCGAAGTACACTGTGAAAACCTATCTGCCCGAGGTGGAAGGCTTGCAGGCCGGCGCACCGGTGCGCCTGGACGGCGTCGAAGTCGGCAACGTGGACCAGATCCGCTTGAATCCTGCTCCATCGGACCGCGGCCACAACATCGAGCTTGTCCTGCGCCTCAATCGAAAGTATCAGGCGGAAATTCGCACGGATTCCTCCGCAAGCCTGATCACGGAAGGACTGCTCGGCAATCGCTACGTGAGCATCAAGCGCGGCATCACGGGCCAGATGATTCCTAATGAAGGAGAGTTGCCCGGCGTCGAGGAGGCCGCGATCAAAGAGATCGTCGAGCGTGGCGCCGACGTAGTGCAGAATCTTAACGTGCTTTCGAAACAGATCGGCGACATCGTGACAAAAGTCAAGAACGGCGAGGGCAGCCTCGGCAAACTCCTGACCGATCCTTCCCTCTACAACCATCTGAATGCCAGCGCAGCGAACGTCGAAGCCGTCACCAGCGCCGCGCGGAACGGCGAAGGCACGATCGGGAAACTGGTCGCCTCGGACGAGCTCTACAAGAAGGCGGATGCCACGCTGGGGCATCTCGAGTCCATTTCAAACGACATTCGCGAACAGAAGGGCACGCTCGGCAAACTGATTTACGATCCCGCGGTGTATCAGAACGCGAAACAGTTTCTCGAAAATGGCAACGCGCTCGTCAGCGATGTCCGCGCCGGCAAGGGCACTCTGGGCAAGCTGGCCACCGACGAAGCGCTTTATACGAACCTGCGCGACGCGTCCGGCAACGTGAAGGAGGCCGCCGCGAAACTCAACAGCAGCCAGGGAACAATGGGGAAGTTCTTCACCGACCCGCAGTTCTACGACAACGTGTCCGGTCTCTCGGGCGATATGCGCCTGCTCATCGGCGAGTTCCGGAAGAACCCGAAAAAGTTCCTGCACGTGAAGTTTTCAATATTTTGAGACGACAGGAACATAGGGAGTTGCCAACAGCATCTGGCGGTTCTGCGCTAGACAAGTTAGGTCTGTGCGGAGTCTCCTGATCGCTCTCGGGCGGCTCGACGATTGTGGCTGTTTCCGTATTCCTGTATCCCGGCGTTCCGGCAGATCGCTCGGAGTCTCGCGCACTTCTCTCTTTTTTCTGTTGCTGGTTACTTTTCGGTGTCGCCAGACGTATCGCCCTGAGAGGTGGGCCTCACGGTCTTCATGCTCACCTCCAGGAGACTGTTATGGACCGGCACAGAGATACGCCACGCTTTCCGCATGGCGTTTTAGTCACTGTTGTTCTGCTTTGTGGGACCGTTTTCGCTGCCTTCCTCGCTGCGAGGCAAGGTCCCGCGGAGCGCTTTGACATGCTCGTCCGCAGCGATATGTTCGCCGGCATGGCAGGCGACAACGCGGCCATGGACCGCGCTATGAAGCTCTGTGAAGACATGCTGGCCAAAAATCCTGAAAACCCCGAGGTCCTGGTTTGGCATGGCACAGGGCTGGTCTTTCTTGGCAGTCAGGCAATTCACGCAGGCGATTTTGCGAAAGGGAAGCCCACGATGGCTCGTGGTCTTCGGGAGATGGATGACGCCGTCGCCAAACTGCCGGACCAGATCGAGGTATTGATTCCTCGCGGGGCCAGCCTCCTTGAATACTCAAAGCATGACCCCTCCCCGGACCGTGCCCACGCCGCGCTGGAAAAGGCCCTGGGAGACTACGAAAAAGTTCTGGCCCTGCAGAAGTCAAGATGGGCAGAAGTGTCGCTGCATTCCCGCGGCGAACTCCTCTCCGGCCTCGCCGAAGGATGGTTGCGTGCCGGGGACGCTGCCAAGGCGCGCGTGTACATGGAGCGTCTGACGAAAGAACTGGCAGGCTCGCGTTACGCCGCACGCGCGCACGATTATTTGAGCAGCGCCACTCCCCCAGACCACCTCGACTGGCACTGCCTTGGCTGCCATGTTTCCAGCAAGCCGTAACCGGATGAAGAAAGCACTGCAACGCCAGAAGTGGTTCGAGAAGAGTCCCAGTCGCACAACTGCGCGCGACGACGGCTCAATTCCGGCCGGAGAATTGTACCGCTAGGTTGCGAATGGCGCGCAGGTCGAGCTTGCCGTTATCTCTCCCGCGGTCGCGATCATAAGCTTCGGTTGAAAAAAGGCAATCTTCGCTCCGCCAACGGTGAAAAGTGGAGTCTGAACGGTCGTTATTCAAGGTGATCGGCTTCTGCACGGCGCTTTATCGCGCGCAGCCACTCTCGCCGAATCAGCGCGCTTCCCGGATAGATGACCCGCCAGTAGCCGGCGAAGCGGCGCTTCGTTGTGGGGTCGGTTGCATAGACGCGTGTCTCCGTCGTGACAATGCAAGCACTGGGACCGTCATCCTGCAAAAGGAAATTCATACTGGCGAGTGCGAATCCCGGCTGCCGGACAGCTTTGAAATCTTCTGGGGTAGGATTGGTTTTCGGCCTAAAGCCGCGCGGAGCGGCAACCGCGGTCCCGAGCACGATCTCCCGGCCTGGCTCTTCTGCCAAGCGCAGGAAAGTGGTTCGCGTGGCGACTTCGAGGATGGGCATCTGTTCAGGCGCTTGCAGGATGCTTTCTGGGCCTGCTCGGCCGAGACGGCGAATCCAGGTCAACGTGCGGAAGAATTGAATCTCGTCGGCCGTCACTTCTTGTATAGCGCGGTACGCGCGCTCCCTGGGCACGTTGACGCGGATGGAGTGGAACTCGTGGAACTGGTACACAGGAGCGAACTCGTCGAGTCGCGTTCTCGGCGCTTCTATTCGCACCTCGCTCGCCGGGAGAAACATTCCTGCGGCGGTTACCAGGAGGCCGAGTCCCGCCACTAGCGCCCCGATTCGCCGGCTGCGTATCCGAAGAAAGGAAAGCGGCTTGAGGATGGAGAGCAACCCTACCATGGCGCCTGCGATGCCCGCATAGACAAGGAAAATAGGCAGTATGTGTGTCATTTCTCCGGTGAGAGTTGTGCCGCCAGGTTGCGAATGGCGCGCAGGTCAAGCTTGCCGGTACCGAGTTGCGGCAGCGCATCCACGTGGAAAAACTGATTCGGCCGCGGAATCCAGAGATTCGGCAAGTCGAGCTGCGCCAGTTTCTCCAACACGCCGTGGATCTGTTCCTCCGGCAGCGTGTGGAGAACGACGATCCGTTCGCCCTTCTTCCCGTCGGGCACGCCCGTGACGACAAACACTTGCTCGGTCGCACCGGCCAAATCGTGCAGCTTCTCTTCAATCTTGATGTGCGGCACCATTTCTCCGCCGATCTTGCTGAAGCGCGAAAGCCGGTCGGTAATCGTGAGAAAGCCGTCTTCATCAAGCGAGGCGATGTCCCCCGTCACATACCAGCCATCGCGCAGGACTTCCGCTGTCAGGTCCGGCCTGCCCAGGTAGCCTCGCATCACGTTTGGCCCGCGCACGAGCAGGAGACCGTCCTGGCCCGTCGGCAGCGCTTCCATCGTTTCTGGGTCAACGATGCGCACGCTGACGCCCGGCAACGGGTGACCGATCTTGCCGCGCTTCGCGCCGACCTGGCGGAAGCCCGGCGCGCGGTAGTCGCGTGTATTGACGGCGACGACCGGCGCGCATTCGGTACAGCCATACCCTTCGAGCGGGCGAATTCCGAAGCGGTCCTCGAACGCGAGCGCGAGCCGCTCCGGCAATTTTTCCGCGCCTACCAGCACGAATTGCAGGCTGCCGAAATCTTCCGGCGAGCAGCGCCGGAGGTAAGCCTGGAGAAACGTCGGAGTGGCCAGCAGAAATGTAACTTTGTAGGTGCGCACCAGCTCGCTGATCGCGCTCAGGTCGAGCGGGCTCGGATGATACACAATGCCGACCCCGAGCACCGGAGGCAAGCACAGCGTCACCGTGAAGCCGAACGAATGGAAGAACGGCAGCACACCGAGCAGGCAATCGCCGCGGCCGAGCATGAATGTCTGGCCGATCTGCTCGATGTTCGAGGCGATGTTGTAGTGCGAGAGCATCACGCCCTTCGGGTCACCCGTGCTCCCACTCGAAAAAATCACGGTGGCAAGATCATCAAGAGTGGCGCGGCCCTTTTCGGATAGCGTGCTTTCGAGCCACCGGGCTGGCAGCCACCACAGCAGGAGCGCGGCGAGAATTTCGCTCGCTCGCGGTTTCACGGCCATGTCTTCGAGCAAAATCAGCTTGCCGGGCACTTGAAGTTTCACCCGCTCGAGAAATGTCTGCGAGGTGACGATCGTTTTCAGCTTGCACTGCTCCGCGCAGGAGGCTAGCGATTCGCTGGAAGCGGTGTAATTCAGGTTGACCGGTATCCTTCCGTTGAGCAGCGCCGCGAAATTGACCAGCGCGCCGCCCACTGAAGGCGGCAACAGAATGCCAACCATCTCCTGCCCCGCCCACGCCCGTCGCAAACGCCGCGAAAGGAAGATCGCCTGCAGGAGCGCCCTTGCGAAGCGGACGCGCGGCGCCCGAGCGTCGCCCATCGCGAACCGGAAAGGATACCGATGGGCCGAGCCGATGAACGAGCGATGTAGCGGGCGCAAGTGCTTCTTGCGCAGTTTGTACGCCTCGGTGTGAAGCTGTTGCACGGCCTGGCGCACTTCGATCGCAGTGGCCTCCGATGGCAGCGGCGTGCCGAAACTAACGGTGACAGGGTAGGGAATCCGCCGTGGCAGCTTCCACAGGAATCGCCCGCGCTCAAAACTAAAGATGCTTCCCCACACGCCATCGAGATTCACGGGGATGATCGGCACGCTCACGTTTTTCATGATTCGCTCGAAGCCGCGGCGGAACGGCAGCATCTGACCGATCCGCGTGATTTGCCCCTCGGCGAAGATGCAAACTACCTCTCCGGCGCGAATGGCGTCGCTCGCCTCGCGCAGCGAACGGAACATGTCGCGTGGCCGGAGCTGCGACGAAATGGGAATCGCCCGCAGGATGCGCGCGAACGGCTTCACCGCCGGATGTTCGTAAAAATCTTTGAACATGACGAAGCGGATTGGCCGGTCGGTGGACGCGATCAGCAGCAGCGCGTCCACAAACGACATGTGATTTGACACGAACAGCGCACCGCCGCGCTCCGGAATGTTTTCGCGGCCTTGGACTTGAATGCGATAGATCGAATGCGTCGCCATCCACAGCAGCAACCGCAGCAACGAATCGGGCAGCAGGATCACCGCATAGAGCGTGGCGAACAGCGTCATGAACGCGCCGGCCAAAAAAATGGCGCCCGGACGCAGGTGTAGGCCCGAGGCCAGAAGATAGTAGGCGCCCGCCGCTAGAAAGACGCCGACGAACGAAAGCAAATTCGCCGCGGCGATGATTCCTCCCTTGTTTTCCGGAGCGGGGCGGTGCTGGATGAGGGCATTGAGCGGGACGGCGTAGAACCCGCCGAAGAATCCCAGGAAGCCGAGAAGAGCGGCGACGTGCCGGAGCGTGAGTCCGTGGCGCGAAACCAGCAGGCTGAAGACCGTCATGCCAATGGCGCCCAGCGGAATCAGGCCGTATTCGATCTTGCCGCCCGAAAGATAGCCTGCCGCAAGGCTTCCGATTCCGATGCCGATTCCCACGGCCGCTTGCAGATAGCTGATCTGCGTCTCGTTGATGCGCAAAATGTCGTGCCCGTAAATCACAATCGTGAACTGCAACAAGGCCGCGAGGAACCACAAATAGGTGTTGCCAACGATCGCCCAAGTCAGGATCCGGTCCTTGCGAATGATTCCGGCCTGCGCCGACAGATCGCCAAGAGGATTCCAGCGAAAGCGTCTGGCGGGGTCGGCTGCGGGGAGCCGCGAGATGCCCAGGCTCGTGAGCAGGCCCATGCAAGTAAATCCGAGGAGAAGGATGCCGGACCACATCTGGCGGCCGCGGAATGCGACGGCCAAGAATCCAGCCGCCATCGTGGCGGTAATCGCTGCGAGAAAAGTGCCTAGTTCAATCACCCCGTTGCCCCAGGAGAGCTTTTCTTCGTAGAGCAACTCTGGCAGGAGGCCGTACTTCGAAGGGCCGAATAGCGCCGCTTGGGTGCTGATCAGAAAAACGGCGGCCGCCTCCATCGGAAGGCTGCGCAGAGCCAGTGCGGCAGCGGCAAACGACATCACGCCGATCTCCATGTACTTCGTCGCGATCGTCACCGAGCGCTTGCTGTAGCGGTCCGCAAAATAACCGCCCGCCATGGAAAACAGGATGAAGGGAAGTGCGAACAGTCCGCCGACAACGAGAACCAGGAAGTCGCGCTGCTTCTCCGGGAAGTTCATCGCGACGATCAGGTAGATCACCAGGAATTTCAGGGCATTGTCGTTGAACGCGCCTTGAAACTGCGTGGCGATCAGGCTCCAGAAGCCGCGAAGCGAGCCTGGCGAGCGGGAAGCGGCGGGCGTGGTTTCGCGTTCAGTCATGCGCGTGGGTCATTTCCTACGGTGCGGCAGTGTGCGCGGCCGCAATGTTCTTGTAAATATTTCCGCCCTTCATCACGAACACGACGCGGCGAACGGCGGTGATGTCTTCGAGCGGGTTGCCGTCCAACGCGATGATGTCCGCCTGGAGGCCGGGCGCGATCGAACCGATGGAATCCTTCAACCCGAGCGCTTCGGCCGCAAGCGAATTGGCGGAAACCATCGCGGCCATCGGGTCCTGTCTACCCTGCTGCACGCGAAAGAGAAATTCTTCGGCATTTCGCCCGTGGGCGCCGGCGACCGCATCGGTGCCGAAAACAATCTCCAAATTCGGCGTCGCAACGGCGCGGCGAAACAAATCGAAATTGAGCGGCATGGCTTTCTCCATGGCCGCGAACCCCGCCTCGTTGTAATTGCCGATGCCAAGGTAGTGCGCCTTGTTGTCGAGATAATTCCGGATCACCAGACCCGCGTGCGGATCGATGTACGTCCCGCGCTCGGCCAGCAAGCGCAGATCCTCGTTGGTTGCGAACGTGCCGTGCTCGACCTGCGTGCATCCGGCAAGCGCGGCCGCCCGAATCGCGGGGCCATACGCATGGACGAGCGTGCGCAAGCCGTGGGCCTTTGCTTCGCCGCACGCCGCTTCGAGCTGCTCCCGGGAAAGCGTCTGTGTTCCGCCTTCGCGGATGCTCTTCGAGGCAAAAACCTTGATCACGTCGGCGCCGGCCACCGCCTGCCCGCGCACGAACGCACGGATCTCTTCGGGCGTTTGCGAGCCGTCTTCTTTTCCCACGAGCGGCTCCATCGCCGTCAGGATGCGCGGCCCCGGAACCGCACCGCTCGCTATCATGTCGCGCAGATCCTTGTCGTCCGGGGAACCGACGCTTTGCACGGTCGTGAAGCCCGCCTGCAGCGTCGCCCACGCATTGCCGGCGGCAGCGAGCGCGGCCTGCTCCTTCGTCTCGTTCCCGTCGTAGGCGCGCCCGTTTGGGCCGAAGTGATAGGTGATGTGGACGTGCGTGTCGATCCAGCCGGGAAGCACCGTCAGGCCGCGCAGATCGTACACGCGGCCTTGTGCACCCGAATTGCCGACGCTCGTGATCTTGTCTCCCTCGATCACAATCGTCGCGTCGCGCAGCACGCGCCCGTTACCGTTGAGCAGGACGCTCGTCTTCAGGATGATCGGTTGCTCATGTGCTGCAGCGACCGCCGCCACAAAAATGATTGCCGTGAAGATCAAACGAATCGAGACCTTCATTTGCGATCCTCCAAATGTAGGGCCGGGAAAAGCTTCACGCCGCGGAAGCATACCATTGCTGCAGGAGGATTTTTGCCGGCGATCAGAATTGATCGGGGCGTCTTCGGCTTCGCCCGCTGGGGAAACGTGGTGTTTTCGAGCCAGCAGGAGCGAACGCGATGAGCGCCGGTTACCCTCGAGGCATTCTCTTGTTACATGGATAGTATCGTGCCAAAACGTACTAGAACTTCCCGGCCGGATATTCACAGCTTCTCATGGATTCCTTCGAGTACTATTTGCAATCCTCCATGTGAAGTCTAGAATGATGCCGGTTCTGGGCAATTCCTCCAGCCTCTTGCACAGCTACACTGCTGCCGCCCGGAGCACGTGCAAGGTTTGCTTGATTCCAGGCTCGCGGGATTGGCCCAGATAACAAGGGGTGCAGCCGGAAGGCGGGGTGCGATTGCCTCCTGGTTTCGGGGAAACGGACCATGTACGTCGAAAGATTTCGCATGCGGGAAGATCCCTTCGGAGTGACGCCCGATCCGCGCTTTCTTTATTTGAGCGATAGTCATCGCGAAGCGCTTTGCCAGCTCCAGTCTGCCATCGAGCGCGGACGCGGGTTTCTCGCTCTCGTTGCCGCGCCGGGAATGGGAAAGACGACGCTCGCGTATCAGCTCCTGCGCAGCCTGGGCGATGCAACGCGGACACTTTTTCTCTTCCAAACCCAATGCGATTCTCGCGAGCTGTTCCGCTATCTCCTGAGCGGCCTGGGCGCGGCGCCGATCATCGGCGACATCGTCGCCATGCACGAAAAGCTGAATGAAATTCTCGCCCGGGAAGCGCTCGCGGGCCGGCGCTTCCTCCTTGTGCTCGACGAAGCCCACAACCTGAGCGAGTCCGTGCTCGAGACCGTTCGGTTGCTCTCCGACTTTGAAACTCCCAGCGCGAAATTGTTGCAGATCCTTCTCATCGGCCAGCCGCAGCTCGCCCGGAATCTGTCGAATCCGGAGCTCGCCCAGCTGCGCCAGCGGCTGGCTACCGTTGCCCAGCTCGAGCCGCTATCGAGTTCCGAATCGCTCCAGTATGTCCATCATCGCCTGCAGGTGGCGGGCTATGCGGGAGCGCCGCTTTTCACCGTCAGCGCGCTCGAACGCATCGCGCACCTCAGCGGTGGAATTCCGCGCGTGATCAACAACATCTGCTCGAACGCGTTGGAGATGGCCGACGCCTGCGGCAGAGATAAGATCGATTCCTCTCTGATTGAGGAAGCAGCCCTGCTGCTCAGTTTGGATTTCCCGCGGCGCAGGCTGACCCTGCCGAGGAGCTCGCCACCCTGGCCGGCACCCGTCTCCGAACGAGAGCCCGTCCAGGCTCTTACCGCGAGTGCACCGTGGCTGCCTGCAGTTTCTTCGGAAGTTATGCAGCCTGCTCCGCAACCTGCCTCGCGCGAGGCCACGACCCATGCAACGTCTGTCGCAGTCCTGACGGAGGAGGCGGCGCTTCCCCCTGCGCCGGTCTCCGAACCTGGGCCTGTCCCGCAGGTTTCTGTGGCGCAAACTTCATCGGCGAGCTATGAGTCTGCGCCAGTGCCTCGCGAGAGCACTCCGCCATCCGTTGCACCAGCGGAAAGTGTGCTGCCAAAACCGAAGACACGTCCGCGGGAAGTCACGGCGCCTTCCTGGCCGATCGCGTTCGTGGATGATAATGGGGCGCCCGCTGTCTCTCAGGCGCTGTCGAATGGATGGGCGGGCGGCTCGGCACATCCCAAAGTGCCTCGGCAATACGCTCCGCATCTGGTGGTCGTCGGCACCGAGCGCAGAACCGTCGGCGTGGTGGTCGGTATTGTCTTGGCCCTTGTTGCTGTCGTGGCGCTCGGATGGTCAACGTTCGACCCGGTGCAATGGTGGGAATCGCACAGCCAGGCGGCTGCCGCTTCGAGCAACGCGCCCTCGTCGGTCGTCTCGGCTGACTCGCAGAAAGCGGCTGTGGCTGCCACGTCGAGCGGCGGCTCCGCGAGCGCCCCGGCGGATGCCGGCGTGGCGTCCTCGCCATCAGCCGCAGGTGGGAATCAGCCGGTGAACGCCGTCACCATCGCGGTCCAGCCCAATCAGACGCTGCAGCAAATCTGCATGCAATACTACGGGCGTTACGACGAAAGCCTGCTTCGGCAGATCCGCAACCTCAATCCAGGGATCACGAATCTGGATCACATCGAGGTCGGACAGGAACTCTGGCTGCCTGCGGCGAATGGGCAGCCGAACATCAACGGCTCGTCCGATGCCCAGTCCAAAACCAAGCCAGCGTCTTCCCCAAACCCCTAGCGCGTTGCTTCTCCCACCATGAATGCAGATCGGGAAGCTCTTGGAGGCGACGTGCGCGCTACTTTGTGGCGGGAGCGTGTGCGGAAGATCTCGCCGAGCGGCGTGGATACTTCGTGGCAACGTAATTGTCCACAAGCGACTGAAACGCGACGGAGAGTTCGTCGTAAGTTCCCTTGAGCGTCGTCACCCTCTGCCCGTCCACGTACACGGGGCAGCTTGGTTCTTCACCGGTGCCCGGGAGGCTGATGCCGATGTTCGCGGCCTTCGATTCGCCGGGGCCGTTCACGATGCAGCCCATGACCGCCAGCGTGAAATTCTCGACGCCTTCGTATTGCGTTTTCCATTCCGGAAGTTTTTCACGGATGTAGTCCTGGATGCTTTCGGCAAGCTCCTGAAATGTTGAACTGGTCGTGCGGCCGCAGCCAGGACAGGCCGTTACGCTCGGCGAGTACGAGCGCAGGCCCAGCGCCTGCAACAACTCCCACGCGGCGTACACCTCCTCGCGGCGGTCTCCGCCGGGCCGCGGCGTCAGCGAAATGCGGATCGTGTCGCCGATGCCTTCGCTCAGCAGAATCCCCATGGACGCGGACGACCACACGAGTCCCTTCGCGCCCATGCCCGCTTCCGTCAGGCCGAGATGCAGCGGCTGGTCCGTCTTGCGCGCCAGGTCGCGATAGATCGAAATCAAATCGCGCGGTCGCGATACCTTGCACGAAATAATGATCTGATCTTTGCGCAAGTGGCATTGCAGGGCGAGGTCGGTGGATTCGAGCGCCGAGATCACCATACACTCGTTGATGACTTCTTCGGACGAGCGGCCCAGGTCGCGGTCGGTGTTCTCCTGCATCTTGCGCATCACCAGCTCTTGATTCAGCGAACCGCCGTTCACGCCGATGCGCACCGGCTTGCCGTGGTCGCGCGCTACTTTGCAAATCGTTGCAAACTGCTCGTCGCGCCGGTCGCCTTTGCCCACGTTGCCGGGATTGATGCGGTATTTGTCGAGCGCTTCGGCGCAGCGGGGATACTTTGTCAGGAGGACGTGCCCGTTGAAGTGGAAGTCGCCGATCAGCGGCGTTTCTGCGCCCGCATCGAGCATCCGCTTCTTGATTTCCGGCACGGCCTCTGCGGCTTCGGGCACGTTTACCGTCACCCGCACCATTTCCGATCCTGCCTGCGCAAGCTCGATGCACTGCTGCGCGGTCCCCGCAGCGTCGGCTGTGTCTGTGTTCGTCATGGACTGCACGACCACCGGTGCGCCGCCGCCCACGAGCACGCCGCCGACCTTCACGCCGATTGTCCTGTGCTTGAGTTGCGTCAGCATCCGATTCGTTTTCCGTGCAATCCGCTGAGCCTGAAGGATTGCCCACCTCACCTATTCTATCGTACGACGTGAGCGCTCGCTACCGCGGGCGTCCTCATCCGCGGAATTCCCGGATGCGGCCCTCAGGTCTTGCGCCGCGGTTCGAAAAGGGAGACACTCTTGCCAAGGCTCGACCCGGCTACCCGAGGAAAACAATGCCTTTCAAAGAATACGACGACCCGCATCTGCACGAAGCGTACAAGGCGTTGCGAGAAGGTCGTTACATTGACGCCATCTACCATCTGGGTGGCGTTCGTTACATCCCGCCAGGCCCAGCGGATTCGGCTGAATCGAGCGGAGCTTCGCCCACACCCCTTCCACAGAGTGAGCCTCTCCCGGAGGTTGTCGCAGCGATGAAGTCACTCTGCGAATTGATCGCGGATCATCCCTCGAACGTCTCCGTGATGAAGATGGTCGAGCTGCTGCAGCGGGCCCACGCGATTGACTTCGTGTCTCCATCCGCGCAGCTAGCATTGCACCAGTTGCGTGACTACGCAAAGGCTCTGTACCGGCAAAGGCCGTCCGGGCCGATCAGCGAGCTCTTCCGCCCCGTTTGAAAAGCTCTTCGCAACCGGCCTCGATCCGATACCACGCCATTGCTGCGCCGTATTGCGTCATGTTAATTTGATAGCCGTATTCGCTGGAGTGGCGGAACTGGCAGACGCGCGAGACTCAAAATCTCGTGCCCGGCAACGGGCGTGTGGGTTCGACCCCCTCCTCCAGCACCAACCCATCCCATCACTCAGAACTATTCTATTTGTTCCTCGCGCTCAGTGGCTCACTTCGACGACAGCGACTTTATTCACTCCGCTGCATGCCAGGTAAAGTCTTCCATCCGGCGTCGCGACCATGTTTCGCACGACTCCGCCTCCGGAAGGAATCGGCCAGTGCTCGAAAGCTCTCGTCTTCGGATTGAAAGCCACGACGGCATTGGGCTTCACGCCGGATTCGCTGTACCACACCATGCCGTCGCCCGTCGAAGCGATCCCATAGGGGCGGGAATCCGGTCCGCCCGGTGAAGCCCATTCCTCCACCTTGCCGCTCTTCGGGTCGAGGCGTCCCAGATAGCCGCGCGCAAAATCGCTGTAGTAGATGAAATGATCCGGGTTGTTTGTGAGCCGTCGCGGTCGCGCGCCCTCGGGCAAAGTGAACTCCGTAATCTCGAGCGTCTGCGGATTGATCTTCCCGATCTTGTTGCTGTTGAATTCGCAAAAATACGCAGCGCCGTCCGGCCCGACGATGATCCCATACGGATTCGCGTGCGGTGTCGGCACCTCTTTTACAGTCACCGTGCCGGTCTTCGGATCCAGCTTGCCAACAAAGTTGCCGCCCTGCACCGTGAAGAAAATCATTCCTGCGCGATCGAACGTCAGGCTGTGGGGATCGCGCGCCCGCGGGTCGGGCATCGGGTATTCGGTCACGTCACCCGTGCGCGGGTCGAGCTTTCCGATGTACGCCTTGAAATTCGCAGTGAACCAGATGTTGCCGTCCTTGTCTGCGGCGAGCCCGTGAGGGCCGGAATCGGGCGTCTTCAATGGATATTCCTTGATTGCGCCCGTCTTCGGGTCGAGCCGTCCCAGCTTGTTCGCCAGTTGGCCGGTGTACCAGAGCGCGCCGTCCGGAGCGACCTCCGGATCATGCGGCCGCGAGTTCGGCGTCGGTACGTCCCATTCGTGGATGACGACCTTCCAGTCGTCCGCCGCCAGACAAAGCGGACAGAGCGCGGCAGTCAGCAAGAGTACGAGAATACGTCTCAGCATAGAGTTTTCCCCTGCCATGGATTTTTCCTCGGGAGCGGCTGCAAACCTACTTCAGCCGAGAGGCTTCGTCAACGTTTTCAGGCGCGCGGGCGCGCGCGCTGGCTGCTTCGCCGGTCAGTCTCAATCTAAACGGCCGAAGATGACTCCGCGTTTCCCTGAACTAGGCGCGACCGGAGACCGCTACCGTCCTCGCTCCCGGCGCGGCTGCGTCTCTCGCAAGACGTTGCCGAAGGATCGCCCCGCGAACGTGACGCCGGAAGTGGCGCGGCCCGTCACGCTGACGCGCGCGCCCTTCGCGGGCACTCCGTAGTTCTCGCTGAGCACCCACAGGCGGCCGGTACCGTCATCCACCTGGAACGCGCCCTGTCCCAGCGCGCCAAACGAGTCTGTGACCTCCCCGGTAATCGTGACTTCCTTGCCGGCGAAGCGCCCCGGGTCGCGGTTGATGTCCGCGATCGTGGTGCTCTGCGGGCAGCCGCCGAGAGCCACTACCGCGAGGAGTAGAGAGATTCCCAGTACCATCCGAGCCGTTCGTTGAGGCATCGTTTCCTCCGGAAAAGAATTCTTGAGAAGGCAGGGCGCGGTCGCGAACGAGTTGGCGCTGGCCTTCCCGTTTGGCTAGGAAGTTTATCTTAGGCCCGCACGAAGCCGCCAGTCAACGTGGTCACGGGCGCTCGGTGGCCCTCAGGGCTGGCCAGGCTTTCGGCCCCTCTGTTTCCCGCCCTCCCGGGTGGGCGAAGTGTTTCGCGGCGCGGTCACTCGTAGGTTAGAATACCGTTCGTTTGTGAACCGGAGAGGAGAACCCCACGCCATGAAGGGAAAATCCGAAGTCATCACCGTCTTGAATCAGATGCTCAAGGAAGAGCTGACCGCGATCAACCAGTACATCCTACACTCGGAGATGTGCGAGAACTGGGGCTACACGAAACTGGGCGGTTATATCAAGAAGCAGTCCATCGGCGAGATGAAGCACGCCGAGCGGCTCGTTGAGCGGATCCTTTTCCTCGAAGGTCTGCCGCGCATGGACGAAGCGATGAAGCTGAGTATCGGCAAGACGGTGCCCGAGCAGCTCAAGAACGACCTCGCCTTGGAGAAGGGCGCGGTTGCAGAGTACAACCGTGGGATCGAGACGTGCCGCAAGGCCAGTGACAACGCCACCGCCGAGTTCCTGCGCGTGATCCTTGCCGAGGAAGAGGACCACGTGGATTTCCTCGAAACGCAGCTCGGCCTGGTCGATCAGCTCGGTCTTGAGAATTACCTCACCCAGCAGCTTGGCGAAGGAGCGGGGAAGTAGCCCCGGAGCGCCCGGAATCGGACGCAAACCTTTCCGTGCGCCATGCGTCTCATCCCGTGACGCTGTCGCCGGAAACAGCCGGCTGCATCGCGAACAGCGCCACGGAGGGGGCTTCGATGGAGACGCTCTGGCAGGACGTACGTTACGGTGCGCGGATGCTTCTGCGCAGCCCGGATTTCACGCTGGTTGCGGTGCTCACACTGGCGTTGGGCATCGGCGCGAACACCGCGATTTTCACGGTCGTCAACGCCGTATTGTTACGTCCCTTGCCGTACCCTCAGCCGGAACGCCTCGTACTCCTCACGGAACACTGGGCGAGGTTCCCCATCCTTTCTGTCTCGTATCAGAACTACAAGGACTGGCGGGATCAAAGCCACTCGTATCCCCGCGCTACACTACGAATAGCACCGGCGAGAGAGTGTTGCGCCGGCCTCGTGGGCTCAGTTCAGAGGAGTTACTATGGCTGGCAGCTTCTGCTGGGTCAGGAGTGCCTGCGCCAGCGCGTCTGCTTCGTCCTTATCCTCGACAATGATTCGCACGCGATAGAGTGTCCGGCTCTGCATCTTCACCGGAGTGATTTGCGCCTGAGGCTTGAATTGCGCCGGTAAGCGCGCCACGACTCCGCTTGCATTCGCAGGATCGCGAAAGAGCCCCGCATCCACCGCATAGCGGGTTGCGCTGGAGGTGCTCCGGAAATCGGAGGGCTTGTTCGGCGCTGGCGCTTCCTCCGGGCCTTGTTTCACCGGAGCTTCGGAAGGACTTGCGACAGCCGAAGTCGAGGCCGGCGATGAGGCCGCCGTCTTTGCGGAATCTAATTGTTGTGCGGGTGTTGGGTTCGGTGAAGGAGTGCTAGGGATTGTCTGCACTTAGGCGGCCAGCGGCTGTTTTCGCGCAGGGAAGTGAACGATCGACAGCATGATGGCATACAGTACAAACAGGACGAGGACGAAGACGCAGACCTCAAACGCCAATGAATCGAGTTTTCGCCCCTTGAACATCTTTCCTCTTAGCTCGAGTGTCGTGGTTTCTAGCTGGCGAAATCATCCGCCTCTGGGAAGGGCGCGTCTTCGCCTCCATTGAATTGAGTGGGTGACCCGGCCCCCCGAGTCGTATCCGATTCTAATGTCCCCGTGGCGTACGTCAAGAGCGAGTAAGTCAGCGAGGCCCCTCCGCGCTGGGCGGCTCCAAGGCCTGTTCAGTCGAGCGCCTGCCACGTATCCGCTGAAGATATGCGGTGTCCTTGAAGGATCCAACATCAGGGCTATCTTGTTCTCGGCGGGCTGTTTCGGTTGCAGGTAATAGATTTGTATTTTCTCTCCGATGTTACCGCGAGTGAACCGGCAGAGTGCTATGCTTCATTCAGAGGATGATATGGAAACTCACCCTAGAGGAAATCATGCACGGGTGCTGTTGAGCTCGGTCTTCGGGCCCTATGCGCAAGACGATGAATTCGGCAGCCGGGCGATCAACCCGATGGAGCTCTATCACAACCAGGTCACGCGGGCGCAAGGCAGCTTTTCGTTGCGCATGTTCCATCGTTCGTGGGGCATCATGATGATTCAGGCGAATATTTCCGCACCCTGCACCGTGCTGGATTTTCCCAAACGCGAGGACTTCGCCCGCGAGTTGACCACGAACCGCTACGATATCGTGGGCATCTCCTCCATCATCGTGAATGTCCGCAAGGTCAAAGAGATGTGCCGGATGGTGAGAGAACTATCGCCGCATTCGGTGGTCGTGGTGGGCGGACATGTGGCTGCCATTCCGGACGTGGAAACGATGATCGACGCCGACCACATCGTCCGAGGAGAAGGCATCTCCTGGATGCGGCGGTATCTCGGAGAAAATGAACGGGCACCCATCCGCCATCCTGCCATTGTTTCCGGTCTGCAGGCGCGAATCATGGGAGTGCGGCTCCCGGAGCGCAAAGGCGGTACGGCGGCCACAATCATCCCGTCGGTAGGTTGCCCCATGGGATGCAACTTCTGCACTACATCGGCTTTTTTCGGAGGCAAGGGAAACTTCATCAACTTCTACGAAAGCGGGGATGAACTGTTTGAGGTGATGTGCCGGATCGAGTCGGAACTCAAGGTCCATTCGTTCTTTGTGATGGACGAGAACTTCCTGCTCTATCGCCCGCGTGCCATGCGCTTGCTGGAACGCATGAAGGCGGCGGGCAAGAGCTGGGAGCTTTCCGTCTTCGCTTCCGCCAATGCCATCCGTAAATACACCATGCAGGAACTCGTGGAACTGGGCGTCTCCTGGTTGTGGATGGGCTTGGAATCGCCCCAGTCCAGCTATGGCAAGCTGCAAGGCGCGGACACAATGCGACTCACACGAGAGCTGCGCGAACACGGCATCCGAGTCCAGGGATCTACCATCATTGGCCTGGAGCACCACACGCCAGACAACATGGCCGAGGAGATCGAGCACGCGGTTGACTATCAGACCGACTTCCACCAGTTCATGCTGTACACGCCGGTGCCGGGCACGCCGCTTTATAAAGAGATGGCCGAACAGGGCCGGCTTCTGGCAGACGTTGATCCCGCCGATGGCCATGGGCAATTCAAGTTCAACTTCCGGCACGCAGCGATTTCCCGTGATGATTCAAAGAAGTTCCTGGACTGGGCGTTCTGGCGTGATTTTGAGCGCAACGGTCCGAGCCTTTATCGCATGTGCCGGACCATGCTCCGGGGCTGGCAGCGCTACAAGGATGACCCGGATCCCCGGGTCCGCGAGCGGTTCACACGGGAGATGAAAAAACTGAGCAGCGCTTACAGTGCGGCGCTCTGGGTGATGGAGCGGGAGTTCAGGAAGGTCAACCAGAGCGTCAGTGAGCAGATTCACTCGCTGCGGAAGGAAGTCGAAACGGAATTCCCAATGATGGCGCGCCTCACAGCGGCCTTGCTTGGCCCGATATTGTTGTGGTCCACCCGCCGGGAGGAAAGGCGGCTGGCGTCGGGACGCACCTACGAACCGCGAACTATTGTGGAACGCAGCAACTGGGTTCCCGCCTCGTAGCCCGCCCGCCCCGATCGAGACCTATCGAATCGCTGCTCTTGCATTGGCGCTGCCAGATCGCATTCCAGAACAGCCCTTGCGGCCACATCACAGGCTGCGGAAAAACTCCAATTCTTGTGATTCCGAGAAGCCGACTCATGAGGAGTAATCCGAGTCGCCGACCTGCCAAGCCATCAGTACGACACGCCCGGTGTCTCCCGTAGATACGTATCGTCAGTGAGCTGTTTGAGCATGAAGTCCGCCGCATCAGCTCGGGAGATTTTTGCTGTGAAGAACCGGTGGCCAATGTTCATCCCATCTCGATAGACGCCTTTTCGTGGTCCGTTTGTAAGGGCAGCGGGGCGCACAATCACCCACTCGAGCAAGCTGTCTCTGATGATCCTCTCTTGAACCTCTTTATCCGCAAAAACATTCCGCAGCAATAGCGGAATCAAAATGTAATTGAAGAGAAATCCCAACTGTCCTTTGCTCTCGCCGATGCCGAGCGAAGACTCGCAGATGAACTGCTTCACGCCATGCTTTTGCATTGCTTGGACGATGTTTGCGGTGCCGTCGGAGAGAGCCGAATTCTTCCTCGAGAAGAACAGCAGCGCTAAGACCGGCATGCCGACTCGAACAAACCACTCGAAGGGCCCGGATAGGGCCAGCGCCCTCGCGACCACCTGACAAATGATCGCGATAATGATGATCGCTCCCGTGCGCACTTTTGTGCCGAGAGCTGACAACACGACCTCCTGACCGTTGATCGCCGCCTCGACGGACTCGTAGCTCAGAATGTCGCCCTTTACGACCCTCAGATTCTTGTGGGTGGTTCGGACCTTTGCAGGGTCGCGCGCAAAGGCAGTTACGACGTGCCCCTGCTCCAGCGCCTGTTCAACCAGCGCTCGACCTGTTCCACCGGTTGCTCCGAATATGAGCACTTTCATTGTGGTCGTCCCTCTGCGTGGTCGCACTATTCTCTACGAGCAGCCGATCGGAGTTAAGCGAAATCTTCCCTGCTTGCGTCCCTCCTGTTGCCAACTGCCAGTACGATTCCGGACGCATCTTCGCCGATTCGGAAACTGTCCCAGCGCCTTGCGGCTCCTCCTCTGACGTCGGCGGCCACTTGGCCGTGTAGTCAGCGCTCAGGACTTTTCCCTCCTGTCTGACGGTGGGCGTCAAATCGGCGAGGGGGGTGTTACACGGCCAAGTGAAAGTCGCCGGCAGAAGACGCACCTGTGCGTCGACGGCCCTTCACGAGCAAGATAGGCGCATTCAGTGCAAGGTGAAGGGCCGCTTTGACTTGACGCCAGTTGGCTTGACTTCGCCGAACCCTCCGCCAGATAATCCAGCTCGTTTCTCTTGGTACTCCGCGCGTACTCACTGCATTCTGGATTAGTTCCCGCATAATCAGGCGAAGTGAGAGGAGGGCCGACAATGAAAAAGTTCGTTGCGTTTTCTGTGCTGACGCTTGCGTGTGTCTCGCTTTTGTGGATGCCGAGGGCACGCACCGCCGCGAACGATGAAGCCGAAATCCGGCAGCTGTTGGACCGGTGGGCTAAATCTTTCCGCGCCCGGGACCTCAACGGAATCATGTCCATTTACGAGCCGGGGCAAGCACTGGTGGCATATGACATCGTGCCGCCGCTGCAATACACCGGGTTCGAAGCGTACAAGAAGGACTACCAGGAATTCCTCGACCAGTTCCAGGGGGCGATCGACGTCGAATATCGCGACCTGAGCATCATTGCGGGAGACACAATAGCCTTTAGCCGCGGTCTGGAGCGACTGAGTGGAACATTGAAGAACGGGCAGAAATTCGACGCGTGGGTGCGCTTCACCGAGTGCTACCGCAAAACCAATGGCCACTGGCTAGCCATACATGACCACATATCGGTGCCTATCGATCTCGACAGCGGCAAAGCGGTTCTGGACCTCAAGCCGTGACGATTTCGTAGTGTTCGGACAGCGGCGGTACACGACTCCGCAGCACGGGCAATCGGCGGCCTGTCTCTGGCCGAAGCAACTTGGCCGTGTAGTTGGCTTATGGGAGATGCGAATGAAGCTGTGCAAGGATTGGTCCCACTAAGTCGGCATGTGCTTACGGATATTTCCGCCTCTTTGGCCGGATTCCGCCCGATAGGCGCGCTTCCCGGATTATGCCCTTGCGCCGCTTTGCGCCGTCTTCATCTAGCTCAAACTCGCTCACTCCCCACGCTTGCCCTTGATTTGAAGGCTTGGCGGCCCTATGTTATCAACGCCTGCGCAGTTGCGCGGACCACCAACACATGACCTGCCCGCAGTGTGGCACCGAAAACCAGCCGGATGCTCTCCGCTGCTCGAAGTGCACAACCGTGCTCCCTTCCGCGGACATGACGGCGACGAGCGGCGTGGCGAGCGGCTGGGCTTCCGGCAGTGGAACGAGTGCGTCCACAGGGGTCTTTCGCGCGGTCTATGCGGTGCTCGAGCCGGGCAGCGTGCTTGGTAACCGCTACGAAATCCTCGCCATGCTCGGCGAAGGGGGAATGGGCGCAGTCTACAAAGTGCGCGACCGTGAAGTGGATCGCCTGGTCGCGCTGAAAGTGATTCGCCCCGAGCTCGCGGCCCGGCCGGAAATCCTTCAGCGCTTCAAGCAGGAACTGATCCTCGCCCGCCAGGTGACCCACAAGAATGTGATCCGAATTTTCGACCTCGGAGAAGCGGACGGCGTGAAATTCATCACGATGGATTTCATTGATGGCCGCGACCTGAAGTCCTTCCTCAAGGAAAAAGGAAAGTTGCCGCCCGAACAGGCGGTGAAGATCATCGCGCAAGTCTGCCGCGCGCTCGATGCCGCTCATTCCGAAGGCGTCGTGCACCGCGACTTGAAGCCCCAGAACATCATGCTGGATTCCGCCGGCCGCGTCACCGTGATGGATTTCGGCATCGCCCGCTCCACGGAGTTGGCTGGCATGGGGCTGACGCAAACCGGTGCGCTGGTCGGCACGCCGGAATATATGTCGCCCGAGCAGGCCAGGGCCGAAGAAGTCGACGCGCGTTCGGATCTCTTCACCCTTGGCATCATTTTCTACGAACTGCTCACGGGCAATACGCCCTACCGCGCCGAGACGGCCTACGCCACCCTCCTCAAACGCACCACGGAACGGCCGCGCCCGCCGATCGAGTTGGATGCGACCATTCCGCAGGGCTACAGCGACATCGTCATGCACTGCCTGGAGATTGCCCCTGCGGACCGCTACCAGAGCGCGCTCGAAATCCTCGCCGATCTCGGACAGAGTGCAACCCAGAGTGGGACGCGATTGCGCGTCGGCTCCACGGCGCCCGGCGTCGAAGGCACGACTCCGGCCGGTTCGATCAGGTCGGTTGCCCCCGCCGAAGCGGGCGTGTTCCAGCGCTACGGCAAATGGATTGCGGGCGTGGCCATCGCGCTGGTGTTGATCACGGTCGCCGTTGTATTCCTCGGGAAACTTTTCCGTGGATCCTTCGGCGGCAAGGGCGCGGCGAAAGAGACTGTTTCGCTGGCCATCCTGCCGTTCCGCAATGTTTCGGCAGATACCTCGCTCGACTGGCTCGGGCCGGGCTTGGCGGAAATGCTGTGCTCCGATCTCCGGCAGTCGCCCGATTTCGCGCTCGTCTCTCCCGACCGCCTTCACGACATTTTGCGCGACCTTCGCATCACTCCGAATTCCGATATTGACCCGGCGATGCTTCGAAGAATCTCGCAATTCACGAACGCGCACGCCATGGTCACCGGTCAGTATGTCAAGTTCGGCGATCAAATCCGCGTCGAGGCCACCCTTCAGGATGTGGAGCACCAGCAAAGCTATTCCATCAAGGCGGAGGCCCCCACTCAGAAAGACCTGATGGGGATCGTGGACAAGCTTGCTCAATCCATCCAGAAAAACCTCGCGGAAACCTCCGGCGCCATCAGCGTCACGGAGGCGAAATCGAGTGAAATCTCCTCGAAGAACGTGGACGCGGTTCACAGCTACACCGAAGGGCTCGAACTCAACCGTCAGGGCAATTATCTTGAGGCCCTCAAGAAATTTCAATCCGCCACGCAGGCGGATCCTAATTTCGCCCTTGCCTTCTCCGAAATGGCCCAGACGTACGCCAAGCTCGGCTATGACAAGGATGCCGAGAAGAACTCGTCCAAGGCGGTGGAGTTGAGTGGAAACTTGCCGCCGCAAGAGCGCTATCGCATCGTCGCCATCAACGCGAAGCTGGAAAACAATTACGACAAAGCGGTAGAGGCCTACGAGAATCTGCTCAAACTTTCCCCGGGCGATCCGCAGGTCAACTTTAGCCTGGCCAAGCTCTACGAAGACAAGGGCGCGCTCGACAAAGCTCACGATTTGTACGCCAAAGTATTGGCCAGCGATCCGAAATATGTAGACGCCCTGCTCGCCACTGGCCGCGTCGAAATCAAACACGGAAACGCTCAGGCCTCCCTCGATCCCTTGAACCGCGCCCTCAGTCTTTCCATCGAGCTCAACAATCAAATGGGCAAGGCCACTGTCCTCCAGGCGCTCGGCATTGCCTACCGGCTGTTGGGCCGGCCCGACGATGCCCTTCAGAATTACCAACAGTCGCTGGCCATCAAGCGCCAGATCGGGGACAAGCGCGGCGCGGCCGCAAGTCTCGGCGAAATCGCCGCCACGGAAGAGTCTCAAGGCAAACTCGAGGACGCGCAGCGCGACTACCGGCGCGCGCTCGAACTCGAGCAGGAAATTGGTGACAAAACCGGGCAGGGCGTCACCCTATCGGGACTCGGCTGGCTCCAACACAACCTCGGGCATTACGACGAAGCCTTGAAGACTACAAAACAGTCCCTGCAGATTTTTCAGGAAACAGGAAACGAGGGTTTCCAGGCGCAGTGCCTGAATAACATCGGCGCCATCTATAGCGACAAGGGGCAGTACGACGACGCCCTCTCGTATTACCAGCAGGCGCTTCAGCTTCGGGAAAAAGCCAAGATTCCCGGCCCCATCGCCGAAACTCAGCAGAACCTCGCCGAGACCAGCGCCAAGCTCGGCCAGTATGACCAGGCTCTCGGCTACTATCTCCGCGCGCTCGATCTCGCCCGCAATGCCGGCGATCCGCGCCTGGCCGCGATCATCTCTTCCAATATGGGGACACTCTTCGCCTACCAGGGCCGCTTCGGCGCAGCCCTCGGTTCGGCCCAGGACGCGCGCAAAGCTTTCCAGCAGCTTCAGGATCGCTCGGCCTGGATGGCGGAGATTGAAGGCGGATACGGCGCGGCACTCTCTCAGCTTGGTCGGACCGGGGAAGGGCGGAAGAGTCTTGACGAAGCGGCCAAGCTGGCCCGCGATCTCAAGGCCGACCCCGTCCTGGCCCGAATCCTCGACAGTCAGGGCGACAGCTATTTCTACGCCGGCGAGTACAAAGCCGCCCGCCCGTTCTATGAACAGTCTCTGCAGGTCGCGCAACGGACCAAGGACCGCGACCAGATTCTGGATTCCAGGCTCGCACTCGCAAGGCTCGCTGTCCAGGAAGGCCGCAATTCGGAGGCTATCGCCACGCTGAAGAAGATCGCGCAGGATGCTGATAATTCCCGGCTAAAATATGCTTCCGCGGAGAGTTCGGTGTACCTGGGCGTAGCGCTGCTGAATTCGAAGAATTATCAGGCTGCCCGGCAGGAATTGAAATCGGCTGCTCGCAAGTGTGAAAGCCTCGGCTTGAAGGCCCTTCTTGCCCAGGCGGATTTTTTTCTTGGCGTCACGCTGCGGGCTTTGGGTGATCGCACCGAAGCGACACGCCGTTTCCAGGAAGCTTCAAGGCTCGCCGAAGAAATGCATCAGGAATCGAAGAGCGACGCGCTCCTCCAGCGCGCGGACCTTAAGCTGATTCTCGGCGCGGCCCATTAGGGCGTCTCGAAGTGCTCTGTCTGTCCTGTTGCAGAGTCCGGGTTACAGTTCAACGAAGGCAGGTCCTGGCCGAGGACACATCGGGCTGTCGCTGATCCCGCAAAAAGAAGCGGGGAGACAAGCCCATTCGGACCCGGCTCCCCGCAAAAACTCCGCCCTGGTCAACTATCTACGGCACGAGCTTAAAGTACGTCGTCACGGGAGACGCATTGCCCGAGAGGAACGTTACGGTGACGCTATACGTTCCCGGTGCATAGCCCGTGACATTGAGGTTGAGGTGGTATTGTTTGCCGGTCACGTCGAAGATCGCTGAGCTGTTTCCGTGGCCATGAAACTTCAGCGGAATGATCGGCGTAAATCCCGAATCAACCCGCGCAACAGAGAGCAACGCGGTCGCATTCGTGATCAGCTTCTTGCAGCTCGGTCCCTGTCCGAGCTGGAACTTCACCGGAATCGTCTCGTCTTCTTCGTCGAGGTCAAATACGGGCGCGCCCGCAGGAGTCGTGGTGTTGCTGAGCGGCCGGTTGAACCCGCAGAAGGTTCCCGCGACTCCCAGTGCCGTGGAGAGCCCTTCATCGACCAGGAAGAAATCCGAGAAATTCGGGACCCCGCTACCGACGGCGCCGTCTCCCAGAATCGGCCCTCCGAGCGGATAGACCGCGTTCGTATTCAAGACGGCGCACGACGTCGGGAAGGGATCGCATTTCACGATCCGCGGATTCGCGAGACTCGGAGTGAACGCGCCGACGAGCACATTCGCCTGAACGCAACCCGAGGTCACATGATACAGCGTGCCCAAGGCGGCTTCGCCCAGATAGGGAACAAGCTGCGTGCCGGCGGGCACGGCTGGGCTGACCACGGACACCGCGGCGCCGAGACCCGATTGCAGCGTCTGCGTGGCTTTGACCGTTGCGTAACAAGATGTGCTATCGCTGATCTCGAACGAGGTGAAGCCAAAATTGAAGTTTCTCGGAATCGAAGCCGTGATCGCCTTGGTCTGCGGCGCTGTGCTCGTCGGCGGCAGCGCAATCCCGATGGCAGCGGGAGTTTCGCCTTCATCCGGAGCGGGCATGCTGGTTACCAGCGTCGGGCTGCTGCCACAAGAAGCGATATTCACGGTCCAGATTTTGCCCTTAATGAAGGGATCGTTGTCAGTGTCGACCCCTTCATTGGTGTCATCCCGCGACGTGGCCACGTACAGAGTGTCATCCGCGGAGAACTTGATGAAGTATGGCCGGTCAGTGCCGAACACCCCGCAAACACCGAGGGAAGCCCCTGTTGAGTCGAATCGCGCAATCTTATTCGTCAATCCTTTTTGCGCGATGAAAATATCGCCGGTGCTGCTCCGCGCCATTCCGGTTTGATTGTCGAGTCCGGTGATGATCTGACTTGCCGAGGAGTAAGGGGGCGTGGGTGATGGGGGTGAGGCGAGCGAAAGGAAAACATTGCCGTTGCTGAAATCGCTGATCAGCAGGTCGCCATTATTCGCCTGGGTGAGGCTCGAATCGCGCCCGAAATTGCTTCCACTCAGTTGAGCGCCCGAGAGGACAAGCGTTGGTGTCGCTGGGAAACTCCCTGCTAGGGCCGCTGCGGAGAACTTCCACACGCCCGAGCCCAGGAACTCATCAACGACGTAGAAATCGCCGGTCGAACTAAAACGCCCGCACTGCGGATTGTGCGGTCCGCCCGACGTATACGCAAAGACGGTCACGATTGTCGTGCCGTTGGGATTCATGCGCCGGATAACGCCGTGTGTCGGGTCGCAGACGTAAAGTCGCCCATCAGGGCCATACTCAATTCCCTCGAGCGTAGCGCCCGAGATCGTCGCGACGGTTGCAGGCGAGCCGGAAGTCGGCGGAGTAAAACTGTAGATGTGCCCTCCGGTGCCATCCGTGACGTAAACGGTTGGCGACCCTTGCGCGAGAGCTGACGCGCAAGACGCAAGCACTGTCAGGACCAATACAACTGGACGATACCTGATCATCTGATTCTCCTTTGTGGCTCCGCGTAGACCCGTTGGCACTGAGAATTGGCTCAACGTCTCGCTCTTTCTGAGGAAAAGAAGTGAATCTCCTGCCCGTAGGCGCGTCGAAAACTGCCAACCAACGAATCAACTCGCGCACCCTTACGATCTCAGACGCGCACTCTTATAAGGGTGCGCATTGTCGCTACGCTTCAACCGCGCTGTCAAGCTGAAACAGTTTGCACACTGCGCGCACGATCTGGACGTCGAAGTACTGTCCTTACCATAACGGGCCCCGCGTACATCACCTTCCAAGGAGGACGCCACTAACTGAAGGGGAGGTACCAAGATGCGTGGCGCGGGCGAGGAGTTCGACGACGTGGAGAACTTCCTGGCCGGTGCCGTGGAGCTGCGCGCCAGCGCGAAGCTGCAGGATGCAGCCGGGATTCGCAGTGACGATCACCTGGGCTGCGGTCGAGCGGGCGTTGTCCATTTTATCTTTCAGCAGGTCCATCGAAGCTTCGGGCTGTGTGATGTTGTAAACACCCGCCGAGCCGCAGCATAAATCGGAGAGCGGCATCTCGACAAATTCAATTCCAGGAATGGCCCGAATCAGTTCTCGCGGGGCTTCGCGAATCCTTTGGCCGTGGACGAGGTGGCAGGAATCCTGGTACGTGACGCGGAGTTTCAATTCGCGCAGCGGCATGGTCAATCCAAGATCGGCAAGGAACTCGGTCACATCGCGCATTCTCTCGGAAAATCCCGCGGCACAATCGTGTTCCGGCGACCCGGCGGGGAACAGGTGCTGGTATTCCTTCAGCGTCGAGCCGCAGCCTGCGGCGTTTGTGATGATCGCGTCGAATTCTTCTCCGAGAAACACGTCCAGGTTCTTGCGCGCGAGATCCCGGGCCGTGTCGCGGACACCCGCGTGAGCGGCAAGCGCACCGCAGCAGGATTGCCCCGCCGGCACGACCACTTCGCAGCCGTTGGCCTGAAGCACGCGGATTGTCGCGTCATTCAGCTCTGTAAATGTGACCTGGGCGATGCAGCCGGCGAAGAATGCCACACGCGCACGGCGCTGGCCCTGCGCGGGGAATGTCTTGCCGAGCCGCGAGAAGAAAAACTCTGTGTCTATCGGCGGCAGCAAGCGTTCTTGCGACTCGAGATCGAGAAGCCGCAGCAGCCCCGTCCCTCGTGCCAGCCGCTGTGCGCCGGAGCGCTGATAGAAACGCAGCAGCCGCGCGGCAAGGGCGATGCGGCCAGGGTTCGGAAGCAGGCGGCGATAGACGATGTCGCGAATGATGCGGGCGAGAAACGGCCGGCGGTAGTTCTGTTCGATTTGCGCGCGCGTCAGCTCGACCAGCTTGCCGTATTCGACGCCCGAAGGGCATGCTGTTTCGCAGGCGCGGCAATCAAGGCATCGGTCAATGTGGGTGACGAAGCCGTCGCCGATCGGGAGGCGGCCTTGGTCCACCAGCATCATCTGGCGAATGCGTCCGCGCGGGGAATCGGCCTCCATGCCCCAGAGGCGGTAGGTTGGGCAGTGGTTCAGGCAGAGCCCGCAATGGACACAGCGGGCGAGATCGTCGTAGACGGGCTTTTCCGCGCTGCTCCGGCCAACCTCGTCGGGGCGAATTCCAGCCGTTGTCGAGGCGCCGGCCATTCGTTCAGAGGCCTCCTAGGAAGCGGCCGGGTGCGAAGATGCCTTGCGGGTCAAAAGCGGCCTTGAGTTTTTGCATCAGCGGAAAATCGTCGCGCGTGGGTCCCCAGACGTTGACTGCTCTCTTGACTTCCGCCGGGCACCAGGGAATGACGACGCGATAATCGGCCGCGGGACCGGCGGTGAAAAACGCAGCGCAGGCCAGCGCGAGGCGATGGAGCGAATCTTCGTTCCGGGCGGCAGGAAGCAGCGCAAGGTAGCCGACGCCGCTGCCGCGCAACAGAAACGCGTGCGGCAGGCAGTGGCGCTCGGTAATGCGTCGCACCTGTTCGAGCAAGCCGCCGAAGTGTCCAGGCAGGACGCTGAATTTCAAGATCGCCGTCGCGGGCGAAGATTCGAGCAGGATGGGGAGGCATTCGCGCAGGCGCCCCCAGACGGAGGGCCGCTCGGAATCGTCGAGGATACGCGTGGATGTTGGATGCGCTTCCTCCGCCATGCGCGTGAGCTCGCGCGCGTAGCGGTCAAGCACGGGCGGGTCGCCGCCGAATCCGGCGGCCAGAAGCCACGCGTTGGTGGGGAACCATGAACCGGGGGGAGAAACTGCGTCCACCACCGCTGGCGCCGGTCTGGTGAAGATTTGCGCCAGTTCGGGACTCAGGATTTCGAGAGTCACAGGCGCCAGGGGAGATTGCGCGATGCGCTGCCGCAGGTCGAAGGCGCTTTCGGGCGCAGGGAATGAGGCGAAGAATCCGCGGCTGGCATGGGGCGCGGGGAAGGTCCGGAAATTCACGCGCAGAAGAATGCCCAGCGTGCCGAGCGCACCGATCATCAGTTTGTGCAGATCGTACCCGGTGACGTTTTTTACGACACGTCCGCCACTCTTCGTGGACAGGCCTGCGCCCGTGACGAACTCAATGCCGAGGACATAATCGCGGGCAGTGCCATAGGCGTGGCGGAGCGGCGTGTCCACGCCGCTGGCAATCGTCCCGCCGATGGTGGTGCGATGCATGTAGGGCACAGCGAGCGGGAGAAATTGGCGATGCTCGGCAAGCAGGGGAGCGAGTTTGGCAAGCGGCAGACCGGCTTCGACGCCGAGTGTGAGATCGCCGGGATCGTAGGCGACGACGCGGTCTATTCGCGCCATGTCAATCGCCAGATCGTAGCGTTGCGGCGGCATGCCAATCGAGAGTTTGGTGCGCGCGCCGGTGGCGATCACGGCGAGATTTTCCGCGGCGGCGAAGCGGACCAATTCGACGACTTCGTCCACCGCGCCGGGACGTGCGGCCACGGCGGGGCAAACGCCGTCCACGGCGTAAGCTTCGAGCAGCGTGGGATCAACGATGAAATGTTCGGTACCGACGATATCGCCGAGGCGCGCAGGCGAGATGCGGGCGGCCGAGTTCATTTCGCGGGCGCCGGAGAGGACTCGACGGCGCCTTTCACCGGCAACGGGCGGATGCGCACTTCGCCGCAGCCCTTTCCGGTGGGAAGGATTTTTCCGGGATTGAGAATTCCGCGCGGGTTGAACGCGTCGCGGACGCTGCGCATGAGACCAAGATCCGCTTCGCTGAAGAGCAGCGGCATCAGGCGGTCCTTTTCCATGCCGACGCCATGCTCGCCGGTGATGGTGCCGCCCACCGATACGCAGTGCTGGATGATTTCATCGGACGCCGAGACGGCGCGGCGAAACTGCTCTTCATCGCGCATGTCGAAGAGAATGATCGGATGGAGATTGCCGTCACCCGCATGGAAAATATTGCCGATCTCGAATCCGTATTTTTTGCCGATCTCGTCAATGCGGCGCAAGGTCATGGGCAATTTCGTGCGAGGGATTACGCCGTCCTGCGTGTAGTAGGTGGGCGAGAGGCGGCCGACGGCGCCGAAGGCGTTCTTGCGGCCTTTCCACAGGAGCTCACGCTCGCGCTCGTCGCGCGCTACGCGGACCTCGCGGGCGTGGTGCAGCTTGCAGACGTCGGCGACCTCCGCGGCGTGCAGCTCGACCGCTTCGCGCAGGCCGTCCACTTCGAGGAGAAGAATCGCGGCGCTATCGAGCGGAAATCCGGCGTGCACCCAGGCCTCGACGGCTCGAATCGTCCAGCCATCCAGCATTTCGCACGCGGCAGGCGTGATACCGCGCGCAGTGATTTCGACGACGGTTTCGGTGGCGTCGTCCACGCGGTCGTACACGGCGAGGAGCGTCTTGACCGCTTCGGGAAGGCGTGTGAGCTTGACGGTGGCTTCAGTGACGAGAGCGAGCGTGCCCTCGGAGCCGACGAGAAGGCCCGTGAGATCGTAGCCCGGCGCGTCCACTGTCTTGCCGCCGATGCGGACGACTTCTCCAGTGGGCAGGACAAGCTCGAGGCCGAGAACGTGGTTGGTAGTGACGCCGTAGGCAAGTGTGTGCGGGCCGCCGGAATTTTCGGAAACGTTGCCGCCGATCGTGCAGGCTTTTTGGCTGGAAGGGTCCGGGGCAAAATGAAGGCCGTGTTGCGCGACGGCGCGGCTCAATTCCGAGTTGACGACGCCGGGTTGCACGACGGCCCGCTGATTGTCGACGTCAATTTCGAGGATGCGGTTCATCCGCGAAAAGACGACGAGGATACCACCGTGGCGCGTGAGCGCGCCCCCCGAAAGGCCGGTACCTGCGCCGCGGCCGACCAGCGGCACGCCGAAGCGGTTCGCCAGCTCGACGATGCGGACGACGTCGGCGGTCGAGCGCGGGAAGACAACGCATTGCGGCTGCGCGACTTCGACGGAGCCATCGTATTCGTAGAGAAGCAGGTCTTCGGGCAGGGAGAGGACGCCGCCCTTGGGAAGAAACATTTCGAATTCGCGGATGAGTTGCGCGTTCATGGCCGCGGAGGTTTCCCGTGCGCCTGAGGGCCACTATAGTCGCGCGCCGCGCAGCGGTCAACGCAGGCGCGTTGACACCTTGCGCGGAGGTGTGTTACTCAGCGTGATTCGTCCAATTCATCCGAGGTGATCTTTGAGCAAGCCGAAGGTGTTCTCCACGCGTCCGCTGTTCGAAGCGGCGCGAACGATCCTGAACCAGCATTTCGAGGTGGATTACTGGATGATTCCGGAGCGCGTGTCGCGCGAAGAACTGCTGAAGCGGGTGGCGGACAAGGAAGCGCTCGTTTGCCTGCTCACCGAAAAGGTGGACGAGGAACTGCTGAAGACCGCGCCGAAGCTGCGCATCGCCGCGACGGTGTCGGTGGGCTTCGACAACATCGACGTGGCCGCGTGCACCCGGCACAAAGTGATCGCGACGCATACGCCCGGGGTGCTCGACGACACGACAGCGGACTTCGCCTGGACGCTGCTGATGGCGGTGGCGCGGCGATTGCTGGAGGGCGACGCGTGGATGCGTTCCGGCACGTGGCCCGGCTGGGATCTGGACCAGCTCTGCGGCACGGACGTGTGGGGAAAGACGCTTGGCCTGCTCGGATTCGGGCGGATCGGCCGGGGCGTGGCGCGGCGTTCGCAGGGATTCCGCATGCGCGTGATCTACAACGACGCGGTGCGCGCGCCCGCGGAAGCCGAAAAGGAATTGAACGCCGAATTCGTCGATCGCGACCGGTTGTTTGCCGAAGCGGACTTCATCTCCGTGCACGTCCCGCTGCTGCCGGAGACGCGGCACCTGATCAACGCCGAGAATCTCGCGAAGATGAAGCGCACCGCCTACTTGATCAACACGTCGCGCGGACCGGTGGTGGATGAGGCCGCGCTTGCGGCGGCGCTCGAAAAGAAGCAGATTGCGGGCGCCGCACTGGACGTGTACGAAAACGAGCCGAAAGCGAATCCTCTGTTGGTACCGCGCAAGGACGTGATCCTGGCGCCGCACATTGCGAGCGCGTCGGTGGAGACGCGGACGAAGATGGCGGTGATGGCGGCGGAAAACGTGATGTCGTTTTTCGCCGGCCGGCGTCCACCGAACGCGCTGAATCCGGAAGTGCTCGGCTGACGCGGGCCGGGAGTAGATGATGCCTGTAGTGACACGGGATCATCCCAAGCTGACGCTTGAGGGAGCGCGCGCCGTCCTGACGGCCGCAGAACGCCGCGCACAGGAAATTCGCTGCCCCATGAACATCGCGATCGTGGATGAAGGAGGGTTTCTGCTTGCGTTTTCGCGGATGGACGGCGCGAAGCCTTCGTCGGTGGACATCGCGCTGGTGAAGGCGCGGGCGTCCGCGGTGCGGCGTTCGGCGAGCGGCCCGCTGATGGATGGCGACCGTCCGAACGTGCTCCTCGGATTGGCACTGGCCGCGGCGAGCCCCACGCAACAGATTCCGATTCGCGGCGGCGTGCCGCTGGTGGGGGATGGACAAGTAAAGGGAACAATCGGCGTCAGCGCGGGGAGCGAGGAGCAGGATTTGGACGTCGCGCAGGCGGGAGCGGCGGCGCTGGAGAAGGCATGAAGGAAAGGAAGCAGAGGAACGCTTCGATCCTGGATCGTTGATCCCCGGCTGTGAGGCGTGGCCAACCTGAAACAGATCGCGCAGAGAGTTTTTCGCGAAACGCTTGCCGCCATTGATATTCGCACAACGCTGGCGCGCAAGCTGGCGCGCAGCGGGTCGCGCATCCAATGGGCCGAAGCGACAGTTGACCTCGCCGAATACGACAAGATCATCGCAATTGCGTATGGCAAGGCCGCCTTCGCCATGGCCGAAGGTCTGGGCGACGTACTCGCTCCGGATTTTCACGCGAACGGCATCCTGGTGGTTTCGGCACCGTCGCCGCGGGCGTTGCCCGGCTGGGAATCATTCGTCGGCGGGCATCCGGTGCCGACGGCAGAAAGCTTTCGCGCAGGGCGGGCGATTCTGGATCATCTGGCGCACTGCGACGCACGGACGCTGATTTTCTTTCTTCTTTCCGGCGGCGGCTCGGCGCTAGTTGAGCAGCCGCTCGATTCGCGCGTTTCGCCTGCGGATTTTCAGCAGCTCCATCAGGTGCTGGTGACGTGCGGCGCTCCCATCCAGGAAATCAATGCGATTCGGAAGCATCTTTCGGCGACCAAGGGCGGGCGGCTGGCGGCCGCGGCGCCACGAGCGATGAAACTGACGCTTGGCGTTTCGGATGTTCCCGAGGGGCAGGAGACGGCGCTCGCCTCGGGGCCGTCGCTGCCCGATCCAACGACGCGCGAGGATGCGGAACGAGTGGTACGCGAGTATCAGTTGCTCGGCAAATTGCCGCCCTCGATTCGCGCGAGATTCGACCGGCACGAACTGGTCGAGACGCCGAAGGCGGGCGATGCCGCGTTCGCGCGCGCGCGTTTTGGCTTATTGCTGGGGCTGGACGATCTGTTTCACAACGCGCATCGCGCGGCGGAAGCGGAAGGCTTCATCACCATGTGTGACAACGCGCCCGATGGCTGGCCGCTCGATCGTGCGGCGGACCATCTGCTGGCACAGTTGGCGGCGATGCAGGCGCAGAACCCGGGCAGGCCAGTGGCGGTGATTTCGGACGGCGAAGTGAGCAGCCCGGTGACAGGCGACGGAATGGGCGGGCGCAATTCGGCGTTTGTGCTTGCGTGTGTGGGAAAAATTGCGGGGAAGGGAATTGTCGTGCTGAGCGCAGGTACGGACGGAATTGACGGCAACAGTCCGGCAGCGGGCGCAGTGGCCGATGGGGAGGCGCTTGCGCGCGCCCGTGCGGCCGGGCTCGACCCGGAGGAGTTTGTCCGCCGCAGCGATGCCTACACGTTTTTCGAAAAAATGGGCGATGCGATTATCACTGGCCCGACCGGAAACAATTTACGGGACCTGCGGATTTTCCTCGCGCCTGGTTAGTCGCGCAGTCCGCAAGAGCCGCGCGAGGAATCGTTGCGAACTTTAGGGATTCTTCGCCAAGCCTTGTCCAACTGGAAGGCCCCTGCCGGCTTGTTTGGCAGCGTTACTTCTTCTCGTTCGAGAGCCACTGCTCAATTCGCGCCATGCGTGAGTTCATCTCCTCGATTTCCTTCTGAATGTTTTCGAGGGCTTGCATGAGCATCGCGGGCCCGCTTCCCGGTCCTGCGGAGCGAGCGCCGGCATTCGCCGGCGGGGCCGCACCTGCGGCGCCGGGAGGCCCGGCGAACTGGCCTCCATTGCGAATGCGCGCGATCTGTGCATCGATAAGGGGCACAAAGCCAAGATTGATCTCGCCACTTTTCTTCAGTGCCTCGAGCGCTGGGATAGCTTCGGCGTCGCCGCGCTCGCCGAGAGTGAAGAGTAACGGGAACTGGACGGAGAAATACGGTTCCCTCAGATAGCCGAGCAGGGTCTTCGTGATCTCCTTGTTCTTTTTGTCTAGGTGCCCCAGGCTCGAGACAGCCGCGCTGCGAAGCGGAAAGGGCTTGCCGGGGGCGGACCAGGCTAGGAGAACTGGAACCGCGCGGTCGTCGCCGAGCGGGCCCATCGCGCGGAGCGCGGCAGCGCGGAGCACGTCATCGGGCGTGTCGCTCTGCACGGCCGCCTGCAGTACCTCGAATGCGTTCGCGGCGTGGAGTTCACCGAGCGAGCGCAACGCGGCGGCGCGCACGGTGTAGGCGCTCTCTTCCCGATAGAGCTTTTCGATCTCGGACGCGACGCTCGGCTCACCCTTGAATTTGCCGAGTTCTTCGATGGCCGGCACGCGAACCCAGGGATTTTCATTTGCCAGCGCGGCTTCGATCTGCTTGCGCGCGGCGGGGCTGCCAATCTGCCCGAGCGATCGAATCGCTTCCACGCGGACTCCCCAGAAGGGGTCGTGGAGTGCTGCTTCGCCCAGGGCCGCGGCGGCATCGTCGGTCTTCACCTTTTCCAGAGCACGAGCGGCATCGGCGCGGTCGGGTACGGTCTGCGCGTTTTTCAATTGATAGAGCAGCTCCGCCGGGTCCTTCGGGAAATCCACCGACTTGAGGATGTTGTTCCCCTTGTCGAAGAGCGCCATCAGCGGCGGACCATCCAATGGAAACGTGAATATTTCCTCGGCGTGGCTGATGTCAATGGGAAAGCTTTTCGCGCCGGACGCCGTGGTGATTTCGACCTCTACGGGAATGGTGAACAGGCCGACATGGTCTTCGATTTTCTGCGTCTGCTTCACCTCGAGCTTCACTGCAAGAGCCGCAGCGTCATAACTCGAGCGAACTTCAAAGCGGGGTGCGCCGGCGCCGTACACCCATTCGTCCAGGAAGCGGTCCACATTGGTGTTGGTGGCTTCCTCGATCGCTTTCGCAAAGTCAGCCGTAGTGACGTTGTGCCCGCGATTCACTTCGAGGTAGTGGCGGATGGCGCGGAAGAAATTCTCGTCGCCCAGCCGCTCGTTCAGCATGTGCAGCACCCAACTGCCCTTGGTATAGACATTGCCGGAGTTTTCGACGGCGTCCTTGAAATCGTGCGAGACGATGGGAGCGGCAAACAGGCGGCCCGCTTTCATCCAACTAGCCGAATCGCGCCAGAACTCGTAGGCGGATTCGTCCTTTCCGTAGTGGTGCAGCGTCCAGAGATGCTCGAAATAAGTCGCAAAGCTTTCATTGAGCCAGATGTGTCCCCAGTCTTTGCAGGTGACGAGATCGCCGAACCACTGGTGGGCGAGTTCGTGGGAGAGGAGACCGTCGGCGCCCCTCGAGCCTTCGGCGCGCAACTTTGGGTTTTGCAGGTCGCGGGTCGTGATGGTGGTTGCGCTGACGTTTTCCATGCCGCCTTCGACGAAATCATCCACGGCGGAAATGGCGTATTGCTCCCAGGGATAGGGCACGCCGGTGCGCTCGGAGAAGTAATCGATCATTTGTGGCGTGTTTTGATAGGTGGGAGAGATTTTTTCGTCCTCGCCGCGCGGCACAAGATATTCGACGGGCATTCCCTTCCAAGCTTCCTTTTTGTGGGCGAATTCTCCGGCAACGATGGAGATGAGATAGGTGGAGTGAGGGCGTGGCTCTTTCCAATCCCAGGTCTTCAAGCCGTCTGGCTCGGACTTCACGCTCAGGAGCTTGCCATTCGAGATCGTCAGCCAATCGCCGGGAACGGTGAGGATCATCTCTGAGCTAGTCATGTCGTTCGGGTAGTCATAGAGGGGAATGTAGTAGCGCGTGTCTTCCGATTCGCCCTGGGTCCAGATCTCCTTGCGGCGGTCGGGATAGTTCTTATCGGGCAAAATGAAGTAGAGGCCCTTCTTCGGCTGGCCGGAATAGCGTATGGAGACTTCGAACTTCTCGCCGGAACGCGCCGGGACCTCGAGCGGCACCAGCAACGCCCCCGGCTTCGTGTCGAATTTGACCGGCTTGCCATTGAGCGAGACGCTTTCGATAGTGAGGTCCACTGAATCGAACCGGAGGGCGCGGAGGCCGTCGCGGAGAGCGACGAGTGATTCGTTCGCTTCGCCCATCACCTTGCGCTGGTCGAGATCGAAGCGCAGATGGACGCGCACATTTTCAAGGTCGTAATCGCGCGTGCGCGCATAGGGCTCATCGGCGCGCGCCGGCGCGGCTGTGATACCGACAGCGAAAATTGAGAGGGCGCACACCACCGCCCGCAGGCCGAAAGCACTTCTCATTTTTTCCTCCGGATATCCCGTTCTATGGCAAAAGATCACAACATCACTTTGACGCGGCCGCGACCGTAGCGGTTTCGCGACGAGAGTATCTGAATTCACCGACAGACAGGCGCTTGAGAGCTTGCTCACGCCTCCGCGGACATCTCCATCGGCTCGTCGGCGCTGCCGCCGTAGATGCTCGGCACCTTTGCGCCCATCGGCCGCAGATAGACGGAGAGCTGCCCGCGATGATGCGCCGTGTGGCGAATCAGGAAGTCGAGATACGAGACCGCCGGGAGATTGAACATGCCTCCCAGCGAAATCACTTTGGTTAGCTGCATTGCGTTGAGTTTCCTTACCTTTTCGAGACCAGCTGCGAAGTTCGTGTTGTACCACGCGAGCACGTCCGCGGGTGACTTGATTTCGGCGGGGAGGGGATGCTCTTCCATCGCGAACTCGCCCTTCGCGACTGCTTCGAGAAACCAAACGTCGGAGTATGCGATATGCCAGGCAAGCTCGAGCGCCGTCCAATTCTTCTCGTGAGGGCGATAGCTTGACTTCGCGGCCGGGACCGCCTGGATGATCTTCTTGTTGGTTTCGGATTCAAATTGAATCGTGGGAAGGTAAACGTTCAAGAGAAATGTTGCTTGTTCTGGTGTCATGGTGCGCTCCTTTTCGGTGAATCCTCGATCTTCAAACTCACAATCTAGAACAAACCCTTCACCCAGCCGCCGTCCACGGCGATGCTCGTGCCGTTGATGTAGCTGGCGCGTTCGGACGCGAGAAACGTGACGAGCGCGGCGAATTCCTCGGGCCTGCCGAGCCGGCGCAACGGCACCTCCGCACT
The DNA here is from genome assembly GCA_041490445.1 of Terriglobia bacterium. GTDB lineage: Bacteria > Acidobacteriota > Terriglobia > Acidiferrales > UBA7541 > JBGPTF01. The sequence goes on from JBGPTF010000009.1 coordinate 138,804, forward strand.
CCAACGCTCGAAAATCTTCTCGCGGGGCACGCCCAGGTCGAGGGCCATTTTGCCGCCGAGTTCATTCAGCCTCTCGGTGAGCGTGTAGCCGGGACAGATGTTATTGACGGTAATTCCGTCGGGGCCGAACTCATTGGCCAGGGTGCGGGCCAGGCCGGTGACCGCGGCGCGAATGGAATTTGAAAGCAGCAGACTGTCAATCGGCTGCTTGACGGAGACGGATGTGATCGTCAGCAAACGGCCCCATTTGTTCTTCCGCATGCGGGGGAGGACTTCGCGCGCGAAGTAGACCGTGCTCATCAGATTCAGGTCGACGGCCGCGCGCCATTCCTCGATCGAGATTTCCAGAAATCTCTTGACAGGCGGGCCGCCGGCATTCGTCACGCAAATGTCCACGCGTCCGAATCGCTTTTCGACGGCGTTGACGAACGCGGTCACCGCATCGGCCCTGGTCACATCGAGCGGCTGCCGGAAAACGTCGCGGTTGGTATCTTTGCGAATCGCGGCCGCGGCTTTTTCGAGAGCCGCGGCGGTGCGGGAGCAGATGGCCACTTCGGCGCCTTCGCGCGCCATTTCGTACGCGACGGCGTATCCAAGTCCCGTGCTCGCCGCAGCGACGATCGCGACGCGTCCCTTCAAGCCCAGGTCCATGCGGGTTACCTCTCGGTTCGTGTTTCAGCGGCGAAGATAGTCGTCGTCTTTGTTGATCCAGTCCTCACGGCGCGGAGAGAAGAAATCGAGGTCCACCGTGTCTTCGAGCGCCACGGCTGCGTGAGGCACATTTCCCGGAATGAAGATCATCTCTCCGCCGCGGACAATCTGCTCGTAATCGTCGAAAATGAACCGCAGCGCGCCGGTGAGAATCAGCGAGAACTGCTCGCTGACGTGAACGTGGCGCGGGACCACTGCTCCGCTTGTCAGACAGATGCGCGCGACAGTGGCGTGCTCACCGTTGAGCATCTGGCGGGTGATGGTTGCGCTGAGCTTTTCCAGTTCGATCTTATCCCAAGAAGTGAACAGCGCCATACTGCCTCCTTACACGGGCCCGCGGAAGATAGGGAAAAAGAATCCTCCAACGAAATGGGGAAATCGTCAATGGGCGAAGGAGCTGGCGCAAGGAATTGCGCGGCTCACCCGCTTCGACTAAGATGCGCGACATCGAGCGGCGATGCTTATGATTTTTCTGCGCGGGCTGGCGGCGCTGGTGCTCTTCGTGGAAATGCCGGTGCCGTTGTTCTGGCTGGTTCTCCATCCGAGGACTGCCTATTGGCGGGGGCGGCTGCGCGCGGCCTTTGCGACCGGTGTAATCGTGGCGTGGGGGATCGGGGGAGCATTCCTGGTTTCCTTCCGAGCGACAATCTTCCGGCGGAATCCGCCGTTTGTCTGGGCGATTGCGGCCGGACTTCTCCTCGTCGCATTCGATTTCTACATCTTCCGGGTGGCGCACCGGAATCTTGGGACGGCGCGGATTGTGGGCAAGACGGAACTGGACGGTGGGGGAGAACTCGCGCGAACCGGCATCTATGCGCGGATGCGCCATCCTCGCTACACCGGAATGTTCGCGGCTGTGGCGGGGGCGTGCTTTCTGGCGGGGACGCTGCGAATGTGGCTCGTCGTAGCCGGCTGGCTTCCGCTGGCCATGACGGCAATCTTGCTCGAAGAACGCGAAATGCGACGGCGCTTCGGGCCGGCGTTTGACGAATACCGCCGACGTGTGCCGCGCTTTTTGCCTCTTCGATTTCGGGCGCGAGAGGGATAGGATTGCCCCCATCACAGGATAAGGCGAGCAGTTGAGCGGGTTTGCATCGGAGCTGGCGCATTGAAACTTATCGTCGGGAGGTGACTATGCGGCGTGCATGGATTTCTCTTCTGCTGGTGCTGGCAATGGCGGGCGCGGCTCGCGCGCAGATGGGGAAGAGTGTGGCCGTGCCCGCAGGCAGCCCGGAAGATAAAGCCCTCAACGAGATTTACGATGCGGCAGATTCGAAGCAGAAGCTTGAGCTGCTCGACAAATTCATGGCGGAGTACGGCAAGGGCGATTATGCGGTGCTTGCCTACCAGCTCTATTTCAGCACGTACCAGGCAGACAAGAATCTGGACAAGATGTTCGAGACCGGTGAGAAGCTGCTACAGCTCGATCCCGACAGTTTTTCGACGGCGGTGGCGCTGGTGCGTGCGGCGCAGGAGAAGAATGATCCGGCAAAGATGTTCGACTACGGACAGCGCGCAGCGGAAATTCTGAAACGCTACAAGGCCGCGCCCGCTCCCGAGAACGCTCCCGGAAACTGGGAGCAACAGAAAGAGAACACGCTGAAGAGCGCAGCGGAAGACATGAGCTACACCGGATACACGCTGTTCAATGCCGCCTATCAGACGCAGAATCCCGCGGCGAAGGTGGCGCTGCTCGAGCGTTACGCCACGATCTTCCCGGATTCACCCTACACAAAGAACGCCGAGGAAGCAGCTGTATTCGTCTACCAGCAGTTGCAGAACTACCCGAAGATGGTAGAAACGGCGCAGAAGGTCTTGGCCGCCGACCCGAACAATGCCACGCTCCTCCTGCTGCTGGCCGATTATTGGAGCGAGAACGGGACTCAGCTCGACAGTGCGGAGGCAAACGCAAAAAAGGCGTTGGAACAACTGGCAGAGGCCAAGAAGCCCGAGCAGGTAACCGAGGAGCAGTGGAAGCAGCAGGTGGCTCTGCAGAAAGGATTGGCCTACTCTGCGCTGGGGCAGGTGTACGTCAATCGAACCCGCAACGCGCAGGCAATCGACGCGTTCAAAACGGCTGACCCGCTTCTGAAGAGCAACACAGCACTCTATGGCCGCAATCTCTACCGGCTGGGCTTCACGCTGGCGAAGATGCGGCGCACGGCGGAAGCGAAAGTAGTGCTTAAAGAAGCGATTGCCGTGAACAGTCCCTACCGGGCACTCGCACAAAAGACGCTCGACCAAATCAGCAATCCAGCGCGCTAGGAGCCGACCTGCGGGATTGCTATCGAGGTCTTCTCGCAGACACCCCGGAATCTGATCGTTTCATGTTTGCCCATCCTGGGCGGAGGGCACCAAACGAATGTCCAAAGGCCTGATCGACATTTCCCAAAACAACCTGAATCTGCAGCCCTTCATCTCCATCGAGTAAGGCCTGGTTTCAGGATTATCGCCTGGTGACACGCCTGCGCGGAAGTCGCAGCGAGCCAATGTGGCTGTTGTGCGCGCGGCGCGAATAGCGTTTCATCGGGGAGGCGAATGATCACTCCCGAAGACATTCAGGCCGCCGCGCAGCGGATTGCCGCACATGTGCGCGTTACTCCGGTCTTGCGATTGGAAGAGAACGCGTTTGAAAGCAGAGCCAGGCTCACACTCAAACTCGAATCGCTCCAGCATGCCGGTTCGTTCAAACCGCGAGGCGCTTTCAATCGGATCCTGAGCGCGGATGTCCCTGCCGCTGGTGTGATCGCGGCGTCGGGCGGCAACCACGGAGCCGCCGTTGCCTACGCCGCGCGCAGTCTTGGTTACGACGCAGAGATCTTCGTGCCAACGATTACTTCGGCGGTCAAGGTGGAGCGGTTGCGGCAGTTCGGTGCCCACGTCACCATTGCCGGCAACGCGTACGCGGAAGCGCTCGAAGCGAGCAACCAGCGAGCCGCGGCCACGGGTGCGCTCGTGGTCCACGCTTACGACCAACCGGAAGTTCTCGCGGGGCAGGGAACGCTCGCGCGGGAATTCGAGGAGCAGGCACCGGGACTCAACACCGTGCTGGTCGCCGTGGGCGGCGGCGGGTTGATCGGCGGAATGGCGGCGTGGTTCCGCGGACGCGTGCGTCTGATCGCCGTGGAGCCGGAGCAAGCCCCATCGCTTGCGCGAGCGCTCGAGGCGGGCGCGCCCACGGACGTGAACACGGGCGGCATCGCAGCGGATTCGCTGGGCGCGCGTCGCGTGGGAAACCTGATGTTTCCTTTTGCGCAGAAATTCATCGAGCGCGTCGTGCTGGTTACGGACGACGCCATCCGGGACGCGCAGCGCACGTTGTGGCGCGAGATGCGTATTGCCGTTGAACCCGGCGGCGCTGCTGCGTTCGCCGCAATTCTTTCCAGTAAGTATCAGCCTGCCATGGGCGAGAGAGTCGGTGTCGTTCTCTGGGGCGGCAATGTGGACCCTGCCCAACTCGCCGTCAGCAGTTAATGGCGGAGAGCGTGGGACCTCGTACGTCCTGCGGACTCCGGAAATTAGAATTCGTTTTCTGAGCGTGGCGATCCCCGACCCGGTTTTCAGGTACTTCTCAAGAGCGCGCGCGGTGGACCCTTCCCTCACAGCTATGTACGCTTCCAGCTCGAGGGGCCGGCGGGATTTCGTTAATTGGGATTGACCGCTCGCGTGCTCTTGGAGCCTCCGGCGCAGGTCGTCCGTCGACCTGACGTAATATTTGCCGTCAGCCTTGCTTCGCAAGATGTACACGTACCACATTGCAGGTCATCCCCGGTCGAGCCAGCCGCCAGCAGGGTTCAGGATGGCGGAGAGGGTGGGATTCGAACCCACGAGCCCAGTTTTGCCAGGCTACCCGCTTTCGAGGCGGGCTCTTTCAACCGCTCAGACACCTCTCCGCGCGGCGTGCAAGGACAACCAAAGATTACCAGAGGCACCGTGGGGTGACAACAAAGGCGTGGCGGAGGGCGTCTGCCGTGGCGGCCATCAAAACGGAGCACATCGCAATGCATCCCTTAAGTGTGTGAGCCACACTCGAAACGTCCAGCCTTTATTGCAAGGGAATTCCTCAACTTCTGTCGTGCGAGACAGGGCGCCCAACGGCTGCAGGATTCAGCGCCGCGACGCAAAGAAGACCTGGAGGACTGAGGCGCACTCCTCCGCGAGCACGCCGCGCTTGACTTCGACACGGTGGTTTAGCCGGGGGTGTGCGAGTAGGGCGAAACAGGAACTCACAGCGCCGCCCTTGGGATCATCGGCGCCGCAAATGAGCCGAGCGATGCGCGCCTGGACCATGGCCCCGGCGCACATCGCGCAAGGCTCGATCGTCACATACAGCGTTGCGTCCGCCAGCCGATAGTTGCCAAGCGCCTGGGCGGCGGCGCGCAAGGCGACCATCTCGGCGTGCGCCGTCGGATCGTTATCGCTGATGGTCCGGTTACCGGCCCGGGCCACGATCTTTTCGTCCACGATGATCACGCAGCCGACCGGAACTTCACCCGCAGTCTCGGCTAGCTTCGCTTCTTCGAGGGCGATTCGCATCCAGCGTATGTCGTCCGTTTGCGGAGCGCTCATCGCATCTCAGGATAACACGCAGCTCCGCTATGCGAATCCGGTAGGTCATCATTGTGCATGTCCGATGCGGCAGAACACGAAACCTGCGACGGCCACGACCACGGCGGCCAGAAATTATCGTGATGCCGCGCGCCTTGACAACCTTGGGGTGTGCCTGCAAACTAGATCGCGATGAGAGAACTTCTGCGCCGCATTTTTCTGGTGGACCTGCTGAAAGGGTTGTGGCTCACCTTCCGTTATCAGAATCCGAAAAACATCTACACGGAGCAGTATCCGCAGGAGCGGCCGATGGTGGCGGAGCGTTACCGCGGGGCGCCCCGGCTGAACATCAATCCGGAAACCGGCGAAACACTCTGCATTTCGTGCAATCTTTGCGCCTTGGCCTGCCCGGAAAACCTGATCGTGGTCGGCTGGTTGCGCGACGATGCCACGCGGCGCAAGGTACTCACGACCTTCACCTACGACACCTCGCGTTGCATGTTCTGCGGCCTGTGCGAAGACGCTTGCCCGACCGATTGCCTCGAGCTGACGCAGGATTTCGAGATGGCGCAGTACAGCCGCGAAGGCGCCATCTGGGATCGCCACCTGCTGGAAGTCGGGCCAACTCCCGCGCACTATACGCGCTGACGGGCTATCACGGTGCATTCCCTCTGCAGAAACAATCGTCTTTCTTGCCTTGCTGAATTTTCCACTCTACGGTATAAACACGCGACCCTGACCATGGCACCCGCACAACCCTTCCGCGATGGAACTTCGTAAAGATCCCATCACTCGAAGCTGGGTCGTTGTCGGCCCGGCCGAACGTGTGCCGGTGCCGGCGGATCCCTGTCCATTGTGCCCGGGATATGAAGGCGAGACGCGCACCATCCTGAAATACCCGGCGCAAGGTGCCTGGCAGGTCCGCGTGCTCCCGCATTTCCAGCCTCTCTATCACATCGAAGGTGAACCGGGCCGATCGGCGGAAGGGATTTACGACCGCATGAATTTGGTCGGCGCACACGAGATCATCGTCGAGGCCCCGAATCACACGCAGGGGATCGCGGACATGGCCGACGAGGGCATCGGGAGCGTGCTCGATGCCTATTCCACGCGCATCAACGATTTGAAAGGCGATCCGCGATTCAAGTACGTGACTATTTTCAAGAACCGCGGAAAATTGGCGGGAGAGGAGTGGCCGCACCCGCATTCGCAGTTGACGGCCACGACGTTTGTCCCGCGCCGCATCCTGTACGAGCTGCGTGCTGCGCGCGAGTGGTTCCGCGAAAAGGAGCGTTGCGTCTTCTGCGACATCCTGCATCAGGAAGAAAAGGCCGGGAAGCGCCTGGTGGATAGCCAGGGCGACTACCTGGCATTCTGTCCCTATGCGGGCCGTGTGCCTTATGAAATCTGGATCGCGCCGCGCAAGCACAATCATCTTTTTGAGTTGCCGATGCCGGGGGAGAATCGCCGCAACCTGGCTTCGCTTCTCGGACGGGTTTTGCGTCGCGTGATGAAGATTTGCCAGGATTTTCACCTGGTGGTCCACACCGCGCCCAATACCCGGACGACGAAAGGCTCGCTGGCCGGCTACTGGAAGACGATTGCTTCGGATTACCACTGGCACATCGAAATCCTCCCGATCATCGCCGAGGGGAGCAAGTCGTACAGCATCAAGGAAGTGTATTTCAATCCGGTGCTGCCCGAGGAGGCGGCGGCGCGCCTTCGCGAGCTGGACGTTTCGCGATGAAAACGCAGCGCGGCGGCATCTTCTTCAAGCTGCTCGCGCTCCTTTTCCTCCTTCTGCTTTTCCTGGGCGTCTACCTGGTGCGGCATCCGCTGCTGCGCGCCGCCGGCCATTTCTGGGTTGTGGACGAAGGCCCCATCCATGCCGACGCCATCATCCTGCTGAGCGATGACAATTACTTCGGCGACCGCGCGAACCGCGCTGCGGAATTGTTCCGCGCCGGCTGGGGGCCGATCGTCGTGGCGAGCGGCCGCGCCCTGCGGCCCTACGCCAGCATTTCCGATCTGATGCAGCGCGACCTGGTTGAGCGCGGCGTGCCCCTCACTGCTATTCTCCGCATGCCTCATCGTGCTGACAATACGCGGGAAGAGGCCATCGTGCTGCGGCAGTTGATTTCCGCGCGACGATGGCGGCGCGTGATCGTGGTTACGTCGAACTGGCACAGCCGCCGCGCCCGTTACATCTGCGCCCGGCTGTTTCCACCCGGCACAGAGCTCCGTGTAGCGGCCGCGCGCGATGCCGAGTACGATCCTGACACTTGGTGGGAATCCCGTGGCGGCGTCAAAAAGTTTTTTTACGAGACGCTCGGCATGATCGTCGCAATTTGGGAAGCGCGCCACAACCCCGAGCCGAGCTCCTCCGGGCTGTTCCTCTCGTCGGCGATTGACTGACCGTGGGGGGGGGTGTGCCCCCCTTGCAGCCTAAGGCGTTACTGGCCTTTAGGGCAGTTTACAGGCGCCCCGGTCTGTACTATAGTTCCGTAACCTGTCCGACCCCGTCTGGTGCTACTGCCCCCGGACGGCCCCGGAGCTGCTGGCCAGGAGGATCCCATGTGGCGGAAGCAGACGGAGGCACGACCCTCCACACCAAAGGCGGAGACCTATGCGCCGCCTGTGGCTGCGCCCAGGGCGCCCCAGGCAGTGGAGCACATGACCTCTCCAGTATCCGTGCCAGTTCCTTCCAGTGGAGCGACCCGCCTGACACCGGGGATTTCGGTGAAAGGCGCCTTCTCGGGGCAGGCAGACATGTTCGTTGACGGGGAACTCGAAGGCAGCGTGAACCTTCCGGAATCATCGGTGACGGTGGGGCAGAATGGCCGCGTTTCCGCGGATATCGCGGCTCGCGAAATTATCGTGCAGGGCGCCGTGCACGGCAATCTCCATGGGCGCGAGCGGGTTTTGCTCGGACGCTCGAGCCGAGTGAACGGCGACGTGGAAACCCAGCGCATCATGATTGAAGACGGGGCGCGCTTCCGCGGCCACATTACAATGGTTCGCGTCAAAGAAAAACAGCCGGTGGCCGATACTTCGAAGGAAGAGGCCCCGGCATCGTTAGGGGCGGTTTCCTTGCGTCCGAAAGAGGGTCTCTCCTAGCCCATGGCGTGGCTCGCGAAAAATCGCGGGGTGACGATCAAGGCGCAGACCGTGGGCGCAGGTCCCACGGCGGCGAGCCCGGTGGCCGCAGCGCGCTCCGCTCGAGCCTCGAACGGGCTGAAAGAGTTTCTTTGGCTGCTGAACGACGTGGAGCATGGGCGGTTGCTCGACCTCGGGCCGGTGTGGCAGTCCACGGTCGGCTTCTTTACGGAGCGCGGATTCCGCGTTTCCACCGACGACCTGCTTCGCACCTGGAAAGATTTTTGCGGTGCTGAGGAAGCCCGCTTGCGCGAAGAAGCGGGCGCCAACAATGGTTTTGAGGTTCCTCGCGAAGAGATTGCCGATCGTTTCCTCGAATACTCGCTTGCGTATCCGCCGGAAGACTTCCATGCAATTCTCGCGTGGGATTTGTTCGACTACCTGGACGACGAGCTACTGCCGCGCGTGATTGCGAGGCTGTACGATGTGCTCCGGCCGGGAGGCCTGGTGCTCGGAGTCTTTCACAGTCGCACGGCTGAGAAGTTCCACCGCTATCGCATCCTCGATCCGCTGTCCCTCGAGCTCGTCCCTGCACCGGGGTACTGTCCGCACCGGCGCATCTTCCAGAATCGAGAAATCCTCAACTTGTTTGGCCAGTTTCGCTCTTCAAAAACTTTTGTGGGGCGCGACCAGCTCCGCGAAGGCCTGTTCGTCAAGTAGCGAACGGCACCTTTCGGCTCTTGTTTCCTCCCCGCCTGCTGCTCACGTTCCCCGATACCGGGGCCTTGCATTTTCGGCCGCGGAAGCGTAAAAGGCAGGTAGAAAGTGTTTGTGCACGGAGGGAGGCATGACTCCACCGGGCGTAGAAATTTAGCCAGCATCTGCACACCGCTCTCGCGGTGCGAGCCGCTGACGGCGCCTTCGGCGACGCCACGGAGATAGATGAGACGAAGCGGAGAGCTGCCAGGCTCTCCGCTTCGCTTTTTTGCGGGGAATAACTTCAGCCCATCCGCGCCAAGCAGACGGCGCTAATCCTTCTCGGGTTCGACACTGGGTGAAGGTGCGGCCCTTTGTCCGCCGCTGGCTGGCTGCTTGGAGCGGCGCATCCGCAGGGCCTGAATAATCGGCGGAATCAGCGAAAGGAAAATGACGACGGCAATGACCCAGTGGATCTGCTTGTCGATGTGGGGGACTGCGGAGCCCAGCGTGAATCCGAGCAAGACCATGCTCCAGACCCAGAAGAATCCGCCAAAGATGTCGTACGCCAGATAGCGCGGGTAGCTCATGCGGGCAGCGCCCGCCACAGGCGCGCAAAACGTCCGCACGATCGGCACAAAACGCGCCAACACAATCGTCTTGCCACCGTATTTTTCGTAGAACGCGTGCGCCTGCTCCAGGTGGCGCTTCCTGAAGAAACGCGAATTCTCGCGGCCGTAGAGGCTTGCCCCTGCTCTCCGTCCGATCCAGTAACCGAGCTGGTCACCTGCGATTGCGCAGACCGTCACCAGGGCCAGCAACCAGGCCAGCTTGAGATGTCCGGCGGCCGCGAAAACTCCTGCCGTGACCAGCAGGGAATCGCCCGGTAGGAAGAAGCCCACCAAGAGGCCGGTCTCGACGAAAACGATCGTACAGACGAGCGCGATGCCGCCCCACTGGATGAGGCCTTGCACGTCGTAGAGGTGTTGCAGCAGTTCTTTGAGAAACTCGACCATTCGTCTCCTCGGCGGCCCTCCGCGGCCTGTTGACCGTTCGACTGGCGCGCGAACGTGTTTCTAGAATAACAGAAAGGATTCACATACTGCCTGATTTACAGGCCCCCCTTAAGTCTTAGTACTTTGCTCCTACAAGTTTTGGACCCCTGTACCATAGGACAGAACGCCGGTTCCCTCCACAATTGGTCCCGTCGGCAACAAATCTAACGACTGAGGGACACACAAATGGAAGGCGGATACGCAATCTGGATGGGACAGCCGATCATCCTTCGAGTTGCTGCGGGGAATTTGCGAGTGCCGCTGCGCGGACGGCTGGTGGGGGAGACAAATGAAGCCCTTCGCCTCCGCATCGCCGAAAGCTGGGACGTGGACATCTTCAAGACCATGGTTGTTGCAGTCGAGCAAGACAATCCGGTTTACGTGATCCAGTAGCCAGAGAGGTCTGAGATGAGCGCCGCTGCCAACAACCCGATGGACCGCACCAACGGGACACCGCAGGGGTTCCCAGCGCAATCGCGCGTGCTGCGGATGATGAGTCCTGGAGCTCTTCGGGACGCCGTGGACGGTGTTCTGAACGCGGCGATCGCTTTCAGCTTGCAGCAGGTTCTCAAGATTCTCCTGATGGCGCGCCGCTTCAATTACTAAGCGCGTCCGACGTCAAGTTTCCTTCGGCCCAGAAGCCTCTCACCCCCGAGCCCCGGGTTTGCTTCCCCCCAACCCGGGGCTCTTCATTTTTCGGAGCAACCCCAGACATTTCCTTTGACAGCGCATCGCCCAGCGATAAAACTGAGCAGGCGCAGCCGCGCCGATGAAGCTCAGCCTATCCGACTGGTGGGCGATTGCAGCGTACCTGGCCCTCACGCTGCTGCTGGGGCTGTATTTTCGACGCCGGTCGAGCCGCAGCACGGAGGAATACTTCGTCTCCGGGCGCGGCGTGGCATGGTGGCTGGCAGGCACCTCAATGGTTGCCACCACGTTCGGCGCCGATACGCCCCTGGTCGTCACCGGTCTCGTTTATTCCCACGGCATCGCCGGCAACTGGCTCTGGTGGAGCCTGCTCCCATCCGGGATGATGACGGTGTTCCTCTTCGCGCGACTGTGGGTGCGCGCGGGGCTGCTCACCGACGTTGCCTTCGCCGAGTTGCGCTATTCGGGGCGCCCCGCGGCATTTCTCCGCGGCTTCCGCGCGCTTTATCTCGGGCTGCTGATGAACTGCCTGATCCTCGGGTGGGTCACAAAAGCGATGACCACCGTCGTCAGCGTGACTCTGGGGATTGACGAGCGCGCCGCACTCGCGATTTGCGTCTTTTTCCTGATTCCGTTCACCGGCTTGTACGTTTCGCTGGGCGGTCTGTGGGGCGTGCTCTGGACGGATCTATTCCAGTTTGTGCTCAAAATGGGGGTGGTGATTGCGGTGGCGTGGTACGCCGTCGCCGCTGCTGGAGGAATGCACGCGCTCCTGGGGAAGCTCGAGGCGATGCGCGCGGCTGCCGGACCCGCGGCAGCCGACGCCACCGGTTTCTTTCCGGATTTTTCGCGCGGATTTGCTAGCGAAGCGCTTTGGACGCTGCCGGTGCTGACCTTCTGCGTCTATCTCGGCGTGCAGTGGTGGGCCTTCTGGTATCCGGGATCGGAGCCGGGCGGGGGCGGGTACGTGGCGCAGCGCATCTTGAGCGCTCCCGACGAGCGGCAAGGCGTGCTCTCTGTTCTCTGGTTCAACTTTGCGCATTATGCGCTGCGCTCGTGGCCGTGGATCCTCGCGGCTCTCGCCGTGATCGCGATGTATCCGGGCCTGGCGCATCCCGAATCCGGCTACATTCGCATCGCGCTCGATCATTTGCCGCGCGCGTGGCGCGGATTGCTGGTCGCGGGATTTCTTGCCGCGTTCATGTCCACGATTGCGACGCATCTGAACTGGGGCAGCTCGTATCTCGTGACCGATGTTTATCGTCGGTTTTTGCGGCGCACGGCGAGCGAGTCGCACTACGTGAAGGTCTCCCGCTGGGCCACGGTCTTGCTCGTTGTTCTGGCCGCGTGGGTTTCCTGGGAACTGGCCTCCATTCGCTCGGGATGGGAATTCGTTCTCGAAGTCGGAGCGGGTACCGGCAGCGTGTATCTGCTGCGTTGGTATTGGTGGCGGATCAATGCGTGGAGCGAGATTGCGGCGATGGCCACCGCGCTGGTCGTCTCTTCCATGCTTCATTGGGTGCAACCGTTTGCGGGGTCCGAAGCCGTCGTGTTTTCGAAATCCGCGCTCACGACAACGGGGCTCACATCATTGGTGTGGGTCGTGGTGACGCTGCTGACGCCGCCGGAGCCGCAAGAAACGCTGCTGAGCTTCTACCGTCGTGTTCGCCCGGATGCGCGTGGATGGCGCCCGATCGCGGAGCTCGCCGGCGATGTGGCAGCCATCCGCGACCTTGGCCGCAATCTAGTGAGCTGGATTGTCGGCTGCGCGATGGTTTATGCCGCTCTGTTCGGGGTAGGGAAGCTCTGCCTGCAGGCGTGGACTAGCGGCGCAGTGCTGCTTCTTGTCGCGTGCGCTTGCGCCGCTGTTCTCTACCGAGATCTCTCCCGAGGCCCCAGTACACCGCTGCTGCGTGATCCCCAGCGTTGAAGAGGAACCGCAAAGTCGGGGTTCTTCACATCTAAAACAGAAGGCCCGCCATAGGCGGGCCTTCAAGGGGACAAAGCTCCAGAGCCAATGCGCGGATGGCTCAGAACTCTTTCCTCATCGCGCAGTCTAGAAGAGCCTCCCAAACGAAGTCAAGCCGGAAAATGCTCACGGTGGAAAATCACAAGTCCCCTATTGTCAGACGCTTACGTCCGACGCCTCGGGGAAGTTTGCAGCGGAGACCATGAGGGATTCAGTAGAAGTCCTTTGTCTCTATGGGCTTACTGCTGAGGCCCAGTTGTAGGACTTCGACCTGGGCATCTCGATCGAAAACCTTTCCGGGGAAGAACCGCTTCACAAGCACGCGCACCCCTCCGAACGCGATGCCGGCGATCAATGCGAACATGCAGAGGATGCCGGTCCCTGTAATGATCCCAACAACGATCGTCCCCCATCCGGGCTGCGTGAAGGAGAAGCTCGGCTCATTCCAGGTGAGGTCGGTCTCGTAGCGAACGCGGGAGAGCAGGGCTTCGGCGGCAGTCTTAGAGTGAGAGTTGACGACGAACGCTACCAGGGAACTCGTTTGACGCGCGAAAAGGGTCGGCTTGCTTTTGCTGTCTGACGCGGCTGGCCCTTGACCCATGTCTAGGTTAAAGCGCTGCGCCAGGTCGCGCAATTTCTTGTTGGCAATCTGCGGCGTAGGGTACTCGGTAATGAGGAGCGTGTACTCCTGGCCGTTTATCCGGTAGCGGGCAAGCTCCGCCTCGGCGCCGTCCGCGAATCCCAGCCAATCGTCGCTTGCCAGGGGCAACAATTCATCCAGCGCTACCGGCCCCAGGACGTAACGGTCCGAGCGCGGTACGCGGCCTTCTGAAGGCAAATACAGCGGCAGCGGCGGGAGCGACGCCGGCTCGGCGCGCGGCGCCAATTGCTGCGCGAGGGCGGTCAGATCCTCGCGGATGCGAACAACATCCTTGGCAGTCGCATCGAGAATCAGGTTTCCGATCAGCAGCAGCACTCGGTCCCGCCCGACGGAAGAGTGCTCGATCAGCTTTGGCCCCGTCATATCGGGGGTGCGCAGAAACGAATACGCCCCATAGGCGGCGCTGGAATCCTTCATCCGATAGAGCGTGGCGGAAAGTGTTTGCACGCCGCGTGTGAAGTCTCGCCGTTCCGCGAGCGTCGCGCCATATTCGCGCAGCGCTGCCGCGTTGCTGCCGGCCAGCTTCTCCAGGTCGGGCGGTTGCACTGCCGTGACACTCGTTGAATTCCAGCCCGAGAAGGAGGCCGGCAGGAGATCCTGCGCCGTCGCGGGCAAGCCTACCAGCAGGCAGAGCGATGCAAGGATGAGGAGCCGTCGCAGCATGCTACACGCTTCTATAGACGCCACAATTCTACTTGGGGTTCCCGCAGTGCGCCAGCGGAAGCTACTGCCGTTCGCTGACCAGCTTCTGCTGGTTGTAGGTGAGGCTATTCAGGCTCGCCAGATAGCTTTCGACGCCGCGGAAGAGTCCTTCCGCAACGCGCTGGCGCTGATCGGCCTTCTTCAGCAATCGTTCGTCGCTCGTGTTGCTGATAAATGAGATCTCCGAAAGGACCGAAGGCATGTTCGCGCCGATGAGCACGACGAACGGAGCCTTCTTTACGCCGCGGCTCTTTTCTGTCGGGACCGTTAGGCGCAAGCGCTTTGTCAGTGAATCCTGAATGTCCGCCGCCAGTTCCTTCGACTCCTCGATCTTCTCGTTGCGGGCGATTTTTTTGATCAAGTCCTGCAGCTCATGAATGTTTGACTGGGAGAGCGCATTCTCCCGCGCCGCCACCTCCATCGCCTCCTCCGAGGTGGCGAAATTCAGGTAATAGGTTTCGACGCCCCGGGCCGAATGGTCGTGGCTCGAATTGGCGTGGATCGAAATGAACAAATCCGCTTTCTCCTGGTTGGCGATCGCGGTTCGCTCTTCGAGCGGGACAAACGTGTCGTCCTTCCGCGTGAAGACGACCTCGGCGCCGGGCAGCTTCTGCTCGATCAGCCTGCCGAGCCGGAGACCCACGTCGAGGCACAGGTCCTTCTCCATGAGTCCGTGGGGACCGATCGTGCCGGTATCGTGACCGCCGTGGCCGGGGTCAATCACGATGCGGCTGATTTTCAGACCCAGAGCACGGGTCAGGGAATGCTGTCCGTCGCGCGTTGGTTTTGGTATCTCAGGTGGTGTCAGCTTCTCGGAAACAGTTCTCTCGCCGCGCGCGGACTTGCGAGTGGGAAATGTTTCCACGGGCCGCGGCTTCGTATTCTCGGCTACGGAATTTTCCGCGGGCCTGGTCTCTGCGGCATTCACTTTCTCAGGCGCAGCGGGTTTGTCCCCGGCTGGCGTAGAAGCGGCAGCGCCATTCTTTGCGACCACCGGCCCCTGGCCGTGGACATCAATGACCAGCCGGTAGGGATTCGGAAGCAGGAATGCGGAGTATTCCTTCACTTTGTCCACATCGAGGACGACGCGGACGACCCCTTTCTGATTCTGCGCAACCCGGATCGCCTTGAGAAAGCCGTTCTCGACGTCGAGCGTCTTACCTGCGAGCGACGGGCTGAGCTTGGCCTTATAGAGATCGAAATAGATGCGGTCGGGATCGGCGATGCGCCCCGATTGGTATTTCACCGTATCTTCGAGATCGATCACAATTCGCGTGTAGTTCTCCGCGTTCCACTGGCGAATGCTGGTGACGCGCGGAAGGCGTCGATCCTTTTCGCGCTGCTCTTCGAGCTTGTTGCTTGAGGCGTGGCTGGCCTTCTCGCGGGCATCGGCGATTTCCTTCAGGGCTTGCCGGGCATCGTCAGCTTTGGGCGAGCGCGGGAAGCGCCGCAGAAATTCTTCGTAGGTCTCCTGCGACCCATCAAGATTGTCCAAGTCTTCCTGCTGAATCTGCGCGATGGTGAAGAGGGCGTCGGAGCGAAACTTGGTTTCCGGATACTGTTTCAAGAGGAAGCGGTAGGCATCCACCGATGCCTCGAAGTATTTTGGATCGAATTGTCGGCCCATGTTCTGATACAGCTCGGCGGCGGCCACCAGCGCGGGAGTCACTTCCGGAGCCGCCGGCGTAATCAGATACACCTTGCGATAAGAGGAGACTAGTCGGAGGTATTCTTTGACGGTGCGGCTCTTCTGCGGCAGGCCCTCGAGCGAGGCCCGCATTTTCCCGGCTTGCACGTATTGCTCGTGCGCGGCAGCGCGTTTTTGACTTTGGGAATGCGCTGCGGGAACGAGAAACAAAAAGAAGGCCGCGGTCAGCACGGACCGGACGGCTGGGCGGGTTGTGGCGGACCAGGTCCGCGCCTGGCGTCTCATTCGTTGGTGAACACTACCCGGCCATTCGCGTCCACCTCGCGCCGGATGGGAGCCGTTGGAGCTTCCCAGAGCGTGGAGAGGCGGCCGGAGCCGGGTCGGAAGTAGGTCTCGGTTACTTTTTGGACGTACGCACGCGTTTCGGCATATCGCGGCACCCCTCCGAAGCGGTCCACGGTGCCCGTGCCCGCATTATACGCGGCAAGGGATTTCGTCAAGTCACCGTTGTACCGATCCAACAGGGAACGCAAGAACCGCGCCCCGCCGTCCACATTCTGCTCGGGGTCGAACGCGTTACCAACGCCCATCTGTTCTGCCGTGGCTGGGGTCAGTTGCATCAATCCCAGCGCTCCTTTGCGCGAGATCGCCAGCGGGTCGCCGCCCGATTCCGCTTTGATCACTGCCCGGAGGAGGGCAGGGTCAAGTTGGTGGCGCTCCGCAGCATCGCGGACCACTCGTTCCAGCCGGCCGGGCAAAATCACTTGTTCTCCCGTGTTCCGGGTTCGAGGGGTGCTCAAATGCGCCGCCGTCGAACGCCGGGCGGGCGGCGGATCCGCATTGATATAGACGCGCTTACCGCTCGCATCCGTATAGGATGCAATTTGACCGGGCGTCGGAATGGCTAGGCCTAAACCTAACCCGGCAACCAGTGCAACCACCCCGATGCAACGCATCACCATCTGTTTCAGGAGAAGGCAAAACTATCCTACTTCCAGTTGAGAGACACCCACTCACGCCCGGGAGTGGTCGCTCCCCGCGTGGGTTTCTGACGCGGAATTGAATTATAACATCCGCTCGATGAGGGAATAAACTAGGGCGATAGCCTTTTCGATACTACCTGTGTCTTTTCCGCCAGCCTCCGCCAAATCCGGTCTGCCACCCCCGGAACCACCGACCTGCCGCGCAAGTTCCTGGACGATTTTGCCCGCGTGGAGCCGCGCTGTCAGGTCCTTCGTCACCGCAGTGATGAGGGCGACCTTGCCGTCCTCGGCAGTAGCCAGAACTACGACGCCGGAGCCGAGTTTTTGGCGAAGGGCATCTACAAGTTGGCGCATGGACTCACGGTCCACATCGGCGACGTGCGCGGCGATTACCCGGACATCCTTCACGGATCGCGCTCCTTCCATCAGTTCGTCCACCTTGGAATGGGCGGACTTCCGCTTGAGGGCTCCAAGCTGTTTTTCGAGCTGGCGAACCGTCTGCGCCTGCCGCTCGACCGCCGCAAGGAGGTCGTCTTCGCCGCAGTTAAGTGCGGCGGCGATGGACCGAAGCGTCGAAAGCGCACGCTGGTATTCCGCGAGCGAGCCTTGGCCGGAAATTGCTTCGATGCGGCGCACGCCCGCGGCGGCGGATTGTTCCATCATGATCTTGAACAGGCCCACTTCGCCGGTGCGTCCCACGTGCGTGCCACCGCAGAGCTCCTTGCTGTAAAAACCGCGAGGCGCGTTGGGGTCGGAGATCGTTACGACGCGGACGTTTTGCTCGGGGTAGCGTTCGCCGAAAAATGCCAGCGCACCGGAAGTCAGCGCGTCATCGAGCGTCAGGATGTCCGTTTGCAATTCGAAGTTTTGCAGGATCTCGTCGTTCACTTGCTGCTCGATTTCCTTCAGCTCGGCCGGATCCACCGCAGCGAAGTGCGAAAAATCGAAGCGCAAGTGGTCCGGCGCCACCAGCGAGCCGGCTTGCTTCACGTGCGTGCCAAGAATGTTGCGCAGCGCCGCGTGCATCAAGTGTGTCGCGGTGTGGTTCCGCATGATGCTGGCGCGCCGGACGCCGTCGGCCACGGTGGCCACACGGTCGCCCACGCGCAGATTCTCTTTCGCCAGGATCTTGTGCGCGATCAGCCCGGCGACCGGATAATACGCGCCGCGAACCTCGGCCACCTCGAGCGACATGTTTTTGTCGTAAAGTCCGCCCGTGTCCGCGACCTGGCCGCCCGCTTCCGAATAGATCGCCGTGCGGTCGAGAACAACTTCGGCCTCCGCGCCCGCCGCAAGCTCATTGACCGTGCCGTTTTTCGTGACGATGGCTTCGATCCGGGAATCGCGTGTTGTCGTTCCGTAGTAGAAATCCGGCTCCGTCTTGAAAGTTTCTGCAAGGTGCGCATAGACGGGATTCGCAGTCTCTTTGTTCCCACCCTTCCACGAGGCTTTCGCCCGTTGCCGCTGCTCGTCCATGGCCCGGTCGAATTCGCCCCAACTCACGGTAATTCCCGCATCTCGACAGACGTCCTCGATAAAATCGCGGGGCAGGCCGTACGTATCGTAGAGTTTGAAAGCCAGTGTGCCCGCGTAGGTCAATCGAGTCGCCGGCTTGGATACCGGTTGCGAGCCGCGCCCGGGAGACGGCGCTGCCGTCACGGACTTGCGCAGCGCCCGCAAATCTTCATCGAGCTTCTTGAGGCCGACATCCACCGTGCGGGTGAACCGGCGCTCCTCTTCGTCCAGGATGTGGTCCACGCGCGCGGCGGTTTCTAGCAGGTCAGGATAAGCTCCCTTCATCTCGGCGCGGACTGCCGAAGCCATGGGCGCAAGAAACGGCGTGAGAGCATTCAACATGTGCGCGTGACGCAGCGCCCGGCGGATGATCTTGCGCAGCACGTACCCGCGGCCTTCATTCGACGGAACAACGCCGTCGGAGATCAAGAACGTCGCCGCGCGAGAATGATCCGCGACAATGCGCAGCGACGGCTGGTTTCGGGAATCCTCGCGGTCGGCGCCGGAAAGGCGAGCCGCTTCGGCCATCAGCGGCATGAAAACATCAGTGTCAAAGTTGCTGATCGTTTCCTGTAACGCGGCGGCCAGTCGTTCGAGGCCCGCGCCGGTGTCCACCGACGGCTTCGGCAGGGGATTCAGGTTCCCCTCGGCGTCGCGGTTGAATTGCATGAAGACGAGGTTCCAAATCTCCAGGTAACGGCCGCAGTCGCAGCCAAACTCGCAATCCTTGTGCCCCAGATCGGACGCCTCCGCACCCATGTCGTAATGGATCTCGCTGCAAGGGCCGCACGGCCCCGTATCGCCCATTGCCCAGAAGTTTTCCTTGATGCCGGATTCGTGGATACGCTCTTTCGGGACGCCCTGGGCGACCCACTGCTCGTAGGCCTCGTGGTCGCGCTCAATGCCCTCTTCACCTTTGAAGATCGAGACGTAGAGCCTGTCCTTGGGAATCCCGAACCACTTCGAGGAAGTTACCAGTTCCCAGGCGAAGGCGATCGCTTCCTTCTTGAAATAATCGCCAAAAGAAAAATTCCCAAGCATTTCGAAGAATGTGTGGTGGCGGTTTGTAAAGCCGACATTTTCAAGGTCGTTGTGCTTGCCACCGGCGCGAACGCATTTCTGGCAGCTTGTGGCGCGTTTGTAATCGCGCTGTTCGAGGCCGAGAAACACGTCCTTGAACTGATTCATTCCGGCGTTGGTGAAGAGCAGCGTGGGGTCATTCGCCGGAACGAGCGAAGAACTTCGGACCACGCGGTGTCCGTTATGCTCGAAGTATCTCAGAAACGTGCGGCGAATCTCGTTGCCGGTCAAGAGAGCCTCAGGAAAAACTTCGTCAGCGATCGGCGCGGAATGCTTTGGGCATCTCGCGACAAGGCATTATCGCAGACGCATTCGGCGCCCGCAACGCTGAGCAGGGAGGGCAGCCCGGAGAGGGGAAGCTACTGTTCCTCGGGGGAGACGATTTCGCCGGGGGGCTCGACGTCCTGCTCTGCCAGCGCGCGGAGCTGATTACGGATCATGTCGGCGGAAAATCCGGCGCGGAGAAGGCTCCGGTAGAGTGAAGCGAGCTTGCGCTGGTCGAGATCCTTCGCGCCGCCGCCAAAACGCGCCAACTTCTGCCGCAGCCGGGCGCGGACCAGCGTCACTTCATCCGTCTCCGAAAAGGCTTCGTCGAGCGCTGCTTCGATGTGCCGGTCGGGCAAACCACGGGCCCGCAGTTCGCGCGCGATGCGGAAGCGTCCCTGCCGGCGCGATTGCGCGTGCGCTCGCGAAAACTCGCGGGCATAGCGTGCATCGTCGAGGTACTTGTGCTGTTTCAGGCGGTCGAGTACCGGACGAACGAGCGACTTTTCCTCCGCGCGCCGTTCAAGCATCGCGCGCATGTCGTGCACGGAGTGCGCGCGTCGCGCCAGGGCGCGCATGGCCGCCGCGTAGAGCTGTTCTTCGGTCGAGAGCTTGCGCGGGGAACGCGAACGCATGGTGCGCCAAGGATAGCAGAGGTTCACACGGCCCACTCAGGGAGTTGAATGAAAAGACAGCCTGGCGGGAGACGAGGTCAGCGGCGGCCGGTGCTCTCGAATTCGTTCATCGTACGCTCCATGTCTTCGCGAGCAGCGTCGGCGGCGGAGCGCACGCCCTGCACCCGCAACTTGAAGTCGTCCGGGTTGGACGCGCGGATCAGGGCCTCTTCGTAGGTGATGAGGCCGCGGGTATAGAGGTCATAGATCGACTGGTCGAACGTCTGCATCCCATACTGGCTGGTGCCGGCTGCCAGCGCGTCGCGGATCAGGCGAGTCTTGTCCGGGTTCATGATGCAGTCGCGGATGTAAGCCGTGGCGATCAGGATTTCGACTGCGGGGACGCGGCCCACGCCGTCGGCGCGGCGCACCAGGCGCTGGCTGATGACGGCGCGCAATGTGGCGGCCAGTTGCAAGCGAATCTGCTTTTGTTCCGGCGGCGGAAAGACGGCGATGATGCGCTGAATGGTTTCGGTCGCATCGAGAGTGTGCAGGGTGGAAAGAACCAGGTGCCCGGTTTCGGCCGCGAGCAGGGCCGTCGAAATGGTCTCGAGGTCGCGCATTTCACCGACGAGAATCACATCCGGGTCCTGGCGGAGCCCGGCGCGCAATGCGGTCGAGAAGGAGGACGTGTCCACCTCCACTTCACGCTGATTGATGAACCCTTTCTTGTCACGGTGGAGATACTCAATCGGGTCTTCGATCGTGATCACATGTTCGGCGCGCGTTGTGTTGACGCGGTCGATCATCGCCGCGAGCGTCGTCGACTTGCCCGAGCCGGTGGTTCCGGTGACGAGCACCAGCCCGCGCTGCTCCTCGCAGATCTTGTCGAGTACGCGCGGCAGTTCCAATTCTTCGATCGTGCGGATTTTTGTCGGGATTACGCGAAGCACCATTCCCACGTTTCCGCGCTGCTGAAACACGTTCACGCGGAACCGCCCCAGGCCCGCCACACCGTACGCCATGTCCAGTTCCGCCGTCTCCTTGAATTTCTGCTTCTGGCGGTTTGTCATCATGCTGAACGCCATCGAGAGCATTTCTTCGGGTGATATGCGCGTAATGTCCGTCAGCGCATGCAGCACGCCGTCAATCCGCAAATAGGGATGGTTGCCGACCTTGAGGTGGAGGTCGGACGCCTTGCTTTCTACGGCGCGTCGGAGGAGGTCGTCAATGATGATGGCCATGGCGCAAGAGCCCCAGTGGAGGGGATTCCTGCACCGTAGCATGCGCCTGAGAGGCGGGCAAGCGTACCGGGTCCGCGCGTTGCGTGGAAGTTAATGCGCGCGGCCTACGCTTCACGAAGGAACATGGCGTTATAGATCCAGCCGGCCAGCACGCCGCCGAGAAGCGGTCCGGCCCAGTACACGCCGTGATTCGCCCAATGGTGCGCGGCGAGCGCTGGCCCGAGCGCGCGTGCGGGGTTCATCGCTGCCCCCGTGAAGGGTCCGCCCATCAAAATATCCATGGTGATTGTAAGACCGATGGCAAAGCCGGCAATTTTGTTGAACGCGCCCTTTGGATCGGCCGCGGTGGCGAACACGACGAACACCAGAAGAAACGTCATCACGGTTTCGAGCGCCATTCCCTGGACTCTGGAAAAATCCGCCGCAAGGTCGGGCGTGCCGAGCGAGACAGGACCCCAAACGGAGGCGGGCAGCAGCGATTTCAGGAGGTAGGCCGCCGCGATCCCGCCGAGAAGCTGCGCCGCCCAATAGCCGAGGGAATCCAACGTGCTCAGCTTCCGGGTCACCCAGAAGCCGATCGTCACCGCGGGATTCAGGTGGCCGCCGGAAACATGTCCGATCGCCGTGACCATGATTCCGATCGCGAGGCCGTGGGCTAGGGCGATGCCAAGCAATCCGATGCCCGCTTGCCCGCTGTTTCGGAGAAACTGGTCGCAGCAGATAGAGCCGGCGCCGACAAAGATCAGGGTAAAGGTTCCGACGAATTCTGCGAAGAGTTTCTGGGGCAGGCTGTTCACAGCTTTCCTCCGCCGATGAAATCGCGTGACGAACGCTCAACAGGTTGTGGAACGCGCGGGATTGTAGCCGAATCTTTCGAATGAGTCAAAACTGCGAACCGGTCGCGAAGATGGCAGCATGCGGCCATGCGATCGACCATTCCGAAACGCAAGGCCGAAAAGGAAGGAGACAGCTCACTGGGCGACGGTGTCGTGTAAAAAGATGGATTCTGGATTCCAAAATCGAGCTAGCGCACCGATGCGCCGACCGGAGCCGCCACCGGCGTCAGCCAATTGTAGCGATCCGGCTTCGAGCCGCTGGTCAGCCCGAAGAATTCGTCCTGCAGCCGCTTCGTGATCGGCCCGCGCGTGCCGCTGCCCACCTTGATCTTATCTACGGAGCGGATCGGGGTGATCTCGGCGGCGGTACCACAGAAGAAAACTTCATTCGCGATGTAGAGCATCTCGCGCGGGAGCACCTGCTCGGCAACGGGGATGTTCATGTCGCGACACAGCGTCAAGATTGTGTGGCGGGTGATGCCGGGGAGAACGCAGTTCGCAAGCGGCGGGGTGATCGCAACGCCGTCCATGACGATGAACACATTTTCGCCCGAGCCTTCGCTCACATACCCGTTCACGTCGAGCGCAATCCCTTCGACGTAGCCGTTGATCATCGCTTCCATGCGGATCAACTGCGAATTCATGTAGTTCGCTGCGGCCTTCGACATCTGCGGCAGCGTGTTCGGCGCAGAACGGGACCACGAGCTGACGCACACGTCCACTCCATCCCGCATCGCCGCTTCCCCAAGGTAGCTGCCCCATTCCCAGCACGCGAGATAGGTCTCAATCGGGCTCTTGAACGGATTCACGCCGACCTCGCCGTAGCCGCGCAGCACGATCGGCCGCAGGTAGCACGCGCCCATCTTGTTGGCGCGGACCAGCTCGACGGCGCCCTGACAAAGGTCGTCCAGCGAGAACGGAATCTCCATTCGGTAAATATGGGCGGAGTTGAACAGGCGCTGCATGTGTTCGCGCAGGCGGAAGATGGCCGGGCCCTGTGTCGTTTTGTAGCAGCGGATGCCTTCGAAAACGGCGGAGGCGTAGCTCACCACATGCGAGGCCACGTGGATGGTCGCCTCGTCCCACGGAATCATCTTGCCGTTGTGCCAGATCTTTTCAGTCTTTTGGATGGGCATCCAGTTTCTCCGTGCTCGGTGGGATCAGTTCTGCTTGGCCCGTGTCGGATTATAGCACACGGCTTTTTGTGTCAATCGTCAGTCGGAAGTTTCTTTCGACCGCGCCCGCGTCCATTTTGGCCGGGACATCGTTTCCAGGTAAACCTGTTTCTCGCGATTCGATAGCGACTTTTCCGGTTGCCCGGTGCGAACTCTCAATTCTGCCGGAGACTTTCCAGTAATTCCAGGACTACCCGCCTGCAGAAAGCCCTGCAGACAACAGGACGAAACATAGCGAACAAGTGAATCGGTGAATTTGTGTCATCGGTTGTAATCTCACGAGGCCTTACTTCTGCTGGTCGGGCACGGACCGCTGCATCATGGATTGCAGATCGGTGCGGATTTGATTCAGGCGGTTACCGTACACATTTTCCCACACGCCGAGCAGAAGGAAAGGAATCATGGCGACGACGACCCAGATCTTCGCGCGCCCGGAAACTTTGGCTTCGGGTTCCCAGCGAAAAAGTTGCCGGGAAATTTCGAAAGCCACGCCCAGCCCGATGGCGAGGACGATGAAATCTCCGACGAGTTCGCCCGCGCTCGCGGTATTTAGCATCGCTCCTTCAAGTCCCGAGACGAGATACGTGGCGGGAAGAAACAGCGAAGCATGCTGCAGCCAGCCGGGCAACGAGAAAAGAGGAATCGTCGCACCCGAGAAGAAGAGAAAGGCGATCCAGATGACGTTATTGATCACCTGGGTCTCCTGCATCGTGTTCGTCACGCTGGCAACGATCAGCCCGAGCGCTGCAAAGGTGGCAGACCCCACAGTAACGAGGAGGAGAATTCCCCACACATTTCCCCAGGTGTCCATCTTGAACAGCCATCGTGCGATCACGAACTCGATCAGGATCGTCGGTAGCGTGAGGAAATAATTTGAGATAATGCTTGAGCCGAGCATGGCCCCGGCGCCGATCGGTGCCAGGCGGAAGCGCCGCAGGATTCCTGCTTCGCGGAACATCACGAGCTGCATGCTGAGTCCCCAGAAGCTACCCATGACTGTCAAACCCAGCACGGCGCCCAGCAGATAGGCCATCGCGTGCCGGTCTCCCCTCGCAAAAACGGCCGCGTAGAGGAACAAGAATCCGAGCGGCATGACCAGGCTAAAAAAAATAAAGACGCGGCTCCGCAGTGCCAGACGAATCCGATTCAGCGATAGGATCCAAGTATGCCTCAAGTGGCTTGCTCCGCCGATTTCATCTTCCCATCATTCCCGCAAACGCCGCCCGGTCATCTCGATGAAGACGTCTTCAAGCGAGGGGGCCGCGATTTCGAGGCTGTGGAGTTCGTTGCCGGTGGCTTCCAGGTGCTTCACCAGCGCGACAATCGTCTGCGGCACGCGCGTCGAGTGCAGCACGTACGCTCCTTCGGACTCGCGGCAGTCGGCAACTCCCTCGAGATGCGAAAGTGCTCCGTCGTTCACTGGTTGGGCCAGGCGCACTTCGATCCGCGTTGTGCCCCCCGAGCGCTGCTTCAATTCACGTGGTGTGCCGAGCGCAATCACCTTGCCTTGGTCCACGATCGCCACGCGGTCGCAAAGCCGCTCGGCCTCTTCGATGTAGTGCGTCGTCAGCAGGATGGTCTTCTTTTCCCGCTTCAGCTCTTCGATGATGTCGTAAATCTCACGCCGCACCTGTGGATCGAGTCCCGCAGTTGCCTCGTCCAGGAACAAGACGCGTGGTTCGTTCACCAGTGCAAGCGCCAGCGCCAGCCGCTGTTTTTGGCCGCCGGAAAGCTCACTGTAGAAGGCATTGCGCTTTTCCTCAAGCTGGAACCGTTGCAGCAGGCGCTTTGTGTCGGCGCGCCGGCGATAAAACTTCGCGAAGAGTTCGAGCGCTTCGCCCGTCTTCATCTTGTCGGGAAGGGAAGTGGATTGCAGCACCGCGCCGGCCATTTCCTTGAACTCCTTCCCGCTCTTCTGCGGATCTAAGCCGCCCACGGTGGCGCGGCCGCGGTCGGGAGCGCGGAGCCCTTCAAGGATTTCTACCGTGGAAGTCTTCCCCGCGCCGTTCGGTCCCAGCAAGCCGAACACTTCGCCCTCTTCCACGAAAAAGCTCACGCCGCGAAGAGCTTCCACGGCGCCGTAGTTCTTGAACAATTCTTCGACTTGGATGACCGGCTGGCTCACAAGAGACTCATCTTCTATACCACACCGGCGTGTCAGGCGCGAATCCGCGTTTGCCTTCCCGCGCGCGCTGTCTTGGAATTTGGTTTCCAATCATGCCGCTTCAGGTCCACGCGCCCTTCGAGAATTGCCGTCCCTTCGCTTTCGAGCAGTTTCCGTTGCAGCGAAGCGTAGGGTTCACGAATCAAGATTCGGCCTCGCTCGCCCACCACGCGGTGCCAGGGAATGCCTCTGCCAGAAGGGCACGCGGCCATGACATGTCCGGCGCCACGCGCCCCGCCGCGCAGCCGCAACGCGCGGGCCAGTTGTCCATAGGTGATTACGCGCCCGCGAGGAATCTGTTTCACCAGGCGGTAGACGGGATCCCAGGTCATTCATCGTCTCCGTTGCACAGCTTCACCAGCCCGCAACTTCGGGAGCGCGGGCGTGTTTAATGCAGTGGACTCCTCCGCGCAGACGCGCAATTGAGCCGGTGAGCCGGCTGCCCGCATCTAACTGACTGAGAACCAAGCCGAGAGTTTGTCTGCCCTGCAAGCCTGCCTTTTTGCCCTGTCTCCACTAATAACCTTTTCGATGCAACTTCCGCATGGATGACGCATCTTACCATTGACGGCGTAGTGGAGAGTTCCTACACTACGCGAGCTTTGACGCTTGTGGAGGCCGAAGATGGCGTTTGTTCGGCGTAAAGGCAATTCGTACTACCTGGTGCACAACGTCCGGCGGCAGGGAAAGGTGCAGCAGCTTCACCTGGCCCGTCTGGGAGAGCGGCCGCGCATCACCGATGACGTGGTCCGGCAGGTCAGCCAGAACCACCCGCTGCTGGAAGTGAACTGGTCGCGCCTGCGGGAGCAGGTGAATAGCCGCGTCGAGTTGTTCGATCTCCGCTCGCCGTTCGTGCAGAACTTGATGAGTTCGTTGCGGAATTTGAACCTGGACTTGGCGGATCTATCGCCGCCGATGTTGTTGCTGGTGGGCCGCGCGCGATCGAGCCATGAGCTGGTCACGCAATTGCGGCTGCTGCGTTCGACGCTCGACGTCAAGCTCGACCAGTTCGAGCGCGCCGAGCCGCGGGTGTTTGAGCCGAACCGGAAGTTCCGGTAAGGGAGTATGGCAGTGGGCGCGCGTGCGCAACAACTCGACCCGACACAGCGGAGCCTGGAGTCGCGGGATTTTGACGCGGCGCTGCGGCGGAAGATCGTGGGGCAGGACGAGGCGGTGGAAGCGGTCGTGGACCTGCATCAGGTGTTTCGCGCGGGCTTGAATTCGCCGGGGCACCCGGTGGGGAACCTGTTGTTCCTGGGGCCGACCGGGGCGGGGAAGACGCGGGTCGTGGAAGCGACGGCGGAAGTTTTGTTTGGCGATTCGCGCGCGGTGATCAAA
>JBGPTF010000010.1:0-165232 GCA_041490445.1 Terriglobia bacterium
CAGGTTCACCTAGCCTCCGGTTTGGTAACTCTACTCACGCGGTCCTACAACCCCGCCGTGCAAGCACGACGGTTTGGGCTCTTCCGATTTCGCTCGCCGCTACTCTCGGAATCTCTGTTGATTTATTTTCCTCCAGGTACTGAGATGGTTCACTTCCCTGGGTTGGCTCGTGCCCGCCTATTTTATTCAGCGGGCCGTATCCCGAGTTCATCGGGATGGGTTTCCCCATTCGGACATCTCCGGATCAAAGCCTGCTTGCGACTCCCCGGAGCTTTTCGCAGCTTGCCACGTCCTTCATCGCCTGTTGGCGCCAAGGCATCCACCGTACGCCCTTAGTAGCTTAACCATAAAACTTACCCAACACGTCCCGATCCGTTCAGGATCGGGACCCTGAGGAACATCGTGACGATGCGTCACTTCTTCCTCAAGGTCTGCGCGCCCCGATTTGCATCGGAACGCACGCGCAGTGCGCGCCTGGATAAGTCCGCCATACAACTTCTCCACTGTGCGCTACTCGAGCAGAACTTGCGGTATTACACACCCGGGATCTCGTTCGATCCCGTGTGCGCAATGCCTCTTCCTTCAGTTGTCAAAGAACGTTTGCCCCACGCCCGGTGGGGTGCTGAGTTGGTTTGGAGCCGCCTCAGCGGACAACAAAAAACCCGGCGTCAAGCGCCGGGCCAGTCCGTCCATACCTTCCGGGACGGAGTCGCTCGAAGCTCGACCTCTTTCTATCCGCTGTTCGTACCCAATCTCACCTCGGTCAGACCGAACCACAAAGGCAGACCGCCAGTCGCCGCACACCAAACCGGCAATCTGACTGCCCGAGAGTATAGCAGTTTCCCCGATTCCGTCAAGCCCGTCTCGACCCCTGTTCTGCAACACCCTTTGTGGAATTCACAGCCCTCTGTGGAAATCCACCGGAGAGAGTTCTTCAAGTTTTTGTCGCTCGAAAAACCCACCCTGTGTATGGAACCCTTCGTCGCTGCGCCAGAGCTTCTGGCCTGTGTCCTTCAGGTAAAACCTGCGGGCGCGGACGAAAGCTCCCGCGAAAAACTTGTATGCAGCACACGCTCGTTTTGCGAGGGAGCTTAAGTGTCTGTGTGGCAACATCGGTTTTCATCAAGGCACGACTCTTGTGGTGAGCGCAGCCTGTAGCACAGCCACTCCTGGCTGTGTCCAGCCGTGCTGCCAATGCTGCTACTGTCGCGCGGCTTCCGCCCGCCGCGGCGGGTCCCGACGCCTCTCGTCGGGAACCCGCTGAGGGACTGTTTTCCTGGCTCTCACACACACTCTCAACCGGGGCCTATCAGAAGAACCCTCGGCCGCAGTATCATTTTATCGCTGGCTCCTCTCGATGCCGCGAAAGAACATTCTCCTTATTCTCCAAGGCGGAGATCAGCGGACGATCGGTCGCTCTGACCAAGTCGCCGCAATTGTGTCTAAGGATCCAGGTTTGTTTCCGAAGCTGATCGCAGGCTTGTGGTCCGAGGATCCCGTCGTGCGAATGCGTGCTGCCGACGCAGCCGAAAAAGTCACACGGAGGAATCCTGAGTTCCTGCGGCCCTACAAGAAGGAACTACTAGGATTGATGGCTGAGGCCAAGGAACAAGAGCTGCGTTGGCATCTCGCGGTCCTGGTTCCCCGGCTTCCGCTGAGCCCCAGGGAACGGAAACTGGCGACATCTTTGTTAAACGGCTACCTCGAAGATCGCAGCTCCATCGTCAGGACCTTCGCTCTTCAAGGGCTGGCTGACTTGGCGCAGGATGATCCTGGCATTAGACCGGGCGTGATAGAGGTTCTGGGGCAAGCTACTCGAAACGGTACGCCTGCGATGAAAGCTCGCAGCCGCAAGTTGCTGCTTCACCTGGAACGTGCGTGACGGTCTATGTCGTCCGCGCACTGGCAAGTCGCCGTGGCGGATTCGGGACTGCTTATTGCTGTGCGAGAGCTTGCTGCCCGTGTCCTTGAGGAAGAACTTGCTGATCAGCACGAAAGCGCCCGCGAAGAAGTTCAGAAACGAGACACCGAATGAGATGGCAAGCGCCCGACCGCACTCGTGGAAGAGGAACGTCCGATAGGGCACCAAGAATTTCAGTTCGCCCATGAGATAGAAACCGATGGCAAGCAACAGTGCGAGTGAGAAAAGCAAGGCGTTCGCGACCATACGACGAAACCTTTGTAATTTGATTGCTGCTTAGAAGGAACCTTTGAGCTGGTTCGCCTTCCGTTCGGAGAGAGTTAAGGCAGCCCGAAACAATCGACTCGTGCTGGCGAATAGAAAATGGCGACAGAGTCGTCCCGGAACAAGACTTGAGAAGGGGCGAGTTGACGAACAAAGACATCAGCGAGCGACGAGAATTCGAACAGCCGTCTAGGGTCCTGTATCGCTTGCAGCAACCCAGTGAGATTGCCAAGAACCAACGAAGCCAACGCGGGGTCTAGATATCGCTCGATGTCACTACGGACGGCGGTAAGTAGGAGGTCTCTAGAGGCGAACCCTTTGGAATAAGACCCATCCTCGGAGCCGAATTCCACCCTGGTCGATTTCGCGAAGCACGCATCGGCTGCCTCTTCTTGAACATGCACCCAGTTGGCATCCTTGTTTCCTATCGCAACCCACAACGCCACACATTGACCAATGCTGTCTGCAACCTGCTCACCGGAATACGCCAGAATCCGAACGCCGTCCCACAGTCGTTCCAGTGCTGCTGTGATGTCGGATACTCTTGACGCCGAAGCATCGGCGCGAATTTCCCATCGAACTAAGTGGGCCCTCAGCAGCGGGTCGCGGGACAGCGCTTGCAATACAGCGCTCTTTACTACAGATCGTATTTGCAGGGGAGCAAAATCAGGGGAAAGCTCTACCGTAACCGCGGACTCGGTAGAGACACGAGAAAACAGCTCTTTCTCTGACTCTAGCCATTGCCGGATGCGGTCTGGCATCCAAGAATCTAGAACTGGAGGGGCGTGCTGACAAAACTCGGAACTCCAGCCGGCACTTTTAGGGATGACCACGTGAGGCGCATCACGGAACGCGGGGAATTGCTCCATCTCCTTGGTCCCTTCTATCAATCGTTCATTCATGAAAAACTGGTCCAGCAGTATCTCCAGTGCGCTCTTGCGCTCAGGATAGATTCTTGTGAGTGGAATCGTGGGGGTAGGACCGTTGGAGGGAAAGAGAATTCGGTCGAGGTCATAGATAGCTTCGAAATTGCCGTACGGGCAAAAAAGAAAGCAACCATCCTGCGATTCTAGTCGCCACAGATTGGGCACTTCCAGTTGGATGAATTCTGGAGGAGTGTACCGCGGCGGCATGGATTCCCAAAACTCCCGGAGTTCCGCAGTATTGAGGCACATGATGCAGCTATCCCCAGAAAGGACGCGATTTCTGGGGTTATGGACAGCAAAGAAACCTGCGATCTCAGGATTCGTTGTAAAATCGACATAGTTTGTTGGTAAGCCGTAATGTTGTGCCACAGCAAAGAAAGCATCGACACTTTGCGCCAGCGCATCGAGGCCGGGCGTATTCTTCACCCAATGTTCGAAGCGCCCAGCTTTTTCAAGAGCTCCTTCCTGTTCTCGTTCATTCAAACGCGTAAAGGAGGATTTCAAGCGGTAGTTTTGGAGCTGCCCCCTAAACCAATCAAATGTGCCATGCGTCTTCAGAGAAGACGCATACAAGATCGCTTCGTTCACGTCCTTGGCACGGTAGATTACGCCCATACTCGATCCTCTCGTGGAGTGCAATTGAAACGATACGAAGCTTTGCGGTCTTTATTGAGAATATAAATCATATCCCCATAAAGTAAAGTGTTTACTTAAAAGCTTCGTCTTCGCGGGAGTACGTGATGGCCAAGCCAAGCGGATTGAAGGGGATGTGTTCATTTGGGACATTGGTCTTGAAGACGAAGACAAAGTTCGCCGTGTAGAGTGTCTGCTGCAGCTCGCTGAGGTCGTCTGCCGAGTGGTACACGACACAGAAGCCCACTCGATCCACGAATTGACCGGGCCGAGAATTTGTCCCACGGCGGATGAAAGGGTTTCCATTACGCTCACCGACGACGACGTTCCCCCCTTTCACGATTTGTCCACACGCCCGAGGCCTTCCAGATTTGACACAGCGTGCTAACATGCGGCATGAAGCGACTGGAAACAAGCCGCCAGCAGTCAGCCCGTGGCCCGAGGGTTTCGCGGCCCCGCTCTAACCCTTTTCGTTCCAATGACTTGTCCCCTTACCTTACCTACCCGCAACAGAAAAACAAACTAAATCGAAGTCAACTTATTGAAAACAAAGGGACGGCTCTCATTCTACCCGCAACAAAACTGCGTTTTTTCAAGGCTGAAGAAAACGTCAGACCAGCCGAGCCACCGGGCCCTGCGCCGCTCTGTCCTGGCAGCCCGCTGCGAGATGCGCGTCTCTCTGCGCCGTTACCCCTTGCTGCGTTTGAAGAATTCCACCTGGCGGAGCCGCTTCAGCGCTTCCTCGCGCGTCTTGTACGGCCCGCCCATGTTTTTGCCCTTCGACGACAGCACCTGGTAGCCGCCCTTCACTTTCTTGATCATGCTCATCCTCCCACTCGTCCACATCGCCCGGCGCTCGGCAAGCGAAGAAGAAACCCGATTCGCAAATGTCCAACGAAGCTATTCCGCCTTTGCTGCTTCGGGCGCCTTCCTTCCCGCGTTCAAGTGATCGAAATGCAGCGCCGCATTCAGCACGAGCATGAAGCTGCCGTGCGTTTCTTGCCGCCACATGGGGTTGATCGCAAAGAGCACGATGTGTCCGCGGCCGAGCGGCACGTCCACGACCGCCGGGGACTCTGCCAGATCCGCACCGCCCGCAAGCATGCCACTGACCCAGAGTTGCCGTTCGGGCGCAAACCGCAGGATCACGCGCGGCCACAATTCCGGCGGCGGCAAAATCGAGCGGAGGAATTCACGCTGTTCCGGCTCGATGTAGGTTTCCTGTTCCGCGCGCGACCGGTGAGGCTCCGGCGCGGGCGGATTCCACGGCCGGCCCTGCGGGATGTCCGGGTCGGTCAGCGAGCCGCGGCCGCTGGGGCGCGCATTGCCGTCGGGAAACGGATTGAATCCGCCGCCTCCCGCGAGCGAAATGCGGAACACGGGGGCCTGATTGAAATAGACCGCGAGCTTGTCGTCGTAGCCATAGGCGATGGGGCTGGCCTTGTCTTCCACCGTCGTGTTGAAGATGGCGCCGCGCGCCTGCAACTGGCGGGTCTGTTCCACCGAGACGCCTTCGGCGAGGCCCGTCTCAATCGGCAGATTGGCGCTGGCGCTGATGGGGATGAAAAGCCCTCCCTGCTGGATAAATGTCTTCAAATTCGCCAGGCCCTCGAAGCCCAGCCCACCGCGGATGTCGGCAGTCTGGTCCGGGGCGTCGCCAAAACTCGGCGTCAAATCGGACTTTTGCCAGGGAACCGCTCCACCGTAGTCGGAGCCGTCGGTCAGCGTACGCTTCGGAAAACCTTGAATCAGCCGGGCCACATCGCTCGTCACCGGCGGGAACAGGATCACGTCATACCTTTCACGGAGGTCGGGCGTGCTGCGAACCACCTGATCGGAGATGTAGGCGTACGGAATTTTCGCTTCTTCGAGCGCGAGACGAAACCAGCCTTCTGCCTGCGTATTGATCCACGTATGGAGCAACGCGATGCGCGGCACGGCGAGCGCGTGGCGGGGAACCGAGATTTCCCCGTCCGTCGCGAGCATGCGGAGGCCGAGATCCTTCGCGGCGGACTCCAATCGCATCCGCAAGTCGGCGGGATTGCCCTCGGCCGGAATCACGAATGTGCCGGCGTTCAATTGCTGGCCGTCGGCCTCGAAGCCCTTTTCCGCGGCAAACATTTTCACGTCGCTCAGTCGGAAACGCAGCGTCGCCAGGGCCGGCTCGGCGGTCGCGTTCACGAGAAAATATCTTCCCGATCCGGAGAGCTCGCCGGCAGCGCGCGCCGGTTCGGTGAGCAGCGTCATCGGCGCCTTCAAGATTGCCGTGTCGGTCGCGCGCACCGTCTTCACGTTGCGCAATGGACCAAGCGTCCAGCCGGTGTCGTCGTACGGGCGCGGATCGCTGACCGAGTAATACTGCGTGTCGAGCAGCATGTCGGCCATGCGGCTGTACGGCTGGTCCATGCGCACGACATAGCTGCCCGCGGGGAGCTTCACCTCGCGGGGTTCCTCGGCACGCGGCTTGCCCGGTTCATGTTGTCCAGAGCCGCCAGCGGAGTCGGCTTCGGGCGGCGCCCCCGGACCGTCCTCCCGATTTGCTTCTCTCGAGCTTGGCCGGTCCGCGGCAGCCTTCAACGTGAATTCCTGGTCCAGGCGGTGAACTTCGGCGCCTTCGCGCTGGAGCAATTGCGCGAGTTGCGCCGTAAGCGTCGGGCGTTTGCCGTCGTTGACGATTACCCAGGCGGCCGGACCTTCGGTCGTGGCTTTGGCCACGGAGCGCCGGCTTTTCTCGTAGAACCGCGTGAGGAAATCCTGGCCGTGCTGCGCGGTATAATCCATCGCGAAAAGCAGCGCGCTCTGCTGCAGATTGACGTTGTCGCGAATGGACCACTTCACCTTCGGCAACGGCGGATTGGGACGGTACCAAGTGCGCGACGTCAGATTCGGCTGCACCGTGCGCTCGCCGGTGTCGGCGCCGCGCCCGCCAAACGTCTCGTAAAACCGGCCGATCGAGTTGTGCCCCTGCGCGACGAAAAACATGTAGTTCGGCGCCCAGCCGTCGTAAAAGCCGTGTGTCCAGATGCCGGGAACGCCGCGCTCCGTCATTTTTTGGATTTCGTAGTAAGCCAGCTCCTGCCATTCGCTCACGACAATCGGGTCGAGCCACGCGTTGTACGGGCCGGTGCCGGTCGAGGTGTAGAGAAAGGGCACCGATTCGTGCAGATCGTGAAGCACCTGCGGATGGAACGTGAGGAAAGTCTTCATCTGCACGTTGGAGAGCGCGAGCCCCATAGCGATGCCGTCGCGGTTGTTATCGTGCGCGACGTAGTGCCCCCAGTAAATCAGGCTGGGCGCGGGCTTTCTGGGATTCGCCTTCTGATAGTTGTACAGATCCACTTCGCGGTCGCGCCCGTCCACTTCCAAAACCGGCGTCATCAGCACGATCAGATTCTTGCGGACATTTTTCACGAGCGGCGAATCTTCCACAACGAGCCGGTAGGCCAGCTCCATCAGCATTTCGGGCGAGCCCGTCTCCGGCGAATGGATCGAGCCGGAGAGCCAGTAGAACGGCTTGCCTTCGCGCTCGAGCCGGGCGGCATCGGCTTCGGAGATCTTGCGAGGGTCGGCGAGTTGCGCGGTGATTTGTTTGCAATGGTCGAGTTGCGCCAGGTTGGCCTCGTCGCTTACGGCGACAACAAGAAACTCGCGCCCCTCCTCGCTCTTCCCCATACTGAATACCCGGACGCGTGGCGTGGCCTGCTCCAGCGCGCGATAGTAGCGGTAGATGTCCGCGGTGTGCGTCAGCCGGTTGGGCGTGCCAATCGCGT
Organism: Terriglobia bacterium; assembly: GCA_041490445.1. Lineage (GTDB taxonomy): Bacteria > Acidobacteriota > Terriglobia > Acidiferrales > UBA7541 > JBGPTF01. The sequence continues at coordinate 7,515 of JBGPTF010000010.1, forward strand.
ACCCGAGCACCTTGTCCGGCGTCGGAATCTTGTCGGAAGCCGGGAGATGATCGACAAGTTCCGTGGAGAGGAATGGCTCGGTGGTGTACTCGCGAATTTTCGAGGTGTAGCCGGCGTCGAGTTTCTGCGAAGCAGGAGGCGCAGTGTACGAAACGTCCTGCGCCGCCGCGGAGGATTCGTTCGCTGGATGCTTCCCGGTTGGTGGCGAATTCTTCGAGGAATGTTCAGCCGGACTTGCGCTCACTCCCAGCAACAGCAACAGACACAGCGCCATCCACAGGCGAGCCATCACTCGCGTTCTCATGTGCAGTCCCCTTCGATTCCTATACGGATTACGATCGCGCGGCGCCAAGCATCTGCTGGGACGCGCAACCCGTCAAGGCGGTTTCGCCTGACTGGAGAAGCCGCTCGAATTCAGGTAGTTTGTTGGCTGCCCGGAGGTGCCGCGCACATGCCGGAAGAAATCCGAACGGTTCTCATCACCGGAGGAACGGACGGCTTGGGGCACGCGACGGCGATCTTCCTCGCCGAGCAGGGCTATCGCGTCTTCGCCGTCGGGCGCAACGCCGAAAAGCGCGCGGCGCTCGATGCGCTCGCGCGCGAACGGAAGCTCTCTCTCGAAACGATTGAAATGGACGTGTGCGACGACGGCTCGGTGGATCGCGCCATCGCCGAAATCGAGCGCCGCGCCGGCGCGGTGGACGCGCTCGTCAACGGCGCGGGCATCGCCGTGATGGCCACGATGGAGGAAATTTCGCAGCGCGATTTACATCTGCAATTGGAGACAAATTTTTTCGGCGCCGTGCGCGTCACGCAGCGCGTTCTTCCGCAGATGCGGAAGCGGCGGCTCGGCCGCATCATCAACGTCAGCTCCGTCTCCGGCATTCGCGCGTATCCGCTCTTCGGTCCCTACAGCAGCAGCAAATTCGCGCTCGAGGCTATCTCCGATGCGTGGCGGCTCGAATTGCGTCCCTTCGGGATTCACGTCATCGTACTTCAGCCGGGCTTCATCCCCAGCGGCATGGAAAAGGCTTCGGTAAGCCTTTCCTCCGCGTACACGCACGGGGCGATGGCAAGCCCGTATGCAGGGCTATACAAGAACTTTCTGGCGTTGTGGAAAAAGAAGTCCACCGGGAAGACGAAGTATCAGCCGGTTGATTTCGCGCGCGTCGTGTTGCGCGCTCTGCGCGATTCACCGCCCAAAGCGCGCTATCCCGTCACGCGCAGCGCGTACCTGATGCGTGCCGCGCGCCGCCTGCTCACCGACCGCATGTTTGATCGGCAGGCGATTCGCGCGCTCGGAATCGATCGGTTGCGTCCGGGCACGCCGCTCGATCCGGGCGAGACAAAGGCGGCATTGGAAGAGCTCGCCCGTCGCGAGCGCAGCTAAGCCGCGGACGGTTTGCAGATACGCGCGACCACAACTCCCATGAGGATTATCGTGGCGATTCCCGAAAGCATCCAGCGGATCACCAGCATGTGCGGGATGTTGTAGGCAACGTATTCGTTGAGCACCGGACAGACGATCGTGAACAGCCCCATCACGATTCCGAAGCGGATTCCCTGGCCAGCCCAGGGCTTGTTCTCCGCGCCGCGCATGTAGATCCAGACAAACAGCATCGAATAGAGGAGATCGCTGATCCAAACGATCCAAATCTTGTGCTTGAGCGCTTCTTCGGTGCGGAAGGAAGTGCCTTGTTCATGCAACAGCCGATACGTGTTTGCCAGCCAGACTCCGTGGATCAGAAAGCCGGCAACCAAGAGAATCAGAAAGGTCACCACGGTCGCCACAATGAATTTCTTTGCGTTCACCGTTGCCTCCTGCGCCCGCGCTGAGAAGTATGCCGCCGCGAGCGCTGCGTCTTTCGAAATCTGGGCCGACTGACAGAGCCGATGAGGGAAACGATCGGGCAGGCAAAGCTAGCCCGATGGGCGGAGCCTAGCATTGCCGGCTGCACCGGGCGAGATTTTTTTCGGTACGGTGGCGAAGCAGAAACGCCTACGGGTTCGTCACCTGAATCGAGCGCGATTCCTCGCGCAGGGGGACATAGTGGTCCGCCCAGGCCTTGTGAATCGGGCTTTCCGCGTAGGCGTCGGCCGCATCGCGGTTAACGAATTCGATGGCGAAGGCGGACGTGAAATCACGCGGCTGAATGCGATCGCCCTTCAGCCAGATGTTTTTGATGCCGGGAATCTTCGCAGCCATTTCCTTGATGCCGTCGGCCACTTTCTGGCGCTCCGCTTCCGGCGTATCCGGTTTCCACTTGATGATCACGATGTGAACCACGGACTTCGGCATGCCGAATCTGTTCTGTCCGGCCGCGTAGCCGCCCGCGAAGAGCGCTGCCGCAAGTGCGATGCCTGCTGCCGTCTTCAAACCGATGGGGAGTCTCGAAATCATTTATTTCTCCTTGTTGTCTTTTCATTCCGATGGATTTCATCTGCCATCCTACGCAACGAAGGCGTTTTCGCGCAACCCGCGCCCTCCGCAAGCAATTCGCTGTTGACCCGCCGCTTGGCTGCAAGTAGGATTCGCCACCAATGTATTTCTTGCACGGCTGATTCGGGGCTTGCTGGCAAGGAGGAAAAATGTTCTGTTCCAAATGCGGAGCGGTGCTGGCGGAGAACGCGTCGTTCTGCGGCACATGCGGTCAGCCGATGCCGCCTGCCCAGCCAGGTTCGGCGCCGGCAGCACCGGTGCCTCAGCCGACGGTGGCAGGGAGGCAGGTGTTCTACGCCGGCTTCTGGCTTCGTTTCGTTGCCTACATCATTGACAGCTTTGTGCTCGGAATTCCGGTCGTTATCCTCGTCGTAGTTCTACTAGCGGCGTTCGGATTGACCGGGGCGCTGGGTCATATCCATCCGGGAGAGCCGCCAGAGGCGCTGCTGGCCGTTTTCGGCATCGGATTTATTTTCTGTGTGATCCTCGTCGCACTGGTTGGTGGCTGGCTGTATTACGCGATGATGGAGAGCTCTCCGAAGCAAGCGACGCTCGGAAAAATGGCGCTGGGCCTGTACGTCACTGACATGGAGGGCCTGCGAGTATCTTTCGGCCGCGCCAGCGGCAGATTGTTCTCCAAAATCATCACTCATCTGATCCCCCTCGCGATTGGCTGGATTCTGGCAGGCTTCACGGCGAAGAAACAGGCGCTGCACGACATGATCGCAAGCTGCCTGGTTCTTCGAAAGGAATAGACCAGCACTGACTTTTCGTGTCTTCCGGCTACTGCTGATGCCGCCGGGCGGAGAAACCCCTCCGAGCGTGCTTGGGCACACCACAGCCAGAAATCTTTCAGACTGGATGGACGGGACCGCGATTGCGGTGATACCGGCGGCGCGTGTTGAAATTTGAGTTGCCGCGCAGCAACTTCATCTGACGCTGGTCTTCCTTCAGGCGCGCGCGATCCACCTGGACCTGCGAGCTGTTCTTCCCGAACTCCCGCTGGTCGGACTTGAGCTGGAACTTGTCCTGCTGGATGCGTTCCCGCAGCGCTTGCATTTCCTGTTTGCCTTGCCGAGCGTTTACATTGGTGCGTGGAGCCGGCGCAACTGTTCGTGGCGGGTATTGTCCCCAGGTGGTGAGACCCGCGGCGCCCAATGCCAGCAAGCCCGCGGCAAGAAACGCACGAAGCCAGTTCTGAAAGTTTCGGTTCACCGGGCCTCCGCCGGAGCCATCATCTAAGTATTGAACACTTCAGAAGGGATGAAGTTGCGCCTTGCCGCAAGCTGCAGTTGTTCAGCAAACATGACGTGCCGCTGCGCATGCCCGTTGATTTGCCGACGATCGAGAGCATCAAGCGGTTCGTGGAAATGGAAATGGGCGTGGCCATCATCCCGCGGATGTGCGCGCGGCTCGAAATCGAACGCGGCACGCTGGTGGAAGTGAAAGTCAGGCAGATGCGACTGCCGCGGCGGCTGTACCTTGTCTATCGCCACGACTACCCCTTTTCCCACGCGACGGAAGCGCGGCTGCGTCTGCTCCGGCGCGGCTGCGACCGCGCAAGCTAAGCCGGCGATTTGCGTTTCACGCTTCGAATGCGTGCCGGTGTGCATGCGGCGCGGGGAGAAAGCAGCAGGTACGTTTTGCTAAGGCAACCCGATCGGCGGCAGCCCCCTTTCGCGGAGGTGGGCATTCAACGCGGACAATTCCTTCTGTTTCAGCGCCTCCCACCTGGCGAGTTGCTCTTGAAGCGCTTCTCGTGTTTGCTCGAATACGGTTCTGGCCTGCGCGGTTGGCGCGCGATCCGCGCTATCCACCACGACGGCGAGTCCCGCTAACGCGCCGTCCAATTGGGCGAGGCCTTCTTCCGGATCGGCTGCGGCGCCCGCATCTCGCGCGATGATTCCAGCTTCGCGGCCGATCTCACTCGCGGATGCGGCGATGGCTTCGGCCTGCGGATCGCCGGCCAGCCGGCGCTCCAATGCTCCGACCTGCTCGCGAACGCTTCTGATTTCGGCGAGGGCGCGGCCAGCCTGCAAAAGTTCCTCGTAGATTTTCATTCCCAGCTCGAATTGCGCGGCGAGATCGCCCGGCGGAGCCGTGACGCGCGGGTCCATCGTTACCGTGACGGGCTGGCTGAAGATCTGGCCCGAAACCGTGAACCTGAGTTCGTATTTGCCCGGAAGCACAAGCGGGCCCTCCGGTTCGGTGGTTGTGCCGGTGGAAAAAACGGCAGCCATGCTGTAGGAGGGAACCGGCACCGGAGGCTTCGCAAAGCGCAAGTCCCACACGAAGCGGTGCATCCCGGCGCTCCGGGAAAGGGGCACCGCCTGGCGCATCCAGTTATCCGGAAAGGGCGGAGGAGCGGCCAGCCGCTCAGGCTTGTCGGCGCTCGAATAGCGCCGCACCAGCTTGCCATGGTCGTCGAGAATCTCGAGCGTGACGTCGTCCTGCGGAGCGGCTTTCAGATAGTAAGAAAGGATCGCCCCGCCGGGCGGGTTTGTGCCGAGGGGTTCCTCCGGCGGCAGCGGTGTGTCGTGGTTGACGTTGGGGCGGATGCGAATCGCCGTCGCAGGCTTGAACAGATAGGCGTTCGATGCGGCCACGGCGGGATCGAGCTGCCGGAGCGGCGTGATGTCGTCAAGGATCCAGAACGAGCGGCCATGCGTCGCGACGACGAGATCGTTCCCATGCACGACAAGGTCATGGATCGGCGTCACCGGCAGATTGAGCTGGAGCGGTTGCCAATCGTGCCCATCGTCGAAGGAAACGTAAACGCCCGTCTCCGTTCCGGCAAAGAGCAGCCCCTTGCGCACGGGATCCTCACGCACGGCGTGGACGTACGCGTTCGCGGCGATGCCAGCGGAAATACGCGTCCAGGTCTTTCCAAAATCGTGGGTGCGAAAAATCCACGGCGAGTCATCGTCCAGGCGATGCCGGTCCACGGCCACGCAGGCGGCGCCCGCATCATGCGTGGAAGCGTCGATCAGGCTGATCTTGCTCCAGGCGGGCAGGCCCGGCGGAGTCACGTTCGTCCACGTCTTGCCTTCGTCGCGGGTGAGCTGAATTAATCCCGTGTCGGTGCCGATCCAGAGCAGCCCGCGGCTGATGGTGGAAGGTGCAATCGTATAGATCACGCCGTAGCCGCGCGCCCTGGCGTTTGCGAGAGTCAGAGGTTCCGTCGGAGAGGGCGCGGCGGAACTCGAGTCGCTCCCGGTGAGATCGGGACTGATCGGTTGCCAGTTCTGGCCTTCGTCATTCGTCTTCAGCAGGTATTGCGCGCCCATGTAGAGGACGTGCGGATCGAATGGTGAAAAAACCAGCGGAGATGTCCAGGTGAAGCGGAATTTTCTCTGGGAGATTTCGAGACCGAAAGCGCGCACGGGCCAGGGCGAAATATCCTGCGACTGTCCGGTGCGCCCGTCAAAACGGTAGAGTTCGCCGTTCGTGCTGCCACCATAGACGATGTCCGGGTTCAAAGGGTCCGGCACGATGTACCCGCTCTCGCCGGCGCCAATCGAGTGCCAATCGCGGAAGGAGATGCCGCCGAAATCGCTGCGGCTCACCACGGCGGCGGTGCCGCTATCCTGCTGGGCGCCGTACACCCGGTAGGGAAACTGGTTGTCGGTTGCGACGTGATAAAACTGCGCGGTCGGCTGGTTGTACCACGAACTCCACGACGTTCCGCCGTCCACGCTGATCGCAGCGCCCTGATCGCTGCCGAAAATCATGCGAGCGGAATCTTCCGGGTCGATCCAGAGCGAATGATAATCGTCGCCGCCGGGCGCCCCCTTGATGGCGGTGAAAGTTTTGCCGCCGTCACGGGAGCGATAGAGGGCGACATTTGGCACGTGCACGGTATCCGGATCGTGGGGGTCCACGGTCACCCGGCCGAAATACCAGCCGCGGCCCCAGAGGCGCTTGTCATCGTTGGCAAGGGCCCAGTTCGCGCCCGCGTCATCGGAGCGATAGAGGCCGCCTGCCTTGGCGTCCACAATCGCATAGACGCGCGCGCCTCCATTCCCTTTCGCCACGGCGATTCCGATCCGGCCTAAACCTTCCGCAGGAAAGCCGTGCCCACGCAGTTCGGTCCATGTCTGCCCGGCGTCGGTGGACTTGTACAGACCGCTGCCCGGCCCGTTCGAGGGAGGGTAGACACTCCAGGCGGGCCGGCGCGTCTGCCAGAGCGAGGCGTAAATAATTTCAGGATTGTCAGGATCAAAGCAAAGATCGATCGCGCCGGTGTTCTCGTCCCTGTAAAGGACTTTCTGCCAGCTTGCGCCGCCGTCGTTCGAACGGAAAATGCCGCGGTCTGCATTGGACCCATAAGCATGGCCGAGCGCCGCCACGAGAACGATGTTCGGATCCCGCGGATCCACCAGGATTTTTCCGATGTGACGGGTGTCGTCGAGTCCGAGGTGCGTCCAGGTGAGGCCGCCGTCCGCGGACTTGTAAACGCCGTTGCCGAAGGAGATGTCCGAGCGCATGTCGGCTTCGCCTGTGCCCACGTAGAGGATGTGGGGATCGGAGGCGGCAACGGCCAGCGCCCCGATCGAAGCCACCGGCTGGCCATCGAAGACCGGCTTCCAGACGCCGCCCGCGTTCGTCGTCTTCCATATGCCGCCGCCGACCGAGCCGAAATAAAAAACACCCGGTTGCCCGGGAACGCCGGCGACGGGATTGACGCGGCCGCCGCGAAAGGGACCAATCATCCGCCATTCGAGGCCGGCATCAAGATTCGGGCTGATTTCCTGCGCGTGCGCTGCCGGAACTACGGTGAATATCGTAAGACTGCTGATGAGGAGCGCGGAGACGCCAATCTTTCGCGCAACGGTTGCGTGAATGTTTTTCATCTGGTGTGCCTCGGGCCGCCGAGTATACCTCACGAGTTGCCACACCGCCGAAATTGCCGGTGGAGTCTCAAATCTCCGACCAGAGAAAATCTCAGGCACGTTCCTCGACTGCCACAATTGGCGAGGCCATCCACGTTGAGATGCTTCACCCATCCTCATCGGATGGGTTCAGCATGACACCCTACGGGAATTCTTCAACAGGCTCCTGAAGAGAATTGCAGCCGACCATCGGGACATCACACTAGCGGGCGCGGGTAAGGTGAAAGAAAAACAGCAAAGAGAGTTGCGCATCACGAAACAGATTGAACGCGACGCGATGCGGAGGAATGCGGAACCAACTGTGGTCCGCCCAGCGCTGTTTCATGCTGGCCCAGAACGCGTCGAGGTCGGCGCGGGTGTACACCTTATTGGGAGCCAGAAGCGGGTACCACCTGGCCCAGAGCAAATGGAGTTTGGAGGGCACGCGCAGCGTGGGGAAGTAAACCTTGGCGCGGGTGAAGGCAAGCTGCAAGTCCGCGACCCTCAACCGGCCGTACGCGGCGCGAATCTTGGCCATCTCTTCGATGACACGGCGCTCCGCTTCGCTTGGGCGGCGCGTCTGCAGCCAGAGTTCTTCCATCTCGAGCAAGAGCCGCGCCATGGAGCCGAGATGAGTGCGGATTTCCCGCAGGCGTGAAGTGTAGAACGCCCAGCGGGATTCGATCGGGAAACCGGGGCGACGGTCCTTGCGCTTCTTCAGACGGAAAAAGCCGCACATCATCGGGTGCCGCTCCTCGGTCATGATGGAGTTCTTGTACCAGATGAAGCGGATGAAATTATTCCAGTACGCGGATGGCGGTGTGCGTTGCAACACCGCCTTCATGTTCTCGAAGCTGTAGAAGGTGTGCCAGGCTTCGAGGTAGAGGTTTTTCCAGGCGCCGTCCTTCAAATGGGGATGCACGGTGACGGCATGGTGCGAATCGTAGAGATTGAAATCGGGATGCATCCAATCGCCGCGGCGGTACGCCGCCAAATGGTCCTGCGAACCCGGCAGCGGCATCAGCATGAAAAAGGAAGCATGGTCCGGCTGAACCTCTTGCATGAGGTAGGCGATGTCGCGCCGGATGGATTCAACAGTGTCGTGCGGGAACCCGATGATGTAGCCGACGTGGGAAGAAATGCCCGCGTCGCGGTAGGTGTTGATGAGCATCGAGTACTCGTCCACATGATTCTGGCTTTTGCCGGCGTCCTTCAGGTTGTCGGCGTTCACGCTTTCCATGCCGATGAAAACGGTGTTGCAGCCCCCGCGGCGCGCCTTCGCCACGAAATTCTTGATCTTCCAGGAGAGGACGTCCACCTGCATCATGAACTTCAGCGGGATGTGTTCCTGCTCGCGCAGGCGGATGAAGGCGTCGAAGATGGGTTCCCAATTCTTGTTGCGAGCGAAGTTATCGTCCGTGAGGAAGTAAAACGTGATGCCGTGGTCGCGGTAATTGTGGCGAATGGCCTTGGCGATATGTTCCGCGGAGCGGAAACGCATCTTGCGGCCCTGGACATTGATGATCGTGCAGAAGCTGCACTCGAACGGGCAGCCCCGCCCGCAATCGAGGGTGCCGAAGTTGGACGCGATGAACTTGCGCAGGTACTCCTTGCGGATGACCGGGATCGGCTTCTCGTAGAGGTCGGGCTTGTCGTTGATAAAATTGTAGAGCGGCTTGAGCCGGCCGTTGATGGCGTCGCAGAGCAGGTCGCCCCAGGTTTCTTCCACCTCGCCCATCACAATCGTCACGCCTTCGTCCATCAACTGCTGGATGTCGGGAGGGATTTCGGACATCAGCGCGAGATAACCGCTGACGTGGAATCCGCCGATCATCACCGTCAATCCAGCGCGGCGAAACACGCGGGCCAGATCGGAGGCGCGGGGAAACTGGTTGGATTGGACGCCGGCGAGACAGACGATTGTTTTGGTATGACCATCGCGCTCGGACCGGCAGATGCGTTTCACCGGGACGCGATCCACCGCTTCGTCGAGCACATGGATCTTCACCTGCAGCGATTTTCCGAGCCGGCCCTGCGCCACAACATCTTCGCTCAGACCGGCGAGGCAGGCCAGGGTGTTGCTGGGGAGCACACCGCGCCAGTGGCGGACGACATAGCCGTCATCGTCGTACTGCGTGGGCTTGATCAGATACAGGTTGAGCTTTTTCAGCACGCGACCGACTCCTTGGATGGCTGATTGCCGGGCGGGCGCGACAAAGTTGTTACTTTAGCACTCGTACCATACGAACATGCCGTACGCAAGGAAAACATCTCTGGAGAGGGCGGAACGGACAAAAGGAGTGGCTCGGCTACTTTTTCTGGCGGCCTTCTTCGATGAGGCGCTCGAATTCCGCGTCGCCATGCAGGCAGTTGAGGTCGGTGTCGCGCGGGACCCACTCCCAATTGGCATAACCAAGCTGGGTGGCCTTCTTCAGTGTTTCCAGGGCTTCAGCCTTTTTCCCCATCAAGCCGTAGGTACAGGCGGCATTGTAATGGACGTTGGGATCCTTCGGCCGCAGCTCCAACGCCTTCCGCAATTGTTCTGTGGCCTCGGCCGCTTTTCCTGTTTGAGCGTACTGCGTGGAAAGCAGAATTCTCGCGCGGGCATCCTCGGGCACAATCTCAATCTGCTGTTCGAGCGTCCGCGACATTTGCTGTCTCAGTTTAGCCTCCTCTTCGTGCCGTCCGAGGCGCGAGAGGGCCAACCCGAAGGGGACGTAAACGTTGTAGTCGTCGCCAGACACCTCGATGGCGCGATCGATGATGGCCACGGCTTCTTCGAGGCGATCCGAGTTTATCAGGGCGCGGCCGAGGACATTGTAGGCGTTCTCGCAGTCCGGCTTGCGCTCGAGCGCCAGGCGGCTGTACTGAACAGCTTCGTTATACTTGCCCTGCGCGTAGTACACGTGCGCCCGCGCGGCAAGCGCTTCCGGAAGCTGAGGGTCGATCATCATGGCGCGGTCGCACGCGGTGAGTCCCCGCTCAATCCAGCGCTGGGAATGGTCGTGAAGCGCAAACGTGAGCCCGCAGACGTTGGCGATTCCCGCGTGTGCGAGGGCAAAATTCGGATCGAGCTGAATCGCGCGCTCGAACATCTGCATCGCGAAATCCACATTTTCCCGCCGCAGGTAATTGCGGCCGCGCAAATAGCAGTCGTACGCTTGCAGGTTCTCCGTGGGCTTCTGCGCGATCGCGTTTTGTTCGCGCGGCGAAAGCTGGATGCGGAGCGCCTGCGTAATGCTGCGCGCGATCTCATCCTGGACTTCGAACACGTCTTTCAGCTCGCGGTCGTAGCGTTCCGCCCAGACCGAATGGCCCGTCCGCGCCTCCACCAGTTGCGCGGTGATGCGCAGCCGGTTTCCCGCCCGGCGCAGGCTCCCCGTCAAGACGTAGGTGGCGTCGATCTGGCGGGCGATTTCCGGGGCCGGAGCTGATTTGTCGCGATAGGCGAGAACCGCGGCGCGCGGAAAAACGGCCAGCTCTTTCACCTTGGATAGCTCAGTGATGATGTCTTCCGTCATGCCGTCGCGGAAATACTCGTCTTCCTTGTCGCGGCTGAGGTTTTCGAAATAGAGAACGGCGATGGATTTTTCCGAACGGGAAGGAGTAACCGCCGTGCGGCCGGAATCGGAATCACGTTTCAGACGGTCCAGATCCGCGCGAAGGCTCGAGGCGCTCTGGTAGCGGGCGCGCCGGTCTTTTTCGAGGGCCTTGTTGATGACGGTGCCGAGCTCCGCGGGAAGCTTGGGGTTCAGGCGCGTCGGCGTCGCCGGGGTGCGGTTCAGAATCGCGTCGAAGATTACCGCGGATGTGTTGCCGGAGAACGCCTGTTGCCCCGTCGCCATCTCGTAGAGGACCACGCCGAAGGAAAACAGATCGGACCGCGCGTCCGTCTCTTCCCCGCGCGCCTGCTCCGGCGACATGTAGGCCACGGTGCCGAGCGCCGAACCCGGGCTCGTCAAATTGTCATCCGCGGTCGCGCCCACGGTCATCGCGGCAGAGACGCCGACGGCTTCACCGACGGCCTGCCGGCGCTGCGCCAGCTTTGCGAGACCAAAGTCCAGAATCTTCGCCTGCCCGCGCTGGGTGATGAAGATGTTCGCGGACTTGATGTCGCGGTGGACGATTCCTTTCGCGTGGGCGGCATCGAGAGCGTCCGCGATCTGGATTCCGAAGCTCAGGATTTCATCCGTTTCCATGGGCCGCCCGCCGATCCGCTCCTTGATCGTCTGGCCTTCGAGGAATTCCATCGCAAGGAACGGCCGGCCTTCGTACTCATCCACGTCGTAGATTGTGCAGATGTTCGGATGATTCAACGCCGATGCCGCGCGGGCTTCGCGCTGGAAGCGTTCGAGCGCCCCGCGGTCCAGGCTCATCCCTTCCGGCAGGAATTTGAGCGCGACTTGGCGGCCCAGCCGGGTGTCTTCGGCTTTGAAGACGACACCCATGCCTCCGGCGCCGAGTTTTTCGAGAATTCGATAATGAGAGATGGTCTGACCGATCATCGGAAGACGCGCCTGTTCAGGGGGTGCATCTTACGCTGTGCCTGCGGAAGCGTCAACGACGCGAGAAACGGCCACGGGCGCGGGGTGGCTCGATTCATCGGGAAGAGACAAGGTCACGGTGCTCGAAGCGATTGTTTGCCGCAACTCTTGTCTACGTTGGGCCTACTTTTGCGCGGAAGCGCAAACGCGGCTTATTTGGTGAGTTCGTCGAGGGCAGCGGCGAGGCGGCAGAGGCCTTCGGTAAGAGTTGGTGTGTCGCCGCCGAGGCCGATCCGGAAGTGGTCCGGCATTTCGAAGAAGCTTCCTGGTACGACGGTCATGTCGTATTTTTCCCGCAGAAGCGAGCAAAGGCGATCCACATATCCGCGCAGGAGACGAGGAAAGACGGTTGTGCCTGCGCCGGGGCGAACGGCCTGAAGATCCGACCGCGAATCGAGGAACTGATTGACGCGGGCGCGGTTTGTAGCGAGCAACGCGCGCGCGTCCCGGCTGATTTCATCGAGATGATCGAGCGCAACCACGCTGAGACGTTCGGCTGCGTGCGGCGCGTTGACGCCGAACAAATCGTTCAGCCGCCACATCCGTTCGGCAAGGTCCGGCGCGGCAAGAATCCAACCGCAACGCAGGCCGGAGAGGCCGTATGCTTTCGTCAAACTGCTGGTGACGACGAAATGTTCGCCCAAATGAAACGAGGTGGGCGCGGGCGTTTCGTACAACGCTTCGAGATAGACCTCATCCACGAGGACGCGGGCGTCGGCGCGCCGCGCCATTTCGCCGACGGCGCGCAGCGCCACATCGTCCGTTCGCACGCTGGATGGGTTGTGCAGGTTCGTGAGCACGACGAGACGCGTGCGCGGCGTCATGGCACGCTCGATTTCCGAAGGCTCGATGCGGAAGCCGTCCTCGAAGCGCCGGGGAAATCGCCGGACGTTGGCGCCGAGGAAATTCGCTGTCGTGAGCAGCAATTCATACGTAGGGTGCTCGATGAGCACGTCGTCGCCGGGATCGAGCAGCGCCGCCAGCGCGAGGTGGTTGGCCATCGAGGTGCCGTTCGCTGCAACGACGCAATCTGCCGGAACGCCGCAACGTCTTGCGAGATGCTGCTGCAGCGGCTCGTAGCCGTATTCGGTTGCGCCGGTGCTCTCGAGGTCGTCAGGTTTTACGGGCAATTTGGAGAGCGGCAGATTCGCTAGACCGCTGGTCGCGAGATTGTAGCGGGCGTGCGAATGCAGCTTGGCCCATTCCATGTAGGCGGAGCGAATTTCATGTCGCGGCGTGGTCATGCGCGCGCCATCCTTTTCCGGCGCCGCTCCCAGAAGAAATAGGCGGGCACGCCGGCGAGAAGGATCCCCATTCCGACAGCGGTGTGGCGCGGATACTTGTAGATGGTGTTCACCACGATCAGCCAGGACGCCGCGATAAAGAGCAGCGTCGTGACCGGATGGCCGGGGACGCGGTATCCACCCGCATGCGGGACGCGCCGCCGCAGGACGAACAAGCTCGCCGCCGTGAGTCCGAAGAAAAGAAAGTCCATCGAAACGACGTAATTCAGAATTTGCTCGTAGCGGCCGGAGAGCGCGATGACGATCGCGCAGACGCCTTGCAGCGCAATGGCCACCGCCGGCACGCGCGTCCGCGGGCCGAGACGCGCCACGCCGGGAAAGAATAGACCGTCAGCGGCCATCGCGAAATAGACGCGCGGCGCGGTGAGGATGGACTGGCTCAGGAAGCCCAGAGTCGAGACCGCGATGCCGAGAGCGATCAACGTAGCGCCGCGCTCGCCGAGAGTGAGGCGCATCACGGCGGTGGCAGGAGCGGTGGATTGCGCCAGTCCGCCCGGGCCCAGCGCGCGAACGCACACGAAGTTCACCGCAACATAGAGGGTGACAACGCCGACGACGCCGAGAATCAGCCCGCGCGGCAGATTCTTCCGCGGCTCTCGTACTTCTTCTGCGATGAAATTCGCCGTCTGCCAGCCGCCGTAGGCGAACAGCACCGGCACCATGCCAGCGCCGAGGGTCGTCAGAAGATCCAATGAGGCGGGGCGATCGAGCACCGGACGCCATTCTGCGGCCGGCGCACGGATCAAGATCCAGCCGCAAGCCACCAGCGCGGCGATGGCGAGAATCTTCAGGACCATCAGCGCGCTTTGCACGTTGCTTCCCACGCGCACTCCAAGACAATTGATCGCGGTGAGGAGGCCGAGCGCGAGCGTCGCGACGAGCGCTTCGTGCACGTGCCAGTGCGTCAGCTCGAGGAAGTAGCGAGCGAACGTGACGGCAACAGCGGCCATGCCACCCGTTTGGATGACGAGCAGCAGCACCCACCCGTAAAGAAATGCGAGGGCGGGGTGAAAGGCCTCGCGGAGATAGGCGTATTGCCCGCCGACCCGGGGCATCCTGGCGGCCAGCTCGGCATAAATAAATGCCCCGGCGAGAGCGATCATGCCGCCGAGAGCCCACGCACCAAGGATCAGCACCGGGGTGTGCACTTGCTGCGCGACGACGTAGGGATTCATGAAAATTCCCGCGCCGACGATGCCTCCCATAACAACCATCGTTGCGTCGAATAGGCCCAGCCGTGCGGCGAATCGTGGCGCGGCGGTTCCAGAATTCGGATTTTTCCCGGATGCGGGCGGCATGTTCTTTTCGGCGCGCACTGTAGCACAGCAGAGGCGGCGCCGGGCGCGGCTTGCTGCGCGCCGGGGCGCATGCTAGGTTTCGAGGCAATGCCTCCCGGAAGCCCGCGGCACGTTGCGCCCTGGTTGTGTCTCCTCGTGGTTCTGGCGGCATTTCTGTTCGAGATTGCGCGCCTTCACCCGCAGAATTATTTTGGCCGCTTCGAAGACGATACGATCTATTTCAGTTCGGCGAAGGCGCTCGCTGAAGGGCAGGGATACATCCTGCCTTTCTTTCCCGGCAGTCGAGTAGAGGCAACAAAGTATCCTGTCCTGTATCCCTGGCTGCTTTCCTGGATCTGGCGCTGGCAGCCGGTCTTTCCAGCAAACTTGGCCGCGGCGATCGGGCTGACGGCGGTCTTCGGCTGCTGGTTCTTGGCCGCCACATTCCTGTTCTTGCGGAAGCTCCCCGGGCTGGGGGATTGGCCGGCGCTGCTTCTCGTCGGGCTGTGCGCGTTTCAACCCTACCTGCTGTTGCTTAGCGCCGACGTGATGAGCGACGTCCCCTTCATGGCCCTGGCGATGACGGCGATGAACGTTGGTGATAGCGCGATGCGCCGGAAAGGGAGGATCGCTGCCGCGCTCCTCGCGGGCACGCTCGCGGGGCTTTCCGTCGAGATGCGGATTCTCGGCCTCGCCGTCGTGGCCGGAATATTTTTTGTGGGACTCCTGCGGCGGGCCTATCGCCCGGCAGCCTTGTTCGCAGTGGCGGCCTGTCCGTTTGTCCTTGCCGCGATGTGGCCTACGCTCGCGGCCGTGCGCGCCCATCCGCTGGCGGCAACAGGCGCTGCGCTCGGCTGGCGGCAGACTTACGATTACACGACGAGCTACTTTGCCTTCTGGCGCGACTGCGTTCCACGGCCCGCGGTGTTGTTCGCCATGCTGCGGTTTAATCTAGAAGCCCTGGTCCAGCAGCCCGGCAGGTATCTCGTCTTCCCGCTGCTGGGGAGCAACCGATGGACGAGCGCGATGACACTGGTCCTGAGCGCGGCCATTCTTCTCGGAGTTGTCCGGCAGGCCCTGGCAAATGAGTGGAAACCGATCCACTTCGTGTTCGCTTTTTATTCAGCAATCCTGCTGTTCTGGAACACGGTTTCGATGGACCGATTCTTGCTGCCGTTCCTTCCCCTCCTGTTTGCAGGGCTTTGGCTCGAAGGGAAGCGCCTCCTTTCCTTCCTGCTTGTGGGGTTTCGCTCGGGCCGGCCAGCCGGGGAGCGGGGGCTGGCCGCAGTGCTTGCTTTTCTCGTACTGGTAATTGGAGTGATTGCCCTGCGGAATTACTTTGGTGCTGCACGGGTGTCCGTGACGGAAATCGGAGCGGAACGCGGGGCGATGCTTTCGGAGAAAAAGGAGGCTTACGAGTGGATTCGCGATCACACGCCGCCGGATGCGCCCGTCGTCGCCTACGAGGGCGGCTTATTGTACTTGTACACGGGACGGCCGTCGCTGCGCCCCCTGGCATTTTCGAGCGAAGGGTTTTTTATGTTGGACCCGTCGCGCGTCGAGCGTGATCTTAATCACATCACGGATGTGGCGCGGCATCTGCGAGCGCGGTACTGGCTGATGTCGGACGACGATTACGCGCTCGAAGCGCAAACGCCTCGCAAACTCTGGGAGCCGCGGGTCAAGCGATTGCAAGCGGCTCTGCCGACCGTTTTCCGCAGCCAAGGCGGACGCGTGCAGATCCACGACGCAACTTGTCTGTTGGACCCGGAGCGTGGAGAATGCGCGCCGGTGCTGCCCGTGTTGTTTCCCGAAGGTGCCGGCGCAATCTCTGGGGCGCGCGCGAGTGACACCCCTGAATGACTGCATCGCGAGCAAGCCTGGATTAACAAGGGCATCCTGCACTTGAACGACGTCTCGATCGCTTCAAGCCCGCAACGCCCCGGGCCGCTCCCGGCGCCAAGGCTAAAGGGCCATGCACTCTAGACGAGTTTCGAATGGGGATCGACGGGCAAAGGGAGATCTGCTTCCTGCGGCATCAGTTCGAATCCAGCGCGGTCGCTGAACACTTCTTCGATCATTCGCATGAGTTCCGAGACTTGGATGGGCTTGGAAAGGTAGGCGTCCATGCCCGCTGCGAGGCAACGCTGTTCATCGCCCTTCAAAGCATGCGCCGTCATCGCAATGATGGGAAGGTGCGCGCCAGAGGTTTTTTCCTTGGCCCGGATTGCAGCGGTGGCTTCGATTCCGTCCACCTCCGGCATCTGCACGTCCATCAGGACAAGATCGAATGACTCGCGAGCCAGCGCAGCCAAGGCCACTCTTCCGTTCTCGGCCACGGTGACGGCATGACCTCGCTTCTCCAAAATACGGACGGTGAGAAGTTGGTTCACTGCATTGTCCTCGGCGAGCAGAATCTTCAGGCGCCGCTTGTTTTCACGCAACGCGTGACGAGTGACCAGCGGGGCGGGTCGTTCCCGTCGCGGCGCCACCCGGAGCGCGAGCCGAATGGCATCCAACAACTCCGTCTGGCGGATGGGCTTGACGAGGTAGGCGGAGATGCCCGCCTCGCGGCATCGCTTGGCGTCTCCCAGATGCCCGGCGGACGTCAGCATCATGATGGTTGCCCCGGCAAGATCCGGGTTCTGCCGAATCCGTTCCGCGAGGGTGAATCCGTCCATCTCCGGCATATGAGCATCCAGAAAGATCAAGGGGAAGGGCCGCCCCGCGTTCTTGGCGTCTTGCAAGGCGCTCAGCGCATGCTGTCCTCCGTCTACGGCGGTGGGTTTCATTTCCCATCGATCCAGAATCGCTTCCAGGACGCGCCGATTCGTGGCGTTATCATCCACCACGAGCACGCGCAGATCGCGCAAATCGGACAACTCTAATGGGACCGCCCGAACTGCCGGCGTTTTCTGCAATCCGAGCCGTGCCGTGAAATGGAATGTGCTGCCCTTTCCTGGCTCGCTCTGCACCCAGATGCGCCCGCCCATTCTCTCGACCAGTCGGGAACAAATGGTCAGGCCCAGACCGGTGCCGCCATATCTGCGGGTCATCGAGCCGTCCGCTTGCGTGAAAGCGTCGAAGATGGATTCCTGTTTGTTCAAAGGGATACCGACTCCGGTGTCGGTCACGGCAAAGTGGAGACAGATGGCTTCTTCGGTCTGCGATTCCATCTCGACAGAAACCAGAAGCTCGCCCCGCTCGGTGAACTTGATCGCGTTTCCGACCAGGTTGACGATTACCTGCCGCAAGCGGCCCGGATCGCCGACCAGGGTCTCCGGCACGTCCGGCTTTACGTCACAGATCAGTTCCAGTCCTTTCTGGTGCGCGCGGAAACCCAGCTCCTTCATCGTGTCACCGAGGCTTTCGCGCAAATCAAAGTCGATCGTCTCGAACTCGAGCTTTCCGGCTTCAATCTTTGAAAAGTCCAGAATGTCGTTGATCACGACCAGCAGCGAATCAGCGGAGAGCTTCACGAGGGAGAGATTGTCGCGCTGCTCCGGGGTGAGATTCGAATCCAGGACGAGTTCGGTCATCCCCAGAATTCCGTTCATCGGCGTGCGAATTTCGTGGCTCATCGTGGCCAAGAACGTGCTTTTGGCGCAATTGGCTGCTTCGGCAGCTTCTTTCGCTTTCTGGAGCTCCTCTTCCGCACGTTTGCGCGCGGTGATGTCGGCGGCAGCTCCGACAAAATACAAAATGGCGCCATCGGTGTCATGGACTGCTCGCGCGTTCTCTGAGAGCCAAATCTTGCCGCCGTCTTTGCGATAGACCTGGTATTCGAAATCCTCCACGAATCCTTGACTTTCCATGAAAAGCTTAAATTTCTCGCGACGAGGAGGTTCGACGTAAGCTTCTTGGGCGATATCGCTGCAGGACTTCATCATCTCTTCGGGGGAGTCATAGCCGTACATCCGGGCCAATGCGGGATTGACACTGAGGAATTTCCCTTCCGGCGTGCTCTGAAAGATGCCCACAATCGCTTCCTCAAAGATGCCGCGGTACTTCTCTTCTGCCTGCCGTAAAGCCGCTTCCATTCGCTTCCGCTCCGCGATTTCATTTTGTAATTCGGCAGTGCGCTGATTCACTCGCTCCGTTAGTTTCTTCTCACTCGCCTTCAACCCATTCACCCGTATTCGATAGAGGCCTGCTGCAGAGAAGCCGACGACGAGAAAGCAAAAGCCAAGGAACCAATCCGTCCGGTAGAAGGGCGGCGCCAAATCAATTTCCATGGAAGCACCGGCTTCATTCCAGACGTCGTCGTTATTGGCGCCAATGACCGTGAACCGATACTTCCCGGGCGGGATATTGGTGTAATACGCCACCCGCCGTCCCCCAGCCTCGATCCAGTCCTTGTCAAGCCCGTCCAGGCGGTATTTGAATCTCATTTTCCGCGGAGCGAGAAAGCTGAGACCTGTGTAGTGAAATTCCAGATCTCCCCGGCCCGCCGGCACCCGAGTTTCCGGGGAAAGATCAAATGTCTTCTGATTGATCTTCACGTGCTCGATGAGAATCGGAGGGGGCAGGTGGTTGGTCGTCAGATTTCTTGGATCGATGGTGACGACCCCGCCCATTGTTGGGAACCAGAGTCTGCCGTCCCTGCTCTTCCATCCGGCCGGCTGGGAACCGCCGTTACATTCCACATTCTTCAGGCCGTCTTCGGTGCCGTACGAGACAGAAGTGATCGAGGAGATTTTTCCTTCGGCAAAATCGTCCAACTGTTTCTTGCTCACGCGGTAGATGCCCTTGTTGCTGGTCATCCAGAAATCTCCGCGGTCATCGTCAAGGATCTGGGAGACCGTGTGAGCAAACAGGCCTTCGTTCGTGGTGTAACTGGTGAATTTCCCATCTTTGAACCGGTTCAGGCCATTCCCGTAGGTGCCGAACCACATGGCGCCTGCTCGATCCTGATAGATGGGTCTGACGAACCTGTCAGAGAGGCCGTCTTTGGTCGTGTAGGTCGTAAACTGCCCATCCTTAAACTTTGTGATTCCGTTGTCGGTCGCCAGCCAGAGCGTTCCCTCCGTGTCCTCAAAGATTGTCCTCACGTAGTCGCTGGAGAGCCCGTCTTTCACCGTGTAGATTTCTGCGCCACCGTTTCTCAGCCGGTACAAACCGTTTCCCGCCGTACCGATCCAGAGATCGCCCCGGCGATCTTCAAGAATTGACTGGACGACCTTGCCACTGAGTGGCTTGACGGCGGTGTCGGCGATGAATCGCCCATCTTTGAACCGAATCAGACCGTTCTGCGTGCCAGCCCAGAGATTCCCTTTTCGATCTTCCGCGAGAGCCCAGACGGCATTGGATGGCAGCCCATCTTTTTTGGTATAGGTGACAATTCTACGATCTTTCAGCCGGCTGAGACCTCCGGCCTCAGTGGCGATCCAGAGACTTCCATCCCTCGCTTCGTAGATGGAACGGATGTTTTCGTCCGGCAATCCATCTTTCTTCGTATAGGCGGAGACGATTGATGGTTTGAGCTTCTCCAGCCCAGAGCCCGACCGGCCGATCCAGAGGTTGCCTTCGCGATCTACGAAGAAGGAAAAGATGGGCTGGCCCGAGAGCCCGTCCTTCGAGGTGTAGCTTATGAGTCTTCCGTTCTGATAAGTGGAGAGGACGCTGGTGTTGGTTCCAGGAGGTGAGGGAACGTCCGTAAACCTGCCTCCCTTCCATCGAGCTTCACCCGAGCGGATCCACAGGCGGCCCGCGCGGTCCTCACGGATCTCACAAACCACTCCTTCCTTCATGGGATAGGTTGCAAACTCACGGCCTCTGAACCTCGTCAGTCCCTTCTTTGTCCCGATCCAAACGCTTCCCAGGGTGTCCACATGAATGTATTCAATGCTGATGTCCGGAAGCCCGTCCTTAATGGTGAATGTAGTGAACCGGCGTCCTTGGAAGAGTGACAGCCCCTTGTCTGTGCCGATCCACAGGTTTCCGTCGGCGTCGGCAGAGAGTGGCCCGATCGAATTGGACGGGAGTCCATCCTTAGTTGTGTAGATGGAGAATCTGCCTCGCTCGAATCGAGCGAGCCCCTTGCTCGTTCCCACCCAAACGTCTCCGCGTTCGTCAGTCTGAATCTCACCGATGAAGTCAGTCGGCAGTCCATCTTTGGCCGTGTACCTCGTGAATCGCCCGTCCTTGAACCGGGTCAATCCATCATCCTCGGTCTTCAGCCAGATTCCGCCATCGCGGTCTTCGGAGATGCTCTCGACGTGGCTCGCGGGCAGTCCATTGACCGTTGTGAACGTCGTGAACTTGCCCTCCTGGTATCGCGTCAGCCCGGATTCGCCGGAGGCTCTGTCCGGACAGATCCAGAGGGCGCCATTGTGGTCCACGAACAGGTTTACAATTCTGCTGCTTTTCAACTCCGGTGTATTCCCCGCATCAAAGACCGTGAAGCCGATGCCATCAAAACGGACGAGGCCGTCGTACGTTCCCATCCAAAGGTAGCCATCGGGTGTCTGGGCAAACGCGTTGACCGTGTTCTGCGGCAGGCCGTCCTCGATCCGCCAGACCTGCAGGATGTAATGATCAACAGTTCGAATGTTCTGCGAGTCGAGGGTGCGGATCGCCCCGCTCCAAGCAGGTGGCGAGAAGAGAAGGAGGAGCGCTGGAAGAGTGACCAGGAAGATCTTTCCAAGCTCAAGAACAGGACGTCTCATCACGTTTTCTCCGCTCTCGCGTCACTATGACTGCGCGCGCCAGGGCAATTGACCAGACGCCGGAAAGATCGCTCTGCAAGAGCCCTCGCACCAGGGCACGCTACCCCTGCAGGAAAAGCCGGGGGCAGAACGCGTTTCCTGTTCCCCGGTGCAAAGTCCCCCTTGTACGAGCCCAATCGGTCGAATTCCTCAAAACGGCACGCCACACTTCGCTGCGTTTGCTGCTTCAGCGACTC
The DNA here is from genome assembly GCA_041490445.1 of Terriglobia bacterium. Lineage (GTDB taxonomy): Bacteria > Acidobacteriota > Terriglobia > Acidiferrales > UBA7541 > JBGPTF01. The sequence goes on from JBGPTF010000010.1 coordinate 28,855, forward strand.
ATCCGGTCGAGGGGGCAACCGGCTTGAGGGATTGCAGCACGCGAATAGCCATGTTTCACTATCCAGTATTCTTGAAGCAGTTTGGTTTCAGTGAGTTGAGGCCGGCCACAGATCGGTTGGCGGGTGCGCCGTGGGAAGATGTTTCCAAGAGAGACCGGTGTCCTCGGATGGAACACCGGATAGCGAGGTGGGTCTACATGGCTCCGAAGGCAGGGAACCTCTTGCTCTTCGAAAAAAACGAAAACGCCGCTCGACGGCAGTTCGGAGTAAGGGACTTTTCAGCGAGCAATCAGCCCTGATAAGTTGGTTGGCGGGGAGCGCCGACGGTGTTGGATCCTTGGAATACTGAGGACGGATGACGCGGGCTAATCCCGGAGGAGAAAGTGGGCGTGCCGGGAGAATCGTCGAAGAAGCTGGAAGAGGTACTCGTCGCTGTTTGGCGGCAGGCCATGGTAGAAAATGTGAAGGCCGTCGAGCTTGCCGGCCGCGGCTACCCGGTCCGCCGCACTGCCCGGCACGGGCTGCGGCAGATTGACTTTACGTTTGATGGTGAAGAATTGCGCGGGCTCGAGCAGAATCCGGCGACGAAATCGCGCTGGGCGCAAATGGCGCGCGCGGGGAAAGGGTGATGCAGTTTCTTTCCGGTGGGCGCTACGTCGCTAACGTCGTGGACGGCAAAGTGACGCTCTACGCCCGCCCTGCCGGTTCTTCCCGGCGACGCGCAGCGCGCTGAGTCTTGCTCTGCTGGGAAGTCCATTTCCAGCGGATTTCCAATCGAGAGGGCCGGACTGTGCGAGCGGGGCACTCCTCAGGAATGTCCCTCGCTGTGGGAATCCACAGTCGCCGGTGGCGCCAGCACGGCCGAGTGCGCGTGGAAGAGCTCCGGGGTGAACCGAATCGAACTCTGCGCGGCAGCTCGAGCGACTTGTCGTGGAAATAGGTAATGTTGGCCTGCGATGGCTACAGCGTTTTCAGGGTCAGACCACCATCGACAACAATCCCCTGGCCGGTGATGAAGTCGGCATCCGAGGAAGCCAGAAACAGCGCGACCCGGGCAACGTCTTCGGGTTCGCCCAGCCGACGGAGCGGAGTGATTCTCTCGATGAACTTTCGAGAGAGCCAGCGCTCGTAATATGGACGGGTCATCTCCGTCTTGATGAAGCCCGGGCAGATGTAGTTGACGCAGATGCCGTCGCAAGCCAGCTCGACGGCCAGGGCGCGTGAGAAGCTGGCGATGGCCCCCTTGCTGGCGGCATAGGCCGTCAATTTGCGCGAATGGCTGTAAACCTCGACGGAAGCCATGTTGATGATTTTGCCGCCCCGCTGTTTCTTGAGAAGCCGGAGGCCGGAGCGGACGCAAGTGAGCGTTCCGGTCAGATTGGTTTCCCAAACTTCATCCCAATCTTTCACACTCATCTGGTCGAAGAGTTTCTTGCGGGCAATGCCAGCATTGTTGACCAGGATGTGCAGGCCGCCAAACTTCTCCTCGATGGTGCGCAACGCGCGATCAACCGTTTTGGGATCTCGGACGTCTGCCGCAAGCGGCAGGCAAGTTCCGCCCTGCTGTGCGATCTCCCGGCCCGCTTCGTGGACGCGTGCTTCGTCCAGATCGAGGGCCGCCACGCGAGCGCCTTCCTGGGCAAAGAGCAAGGCCGTCGCCCTGCCGATCCCGGCTGCAGCGCCCGTGATCAGCGCAATCCTGCCGGCGAGTCGTCCGTTCATGTGAGATGTCCCGTTCGGTGCGATTCTGGTCTCAAGAAGCTCGCTCGGGGTTGCCAGAACTTTCCGGAGTCACCGTGTGGCGCCGCAGATGAACGGTCATTGTCATCCCATGCTTGGGGCGCAAGGTAACATGAGGTTCGGGAACGACTGGATGCCCCGGGACGGTCCGCATCTGCCACTTCTGGGCCAGAGTCGCAAGAACCAGCAGCCCCTCTGCCCAGGCAAAACCTTCTCCGATGCATCTGCGGCTGCCACCGGCGAAGGGAAAGTAACAGAATTTGGGCCGGGAAGCGCAGTTTTCCGGTGTCCAGCGCAAAGGATCAAATCGTTCCGGGTCAGGGAAGTAGCGGGGATGCCGATGCATCACAAATTGCGACAGATACATGTAAGACCCGGCCGGAGCTCGGTATTCGCCGATCTGCCAGTCTTGCACACACCGGCGCACAATCAGCCACACGGGAGGATAGAGACGCATGGATTCAGAGAAGAGCATGGTTGTGAAAGTCAATCGGGGCAGGTCCTCCATCGTCGGCGGACGCCCGCCAAGAAGCGCATCTAACTCCTCATGGAGCTTGTGCTCTGCATCCGGGTGCAAGGCGAGCAGGTAACAAGTCCAGTTGAGTGCATTGGCAATCGTTTCGTGTCCGGCAATAAGCATGGTGACGGCTTCGTCCCGGATCTGTTGATCACTCGTACCCTCTGACTCCTCCAAAGGGTTCTGCATCCGTACGAGCATGGAAAGAAGGTCGGAGGGTTCCCCTTTCTGATTTTTCCGTTTTGAGATCAAACGGAACACGAGTCCATCCAGGGTGTCGATCGCCTGGTTGAGACGGCGGTCCCCGTCGTAAGGAAACCAGGCTGTCAGCGCCTTCCACAAATAGGCACGCTTGCCTGTGTCAGCCATGATCGTATGGATGGCAGCCCGAATTTCCGGCGCGCCTTCGTCAACATCAGCGCCGAGAAGCGCCTTGAGAGCGAGCTCGAAGGTTAAATCTGACATCCATTCGGCGATGTTAAGCGTTTGACCGTCGCGCCAGTGCTTGCTGGCGCTCAAGCTGGATTGCGACATGCTCTCGCCCCAGGCCGCGATCTGCTGATGATGGAAGAAAGGCTGAATCTTGCGTCGCTGGGAGCGGTGAAACGCTCCCTGGCTGCAGAGCAGGCCCTTTCCCATGACACGTCTCCCGGTGCGGGAAAATGAGTGCAGCATCTGTTCTTCGGGAGCCTGCAAGATGTCGCGGATATGATCCGGATGATTGAGCAGCCAGTAGTGCCGCCGGCCCATTTGTATATGAGCGATGTCGCCGTATTCCCGGGCGGCACGCATGAAGAACCGGATCGGATCAAGATAGAGAGAGATGAAAACACCCCCGGGAATGCGGGACTTGGGGCCCTGCGGATAAAGATTTTCGTCCATCTTGGAAAAGCATTGCGGACAGGGGCCGTGAAAATGAGTCAAATGAAATCGCGCGATTGTATCCAGAAGAGGAGGGAACAGCAAGCGAATGTACTCGTCCACATGATGAGTGACACTTGCGGGCCTTTCGTTCGGATTTTCTCCAGCGCTGGAGAGACTCGAGCGAAGTGGCGTAGCCGAGTATCCGGGGACGGCGAGCGCGGGGAAAAAGGTGATGCAGTTTCTTTCCGGCGGTCGCTACGTCGCGAACGTTGTGGATGGCAAGGTGACGCTGTACACCCGCCCTGCCGGTTCTTCCCGGCGACGCGCAGCGCGCTGAGTCTTGCTCTGCCAAGAGGCCAACCTAGAAGGGAGGTGTAGACGACGAAAGTTTGCGGCGCGCATGGTGCGTCGCATGGACGCGAATTTGTTCGTGGTTTACGTGGGAATCCATCCCGGGCTCGCTGCGGAAGAGGAGTGATCACTTTCCGCCAATCTTGAATTCGGTGAAAACCTGGGTACGAAGGTCGCACGGCTGAAGAGCAAGGACGTGGCCACGGCCATCGCCGCATTTGTCCGCGAAAAGCACATCACGCAGGTGATCTTCGGGCGGTCGGCTGTGGAAGGCTGGTGAAAGTATCTGTATATGACGGCCATCAACCGGTTTCTCCGCGATGCCTCGGCTGTGGATGTCCACATCGTCACGCAGGAACCGGATTAGAAGTTTGTTCTCGCCAATCCTTCGATCTCGCAGGAAAGAGCGGCGCATCCGTGTCATCCGGCTGGATCACTGCGCGAGGGCTTGGTGGACGTGACCGGGATCGAACCGGCGACCCCCTGCTTGCAAAGCAGGTGCTCTCCCAGCTGAGCTACACGCCCACCGAACAGGCCATTTCATTTTGAGGCAGCTTTGCGGCGGGGTCAAGAAAAGCGGCAGCACGAGGTTTCACGCCCGCGGAGCGAAGCCAGCAGCACCTCTGGCAGCGACCGTAGCGCTCGCGGTATGATGCTGGCACCGCCCTGGGGGGAGTGAGTCGTTGAGGAACATCACAAGAGCCACGATCGCGTTGAGTTGTATGTCTGTAGTTTTTTGCTTCACGCCGGTTCCAGCCTGCGCGCAAAACCATTTTCAGGAAACCATGCATCACCCGATGCGCATGCAGCACACCGGAATGCATCACGCCGTTTCGCACACGGCGAAGCTGACTGTGAGCGACGATGCATCCGGCCGGGCCTGGGTGATCCGCGTGGGTCCTGTGAATCTGCCCGCGCATGCCGACCACATGTCGGTGGCGCAGCCGCAGGATTTCTACATCCCTGTCGAAAAAAATGCGTGGCTCACGGCATTTCATCCGCGGCTGGTGGACGCAGCCGGCAACCCGGTTCCGAGCAAGCTGCTGCACCACGCCGCGTTCTGGAATACGACGCGGCCCGATTTTCTGTGCCCCAATAAGGAAGAGCACATTTTCGGCGCCGGGGGCGAAATGAACGACTGGCCCGGCGTACCTGGCTTCGGTTACCGCGTCCGGTCGGGCGACCGGATTCGCGTCAGCACGATGTTCGCGAATCCCACCGACGCAGGCTATCCGAGCGTCTATCTCGAAATTCGCGAGGAATACGAACTCGCAGGGCCGGGCGCGGACGTCCTCAAAAGCGTTTATCCCGTCTGGTTCGACGTGATGGGATGCCAGAACTCGGGCTACGACCTCGCGCCCGGACACAACGTCACCAGCCACACGTTCACGTTCGGCTATGACGGGATTCTGCTGGGCGCTGGCGGACATTTGCACGACTACGGCCGCTTGCTTGTGCTCGACGACCCGGTGAGCAAACAACCGGTCGCGGAGCTCCGTTCTTCGCTTGATTCTGCCAGCCGCATCCTCGCGATGCCTATTGAGCGATTCGACGGACGTGGCTTTGCGCTGCGGAAAGGCGAACCGATTCGCGTGACCGCAACGTATGACAATCCTTCCGCCAGACGGCTGCCCGAAGGCGCCATGGGGATTGTGGTGGGCTGGTTTCTGCCTGCCGACGGCGCGAAATTCGTCGCGATGGCGCGGACGCCGCGCAAATAGATTTTCACGAGCGTCTCTGGTACGATGATTCGCTGTTTTCTTGCGTTTTTCCCTGGAGTGAACTATGGCCCGCGCCTGTGAGATTTGCGGCAAGAAGCCGCGCTACGGCAACACGATCAGTCACGCGCACAACGTCACCCGGCGCCGCTGGAACCCTAACTTGCGCCGAGTGAAGGCGCTGGTCGGCGGCGTCAAGAAGCACATGCGCGTCTGCACCGCCTGCATCCGAGCCGGACGGGTGCGGAAAGCCGCCTGAGCCGGCGTTTTCTTCGCCTGCCTGATTCGGAAGGAGCTGCCCCTTGAAAGGAAAATTGCTTATCCTCGCGGCGCTGGGTGCGTGCGCACTCGCCGTAGCCTGCAAGAAGCAGGAAGCGCCCGGCCCCGGCGTATGGGCTACCGTGAACGGCAAGGAGATCCGCCGCGAAGAAGTGGAGAAATACTACCGCGGCCGGATCAATCCGGAACAGCCGGCGCCGTCGCAGGAGGAGGCGCTGACGCTGAAGCTGAGTGTGCTCGATGAACTGGTCAACAATGAAATTCTGCTCGAGCGCGCGGCGCAATTGAACCTGGTCGCCACCGACGGCGAAGTCGAGGACAAGTTCACCGAATCGAAGAGCCCGTACACGGAAGACGAGTTTCAGCGCAAGCTGAAAGAAACCGGATTGACGGTGGACGACCTGAAGCGCGACATCCGGCGCCAGCTCTCGATCCAGAAGCTGCTGAACCGCGAAGTGGTCGCAAAGATATCCATCACCGACCAGGACGTAACCGACTTCTACAACAAGAGTCGCTCGCAATTCAATTTTGCCGAGCCGCAATACCACATCGCTCAGATCGCCGTTACGCCCCATCCGGACCCGCAGGTGCACAACCGGAAAAACGACGACGCGACCAGCGAAGCCGATGCGCGGCGCAAGATCGCGATGATTGAACAGCAGGTGAACGCCGGAAAGGATTTCGGGCAGCTCGCGATGGATTACTCCGAGGATTCCACTTCGTCTGCCGGCGGCGATCTCGGATTCATCCCGGAATCGGCATTGAATCAGTCCGATCCAGCCCTGAAGAAGGTTGTGCTCGCGCTGCGTCCCGGCGAAGTCAGCAAGCCGATCGCGACTAAAGACGGCTACCGCATTCTGAAATTGATCGAGAAGGAGCCGGCGGGGCAGCGCCTGCTGACCGACCCCCAGGTGCAGCAGTCCATTCGGGATGTCTTGCGCAACCGCAAGGAACAATTGCTGCGGCTCGCGTATATTTCCGTGGCGCGCGACAGCTCCAAAGTGATGAACTATCTCGCGCGGCAGGTGATCGAATCGGCCGGGAAACTTCCTACTGCACCAACCAAGTAAGACGCGCAAACGGAAGCTGCAGATCCGAAATTCGCAGAAACTGTGAGTGTGTCATGTTGATTCGATTTCGATTCCTGTGTTCTCTCGTCGGTTAGGTGACGACCGCGAGGACTTCACCGGAATTGACCGCCTGGCCTTCCGTAACGAGCAGGCGTTCGACGGTCCCCGGCCTGGGGGCGCGGATTTCGTTCTGCATTTTCATCGCTTCAACTACCACGATTCCCTGTCCTGCCTTCACGGTATCACCCGTTTTCACCAGTACGCGCACCACTTTCCCCGGCATGGGCGCGAGCACTTGCTGTGACCCTTCCGTCGGATGCGCGCCGCCGTGGCGCTTGCGCCATTGCCGCGGATCGACAACTTCGGCCAAGTACTCTTCATTCGCTGTAAAGACGCGGAGCCCCACGCCAGCCTCTTCCACGCGCACTTCGTGGGACTGGCCTTCGATCAGGACGGAATAGATCCCGCGCGCGACTTCCAATACGTCGGCCTCAATCGCGCGGCCATCGAGCTGCCACAGGAGCCGCTTGCCGACGCGTCTGACTTCCAGCGCGCGCGTCCGGCCGCCGATCTCGATTTCCAGCTTCATCGGCCTCGGTCGAGCTGTTCGCGGCGGCCTTCGTGCTTCCAACGCGATTCCGGAGGGGCGGCCGCGCCAGCCGCGGGTGATTTGCCGTTCTTGCTCAAATGCCACAACGCCGCAGCAAGAACGGCTGCGTCTTCGGCGGAGCCGGCCGGCGGAGCTGCCGGTGTGACGGGCCGGCGTTGCAGCAGCTCATCGAGCCATTTCGTGTGAATGTCGCCGCGCACAAAATCCGGCTCGGTGAGTATCCTGCGGAACAGTCCGACGTTTGTTCTGATCCCGCTCACGTAGTACTCCTCGAGCGCCCGCCGCAGCCGCGCGATGGCCTCGGGGCGATCGTCGCCCCAGACAATCAACTTGCCGAGGATCGGATCGTAGTCGGTCGGCACCGTCCAGCCGGCATAGACACCGTCATCGAGGCGGATGCCCGGCCCGGTGGGCGCCCGCCGCTCGAGAATTTTGCCGGGCGAGGGGAAAAAGTTATTGTCCGGGTCCTCGGCGTAGATGCGGCATTCGATGGCGTGGCCGCGCAGCACAATCTGTTCCTGCGTGACCGACAACGGCTCGCCGGCGGCGATGCGGATTTGCAGTTTCACAAGGTCGAGTGAAGTCACCATCTCCGTTACCGGATGTTCGACCTGCAGCCGCGTGTTCATCTCGAGGAAATAGAAATTCCGGGCGGCGTCCACCAGGAATTCACACGTGCCCGCGTTTTCATAACCGCCCGCGCGGGCCAGCCGCACGGCCGCTTCTCCCATGGCGCGGCGCAGCTCCGGCGTCATGATGGGCGACGGCGACTCTTCGAGTACCTTCTGATAGCGCCGCTGGATGGAACATTCCCGCTCGCCCAGATGGACCATGTGTCCGTGCTGGTCACCGAGCACCTGGATTTCGACGTGCCGCGGGTGCAGGAGAAATTTTTCGAGATACATCCGGCCGTCGCCGAAGGCGTTCAAGGCTTCGGAAGCCGCGTCACGCCACGCGGAAGCCAGTTGCGCTTCGCTTTCGACGAGCCGCATGCCTTTGCCGCCGCCACCGGCCACAGCTTTCAACACAATCGGGTAGCCGATCTCTCGCGCGGTCTTCTGCGCGGCCGCGGCGTTCTCCACCGGATCCATCGTGCCGGGAACGGTGGGCGCTCCCACGGTCTGGGCGAGTTGCCGCGCCGCCGTTTTCGAGCCGAGGCGTTCCATCGCCTCGGCGGAGGGTCCGATGAAGGTGATGCCCGCCTTCGCGCAGGCACGCGCGAGATCAGGGTTTTCCGCCAGGAAGCCGTACCCCGGATGGAGCGCATCGCAGCGCGCGTAGCGCGCTACGCCGACCAGCTTGTCAATCACCAGATAGCTCTCCCGGGCGGGCGAAGGGCCGACGGGATAGGCTTCGTCGGCGAGCCGCACGTGGAGCGAGGCGCGGTCGGCTTCGCTGTAGACGGCCACCGACCCGATGCCCATCTCGCGGCAGGCGCGCAGAATGCGCACGGCGATTTCGCCGCGGTTCGCGATTAGAATTTTCCGGAACATCTGGGCGTCAACCTCGTGCGTGAAAAACGGAAGTGTATCACGCACCGGCACAGGTCAGTTGACACCCCAGCGCCGCTCTCTTAGAATTCGCTCCAGAATTTGGACGGGACTGTTAGCTCCAGTCAATTCTCGTCGAGGAGACCAGCAATGAAGCACGTGATGCTCTGGGCCCTGCTGTTGTGCATTGCCATTCCGCTTGACGCACAGGCGCCGCTCGTGACCCCCGCGCAGAATCCAGCGCCGGCAGCGTCGCAGGGCCGCAAGAAACGCGTGGCCGTTTTCGATTTTGACTACGCAACTGTGCGCACCAACTCCGCGGCGCTGTTCGGATCCGACGTGGACGTCGGCAAGGGCATCGCCGACTTGCTGGTGAAGCGACTTGTGCAGGACGGCAGCTATTCCGTGATCGAGCGTAAGGCACTCGACAAAATCCTTGCGGAGCAGAATTTTTCGACGAGCGACCGGGCAAACCCTGCGAGTGCTGCGAAGCTGGGCAAGCTTCTCGGCGTGGACGCGATCATCGTCGGGAGCATCACGCAGTTCGGCAACGAGACCAATAATACAAAGGTCGGCGGGGGTGGCGGGGGCTTCGGCGGATTCGGCATCGGCGGATTCAGCCACAAGAAGTCGAAGGCGATCGTCACCGTGGACGCCCGAATCGTGGATATTGATACCGGAGAGATCCTCGCAGTCGCGGATGGCAAGGGCGAATCGAAGCGCGAGAGCACCTCGCTGCTCGGCGGCGGCGGGAATTGGCACGGCTGGGGCGGTGGAGCCGTGGATTTCGGCAGCAGTGACTTCGAACAGACCATCATCGGCGAAGCCGTGAAGGCGGCGGTCGATCAAATGAGCGCCGGCGTGATTGCGGGCAAGGACAAATTGCAGGCGCGCACCATCGTGGTGGAGGGCCTGGTCGCAGCCGTGGACAGCGGCCAGATCGTCCTCAACGTCGGCGCGAAGACCGGCCTGAAGGTCGGCGACCAGATGAGCGTCGAGCGAGTGACGCGGGAAATCAAAGATCCTGCCACGGGTAAAGTGATCCGCCGGCTGAGCACCCAGGTGGGCGTGATTCAGGTCACCGATGTGGACGATGTATCTGCGGTAGCCAAGGTAATCTCCGGTGCGGGCTTTAAAGTCGGAGACCTTGTGAAAACAACGACGCAGTAGCGCCCGAACCGAAAGAAGGCGCTACCAGACCCGGAAAGCGGATCTGGGGAAGACGCGAAACCTTGGCCCGAACAAGAACGGCGAAAAGGGGCGAAGGTGTGCGTTGCCCATCCTGCCGAATCCCTGCCAGCTGTAATCGTATCCGCTGACGCTCATGTATGGGGTCGCACGAGGCGCCAGGGCCTGCGCGTCGCGGTCTGCCTTGCCCGTCAGCACATCTACATCATGCGGATCGAGGGGATGGCCCAATTTCGGCGCAACTGCCTGGTCCCGGGCTTGAGCGGCTTGTCCTTCCTGAGTATTTGCCGGTGAGTTCGCAGGCGATGCCGCGGGTGCGGGAGGCTCCTTGGGCGGGGCCGGTTGCTGCGCCCGAAGCGCCGGGGCAAAAGAGAGAAGCAACGCCAGGATGGCTGCTCGACCCATCATCTTCTCCTCCCGTCGCCGGTCTGGATGGCGCCTGATGCTGATCTGCCGACCAGCCAATATTCTTTGAAAAGCATTTTACCATGTCTCCGCCTGCAAAGTTTTGCGGAGGGCGGGCGGAGGCGTCGCGACCGGCTCTTTGGGTTCTAATTTGTCATGCAGGCTTGGGGGCAGACGGCGTCGAGCGCGCCCCACAGGGCCTTCAGGCCGCGCTCGGCTGCGTCGAGTATGCCGGAGGAATCCTCGCTCGACTGCTCCGCGAGCCATTTGCGCCAGGCAGCGCGGTGCCGCACGTCGGCCTCTTCATGGACCGCGAAGTACGCCAGCGCATTTGCATCCCTCATGCCGTAGAAGCGGCGCAGGCCGGCCATCTTCTGCGTGGCGATTTCGGGAACTTGCGCTTCGTAGGCGTAGAAAGCAGCCACGGCTAGCGCCAGAGTGGCGCGCTGCGCGAGGTCGTTGTACGTATCCACCAGCGCCGCGATGCCGGGAAGAGGCTGCGCGGAAGCGAGCCTGTTTTCCTCTGCTCCCACCGCTGCGGCAAATTGCCGCCACAGCGCCGGATGCGGCGCCGAGGGCTCCAACTCTTCCGCAAGATTCTCGTTCACGATGGATTGCAATCCGCCGTCGGCGCGCGCCGCGAGGGTTTTCAATTGCTCAGGAAACGCGCGCACGTGCTGGTAATACTGCTCGGCGTAGAGCGCCAGCGCTTCGCGGTCAAGTTGTCCGGCAGTCCAGGCGCGGTAGAACGGATGCTTCAGCAGATGATACTTTTCGATGAGCGCATCGAGTGCGGCGAGCAGGTTTGTTCCCGTGCCATTCATCATGAAGATTCCTCCCTTGAGCGTTGCGCTGACGATCACTCAAAATGCTAAACCAAGTGGGCGCAGAATTCCAGTCCGCTTGCCGCAGGCGCTAGGGGGTGAGAGCCTCGGGCCCCAAGGAACAAAACCGGCGTGAATGACGCCGCGAATTATGACGAGTCCGAGAAAGTCCGTGCTCGTGGCTTAGATATCTCACCCCCGCGGACTGGAGCTGGAAGTGCAACTGCGGAGGTGAGTTGTTCAGCCTTGAGATCTTACACACGAGAGGGGTCCACGAGCAGATTCACCTAGTCGGCGAGGAGTTCCATGTAAAGATTTTCAAATGATCCATCCCACGACACCAGAAATCTCTTCGAACACTTGGCATCGTCCCCGCTTCGGACATCAATTCGAATCTTCAGACGGCCTGCGGGAAAATCGCTCTGAATGCCGCGGGGCCTCTTGTCGCAGAAAAAATGCAGGACTTTGGAGCCCTTGTGTATAAAGCACACATCGAGACGCGCAGATCCACGGGGCGGAATGTCCTTAGAGAAACACACCAGCGGTTCGTGTGCCCAATGCAATTCGACGGGGCTTTTGAATGACGGTGCCGGACCATATGCTCCATCCTTAATCTCGGTGTGAACCTCTCCTAGATGCGCGGTGCACCTTGAGGCCGTTCTGAGGCCGTCATTATGAACGATTACGTGAACAAATTTTCCCGATGCCCCGCCCGCACTCTGATCTACGGCAACGTCGTAGGTTCTTGCTGGATCGAATTCAATCCGTAACTTCGGCCTGTGGAAATATCCCCACAGGTCTTTCACTATTGACCAAACGAAGTTCATCTTGTCACTTCTCATGAATCGCTACAGCGGGATGTTGCCGTGTTTCTTACGAGGGTTCACGTCGCGCTTATTTTCGAGGGAGCGCAAGGCGACGATCAGTTTCGCGCGAGTATGTGAAGGTTCAATGACGGCATCAATGTAGCCGCGCTCGGCGGCGACGTAGGGGTTCGCAAAGCGCTCACGAAATTCTTCCACTTTTTCCTTGCGCAGGCGTTCGCGGTCGCCTTCGGGCGCGCGCTCAAGTTCGCGCTTGTACACGATGTTTACCGCGCCTTCCGGGCCCATGACGGCGATCTCGGCGGTCGGCCAGGCGTAGTTGATGTCGGTGCGGATATGCTTCGACGCCATGACGCAATACGCGCCGCCGTAGGCCTTGCGCGTGATCACGGTGATTTTTGGCACGGTGGCTTCGGCAAACGCGAAGAGCAGCTTCGCACCGTGCTTGATGATGCCGCCGAACTCCTGCTGCGTCCCGGGCAGGAAACCGGGCACGTCCTCGAACGTGATCAGGGGAATATTGAACGCGTCGCAGAACCGCACGAAGCGCGCGCCTTTCACCGAGGCGTTGATGTCGAGCACTCCGGCGAGAAACGCCGGCTGATTCGCGACGATGCCGACCGGGCGCCCCTCGAGCCGCGCAAAGCCGACGACGAGGTTCTTAGCGAAATGCTCGTGCACTTCGAAGAAATCCCCTTCGTCCACGACGGCGTGAATCACGTCCTTGATGTCGTAGGGCAGCATGGGGTCTTCGGGCACGAGGGCGTTGAGCGAGGGCTCGGCGCGGTCCCACGGATCGGTGGATTCGCGCCGCGGGGGGTCTTCGAGATTGTTTGAGGGGAGAAAACCCAGCAACTCGCGGATCATCGCGAGGCATTCGCCGTCGTCGCGCGCGACGAAATGCGCCACGCCGCTGGTAGCGTTGTGCGTCATCGCGCCGCCCAGCTCGTGTTTTGTTACTTCCTCGTGGGTAACCGTTTTGATGACGTCCGGGCCGGTGACAAACATGTACGCCGTCTCGCGCGTCATGAAAATAAAATCCGTGATGGCCGGAGAATAGACGGCGCCGCCCGCGCACGGCCCCATCACCGCGCTGATTTGCGGGATCACGCCGCTCGCTAGCGTGTTGCGGAGGAAAATATCCGCGTAGCCCGCGAGGGACATCACGCCTTCCTGAATCCGTGCCCCGCCGGAATCGTTCAATCCGATGACCGGTGCGCCCGCGCGCATCGCGAGGTCCATGATCTTGGCCACTTTTGCCGCATTCGATTCGGACAAGGACCCGCCGAACACGGTGAAGTCCTGTGCGAAGGCGTACACCAGCCGGCCGTGAATGCGCCCGTAGCCGGTGATGAAGCCATCGCCGGGGAGTTTCTGCTGCTCCATGGCGAAATCGGTGCAGCGGTGGGTGACGAACTTGTCGAGCTCTTCGAAGCTGCCTTCATCGAGCAGCAGCTCTATCCGCTCGCGCGCCGCCAGCTTGCCTTCCTTATGCTGCCGTTCGCGGCGCTCGGCGCCGCCGCCCGCTTCCGCCTGGGCGCTGCGCCGGCGCATCTCTTCGAGGCGGTCGCGATGATTTTTGATCGTGGCCATGAAACCAACGCCCTTTACGATCTTCGCCGTTTCGTCATCAGAGGGAATTTGTCGCCGCGCCCCGGCCGGAGCTTCGCTCAGGACGGCAACCATTCCTCCGAGGCTGCGTTAGCGTGCCACAGGCGGTGCGGGACGGCAAGCTTTGGAACGAAGTGACTCTGCACGAGGGCTCAGGCGTGGAACGGCTCAGTGTAGACCTGACCAGTCGTCGGCTAGCAGGATCGAATTGCTGGGATTCGAGGGATCGTACTTGACGCTGGCGGGCTGTCCGGCGACGAGCCTTTCGATGCAGGCGCGCTCCTCCATGCCGGTGATGTCCTGCGCGGTTTCGTAGGTGACGCCGGAAGTCGAGTAAGTATAAAAAAGCAGCTTGCGCGTGCGGCTTCCGCCGTTGCCGGCGCGGGCGGACCGCCGGCGAAAGATCCCGCGCCGCGGCGAGGAATCATCCGCAGGGGCCTCCGCGATTTCAAGGATCTGTCCTTCGACGATGCGGCCGATTTGATTGAGATGGGATCGCCGCTGGCGCTCAACTTCTGCAGGATCGCGCGGGCGCCGGCGGACCCAGAAGACAACTCCGCCCGCCACTACGATCAGAATCGCGGCAGCCAGGACCAGCTCGCGCCAATTCACTAGGACAGCGTGTCTCAACGCCCGCCTTTGCGCGCGGCAGTGGTGGGCTCGACGATGTCGCCGAGTACTTCGCGCGCCTTTTCCCAATCCTTCAAGAACGCTTCGAGCCCGCGATCGGTCAGCGGGTGCTTGAAGAGTTGCTCGAAAACTTTGTAGGGCATCGTGCCGATGTGCGCACCCATTTTCGCGGCTTCCACGACGTGGATGGGGTGGCGCAAGCTCGCTGCGAGCACTTCCGTCTTGAAATTGTAAGCGCGATAAATTTCCAGAATTTCGCGCAACACCCCGAGCCCGTTCTGTGAGATATCGTCGAGCCGGCCGAGGAACGGGCTGACGAAATACGCGCCCGCCTTCGCTACGATCAGCGCCTGGGAGGGCGAAAACACCAGCGTGACGTTCACGCGAATGCCCTCACGGGAAAGAATGCTGAGCGCGCGGACGCCTGGCATGGTCATGGGGATCTTGACGACGACGTTCCGGTGCCAGGCGGCCACCTCGCGCGCCTCCCGCAACATGCCGTCCGTATCGGTGGAGACGACTTCGGCATTCACCACGCCGTCCTTCACGATTTCGCAAATCTCCAGGATCAAATCGCGGAAGGGCTTCTTCTCTTTCGCCGCGAGCGTGGGATTTGTGGTGACGCCGTCGAGCACGCCGAACGATGCCGCTTGCCGAATTTCTTCCGGGTTGGCAGTGTCGAGGAAAAATTTCATGGTTGCCCCTTTCTATGTTGCGCGGGGCTACGGCTCCGGCGCGACCACCGGATTCCGCAGCGTGCCAATGCCGCTCACGGCCACTTCCACAACGTCGCCCGCCACAAGCGGGCCGATGCCCGCTGGCGTTCCGGTCGCGACCACGTCGCCGGGCACAAGCGTCATCACTTGCGCGATCCAGCGGATTATAACATCAACCGAAAAGATCATTTTGGTCAGCGGAGCGAACTGTTTCCTCTTCCCGTTCACGAACGTCTCGATCGTGGCCTTCGCAAAATCGAGTTCCGTCTCAAGTACGGGGCCGAAGGGACAGAACGTGTCGAAACCCTTTGCGCGGGTATATTGCACGTCGCGCTTTTGCAGGTCGCGCGCGGTAACGTCGTTGAGGCAGGTGTAACCCGCGAGGTAGGGCCGCACATCTTCCGCCGGGCCCAGCCGCGAGCACGTGCGGCCGATCACGACCGCCAACTCGCCTTCGTAATCCACGCGCTGCGAGAGGGGAGTCAAGAGGATCGGCTCTTCCGGCGCAATCACTGCCGAAGGCGGCTTTAGGAAAATCAGAGGCTCCTTCGGAACCTCGTTGCCCATTTCAGCGGCGTGTTCGCTGTAATTGCGGCCGACACAGACGATCTTCGTTGGCTCGGAGGGCGGAAGAAATTTCACTTCGTTGAGCGGCCAGGAGCGGCCCGTCTCGTGCCATTCGACGCCTGCGGCCGCGAGCAAGTCGCCTTCGATTTCGCGCACAGTATCGCCCGCCACGATTCCGCTGCGCGGTAGCGGGTGAACGGTGTGGCTGGGTTTCGCGACCGCGTGGAGGCCGAATTCGAGAGGCTGGAACCGGCAGAATTTCATTGCGGATGGTGGACGATGCGGCGAATGCGGCGCCGGGCGCGCGCAGGCGCTTGCTGCGTGGCCGATCGAACCATGCTCGTCACCCAACACACGACTGCGGCAATTCCATAGAGGGCCGCACCGTAGGCCAGCACGACTCCGGGAGTCCGCAGAGTCGAGTGCAGCTTGTGGAAAAAATTTCCAGCGCCGACATAGGTGAGCGTCAAAACGATCCAACCGATGATCCCGCTGGTGAACTGCTGCCCCGGGGAACGAAGAAATCGCACGATGGGAGTCAGAGCTACGAGTGCGAACAGTCCGAAGCAAATCGCATTGCGCTCCAGCGCGTAGGATTCAAGACGGGGCACGCGGTTGGCTGTGACCAACGCAACCATCATGACCAGGCTCAGCAAGACGCCGGTGGTGAGCCCGGTGCGCACCACTGGATGCCTGAATAGGCGCATCTCTGCTTTGCCGGAGTGATGGGGCTGATTCACGGCTTTGTCTTCTCGCTGTTTTCGGGCACGACGGCCGAAACGGGTACGCTGGGCTGGCTTTCGTTGCCGGCGTGATCCACGGCCGATACGGTGTAGCTGTAACGGCGGCCCGCTTGTGCGGACATATCACGAAACGCCGGGGTGAGCAACAATTCCCGATTCAGTTTCTCAGGCGCGGCGCTGCCCGTCTCGGTGCGATAGATGTTGTATCCGGCAACGTCCGATTCGGGGCTGATCGCCCACGAGAGTTCGATGTGCGCGGAAGCCTGGGTGGTTGCCGCTACGATCACGGAGACCAATCCCTGCGGTGCCGCGGGCGGGAACGTGTCCAGCGCGGTCACGACCTCCAGCCGGGAGTCCGAAGATTCGATCGAGTCCGTTGCGTACTGCGCGATGCTTCGGACCGAATAGACATAGGCGTGGCCAAACTCAAATTGCGCGTCGCGATAGCTGGGCGACGGCGTGACCCCGAGCAGGGCGAGCGGAGCTTGAAGCTTTGCCTGCGCCGGATTCGCGGCCGCGGTGGTTTCAGTGCCCGATTCGACTTCAGCGCGGTACACGCGATACCCCGCAAGCGCCGCCAGGGGCCCGCCCGCCGACGTGCGCGCCGGTGGCGTCCAGGATAGTTCGATGGCGGACTGCGATATCTGCGCGCGAAGATCGGCGATCGGCTCGGCCGGTGGATAGAGACGGACCGTGACGGCGTTTGAGTTCGCCGACTCTTTCTTTTTTGAGGCGCGCGTCCGCACCACATACACCACCTGCTCGTCGGCGTGCTTGGCAAGTTCCTCCGGCTTGATCGGATCGGTGAAGCGCACCTCGTCGTCGGTGAGATAGGAATCTGCCAGCGTTGAAGGAATGGTGTAGAGAGGCGTCTTCGGCATTCCAGCGGCTGAGGGCGCAGCACCGGCGGGCACGAAGCTGCGGAAGATTTCAATTGCGGGTGGTTCCGAAAGCGGATCTTTTTCCACTGTGCGTTTCGGGAGCGTGAACGTGAGCACGACGCCGTCGCCCGCCTGGCGTGCCGCAAGGTCGTTCACAGCTTCTGGTACCGGAGGATGTGGCGGAGTCGGATCGCCCGGAGCCGCGCAGCCCGTGAGAGCGAGAAAAACGGACGCGCAGAAAACGAAAAATAGGCGGTGGAAAATGGCGCCGCGCGCTGTGAGCGCCGGGTACGGCACGGTGAGTGTTTCTTTTCTACTTTCCAATTTCTATTGGCTGCCCTTACAGAATGTAACGGCTCAGGTCCTGATCCTTCACAATGGAGGCGAGCTGTTTCTGCACGTAAGCGCCATCAATCTTGACGTTTTTCTTTTTCAGCTCCGGCGCTTCAAACGAGATTTCGTCGAGCACTTTTTCGAGGATCGTGTGCAGGCGGCGCGCGCCGATATTTTCGGTCTGCTCGTTCACGCGAGCCGCAAATCCGGCGAGCGAAACAATGGCGTCCTCGGTGAAACTCAATTTCACGCCTTCGGTCTCCAGCAACGACGTGTATTGCTTGATGAGCGCGTTCTTTGGCTCGGTCAGGATGCGGATAAAGTCCGCTTCGGAAAGCGAGGTCAGCTCCACGCGGATCGGAAAGCGGCCCTGGAGCTCAGGAATCAGATCGGATGGCTTCGTCGTGTGGAACGCGCCGGCGGCGATGAACAGAATGTGCTCGGTGCGAACCATGCCGTAGCGGGTATTCACCGTCGTGCCCTCGACGATCGGCAGAATGTCGCGCTGGACGCCTTCGCGCGAAACATCCGGGCCGTGCCCCGATTCGCGGCCCGCGACCTTGTCGATCTCATCGACGAAGAGTATGCCCATCTGTTCGACCCGATCCACCGCCGTGCGCGTCACCTGGTCCATGTCCAGCAGGCGGTTCTCTTCTTCCTGGATCATGTAGTCGAACGCCTCGGACACGGTCATTTTTCGTTTTTTCTTCGACTGGCCAAAGAAGCCCGAAAGCATGTCCTTGACGTTGATGTCCATTTCCTCAACGCCCTGGTTCGAGATAATTTCGAACGCAGGCATGGAGCGCTCGCGGACTTCCACCTCGACCATCCGCTGGTCCAGCTTGCCTTCGCGGAACTGCTGCCGCAATTTTTCGCGCGTCCGCTGCATCTGCTCGCGCTGCTGCGCCTCGGTGGTTGCGGAAGCGCCAACCGTTTCGAACACGGGCGGTGTGGTTGGCAGGAGCAGATCCAGCACGCGTTCTTCGGCGGCCTGCTCGGCGCGTTCGGCCACTTCGTCGAGTTTTTCCTCGCGCACCATGTCGATCGATTCCTCGACGAGGTCACGCACCATGGATTCCACGTCGCGGCCTACGTAGCCGACTTCGGTGTACTTCGAAGCTTCCACCTTGACGAAGGGGCAACCGGCCAGCCGCGCCAGGCGCCGCGCAATTTCCGTCTTGCCCACGCCGGTCGGCCCGATCATCAGGATGTTTTTCGGCAGGATATCTTCGGCGATTTCCGCAGGCAGCTTTTGCCGGCGGACGCGGTTGCGCAGGGCGACGGCCACCGCACGCTTCGCCGCGTTCTGCCCGACGATGTACTTGTCCAGCTCGGCGACGATTTCCCGCGGCGTCAACTCGTCGAATGACGGCAGCGCTTCGGCTTCTGCCTGCGCCGGCTGACCATTGGCGAAAGTGGTGTCCTTCTCCGACCGGAGGTTCATAGTTCTTCCAGTGTGAACTTGTCGTTCGTATAGATGCAGATTTCGCTCGCAATGCGCATCGCTTCCTGCGCGATTTCTTTCGCGCCCAGCTTCGTATGCTTCGCCAGCGCGCGAGCGGCCGAAAGGGCGTAGGGGCCGCCGGAGCCAATCGCGCAGATGCCGTCGTCCGGCTCGATCACGTCGCCGTTGCCGGAGAGCAAGAATGTGGACTTCGCGTCGGCAACTACCAGCAGCGCTTCCAGGTGGCGCAGGGCACGGTCGGTGCGCCATTCCTTGGCTAGCTCGACCGCCGCGCGCGCCAGGTTGCCGTGAAACTCCTGCAATTTGTTTTCGAAGCGGGTAAAGAGCGAAAGCGCATCCGCGGTGCTGCCCGCAAATCCCGCGAGAATCTTCTCGTTGTAGAGGCGGCGGGTCTTCTTGGCGCTATGTTTGACAATGCCGTCGCCCAGTGTTACCTGGCCGTCGCCGGCCAACACCACTTTCCCGTCGCGGCGCACGCACAGGACGGTGGTGCCGTGCATCTGGCCGCTCTTTTGCGGTATTGGCATCCGGCGATTATACCGCGCGAGAAGACAAATCAGCCACAGCGATGCGGTGGTGCGGGGAGGGAACTTAAGAGACGGTTGAATTTCCAGCCAGTCGTGGCGAAGGTGCAGGCATGGCCTGCCGCCGCTGCGTCTATCGCTTGCTCCGTTCTGTTTTTCTTGCGGCGCTTCGGTGACGCTGCGGTTACGTTTTCATACCGGCGTCGAGCGCGTCGTAGAAGGTGTTCAATTCCGTCGGCTGCGTGAAGATGTGCGTCGAGATGCGGATGCGCTCGGCGCCGCCGGCGATGCGGATGTTGCGCGCGGCGCATTCGTCGGCGATCTTTTTCAGCCCGCCCGTCGTTGCGCCGGGCGGCACGGCCGGAACAGGCTCGAAGCTCACCATTCCGCCATAGAAGGTGTCGTCGCTGGCGTTGACGATGCGCGCCTGCGGGTAGCGCGCCACGCGGTCGCGCACCTGCCTGGCGAGTTGGTGGGCGCGCGCGTAGATCCGCTCGCTGCCGATTTGCTGATGGAATTCGAGCGCGGCCTTCAGCCCGACCATCACCGAAAGATTCGACGTGCCGAGCCAGGAGAAGCGATAAGCCTTCAGGTCGTAATTATTCCAGTTCGCGGTGGCGATGTTGACCCACAGATCCTTCAGCCGCTCCTCGCGAATATAGAGCAGGCCGGTGCCGATCGGCGCCATCAGCCATTTGTGGGGGCTCGTGCCGTAGAAATCGCAGCCGATGTCGTGCAGGTCGAGCGGGATTTGTCCGATGGCATGCGCGCCGTCTACATGGCTCAACACGCCGCGCTCGCGGGCCAGGGCGCAGATTTCTTTCGCGGGCAGGATGACCCCGGTGACGGTCGTGATGTGGCTGAAAAACACGATGCGGGTTCTTGGCGTGATCGCGCGGGCGAACAGTTCGACGATTTGCTCGTTCGATGCCGGCGGCTTCGGCAGCGCCACGAAATTCAGCTTCACGTCGTGCCGTGCCGCTCGCTGCTCCCAGCCGCAGCGCCCGCCCGGGTGCTCCTGATCGGTGAGGAGAACTTCCTCGCCCGGCTTCATGTCGAGGCCGTTGCAGACGATGTTGTTCGCTTCGGTGGCGTTGCGCACAATTGCCAGCTCGTCGGTTTTCACGTGCAGAAACGGGGCCAGGGCCTCGCGCAGTTCATGCAGCGGCGTATTTTCCGCATAACCGAACCAGGGCAAGTCCGGTTCGCGGAATTCCTCCGCATAGAGAACGTGGTCAATCATCGCGCGCAGCACGGGCAGCGGCGCGCAGCCCAGCGAGCCGCAGTTCAAGTTGATGCGATCGGCGGCGAGCAGCCATTGCCGGCGCAGCTCGGCCCAATAGCGTTCGGGGTCGGACGCGAACAGATCCGAAGGTGGCAGAGAAGGCGTGCGCTGCGCGAATACTTGTTCAGCGCGCGCGAGGGGGATGCCGAAAAGCGTGGCGGCAACGGCGGCGCGTTTGAGGAAGTCGCGGCGATGCAGCATCGAACACCTCCGCAGTGGAATATCGCGCGGAGTCTAGCAGAAAGGTGAGGACGCGAACATCGAATCGGATCATCCGGAGGATGGAAGCGGCTGGGCGCTATTTCCGCTTCTTTTCTTTCTTGCCGACTTTTTTCCAGCGTTCGTCGAGCGACTCTTTGGTGAAGAGCGAATCGTCAAGGCCCGTGTTGTACTGGCACTCTTCGATAAAGAGCTGGCTGGTCTTGAGCCCATTGCGCTCCGAAGCTACTTGGAAGGGTGTCTGCAGGTTCTGAATCGGGTGGTAGTTTGAATAGAATTCTGCCTCCCGGACGCGAAGGCGGGTATTGGGGTTGCGCGTGATCACTTCCTTGCGGATGGGCAGGTGCGTTAACCGGTCGAGAGCGAAACGGATCGTGCGCCCTTCCTTGTCCACGAGTTCCACCCAGTCCGACTCTTTCAGATCCACAATGTCGGGACCAGCGTAACGGAAGATCATTCCCGGATCCTTAATCCGGTAGCGAAGAATGTCGTCAATTCCTTTCTCCATGTCATCCTTCCGCTGCGCGAGTGAATCTTCCGGGGCGTCCTGCACGCCTCCCCGATCCATGATCCAGCCATGATCGCCGTTGAAGACTTGAATGATGGTGCGCTTCGAGGAGAACTCCGTACGTTCCTTATCGGGAAGCTTGGTGTAGTCGAAGAATTTTTCGTAGCCAATGACTTCGCCGGAATGGCCGAACGCGCTCACGCGTCCTATGCATGTAGAGTCCTTAAGGTTTAGGTACTCGTCGCCGCCCAGCGCCTGGATCGCCTGCTGGAGCAGTTCTTTTGCCTTCGCAGCGCTCTGGTCCGGCAGCAGCACCTGGCCCGTCTGGGGGCGCGGTGTGGTTCCGCCGGCTAAAACGGCGCCGGCGAGGAAAAGGCCAAGCCAGATGGAGCGCCGCATTAACCGCATAGGACCGCGCCTCCATTTACGTTGAGAACCTCGCCGGTTATGAACGTAGCCAGGTCCGACGCCAGGAACAGGATCGGCCCAGCGACTTCTTCGGCGGTAGCGACGCGGCCGAGCGGGATCTGCGCGTATGCAAACTTGCGCCCTGCCTTGGTTTCGAGCACGGGCTTCGACATGTCGGTGTCCACCCAGCCGGGTGCGACCGAATTCACCAGGATGTTATGGCGCGCGAGTTCGGTGGAAAGTCCCTTGACCATGCTGATGATGGCGCCTTTGGTGGCGGCGTAGTGTGCGTGAAAAGCTTCGCCGCGCTGCCCGGCAGTCGAACTGACGGCGATGATCCGGCCCGCGCGCTGCGCAATCATCTGCGGGACAACATAGTGAATCACGGAGTACACGCTCTTCAAATTCACCCGCATCATCTCATCCCACTCGCGCTCACTCAATTTCTCGATCGGCCTGTCCTCCGCGTTCCAGATGCCGGCATTGGCCACCAGGATGTCCAGCCGGCCAAGGCGCTCGCGCGTGAACGCGACAAGTTTCTTCGCGTCGGCCATGCGGCCGAGGTCCGCCTTCAGTGCTTCGACGCGCGTGCTGTGCTTCCGCGCTTCCTGCTCGACCTGCTCGGCCGCTTCGCGGCTGCGAAAATAGCTGAAAACCACATCCGCGCCGGCCTGCGCGAACAATTTCACGGCTGCGGCGCCGATGCCGCGCGAACCGCCCGTGATCAAAGCTGCCTTGCCCGCAAGTGAAATCATCAAACCCCCAGTCACAACAGAGTGAACCGCCTGCAGTTCACATCGGAAAACGCATTGGCAAACGCGATCTTGCAACCGCGGTCAAGCATCAAGCGCGCATATGCGCACCACGGGCGGCAGAGACCAGTTCACGGAAGAGCGCGGCGGCGAGCGAGTCACCAGCCATGCGCTCCGGATGCCACTGCACACCGGTCACCCAGTTCCCTTCACCGGTCCATTCCACTGCTTCGATGATTTCATCGGCTGCTCTGGCCGCGACTCGAAGGCTTCTACCCGGCCGGAGGATCGCCTGATGGTGCGAGCTGTTGACTCGCACCTCCGCGGCGCCCGCAAGCTGGGCGAGGCGAGTGCCCGGTTCGATGTGCACGGCGTGGCAGGGCTCGGTGGCCTTGCGGTCATTCCACTCGTGCTGAATCTTCGTCTGGATTTCGCTCGGGATGTCCTGAATCAGCGTTCCGTCGAGGTAAACGTTTAGCGATTGCACGCCGTAGCAGATGGCAAGAACGGGCTTTCCCTCGGCAAACGCATGTTTGATCAGCGCAAAATCGGTGCGCTCTCGAGCCGCGTCGGCTTCGCCGCATGCCTTTCGGCGCGGAGCCTTGTAAAGGGAGGGATCCACATCTGCCGGGCTGCCCGGCAGCACGATGGCATCCAGGCTTCGCGCAAGGGTTTGTAGCTCAGCGGGGGAGAGCGCAAGGGAGATTTCACCAGGCTCGCCACCTGCCTCTCTTATGAAGTTCAAGTAGAGGTCGTACTTCGCGCGAATCCCCTTAACCTCTTCATTTCTAGTGCGATAGGGGACTCCGATTCGAGGACCCCTCGCTCCGGCAGAGTGCATTTACTGCGCCTCCTGGAAGGTCGAAAGGCCATCCTACCATCGCGGCTCAGGTGCGGCAACCCGGCAGGTTGGTACTCGGCGGACGTGATTTTCCACGCGGACGGAATGGCACCGTAGGAGCAGATTCGGAAGTTGTCATTGAAAATGGGCTCACTTGGTTCTGGCGCGAAACACTTACTTACTGCGGTCGGGCCGAAAAGATACTGGTAACAGCGTGCGCCACACCAGAGCGGCGAGACCAGTACGATCGCAAATCGCCGACGAGGTAGAGCGAGCCGGTGGCGAAAATGACGTCATCGGACTGCGCGAGTTCCAGGGCGCGCTCGAGCGCAGCCGCGGGCTCCGCGACGACTTCAAGCTCTCGAGCGAGATGGCCCGTCATTTCCGCGAGCACGTCCGCAGAAATCGCGCGCGACTGCCGCGGTGCAGTGAGGATTACTGTGCCGGCGCGGGGAAAGAGCAGGCCGCAAATCTCGTCGACAGCCTTGTCCCGCATTGCGCCGTAGACGAGCAGGATCCGGCGGCCGGGAAAGTGGTCCTGCCAGAAGGCGAGCAACTCGCGCGCGCCCGCAGGATTATGCGTGCCGTCGAGGAAGATCGTTGGGTGATCCGCAAGTCGCTCGAGGCGTCCGGGCCAGCGGACATTCGCAATGCCGCGGGCCATTGCGTCATCGTCCACGGGAAAACCGCGCTCGGCGAGCAGCCGTGCCGCCGCAACGGCAGTGACGGCGTTGCGCACCTGAAATCGGCCGGGCAGCGGCAGAGCCAGCGGGATGGTTCGCTTGGAATGCGTCGAAGCGACGACAGCGCGATAGCAGCCGTCTTCAGCGTGCAGTTCGGAGACGCGATAAGCGGCATCCAGTTCAACGAGCCGCGCGTCGAGCTTCGCAGCGCGCCGCGCGATCACCGCGCGCGCCTCGGGTCTTTCCGCTGCACTCACCACCCAGCCGCCCGGCTTGATGATTCCCGCCTTCTCCGATGCGATCTCTTCGATCGAATGACCAAGATAGTTTTCGTGGTCGAAGTCAATCTGCGTGATCACGGCCACTTCAGGCGTAACAAGATTTGTCGCGTCCAGCCGACCGCCCATCCCGACTTCATAAACGGCGAAATCCACCTGCTCCCGCGCGAACGCGCCGAAGGCCATGGCGGTGAGGCACTCGAAATACGTCGGATGGGCCGCCAGCGCTCCCGAGGCCATCAAGTGCTCGACCGCTTCGATTACCCGCGTGCAGGAAGCGGCGAATTCGGTGTCGGAGAGACTTTTGCCTGCGATGCGAATGCGCTCGTTGATCTGCTCAAGGTGCGGCGAAGTATAAAGCCCGGTGCGCAATCCCGCAGCGAGCAGGATCGAATCGAGCATCGCTGCCGTGGAGCCTTTGCCGTTCGTCCCGGCGATGTGCACACAGGGGCAGGCGCGATGAGGCGCGCCGAGATACTCGCTCAGGGTGGAAATGTTCTCGAGTCCGAATTTCTGGACGCGCGCCTGCCGCGGCGCCGCCAGTTCCTTGCCCAGCGTCAGCAGATAGCGGACTGCTTCGTCATACGTCATGCGGGCCAAGGAAAAAGTCGAATGCGGAAGCGATGTAATTTTTCAGGTCCTTGCGGGGAACGACCGTGTCGAGAAACCCATGCTCCAGCAGGAACTCGGCGCGCTGGAAGCCCTCGGGGAGCTTCTGGCGGATGGTCTGCTCGATCACGCGCGGCCCGGCAAAGCCGATCAGCGCGCCGGGCTCGGCGATGTTCAGGTCACCCAGCATGGCGTAGCTGGCGGTCACGCCGCCCGTTGTGGGGTCGGTGAGCACGGAAATGTACGGCACGCGTGCTTCGTCGAGCCGCGCAAGCGCAGCGGCTACTTTCGCGAGCTGCATCAAGCTGACGGTGCCTTCCATCATCCGCGCGCCGCCCGAGCAGGAAACAATCACCAGCGGCTGCTTCTTCGCGATGGACATTTCGATCGCGCGCGTCACTTTCTCGCCGACCACCGCTCCCATCGAGCCGCCGATAAAGTTGAATTCCATCGAACAACAGATAACTGGACGCGCGTTCAAGCGGCCTTCGGCGGTGAGGATCGCGTCGGAAACCTTCAGCTTTCGCCGCGCGTCTTCCAGGCGCTGCTTGTAAGGTTTCGTATCGACGAATTCGAGCGGATCGGTCGAAAACAGCGTAGCGTCATGCTCGGTCCATTCACCATCATCGAGCAGGAGTTCAAGCCGCGCCTTCGCATCAAGCCGGAAATGGTGCTCGCACTTCGGGCAGACGTTCCAATTCGCCTCGAGGTCCTTTTTCCAGATGATGGCGCGGCAGGCTTGGCACTTGGTCCACAGGCCTTCCGTGCGGACGCGCCGCTCCTCACTTGGCGGCGGCATCTCCATCGGTTTTTTTTCGCGCTTGAACCAGGCCATGATGAACGATCACCCGGCAGTCAGAATGGAAATCGAAAACCGGCCCTCGATCCCTTAGTAGTCTATCCCCCGCTGCGCCAAGATGCCTTTCGTGTACGGGTGCTTCACCTCGCGCATCTCAGTGACGAGGTCCGCCTGTTCGACGAGCTTGGCATGCGCACTGCGGCCGGTGCAGATCACGTGCACCTGCTCCGGGCGCCCGGCGAGCGCCGCGACCACCTTTTCGGCGTCGAGCATCTTGTAACTGATCACGTAGTTGATTTCGTCGAGCACGACCAAACCGTATTTCCCGCTGTAAATCTCGTCCCGGGCAAACTCCCAGGCCTGCTCGCACAGCCGGATGTCTTCCGGGTCCGTTTCCGCGCCGCCGACTTTCACGAAGCCGCGGCCCATCGGGCGGATTGCAAACTTATCGTCGCCCAGCATCTTCGCGGCGTCCAGCTCGCCGTAGTGCCAAGAGCCTTTGATGAATTGCACCATCAGCACTCGTAATCCCTGGCCCACGGCGCGAAAGGCGGTGCCGAGCGCACAAGTCGTCTTGCCTTTGCCTGGCCCCGTGTAAACGATCAGGAGGCCCTTTCCTTCCGGCATCGCATGCTCCCGCGAAGAATGCAAAAGTGTGAAGGCAGATGGGGCAAACGTCAAGCGCGCTCCCGAGGAAGGAAGTGCGTCACGCCGTGGCAGCGTGGTCCGTACAAACTCTCTCACCGCGGATCAGCCACGAAGGCACACAGGAACGAAGAGTGGCGAATCGCCAGCCATCCGGGCGCCGAGATGGTTGTTTACAGGTTCGAGCGGCGGCACCTTGCGCCGCAGTTTTCTTGCGAGAGGCATGCCGGGCAGATGTTCTATCTCGATCAGGACAATTGCAGGCTGGAGCGCAACGTTTCGGCGAGTGCGGCAACTTTCGTTTGCGCTGCCGGAGACATCGCCCGGTTGCCCGGGCCGTCCTTTTCCCGGATGACGAGCCAGATGCCGGGGCGGTGAATGCCGCTGTCATGGCAGATTGCGCCGGTCAGTTGCGCGATTTCGAGATCGCTCCCGGATAATTCGCGCTCGAGAATGCTGCGCGCTTCGTCGAGCAGGTCTTTGAACCCTTGCGAGGCGAGCATCGGATCCACGCCGCGCGGCACCGGCGCTTCGACTTCTTCCAGATCGTAATCGGGCATGGGCCGCGTGATCATCAGTTCGACCGAGGCGCTCTGCGCGTTGGGATCGTGCGTGATCTTGATTTCCATCGTGAAATGTTTTACCTCATCTCCGTTATTTCGGGTAGGGGTGCCCGGCGAGAATTGCAAAAGCGCGGTAAATCTGTTCGGCCAGGACGACGCGGGCGAATTCATGCGGCATGGTCAGTGTGGAGAGAGCGAGCTTCATCTGGGAGCGCTGGCGCAGCTCGTCGGGGAAACCATCGGCGTCGCCACAAAGAAAAACCAACTCGCGCGTGCCGCGGTCGCGCTGTTCGCCGAGCCACTGGGCAAACTGCTGCGATGTAAGTTGCTTGCCGCTCGCATCGAGCAGAACGACTTTCGCACCCGGCTCCAGTTTTTGTTTTTTGAGTGCTGCTTCGCTCGCTTCGCGCAGCTCCACCGTCTCAAGATCGCAGTAATACCGGATGCGGCCAACGTAGTCGTCGAGCAGAGCGCGAATTTCCGCCCGCCGTGTCTTTCCCAGCATCACCAACCGAATTCTCATCAGTCCTCGGCGATGTCCCGGAGCCGCCCGGTCTGTTCCAATTGCCGCAAGGCTTACAGCAAGCCGTACTTCTTCCGTTTTTCGAGAAGGGTCTTCCGGCTGATGCCGAGAATCTCCGCAGCACGGGAAATCTTGTAATGAGTGGCTTCCAGCGTCGCGTAGACGGCGTCGCGCTCGAGCTCTTCGATCGAGCGCAGATTTTTCTCTGACAGCCCCGCAGACTTCGAAATCGTTGTGAAATCTTCAGCCCGCAGCACAGTGCCGGCGCCGGGCTTCTTGGAGAAGACCAGGGCATGCTCGATGGCGTTTCTCAGCTCGCGGACGTTTCCCGGCCAATCGTACGATTCCAGCAGGCGCGTAGCGCCGGGATCCAACTGGGTGCCGGGCCGGCCGTGCACTGCCGCCAGGCGTCCAAGCAAGTGTTGCGCGAGCGGCAGAATGTCCTTGCGGCGTTCGCGCAGCGGCGGAACGAAGACGACGAGGACATTCAAGCGGAAATACAAGTCTTCCCGAAAGCGGCCGGCAACGACGGCGCTGCCGAGGTCGGTGTTTGTCAATGCGATGAGACGCGCGTTGATGTGGAGCGTTTCCGTTCCGCCTAGTCGTTCGAACGACCGTTCCTCCAGCACACGCAAGAGCTTTGCCTGCACACCCGGCGCGAGCGCCGCCACTTCATCGAGCAAGATCGTGCCGCCCTGCGCCAGCTCGAATCGGCCGAGCTTGCGCGCGACGGCGCCGGTGAAAGCGCCCTTCTCGTGGCCAAACAATTCGGATTCGACCAATTCGGCGGGCAGGCTGGCGCAGTCAATTTTCAAGAACGGAGCATCCCGGCGCAGGCCAGCCTCATGGATCCAACGGGCGAGATGATCTTTGCCGGTGCCGCTTTCGCCGGTGATGAGGATTGTGGTGGCCGTCTCGGCGACTTTCCGGGCAAGTTCGAGAACGCGCAACGAAACGGGGTCAACGGCCACCCAGTCAATGCGCGCGGGACTCATGGTCTGCCCGATTCCGAATGAGCGTGCGACGCGGGCGGACTCGGGACGGGAATGTCGAAACGCTTCGCAGCGCGCCACAGGCGTTCGAGATCGTAGAAGAGCCTTGCTTGTGGGCTGAACATGTGGACCACGAGGAAGCCAAAATCGAACAGGACCCACTCGGCGCCTGGGCGCCCCTCGCGATGCGCCAAGCCAACCCCGCGGCGGCCGAGCTGCTCCTCGATCTCTTCACCGATAGCTTGCATTTGCGGGCCGCTCCCGGCGGTACAGAGCAAGAAGCATTCGGCGAAGGCGCCAAGTGCTCTCAGATCGAGCACGGTCACACTCTCCGCCTGCTTGTTCTGGGCCGCCTCGATCGCCCAGCGAACTTCGGCACGCAGGGAATCCAGGTTCACCGGTATAGAGCCTGCTGCAGAATGTATTCCTCCACACGCAACGGCACAAGCCCATGGATGGATTGCTCGTGCTTCAATCGCTGGCGGATTTCGGTCGAGGACACGTGGCTCGCCACGGTCGAAAGCAGATGCACCCGCGTCTTCCTCAGAAAGATGGTGTGCGGATCGCGCGAGCCGACGCGGCCAAGCAGCTCCGGAGGAATCACCAGCCGGAGCGCATCGAGGCGGAAGCCGGGGCGGCTGGCAATGATGAAGTCGCAGGATTCCAGCAGCGCCTCGTAGCTCTTCCACGTCGGAATTTCCAGAAACGAATCGGCGCCCAGAATGAAATAGATTTGGTCGTGCGGGTGCTCGCGCTTGAATTTGTGCACCGTGTCGATTGAATAAAAAGCATGGCCGGCACCGTCCGGCCCCGCCTCCGCGAGAGACGGGATGTAGCCGGAGTGATCGGCGCAAACGAGCGCTACCATCGCATAGCGATGAATGAAGGGCGCGAGCTCGCGCTTCGACTTGTGCGGCGGGCGCGCCGACGGAATCAAATACACGGCGTCGAGATGGAAGCGCCGCTGCGCCGCCTGCGCTACGGCCAGGTGGCCGGCATGGACGGGATCGAACGAGCCGCCCAAAAGCGCGATCGCGCGCGGATGGGGATTCTCGTGCTGTGAAGGAGATGCGCTCAACGCTCTTCCCTCAGCGGCGCGGGCTCGGAAGCCGGCGCGAGCCGCGGCAGCCGGTCAAGCGCATCGGCCATTGCGCGGATCAGTTCGCGGATGCCTTCGCCGCTCGCTGACGAAACGGCATGGAATTCCAGGCCGCGCCCGGCGGCAAACGCGCGCAACTCTTCGAGGCGCCCGATGTTCGTGGTCGCGTCCAGCTTTGTGGCGACGACGATCTTCGGTTTGGACGACAGCGATTCGCTGAACGCGCGCAACTCGCCTTCGATGATTTCGTAATCCCGGACCGGATCGCGGTCGTTGGCGTCGCTGGTGTCCACCAGATGCGCGAGCAGGCGCGTGCGCTCGATGTGTTTTAAGAAGCGCGTGCCAAGGCCTGCGCCTCCGTGAGCGCCCTCGATCAGCCCCGGAAGGTCCGCCACCACGAACGTGCGGCCCATGCCGGAGCCCGGGTCGCCGTCCGCCGACACCACGCCGAGATGCGGCTCGAGCGTCGTGAATGGATAATCCGCGATTTTCGGACGCGCGGCGGAGATGCGAGAGATTAACGTGGATTTGCCCGCATTCGGAAAGCCGACGAGACCGACGTCCGCGAGCAGCTTCAATTCCAGCCGCAGCCGGCGCTCTTCTCCCGGCTGGCCGTCTTCATGTTCCCGCGGCGCCTGGTGCCAGGGCTTGGTGAAATGCGAGTTGCCGCGTCCGCCGCGACCGCCGCGGGCGACCACCACGCGCTGGCCGGCGGCCGTGAAATCCACAATCTGTTCCCCGGTTTCTTGGTCGTAGACCACCGTGCCGATCGGCACGGTCAGCACCATGTCTTCGCCCGAGCGCCCGTGGCAATCCGAGCCTTCGCCGTGCCGGCCGCGGTCGGCGCGGAATTCGCGGTTGTAGCGGTAACGCAGCAGCGTGTTGTCGTGCGGGTTTGTTTCCAGAATCACGCTGGCGCCGTTGCCTCCGTCTCCGCCCGAAGGGCCGCCGCGCGGGACAAACTTCTCCCGCCGGAACGCGACGCAGCCGTTTCCGCCGTCTCCGCCCTTTACCCAGATTTTTGCTTCATCAGCGAACATGCATTTGACACGCTTTCAGGGCAGAGCATACGCCTGCGCTCGGGGGAACGCCAAAGGGGCTCGATCTGGCTTGGTGGTTCGGAAATGCGGCGCGCAGCATGCAGGGCACCCGCCGCGGGCGAAGCTTCAATCGGCGCTGGCCGGGGCAGGCTTTGATTCCGGCTTGGCAGCAACGGCCGCCTCGAGCGGCAGAACGCTGATGAACCGGCCCGACCGGCCCTTGTCGTCGAAGCGCACAATGCCGGTGATCCGGGCGTACAGGCTGTCGTCCTTGCCGCGGCCGACGTTGAGTCCGGCCTTATAGGGCGTCCCACGCTGGCGGATCAGGATGCTCCCGCCGGTGACAAGCTGCCCGGCGAACCGCTTGATCCCGAGGCGCTGCCCCTGCGAATCCCGCCCGTTTGTGGATGACCCGCCGCCCTTCTTATGCGCCATGACGACCCCTTAGTCGAGCTTGATGTCGCTGACCTCGACGGCGGTGAAGCCCTGCCGGTGGCCGCGCGTGATCTTGTACTGCTTGGTCTTGCGGAACTTGATGACCAGCCGCTTCGGATGCCGCCCTTGCGCGACGATTTTGCCCGTCACTTTGGCCTTGGCGGCGTGGGAGCCGGCGACGAGCTTCTTGTCGTCGGTGCGGACGGCGAGCACTTCATCAAACGTCACTTTGCCGCCCACCTTGCCCGGCAGATTCTCCACCTGGATTGTCGCGCCCGGCTCGACCCGGTATTGTTTTCCCCCACTGCGAATGACGGCGTACATGCAGCCTCCCGAAGCAATTGATAAACAATCATTCTACAGGTTGCCGCCCAATTCCGTCAACGAGCTGGTTCCCACTGTAGTGACTCAGTTTGAAGATTAGGGCGCTGCCAATGGACGGAAACGTGCGCAAGGGCATTTGGGATTGGGTTCAATCGGCCAGAACGGGCTTTCCGTTTTTGACCACGATTTCAGGTAGTGCATAGGCAGCGGCTCCGGCCAGTTTCTTTGCTGGCTGTGACACTCCGAAAGTGTGCGTGCGGCCCCCCTTGCCCTTCTTAGCCGTACTTCCCTCATACTTCCAGTCCTTGGCCTTCAAAAACACGACGTCCACGCGCCAGATAACTACCGGATGGCCCGGTTTGATCGACTCCGTGGCATCCACGAGATAGCGCCATACGATGTACCATCCGGGATGATTGTAGTGGGATTGTATCGCCCAAGGCCGAGTGCTGCCCTTGGACTCTAAGGCTTGTTTCGGCGGTGGATTGATTTCCCCTCTTAACGACAGATCAGGGAATCGTTGTTGAGCAACGTCCGGATGCTTGTGCTTTTTGTATGGGCTGACCGCGTGCAGCCCCTTCACTCCGAAAATGCCGACGATGGCGCTAAAGACGTTTGCTTGCTCCAGATAGAGTTCTACTAGGTCGGCGGTGTGCTTCTCGATGTACGCGACCGCCCTCTTGATGTGAATTGGCTTCAGGTCTTTTGGCAGCGGCAAGCGCGTCCCCGCATTTCCCATTCAGTGTGAACCGAACAAGCGCCGGGATGGACTTCGCGGCGACAGAATAGTACGCCGAATCCTTCTCAATCCCAATACTTGAGTAGCCCACGGCCTCAGCAGCAGCAATAGTGGAACCCGACCCCATGAAGGGGTCCAGGATTACGCCACGGCCCAATGGGAGCGCAGCACGAACAAGCTGGCGCATGAACGCTTGTGGCTTAAGTGATGGATGCGGCGCAATCTTTCGTTCCTCATTACGCGTCGGCGCTGACTGGATTACGTCAAGAAATGGGTTGTCGTCAGAGACGCGACGCAAGCCTCCCGTCCCCCATCTACGCAGGTTGTCCTGAACCCGGCCTTCGCATGGTTTCCTGAACAAGCCCCACGGTTCCCAAGCAGAGCGCGGCATGACTGATACATCGTGAAACTCTGCGTGAGCGTTCTTTGGGCGGTCTCCGCCGCGCAGAGTTTGTACAAGACGAATAATCTCCCCGCGCTTCTCAAATCCGGCATCCATAATGGGAACGTATACGTACTGCGAAAGCAACGGATTCGTGGCGATCATGATGTGACCGCCAGGAACAAGAACACGCATCGCTTGTTTGGCGAAATCCGCGAAAAATGAGCGCAGCGCGGCGATGTCGGCCTTATCCAAAACCGTGAAGCGTGGGAGCGGACGGCGCTTGCAACCGTCAAATGATGGAGGAATGCGCCAGACTCCCCCGCGCCCGTTGCGTAGCTTCGCCTTCTCGGTATCCGTGTACTCTTTGAGTCCGTACGGAGGGTCTGTCACAATTGCATGGATTGAATTTTCTTCTCTTGCCTCAAGCCACGCGAAGGCATCTGCGAGATAGATTTTGAAGCGCATTTCGTGGCTCATTTTATGCAGACTCTATCAAGCATTTCTTCGGTCGTCCAGACATGGTCTGCGGTTCCAGCTTCCATCGCGGGCGTGACGCGCAGCGTCTTGTGAATCCGGCAAGAATTGTAGTGCATGCAGTGGATTGCGACCGCGTAGAAGTGGTTCTCGATTTTCTTGCTGAACCCATTCGTCAGGCGCGTGAAGCAGCGCATCCCCATGCGAATGGTCAGGTTCTGGCGCTCGACGTAGCTTGTCGAAATGTCCTTTGCCTTCGGACTGCCGGAGATAATCAGAGAGCGGCAACCGAGAAACTCAGCCGGAACGTTCTTTTGCTTGGAGTAGCAGAATGCCCAAATTTCGTCACACTGAATCCGCTTGCTTGGGAGATTGCGGAACACGCGCTGCTGGTATTCAGCGCACGCCTTGCCGATCTCCGGCAGTAGTTTCAGCACAGTATTGAAAGCGACGCCACACATGCGCGAAGTTGCACGGATGAAATTGCCTTCCACCAGTGCGGCGATTATTTTGGCTCTTGCTTCTTTGTTTAGGCGATTCATAATGGTAGTATTATGCTTGAGCAGGTCAAGCACGTCAAGAGAAAAGATGTGAAAGTGGCATACTTGCCCGTCACATCTTCAGGCCATTGGAACTAGACTTGCCCGAAGGATTCTGGCAATTCACTCTCAGTGGCTACGTCAAATTCATGTAACCCAAAGGTATTCGGACCGGGCCTGGTAAAGATTTCATTTTTGCGCACATATGCGGCCAGCGATCCGCTGAGAGATAGTCGACTCTTCTTCTCCACAGGCTTCCCGATAGCCTTCAATAACTCATTTATATGCAATGGCTTACCAAACTTTCGGAGAGCCTCGCGCGCCTTGTATAACGAGCTGCCGACGCGCAATTCTCGCCCACTACCTCCCTCTTCCAGCATATCCTGTGGTATCATCTTCATGGAGTCTTGAAGTGCTTGAAGGTATGAGCGGGCATCGCGCAATTGAAGTTCCAGGTCGGCGATTTCTTGCTGCTTCTTGGCTATTCTTCTCTCGAAGTCTTGGCGTATCCCCATGACCCCTCCTTGTGTGATATGGGAATATAGCATGGAATGGGAAAAGATGGTACAGTTAGTCGGCTATGGCTATCTTCTAGAAGGGATGGTTTATGGACGCAGAGACTACTCAGGTTAACGGACAGTTGGATAAGACCAGAAATGTGCATGGTAACGGAAACGAATACTGGATGGCGCGGGATTTGCAGCCCATTCTAGGTTACACCGAATGGCGTAACTTCAAGGAAGTGATCGATAGGGCGAAAAGTTCCTGTGAGAGTATCGACGTAGACCCCACCATCCATTTTGTTGAAACTAACAAAATGGTGGCAATCGGAAGTGGCGCTGAAAGAGCACGAGAAGACTGCTATCTATCGCGCTATGCATGTTACTTGGTAGCGATGAACGGCGAACCGACTAAAAGACAGATCGCTGCCGCCCAAGCCTATTTTGCTGTACAGACACGACGCCAAGAGAAGTTCGATGAACTAACCGAAGCGCAAAAGCGCATCGAACTGCGTGACCGCGTGAAAGACCACAACAAGCAGTTGAATAGTTCCGCGAGGGCCGCGGGCGTGCTCTCGGAGAAATTCGGAATTTTCCACGATGCAGGCTATCGTGGCCTGTACGAAATGAGCTTGGCGGAAATTAAGGCCAAGAAAAACGTACCAGAAAACGAAACACTATTGGACCACGCCGGTCGCGTGGAACTAGCCGCAAACGATTTCCGCATTACGCAAACGGAACAAAAACTGAGGAACGAGAATATCAAGGGTCAGGAGCATGCCATCAGGACGCACCAAGTCGTTGGGCAGGAAGTTCGCGACGTCATCAAGAAGATCGGCGGAACCATGCCGGAAAACCTTCCGCCGGAGCCGAACATTAAGAAGTTAAAAAGTTCTTCAAAAAAGAAGAATCTCAAAGAATAGGTTTGTGGCCTCTCCATCTGGTCTTAGCTGCTTTTGTGGCAATCTGTTTTCGTTCGTAAGCTGACAACTTCTTGGCCCGTGCCTTGCCGCCCTTTTTGCCACCTCTGCGGCCGATCTTTGATAGATATTCAGATATAGACGAACGTTCCGTCTGTTGGGGTTCTTCCGTAGACATCCGCACAATCTCAGTGGCGAGTTGGTTGGGGTCTTTTGGGAACGGTTTGCTTGAGCGCCTCATGCACTCTATTATGACAGGATTCGCGGCGCTGTCTAGGGCTGGTCAGACTCAAAATGAGTCACTACCGTTCCCACCCTCGAATGCCACCGCTTCAGTATCTTGGGATTTGGCACTCGTCGGAGCGGGGCTCCAAACGCGCCGGCTTTCGTAAGATAGCCTGCCCGTTAGAAATTGAATCGGTAGCCGAGGATCATCTTCGCGATGAGGTGGTCAGTCCCGCCGGTCATGCCGACGCCGACGCCAAAATTAATCTCCCACTGGGGCGCAAGATTCAGGTCAATCGTCGGGAAAATCTGCTGTTGCTGGTCGCGCAGGGGATCGAAACCGGTCACCGGGCCGAGCGCGCCGTAGTATTCAAATCCCGCAGCCACCTTCTTCGTGACGTCGTAGCTCAGCTTGAAATTCGGCGAAAATCCCACGCCGCCGTTGACGGCGGGGCCGTGAAACGACCGGTCGAACGTGGGGTTGAACGACCAATACCAGCGCCCCAGTTTTTGGTCCACGATCGGACGGATTTCCCACGTCCAGGTGTCTTCGGAGAACTTGCGGCGCTGGTAGCCGATTTCGTTCGAGACGCTGACGCCCACCGGCCAGTGCCAGCTTTCGGGAACGCGCACGCGCGGGCGGATGTGGCTGCCTACCCAATCCCAGCCGTCACCCGGACGCGCCGAGGTGAAAATGTAGAAGCCCGTCTCAAACCACGAAGTAAAGCCATGGGTGATCTCGATAGTCTCGTGCCAGGCGTGCTGTGTCGGCGCGACACCGTTGACGAATTGCTTCGAGCCCTCAATCGTGAGGTTGCTGTGCAGCTCGAGCATGGTGTGATGCGGCGGCACGGTCTCGTACCCGTAAACCTGGATCTCGTAATTGTCCTGCGCCGCGGCAGGCAGAGCGAGGGCAAGGAACGCGAATAGGAAGCAGCAAAAAACTGTGATCGCAGCCTTCATGAAATGAAATCTCCGGGACAATCGAGCCGGAAGAGAATATCCCAGGAGTGAGCTCCCCACCAAATCTACGGCGCTGGTGCAGTCGCGGGTCACGCGCGCGGATGCGCCTTATCGTACACCGCCATCAATTGATCGATGGTCACGTGGGTGTACCGCTGCGTGGTGGAAAGCGAGCTGTGTCCGAGCAGTTCCTGTATGGCGCGGAGGTCCGCGCCGTCGGCCAGCAGGTGGGTGGCGAAGGCGTGGCGCAACGAGTGCGGGTGCATGTCCCAATTGATGTTGGCGAGCCGGGTGTATTTCTTGACCAGCGTGTGGATCGTCCGCGTCGTCAGCCTGCCGCCGAAATGGTTGATGAACACGGCTTGAGGATCGGGCTTCCGAGCCTTGGCGCGGTGGCGCTCCGCTTCGCGCTGCAGCTTTTCGCGCACCGGCCAGTAGGTTTCCAGCGCCGCCTGCGCCTTGGCGCCATAGGGAACGATACGCTCCTTGCGCCCTTTGCCGAGAACGCGGACGTTCATGTCGCGCGGGTCGAGGTCAGTCATGCTCAGCCCGGTCAATTCGCTCACGCGCAGGCCGGAGGCGTAGAGCAATTCGAGGATGGCGTGGTCGCGCTTGAGCAGCAGCTTCGCCTGGTCGTACTGCTTCGAAGCGATCCATTCCGGCATTGAGCCCCTGCCGCGCTTGGAGGGCTCGGCGCGCGAGAGCCAGTCGAGAAAATTGTTCATCTCCTCGGCGCTGAGCACCGCTGGCAGGCGCTTCGGCAGCTTGGGAGTGGCCACCAGCCGCGCCGGATTGTGCTGCAGGAAGCCTTCGCGGGTGCAGAACTTGAAAAACGAGCGCAGCGCGGCCAGCTTGCGCGCGATCGAAGTCTTCTGCAGTCCGCGATCGTGCAAATGCGCGATGAATTCGCGGATCACGACGTGCGTCACCGAGGCCAGCGGCAGCGGTTTCGCATCGGGCGGCGCGATGTATTCGAGAAACTGTTCAATGTCCTTGTGGTAGTTCCGCAGCGTGCTCGGCGAGGAATTGCGAACGTACATCATGTACCGCATGAATTCGTCCAGCGGCTTGTTTGCCATCGGTTGCGCGCGCGGCATCGCTCTCGATGCCCCTTACGGCTTGGCAGGGGCGGACACGGTCTCGGCGGGCTGTGGCTCCGGTGTGGCCGAAGGGGCCGGGATTTCCCAGTCACAATCTTCTTTCAGGCACGCGCGGAAATTGCCCTGCTTCGTGCGTTTCTCCACGATAAACGGCGCGCCACATTTCGGACACGCTTCGGCGACCGGCTCATGTGGCGTCGTGAAATCGCATTCGGGGTAGCGCGAGCAGCCGTAGAACACCCGCGCTCGCCCGCGGCCCTTGCCTCCGCTGCCGCGGCGGACGAACTCGCCCGTGCCGCACTTGGGGCAGCTGATTCCCAGCGTGATCGGCCGTGTGTATTTGCACTTCGGATATTTCGAACAGCCGATGAATTCGCCGAAGCGCCCGTGGCGGCGGAGAAGCTGCTCGCCGCAGGTGGGACATTTTTCGTCGAGGGGCACATCGGGCTGGCGCGCTTTGCGCGTTCCCTGGACGAGCCGCCGCGTCGTCTTGCAATCTGGGTATCCTGTACAGGCGAGAAAGGTCCCGAAGCGGCCACGCTTGATCGTCATCTCGCGGCCGCAGTTGTGGCAGTACTCGGTGACGTTCTCGCTCTCGACTTCCTCGCTGCCCGGTTCCGCGATGTCCTGGATGAAATCGCATTCGGGGTAGCGCGAGCAGCCAAGGAAAAATCCGTGGCGGCTGATGCGCTCCAGCAGGATTCCCTGGCCGCATTTCTCGCACTTCTTATCCGTCGGAATTCCGGCCTTGTACGACTCCATCTCGCCCTTGGCCTGTTCGAGGTCTTCCTCGAAGCGATCGTAGAAATCCCTGACGGATTTGCGCCAGGGCAGCTTGCCTTCCTCGATCTCGTCGAGCTCGTCTTCCAGCTTTGCGGTGAAGCCGACGTCAAAGATGTCCTCGAAACTTTTAACCAGCAGATCGCTGACTTTTTCGCCGAGCAGCGTAGGCGCAAATCGGCCCTGGTCTTTCGTCACATATTCGCGCTCGACGATCGTCGAGATGATCGAAGCGTAGGTCGAGGGCCGGCCGATGCCTTTCTCTTCCAGCTCTTTCACAAGCGTCGCTTCGGTGTAGCGCGGCGGCGGCTCCGTGAAATGCTGGTCGGGCCGGATCTTTTCAAGCTTCAATCGCTCGCCTTCACTCACGCGCGGCAGCGTGCGGCCCTCTTCCTCCGCGTCGTCTTCTTTCTCTTCCACGGATTCCTGATACACGGCGATGAATCCGTCGAACTTCAGGACGGAACCGGTGGCGCGGAACTGATAGTCGCCCGCGGAGATGTCAATGGTCGTCTGGTCGAACACAGCGGGCACCATCTGCGACGCAACAAACCGCTGCCAGATCAGCCGGTACAACTTATAGAGATCGTCTTCCAGGTAGCGCTTCACGTCTTCGGGTGAGCGGGCAACGTCCGTCGGGCGGACGGCCTCGTGTGCTTCTTGCGCTTCCTTTTTGGACTTATAGAAATTCGGCTTCTCGGGCAAGTACTTGGGGCCGAAGCCGGCGCCGATGTAGTCGCGCACGGAAGCCAGCGCGTCGTTCGAGACGCGCACCGAATCCGTGCGCATGTAGGTGATCAGCGCCACCGAGCCCTCCTCGCCGAGCTCCACGCCCTCATAGAGCCGCTGCGCGAGCATCATCGTGCGCTTCGCCGAGAAGCGCAGTTTGTTGTAGGCCGCCTGTTGGAGCTTCGAGGTCGTAAACGGCGGAGCGGGGTAGCGGCGCTTCTCCTTCTGCTGCACCGCGCTGACGTTCCAAACGGCGTGCTCGACGGCGGCGACGATGCGCTCCGCTTCCGTCTGGTTCGGAACCTCGATCTCTTCGCCCTTGTAGCGGAACAGTTTCGCTTCAAACGCGGGGGGTTCACCGGCTGCGAACAGCGCGTGAATCGTCCAGTATTCCTTCGGCACGAAGGCGCGGACTTCTCGCTCGCGCTCAACGATCAGCCGCAGGGCCACGGTCTGCACGCGCCCGGCGGAAAGCCCGCGGCGCACCTTGTCCCATAGCAGCGGCGAAATCTTGTATCCGACCAGCCGATCCAGCACCCGCCGCGCCTGTTGCGCGTCCACCAGGCTTTCGTTCACCTGGCCGGGATGTTCGAACGAGGCGGCGATGGCCTTGGGGGTGATCTCGTGGAAGAGGACGCGGAAGATTTTCTTCCGGTCCTTTTTCGTCTTGCCGAGCACCTCGGCGAGATGCGCGCAGATCGCTTCGCCCTCGCGGTCGGGGTCGGCGGCGAGATAGATCGCGTCCGCATCCTTGGCGAGATCTTTCAGCTCTTTGAGGATCTTCGACTTGCCCGGGATGACTTCGTAGGTGGGCTCGAAATCCTTATCGACGTCAATGCCGAGTTCTTTTTTCGGCAGGTCCTTGACGTGGCCGTACGACGCGCGAACCGCGTACGTTCGTCCCAGATATTTGTTGATCGTCTTCGCCTTCGTGGGCGATTCGACGATCACGAGTGATCGTCCCATGGTCTCCCTGAAAATCTTTACGCCGGAACGCCCGGGCTTACAACAAGACTTTCAAGAATTGTTTCCCAGGCAACTGGCGCACCACGCCTTGCATTTCCAGCTCGAACAATGCTGCCAGCACTTCCGACGAGCTCAAGCCTGATTCTTCCACCAACTCGTCCACGTGCCGGGACTGATCGGTGCCGAGCAACTCGTAAAGCGTCCGCTGCGTCGGCGACAGGCTCTGCTCCAGCAAGGATGCGCGTTCTGCGGCGGTTGTTGTCTCGACGGGTAGCAGTTCGGCGCGGATGTCCGTCGGCAGCTCTTCGATCACATCTTCCCAGCTTGTCACCAGCTTCGCGCCCTGCTTGATGAGCTGGTTCGGGCCGAAGCTCGTGGGCTGCGTGGCGTTTCCGGGAACACCGTACACTTCCCGGTTGCATTCCATGGCGAGCCGCGCCGTGATCAGTGAACCAGAATACTGCGCGCCTTCCACAACAACAACTCCCAGCGCCATCCCGGCAATCACCCGGTTGCGGATCGGGAAATTCTGCGGCGCAGGAAACGTGCCCAGCGGAAACTCGCTGATCATCGCGCCGCGCTCTTCCATCTGCGCGAAAATCTTCTTGTTCTCCTTTGGATAGACGATGTCGATCCCGCACCCGAGCACGCCGATGGTCGCGCCACGCGTCGAAGCCAGCGCGCCCTTGTGCGCGCTCGAATCAATTCCGCGCGCCAGGCCGCTGACGATCACTAGGCCCCGCTCCGCCAGGTCGCGCGCCAGCCGCTCTGCCATTTGATTCCCGTAGGGCGTCGGACGTCGCGCGCCCACGATAGCGATCGAATGGCGGTCGAGCAACTCGATGTTGCCGCGGGCGTACAGCAACGGCGGCGGATCGTAAATCTGCCGCAACAGATGCGGATAGGCCGGCTCATCCCACGTGAGCAGCCGGCAGCCTGCCTGCTGCGCCTGTGCCAATTCCTTCGCCGCGGCGCTCAGCGGCTCGCGCGAATGAATGGCCTGGGCCACCGGCGCAGGCAGTCCCTGTGCTTCGAGCGCAGTCAGTGAGGCGTTGAAAACGCCCTCCGGACTGCCAAATTCGCGCAGGAGTTTCCCGGCCGTGCGTGCGCCCAGCCCTGGGGTCAGCGCCAGCGCCACCCAAGAAAGATACTTTTCCTGATCCACAGCCCGCCTCAGAGAGAGGGGCTGAGCCTACGCAGGCCCTGACGGTGTTGTCAAGTTGGGTTATCCATGGATGGTTACGGGGAGGCTGGCAAAGTTATCCGCGCGGCTCCTCTTGAGAAAACCGGAGAATCGCCCGCGGTCCGGAACGGACTCGATAACAACGCTCCGGCTAGTTCCATTCCCAATCATCGTACCCGGGAAAGAACACGCCTGAACCGATCGGTTGTCCCTCGGGCGGATCCACAGGTCGCGTCAGATTGAGTTCCTTCGGGTCTTCCTGGAACTGTTTGACGAGCGACAGGGCGAAGAAATAATGGGCGCGCCACCCCGGGTCGGAAACGGAAGGATAGTGTGCGGCCAGCCATTTTTTCAGATCTTCGAGTTTCAATGCGGCCATTGCTCGTACCTGCATGGCTGCACGATCGTTCGCCGCCAGTGAAATCAGGTCGTACAGCGCGACCTGATCAACCACGCGCTGAATCTCCGCAGAATAGCCGGTGCCGCGGGGCGCCTTCCAGGTTGTGGCAAGTGTTTTGTCAAGCACTTCGTCGAACCCGGGGTTGTTCGCGTCACGCGCATGGAATTCCACCAGGCGCATAGCGCGCTCCGGATTAAACACGAGGGCGCAGGTCAGTTGCGCCGCGGACTCGGCTGGCGCCAGCGCGTCGAAAGTCGGCGACGTGCGAATGCGGAAATCTTCCCGGGTGCGCGGATACTCCGGTGGACGCGGTGGCATGATTTTCAGCAATGACTCCGGCAGGGCGAGCGCCTCCGGGCGCAGCGTGGCAAGCACGGCGTCGAGGGCTCGTCTCTGCTCCGCTGCAGGAACGATGGTTGTCGGCTGTTCCCCGTCGCCGCGAAGCGCGAAGGTATAGTCCATTCCTCCAATTTCCTTCGCGGCCGCTTCCATTTGGTAGCGATGATAGAGATACGTCGGCACCAGCACTTCTTCGAGCGTGGAGAGCGGCGCGCCTTCGCGGATATTGTTCTCCGAAAACCGCCGGAGCGCAGCGGCACGGAGCTTCATCACCCGGCCCAGTTCGTCCACCGCGTTTGTCCCGGTATCCCACAAGTGCGCCACCGGGCTCGAGCTCCCCAGCGGCCGAGCGTCCTGATCCGTCAGGTAGCGCATCCCGTGAGCAAAGGCGTCGTTGAGAGTTTTGTTCAAGGCCACCGCTTCGTTGGTGCCTTGAGGAAAATCCTGGTAGCCGTAAGCGATGGCGACCTTATCCCACTCGCCGATTCCGGCGGCGTATGCGTCGGTGAGGTCCGGCACGCCGTCGGGGCCGAGCTTGACCAGCGGCGGCGGGTAATCCATCACCGACGCGCGATTCAGCGTGCTCGCCGCGAAGTTGTGCATCAGGCCGAGCGTGTGCCCCACCTCGTGCGCGGCGAGCTGGCGGAGCCGCGCCAGAGCCATATTCAGCATCTTCGGGGAGATAGACCCTCCTTTCTCGTAAGGCGCCAGGAGGCCTTCGGCGATCAAGTAATCCTGCCGGACGCGCAGCGAGCCTAACGTCACCTGCCCCTTGATGATTTCTCCGGTGCGCGGGTCGACCACCGAAGCCCCGTAAGACCAGCCGCGGGTTGCGCGGTGGACCCACTGGATCACGTTGTAGCGCAAGTCCATCGGGTCCGCGCCTTCGGGCATGAGCTCGACGCGAAACGCATTCTTGTAACCGATGGCCTCGAACGCCTGATTCCACCAGTGCGCCCCTTCGAGCAGCGCCGACCGGATCGGCTCCGGCGCGCCGCGGTCGAGGTAGTAGACGATCGGCTTCACCGGTTCGCTCATCGCCGCGCCAGGATCTTTTTTCTCGAGGCGGTGCCGCGCGATGAAGCGCTTCACAATGGGCTCGCTTACAGGCGTCGCATAATCCATGTAGCTGATGCCGAAATAGCCTGCGCGCGGGTCAAACGCGCGCGGCTTGTAGCCCGGTGGCGGGAGCTGTACGAACGAGTGGTGCTCGCGGACGGTGATGGCCCCGGGGCTTGGCACCACCTGGCGGACGAATGAGCCAGGTTCCTCTCCGGTGAAGGTGAGCGTTGCTTCCACTTCCGTGTTCAGCGGGAAGTTTTTCGTGCGCGGCAGATAGAACGCGCACCGGGACGGATCGAGATGGAAGGCCCCCTGATTCGTTTGCCGGAGCGCGTTGATCACATGGTGTGCATCCCGCAGGTAGAAGCTGGAGGCATCCACCAGGACTTTTTCGTCGTCTTCGGCGGCGATGTCGAAACCCCAAAGCGTGGATTCGGCGAATGCTTCCGTCACGGCGCGGCGTTCGTCCGCATTGTCGCTGATCGCTCGAAAATCATAGTTGGGCTCCACCAACAGC
This sequence comes from Terriglobia bacterium, assembly GCA_041490445.1. GTDB lineage: Bacteria > Acidobacteriota > Terriglobia > Acidiferrales > UBA7541 > JBGPTF01. Next base: position 72,029 of record JBGPTF010000010.1, read on the forward strand.
ACCCGCGGCCCGCTTCTCTCGAAGCGCACGATCTTGCCTTGGCCCACCTGTCCGCGATCCAGGCCGATGTCATTGGAGCCGATGCCGGCCGGCAGTGATTCCACATAAAGAAACTCGGTGTTCCACTTGTCGATCTCGAGCCAGAGCTTCCCCGCCCCGGCGTCCCAGTAGAAATGGAAATAGCCGGGAATTTTCTCCAGGCCGGCGGTCTTTTCGGCGATTGTTGGCAGGGGTTTTGGGGAATCTCCGGCCTGTCTCGTTTGCGCGGGCGCCGCGGTGGCAAGCAGCATCATCGAGATCAGTAAGCCGCACAAATGCTTCATCTGTTCCCTCCATCGAGTGCCTGAAAATGAATGGAAAGGTTATATCAGGGGCTCTGGCATTGGTAGGCTAGATTCATCCGGGGCCATTCTGCGCGCGGCGCGGCCCCGCGATTTTGATGGGGAGAGTTCCCCGGCCAGGGAATTGAAAAAGTCTTAGCGAGATGCAAACGGTCAGAAGGATACGCCAGAGGTCTCTCAAACGTTCGCATCTTCCTCACGCGGGGGGGCCGTTCCGTTGTGTTATAGTTGGCGTTCCGGCAGCCATTGGCAGGCTTTTATGGGCAAGCTTCGCATCTCCATCGTCGAATACCTGAATACGGCTCCCCTTGTCTGGGGGTTCACGGAAGGGCCGCTCCTGGGGCGCTACGACCTGTCGTTCACGGTGCCTTCGCAGTGCGCGGAGGCGCTTCGCCGGGGTGACGCCGACGTGGCGATCATCCCGGCGGTGGAATACCAGCGGATGGATGGCGTCGTCGCACTGCCGGGAATGGCCGTGGCTGCCAAAGGCGTGGTGCAGAGCATTCTGGTGGTGTCGAAAAAGCCGATCGAGCGCGTGAAGCGGCTGGCGCTCGACACCAGTTCGCGCAGCTCCGCCGCCCTTGTGAAGCTGCTCGCGAAGGATTATTGGGGCATCGAGCCGGAATTCGTCGAAGCCCCGCCCGACCCCGCTGCCATGCTGGCCACCGCGGACGCCGCGCTTGTGATCGGCGATCCGGCTCTGCGCATCGCGGTGAAGATGGAAATTCTTTCGGCCAAGCGGCCGAGCGGCGAGCAGTGCTGCCAGGGCGATCCGAGCGATTTGCCCGTCCCCGGTTTCGAGACGATATTTGTCTACGACGTGGCGCATCAGTGGCGCGAGATGACCGGGCTCCCATGTGTTCTCGCCATCTGGGCCGCCCGGAAGGCCGCGGCGACGCCGGATGTTGTCGCGGATTTTCTGGCGTCCAAGCAATATGGCCTCGACCGCATCGAAGAAATCGCAGAAGCCGCCTCGCAACAGCTCGATCTGCCGGCGTCGTCGCTCGAGCGCTACTTGAGTGAGAGCATTGATTTCTCTCTCGATGATGAGAACCGCGCGGGGCTCGAGGAGTACTTCAAACGCTGCGCCGCTGCGGGGCTGATCCCGAGTGCGCGGCCGCTCGAATTTGCCGCTGCTCCGTCAAGCGCGCAGGCCGGCGCCCGGACGGGGGCCCACGCCGGGCGGTAAGAACGTATCCATGAGCATCAGCCAACAAGAAGCGCTCGACCTGTTCCGTTCCGACGACCTGGTCGGCATCGGCATGGCCGCGAACGAGGTTCGCCGCAAGAAGACGGACCCGCGCATCGCCACGTATCAAATTGATCGCAACATCAACTACACGAATTTCTGCACGGAATACTGCTCGTTCTGCGCCTTCTATCGTCCGCTGGGCGCAAAGGATGGCTACCTGCTGTCGTTCGAGACGATCTACCAGAAAATCGAGGAGACGATCGCGCTTGGCGGCACCGGTGTGTTGATGCAGGGCGGCCTGCATCCGGATTTGCGCATCGAGTTTTACGAAAACATGCTGCGGTCGATTAAAGAGCGCTATCCACAGATTCATCTGCACTGCTTTTCCGCGCCGGAAATCACGAACATCGCTGAACTTTCAGGGCTAAACCTGCGCGACACGATTGCGCGGCTGCGCGACGCCGGCCTCGATTCGATTCCCGGCGGCGGCGCGGAAATCCTCGATGACGAAATTCGCGCGCGCATTTCGCGATTGAAGTGCACCGCCGACGAGTGGGAGCAGGTCCATCGCACCGCACACGCGCTGGGCATGCGCACCACCGCTACGATGATGTTCGGCTGCGGCGAGGAATACCGCCACCGCGCGAATCACCTCGAGCGCCTCCGCCGCATCCAGGCGGATACCGGGGGTTTCACTTCGTTCATTCCGTGGATTTTTGCGCCGGAAAATTCGCCGCTAGGGAAGAAAGTTCCGGAAGCCACTGCCGTGGATTACCTGAAAACCCTCGCGATCAGCCGCATCTACCTCGACAACATTGACCACGTCCAGTCAAGCTGGCTGACGCCGGGGATCAAGGTTTGCCAGGTGGGTCTGCAGTTTGGTGCGGACGACGTAGGCAGCATCCTGATCGAAGAAAACGTCGTGCACGCCGCCGGCGTCCGCAACCGCACCAATGAAGCCGAGCTGCGCCGCATCATCACCGATGCCGGCTACATCCCCGCCCAGCGCGACACCCTCTACCGTTCTTACTTCCTGAAGTAACGTTATTGCCTGGCCGTGGGTCCTGCCCGACGTCAGGCGGGCACAAGACTGCCCACAAGCGGAACCGCAGGGAGTTCCAGGAGCACGATGGCGCCCCTCGGCTCCCGATTGGCGAGCCGGATTTCACCGCCGAATTCCTTGGCGATTCCATAACAGATGCTGAGCCCGAGGCCGGTGCCCTTGCCAACGGGCTTGGTTGTGTAGAAAGGATCGAACGCGCGGTTGAGATTCTTGAACCCGGGCCCCGTATCTTCGAAGCGGACCATCACCCGTTCACCTTCCCGCGCGGCGCGGATGCGCACTTGCTTCTTCCGGCTGTCTTCCACGGCGTCGATCGCGTTGTTCAGCAAGTTCAAGAAAATCTGCTTGAGCTCGTCTTCGCCGACCTTTACCTGAGGCAGGAAGGGCTCGATTTCGAGGTCGATTTCGATATTCCGTGTGCGAAGGTAGTACTCGCGGAGCTGTACGATGTCGCGCAGCGCAACCTCGAGACTGGCATCCGGTCTCGACGAGCTGCTCTGCCGCGAGAAGCGCAGCAACCCATCCACAATCCGTTTCATGCGGCGGGCTTCCTGGCCGAGCTTGCTCAGCCGCTTGAGTGCCGCTTCCTCCCGGACTTCGTCGCTCAGCAGGTCGGTGTAGCCGATGATCCCCGTGAGCGGGTTGTTGAGCTCGTGCGCCACTCCCGCGACGAGCTGCCCGAGGCCCGCGAGCTTTTCCGACTGCACAAGCTGGCGGTGCAATCTCCGGTTTTCGATTGTGACGGCAAGGTCGGCAGCCAGCATCTCGATCTTCACGAGTTCGGGCGAACTGGCTGCCGCTTCTTCCGGCGCCAGAAGCAGGATGCAACCGAGGGAAGACTCCCGCGTCGAGACGAGCGGAATCAGGATTTCCACCAATCCTGCGGAGCTAGCCGGAGAAACGGCAGCGAGCCGGCCCGTTTGGTTGGGGCGCGATTGATCGGGAAGGAGGTAAGAGCGATGTCCGAGCGGCTGTGCTTTCCCGCAGAGCTGTCGAATTGTTTCGGCGGTGCACTGGTCCACCTGGTCGGCGAGCGTCGTGCGCTCCGCCGGTGAAAACCCGCTTGCCCCCGCCAGCAGGATTGAATGGTCTTCTCGAACAAGCAGAATCGCAGCGCGTGGGAATTTGGCGGCATCCGTGATGGCCGAGGCGATTTCGCCGGAGAGAGACGCGGGCTCCTTGCCTTTGAGTAAGTCGGAAGTAATGCGCGCGAAAACCTGCAGCAGGGTGTACTCCGCATGCTCGCGAGCGCTGGTCGCTTCGATGAAGTGCGATTTATCCTCGACCAAAGAAAGGATCATCCCAAAAGCTACAAAATACTTCGGCACGTTCCACAAATCAGGGTTCATCTGCAGACTCGGGTAATAGTGACCCAGAAGCGAGGCGACCGGGAACACGCCTCCCCAGCAGAGGAATCCCAAGGTCACCGTGATCACGCCCGGCGAGATGCGTTTGAACCGTTGCCAGTAAAGGATGCCCGGGAGTCCGAACGCGATCGTGAGAATGGCGATGATGCCGATAAGCGCGTTGCCATGCAGTTGTTCGCGGACGGCCCAGACTCCTTCCGCAACAAGAAGCGTGGCGGTGCCGATATGGAACCAAGTGCGCTTCGGAGGGAACACCAGCAGGCACGCCGCTCCACCGAAGAACACCATCCCGAGGGCGCCGGCCAGCGCCCAGCGAAGATGTACGCCGTACATGATGGCGGTGGCGTGAAAGGCGGTGGGTATGGCGAGCAGAACCAGCAGCAGGTAGCGGCGGAAGCGGTCTTCTGCGGCAACTGTGAGCGAAACCACGAACACGATGCCGGAAATCTCGAGAGAACCGAGGTCGATGGCTCGGAAGAGTTGAGCGAACGCGCCGCTCTTTGTCTCGAAGACCTGCACGAAGAAATGTAAGAGGATCAGTCCCCACGCAAAGACCCATAGATTGGCGCGCGCGGAGGCCGAGTGCTTCCGAAGCGAAAGGAAAATTCCAACCAGAACCGCCAGCACGAGAATTGTGGGTAGTTTGTCGAGCAGGCCTGTCATGAGCACCCTTGAATACGAGTGCACTGTAGCGACAGGAACATCTTTGGGGAAATAGCGCTGCCGTACCAGTGGCACAGTCCGTGCCGCTCTGAAACACCTGTGGTATCGCCTCGATTTATGATTTTGGGCGCGGGTACACTTCGATCGTGACCTCAGCGCCTTCCGGTACTTCGAGGGCTTCTGTGGGGATGAGCGCGCCATTTACATAGCGCGCGCGAATGCGGCGAGTCGAGGTGTGCGTGTTTTGCTTCTCGGGTGGCGCCGCGAAGGCGCGGCTGCCGGTGCGGTCGAGCGCTTGGTTCGCGAGAACGTCCGCGTCGCAATTCATCTCGCGGGGAATGTGTTCGATGGTGAAGTATTCGAGATGGTTGGCAAGCTTCGCCGCTCGCTCGTGGAGTGGCTTCAGATCCTTGCTGCGTACGCGGTAGCGGCCTTCCATCTGGCGGACCAGCAGTTCGGAATCGCTTCGCACACGCAGCCGCCGGATGCCGTGATGCGCGGCGTAGTCAAGCGCGGTAATCAGCGCGTGATATTCCGCCGCATTGTTCGTGGCGATCCCGAGATACTTTCCCTGTTCGAAAATGGTCTTGCCGTTCGGCCCGCGCACGATGACGGCGTACGAAGCCGGCCCGGGATTGCCGCGCGAGGCGCCGTCCACCTGCGCCGTGTGCAAATCAGCAGGGGCCGCCGGCGGGTGCGGCTCGGCAAACAGGCGCGCGCTGCGCGGCGGCGATGGCTTGGGTCCGTGTTTCATTTTTCGGAGCTGGCGGCGCTGCAAGGGCTCGCCGTTGTCAAGTGGGAACTAGCCATTGTTCGTTTGCGCGAGCGGACTCTGCTCGGCCGGCGACACGGCCGCGGCGTCGAGCACGTAGAGAATCCGCGTGCAGGTTTCACAATGGAAAAGCTCTTCCTGTCCTTGCCGGCTCAGCTCCTGTAACATGTGGGGACGGACGCGCACGCCGCACTGCGAGCACATCTCGCTGCGGACTTCCGCCAGCGCCACGCCTCCGTGTTTTTTCGCGATGCGCGCGTAATGGTCCACCAAGTCTTCCGGCAAGTGCGCCACCGCCTGCTCGCGCTCCGCGTTGAGCTTCGCCTGCTCTTTCTCTACCGCTGACTTTTCGGCCTCGATCTTTGCGCGATCGGCCTTCGCCGCACCTTCCACTTCCACGAGCGCGCGGTCGGCCGCTTTCATCTGGCGGTCGTACTCTTCGCTCGCCACCATCTGCTCGAGCTGGCGGTCTTCCGCCTTGCCCATTTCCGCTTCGGCCATCTGAATCTCGTGCTGAAGCGTCTTATACGTCTCGTTCGTTTTCACTTCGTAGAGCTGGTCCTTATACTTTCTGATTTTCTCTTTCCACTGTTCTACGTCCAGCTCGTATCGCTTGCGGTCCTTCAGCGTGGCGACTTGTGCCGCTTTTGCTTTCTCCAGTTCGGCATGGGCTGCGGCCACGCGCCCTTCAATCTCGCCAATTTGCTTGGGGAACGCGGTCAAACGGGCGTGGACGTCGTGCAGGCGCAAGTCCACTTCCTGCAAGTCCAACAGGTGCTTGAGAATTGGTTGCACGGGAAAGCCATTCTAGCACACACGGCCATCCGCCCACGCTCGCCTCACATGAGTCTTTTTCTCGGGACCGTCCGTATGGAGGATAGGTATGATTGCCGAGGCCGCAATGTCGTGGGAGGTGCCGGTGGGGCTCGAAGCCGAAGTGGCACAGCTCCGGCGGGGTGACCTGAACGCGCTGGCCGCGCTGCTGGCGCGGTATCAGAATCGCCTCTATCGTTATTTGCTTCGCCTGGTGCGCGAGCCGGCGACGGCGGAAGATCTCTTCCAACAAACCTGGCTGCGGGTCGCCGAGCGCATCCGCCACTACGATTCGCGGCGCAGCTTCGAGGCGTGGCTGTTTGCGGTGGCGCACAATCTGGCGATTGACAACCTGCGCCGGATCAGGCCGGAAAGTCTGGACGAAGAGTCATCGCAAGGCGGCGCGGCGGTCGAGCGGTTGGTTTCCGCCGATCCGCCTGCCTTCGACCGCACTCTCTCACGGGAGCGTTCCGTGCGGCTGGCAGCGGTCATGGCGGAGCTGCCGGTGATCTACCGCGACGTCTTGACGCTGCGGTTTGAAGAAGAAATGAAGCTCGAAGAGATTGCCGAAGTGCTGGGGTCGCCGCTTTCCACGGTCAAGACGCGCTTGAAGCGCTCGCTGGACCAGTTGCGGCGCACGCTCGAGACGCGCTTCCCTGGTGAGGACTGGCAATGAGTGAACACGACGAAATTCGCGATCTGCTTTCGCTGGCGGCAGCCGGCGCGCTGAGCGCGGAGGAAGAAGGGCGCGTGGCGCGGCACCTGCGGGAATGCACTGCCTGCTCGGCGGAGCTCGAAGGCTGGCAGGCGCTGGCAGCCGGGCTGCGCCGTCTGCCGACGCCGCAGCCGCCGGCCGCCCTGCTCGAGCGGGTGCGCGCTAGCGTGGAATGGCAATTTGCAGCCGAAGCCGAGCAGCGCTGGAACCGCGGCGTACTGGCATTCACGCTCTTGTTCGCGTGGACCGTTACGCTCGCAAGCTGGCCGATCTTCCGGCTCGTGAGCGGTGACATGCTTGGCTGGCTCGCCCCGGGCTTCGGGAAGCTCTGGCTGGGACTGGTGGGTTATACGGTTGTGGCGTGGCTCACCGGCGGCGTCGCCGCAGCAACCTTGGCATACTCGCGCCGGAGAGAGAGGAGGGTGGCATGAGCCGCTTTCGTGAAGAACTCAAAGTGATTCCGCGGACGACGTACTTCATCGCCGCGGTGATCTACCTCATCTTGGCGACAGTGCTTTTCGAGTTCGCCGTAATGCGGCAGCCTGATTTCCAAACCTGGCCGCTCATCGGAAAGGTCCTGTTCGCCTACGGTATTTTCCTGATCCTGTATGTCTACATGCTGTTGATCGGCTACGTCTATGGCGACGCCAAACGGCGCGGGATGCGTTACGTGATGTGGACGTTTCTCGCGGCGCTCGTCCCGCAGGCGATCGGGATCATCCTCTATTTCATCCTGCGCGATCCGCTGCCGCAGCCTTGCCCCGGATGCAACGCCCGCGTTCTTGGTAGTTTTGCCTTTTGCCCGCACTGCGGGGCGGCAATGAAGCCTTCCTGCCCGCAATGCGGCAAGTCCGTCCAGCACGCCTGGTCGAATTGCGCGTTCTGCGGCGCCAAGCTTCCCAGCACGGCGCAATCCGCCGCCTAGCACGGCCCTGCAATCGGGAAAGGGAGGTCAGAAGGCAGGCGAAGCCTTGCCTGCGTGAATCGCATGCAGAAGCACTGCCCCTTTTCCTTTTTCTTTGTTCGCGATTCCGCCCTTACAATTCTCCGTTTTTCCAAGGAGGCAGGAATGCCGCACGTGCAGATTACCTGGGTTGCGGGCCGTTCGCCGGAGCAGAAGCGAAAGCTCGCCGAACGGATTACCAAGGCGTTGGAGGAAGACGGGCGCGCCAAGCGCGAAAACATCCACGTCACGTTTGTGGATTTGCCGCCGACGGATTACGCCGAACCGGGCGTGGTGGTTGCCGATCAGAAGCGCAGTCCGTAGCGCAGCCCGTCGTGAAGTGGAAGATTACGCGGTTGGATTGAGCTCGCGCTTCACAAACATCGCATCGAGAAAATAGCCGATGCCGATGGAGACCGGAATGATGCTGAAGGCCGCTGCCATCAACGCATCGCGATCGGCAAGCGAGAGCACAGCGAACGTCAGCGCATAACCCACCCCGCCGCAGATCAGTAGAATCCCTGCTCGGCGCGAGCGCGTCGGCTGCGGCAGCTCGGGCTCGAACGGCACCGTCACTCCGCGCGCGATTGCGGCCAGCCGCTCTTCCGTCCTCAGCTTCCGAACGCGATAGAAAGCGTAGATGGCAGCCAGCGGAATGCTGCAGCAAAGTACCACTGCGGCCAGTGGAATCATCACTTCAGGCATGTCTTCCTCCTGCGCTTACCGCAGCGAGTTGCGGGAAGCATTTTCAGAGTGATTTCACCTCGGAGATACGCGGCGGGGGTGTGGAATGTTCCGTGAGCCGACCGGAGCAAAGTTTACGGCGTGATGGAATTCTCTGCGTGACGGCGGATGTAATCGCGGGCGAAATCGCGCAGCTCCGGGCTGCGGAGGCCAATCCTTTCGGCTTCCCGCTCGGCGTTTTCAATCGGCCAGCCGTCTATCAGAACGCGTCGGATCATCCAGAACGCTCCGACGCGATTCGCGGTGTGGCAGTGAACGAACACGGGGAGGTTTTGCGGATTGGTTAGAACTTTGAGAAATTCGTCCACCTGTTCGTCTTGCGGTTGTTTGGGGTCGACCGGAATCAGAAAATAACGCAGGCCGAGCTTCTCTGCCTGGGTGGCTTCCTGTTCGGCATTGAATTCCTCCGGGCGGCGCAGATTGAGAATCGTCTTGATTCCGCCTTTCTTCATCCGGACGAGGTCGTCCATCGTCGGCTGGCCGCCGGTGCAGTAATGTTCGTCCACGCGCAGAAAATTCTTGATGTCGGGGTATTCCGGCTTCTGTGCGCCGAACGCACCACCCGCCGCCAGCGCAACCATCAGGACGAGCCACGGCCGAAAGACGGAAGAGGAGGACTGTCTCATGGAAGGGAGTGTACGCTCATTGATTGGTCCACCGCGAAGCTGGTGCACGATTGGCCGGGCGGAGGCTGGCAGCGGGCCGTCAAGGTAAATCCATCGGCTTGCGTTTCGGCAGTGATTGAAAAGCCTTCCAGGCGCGTTCTTTCCCCTGGAATCGCGCCGCTCGTCACCAGCTCGTCGAGCGAAGCGTACGAGCCGTGCTCGGCAAAATACGTTCGCTCGGCTTGTGCGATGGCGAGAAGGTCCATCTTTGCGCGTGACGCGTCTATTGTCTGCACCGGAGTGCTTCCTGGTGCTCCAGGGCGCGAACGCGTCAGGTAAAACCAGTAGATGCCGAGAGCCAGCAACGCAGCGATCAGGATGCCGACGAGAGCACGCATTCCTTTTCAGCCTCTCCACCCGCGCTGCTTTCGCTCCCGGCTCCTATTCGACCGCTTCCACTGCATGGATGCTGGCTGTGGATCGCGGGGATGGCCTTCGCGCTTGAGCATTTTCTCTCGCGGAGGAAGAGACGTCATCTTAATTAGTCCCTGTAGAGCCAGCCCGCAACGAGCGCTGCAAGAATGGCGCCGACCCAAAGCTCGATCATGTGCCACATGGCGAAAATACGCGGCAGGGGCATCCAGGCTGAGTTGCTGAATGTCACCGGAAAGCCTGCCGCGAAGCCGATCAGCGTGCCGACGCGCAGAGCGGTCATCGGTCCAGCGCCCCAGCTCGCGCGGACGGCCGCGTAGAGCCGTGCGACGACCAGCGCAAGGACGAATAGCGTGAAGAACCAGACAAACTCGAACGACTTGTAGCGAGGCTGCGCCAAAATATAACCGGCTTGGATGGCCTTTTCGTAACGCGCCATCCCGATCGCCCCGGCCTCAATCAGGATGCTCCAGAGGCACCAGACGACTCCGCCAGCCAGCGTTCCCAGCCAGACCCGGCGAACGTTTACAGTGGCCATGCGCCACCCCCTCGTCGAGAGTTGAGGCCGTGGGACCCGGATAATTTGGCCGCATGCTAGTGCCGGCCGGGGAAAACAGCAAGGCCTATCGAATGTCCGGCCGCACGCCGGGTGGCAGCGCGTACGCAAAAAACGGCGGCACGATCCCGAGCTGACGGAGATAGAGAGCCAGCTGCGCCTTGTGATGAACTTCGTGCTCGACGAGATACCACAGCCAGGAGCGCAGTGGCCAGCTCACCGGTATGCCAGGCACATTTGCGACAGCGTCGAGCTGTTCCGCCGTGAGCCGCCCAAACTGCCCCAGGACGTAGGCCCGCACGCTGGCGAGACGCTGTTGCAGCATCGCGCGTGATTGCGTGATCGCTTCCGGCTTCAAGCGGTCCATGTTCCACTCGTTTTCAAACAGGCCGCGGGCGTAGAACTCCTCCGTCTGCGCGATGTGCAGGAATTGCTCGCCCGCGGTGCGCTGGTCGCCCAACGGGCGCCAGGAAAGTTTGTCCTCGGGCATCAGGTCGAGCGTCTGCAGCGTGACTTTGCGATAGCGTCCCAAGTGTTCTTGCAGGACCGTGAGTTCGCTGTTTGCAGCGGCCATCGTCTCTCTCCTTTCGTTTGCATCGAGCAACCAGAACGAAGAAATCTACCCGCAGACTCGCGAGAAGGACCACTGGAGAGAAAGACCATCGTCCCCAATGGGCCTCGCCTTATTTGATTGGATGAATTGCCGAGGTCGGTCATCTTTTTTCCTCAGCGCGGCCGCGCAAGGAATTCGCGGATCGCGGCGTTGACCAATTCCGGTTGCTCGTGAATCACCCAGTGCGAGCCGTCGGCAATCCGCTGCACCGTCAGGTCGGGCACAACTTGATCGAGGCCATCGAGATTCCCCGGTAGAAGATAAACATCCTTTTCGCCCCACAATACCAGCGTCGGCACACGCACCACCTGCGACGGCAGCACGCTGGCGATGCTCGGCGAATTGTCCCCGCCGAATTCGCCGAGCGGCGCTGCGCGATAATAGTTCAATCCGCCGGTCAGCGCCCCCGGCTGCGACCATGCCTCAAGATACGCGCGCTTGTCGTCTGCGGTAAAGTAGCCCTGCTCGAGGCCTTCCTTCAATACTTGCTCGACCAGCGCGCGGTAATGCAGAGCCTTCAGCATCATTTCCGCCATCGGTGAGCGGAAAAGCTGAATGTACTGGCTCGCCTTCCTCTGCGCGGGATTGTTCTTGAGCTCTCGTTCGAAGATACCCGGATGCGGCGCATTGATGATGACGAGTTTTTCCAACATCTCCGGGTGCGCGATGGCGAACGCCCAGGCAATGATGCCGCCCCAGTCATGTCCCACCAGCGTGCATGTTCTCTTTCCGAAATGCTCAACGAGCGCACGGACGTCTGCCACAAGAAAAGTAATGCCGTAGTCTTCCACTCGCGCGGGCTTCGAGGAAAGGTTGTAGCCGCGCAGATCCGGCGCCACCGCAAGATGGGTGCGCCCGAATTCGGCGAGCTGATTCTTCCACGCATACCAGAATTCCGGAAAACCGTGCAGAAAGAGGATGAGGTCGCCTTCGCCCTGAGAGACATAGTGCAATTGGACGCCGTTGACCTCGGCGAACTTCTCATTGTCTATGGACATGTTCGCGATGCTATGTGCATCCTTCCGCGCCGTCAATCGTGGTGGGCCGGCCGCGCCGGGTTGGCCGCCGGGTCGCAACGCTCGAAACTTGCCCTTCGCCCTGTGCGTATAACGCTTCGGAGGCGGCAGCGGCGCGCCCCAGAATTTTTTTGGGTATGTTTGACACCCGCGGCCTTGTCCGTCTACGATGGGGCACCTCGGTTGCGTTTCTTCTCGGTGTTTCCGCTGGGGCGATTTCATGGGGGTAGGGGAATTCAAATGAAAATGAAACTTGCCGTCCTGCTCGGAATCCTGATTGCCTGCAGTGTTCCGTCGTGGGCACAGGGAACGGCGCAACAGGAAGTGCGGCCGCCGAAGCTGAACATCCAGACGCACACCTTGGCCAACGGCCTGCGCGTCGTCCTGCTGGAAGAGCACGCCGTTCCGGTAGCCCACGTGCAAGTGTGGTATCACGCCGGGTCGAAGGACGAGCGCCCCGGCCGCACCGGCTTCGCGCACCTTTTTGAGCATTTGATGTTCAAGGGCTCGGCCCACGTCGGTCCGGAGGAGCACTCCCGAATCATCGAATCCATCGGCGGCTCCGACAACGCCTACACCACCGAAGATGTGACTGTATTCCACGAGACTTTTCCCAGCAACTATCTCGAGCGCGTGCTCTGGCTTGAGGCAGACCGTATGGGCAGCCTCAACGTGGACGAAAAGAATTTCACCTCCGAGCGCGAGGTGGTCAAAGAAGAACGCCGCCTCCGGGTGGATAACCGGCCCTATGGGCTGATTCAGGAAGACCTCTACGCCGCCGCCTTCACCGTCCACGGCTATCACCACACGCCGATCGGCAGCATGGAGGACTTGAACAAAGCCACCGTCGCCGACGTCCAGAGTTTCTTCCATGCATTTTATCGCCCGAACAATGCCACGCTCGTGGTTGTCGGCGATTTCGATTCCGCCCGGGCGCTCGCCTGGACAACGAACTATTTCGGTGGCATTCCGCGCTCCAAGGGACCTATCCCGCGCCTGATGGCGAAGGAACCGCCACAGGTGGAGGAGCGCGTTGTGACGAAATCGTATTCGAACACGCCGCTGCCCGCCGTCGTCGAGGGCTACAAGGTTCCTCCGCACTATTCGCCCGATACTTATGCTCTTGATCTTGCCGCGAACATGCTCGCGCAAGGCGAAAGCAGCCGGCTCTATCAGACGCTCGTCTATAAGGCGCGCATCGCGCTGGCGTCCGCAGGCTTCGGCCGGTTTACGGAAGACCCGAACCTCTTCTGGGCCTTTGCGGTCATGAACCAGGGCCACACCGCGGAGGAAGGCGAAAAGGCCGTCGATGCCGTGCTCGATCAGTTAAAGTCGCAGCCCACCGACCCGAAAGAGCTCGATAAGGCGAAGAACCAGACGATCTCGAATTTCATTCTGGGGCGGCAGACTGACGAGGAGAAGGCGGGAGCCATCGGAGACGCCGCCGTGATCGGCAAAGATCCGAATTTGGTCAACACGGATCTGGACCGTTATCTCAAAGTTACACCCGCCGACATTCAGCGTGTCGGCAAAGAGTATTTCGACAAGCACCATGCCACTGTGTTGCTGGTGACGCCGGCGAAACCGGCGGCGAAGTAATAGAAGAAGAAAAGGGAGCTGAGATGAGGCGCAATTCAGATCGCACAGTGTGGGTCTTGTTGGCGAGCCTGTTGCTCGGATTACTCGCGGCCATCGCGCCCGCGACGATGGCGCAGGCATCCAAGCCTGCCGTTCCGGTGCAAGCCGAGGAGAAAAAACAGGGCACCGGTGTCGTCCCGCCGGGCGTGAAGCTGGCGCCGCGGATGCCTGCGGCCGGTCCGGCTCGGTCATTCCATTTCCCGCAGGCGGCAGCCAAGACCCTGGCAAACGGTCTGCGCGTCTTCGTGATCACCGACCATCGCCAGCCCGCCGTCGCCGCTCGACTGGTCTTGACCGGCGCCGGCTACACCCATGACCCCGAAGGATTGGCGGGCGTGGCCGGGATGACGGAAAGCATGCTGACGCAGGGCACCGAGAAGCGCTCCGCGCAGGAGATTGCGCAGGCGATTGATTTCGTCGGCGGCTCGCTGCGAGCCCAGGCGGCCCCGGACAGCACCTACGTCACCGTGAGCGTTGTGAAGAAGGACATCGATCTCGGCATGGATCTGCTCTCCGATGTCGTGTTGCATCCTTCCTTCAAGAAGGAGGAGCTGGACCGGCAGCAACAGCAGGCCCTCTCCGGTCTTGAGGTGGGATACTCCGATGCCAGCTATCTGGCGACCGCTGTCTTCCCTCGCATTGTTTACGGCGCTTCACCCTACGGGCTTCCGGGAGACGGGACGCCCGATTCGGTTCGCAAGTTCGATCGCGACGCGCTCGTACACTTCCACGATACGTACTACGCGCCGAATGGTGCGTTGCTGGCTTTCGCGGGCGACATCACGCCCGCAGTCGCCTTTGTTGCCGCGGAAAAATACTTCGGCGGATGGCCGAAGAAAGATTTGCCGGCGGCGCGCATGGCCGTGCCCGAGCCTTCCTCCGGGCTTCGGATTGTCGTCGTGGACAAGCCGGACGCCGTGCAGACGCAGATCCGTGTGGGCCGGCTGGGTATCGCGCGCAATAACCCGGATTACATCCCGCTCTACGTCACCAACCGCATTTTCGGCGGCGGCTACAACAGCCGCTTGAACACGGAGGTGCGCATCAACAAGGGCCTCACCTATGGCGCTAATTCCGTTTTCGCAAGCAATAAATTCGCCGGCGTTTTTGCGGCGGGCACGTCAACGCGTACGGAAGCGACGGTCGAGGCCACGAAATTAATCGTGGATCTGATTGCCAGGATGTCGAACGGCGAAGTGACCCCCGCGGAGCTCAACTTTGCCCGCGATTATCTCGCCGGCGTGTATCCGATTCAGTCCGAGACCGCTGAGCAGGTGGCGGACCGCGTCCTCACTGTGGCCGAGTTCGGTCTTCCTGAGGATTACAACGAGACCTACCCGCAGAGAATTCGCGAGGTGGATGCTGCGGCGGTAAAGAAAATGGCGGGACATTACTTTGACGCGAAGAATCTTGACCTTGTCCTGGTCGGCAATGCGAGCAAGTTTCGCGACGACTTAAAGAAAGCGTTCCCCACCGCGAAATACGAGGAGCTACCGGCCGATCAGCTTGATCTCCTCAGTCCCAATCTGCGCAAGGCGGCCAAAGCCGCTCCGGCCGCGACCCCGGAATCGCTCGAGCGGGGCCGCGCCATTCTTCTTGCTGCGGCAAAGGCTGCGGGCGGCGACGCCATCGGCAAAATCGACAGCATCGAATTGAGTTCCACCGGCTCGTCAACCGGCCCGGGCGGGCAGGAAATCACGACGGACCTGAAATTGACCGTCGCCTACCCGGATCGCATCCGCCTGGAACAGAAGCTGCCATTCGGCACGGTCGTGCTCGGGTTCGATGGAAAAAGCGGCTGGCTCGTCTCCCCGCAGGGCGCCATGGATCTTCCTCCTAACTTTTTCGGAGAACTCCAGCGGGGAATTGCGTTGGCAGGCGCCGTCGGCCTCTATCGTGAGGCGCTCGCAGGCAAGATCGAGGCGCAGTTTATCGGTGAGGAAGAGATCGAAGGCAAGAAAACCGTAGGAGTGCAGTGGAACGCGCCATTCGGCGAAGTCAAACTGTACTTCGATCCGGAAACTCACCTGCTCGTGGCCGCCCGTTTCCGCCAGTTGACGCAGCAAGGACCCACGGATGCCGAGCAGCGCTGGAGCGATTACAAATCCGTTGAAGGCCTTCAGCTCGCTCACGCAAGCACAGTGTTCCACGAAGGCGCGAAGTTCAGCTCCTCAACGTTGAAGGAAGTAAAACTGAACACGAAGCCCGACGCGGCCATTTTCGAGAAGCCGAAGCAGTAGAGGATTCTGGCTGGCTACGCGACCGTCAGGATGATTTTGCCGATACTTTGACGGCTGTGCATGTAGCGATGTGCCGCGGCCGCGTCGGCGAGCGGAAACGTTTTGCCGATGACCGGCTTGATCTGGCCCGCCGTGTACAGTTCGATCAATTCGGCCAGTTCCTCTCGCAACAGCGCGGCCCGGGCGTCGAGCCGCCCCAGGTGGACGCCGATGACGGAAATATTCTGCCGCATCAGTGCGAGCGGGTGGAAACGCGGCGTTTGAAGCAGCGCCTTCAGCCCACGCCACCAGCTCCGTTTCCCGTTCGGCCCCACCGAAGCAGAAAATCCGTAGATCACCAGCCGCCCCGTTGGACCGAGGCACCGCTCGCTCCTTCGAAATGACTTACCGCCAATCGGATCGAGCGCCATCTCGATGCCGCCGGGCGCAACACGCCGCACGGCTTCGACAAAATCCTCGCGCGTGTGGTCAATCGGATGGTCCACGCCGAGCTGGCGTAGAAAATCCTGCTTCGCGGGACCGGCGGTGCCGAACACGACGAAGCCGCGCGCCTTCGCCAGTTGCACGGCGGCAACGCCCACTCCGCCCGCCGCTCCGTGGACGAGGATGCGGTCGCCCTTCTGGAGATTCCCCATGACGATCATCGAATGATAGGCGGTGAGATAATTCACCGGAATGGCCGCCGCATCTTCGAATGGCATGGCTTCCGGCACGCGAAACACGCGCCGCGCGGGAACGGCAACGAGTTCCGCATACGCGTTGAATGCCGTCAGCGCCGCCACCCGGTCTCCTGCTTGCAATGGCTCGCCCCCCGCCTCGGCGGCCGGGCGCTCCACCACTCCTGCTACTTCCAGGCCCGGGATGAACGGCGGCTTCGGCGTGCCGGGGTAAAGACCCATGCGCGCAAACAGGTCGGCGAAGTTCATGCCGGCAGCGCGAACGCGCACCAGCACCTCGCCGGCCGCGGGCGTGGGATCGGGGACTTCACGAAGTTCGAAAACTTCCGGTGGCCCATACCGCCGAACGACCATGGCGCGCATCTAAGCCTCCTTGGCACAGGACTCGATGCCGGTGAGGGACGCCATCCTAGCAGATTGTATTGCGCCGTCCGCTTTCCGTTTGGGATTTCGAGCTACCTGGCATACACTAGCGAATTCTGCATCGCTGATGAATCGCACTCATAGAATGCTTCGTCTCCTATCCGGTGCTTCACTGCTTGCCCTGGCGAGCCTGCTGCTTGCCGGGTCTGGCCGTTCGGCGCCGCCCGCCGATCCGCCCGTCCTCAAGGCAATGCAGGAAGAGCTCACGCGCTCGATGGACGCGCTGAGCAAGGCCGACCCCGCCGCGTATTTCATCAGTTACACCGTCACCGACCAGGAGGTCACTGAAGTCTCCGGGTCGAATGGCGCCGTTCTGAACAGTCAGAACGTGCAGGGCCGCTGGCTTGAAGTGCAAACGCGCGTCGGCAATTACAATCTCGACAGTACGCACAAGGTCGGCGACCGCGCGCCCGGCTCCGGCAGCCCCGGTTCTCAAGTGACGCTCGATGATGATATCCCCGTTCTCCGGCGCGCGATCTGGCTCGAAACTGACCGGCAATACCGTAGTGCTGCCCAGCAGTTGATTAAGATCCAAACGAGTAAAGAAGTGCAGGTGGAGACGTCCGAAGGCCGCGCACCGGACTTTTCACGCGAGCAGCCGCACACCTCGATCCATCCGCCGGTTTCCATTCAGGTCGACCGCCGTCCGTGGGAGCAGCGCGTCCGCCAGTACACCGCGCTTTTCAGCACGTCGCCGTCTGTATTGAATTCGATTGCGACGTTTCGCGCTCGCGCCGACAACCAATACCAGGCGAATTCGGAGGGCACCAAGCTCGCCTTCGGGCAGATCCGCTATCGGCTCGAGCTCTTCGTGCAGAGCAAAGCGCCCGACGGCATGGACATCAACCGCTACGCGAATTTCGATTGGGTGAATCCCGCCGACGCGCCGGACGACAAGACCGTGATGGCGCGCATTCGCACGATGATTCAGGAAGTGGAAGCCCTCGACCGCGCCCCGCTCGTCGAACCCTACGCCGGCCCGGCCCTGCTCACCGGTCGCGCCACTGCGGTTTTCTTCCACGAAGTGCTCGGGCACCGCCTCGAAGGATTCCGGCAAAAGGACATCAGCGAAGGGCAGACGTTCACGAAGAAAGTGGGTGAGCAAATCCTGCCGAGCTTTATTTCCGTCCACGACAATCCCACCCAGGCTCGCCTGGGGCCGAAAGACTTGCTCGGTTTTTACCCGTACGATGATGAAGGCGCTCCGGCGCAGGATGTGACGCTGGTCGATCATGGCGTGCTCAAGGGATTCCTGATGGCCCGCTCGCCGCTCGTCGGCTTTCCGCAGTCGAACGGACACGGCCGCCGCCAGTTGGGCTTCCAGCCGATTGCCCGCATGGGCAACACGATCGTCACCAGCGATCGAAAGGTTTCCAACGCAGAATTGCGGCAAAAGCTGATTGACCTCATCAAGCAGCAAGGCAAACCCTACGGGCTGCTGATTGACGACATCGCGGGCGGCTTCACCTTCACCGGCCGCGGCCAGCCGCAGGCGTTTCAGGTGCTTCCGCTCGTCGTCTATCGTGTATATCCCGACGGCCGCCCGGATGAGCTTGTCCGCGGCGTGGACATCGTCGGAACTCCGCTCGTTTCGCTGACGAAAATCGTGGCGACCGGCGACACTTCGGAGGTTTTCAACGGCTATTGCGGCGCTGAATCAGGCTCCGTGCCGGTGGCAGCGGCTGCGCCTGCCATTCTGATTTCGGAGCTGGAGGTGCAGAAGAAGGAGACCTCCACCGACAAACCGCCGATTCTTCCGCCGCCCGCTCACGACCCGGAGGCAAAAAAACAGTGACGTTGCCGCGCGCACATCGAGTTCTCTCCCTTGCCCTGCTCGCGTTGTTTGCGGCGGCGCGGCCCGCTGCGGCGCAACCGTCCCCCGCGCCGGCGAATGACAACGATCAGACGCTTCGTGCGATGCGCGACGAAATGAATCGGTCGCGCGCGCGGCTGCAAATCGCCGGGCTCGACAAGCCTTACTACATCGAGTATCGCCTGCTCGATCTCGAGATTCGTTCTGTCACCGCCTCGTTCGGCGCATTGCTCTCGAGCTCCACGACGCGAAACCGCTTCATGAACGTCGGGGTCCGCGTCGGCAATTATCATTTTGATAGTTCAAATTTTATCGGCGACGAAGGCTTTCGCGGCTTTCTCGGTTCGGCAGGCGAGGTGGGAGTGGACCGCGATTATAACTCGCTACGCCAGGATTTGTGGCTCGCCACCGACCAGGCGTACAAGGAAGCGCTCGACCAGCTCGCACGCAAACGCGCTTTCTTGCGCAGCCTGGCAAAGCCGCCGGAGATTGACGATTTCTCGCAGGAGCCTGCGGTCACGCTCGTGGAACCGCGGCCCGAGCCTGATTGGACTGCCCGCAACTGGGAAGAAGAAGCGCGCTCGGCTTCCAGGGTCTTCCGCGATTTTCCGGAGCTCTACAGCACCCGGGTCAACTATTACATCGTCTATGCGACCTACTACTTACTGACGAGTGAAGGCACGGAAATCCGCGTCTCGCGCAGCCTGGCCTCGATCGAGGCCGGGCTCGGTACCCAGTCGGGCGACGGCATTTCTCTCCACAATTTCTATACGTCCTACGCGCGCAAACCAGCGGACCTGCCTGATATGCATGCCGCAGGACAGGCGCTGCAGAAGGCCAGTCAGGAACTGGAAGCCCTGCGCGCGAGTGGCTCGATTCAGGATTACGTGGGCCCCATGCTTTTCGATGCGCCCGCCGCGGGCTCGCTGCTCGCGCAGGCTCTTGGTCCCTCGATTTCCGGTGCTCGCCCTCCGCTCTCGATGATGCCGGTTTTCGACCAAATGATGGAGCGCATGGGTGGCCGCAGCGAATGGTCGGGCCGGCTGGGGACGCGCGTCCTGCCGCCGGGCGTTTCACTGATTGACGATCTCAACGCGAAAGAATTTCAGGGGCAGCCGCTGCTTGGTGGCTATGACGTGGACGATGAGGGCGTGCGGGGCCAGCGCGTCACCCTTGTCGAAAACGGTGTTTTGCGCAATCTACTGATGTCCCGGCGTCCCGGACCCGATTTGGATCATTCGAACGGCCACGCGCGTTCGATGTTTCTCTCGGATCCCCGGCCCATGAGCACGAATTTATTTTTCCAGCCGGCCGAGACGCTCCATCCGGCCGAGTTGCGCAAGAAGTTCCTGGAAATGTGCCGCGCGGACGGTCACGAATGGTGTCTCGAAGTGAAGCGCATGGACAATCCCGCGCTTGCTTTCTCGCGCCAGGAAGACGCGAACGATCTGATCGCGGGCATCGCTGCTGGCGCCTCCACCGGTGATCGCCTCCCGCTCATGGTCTATCGCGTGTATGTCGCGGACGGCCGCGAAGAGCTGGTCCGCAGCGTGAGCCTGACTGGAGTGAACCTGCGGCTCCTGCGCAATCTCGCGGGGATCGGCGATGACCCCGCCGTGTTCAACTACATGCAGAGTGCCGCGCCCGGCTTCGCCGGCACCGCTCTTGGCGCGTTCGGCTCTGCGCAGAATGGTTTGCCCAGCTCCATTGTCGTGCCGTCGCTGCTTCTGGAAGAAGTGGAAGCCCGCGGCGCCCGCGGCGGACGCCAGCGCGCCCCGCTCCTCCCCCCTCCTCCGCTGCATTGATTGTTGTTTCCTGCGCTTGGAAGCGAAAGATGAAAGCGAGCTGCGCTACTGTTTTACCACGGCCAGGGTATCTTCGCATCCTACATCATCAAGTAGTTAATTCAGATTTCCGATATCAACTCTTTCTCGTGAACCTCCCGGCGTTCATCGTCATCTGTATTCATGCGGTTTTAAACGCGACGAAGCCGCTCTGGAGGCCTACACCGCATGGGTGAGAAACAAAACCAGCCCTTTCAGCTCTCGTTCAATGCTTCCTTGATCCAAGCTTGACACCTTAGGGTGGCTGGCATATGGTTTTGCGCAAAGAGTAAGTTGAAATCGGAAGTTCCGGCCAAGAAGCGAAAAAGGAGATAAACGATGAGGCACTTACGCCATGTGAGCTTGGCAGTCCTGCTTGTAGCAGCAGTCTTGGTCCTCGCCGCAGGGACAGCACAGGCGCAGGACCCCGTGAAAGTCGCACCGAAAAATTTTAAAGTGCTGCTGGACAACGAACACGTGCGGGTGCTCGAGTTTCACAGTAACGCCGGCGAGAAGATCCCCATGCACTCGCACCCGGCTTGCACCATCTATTCGTTTGCGGCTGGGAAAAGCAAGTACACCTCTCCTTCTGGCGAGACCTCGGAGCGGGATATGCAAGCCGGTCAGGCGGTGTGGAGAGATGCAGAGTCTCACGCGAGTGAATTCATGGGCCCCGGCGAAGCTCATTCGTTACTGATCGAAATGAAGGGCAAGCATCACATGAAAACCTCGGCCAAGAAAAAGTAACGGTACCTGAATTCCCAGCGTACACGGAAAAGTCGCCACGAACTGGCACCAGTGGTGTATCCAGCGCGCACATATGGCGCCTAGAGAATCGAGCATTTCACTATTTGTCGGCGAGCAAGATGATCGCCAAGACCGCCACCAACCCGACCAGCACAATCAACGGTTAAAGGTTTGCGGAGGGAATTGAGCTTCTCTAGCGCTCCGGCTCGAGGGTAATGAAGGAAATCTCCGGCCGGCACCGGAACCGCACCGGAAGCACGGACATTCCGACGCCGCGGCTCACAAACATCCGCGAGCCTTTTTCCTCGTACCATCCCTCTAAGAATCGGCCGCACTCGGAGGGAAGCCACAGTGGGGGCAAGAACGGCAGCCGAACCTGGCCGCCATGCGTGTGGCCCGTCAGGCAGAGATTCACGCGCCCGGCGGCGCGGTCGAAAAATGCCGGGGCGTGAAACAGAAGGATCGTGTATGCGCCCGTTGGTATTCCATCGAGCGCAGCGTCGAGCTTCGGAGTGCCGCTGGAGGGATCATCGAGTCCGGCGAGCCAGACATCGGAGCGAACGCGTTGGTTTCCGTTGAGCAACAGGTGGACGCCGGCCTTTTCGTAATAGTCATGCTCGTGCCGGACCGGCCTCATGTTTTCCCAGTTCCCGCGCACAAACCACACGCCCAGCGGCGCGTGCAACTTTTGGTAAAGCTCACGGCACCGCCCATAACTCCCGCCCCACGAAGCCAGCGAGTCGCCCGTGATCACGATCAGGTCCGGTTTTTCTTCGTCGAGGATAGCCAGCAGTTTCCGCTCGCGGCGGCCGACTCCCCTGGTGTGCAGGTCGCTTAAATGCGCAATTTTCAGGGGCGCAGCGACAGGCGCGACGACGGTTGAATGATCCACCTGAATCCAGTACGGTTCGATGAAGAGTGCGTCAATCGCCAATCCGCTGAGGAAAATGAGAAGAATCAGGATGGCCGGCCGGATGGCGCCTCCTTGGCGCGCATATCTCTTGGTTGGTCCTGGATTCCTGTCCATGTCCTCCCCGGCCGGCACTCATGAAGTTCCGCACCAGAATACACTTTCTGCAGGCTTTTCGCCCCGGTTGCCGGGGCCAGACCCAGCAATACCGCACGAGTGCGCTAACTGGCGCAGTCGCCAGCCTCCTTCCCTGTTATTCCTTTCATTTACGGCTTAATTTTCAATGATTTACGGCTCATAAAGAACCTCACTTCCTGGCATCCGCCTTGCATCAAGACACCCTTATATATGGCAGAGCCGCGCCTTCTGCAGTGGGTCTGGCTGTCCGTCCACGCGGCTGAATCGACGGCTACCGGGAGCGTCCCGATGACAGAGACGACGACCGCTTGGGCAAGCGAGGAGCCAACCATGCCCCACGGAAGCCCGCCGAGCAACTCGACGGGCCGGCCATTTGATCGTCGCCGCCGCTTCCGCACGGAGCCTCTGAAGGCGCGCAAGCAGGACTCGCAGGAACGCCTGAATAACTTCAATGAAGTCTCGCTCGGACTGACTCTCGATCAGGCGCGGACCGAGGCGGGCCGTTGCCTGCAATGCGAGCATCATCCCTGCACGTTCGGTTGCCCCGCGCACAACGACATTCCCGGTGCGCTCTGGCTTCTCGAACAGGGCGATGTCCGCGGCGCCGCTCAGAAATTCTTCGAGACGTCCAATCTTCCCGATATCTGCGGGCGGCTCTGTCCGCAGGAGAAACAGTGTGAGGGGTTCTGTGTCTTGAACACGGCCGGAGTGCCGGTGAAAATCGGAAAGCTCGAAGCATTTTGCGTGGACTACGCGCGCCAGTTTCTCGGCGGGTATCTCCAGCCAGCGCTGGCCGCGCCGCTGGGCACGCATGTCGCCGTCGTCGGCTCCGGTCCGGCTGGGCTCGCTGTTGCCGAGGAGCTTGTAAAGCTCGGCCATGGCGTGACCGTCTTCGAGGCGTGGCCGAAGCCCGGGGGCCTGCTCGTGTACGGCATCCCCGGCTTCAAGCTCAATAAGGACGTCGTCGAAGCCCACATCCGCTATCTCGAAGATCTCGGCGTCGAATTCCGCTGCAACACGCGCATCGGAAAAGAACTCACCGTGGACGATCTGTTGCGCCGCCGCGGATTCGACGGCGTTTTTCTCGGCCACGGCGCGGGCGCCGGCAATCGCATGAAGATCCCCGGCGAAGAGCTGCGCAACGTGTACAACGCCACCGAGTATCTCGTGCGCGGCAATTTGTCAGACGAATGGCTTCCGGAAAACATGCGCGGGCGCCCGCACGTGGGCAGGCGCACGATTGTGATCGGCGGCGGCGACACCGCTATGGATTGCGTCCGCACCGCGCGCCGGCTCTGTCCCGAAGGAGAAGTGTGGTGCGTCTATCGCCGCAGCGAAGCGGAGATGCCCGGCCGCTATGAAGAGCGCATCAACGCGCGCGAAGAAGGCGCGAAATTCGAGTGGCTCACCTTGCCGGTGCGCTTCTTCGGCGATGAAGCAGGAAACGTCCGCGCCTGCGAATGCATTCGCATGCGCCTCGGCCCTCCCGACGCGAAGGGCCGCCGCACGCCCGTTCCGATCGAAGGCTCGAATTTCACTCTCGAATGCGACACGGCCGTGATCGCGATCGGCTACAGCGTGGAAGACGAGATCGCCACAACCACGGAAAATCTCAAGACGACGAAATGGGGAACGATTTGGGTCGGCAGCGAGGACGAGGGCGCAACGAGCCGCGAAGAGGAAATTTGGGCCGCAGGTGACTGCGTACGCGGCGCCGACCTCATCGTCACGGCGATGGTGCCGGCACGCAAGGCCGCCCAAGCCATGGATCGCGCCCTGCGCGCGCGCCTGGGCAAGCAGTTCTCCTAGAGCCGCGAGAGATCAAGGAGATGGTGATGCAAATCCACCAGAAACTCGAATCCATCCGGCAGGAGCATGAGGAGATCCGGAAATTCCTGAATGCCGCGGAGTTGGCCCTGGCGCGCGCTTCCGGCGACGATTGGGCGATTCGCGGCGAAGTTCTGACTGAGCTGCGGGAAATGGATGGCAAGCTTGCCGGTATCAGCGAGCACTGCCGCCATGAGGAAGAAGATGTTGAATCGCCGTTCGCAAACTTTCTGGACGAGCCTTCCCTGGCGGAAATGAAGTCCGAGCACGACCGCCTGCGACTGCTCACCAGCAATTTCCGCCGCGAGCTGAAGCTTGCCACCGTGCCGCGCATCGCGGAAGTCGTCACGCGGGGCCAAGACCTGCTGACGGAGTTGCAGCGCCACCTCAAGGAAGAAGAAAGCCTGCTGGCGAAGATCGAGGAAGGAATCACCACACAGGAAAAAACGCTGGTCCGCTTCGCCCACTCGGTGGAGTAGCCCACGCTAGTTTTCCGGTTTCGGCCGGCGTAACCGAATCCGCGCATCCGCTGCCTTACAATCTTCCGCTCGTTCGGAAGCGAAGAACGGGTTCATATCCAGTTCTTCGATGGCCTCGAAATCCGAAACCAACTGGGAAAGACGTGTGACGGCTTCCTCGAGCCGCGCGAAATCCACCGGCTTTTCTCCGCGCACTCCGGCGAGGACCGGGTAGCCGCGAATCGCGCGGAGCAATTCGCGCGCGTCGAGATCGGTCAGCGGCACGGGACGAAACGCCACGTCACGGATCGTCTCGACAAACAGGCCGCCGAGGCCGAACATCACCAGCGGCCCCACCGTCGGGTCGCGCACCACTCCGAGAATCGTCTCGCGCCCCGCAACCATTTCCTGCACCACCACGGCGTCGCCCGCCGCCCCGCCGTGCGTCAGCCCGTAGTAGGTATGAAATGCCTGATCGGTCGAGCGCACATTCAGTGCGACGGCGCGCGCCTCCGTCTTGTGTGCGATTCCGCCATAGGCGAGCTTCATCGCCACCGGAAAACCGAGCGCGCGCGCGGCCTCTTCCGCTTCTTCGGCCTTGTGCACCAGGCGATAGCGCGCCACCGGAATGCCGTACGCCGCCAGCACATCGAAGCATTCGTGCAGGTGCAATTCACCGCGGCCTTCCGCCAGCGCCCCCGCAATCAGCGCGTGTACGCGCGCGCGGTCGGCCGGCCATTTCGGCTCGCGTCCCACACCCCGCGCGCACCAGCGCCGGTGGTGATCGAGCGCCGCCAGCGCCCCGGCTGCGGATTCAGGGAACTGGCAAAGCGCCAGATGATTCGGATGGGATTCACGAACGAGAGCGCTCGCCTTTTTCGGCGCCATCAGGACGCCGATCACCGGCTTCGCGACTGCCTTGCGCGCGGCTTCGAGCGCTCCGATCACGCCGACGGGATCGCCGAGCATCGGCGGCACGTAAATCACCATGGCCATGTCCGCGTTCGCGTCCCGCAGAATCGTCTCCAGCGCGAAGCCGTACATTTTTGCATCGGCGCCGGGCAGCATGTCCAACGGGTTCGTGACGCTCGCGTGCGCGGGCAATTTCGCGCGCAGCGCTTCGAGCGTGGCCGGCGAAAGCTGCGCCATCTCCAGCCCCAGCGCGATCAGGGAGTCGGTCGCAAGGATCGCGGGGCCGCCGGCATTGCTCAGCACCGCGACGCGCGGCCCGTGTGGCAGCGGATTGCGCGCGAAGGCCGCGCCCAAATCGAATAGCTCTTCCACGGTCGCGACGCGCTGCACGCCGCAATGTTCGAGAAACGCATCGAGCGCCGCATCGCTCGCCGCCGCAAGCGCGCCGGTATGTGACGCCGCCGCGCGGGCGCCCGCCAGCGTCTTCCCCGATTTCACCACCAGGATCGGCTTCTTCCGGCTGACGGCGCGCGCCACCTGCGCAAAGCGCGGCGGGTTGCTGAACGATTCGAGGTACATCAGCATCACCGAAGTGCGCGGATCGCTCGTCCAGTATTCCACCAGATCGTCGTCGGTGACGTCCGCCTTGTTGCCCAGGCTCGCGAAGGAGGAGAGACCCAGATTCCGCTCCTCGGCGATATTGAGAATCGCGATGCCGAGAGCGCCGCTCTGCGAGAGAAACGCGACGTTGCCGTCCACCGGACTGGTCGGCGCAAACGTGGCGTTCAGCCGCACCTGTGGATCGGCGTTGATCACACCCATGCAATTCGGCCCGACGAGCCGGAAACTGTAGCGGCGGGCGAGTTCCGTCACCTGCGTTTCGAGCGCGGCGCCTTCCGCGCCCGTCTCGCGGAAACCGGCCGTGATCATCACTACGCCGCGCACGCCCTTGCGCCCGCATTCGTCGAGCACCCCAAGCGCGAACTGGCTGGGCACCACGACGACCGCCATTTCCACCGGATCAGGGATGGCGAGCACGGAGGGATAGCAGCGCAGCCCGGCGATTTCGGCCGCTTTGGGATTCACCGGGAAAATCTTGCCGCGGAAGCCGTAATGGATCAGGTTTTCAAGTAACTGGCGGCCCAGCGCTTGTTTCTCGGTGGACGCACCGATGACGGCCACTGATTGAGGCCGGAAAATCGGGTCGAGGGCATTCGGCATGCGAAATGGCTCCCGGTTGGGACCGGCGGTAGCGGGCGCTCGCCGCAGAAGTCCGCGATGCGAAGCGAAGAGTGTACGGCAACTGCGCTCGAAGCGCGAGAGCCGGGTTGCCGCGTGTCTTGGCGCCATCATTCTGTCACCCCTGGGCAGCAACGTGAAAATGTCACCCCCATGAGACAGGAGACATTTCCGTTGAGTCAGAAAGAGTTGCACCGAGCGGAAGTCATTTCTAGATGCGTGAAGGAGGAGTTGCTGTGCGGCAGCGTCGCCGAACTCCTGTCTCCGAGCGCGCGACTTCGCACGCGCTCTCTCTTTAAAAAAAGTGCACTTTTGTTGCGATTTGGAAGAGGCCCGCCTGTTTGTTTTCAATGGGATACGTGCGATTTTGTTTGGAAAAATGTTGCGATTAGATAGGCGAAGGCAGGTTCGCATCCCATTGATAATAGGGTGGTTATAAATTAAGGAAGTGAGGCAGGGGCCAGAGGAGGAGGCGAGAAGCGGAGAAGGACGGCCCGACGCCCTCGGGCTCTGGGCCGCAGACGGACCCGAAGCGCTTAGGCTTTGGGCGGTAGGCGGACTCGGCACCCTTAGGCTTTGGGCCGCAGGGCGCCGGCGCGGTCGCGGTCTGAGGCCGGCGGTTCTGGGTCGTGAAGTCACGGGATACGGTAGCGGGGATGGGGCCGAAATGCAAATCGGAGTGCGTGTGGACAGGGGGGAGAAAGAAGTTGAGAGTTCAAAGTTGAAATTCAAAGGTTGAAAGTCGAGAGTTGAGAAGTTGAAGGAGTGAAAGAGTCCGATTCTCGACAGTCATGGATGACCTGGCAGTCTCCGAGACGCGCGTTATACGGTCCCTTGGGGCCCGGTGCTCAGAAAGTGGCAAGATTTCTTCCGAGTACCCCGTCACTCGTTCCTAATCTGGATGAGTATTGAAACGGACTGTTCTCGCGGAGGAGCATTGGGTGATTTTCTCCGCTCCGAGTTCTGGTACACTGCCAGCCGGAGGCAGACGTATGACGCACCTGGCAGAAAGGCCTTCCCTCTACGACAGACTCGGTGGCGTGTATAGCATTGCGACGGTGGTAGACGATTTCATCGACCGAGTCATGACAGACGCGAGATTGAATGCCAATCCCCTAGTGGACGAAGCGCATCATCGCGTGCCACCTGCGGGATTCAAGTACTTGGTGACCGAGATGGTCTGCTGGGCTGCGGGCGACCCACAAGAATACACTGGCAGGTCGATGGCGGACTCTCATGCCCACTTGAAAATTACCAGCGAGGAGTGGGAGGCGTTCCTGGACGATTTTCAGCAGACGCTGGATAAGTTCGTGATTCCCCCCGAGGAACAGGCGGAACTGAAAGCAATCGTCGACAGCACCCGATCGGATATTGTCGTTGACTCCGGGCTCGCAGCAGATGGAGCGAACGCCTAACAACTTTTCGTTCGATCGCTGCCGGATCAACGGGGGCAGATCGAGGTCTGCTTCACGCAATTCGGCCATCTACATGCAACTTTCAAAGTCATGAATACTTTCGCGTCGTTTAACGGAGGTCTCGCATGCAGTCTGCGGGGGTAATTCGCCAGCTCGGGCGGTATCCGGTCAAGTCCATGCGGGGCGAGGCCTTGCCCGCCACGACGCTGACGTTGCAGGGTGTGCCGGAGGACCGGCGCTACGCGTTCGTCCAGGCGACCTCGCGCAGCTCGTTTCCCTGGCTCACTGCCAGGGAGCTGCCGGAACTCCTTTGCTACGGGGCTTCAGTAGAGGAAACCGGCCTGCCAGAAGTGGCAGTGACGGTCACGACCCCAAGTGGGGGGAAATGGCCTGTTGCGAGCGACGAACTGCGCAGGGCACTCGAGGCGCGTTCGGGCCGAGCTCTCTTTTTGCTGCGCAACTACCGCGGCTCGTACGATGTTGCGCCCATCTCGCTCATCAGCCGCCAGACGATAACGCGGATCGCTGAGGAAAGCGACACTAAAGAAGACCTCTTGCGGTTTCGTCCGAACCTGCTCATCGATCTGGAGAGTGGCCAAGCCTTCGATGAGTTGAACTGGGTCGGCCGCATTCTCCGCGTGGGAAACGCAGCGCGAATTGCCATCACGGAAGTCGACCGGCGTTGCATGATGATCACTCTCGATCCGGCGAGCGGAAAGGCAAGCCCCGGCATTCTGCGTTGCGTCGCCCAACAACACGCACAGTGCGCGGGAGTCTACGCGACGGTTCTCACTCCCGGGGAAGTGCGCGTCGGTGACACGGTGGTGCTGGAGTCCTGAAGGTAGCCGTTGGTCGCCGCGGTAGCGACTGTCCCGTCGTGCTCACGGCAATCAGAGGGGCAACGCCCTCCCCCCACGGAACGGCCCGTGTCCGCGCCCGCCACCGAGCTTCTCGACGATACAATCGTGCGAGATGGTTTTGCCGATCATGGTCGGGTCATTGCGGTGCCATCATTTCGTTCCAAGCGGCATGAGACGCTTTTGCCCCCAAGACGTGTCCAGGCCGCGAGCGTCCCATGTCGAACTCCGCTTGAATCGGCTGCAACAGGTCGAATCCGGTAACGGCTATTGAATTCAATGAGTGAGTATTCAATCTGAAGCGGGTCCGTCTTTCGTCGCTTGGCCGTATAACGCATACGTTTAGAACTTGGGAAAGGCGATTGTGGATGGATGGTCGGCTACTCGGAAACTATCCCGGCACCTTGCGGTTCCTCCTCTGAGGTCGGCGCGGCGGCCATTTGGCCGCAGTCGGCTGGTCGGAAGCCGGGGCCAGCGAGTCTGTGTGAGAACCGGTTCCGCTGTCCCGCAGCGGCTTCCCGACAAAAGGCGCCGGGACTCACAAAACGCGAAAGCCGGGTTGGAGATGCGGCGGTGACGGCACGGCCGATGGTTCGGCTGCGCTCACCACAAGGCGCGTGTCCTGACGAACCCGGAAAGGCTTGGGGCGCGCCGGGATGCGGCGATTGCAGCGTATAATCGGCCCCGGTTGCTCGGATGGCACTCGACCAGGCCGCACGCGAAAAACGGTTCGCGGCGCTCAGCTCGGTGGGCTCTGCGGTGGTACTGGTGTCTTTGAAGGTTTTCCTGTCCCTCGCCACCGGCAGCCTGGGAATTCTCTCCGAAGCGCTGCATTCCATTCTCGACTTCGTCGCCGCTGTCATCACGTATCTTTCCGTGCGCGTCAGCGACAAGCCGGCCGACGCGGACCATACCTACGGCCACGGCAAGGTCGAGAATTTCTCGGCTTTCATCGAGACAGGGCTGCTCCTGCTGACGGCCCTCTACATCATCTGGGAAGCGTTCCGCCGGCTGCTCTTCCACGAAGTGCATTTGCACCCCAGCCTGATGGCGATTCTGGTTCTCGGCGTGGCAATGGGGATCGACTACCTTCGTTCGCGCGCGCTTTCCCGGGTGGCGCGAAAATATCCGAGCGAAGCGCTCGAAGCCGACGCCCTGCATTTCTCGACCGACGTGTGGAGCACGTTCGTGGTGATCTTCGGGATCACGGCAGCCTGGCTCGGCGTAAAGTTTCACATCGAATGGCTTGCTTACGCCGACGCGATCGCGGCGCTCGGCGTGGCGGGCGTGATTCTCTGGATCGGGGCGCAACTTGGCAAGCGCACGCTTGATGCGTTGCTCGACGTGGCGCCTCCGGGCCTGCAGGACAGCATCACCCGGGCCGTGGGCGGGCTCGAAGGCGTGCTCAGCACCGAGCGCGTCCGCGTTCGCCGCGCGGGGCAGCGATACTTTGTGGACGTCACCATCAGCGTGTCGCGCACGGCAAGCTTCGAGCAGGTCCACGCCACAAGCGACGCGGTCGAGGACCTCATCGGACAGATCGTTCCCGCCGATGTCGTCGTGCACATGGAGCCGCGGGCGCGTTCCGGCGAGCATCTTTTCGAAACGATTCGCGCGATGGCGCAGCGCCGCGGGCTCTCCGTCCACGAACTTTCCGCGCACCAGGTGGATGGGCGGCTTTTCGTCGAGCTGCATCTGGAAGTGGACGAGCGATCCAGCCTGAGCGAAGCCCATGGGCTGGCCACGGAGCTGGAAAACGACATTCGCCGCGTGGCCGATGGCAACGCCCAGGTGAACACGCATATCGAACCGCTGGGCACGCACATCGCCGGCGCGCACGAGATCAAGGGGCTCTCGGCGTCCGTCCGCGATTTCATCAATACGCTGCCGTCGGAATACCACGAACTGGTGAATTGCCATGAAGTCCACGTGCGCAGCGTTAAGCACAAGATTCTGGTCTCCTGCCACTGCGCGATGGACGGCACGCTGCCTATCACGGAAGTCCACGACGTCACCGCCGCTCTCGAAGACCGCGTAAAAGAACGCTTCCCGCAAATCTTCCGCGTCACCATCCACCCCGAGCCCGTCGAGGAGAGCTGACGCGGCTCGTTATTGCGGCAGCAGGGTCGCGCTTCGCCGCGTCCATACCTGCGCCGCGAGCGCGAGCAGCGCAGGGAAACATTCGAGCAGGTAACGCGGCTCGGGTGTTTCGATCTGCGAAAAGAAGGCCGTGCGAACGAGAAGGAAAACAACGAGGAATGCCGTCGCCGGCTGCCGCCGGGCGATCCAGGCGCCCGCGATCGCCAGGCCCACATAGAGGCAATGCAAGAGACCCAGGCCCGCGGTCACGGAAAAATCCACCGGGTCGTCCTGCCACTGCTCGCGAAGCGGCCACAAGTGGCCGGAGTAAGGCAGCAGCTCGACGCGGGGGGTAAACCACATCGCGGCGGCCCGCAAGACCGGCACCGTCACATAGAGACGCAGCGGATGCCTCGCCGTCCGCTCGCGGGCGATTTCCGCGAAGCCGTCATCCACGCTTGCGGAGATCGTGGTCGTCTGGTTGTATCGCTGAAGCAGTTCCGCCACGCGCCTCTGCTCTTCGGGCGAATCGAACGCAGAGGGAGGCGCGTCCTCGGCGCGGATGATTTCGTCGTCGAGTTTCCAGGTTACTCGATAGAGGTCCCGCGTGCGCCACAGCCACGAACGCGTCCACGCGTAGAATCCGTGCGGCACGAATTCACCCCGCATATCGCCATAGCGCGGCGCGAGGAATTGCGCCTTGTGAAGCGTGCGCCAGTTGCGCGCGCCCCACGGCAGCAGCGCGAGGAACAGGCCCAGGGCCATCCACATCCCGGCGCGAGCGGCCGTCCGCCAGTGGACCGGCTTCCGGCATCTCCACAAGAGAACCAGCGCGACGGCCATGAGCAGCAAAGGCGTTTCCGGGCGGACCAGCGCGCCCAACCCGGCAGCGAATCCGCCGAGAAAACCGACTTCGTTCACCTTGAAAAAACTATCGTGTCCGGGAAGGTCCACCAGCGCTCCGGGAAACAACAGAATCATGAGAGCCAGAGCCGTGAAGAAGACAGCCAGCACTTCCGAGAGCAATGTGGCCGTGTAATTCGCCGTAAACGGGCAAAGCGCCGCGAGCCAGAGCGCGGCGAGACCGACGCGGCGCCGATATTCTTCCGGAGCAACCCACGCCGCGAGCGCCGCGATCAGAAAGCAAGCCACAAGGTCAGTCGCAACCTGTGACAGCATCACGGCGAACACGGAGCGGCCAAACATGGCGTACACCGAGGCAAGAAATGCGGGGTATCCGGGCGCCCGAAGGTCGGTCGGGACCAGCGCGCCGTTCACGTACAGGCCGTAAACGCCGTGGTCGAGCCAGTTGCGTGCGAGTTGCGTGTAGAGCGGCGAGTCGCCCGAGTCGGCGAAAGGGAATTTGCAGATAAACAACAGCCGCAGGGTCATCCCCGTCAGTGCAGCGCCCAGGAGATGCACGCGCATCTTAGCAGGAGAGGTCATTGACAGGCCCTTGACGGGCGGCTAGCTTGGACTGGTCCGATGACGGAACGCAAGCCCATATTCTATGATGAACAACGCCGCCGATGGCGGCGCACCCGCCGCGTCCTTGAGATTTCCGGCGGCCTTTTCACGCTGCTGATTGTCGTTTTTCTCGTCAACGTAATCCGTAATCCGAACCTGCCAGACCTCCTTCGCGTTGAAGTTCGTCCCGGCCTCCACGCCATTCGCTCGAAGCTCCCTCGGAAGCCCCCGGTGCTGCGCCCGGGCCGCCGGCACAAGGTCGCGGCGCTGGGCAACGTTCCGCAGAATTATGACCCGCTGCGCGCGGCGTTTTATGTGCCGTGGGATTCCACGAGCTTCGCGTCGCTCCAGGCACACTATCGCGACATTGACCTTTTGATCCCCGAAGCCCTGCACGCCGTCTCGCCGGATGGCCGCCTCGATGTCGAGCCTGATCCCAAGCTTTCCTCTTGGATCAAGAATTCCGGGATCGAGTTGCCGGTGATGTCGCTCGTCAACAACTATGACGGGCGCAACTGGCGCATCCCGGAAATGGCGCAGATGCTCGCACGGCCCGATTCCCGCCAGCGTCTCGCGAGCGCTCTGGTGAACTATGCGCTCACCCAGCGGCAGCCCGGCATCGTTGTGGACTTCGAGGAAGTGCCCGATTCCAGCCAGGCGAATTTCCGCAAATTCGCGCTCGAGCTCGGCGCGGCGCTGCACGCCGCCGGCCTGAAAATGATGATCGCGCTGCCCGCGCGCGACAACGTCTACGATTACCATTTCTTTGCGCAACAGGCCGACGCCGTCATCCTGATGAACTACGACCAGCACTGGCCGGCTTCGCCGCCCGGCCCCATCGTGGCGCAGGACTGGTATCTGCGCAATTTGCAGGACGCGCTCAAGCTGGTGCCGGCGGAAAAGTTGATGATGGGCGTCGCGAACTACACCTACGATTGGCCCGTCCCGAAGCGTCGTTCGCCGCGCCAGCCGCCCCCGACGGCGCAATCGTTCAGTTTCCAGGAAGCCATCATCCACGCCGTGGAATCGGAAGCGACGGTCGAGTTCGATTCCGATTCTCTGAACCCGCATTATTCCTATGAGGACGAGAACAACGTCGTCCACAACGTGTGGCTGCTCGACGGCGTCACCGCGTACAACCAGTTGCGCGCCGCCGAGCGCTTGGGCGTGCGCGGCACGGCGCTCTGGCGGCTGGGCACGGAGGATCCTTCGCTGTGGTCGATTTGGGACGCCACTCACCCGAATGATTCGGCGCGCGCGAAGCTGCAGGATTGTCCGCCGGGTTACGATTTGATCCTCGAAGGCGATGGCGACATCTGGCGAATCACCGCGACGCCGCAGAGCGGGCATCGCACCTTCGACTTCGACGCGTCTGCCGACACGTTTACGGATGAAACCTACCAGAGCTATCCGCTCTCCTGGCGCATCCAGCAGCTTGGCGCGGATCCGCACAAGATCGCGGTGACGTTTGACGACGGCCCCGACCCGGAGTGGACGCCGAAGATTCTGGACGTTTTGCAGGAAAAGCATGCGCCGGGCACCTTTTTCGTCACTGGTGTCGAGGCCGACCGCTCGCCGGGCATCCTACGCCGCGAATATACCGCCGGAGATGAAATCGGCAATCACACCTACACGCATCCGAATTTCGAGCAGATTTCTCGCGCCCAGCTTCAGATTGAGCTGAACCTCACGCAGCAGCTGCTCGAGAGCACGCTCGGCGTGAAGACGTTGCTCTTCCGCCCGCCCTACGGGATCGATCATCAGCCCGAAGCGGCGAGCGAGGTCACGGAGTTGCCGATTCCGCAGGGCATGGGTTATGTGATCGTCGGCGCGCGCGTGGACCCGGACGACTGGGGCGAGCCGGCGGGCGGTCCTCCTGCGCCGGCCGAGGTGCTGGTGCAGCGAATTCTGGACCAGGTGAACGGAAAGGTTCCCGGGAACAAGGGCAACATCATCTTGATGCACGACGGCGGCGGAGACCGCAGCCACACCGTGGAAGCGCTGCCGGTCGTGATCGATAAGCTGCGGGCGGAAGGCTACGAATTCGTCACTGTCTCCAATCTGCTCGGCCAGACGCGGGCGCAGATGATGCCGCCGCTCGGGCCCGAGGAGCGCCTGTTCGCGCGGGCCGATGCGTTTATCTTTGACTTGTTTCATTATTTTCGCCTTGGGATCGCGATCATTTTTATCGCGGGAATTGCTCTGGTCAGCGGGCGCACGCTGATCATCGGCTTGCTGGCGCTCGCGGAAAAGCTGCGGGCCGCACCGGCGGACCACCCGGAATACCAGCCGCTGGTGAGCGTGCTCATCCCCGCCTACAACGAAGAGGCCGTGATCGTCGGCACGGTGGAGTCGGCGCTGGCGTCGTTGTATCCGAAGATCGAAGTGATCGTCGTGAACGACGGCTCGGTGGACCGTACCGGCGAGCTGATTCGCGAATCGTTCGCTGGCGATTCGCGCGTGCGGCTGCTCGAGCAATCCAACCGGGGCAAGCCGTTCGCGCTGAACCGCGCCATGGGCGAGGCGCGCGGCGAAATCGCGGTGACGATCGATGCCGATACCTCGGTCGATCCGGATGCAATCACGAAGCTCGTCCGCCACTTTGCGAATCCTCGCGTTGCCGCGGTTGCCGGCAACGTCAAGGTTGGCAACCGCAATCGCTGGCTCACGCGCTGGCAGGCGCTCGAATACATCACCAGCCAGAACCTCGAAAAGCGCGCGTTCGATCTGCTGAACTGCATCCCGGTAGTGCCCGGCGCGGTGGGCGCGTGGCGGGTCGATGCCGTGCGCGGGTGCGGCAGCTTTTCTTCCGACACGGTGGCGGAAGACACCGACCTCACTCTCACGCTGCGTCGGCAGGGCTGGAAGATTCTCTACGACGAGGATGCCATCGGCCACACCGAAGCACCCGATTCCGTAGAGGCGCTGATTCGCCAGCGTTTCCGCTGGACGTTCGGCACCCTGCAAGCCGTCTGGAAACACCGCACTGCCGTCGGCCGGCCCCGCTACGGGACGCTGGGCTGGATCGCCGTACCGAATATTTTCCTATTTCAAATTCTTCTGCCGCTGGTCTCGCCGGTGATCGATCTAATGTTTCTCGCATCCATCTTTTTCTGGGGACTGGCGCAGTTCCGCTTTACAAACATGCCGCAGGTCTGGACGAAAGAGGACGTGGAGCGCTCCCTGGTTTTCTTCGCCGTATTCATGTTCATCGACGTGCTGACTTGCGTCATCGCCTTTGCGCTCGAGAAGCATGAAGACTGGAGCCTGCTCGCTCCCTTGCTCATCCAGCGTTTCTATTACCGGCAGATGATGTACGTCGTGCTCTTCCGCGCGCTCATGGGCGCGGTACAGGGCCGTGCGATCGGCTGGCGAGGTGTTGAGCCCGAGATATCTGCTCCCGTTGCCCCTGCCTGATCAACGAGTCTGAGGTTTACCCCGGCCGGCAAGCGGATTCGTAACGCCATCCACGGCGCCGCCGCACATGCAGCACGCTCCCCCGGTGACCCGGGGCTGCACCGCACCGTTCCGAGCCGATGGCGGATGGAAGGGGGCAACGAGCGCACCACGGAGCTCAGCCGTCGGCGCCTTACTGTTGAGGCTGCGGTGCCGCCGAGCGCGAAAGGTGCGCCGCGATCATTTGCCAGCCCTGCGGTTGCTTCGAAAAGACGATCGTGAACCGGAAGTCCATCGGCTGGTCTGCGTTTGCGGCGGCGATTCGGCCCATCACCACCCCCGCATTGCCAAACACGCGCGCGATGGATTCTTTGATGGAGGATTTCGGAAAGTGACGGTCGCCGGACTCCATCGGAGGCACGATATCGTCCTTGCTGACGATCGTTCCTCCAAACGACGTGCCGATAAAATCGTCCGAAATCATCTTTTGGAGTGCGGCACGATCATTAGATACCTCCGCATCCAGCCATTTCTGGACCATGCCCACAAGTTCGTCGCTTTCCTTTGCGCTTTGGGCCTTGGCGCCGGGCGCCAGCAAGCAGGCGCTCAGTGACAGGGAAGCCAACACGATTCCGAACTTCAGCAGCTGCCTTTTCATTGTCATCCTCCAATCTGAAGCAAGATGTCAGTTCGATCCGGACGCGTTTCGGAATACTCCCATGTGAGAATCAGACACCGCGACGCAGGACTTTGTGTCGCTGGAAATTGAGAATGCCTCAACGCGCTGGCGAGTGGCCAACCGGTGGGCGCGGCCCCGGTGAAGGCCGGTCGCCCGATTCGGAATCCTCGGCCTCGACGCGCTGCTTCTGCTCCTCGACGTACTCGATGTGGTGGCTGGGATCGAACACCTTTTGCACCGCGCTCATCGCCGCGCCCATCGAGGAGGACCGCTGGGCTTCCTTTTCGAATTCTTCTTCCGTCATTCTTGCATAACGGCCGCCGGAATCGAGTTTGGTCAGGCCGTACAGCACGCCGAGAAGAACAGCGCCAACGAGGATGTACGTCATTCTCCGCAGTTTACCCGTTACGCTCCGGCCGCGCCAGCAGGAGCGGTGCTGGTGAATCCGCGGCCTTTTTGGTAGCATGTGAGCTGACAGGGCTGCATCCCGCCTCGCGGGAGCGGCACCGGAGGTACCCATGAGCGTCGCGCCCCATGCGGGCAACGGGAAAGTCACCGTGCCCGACATCCTCAGCCGTAAGCTTCGTCCCGGATCCACCGAACCCACCGCCCTTCGCAAGATCACGTGTCTCACGGCCTATGACTTTCCGACGGCGCGCCTGCTCGACGCGGCGGGCGTGGACATTCTCCTGGTCGGTGATTCGCTCGGCATGGTCGTGCTCGGCTACGAAAACACCCTGCCGGTGACCATGGAAGACATGCTGCACCATGTTCGCGCGGTGCGACGTGGCGCGCAGCGCGCCCTCCTCGTCGCCGACATGCCCTACGGCAGTTTCCACGTCTCTCCGGAAAAAACTGTCGCGAACGCAATCCGCTTCGTCAAGGAGGCGGGCGCGGAGGCCGTGAAAATCGAGGGCGGTGAAAAGCGCATCGAATTGATCGCCCGTCTCATCGAAGCCGAAATCCCCGTGATGGGCCACGTCGGCCTGACGCCGCAATCCGTCAACGCCCTGGGTGGTTTCAAAGTGCAGGGCAAATCGGAGGAGGCTGCCCGGCAGCTCTTGCGTGACGCTCGCGCCGTCGAAGCGGCCGGCGCGTTCTCGATCGTCCTCGAATCGGTCCCGCGCGAGCTTGCGATGCGCATCACCGAAGAACTGCACATTCCGACCATTGGCATCGGCGCAGGCCCGGAATGCGACGGCCAGGTTCTCGTCTTCCACGACCTCGTTGGTCTGACGTCCGGCAGCGTGCCAAAGTTCGCCCGGCGGTACGCCAATCTGTCGGAGACGATTTCGCGCGCCGTGGGTGAATTCTGCGACGATGTGCGCAGCGGCCGTTTCCCCTCCGACGCGGAGTCGTACCATCTGCCCGCCGAGCTGCGCGATCGTCTGCTCGAGCGGCTCCGGCGTTAGCTGCCGAATCTTCACGGGAGGATTTTTCATGCTTCCGGAACACGCCCGCCTTCTTTGCGACTACATCGCCTGGGCGAACCAGCGCACGCTCGAGTCCTGGGCGCCGCTGACCGGCGAACAGTTCACACAAAATCTCAGATTGGTACGCCAGTTCGGATCGAAGGCCAATCCACTCGACCTGAGCGCCTTCTACCGCCCGCGCCTCGCGCAGGCAGCCTCCTGACCGCCCCGCGACCCTCCCGTGGAAATCATTCACACCGTCGAATGGATGAAGCAAGTGGCGCGTGACGTGCGCGCCCAGAGGCGCATCGCGGGTTTCGTGCCTACGATGGGCGCTCTCCACGCGGGCCACGCCTCATTGATCCTCGTGGCAAAGCAGCAATGCTCGCCCGTGACGGCTTCGATTTTTGTGAATCCGAAGCAGTTCGGGCCGCACGAGGACTTCGAAAAGTACCCGCGGCCCATCGAAGCGGATCGCGCGATCTTGGAACAGCACTCCGTGGACTATCTCTTCGCTCCGTCTTCACGCGAAATGTATCCCAATGGCTTCTGCACTGCCGTGATCGTGGAAAGCCTCGGCGACCGGCTCGAAGGCCGCTCGCGCCCGGGCCATTTTCGCGGTGTGACCACCGTCGTCCTCAAACTGCTCGAAATCGTTCAGCCCCGCTTCGCCTATTTCGGGCGCAAGGACGCACAACAGGCTCGCATCATTCAGCAGATGGTCACGGACCTGAATCTCGACGCCGAAATCGTGGTTTGCCCGATCGTGCGCGAGCCGGATGGGCTGGCGATATCGTCGCGGAATGCTTACTTGAAGCCTGCCGAGCGGCGCGCCGCTACGGTGCTCTTCCGCGCTCTAGACGCGGCGCGCCGGGAAATTCTGGCTGGCGAGCGCGACGCCGTGCGCCTGCTCGCTCGCGTTCGCGAAATCCTTACTGCGGAGCCGTTCGCCGCCGTGGATTACGCTGAACTCGCGGACGCGGACACCTTCGAGCCTGTCGTTCATCTTCGTCATTCGTGCCTGCTCCTGCTCGCCGTGTCGTTCGGCAGGACGCGCCTGATTGATAATCTATTGATCGAAGAGGCAGACGACTCGTTTCGTTTGTCCCTTTGATTCCCCCGCTCTGGTACACTCTCTCCACCGGCCCAATCGGTTCACGAAGGAGATTCCATGCATAGATCAGTTCGATTTGCGGCGTTCGCGTTTGCTTTCGCTTGCTCGCTATTCGCCACGGCGGGCCCGCTTCACGCGCAGACCGTTCCATCCGGCACAGCGATCGCCATCAGTCTCGATGAAAGCGTCAGCTCCAAGGACGCAAAGGTCGGGCAGACCGTCGCCGCCAGCGTCGCGCGTGACGTCACGGTCGGCGGCAAGGTCGTCATTCCGAAAGGCTCGGTGGCGTCGGTTCATGTCGCCAGCGTGCAGGCCTCCGGACGTCTCAGCACCCCGGCGAAGCTGTACTTGAAACTCGATTCGATTACCGTCAAGGGCAGGACGTATTCCGTGTCGTCCAACCTGGTTGGCCAAACCGGCAAGTCGCACAAGACTCGCAATGAAGTGGGCATCGGCGGAGGCGCTGCGGCGGGTGCGATCATCGGCGCGCTTGCGGGCGGGGGCAAGGGAGCCGCAATCGGCGCGGCGGCAGGCGCGGGCGTCGGCACGGCAGGCGCAGCCGCCACCGGCAAGAAAGACATCAGCTATTCGGCGGAAGACAAGCTGTCCTTTACGCTGAAATCCCCGGTCCAAATCCGATAGAAGAATTCGCCGATTCATCGGGGCGGTTCGCAAACCGCCCCTGCGTGCCCTGTTCAAGCACCGAAGGGCGCTTCCGTCCAGTGAATTCCTCAGGGTTGCGTTACCGCGCGGAGCACTTCGGCGGCGTGGCCCTTGGGGTTCACTGTGTCCCAGACTTTCTTGATCCCGCCGTCGGGGCCGATCCAGAAAGTTATCCGCACAATTCCGAGGAAGGACTTTCCCAGAAACGTCTTCATGCGGCGCGCGTGGTAGGCTTCGATCGCTTCGAATTCCGGGTCGCTCAACAGCGGGAAGTTCAGCCGGTGCTTCGCTTTGAACTTCACCATGGTTTCCACCTTGTCGCCGCTGCAGCCCAGGATCACCGTGTTGGCCCGTTCAAATTTTGTCTTGGCGTCGCGAAACTCGGACGCTTCATTGGTTCAACCCGGCGTCAGCGCCTTGGGAAAGAAAAAGAGGATGACGTTTTTGTCGCGGAACTCCTGCAGCGACACCTCATGGCCGTCGTCGCCGGTCAGGCGGAACTCGGGTGCCTTGTCGCCTTCCTTGAGCATCACCACCCCGCTTCCCGATAGCAGTACGCATGCCGCCGGAGTTTGGATTCACTGGCCTCTACAATTCTGCCAGCACTTTCCTCACAATTTCATTCACGAGTTGTGGATTTGCCTGCCCGCGCGTTTCGCGCATCACCTGGCCGACAAAAAACTTAAACACGCCTTGGTTTCCGGCGCGGTACTTCGCTGCGTTCTCCGCATTCTTCGCCACCACGTCGCGGCAGATGCGCTCGATGGCCGCCGAATCGCTGATCTGTGCCAGGCCTTCCTCGGCGATAATCTCTCCGGCCGCCCTCCCCGTCTCGAACATCTTTGCAAAAACTTTTTTTCCGCTCGCCGCAGTGATCTCCCCGCCCTCCACCTTTTGCAGCAGTTCGGCGAGTGCCGGGGGCGGCACAGGACAATCCGAAATCCCCTTGCCTGCATCGTTCAACCGCCGCAGAAGCTCGGTGGCGATCCAGTTTGCCGCCGTCTTGGCCGCCGCGCCGGCGCGAATCATCGCTTCAAAATAATCCGCCAGGGCGCGCGTCGCCGCCAGTACGCCCGCATCATAAGGAGTAATGCCGTACTCGTTCACAAATCGCGCGCGCTTTGCTTCCGGCAACTCGGGCAGCTCACGCCGGATCTCCGCCTTCCATGCTTCGGAAATGTGCACCGGCAGCAGATCGGGATCGGGAAAGTAGCGATAGTCGTGCGCGAACTCCTTCGACCGCATCGGCTCGGTGCGTCCCGCCGCCACGTTCCACAGCCGCGTTTCCTGTTCGATTCGCCCGCCCGATTCGATCACGCCGATCTGGCGCTCGATTTCGTATTCTAGTGCGCGCGCCAGATAGCGGAAGGAATTCAGATTCTTCACTTCCGCCTTTGTGCCGAAACCATCCGCCCCGCGCCGCCGGACGCTGACGTTAGCATCACACCGCAGCGAGCCTTCTTCCATGTTGCAATCGCTCACTTCGGTGTATTCGAGCACCTGCCGCAGCGCGGTCAGGTAGGCATGCGCCTCCGCCGGCGTTCGCAGATCGGGCTCCGACACGATTTCGATCAGCGGCACGCCGCAGCGGTTGAAATCCACGTAAGTGTTGCGGTCAGAGTCGGGAAAGCCTTCGTGCATCGCTTTGGCGGCATCTTCTTCCAGGTGCAGCCGGGTGATCCCAACGCGTTTCCGCGCGCCGTCGAATTCGAGTTCGAGCCGGCCGTGCTCGGCGAGCGGCAGCTCGTACATCGAAATCTGATAGCCCTTCGGCAGGTCGGGATAAAAATAGTTCTTTCTTGCAAACCGCGAGCGCTCGCGCACCTCGCAATGAAGCGCCAGCGCCGCGCGCATCGCCAGTTCAATGGCGCGCTTGTTCAGCACCGGCAGCGCCCCCGGCAGGCCGAGGCATACCGGGCAGACGTTCGTGTTCGGCAGGTCGCCAAAGCGTGTCGAGCAGGCGCAAAAGGCCTTCGTCGCGGTCTCGAGTTGTGCGTGCACCTCGAGGCCGATCACGGCTTCGTAGCGCTCCAGCACCTCGGGCGCGATCCGGCGCGTTTCTGCGGCGGCTTTGCTCATTGGAAAACGGGAATTATAGCATCCGTTCCACGCACCCGCGGCTCGGACGCATCGATCGCGGAAAAAGACCAAATTGGTCGCTGTTTCCGGAGCGAATCAGCCCAT
Source organism: Terriglobia bacterium (assembly GCA_041490445.1). Taxonomy (GTDB): domain Bacteria; phylum Acidobacteriota; class Terriglobia; order Acidiferrales; family UBA7541; genus JBGPTF01. The sequence continues at coordinate 113,975 of JBGPTF010000010.1, forward strand.
CCGCCAGAATGGGCCTGTGAGTCCAAGTTCTGTGAAAAGTGCTTCGGCCTCCTCCGTTGTTTTCGACCGCCAGTCTGGGGAGAGACGGTCGCTGTACCAGCCCTTCGCTAGGCCCCAACCCTGCGCGAGCGAGAACACCGCGCCGCGTGGCAGGCCCTTTTCTTGACACCAGCGGTCCACGTGCTCCTCCGACCGGAAGAGCAGCATCGTCTTTCAAGTGAAGACGAGGTCCTCGTACCAGTGTGCGGCCGGGACCGCGAAATGGATCACGCCCTCCGCCGGAAGCAACGCGCTGATTTGCACTTCGAGCGTCATGCTCGCCGCGCAGCACCCGCACGAAGTGAGAATTCGCGCGTCGCTTTGCAACATCGCCGGAATGCCCAGGGCGTCCCAGATGCAGCTCCCCCACCACGATTGCCCGCCCGCTTCGACCGTGAATGCGGTCGGCGTCGCCCAGAACGGCGCCGCGCGCAGGATTTCGCCGCTTTCTTGCAGCGCAATCACGTGCGCCGCTTCGAGTTCGCGATAGGTACTTCGCGCCTCTTCAAGCGTAAAGCCAAATGCTCGCGCAGCGGCGCTCGCCGCCGGCGCCCGGCCCGTGTGGATGAACTGGTCGTAAATGTACATCCTCACATCTCGGTGAAGACGACTTTGGCCGGCGCCGGCGTTCACTGCGCGTCCTTATCTCTAAGGTGTGGCGGCGCGTGGCGGCGCCGCCGGGAAGCGGATTCGGATCCCCGACATGAAGTTCAACCGCAGCGCCGGAAAGCCGAACGATTCTTCATATTTCTGGTTGAGGAAATTGTTCAGCCGCCCGTAAATCTCCACGCCGCGCGGCAGCTCGTAAGCAAATCCGCCGTTCGCGACGGCGTAGCCTTTGTTCCGGAACAGGCACGGCATGCCGAGAACGCAGGCGAAGTTGCCGTCGTTCGGTTCCAGGTCGAGCACCGCGCCGCGAATCGTGCCGTTGAGGTTGAGCATCAGGCGGCGGTGCGTCCACGTGATGTTGTACCCCGCGGAATTGCGCGGCCGGCGAATCAGCGGCTGGCCCACCTGAAAAGGAAACTGCACCAGCGTCGTGCCGTCGAGCGCCAAAATGGACGAGTTGAGCCACGTGTACGAGGCAATGACTTCGAGGGAGCGCGCCGGTCGCAGCCGCAGGCTCGTCTCCAATCCGTGCGCCCGCGCATTCGCAAGATTCGCCGACGAAAACGTGCTCAGGTTCTGCAGCGACCCGCCCAGCGTCACGATCTGGTCCGTGAACCGGTTGTAGAAGTACGTGATGTCCACGACGGCGCGGTCGCTCGCGAGCCGCTGTTCAACGCCCGCATCGAAGCTGATGCTCTTCTCGGGCTTCAGATTCGGATTGTTCGTGAAGCCAAGCTCGAAGCCGTCCGGTGGACGGATGCCGGTGCCGAAGCTGCCGTGCAGCCGCGTGGCGCCCCATGTGCCTCCCGATTCGGCCTGCCGCGCCAGAAAAGCGATGGAGATCCGCGGGTTCACCTTCGCCACAGCGCTCGCAGGCAGGAATGGCCGCGCGCCAAACCCGTCGGGCGGCAGGCTGCCGGTGCGGATGTCGTCCACGCGCACGCCGGTGTTGAGGAACCAGCGGCTGCCGGGGTTCCAGCGATTCTCCGCGAAGTAGGCGAAGTTTGTCCGCGGCAAAAGGAACGGCACGCCGCTCGGATCGGCGACGAAGGTGTTCCGGAACTGCTCGTGGTCGTATTCGAAGCCGGCAACGAAGAAATCCTTTTCCGAAACGGCAATCTCGCTTCGCGTGTTGGTCACCACGCGCAGATTGTTCGAGGACGAATCGCCAAACGGCGAATGGAAGAAGAAATGATTCGTCGCCACGCTGACCGTCGTCACCTGGCGAAAGCGCCGCGAGAATTGTTCGGAGTAATTTGCCTGATACCCGAACAGGTTCTGTTTGGAGCGCGATACAGCGTCAATGGCGGGAAAAAGCTGGTCGGGGTCCGATCCATACGGGCCCGGCGCGCCTCCGTCGGCCGCGTCGCCGAAGAAATGCAGGTTGACTTGCCGCCGCGGGCTGCGCGAATATCCGAGACTCACGAAGGAGCTTTGATTTCGATAGTCGTCGTTCACCACCGGCCCGCCCGAATCCAGCCGCGACAGGCTATACGCCCAGCCAAAGCCGCGATTGAGCCCGGTGCCACCCGTTGCGAAGCGCCTCGTCGCGTGGCTGCCGCCTTCGGCGAGAAAGGAAAAATGCGGCGGGCCTTCACCTCGCTGGGTCACCACGTTGATCACCCCGGCTACCGCGTTCGAGCCATACAGCGCGCTTTGCGGGCCGCGAATCACTTCAACGTGGTCCACGCCGTCCGTGGGAATCGGCGAAAAGTCGAACCCTCCGCCAAAATCGTTCAACGGAATGCCGTCCACCATCACCAGGTTGTAGTTGGAATTTCCGCCGCGGATGAAGGCGCTCGCGACCGGAGAGTGCGGGTCGCTTTGATTGATCTCGACGCCGGGCACGCCGCGTAGGACGTCGTACACGTTCTGCGCGCCGCGGTTTTCAATTTCCTGCCTGCTGATGACGCTGACCGACGAACCGATCTGCGGCGCCAGCGCTCCGCCCAGCGACGCCGAGACGATCACCTGCTCCTCGACCGCGCTCAGCTCCAGGCGCAGGTCAACCGTCCGAACTTCGTCTCCTCGCAACTCTACTTTGGCGGATAGCTTTGAAAACCCCGGCAGGTTGGCCACCACCTTGAACGAGCCGCCCCGCAGTCCTTCGAATCGGTATTCGCCATGAGAATCCGTCTGGCGCTCTTCGACGGCGGCGAGTGCCTGCAACAGCGTGACGCGCGCGCCCGGAACCGCGCGCCCGTCCGGATCGAAAACCGTGCCCTGAATCGTTGCGCTTTGTGCGTGGCGTGCCGGCGCGTTTTTTCCTTGCGAGGTGCCTTGTGCGCGGGCGTTCACCAAAAAAAAGAAGGCTGCAAGAACAAACAGCGGAAAGGACCACCGAATCGGAAAATGCAGTCTCATCGAATCCTCCTCTCCCTCTCGCGCGGGAGTTGAAGGCTGTTCCAGCTGGACATCACGAGCTCGCCCTTGGCCGGAATGAGACTCCGCCGGTCTCCTGGCTTGGCGGCGCTGAATCTGGCGCGGCCTTCCCACCCCGCTGACGAGCCTTCGCGGCCCGGTTTCGGAGCAGTGGCGCGCGCCCTTGCTTCACCGCCTTACAGTCGCGCGGCGGCGACGGCTTCTTACCGTCTTCCCGTGCGCGGAGTCTCGGGTGATTGTGGACGGCGCGCCCGAGCAGCCCGGCATGCAGGCTGTCCGTCGCGCCGCATGAATACAACTTCGCAAAATCCGTCCGCCGCAACGTTCCTAATTCTTCTGCGGCGGCGATGCCCTTCCTGCCTCGGGTGTATCCATCTCCGGATTGCCTCGCACGATCACGCGAGGCCGGCCGCTCGGCCCGGTTTCCACTTCGAGCGGCGCGGAAAATACCTGTTCGAGCAATTCGCGGCGATACACGGCTGCCGGCTCCCCCACTTGCAGGCATTTCCCCTTGTGCAGCAGCACCACCTGGTCCGCGAATTGCGCCGCCAGGTTCAGCTCGTGCGTCACCACCACGACGGTGTACCGGTTCTGGTCCGCAAGCCGTCGCAGCCGTCGCAGCAATTCCACTTTGCCGCCAATGTCCAGATGCTGCGTCGGCTCATCCAGCAGCAAGAGCGACGGCTGCTGTGCCATCGCCCGCGCCAGGATGACCCGCTGCTTTTCTCCCCCCGAAAGCTGATCCATCCAGCGTTCGGCGAGATGATCTGCGCCAACCTGCGCCAGCGCATTCGTCGCCATCAGGCAATCGTCGGCGGTTTCGAAGCGCAGCCGCCGCCCGTAGGGATAGCGTCCCTGCAACACGTACTCCCACACGCGCAGCGGGAACAGCAGCGCGCTTTCCTGCTGCACCAGCGCGATGCGCTGCGCGCGCACTCGCGCGTCCATCTGGCTGATTTCCAGGCCGTCGAGTTCAATCCGCCCCGAAAGCGGCTTCAGCACGCCCGCGAGCAAACGCAGCAGCGTGGATTTGCCGCTTGCGTTCGGCCCGAGAATGGCCACCAGCTCCCGCTGCTTCGCCTGGAAGCTTGTCGCTTCCATCGTGAAGAGAGGCGCCTCTCCACCCTCCGCCGCGTAGGCATAGCTGGCCTGCTCGACCAGCAATCGCGCGTCGCCGGGTTCCCAGCTGGCCGCGCCGAACTCGTTCGAACGCGCCGTGGACGCGCCCGGTCCGGGGGCCGCGCTCATCGCAACCTCCGCCGCAGCAGATAGATGAACACCGGAGCGCCCGCCACCGCCGTCATCGCGCCCACCGGAAGCTCCGTCGGCGCAATCACCGTCCGCGCCAGCATGTCGGCCAGCACCACCGCCAGCGCGCCGCCCAGCGCCGAGGTCGGTATCACGATCCGGTGGTCGGTGCCGAACAGCATCCGCATCACGTGCGGCACTAGCAGCCCGACGTAGCCAATCGCGCCGCTCACGGAAACCGCTAGCCCCGTTAGCAGCGACGCCGCCACGTACACGACGATCTTCACGCGGCCTACGTTCACTCCCAGGTGGCGCGCTTCCTGTTCGCCCGTCAGGATGAGATTCAAATCGGCGGCCGTGGAGTAAATGGCGCCGATGGCAAGCACAAGCACCAAGAATAGGAATCCGAGATGGATGGGCGGCGCCGAAGCCAGATCCCCCATCAACCAGAAGGCCATGCCGCGCAGGTCGCGGCCCGAAAGCGTCGTCATCAGAAACACAATCACCGCGGAAAGAAACGACGCGGTGATGATGCCCGCGAGCAGCAGCGTGGTGCTGTCGAGCTGGCCGCCGCGCCGGCCGAGAAAATAGACCGCCGTGATCGTCAGCGCCGCGCCCGCAAACGCCGCTCCCTGCATCGCGAGCGGCACGTGCGGCGCCCAGACGAGTGAGAGAATCGCGCCGAGCGCCGCGCCGCTCGAGACTCCCAGCACATAGGGATCTGCCAGCGGATTCCGCAGCAGCGCTTGAAATCCCGCGCCCGAGACGGAAAGCGCCGCGCCGACCAGAATGCCCAGAGCGATCCGCGGCAGCCGAAGCTCGAAAATAACCAGGCGAAAGTCGGTGGGAATCTGTTCCGTGTGCCCGATCGCGCGGCGCACGAGCGTCATCACCACGTCCGACGTTGCAATCGGATACGCGCCCAGCTTCAGCGAGAGCACGACTGCCGCAAAGAGCAGCAGCGAGAGACCGCCGCAGATCCACGCAATCTTTTTTGCCGTCAGTGGTCTCATGAAGAATTCCGCAAGTATCGAAACTTAAATCTCGAAAAGCGAAAGATGCGTGGCGGCATGGCTTCTTCGCGGGTTTCACGTTTCGATCTTCCCGCTACGGCTTTTGGCTGAAATAGTTCCGGATGCAGTTGCTTCGCTAACTCCTCGATGGCGTCAATCATCCGCGGCGCCGGGCGATCGAGCGCGTCGCTCACAATGGCGATGTGCCGCTCTTTCACCGCGCGCAGCGCCCGCCAGCCCGGCCGCACCTTCAGCTCTTCGAATTCGCTCTCGCCCGCCGCGCGATCGGCCTCGGCAAAGACCAGATACTCCGGGTCGAGGCGCACCACTTCCTCGAGGCTCACCTGCGGCCAGTCTCCCCTCGCGCGCACCACCGATTCCGCTCCCGCCCAGCGCAGCGCGTCCGCCAGAAAGGTTCGCGGGCCGATGGAGATGAACGGGTCCACCCACACCACGAAGAGCGCGCGGCGCGGAGGATCTCCCGCCAGCCTCGCCCGCAAATCGGCCAGCCGCGTTTGAAGCTGCGCGGCCAGCGCGTCCGCTTGCTGGCCCCCTCCGATCAGCGCGGAAAGCGTTCTCATGGATTGCAGCACGCCTTCGACCGTGCGCGGGTCAGTGGCGTACACCGCCACGCCGAGCCGCTCGAGCGCCTCCACCGTTGCGCGGCGGTTGATCGCCGTCGTCGCAAGCACCAGATCCGGCTTCAGCGCGACCACCGCCTCCAGGCTCGGATTCAGCGCGCCCCCGACGTGCGGTTTTTGTTTCGCCTCCGGCGGGTAATCGCAGTAATCGGTGTCGCCGACGAGCCGGTCCTGCGCGCCCAGCGCATAGATGGTTTCCGTCAGATTCGGCGCGATCGAAACAATTCGCCGGATCACGACGGGCACCGTCACGCGCCGGCCCGTTTCGTCCGTGACTTCGCGAGTCTCCAGCGCGGGGCGGGCGCCCTGCATGGCAGCCGCCCGCGCGCGCGGCGGCGCGAACCCGGCCAATGCCAGCACCGCCAGTCCCGCGAAAATTCGCCGCCGTTGTTCGCGCCGCATCATCTTTCCGATTCGGGCAACAAAAAAGCCCCACGAAAAAGAATGGGGCTCGGCGCCACACCCTTTCTCGCGAAGAGTGTCAGCTCATTACGGCCCAGGCAGGTTTCCTGGCTTTCGGCCTCCCGATCGTCTTTGCATCACGGACGGACGATCGGGACTGGGGCACTGTCCCGCTGCGATTCTCGTTCTCGCGAACCGCGTGCGGCCCTTCCCGATCCGGCTAGCCGGATCAGTGGGCGATTTCTTCGGGCAGCGCCGGCCGATCACAGTGGCGGGACCGCGGCCGAATCAAACGGCCTTCCCTCACCGGAGCCGGCTGAGTTGTCGCGAGCGAGTGTACGACCGCCCGCGTACGAGTGTCAATTGGACGTATGGTCTAGCGAAGCGGCGATCATGAGGACGTAACGGCGCGTTCCGCGCGGCCGGCGAAGTGCCGTGGCGTTGGCGACTCGTAGCCCCAGTGGAGGTCGTCAATCCACCAGCGGCCTTCCGTCTCGATCAGCGTGTACCGCGCCAGATAGCGTTCGCCGTCGGCCGCGAGGATATGTGTGTCCAGCACGGCGCGAGCCCGGGTTTCTTCGCGTCTTTCGACTTGAATCTTCTGCGCGCGAAAGATCCTCCAGTGCGACGCGATCAAATCGTGGAAGGCTTCGAAAGGAACCTGTTCGCGATAGTGCGCCGAGAACAAGTTGTAGGCTTCGCGCAATTCGCCGCGATTCAGCGCGTCGAGCTGCGCGCGCACCACGCCCGCCGGCTCGAAGTCCTGCGCCCCGGCAGTGCCCGGAATTCGCATGCGCACGAGCATCCACGTGGTCAGCGCAAAGGCCGCCGCCGTCGCCACGAGCAGCAGGACCATTCGGCGGAGAAGGGCGGCGCTCGCTCGCTCCTCCCCGAAAGCGTCGCCGTAGAATTCTGCATCGCTCGTCGGCGTGCTCTCCGGCAACTCGGGAGGCGGGAACGGATTCAACGAGTCATCCATCAGGGGCATCTCGTGCGGGAGCGAAGCGCCCCGCAGTTCCGCTTACTTGTTCTTCCACTGCGGCGCACGCTTCTCGACCACCGCGCGCAGACCTTCCTGCGAATCCTCCAGCCGGTACAGCTCGTTCAGGAAAATGTTCATCGAATTGCGCACGCCTTCGCGGAGCGAGAGCCCCATGCCGCCCAGAATGGCTCTCTTCGCCATCGTCAGCACCGCGCTCGATTGCGCCGTCACCTGCGCGATCAATTCATTCACGGTTTTTTCGAGCTGGTCTTCCGGCACCAGGCGGTTCACCAGTCCCAGGTCGCGGGCCTTTTCGGCGGAGATGGCTTCGCCCGTCACGACGAGTTCGAGCGCGAGCTTTGGCCCGATCACGTACGGCAAGATCACCGCGGCCAGTGGCGGAAAAATCCCCAGCTTGATTTCCGGCTGCGCGAACCGCGCTCGCGGCGTCGCTACCACCAGATCGCCCAGCGCCGCCAGTTCCGCGCCGCCGCCGAACGCCGGACCGTTCACCACCACGAGAATCGGTTTGCCGGATTCCAGCATCGCCGCGAACGCGCGATGGAACGCGTCGAGCATTTGAAACACGCGCCGCTGCGTGTACTCGGCCAGCTCGATCCCGCCCGAAAACGCCTTGCACGCCGAATCGAGGACGATCAGCTTGACCTCGCCGTGATCCTCCAGCGATTCGATGCCCGCGGCCAGCTCGACGAGCATGCGCTCGTTCAGCAGATTGTGTTCGGGGCGGTTCAGCGTGAGCCGCGCCACTGCGCCTTCCGCGTGCAGGCGGATGAATTGGAAATCTTCCGGCTTCGGCGCCACCGCGCTGACCATCGCTTCCACTTGTTCTGCCATCGTCGCTCCTCGCTTCGTCACATCATTTCGATTTCGAGCGCTGCGCCCATCCCGCCGGAAACGCACAGCGTCGCAAGTCCGACCTTGCCCTTGCCGCGCCGCAGCTCGTGGACCAGCGTCGTCAAAATCCGCGCGCCGGTGCAGCCGATCGGGTGTCCGAGCGCAATCGCCCCGCCGTTCGGATTCAGTCTCTCGCGGTTGAAGTGCAGGTCGCGATCGCACGCGAGCACCTGCGCCGCGAACGCCTCATTCAACTCCACCGCGTCGTATTCCTCGATTGTCCGTCCGGTGCGCGACAGAAGTTTTCGCACCGCGGGCACCGGGCCGATCCCCATCACGCGTGGGTCCACCGCTGCCAGCGTCGCGTCCACGATGCGCGCAAGCGGCGCGAGCTTCAGCTCGCGCATCTTCCGCTCGCTCACAAGCACAAGCGCCGCGGCGCCGTCGGTAATCCCGCTCGAATTCCCCGCGCTGATGGTTCCTGTTTTGTTGAACACCGGCGGCAGCTTCGCCAGCGCCTCGGGCGTCACGTCCGCGCGCACGTGCTCGTCCTTCTCGATGCGCGTCACGTTGCCCTTCTTGTCCGTACGTTCGATGGGAACAATCTCCGCGCCGAAGCGGCATTCGGCGGCGGCGTGCGCCGCGCGGCGATGGCTTTCCAGCGCGAAGGCGTCCTGCTCCTCGCGCGAAATCTTGTATTGTTCCGCGAGCAGCTCCGCCGTTTCGCCCATCACCATTTTCGAAATGGGGCAAAGGAAGCCGTCGCGGTACATCCCGTCCACCAGTGGCTGGTGGCCCATCTTGAATCCCCAGCGTCCTTCCACCAGATACGGCACGCGGCTCATGGACTCCGCTCCGCCGGCCACCACGATGTCCGCTTCGCCCAGCGCAATCTGCTGCCAGCCGAGCATCACCGAGCGCAGCCCCGAAGCGCACGCCATGTTCACCGTCATCGCCGGCACGTCGTCGCCCAGCCCCGCGCGCCACGCAATCTGCCGCGCCGGATTCGGGCCGGTCCCCGCGCCGCGCGCGTTGCCGAAGAAAACTTGGTCAGCATGCCAGGGAAGTTTTGCGAGCGAAGCGTCTTCTGCTTGGCCCGGCGCGCGCTCCGCGGGGATCGGCGCGCCGAATGCGCGTTCGAGCGCCGCGCGCACCGCGATCACGCCCAACTCCACCGCCGACAGGTCGGCCAGCCCGCCGCCGAATTTCCCGATCGGCGTCCTCACCGCGCTCAAAAGGTACACTGCGCTGCCCATCATCGGTGCAATCCCGCTGCTTCTCGACGATGCTAGCACACCTCTCCCCGCACGGCGTCGCGCCGGCCTTCGCGGAGTTCCAGTCTGCACTCCCTCTGCTTGACACGCAGCGGGGTGTGATCAACGATCCGATCCGCTTCGCAAAGAGGCGCCGAGGGAACCCCGCAGTGAGCAAATCAGCCAGCGCAACCAGGCCATCAAACTCCCAGACGCCCGGCAGTTTCGGTTTGCCCGCGCCGGTTTTCCACGACCCGAAGCACCACATCAAGATTTACCAGGGAGATTGCCTCGAGATTCTGGCGGCGATTCCCGCGGAGACCATCGACCTCATCTTCGCCGACCCGCCCTACTTTCTTTCGAACGGCGGAATCACTTGTCATGCCGGCCGGATGGTCAGCGTCAACAAGGGTGACTGGGACCGCTCGCTAGGTGCGGACAAGACTCACGAATTCAATTGCCAGTGGCTCTCGGCCTGCCAGCGGGTTCTGAAACCCAACGGAACGATTTGGGTCAGCGGCACAAGCCACGTCATTCATTCTGTCGGCTTTGCCATGCAGCAGCTTGGCTTCAAGCTGCTCAACGACATTTCCTGGGTCAAGCCGAATCCCCCGCCGAATCTCTCCTGCCGATATTTCACGCATTCAACCGAAACCATTATCTGGGCCGCCAAGAACAAGAAGAGCCGCCACACGTTTCACTACAAATTGATGAAGGAAATCGCCGGCGGCCGGCAAATGAAAAGTGTGTGGGAGATTTATCCGCCCGGCCGCGAAGAAAAACGCTTCGGCAAACACCCCACGCAAAAGCCCATCGCATTGCTGGAGCGCATCCTCTCCGCTTCGTCGAATGTGGGCGATCTGGTTTTTGACCCCTTCATGGGCAGTGGGACAACTGCCGTGATCGCTTTTCGTCTCCACCGACACATCCTCTCGATCGATGCAGAAGAGTGCTGGGTAGGGGTAACGCTCGCGCGCATCTGCGCAGAACTTGTCTGCATTCGTATCGCCGTCCGGTGTTTCGAGATTGATCTTGATCTCCGAGATGATTTTGTGGATCGATCAGTCAGTACAGGTCCAGGGCCAATGGATACCAGCGGTTCGGGAAAACTTGTTCGACAGGAACGCAAGTATCACTTCATAGGAGTCGAACCTCGGGAAGTCATTTATGCCGTCAACGCGGCGAGCCTGGAGGAAGCGTGGGAGAGATTCCGGTCGAGCCCATCTTGCGGCGCAGGGATTCTGTTCGTGGTCAAGACAGAGACCGAGATTTATCTCGCTCAAGAAAAATGATCTAATGCGTTCGTGCAACTGGACCTGCCCACATCGGGCCTTGACAGATACAAGAGTAATTCGCAGAGAGCTCGTGTCGCTACGGAAACATGGGCAGGGGAGAATCTGTTCTGCCCCAATTGTCCTTCGCCCAAACTTGCTCCGACAGCGACGAATTCACCCGCAATCGATTACTTTTGTCCGGATTGCCTATCGCCATTTCAGCTAAAAGCGCAGTCCCGCGCCTTGGCCGCTCGGATCGTCGATGCTGCATATAGCGCGATGTTCCAAGCAATCGAGGAGAATCGAGCCCCAAATCTCCTCGCTCTTCACTACGAGTCGGATGCATGGAAAGTCAGCAATCTGATTCTGATACCCCGTTTCGCATTCTCGCTGTCGATTTTGGAAAAGCGAAAACCATTGGGCTCCAAAGCACGGCGGGCAGGCTGGGTCGGCTGCAACATTCTTCTCACGAACATCCCTCCTGACGCGCGCATACCATTGGTGGTCAGCGGAGTGCCTGTCAGCCCTAGGGAAGTTCGACAGAAATATGCGCGGCTTCGGCCTCTCGCAGACATGAAAGTAGAAAGAAGAGGTTGGACCCTTGATGTTCTGAATGTGGTCAGGTCTCTGGGAAGACCAAAGTTCGCGCTCGCGGACGTTTATGCTTTTGAGAAAAGACTCGCCCAGCTTCACCCCGACAATAAACACGTGAGAGATAAGATCCGACAGCAGCTTCAGGTGCTTCGCGACTTGGGAATCCTGAGCTTCATCGGCGATGGAGAATATCGCTTCCGTTGATAGACGCTTCTTGGCGTAGATCGAAGCCCTTCGAAGCGCGGGTCTCCAATACCACCGGGATTCGCTGCGCCTCCAGAGCTGAGATTCGGGCAAGCCACCGACCGACGCCGACAAGGTCGGCGGAGGAATCTCTCTTGGTTCTATAGGAAAAACTACTGCTTGGTCGGCGGCGCAGCGGGAGGATTCCCTTCGCCGTGGACAGGCGGATGGCCGGGCGGGAGCGCGCCTGCGCCGGCGGGTGGCATGCCTTCGGGAATAGGCGGATGTCCGCTGCCGGCGGCCCCGCTCGATTTCTGCACCACCCACGCGTTGCCCTGGCGCACGAAGTCGTAGGTCATCTGCATCTGCGCGTCGCCCTGCTTGGCGTGGAATTCCACCTGCGCTTCCGCGTGGTCGCCTTCCGTCTTCACGCTCTTGATGATGACGTCCATCCCCGACAGGTTCAGGCCGCTCCTCTGCGTAAGATAGGTTTCCAGCGCGGCGCGAATCGCCGGCTCGTCCGCCTGCTGCGGCCGGTATTTGTACCTGACGAGCACAAGGGCAACGACGACGACAACCACGACAGCGGCGCTCAGCAGAATTGTTTTTCGGCTCATGCTGCGCACAGTACGCTACTCCTCGCCGCCTTGTCAAAACTCCGCTTGCCGCAACTTCGTCACTCCGAGTCCTGCCCGGCAAATCGGGACAGGCGAGGAATCCGCGTTTGCCCGCTGGCGCGGATAAGGTATTCTTTCCCGCTGATGCTGGACCTTGGATATTTCCGCGAGCACCTCGATCAAATCGGACAGATGGCGCGCCATCGCGGCCTCACGTTCGATCTCGCGAAATTCCGCGAGATTGACGCCGAGCGCCGCCAGCTCATCACCGCGACCGAGCGCCTGAAGGCCGATCGCAATAAAGCCAGCGACGAGATTGCCAGGCGCAAGCGCGCTGGAGAAGATGCCGCCGCAATCCTTGCGGACATGAAGCGCGTCTCCGACGAAATCAAGCGCGCCGACGAGCGCATCAACGATCTCGATGAACGCCTGCACGAGTTTCTGCTCACCGTCCCCAACATTCCGCACAGCTCGGTGCCGGTGGGCAAGAGCGCCGCGGACAATGTTGAAGTGCGCCGCTGGGGCTCGCCGCCGGAATTTTCTTTCAAGCCGCGGCCGCACTGGGAAGTCGGCGAGCGCGCCGGCATTCTCGATCTGCCGCGCGCCGTGAAAATTGCCGGCGCGCGCTTCGCGCTCTATCGCGGGCTGGGCGCCCGCCTGGAACGCTCGCTGGCGAATTTCTTTCTCGACCTGCACACGCGCGAGCACGGCTATGCGGAAGTCCTGCCGCCGTTCCTCGTCAACACGGCTTCGCTCGTGGCCGATGGCAAGCTCCCGAAATTTGCGGAAGACATGTTCCGCCTGGAAGGTACCGATCTCTGGCTGACCACGACCGCGGAAACCGAACTGACCAATCTCTACCGCGACGAGACGCTCGACGCCGAAGCGCTGCCCATCAAGCTCTGCGCCTGGACGGCGTGCTTCCGCTCCGAGGCCGGCGCCGCCGGAAAAGACACGCGCGGCATCAAGCGCCAGCATCAGTTCCAGAAAGTCGAGCTGTTCAAATTCACGCGGCCCGAACAGAGTTACGACGAGCTCGAAAGTCTCGTGCGCGATGCGGAAACAGTTTTGCAAGAGCTGGGCCTGCACTATCGCGTCATGCAGCTCTGCACTGCCGACATGGGCTTCGCCTCCGCGAAGACTTACGACCTCGAGGTCTGGCTGCCCTCGGTCAACGAGTTCATGGAGATTTCCTCCTGCTCGAATTGCGAAGCGTTTCAGGCGCGCCGCGCCGGAATCCGCTACAAGCCCAAGTCAGGCAAGAGCGATTTCGTACACACGTTGAACGGCTCCGGACTTCCCACCGGACGCACCTGGCTCGCGCTCGTGGAAAATTACCAGCAGGAAGACGGCTCCATCCTCATCCCGGAAGCGTTGCGTCCCTACATGGGCGTCGAGCGCATCCCCGCCGCATCCTGAAACCTGATTGGCCACACGGGCGCACAAAGAAGGGAATACAACAGCAGGAAATGGAAACCAGACTGGTGTGGGGAAAGTGTTAGGTGGTAGGGACTGCCACCTGCTCCCTACCACCTATCACCATTGGTCGAGTTACTTTCCGGCAGGTGCGATTTTCTCCACGTGAAGAGACCCGTCGTCCATCAGATGACCGGTCACCTTCACTTCCTGGCCCAGGTCGTTGTCGGCGTTCACCGCGTCCTGGTTGTGAATATTCAGGACATCCTTTGTCTTCGCGTCGACGAAGACCCATGACGCGCCCTTTTCCTTGACGCACTTTGCCGCGCAGTCCTTGTGGCTCGCGCTCGTGCCTTTGGCGGCACAGGCGCTGTCACTGATCCAGCCCGTCCACGACATCGTCTTGTCCGATTTCGCGTGGACAGCAAGGCTCAGAGTTGCCACCAGCATGGCGGCTAGAGCAAGCGTGCTCAGTACTTTCTTCATTTCGTATTCCTCCGGTTAAGTTGACTGCCTACATCCCCCCGGCGATCATCTTTGCCGGCGGTTGTTCGGTTGCCTCTGGGAGTACGCAACAGACAATCCTTTGGATTCATCGCCCCGCATTTAGGATGCCGGCCCGACTAGCAGCATTGGCCCTGTCGGCTGGGGCCGTCCCCCGGCCGGCTCCAGCGTCACCGCAAACGCCTTCGGTGTCTGACCCGGCGAAAGCGGCGTCATCATGAACCCGCCTTCTCCGCCCGGCTTGGGGGAAAAAACTCCGGCGCTGACCGGGCTGCCCGATACAGGTACGAGCCAGAGTTGATACGTCTTCTCGGGTGGCGGCGGAGGCAGCGAGCCATTGTACATCACCATTCCCTGCCGCGCATTGTAGAGGACGTGCCCTTGCGCCGGCGCCGCCGCGGGCGAAGGAGTCAGGTGGACCTCCATCGTATCGCCTGCGGTGACCAGGTCGAGCAAAGCCCGCGCATGCTTCGCCTGGTCGGCCTGTTCTTGTGTGAGCGTCTTGAGCTGTTCGAGTTGTGTATTCAGCCGGTTGTTCGAGACCCACAGGAAAACCGTCGCGATGGCCAGCAGGGCCGCCGCAGGAGCCCAGATGGTTGCCCACCATGCCGTGAGCGTTTCTGCCGGGCGCGCGCCGCCCTGCTTCTTTTCCTCGCGGACCTGTCGCAGCAGCCGCTCGCGCACGCGGTCTGGCGGCGTGTGCGGCGGCGCGGCCAGCGCCAGCATTGCCAGGCGGCCGTGCGCGGCTTCGAGCTTGCGCGCGCATTCGTTGCAGGCGGCCAGATGCGCCCCGAACGCGCGCTTCTCTTCGCCCTCGAGCGCGCCAAGCGCGTAGAGGTCGAAATCTTCTTCCCGAATTGGATGCCCGTTCATGGGTTCAGTGCCTGCCGCAGCGTTTCGAGCGCCGAGCGCAGCCTCGTCTTCACGGTGCCGAGCGCCTCGCCCGTGTGTGCGGCGATTTCGCTGTGCGTCATCCCTTCAAAGTACGCCAGTCCCACTGCCTCGCGTTGTGGCGGAGGAAGCCTGCTCATCGCGCCTTTCACCCGGTCGAGCAACTGCTGCTGCTCCGCGGCGCTTTCAAGGGAATACGGCAGCGCAATGCTGTTCAGGAGCGCCGCTTCCGATTCATCGCTCGCGTCGCCCGGATTGCGCCGGCGCAGCCGCGAGATGGCGCGGTTCCTCGCCGTGACCAGCAGCCAGCCCGGCAGCGAGCCGCGCGACGGATCGAATTGCGCGGCGTTCCGCCAGAGCTGGTGAAAAACGTCCTGCAACACTTCTTCGGCCGCGCTCGCATCCCGCAGGATTCGCGTTACCACGGCGCACAAGAGCCCCGAATAACGGTCATAGAGGCTGGCGAGGGCGGACTCGTCTCGCGCCACCAGCCGTTGAACCAGCGCCCAGTCGGAAGCGCGCAACTCTGCTCGGGTCGGAGAACTCACAGGGCCTCAAGCGCTCCACAGAAGAAGTACGCCTGGGAGAAAGCGTCCGGATTGAAAAAACGCGGCTGGGATTGTTCCCCCGCCGGCCCGGGAATAACGCTGAGGAAGAGTAGTCCGGCAGGCTAACCGCGTCAACTGCCCAGGCGAGTATCAGATTCTCTACCTTTGGCGCAAGGCGCCCGGTACTAGGAGGAATATCGATTATCACCTGTAATTACAGTGACTTAGGCCGTAGCGAGGCCGCGCTCACCCACGCCGCCCTCTTCCCGCTCCCGGCTGAAATTCGCTGTCTTGGCCGAGTTTTCATTGACACGGCTTTCACCCCTTGACTAAACTTCGCATTTCACGCAACTTGCATCGCTTGTAGATTCTCCCAAGGTGGCAAAACCGGCCTGGCGCGGCAGGCTGGCGAAGTGCGCGACGGATCGCCGAACGTGCACGGAGCCGCCGGAAAGTGTGAATCGCAGTGAGGTTTCTGGGCCGAGTTCTCAAGTTCTTCGTCTGGTTTTTCCTGATCACATGGTTGGGCCGAAAACTGTTCGGCTGGCTTCTTGCGCCGCGCCGGCAATCCCAGGCGCGTTCGCCGGAAGAGCCGCGCCCGGCAACGCCGCTGTATCGCGATCCGGTCTGCGGGACTCACGTTCCAGCGGAAATTGCTTGTTCTTTGGATCAGGCGGGCCAGTCTCTGCATTTCTGCTCGGTGGAATGCCGCGACCGCTATCTATCCACGCATTCATTAGCGGCCGGAGCCTGACGCGAGGAGGATCGAACGATGGCCACGGTTACGAAAGCAGCCCCGCAGCCGATTCCGCGGATTGCGCCGCGGGAGGATCTCAATCCCTTCCGGATTTCGCAGATCCAGTTCGATATCGCTGCGGAGTATCTGAAGCTGGACCCCGGCCTGCGCCAGGTGTTGCGGACGCCGAAGCGCATCCTCGAAGTCTCGATCCCGACGAAGATGGACAACGGGCAGGTGAAAGTCTTCACCGGCTTCCGCGTGCAGCACAATATCGCGCGCGGCCCGGCCAAGGGCGGCATCCGCTACCATCCCAATGTCACCCTCGATGAAGTCCGGGCGCTCGCCGCGTGGATGACATGGAAGACGGCCACCGTGAACATTCCTTATGGCGGCGGCAAGGGCGGCGTCATCTGCGACCCCAAGCGCATGAGCAAGAGCGAGCTCGAGCGCATGACGCGCCGCTTCGCCTTCGAGATTCTGCCGATCATCGGCCCGGAGCGCGACATTCCGGCGCCCGATGTCTATACCGACGCGCAGACGATGGCCTGGATCATGGACACGTACTCCATGGTGGTCGGCTATTCGGCGCTCGGCGTCGTCACCGGCAAGCCGCTTTCCATCGGTGGCTCCGAGGGACGCCACGAAGCCACCGCGAGGGGCTGTCTCTACGTGGCCGAGGAAGCCTGCAAGATAAAGAAGATGTCTGTCCGCGGCTCGAGTGTCGCCATCCAGGGCTTCGGCAACGCTGGTTCCATCGCCGCGCGGCTCTTCGCGGAAAAGAGAGCGAAAATCATCGCCATCAGCGATTCCCGCGGCGGTGTGTTCAATTCCCGCGGAATCGATCCGCTCAAAGCGATGCGCTACAAGGAGCGCTCCGGCACGGTGGTCGGCATGCCCGGCACATCGCGCATCTCCAACGACGACTTGCTGACGATGAAGTGCGACATTCTGATCCCCGCCGCGCTCGAAAACGTCATCACCCTCTCGAATGCCGATCAGATCAAAGCCAAGATCATCGCCGAAGCCGCTAATGGGCCCACCACGCCGCACGCCGACGAAGTGCTTGCCCGCAAAGGCATCATGGTCCTTCCCGACATTCTTGCGAATGCCGGCGGCGTCAGCGTCAGTTACTTTGAATGGGCCCAGGATTTGCAAGGCTACTTCTGGACGGAGAATGAAGTGAACGCCAGGCTCGAGAACATCATGAAGAAAGCGTTCCACGACGTACATGAGGCGTCGCGGAAACACCGCACGCACATGCGCACCGCGGCGTACATTCTCGCTGTCGGGCGCGTGGCTGACGCCACCACCGTCCGCGGCCTTTTCCCATAGGCCATCGCAGAAAATTCGGCGCATTCCAATCAGCCCGGCCGTACGGCAAAGCGCTTCCTCACCGGCCGGGCTGAATTTGTTTGTAACGCTTCGTCGCCTTCACTCCGTGATCCGGTGCATCTCACACCTCGCGCAAGAAAAAATTCTTGCGTTCACAGAAAGAACGCGCGTACATTGGCGGTGCCGGTCTGGTCGTTCTCGTGACTGAGGCCGGCATTTGTGCCTGGCGCGGAGGGCACCGCAAGTTGAACAATCACGCGAGTTCAGTCCCGCCAATTCTTCTGGCGATCGGAGGATTCGATCCTTCCTGCGGCGCCGGTGTTGTTGCCGATCTGAAAACGTTTGCGGCGCACAACTGCTACGGCGTCGCCGCCCTCACGGCGCTCACCGTGCAATCCACGCAGGGCGTGCTCTCCACTCACCCCACACCGTGCGCCACGCTGCGCGCGCAGCTCGACGCGCTCGGCGACGACTTGCTGATCGCCGCCGTGAAAATCGGGATGCTCGGCCACAAGTCGAGCGCAGTGGTTGTCGCGGAATTTCTCGATCGCGGAAAGTTTCCCCACGTTGTCCTCGATCCCGTCGCGCGATCTTCCGCGGGAGAGGCTGAATTGCTCGATCCTTCGGGCCTGAAATTCCTTCGTGAGGAATTGCTCAAGCGCGCGACGGTGGTGACGCCCAACATCGCTGAAGCCGAATTGCTCACCGGCCTCGAAATCAAGGACCTCGCGGGAATGAAAACAGCGGCGCAGAAGCTCGTCGAGCTTGGCGCGCGCGCCGCCATCGTGACGGGCGGCCACCGCGAAAAACCCACCGACGTGCTCTTCGACGGCAGCGAGATGCTCGTCTTCGAAGGCGATCATATCAAGACGGAAAACACGCACGGCTCCGGCTGCACGTTTGCCTCTGCCATTGCTGCGCAGCTTGCCCTCGGGCGCCAGCTCCCTGAAGCAATCACGCTGGCGAAAGCCTATGTCACCAAGGCGATTGAAAAAGGCTACGGCATCGGCAAGGGCCCCGGCCCGCTGAACCACTTCTACCGCTTCCATCAGGAGCCGCCGCCGCGTGGCGTCCACGAAGTCCCGCAGCACGGCATGCACCCCGCCGCCGAGCCCGCCGCGCACTAATCACGCTTTTTCCTTCTGCCCCTTTTTTGCTTGCATCGTCATTCGGAAGGAGCCCGGTCGCGATGTGACAGAGGCAGCCGAAATGCCTCTCCTTTACAACGCTCGCGGATCTGCCGAGCGAGGCGGATTCCACTCCATAGATCGCCGAGGGGAAAACGCAAACGTCTGCGCTACGATGGGAGGGCTGTGTCAGCGGTTGGTTTCTGGCTTTACACTTCTAATTCTCTGCGGCTCTGTGGCGAATTCCTATCTTCGGTAGGCAACGCGTCCGCCGACGATCGTGGCCATCGGCGCGCCGCGGAACGTGCGGCCATCAAACGGCGTATTCCGCGAGCGGCTGGCCGATTCCGCGGCGCGGTACGTCCAGGAGTGGTCGAGGGAAAAAATCGTCAGGTCGGCAGGCTCACCTGCGGCGATCTTCCGTTCGATCCCCAGCACGCGCGCGGGGCCCGTGGTGAAGAGTTCGACAAGGCGCAGCGGCGGCACGCGATTCGTGTGATAGAGCTGCTCAAGCGCCAGCGCCAGCGCAGTTTCGAATCCGGTGATGCCGAAGGGCGCGCGGTCGAATTCCACGTCCTTGCTCGCCGCATGATGCGGCGCGTGGTCAGTCGCGATCGCATCCACCGCGCCGTCGGCGAGTCCCGCCAGAATCGCATCGCGATCTTCGCGCGAACCGAGTGGTGGATTCATTTTGTAGCGCGTGTCGTAGGTAACGTCTTCCTCCGTCAGCGTGAAATGGTGCGGCGTCACCTCGCACGTCACCGGCAGCCCTTTCGCCTTCGCCGCGCGGACGTGCTCGAGCGACGCGCGGGTCGAAAGATGCGCGATGTGCAGCCGGCAGCGCGTCAGCTCCGCAACCTCCGCGTCGCGCCCGGCGCAAATGGATTCCGCCGCTCCGGGTATCCCCGCAATCCCCAGCCGCACCGAGCGCGCCCCTTCGCGCATCGAGCCGCCCGCCGCAAGCGATGTGTCTTCACAATGGTCAATGACGGGCAGGCCAAGCGCGCCGCAGTAATCCATCACCTGGCGCAGCAGCCGCGCCGTCGCGATGGGTTTGCCGTCGTCGCTCACACCGACGATGCCGGCATCGCGCATCGCCGCAATCTCCGCCAGCGCTTCGCCCTTGCTCCCGGCGGACGCGGCGCCGATGGGCCAGACGTGCACGCTCGCGCTTGCCGCAGCGCGCTCGATGATCGAGCGCGTCACCGAAGCGTTGTCGTTCACCGGCTGTGTGTTCGGCATCGGACATACAGCCGTGTATCCGCCTCGCGCCGCCGCCCGCGTGCCTGTCTCGATCGTTTCGGACATCTCCTGTCCCGGCTCCCGCAGGTGGCAGTGCAGGTCGATGAACCCGGGCGCGACGATCATGCCGGTAGCGTCGAAAACTTCTGCGCCCGGGGCGGTGAGCCCGCGGCCGGCCTGAGCGATGTGCTCGCCATCGAGCAGCACGTCGAGCGCAGCGTCGGTGCGGCTCGCCGGGTCAATCACGCGGCCGTTCTTAATCAGCAGCATGCGAGGTGTCCTTGATTTCCGTGCCGGCGCCGCCCAGCAGCACGAACAGCAGCGCCATGCGGATGGCCAGGCCGTTCGTCACCTGCTCGAGCACGCACGATTGCGGCCCGTCCGCCACCGCCGAATCAATTTCGAGCCCGCGGATCATCGGCCCGGGATGCAGCACGATCGCGCCGGGCTTCGCGCGGCGCAGCCGCTCCGCCGTCAGCTGATAGCCGAGGATGTATTCTTCCATCGCCAGCGCCGGCTCGTGCATGCGTTCCTGCTGCACGCGCAGAACGATGATCGCATCCGCGCCGTCGAGCGCTTCCTCGATACGCGCCATGCGGCGGACGTTGGGCGCCAGGCATTCGAGCTCGCGCGGCAGCCACATCGCCGGGCCGCACAGCGTGATCCGTGCGCCGAACTTGCTGAGCAAGTGGATGTTCGAGCGCGCCACCCGGCTGTGCAGGATGTCGCCGAGGATGGTGACGTTCCAGCCGTCCAGCTTTCCCAGCCGGTCGCGAATCGTCAGCGCATCCAGCAGCCCCTGGGTGGGATGCTCGTGCGTGCCGTCGCCCGCGTTGATTACCGGAATTTCCAGCCGTTCGGCGATGAACTGCGGCGCGCCGGAGGATCCGTGCCGGATCACAAGGCAGTCCGGCTTCATCGCATCCAGCGTGCGCACCGTGTCGAGCAGGGATTCTCCTTTGCGCAGGCTCGACGCCTCTGCCTGGAGGTTCATCGTATCGGCGCCCAGGCGCGCCGCCGCCGTGGCAAAACTGATCCGAGTGCGCGTCGAAGGCTCGAAGAAGGCCAGTGCGACCGTCTTGCCGCGCAGCGTAGCCAGTTTTTTCAGGGGATAGCGCTGGAATTCTTGAAAGGGCTTCGCTTGGTCCAGCAGAAAGGCGATTTGCTCGGCGGTGAGAGTTTCGATCCCGAGCAAATGGCGCAAGCGGTGATGCACAAGGTCCCTCGGAGGCCGGACGCCCCGGCAAGCCGGGACGAATGACCGGGAGCGCTCTAGTCCACGCGATCCACCAACACTACGCGCTCCTCACTGTCAATTTCTTTGAGGCGCACCTCGATAATCTCCGTGTCGGTGGTCTGTACGTTCCGGCCAACAAATGTCGCTTCAATCGGCAGCTCGCGGTGGCCGCGGTCGATCAGCACGCACAACCGCACGCGCTGCGGGCGCCCCAGATCAAACAGCCCGTTCATCGCGGCGCGTATCGTGCGTCCGGTGTAGAGGACGTCGTCCACCAGCACCAGGTCGCGGCCGTCCACCGGAAACGGAATTTCGGTGGACTGCACTACCGGTTGCGCCGCTACGGTCGAAAGATCGTCCCGGTAGAGCGTGATGTCAAGCGTTCCCACGGGAACTTCCACGTGGGCAAAGTCGTAGATGGTCTTCGCCAGGCGCTGCGCCAGAGGAACCCCGCGTCGGCGCACCCCGATCAGCGCCAAGTTGTTGACCCCGCCGCTCTTCTCGACAATTTCATGAGCCAGCCGCTGGAGCGTGCGGTCAATTTCCGTGGCGGAAAGCAGCTGCTTTTTTTCAACGACGCGCATCGGGTTCGATATCCTAACACAGAGCGCACGAAGGTGCTCGGGCGAACCGCTCCAATCTGTACTTGGACTTTTCTCCGCCGCGCCTCTTTGCATGGTTCTGGTTCTTGACGGAGAGCCTGCCCGCGGTGCTAGACTTTCTCCAGTGAGCCTGCCCACTGCTACCGAGCGGCCCGCGTCAGTTGATCTCAGCGTTCGTATCGGTTCTCTCAAATTATCCAATCCCATCATTGCTGCCAGCGGCACGTTCGGTTACGGCGTCGAGTTCGTCGGCCTGGTGGATCTGAACCGTCTCGGCGGGATCGTCGTCAAAGGGCTCTCCGCGCTGCCGATGGAAGGTGCCCCTGCTCCTCGCCTCTGCGAGACCGCTGCGGGAATGGTCAACGCGGTCGGCCTGCAAAACATCGGTGTCCGTGCCTTTGTCGCGGAAAAATTGCCTCTCCTGCGGCGATACACCACGGCCATCGTCGCCAACGTGTTCGGCCGCACCATTGCCGAGTATGCCGAGGTCATTCGGGTTCTCGAGGATGCGGAAGGCTTGTCAGCCTACGAACTCAACATCTCCTGCCCCAATGTGGACCATGGCGGGGCTGAATTTGGCAGCGATCCGGCCTTGGTCGCCGAGGTGGTAGCTGCGGCTCGCAAGGCCTCCAAACGGCCCCTCTGGGTCAAGCTCGCTCCGCATCTGGTCGGCTTAGATAGGATCGCACAGGCGACCGAGGAGGCTGGCGCGGACGCCCTGACCGTCGCCAACACCTATCCCGCCCTCTGCATCAACCCCAGGACTCAAACCTCCCGTTTGGGCAGCTTTATGGGAGGCCTCTCAGGCCCTGCCATCAAACCCATCACGCTTCGGCTCGTCTTTGAGGTCAGTAAGGCCGTCAAAATCCCCATAATTGGGCTTGGCGGGATCGAAATCCCCGAAGATGTGGTCGAGTACGTACTGGCCGGAGCCACGGCTGTGCAGGTTGGGACAGCTCATTTTGCCGATCCGAGGGCTTCGGAGCGGCTCGTCGAGGGCGTACGAGAGTACTGCGGCATGCTTAAAGTCAGCAAAATATTGTCTTTACGGGGCAATTTAGAGTCAAAATTAGCTTGACTTTGACGCCAGAACTTTGACATAATCCGTTGATTTTAAGTGGGTTACTAAAATGCGAATGAGAATAGCCAAGCTGCTTTCGCCTATCCCGTGCGCATTACTGCTCCTCCTGATGGCGCAGGTCCTCCAGGCGCCTATTCAGGGTGGGCAGCAGCGGGGGCTTTTGGATAGCTTCAACCCGCCAAGCTTCCCCCCTGCCATCCTTGCCTCCTCCGGCCCCGCTTCCCCCGCAGCGCCTTTAGCTATCTGGGACTGCATCTCCACCTGGTATGGGGAGCCCTTTGACGGGCAGTTGACGGCCAGCGGCGAGCCGTATGACATGTTTGCCCAGACGGCGGCCCATCCAACCTTGCCCTTGGGCTCGGTCGTCCGGGTTGTCAACCTGCGTAACCATCGGAGCGCCGTCGTCCGAATCAACGACCGGGGACCCTACGTCGAGGGGCGCGAGCTGGACGTGTCCTACGAAGTGGCCCGCCAGCTTGGCTTTGACGAGCGCGGCCTCGCTCGGGTACGCTTGGAGCTTCTCGAGGTGCCGCAACGGATCGCGTCCGCCCTCAACCGTTCGAACGACTGATCGTAGCCCTGGATACAGATCTCCTGGGGACCGCGAGTCATTTGGCGCGGATACTCCAGGGGCGGGTGGGTCTCCTAAAAATCGGTAGCCGCCTTTTTACCGCAGAGGGGCCGGATGCCGTCCGGCGAATTTCACGGATTTTCCCCCGCATCTTCCTGGACCTAAAATTTCACGATATCCCGAACACGGTCGCCGGCGCAGTCGCCGCCGCTGCCGCGTTGCCGGGTGTCGCGATGCTGACGCTCCACGCGGCAGGCGGCGTCAAGATGATGCGCGCGGCACGGCGTGCTCTCAAAGGCAGGAAGAACCCGCCGATGCTTCTCGGCGTGACCGTCCTGACCAGTCTCGACGCGGCCTCTTTGCGTCGCCTCGGTGTCGCTGCTCAACCGCGGGAGTGGGCCGTCAAGCTGGCCCTCCTTGCGAAACAGACTGGCCTCGACGGTGTAGTTACGTCAGCGAGGGAAGCCGCGGAGATTCGCCGCGCCTGCGGAAGACAGTTTCTGATTGTTGTTCCCGGGGTGCGTCCGGCGACGGCGGCCTCGCAGGATCAGGCGCGTGTCGCGTCGCCCTCGCAAGCGATCCGCGCCGGCGCTGATTTTCTCGTTGTCGGCCGGCCGATCACTGCGGCTCCCCATCCCTGCGCTGTTGCCGGGCGCATCGTCGAAGAAATTTCCACCGCCCTTCGCCGCCGCGTTTGACGCTTTCTGCCTCGTTCGTTAGCATCTCTCTTCGCGGAGTGCGCAATCCGTGGAGACCAAGCTCTCTCACCCCATGAAACACGTCATTGTTGGGACCGCCGGTCACATCGATCACGGAAAATCCGCGCTGGTAGAAGCGCTTACCGGCACGCATCCCGATCGCCTCGAAGAAGAGAAGCGCCGAGGAATCACGATCGATCTGGGCTTTGCGTTTCTCGATCTCGAGGGTGTGCGTTTGGGTTTTGTGGATGTCCCCGGCCACGAGCGTTTCGTGCGCAACATGCTCGCGGGCGTTGGTGGAATTGACGTCGTGCTGCTCGTGATCGCGGCGGACGAATCCATCAAGCCTCAAACGCGCGAGCATTTCGATATTTGCCGGCTGCTGGCCATTCCGCGCGGTCTCGTCGCGATCACGAAGGCGGACCTCGTCGAACCTGACGTCATCGGTTTGGTGCGCCTCGAAGTGGAAGAATTTGTGCGCGGTTCTTTCCTCGAAGGCGCACCCGTGGTTGGTGTCAGCGCGAAGACGGGCGCAGGTCTCGACGCGCTGCGGCACGAACTGCTTCGCGTGGCGCAGGAAGCGCCCGAGAAGGATTCTTCCCGTTATTTTCGGCTTCCTGTTGACCGCGCCTTTGCCATGAAGGGGTTCGGCACGGTCGTCACCGGAACGCTTGTTTCCGGCTCCGTGAAAATCGAAGACGAAATGGAACTATTCCCCGCGCGGCGCCGGGTCCGCGTGCGCGGCCTACATTCGGGTGGCAAGCCGATTGAGCGTGCCGACGCCGGCCAGCGCACCGCCGTAAATCTGGCGGGCATCGAGCTGGAGGATGTCCGCCGCGGGATGGTCCTGGCGGCGCCGGGGCGATTCGAGCCGGCGCGCCGCCTCGACGCGCGTATCACCTTGCTGCCATCCGCGCGTCCGCTGAAGAACCGCTCACGCGTTCATTTCCATCAGGGCACGGCCGAAACCGTCGCGGAAATCGTCCTGCTCGAATCGGATCCGCTGGCTCCCGGCGCATCGGCGCTGGTGCAGCTCCGTCTTGACGACCCGGTGCTTGTGCTGCCCGGCGACCGGTTTATTCTCAGGCAGTTTTCTCCCGTCGTCACGATCGGCGGCGGCATCGTGCTCGACAATTATGCGCCGCGGCACCGCCGGAGCGATTCGTCCGTTGCGCCATTCCTCCGCACGCTCGAGGGCGGCAGCCGCGAAGAAATCCTTGCGGCGCGCGCGGCGGCGGAGCCGGGTGGTCTCGGCCTCGCCCAAATCGTGGCCCGAACCGGATGGCTTGAATTGGAGGTGCGTGACGCCGCCGCGCATCTTGCCGCCGCGGGGCGCCTCCGCGTGCTTGCCGAACAACCCCTCGTCGTGGCTGCCGCCGAAGCCTTCGCGAAATGCGCTGCCAGCCTCCAGGAAGAAATCGAACGCTTCCACAAGGCCAATCCGCTCCTGCCGGGCATGTCCAAAGAAGAACTGCGCGGGCGCGCCGCCGCTGTGGTTCGGCCCGAGTTGTTTCGCGCCGCGCTCGACCACCTGGTTGCGGCGAAGCAGGTCGCGCTCCTCGGTGATCTCGTTCAGCGCGCCGGCCGGGATATTTCTCTCCAGCCGGAGGAAGCGCGCGCGAAGGAACAGATCGAGCGCGAATTCGAGCGCGCCGGCCTGGCCGTGCCGCACCTCGCCGAGGTTCTTGCGAAGCTCCCGGTGGAATCCGGGCGCGCGCAGAAATTGCTGCAGCTTTCCCTGCGCGAAAAAGTTCTGGTGAAAGTGGCGGACGACCTCGTGTTCCACCGTAGTGCACTCGAGCGCTTGCGGGGATTGCTCGCGGGTTACAAACGCGAGCGCGGCGAGCGGCTGCCCATCGCTGCCTTCAAGGAGCTGACCGGGGCCAGCCGAAAATACGCCATTCCGCTGCTCGAATTCCTCGACCGCGAGGGCGTCACCCGCCGGGTTGGCGATGAACGTGTTATACTTTGAACGGTTTTGGTCCTCCACCGCGCTTCGGTTCCAGTTTCCCCGCGCGGCGTGACGGCTCCGGCAAGGGAGGCTTTTTATGGAATTGAGTCCGATGCACCTTCTGCTGATCCTGCTGATTGTCGTCGTGTTGTTCGGCGGCCGCCGGATCCCGGAACTGATGCGGGGCTTGGGCCAGGGCATCCGTGAATTCAAGGAAGGCATGCGCGACCAGCCCCCGACGAATCCCCCGCCGTCCGGAACCCAGTCCACGCCGACGACAACCGAGCAAAAAAAGTAACGCGCCGGCTACGCAGCCGCCGTTCTCATTTCCAGTGCCCGCTGACCGGGCGAACTCCGTTTCTCATCTGCGGCGATTCGATTGACCCGGCCGGCAGCCCCGGCTAGAATTTCGCCGCACTTGTCGAAAACCGGAGGGCCGCCGTGCGCTTCTGCCTCTGCTTGTTCGTCCTCTCGCTGTCCTTTCCTTACGCGATCGCCCAGGAAAACCATCTGCACGCGGAAGCGAAGCCGGCAATGCTGCTCCCGAACATGGGGCATCTCCATCATCCGATTGCCACCCCTTCACCGGAAGCGCAGCGCTTCTTCGATCAGGGCGTGACGCTCATGTATGCCTTCAATCATAACGAGGCTGTGCGTTCGTTCCGCCGCGCCTCCGAGCTCGATCCGAACGTGGCCATGCCGCACTGGGGCATCGCGCTTGCCCTCGGCCCGAACTACAACCTCGACGTTGATCCCGAACGCGAAAAGGCCGCCTACGACGAGGCCCAGAAAGCCCTGGCGCTTTCCGCGAACGGGCCTGCCAACGAGCGCGCTTACGTCGAGGCACTCACCACGCGCTACACGAATGATCCGAAGGCGGATTTGAAGCAGCTTGGCGTGAACTACTCCAAGGCGATGGCTGAGCTACACCGGCATTACCCGGACGACCTTGATGCCGCCACCCTGTACGCCGAAAGCCTGATGGATTTGCGTCCGTGGGGTTTGTGGAATGCGGACGGCACGCCCACGGAGGGCACCGAAGAAATCCTCACGGTGCTGGAATCGGTCCTGCGGCGCGACCCGGATCACATCGGCGCCAATCATTATTACGTCCACGCGGAGGAGGCCTCGCTGCACCCGGAGCGCGCCTTGCCGAGCGCCAGGCGCCTCGAGACGCTTGTTCCTGCCGCGGGGCATCTGGTCCACATGCCGGCGCACATTTACGTGCGCACCGGCTTCTACCCCGAGGCCGCGAAAAGCAATGAACAGGCGGCTGCCGTCGATCGCGCGTACCTGCAATTGACCGGCGCGCAGGGCGTCTATCCCATGATGTATTACAGTCACAACCTGCATTTCCTCGCGTTTGCCGCTGCCCAGGCCGGCAAATTCGCCGAAGCGAAAAAAGCCGCCGCCGACCTCGCAAAGAACATCGCGCCGCACGCCGGCGAAATGCCCGATTGGATGTCCGCTGGCTTCGATCTGATTCGCGGCTACGTCCTGCTGCGCTTCCATCGCTGGAACGAAATCCTGCAGACGCCCGCGCCCGGTCCATCGAACCAGCTCGAAAGCACCTCCTGGCATTTCTTCCGCGGAATGGCGCTGGCATGTAAAGGGGACGTTTCCGGCGCAACCGCCGAGCAGAAGGCGTTTTCCGAGGGCGTGCCAAAAACGCCGGCAGGCGCAATGGCCGGCTTCAACACCGCGCAAACAGTTTTTCAGCTCGCGGCCGATTCGCTTGAAGGGCAAATCGCCGAAGCTCGAGGCGACCGCAAAGCTGCCATCGCCGCATGGGAAAAGGCAGTGCAGGTGCAAGACGGCTTGGCCTACGACGAGCCGCCCGACTGGTTCTACCCCGTCCGTGAATCTCTTGGCGGCGTTCTTCTCCGCGATGGTCAGTTCGCCGAGGCCGAGAAAGCGTTTCGCGCCGACCTCGCCCGCAATCCTCGCAATGGCCGCTCGCTCTTCGGTCTGTGGCAGAGCCTGAAGGCCCAGGGAAACACCGCCGCCGCGGAATGGGTCCACCGGGCGTTTGAAACCGCGTGGAGAGATGCGGACACGCCGCTGCGGATCGAAGATTTATGAATCCTGCTCGCTCCATCCCGCTTCGCGCAGCAGGCCATACAGCCGCGCGAGCGGCAGGCCCACGACGTTGAAATAACACCCTTCGATGCGCTCGATGAATCGGCCGCCGCGGCCCTGCACCGCGTATGCGCCGGCCTTGTCGAAAGGCTCGCTGCTGGCGACGTAGTCTTCGATCTCGTCTTCCGACATCGTTGCGAACGTCACACGCGTCGTCTCCACCGCTGTCAGCGTAGCCCCGCCGAGGAAAGGAACCACGGCGATCCCGGTGAGAACTTCGTGCGTGCGCCCGCTCAGCCGCCGCAGCATCGCGCGCGCTTCTTCTGGTTTCGCCGGCTTTCCGAGCATCTCTCCCTCGACAACAACCACGGTGTCCGCTCCGATCACGAGCGCCCTCGTCTTCAGCGCGAACGCTCCTCGCCCTCTTGCGCGCGCCATCGCTTCACCCAATTGCTGCGGCGACTCCGGCGCCGGATTCGCAGGGGACTGCGTCTTTCCGAGCCGGGGCGCAGGCGCTCCGAAGGCAAGCGCCGCTTGCGCTTTTGCTTCTGCCAGCCGCAGGACGTAGTCGCGCGGGGATTCGCCGGCCCGTCGCGTTTCGTCCACGCGCGGCGCGCGTATTTCAAACTCGAAGCCCGCGTCGCGCAGCACCTGTTCCCGCCGCAGCGAGCTTGATGCCAGAATCAGCTTCATCCTAGATTTCGCCTACCAACATTCTAGCAGGCTGCGGAAAAGGTGGATTTCTGTCATCCCGAGCGGAGCGAGGGATCCGCTTCTTGCGAGAAATCAAAGAGAAAAGCAGATTCCTCGTCGCCTGCGGCTTCTCGGAATGACATGAATTGGAGTTTGTCCGCAGCCTACCAAGTGCCGCCTACGCCCGCGCGCCGCTCAACGCCGCCGCCGTTTCCTCTTTCGTCCATCCGAACAGCCGCGCGACTCGCAGCACCGGCGCGTCCGGGTGCCATTCGAGGTATTTCGCCGCAATCGCTGTCCGAGCCGCACTCGGCGTGATCCCTCGCGCCTCCTTCCACTGTTTCGGGAAGGCCCGCGCGGTCAACTCGAACCGGCCGGAAGCCCAGGCCGCCGTTTCTTGTGCAGTTCCGGAATGCACGACGAGGAGAAGGCATTGAAGCTCAGCCATCCCGCGCTTGAATCGGAGATTCCCCGGTTTCGAATCCAGCTTGCAGGCGTGGCGAAGCTCCAGTGTCGCGAGCGGGCCGTGCTTTTCGAGCGTTTCCCAAATCGCGCGCGCGGCGTCCCCGATTCTTCCCTCAGCGTAGAATCGTTCGTAGTCGCCCGGCGCAGCCAGGGACCCTCGCATAGCGATGAAGTGCGGCAGATACCGCAGCGAAAGGAACGTGCCGCGCATCTTGAAATATTTCGCATAGAAGGCGCGGCGCTTGCGTGGAAGCTCGTCCTTCCAACCCCACATCTTTGCGGTGTCCTTGTCCCACCCCATGCCGCCATGCATCTTGCCGGCCTTCACGGCGTAGTAGAGCGAAGGCAGCGGCAGCCGCTGGATCGGAAAAAGCAGGCAAAAGCCGGTGGCGTCAATGAATCGCACAGCCTCCGCGGGCGTCGTTACCTTCCGCGGCCAGCGAATTTCACCTTCGAGGGATGGAGTCTTCTTCATGCCTATTCTTTTTTGGCGGAATCCTGCGAGGCGCGTTTACCATCCACACCGGCCGAACCGTGTCACCCGCGCGATGCAAAAGGCGGTGAAAGGAGCGGGGCGTATGGATTCACGCAAGTCTATCGAAAGAGCGCCGGTCAGAGCAGTCACGCAGCGCCGCCCATTTCTAAATCACCACGGACTCCTGGTATTCGCCGAACGCGCGGCGCATGGCGTCGGAAATTTCGCCGACGGTCGCGTGCGCCTCGACCGCCGCCAGAATCGCCGGCATCAGATTTTCGTTTCCTGACGCGCGCCGCTCCACCTCGGCAAGCGCGGCTTTTGCTTTGGCGGCGTCGCGCCGGGCGCGCAGTGCTTCCAGCCGCGCCACCTGTTCCCGCTCGATGGCGGGATTTACTTGCAGCGTCGGGATCGGCTTTTTCTCTTCCGCACAAAAGCGGTTCACGCCGACCACAACTTGTTCGCCGCGCTCGATGGCCTGCTGATATTCGTATGCCGACTTCTGAATTTCCTGCTGGACGTAGCCGGTCTCGATCGCGCGAAGCATTCCGCCCATCGCGTCAATCTTCGCGATGTACTCGCGCGCTCCGGCCTCGATTTCGTTGGTCAGATTTTCGATGGCATACGACCCTGCGAAGGGATCGATCGTATTCGTCACGCCGCTTTCGTGCGCCACAATTTGCTGCGTGCGGAGCGCGAGCAGCGCGGCATCCTCCGTCGGGAGCGACAGCGCTTCGTCGAGGCTGTTCGTGTGCAGCGACTGGCAGCCGCCGAGCACCGCCGCGAGCGCTTGCAGCGCCACGCGCACGATATTGTTTTCCGGCTGCTGCGCCGTCAAGGACGAGCCCGCCGTCTGCGCGTGGAACCGCAGCATCATCGAGCGCGGATCCTTCGCGCCGAATCGTTCGCGCATCAGGTGTGCCCACAGCCTCCGCGCCGCGCGGAACTTCGCCACCTCTTCGAGTAGTCCGTTGTGCGAATTGAAGAAAAACGAAAGCTGTGGCGCGAAGGAATCCACATCCTGCCCCGCGGCAACGGCGGCTTCGACGTAGGCGATCGCATCCGCCAGCGTGAACGCCACTTCCTGCACCGCAGTCGACCCGGCCTCGCGAATGTGATAGCCAGAGATCGAAATCGCATTCCAGTTCGGCAGCTCGCTGCGGCACCAGCCGAAAATGTCGGTGACGATCCGCATCGCCGGGCGCACCGGATAGATGTACGTCCCGCGCGCTACGTATTCCTTCAGGATATCGTTCTGCACCGTCCCGGAAAGCCGCTTCAGGCTGGCGTTCTGCTGTTTCGCGACGGCAACGTAGAGCGCCAGCAGAATCGCCGCAGTCGCGTTGATCGTCATCGAGGTTGAGACGCGTTCGAGCGGAATGCCGTTGAACAGTGTCTGCATGTCTTCCAGCGAATCAATGGCTACGCCGACCTTCCCGACTTCGCCGCGCGCCAGCGCGTGATCGGAATCGAGTCCGATCTGCGTCGGCAGATCGAAGGCGACGGAGAGGCCCGTCTGTCCTTGGCTCAGCAGATAACGGTAGCGGCGATTCGATTCGACCGCCGAGCCGAACCCGGCGTACTGCCGCATCGTCCATAGCCGCCCGCGGTACATTGTTGGATACACGCCGCGCGTAAAGGGAAACTCTCCGGGGAATCCGGCGTCGCGCTCCGCGTCCCAGCCACGCAGATTCTCGCGCGTATACACCGTCTCGAGCACGAGCCCGGAGGGGCTGGGCGCTTGCGGCCTCCGTGGGTCCGACTCCGCTCGCTTGTCTTGTTTTTCACTCATCCCGCGAATGCCTCATGCGCTTCTCTCTGCTCTGGCTTCACCGCACCCGATGGGCTTGCAAAAAGGATGTAACCGCAAACGCCGCCATCATCATCGCGAAGCCGATTGCCAGCGCCACCAGCCACCGCGCAGCGCCGTGATGCCATTCGCGCCACGCCGTACCTGCCCAGCCCAGCGCAAACACCGCGAAAAACGAGCCGGTCACTTCATGGAACAGCCGCCGTCCCACTCGCCAGGCCGAGCGCAGAAACGAGCCGCCCGCGTACCGCAGCGCGGAAGCCAATCGTGTGGACACCCTGCGATTCTAGTACAAACGCAGCCATCGCGCCGCCGGTGCGCGATTGGGGCTGCGCGTGGGGTAACCGCGCGGCGGCAAGGACTTGTAACGTTTCGTCGCGCGCCCTAGAATCAGATACGAGGGGCGTCATTCTCCTGGGAGGTTTCGGCCGTGCAAATTGACGATCAACTCAAGCAGCTGTTGCGTGATCTGGGCCACGCAATCAACGACAGCGTGTCGGACTCGGAGCGCATCGCCGGGGCCATCGCGGGCGTGCGCGCCGCCGGCTACGACATTGTGTTGAAGCTCGACGCCACCATCGGCCTGGCGCGCCGCCCGTCGGATGCCCCCAAGATCACTCATCAGGATCGCCGCTTCCTCGAATCGCTCCACATCCGCGTGGATGAGGAAGTTCTCGACGACGAGGATGCCTCGGCGAAACTGGATATCACGCCGAACGACGTCAAATTCCTCA
The DNA here is from genome assembly GCA_041490445.1 of Terriglobia bacterium. Lineage (GTDB taxonomy): Bacteria > Acidobacteriota > Terriglobia > Acidiferrales > UBA7541 > JBGPTF01. The sequence continues at coordinate 146,262 of JBGPTF010000010.1, forward strand.
AGTCATTGAAGATTTCATTGGATGAAGAGCTTTAGCATTTTCGCAGGCTCCCTGGTTTTGCTGGCGTCATTCGCCGCCTTCGCTTCCGCGGTGCGCGCGCAGGAAACCACTGCTCCGCCGGTCATCGTGAAAATCAAGCAGCCGAAGAGTGCGGTGTTCAAGGGTGAGGTTTTGCACGCCGATTCGGTTGAGATCATTGTGCGCGATCGGCAGAATTATCTTCTCGTCCGCACATTCACCTTCTCGCCGAAGGTGCACGACAAGATGGCAGAGATCATCGCGCGTGGCGGCTATCAGTACGGCGACAAAGTCACGGTCATCTATCAGTCCGGCCGCGATGTCGCGCTTGAAATCAAAGGCAAACCCTCTCCGCCGCACTGACGTGCGCCGGAGGCTCTCCGCTCTTCATCCCGAGGCGCTCATGATTCGCCAGCCCGCGGTTGCCGGAAGTTTTTATCCGCGTGACGCCGATACCCTTGCGCAGCAGGTGGATGGATTCCTGGCCGACGCGCCCGCGGAGAAGAGCCGGGCGCGAGGCTGCCTCGTTCCGCACGCGGGTTACATCTATTCCGGCCAAGTCGCCGGCGCCGTGTACGGCGCGCTCGAAATTCCCCGGCGCTGCATTCTCTTGGGGCCGCGCCATTATCCGTGCGGCGAACCGCTCGCGATCCTCTCCGAAGGCGCGTGGCTGACGCCGCTGGGCGAAGCGGCGATTGACGGCGGGCTCGCCGCAGACTTGAAGCGCGCCTGCCCGCTGTTGCGGGAAGACGAGGTCGCGCATCGCTCCGAACATTCCCTCGAAGTGCAGTTGCCCTTCCTCCAGAGGCTCGTTCCAAATTTCCGCTTCGTCCCGGTCGTGCTCGGCACGGATCGCTTCAATGCGCTCGAGGATTTGGGCCGCGCCGTCGCCGCCGTCGTTGCCGCGCAAGCGGAGCCCGTACTCATCTTGGCAAGTTCGGACATGAATCACTACGAAAGCGACGCCGTTACGCGTGCGAAGGACAAAAAGGCGATTGACCGGATTCTCGCGCTCGATCCGCGTGGACTGTACGATGTGGTGCGTCGCGAGGGCATCACCATGTGCGGATACGGGCCCGCGGTCGCCTTGCTCACCGCTTCGCGCGCCCTGGGCGCCACTCGCGCCGAACTTGTGCGCTACGCCACTTCAGGCGATGTCAGCGGCGACCGCGACGAAGTTGTCGGCTATGCTGGCATCATCGTGCAGTAACACTTCTCCCCAAACTCTCGCGCCAAATCTGGCTTTTGTCTTGCGCCTTTGGCTCAGCGCGGATGCCTGCCGTCGGTTGCATGGTCTGCGGGTGCTGGTGCCGGCGCCGCAAAATGCGGCGTCGCGAAGTGCGCCGAAGAGAAAGCTGGCGGCTTTGGCTCCGGACGTGGCGGCGCCTGCCGCGGTGGCGGCGGGGGAGGAGGCGGTGCCGACTGATGTGGAGGCGGTTGAGGTGGATTGATCCGCGGCTGTGGTCGCGGAGGCGGAGGAGCGCTATCCCGCGGAGATGGCGGCGGAGTCACTCTCGCCGGTGGCGATGGCGGCGCGGAAGGGTTTCCTCGCTCCGGCAGTCGCATTGGCAGCCCTACGCGCGGCGGTGGTGTGAGATGCGGTGGCAGGGTACGCATCGGCGGCGCAACCCCCGGACGCGAGCCGCCTCCGGGAGTCGGCGCGCCCGGCCCTGTCGGAACCAGCGCGTTGCCCCCTCCCCGGAATGCGTCCGAGATTCCCTCTACATGGGAACCTGGCAGAACGGGACGGAGCTGCCCCGCTCCATGCGCAAGGCTTGTGAATTCGCCGTTGGGCAATGGCGGGCCAGGCAGAACTTGAATCTTATCCTCCGCGCCGCCCTCCAACACTTTCACCGGCTTCCCCCGGCCCAGCTTCTTCCCGCCGCTCAGCACCACTGGCCGATAGCGTACCGGGAATGGCGTGCCCCTCCGCAGCGGCGCCCAGCCGATTCGGCCGTTGTAGTGGACCCACTCCACTGGTGCGGGGTTCCAGTAAACGAAACTGTTGCTGTAGCCGGGATACCAGAACCAGCCACAGCCCGACTGAAATATCCAATTGCCGAAGTGATACGGCACCCAGCCCCACGGCTCGTAGCTGATCCACGTCCAGCCGAGTCCCGGATAGAATTGCCAGAAGCCGTCGAAGAAAGGCGACCAGCCCGGCGAGCAGCCAAAGGGCTGCCAGCCATACCCGTAGCCCGAGAAGTAGTTCCAGCTTCCATACCTCGAGAGATCCGCCATGCCGTACTGGAATGGCGCCGAAGTGTATTGCAGCGTTTGGGATGATCCGTAAGCGAGAGCGTTTTCGCGCGCATCCACCCAGTGGTCCCAATCATCCGGCACGGGGCTCGCTTTCACCTCGACTTGATCCGGAGAGCCTGCGCTGTAAGCGAGCGTCCGCCCCTTGCCGGCCATTTGCGCGCCCGCGGGCGACTCCACACTCGCATTTCCCTCGAGGACGCTGATCGAGCTGCTGTCGTTGAAAACATCCAGGCGAACCTCGGCGCGCTCCGGGATTGTCACCTGCACTTGCGGCGTGAGAATGACGAACGAGTCGCTGCTCGTGAGCTTCGCGTAAAACGTGCCGGTACCCTGCGTCAGCGTCAGTTTCGTGATGCGCCCGCCGTTCGACAGCGCCAGCTCGGTGAATTGCAGAACGGAATTCTCCGCCAAGTACGCCGTGGCGCCGTTTTCGAACTCGATTTGCGCGCGGCCATTGGCTGTGCCGACGGCGAAGTCCTGCTCGATTGGCATGTTGGCGAACGCCTTCTGCCAGCCTTGTTGGTCCGGGCGGGCGATCTGCACTTCGCCTTCGACGTAACTCAAGCGCACCACACGCGCGTAGCTGTAGTCGTCCGCCTGCGCGGCACGCGGGGTTGCGAGAAGCAGAGAAATAGCGACTCCTGCGGCGATGGAAAGGATGGTGCGCCGTAACATGGCAATCCCTCCTTCCGGGCAATTCTCTGTCTCGTTGGATGTGGCAGGCGCCGTCTGGGTTGCGCTCCTGTCTACCGCACGGTCACAATCCGTGCTCTACCGAGGCCAAGCCATGGCGAGGCCACAGCGGGGACAGATTCATCACTGCTGAACTGGGAATGGCTACTTCGCGCCGGAGATGGTGATTTGACAGAAGGGGAGATCGCCAATTTCGTCCAGGAACAGTGTGCCGCCGTCAGCAACTTCCAGGAGCCCCTGCTTGCTGTGTACGGCCCCGGTAAAGGCTCCCTTGACGTAGCCAAATAGCTCCGATTCGATCAGCGTGGGGACGAGCGCCGAACAGTCCACCGGGGTAAACGGCTTGTTCCCTCGCGGCCCGGAATAATGGAGGGTTATCGTGAATGTCTGCTTTTTCTGCGCTCCTGCTACATCTTTTTTTTCGCCGGCGCGTGCGCTCTGCCCTTCAGTTCCACTTGGATGTTCTCGGTCGCCGAATCGCTCAAGTTTTCGGCGGCGTGCTTCTGCGGCTCGTTCCACGAGGGTTGCCCGGCCTTTGCCTCGACTTCCTTCGTCGTCCCATCGGGCAGGGTGAACCGGACGTGTGAGTCAGTCAGGTTAATCTGTACGTACGCAGGATGCTCATGCATGGGGTTCTTCTCGTGCGGGCCCACATGCCAGCGCAGCACGCGCACCTGCGCATTCTCGAACTCCACTTTACAGTGTTGCGGGTCCACCTTCGCGGGGTCTTGTGCTAGAGCCACTGATGCGGTTAAGCACATACCCGCCACAAGCAAAAACATTCGTCGCATGCGGACCTCCTTTTTGCTTCTTGTCTTCACGAACCTTAGGGAAATGGCCGGAATTTCCATTTTGAGCTTTCCCTTTGCCCAAAAACCTACGCCAGCTGCCCTGTCGTGTCAACCGCAAGTCGCAGCCGTTCGTCCAGCTCCCGGATCAGAATCAGACCTCCATCGGAAGTGACTCGCGACCCCTGAAAATCGGCCCTCAAGGAAGCGTTGAACGAGAACTCAAAGGGCTGATTCTGTGTCTCACCCACTGGGTGTCCACCTCTAGAAGGCTTCCCTGCGCTCAGTTCACGCATGAACACAGGCGATGCATATCTTCTACACCCTTATCACCGATTTTCAAATCGGAAATCCGGGAGAAGAGGTCAGGGCGTGCATCCCCGCGGAAATCAAGCACGCTAAAAAAAAGGGGCGGGCCGCAAGGCCCACCCCTCGGTTGCATGTGAGTTTTTCCGGCGCTTACGCTTGCGCCGGGCTCCGTCCGGCTACCACTTGATCTTGAACTGCAATTGAAAAATTCGCGGATCGCCGGCTGCGGTCGGGTCCCCGACTCCGTTGAAGACCGGGTTCGTGAGATCCTTGCTCACCTTTCCATGCTGCAAATCACTCAGATGCAGTACTTGGCCACTGGAGCCGAGATAGTGGCCCGTGAACGGATCGATGCACGAGGTGCAATTGTGGAAGTTGGGATTCGGAATCGTCCCTCCTCCCGAAGCTGTCACGGTCAGCGAGGGAATAGAGAAGAAATCCAGCGCGTCGGCGCCGTTGAACAGGATGAAATTCGGGTGGTTGAAGAGGTTTACGATATCCGCCCGGAACTCCAGTGCAACGCGCTCGCCGACGTGGAACGTTTTTCCAACGCCAAGATCGAACCGGTAGAACGGGTCTCCGATTCCGACGTTGCGCCCCAGGTTGCCGTTGAGAAACTGGAAGTCAACCAGGCCGCCCGTGAAGCTGTCAATCGGGCCGCTTGGGTTCGCCCCGGCGGGAGCAAGAAACGTAGTCGCCGTTGGGCAGACTGGCTGGCCGCTGGCCACGCACGCCGCCACTCCCGCCGGGCTGATCTGCAGATTCGCGCCGCTATTGGATGCGATGTTCGTTGCGATTAGCGTGCCGTCTGGGAGGACGTTTGGACGCTGCGAGCTTTCTGCGCCGACCCCAAAAAAGACCGAGCCGGTGAATGGCCCTTCACCGGTCGAAATCGGGTAAGGGGTGCCGGAGTGCAACAGCCCAACGATCCCGATGCTCCAATCGTTCACGACCTGCTTGAAGAACGACTCAGATACGAGTTTGTTCGTGTCAAAGACGAAGCTGAAGTTCCCCAGGTGTCGGACGTCGTTCTGGGCCAGCCCTCGCTCCGCCCTGATATTGCGAGGATCGCCCGGTTCCGAAGTCCCGTAGAAGTCTTCCGTCGAGGACAGGGTTTTTGAATACGTATAACTGCCCTGCGCCTGGAAGTGATGGCCGTACTGCTTCTGTACCTGGATGTACCCTCCATGGTAGGCCGATGAGCGGGAGTTTTCCTGCATCCGGATCGCTCCAAAGCTCGAATTCGGCCGCGCCCCGAAATAAAAGAAACCGGCGTGGGCCGGATCAGCCAGGATCGTGGGGAAGTTTGCATCCCGTTCACCGAACTGGCCGAACCCCAGCACTCCGATGTAACCGACGTGGACGACATAGTTATTTCTGATCTGCCGGGTGACATCGAAACTCAAGTGCCGGGACTCCGGATTCTTCAGATGATCCGAGGTTGGACGGATACGGCCGAAGAATGTGGATGATCCGGACGCCAGCGCACTCGCCGGCGGCGCGCCGGGAAAGTACTGCAGGAGGCCGCTCGGCCCGGTTGTCACAGCCAACGACTTCGTCAGCAGCGTGACGCCGTCGAAGTTCAGCGAGTCGAGCGAAATGTTCAGATACGCCAGCTCGGTTACTTCGGCAATCGAAGCGCGGATCACGGACCGATCCGGCCCTCCGAATACGGCGTGGAGAAACCCGGTTTCAAACCGCGGGCTCCAGGCCAACCCCACGCGCGGCTGCCAGTTGTTATTGTCGGACGAGCACGCCGGGATGATTCCATTGGCCTGGAAACAACCCCCGCCGGCCCTTTCGACGGTCCCGCCCCTGAAGGCGCCGTTCTCATAATCGTACCGAATACCATAATTCAAAGTGAGGTTCTGCTTGATCTTCCACGAGTCCTGGACGTAGAGGCCGGAGATAACGTCGCCGGTGTGAACCGCGCCGGGCCCGAGAGCAAAGGTGAAAGTGTTCGGGCAATTGCCAGTGCCTGTCGAGGTGTTGCATGTGGTCGGCGAGAGTGTCGCTCCCGGGGAGGGGAAACCTTCCCAGACGCCGAAGTGGAACTGCTGGAACAAGGAGAAATAGGGGAAGTCGCTGATGTTCACGCCGCTCTTGATCGTGTGCGTCCCGCGGCTCCAGGTGATGTTGTCAACGAACTGATAGCGGTTCTGACGTCCACCCTGCGGGCAGCAGAACGCCGCGCCGAGGTAGAAATCCGAACCGCGCTGCCCCGGAACCGAACTCTTCGTCGGCAGGAGGTTCAAGAAGCGGTGCCAGAAGAAGCGCGCTTCGTTCACGACCCGTGGCGTAACCGTGGAAACCAGGCCCGCGTTGAATGTGTTGTCATTAATCACGAAACTGGTCAACGACGCTGGTGAGGCGAAGTGCGAGATCTGCACCAGGACATTGTCATTTAGCTGCCGGTCAAAGTTAATTCGGAGCGAAAGCTGGTGGTTCTGTGAGAGTCGGTGGTCCACCTTGGCCGACCAGAGAATTTCGTTGGTCGGCTGGTCCACCGTGACGGAGTGCCTGAAGTCAGGAGCCTGGTTCACAAGCGTGAGCGGGATAGACTGGTGTACCTTCTCGAAGTTGACGAACCAGAAGGTCTTGTCCTTGATGAACGGCCCTCCCGCGTTGACCCCCCAATTCTGCTTCTGGAAGGGTGCGCGGCGGACTGCAGCCGCCGAGTCGAACTCATTATAAAAATAATTCGAAGCTCCCAAGTTACGCCCGCGGAAGGCGGCGAATGCGGTCCCATGGAAGGCGTTGGTCCCCGACTTTGTCACCACGTTGATGATCAACGAGCCGGCCTGCCCGTACTCCGCGTTGTAATTGTTCGTGATGATCTGGAATTCTTTCACTTCGCCCAGCGACGCACCCAGCGTATCGCGTGTCGAGACAACCTGGTCGGTAATGTTCCCACCGTCAATATTCACCAGGTTGCCGCGGTTGTTGTAGGCGCCCGGGCCGATCAGGTCAAAGGAATTGTTGCTGAAGTCGAAGTGCACTCCCGGCGAGTTCTGCGCGAGCACTGCGTAGTCGTTCAGCGGACCGATGGCGCTAGTCAGCACCGGCAAGCCTTCCATCTGCTTGTCGTTGATGACGGTGGAAACATCCGTCTTCGTTGTTTCCACCAGCGGCGGTGCAGCCGACACTTTCACTTCGGTCGTGACGCCCGCCAGGGCAAGATTGAAGTTCACGTCGCGGACGGCGCCGACCTGGAGATTCATGCCTTTGATTTCACCCTTATTGAATCCAGTCGCCTCCACCCGCATGTCATAGACGCCCGGAGCCAGGCTCGGAATCACGTAAATCCCTTCATCGGACGTTGTCGTCCCGCGCTCCTGCCCCGTGTCTACTTTTCTTGCGGTCACTTTGGCGTTGGGTACCGCCTTGCCCTGGGGATCAAGAACCGTTCCGCGGATCGTGGCAGTGGCCCCCTGGCCATAAGTGGGCTGTGCGTGCCACAGACACACCATTGCGACACACATGAGTCCTGCTAGAAAAACCAAATGTTTTTTCATAGGAGCTCCCCCCTTCCAGCAAGCAGTCTCAAACCTTCCAGCAAGCAATCGCAAACTGCACATGCCCCTGCCCGACCCCTATATTTGGCGAGAGCGTACGCCTGCCGTTTCCCCATGTCAAGTCCCAGGAAGGTGAAGTTAGAATAGTTCTAGACGCCATTACACCCGATTATTTATTTTATGGTGAAGTATATATAAACTATATTTGTGGACTTGCGCAAGGGTCTAAATTCTTACCGGTGTTGCCGGATGCGCTGCGCCAGGGCGCGGGCCCTCTGACGGGCAAGATCCATGAAACGCTCATCGGCGGCAATCTCGTCGAGCGCAGGGAGTAGAACTTCCGGTTCAGGAAGGACGTGGTTTTTTACATCGCCATCAACGAATACCAGCACTTTGTTCAATCCCAATCGGTCGTAGCGCATCGCCCGCTGCAAGTCGGCAAGGTCTCCCTGCTGGCGGGACAAGCTCTCGAAGATGGCGAGCAGCTCGTTGGCGTTCTTGTCCAGCGTATAGTTGAACGTGACCTCGTGCGCGACGCCGTTTTTCTCGTAACGAAACGTTTTCTGTCCGAGGTTGGCGATCCGCCGGTGTACATCGAGCTCAAGCTTCTTGAAATTGTGAAGCTCCGCCGCGAGGCCGAAAATCTTCTGCACCAGTGGCAGGTTGACGGCGAACGGGTGCGCGCTGGCATCTTCGTCGAGCTGGCGAATGTCCCACGTTCCCCTGCCGTTCTCGCTGATCTTCAATTCCGCAAATTCCGGGTAGCTCGACTTGAACACTTTGCGGAACAGGATCGTTGCGCCATCGGCGGCGCACGCCGGCCACGCGCACACCACCAGCAGAAGAAGCAGCGCGAGAATCGGTTGGAGGCGCCGGAGAATCATCGCCCAACTGGGATGCGTCGAATGCGGGTTCGACTGCGCGGAGCAGTCGCCGCCGCGGCGTCAACTCCCCAGCGCTCGCGCGCCTGATGCATCTGCGCGTGGCAGAGCGCCACGGCAAGCGCGTCGGCTGCGTCGGCCGGTTCGGGCGCTTCGCGCAAGTGGAGAAGGACGCGCACCATCTGTTGCATCTGCTGTTTCGTGGCCGCGCCGTAGCCGGCCACGCTGGCCTTCACTTCGCGCGGCGAGTAGCTGTGCGCGGGCACGCTCGCCTGCGCCGCGGCCAGCAGCACCACGCCGCGCACCTCGGCGAGCTTCAGCGCCGTGCGCGCGTTCAGCGCGGTGAAGACGGACTCGACGGCGACCGCGTCGGGAGCGTATTCCTCCACGAGCTGCGCGATGACGCGATGGATCTCGCGGAGCCGCTCGGAGAACGACGCGCTTGCGTGCAGCCGCAGCGCACCGAAGTGCAGCAGGCGGGCCGCGCCGCGCTCGCACTCCACCACGCCGTAACCGGTGGCGCCGGCGACGGCTGGGTCCACGCCGAGCACGCGGAATCGTTTCGCGGTTGCGGCGACGGCTTGCGGCAGAGGGAGCGACATGGTTGCCGCGGACAGTTTACGTGCGATGAAAATCGAAGCGGTAGTGTTTTTTCGGGCGGGAGCGCCGGGAAGGAAACCGGCGGCATTCAAAAAATAATTCTGTCGCCAAGAAGTCGCCCGGCCTGCCGGCGGAAAAACTTTTCAGCCGGCGGAGACGGCGGCCTGGATTTCTTTTTCGTCGATATCGAAATTCGCGTACACGTGCTGGATGTCGTCGTGCTCTTCGAGCGCTTCCACCAGCCGCACCATCTGCTGCGCGGCCTGGCCGGAAAGCTTCACGTAATTCTGCGGCACCCAGGCCACCTCGGCGGACGCCGGCGCGATGTTCGCGGCGGCGAGCGCCTCGCGCACTTTTTCAAACGCTTCCGGCGGCGTCACCACTTCCCAGGCGGAGCCGTCGTCGCGCAGATCGTCGGCGCCGGCGTCGAGCACGATGCCCATCAGTTTATCTTCGCCGGCCTGTTCCTTGGGAATGACGAAGTCGCCCTTGCGATGGAACATCCAGCCGACCGCGCCGGTTTCGGCCAGGTTGCCGCCGTGCTTCGCCATCACGTGGCGGATTTCGCCCACCACGCGGTTGCGATTCGTCGTCATCACTTCGAGGAGTATCCCGACGCCGCCGGGGCCGTATCCTTCGAACATCGTTTCTTCGAGCTGTTCGCCTTCGAGCTTGCCCGTGCCGCGCAGGATGGCGCGTTCGATGTTGTCATTGGGCATATTCTCGTTCTTGGCGGAGAGGATGGCGGTGCGCAGCCGGGGGTTGGAGTCGGGGTCGGCTCCGCCCCCGCGCGCGGCGATCGTCAATTCGCGGATGAGCTTGGTGAAAATTTTGCCGCGGCGCGCATCGGTGGCGGCCTTTTTGTGTTTGATTGTCGCCCACTTCGAATGACCGGACATAAGAGCAGCCTCAACGGACAGAATGGCAGGGACGCCGTACTCGCTCTTGCTGCGCCAGTCTAGCATACCTGCCATTTCTGCGGAAGGCGGAACGGGCGGATTAGCTGTCGCCCGGCGCGGCTGACGCGGTGGGGCAAGGGCTCGATTTCGCTTCCAAAAAAAGTGCTCTTTTGTTGCGACTTGGATGAGGCCGTGGTGTTTGTTTTCAATAGCTTGGGAGTGTTTTTGTTTGCTTTTTTGTTGCGATTTGAAAGCAGGCAAGAAAACGAGGCAAGAAGGAGGGGAAGCAACGAGGCAGGGAGGCACGGAAGCAAGGAAGCAGGGATAAAGGGACGCGTCGAAGCCGGAAAGCAAAACAGAGTTGAGGCGGGAGAACCGTCTGCCGGGCGCGGCGCTGGCCCGCCGCCGCGGACAGGCCCTCCAGAGGACGTTGGCCCGCTGAGGCGGGCAAGCTTGCGAGTTCATGGGACACGCTAGCACGCGGCGGAGCGTTTGTCACGCCAAGTTGGTTGTGGACATTGGAGAGACGCACTGGCGGCGGGCTGTGGGTGCGGACGTTTCAGAACGTGGAAGAGTTGCGGTGCGCGCTGGCGGAATTTCGTGAGCGCTACAAGCAGCGATGGATCGTCGGGCGCCTGGACTGCCTCACGCCAGCCGAGGCTCGGCAGCAACTCCTTGCACTCGGAGTCGCTGCATGAATACACTCAATTCACTGTCCAAACAATCCGGTGCGATACATCCTCAGTCCATCGGCACCTGCGTGATTTGACTTCTACCCCATCGACGAATGTCATTTACCAGAACGGTCGGAATTGCTGCACCAGATAACATTTCAACAATTCGCAGCCGATCGAACGCAATTCCACCAAGCGTCCCGTATTCAAGCCACAATTGATTGTCGATCTCCACAAAGGGTATAGCGAACGCGCGCATCGGGCTTACAACAAATTCTATGTAGCGCTCCCAAAGTTGAACATTGAGTTCAGTTAATTTAGCTTTCCAATTAATCCCGCTTGCGCATTGCGTCAAGACAACCAATTGTCCGCCTCGACGGTCGGCAAAAGGCTTCCACGCAATGACGTCCGCGCGACAGTCCTTTGTGTCCGGATTGAGCGGCTTCGCTCTACGTACGCCTTCTCCCAATTCTCCGGAGAGAAACGACAGCATCTCGCCGAAGTTCTTTGGAACAGGCAGATCGCGCTGGTGCCCAATGCGAAAGGCCTTACCCGAGATGTATTGTTCCAGGGCAAAAGCTACCGTTCGCTCAAACAACTTAGATACTTCCTTGTAGCTCTTGAGACGAGTCTCCGCGAACTGATGCGCCAAGCTCAACAACACGAGCATTGTGTAAACCGGATGTGCCGTCCATTTATCTCGGCGAATAATACGTCGAGGCTCCACAGTAAATGGATAGGACGCTCCTAAGACCCTCGCTCTGCGTTCAAGCTCACGCCAAATTGAAGCAGAAAGATCCTCAGCATTTGGGACTTCGTACCGCCTTAGTTGGTCAACCGTGTCTGACTGGGAGATTCTGGGTGTCGTACCTTTCAGACCAGAAACCTCAACCCAATCTGCGAGCTCCGCTGTTGCCGTCGTGGACGGAACCGGAATCATCAGCTCAAAGCCTTTCGAAGGGCAGCAACAGTTTCTTCGCAGCGTCTTACTCCCACATCGACTTTCTTTGACTTCTTGTGACGATGTGCATCCTTTACCGCTTCATCCAAGTGATAACTTGCTTTCGCTAAGTGCTCCAAGATCCGTGTTTCTTCTCCAGCTGTCAGCTGCCGGGCTGCCTCCAAATTCCTGCTCACCCGCAGCAGTGCAAGCGCCTGTGGAGCTGCTACTACTGCTCCAAGTGTTGTGATTTCACGAGAATCTGAGATAACAGGAGATTGCTCGTCCGCACCAGCGATCCAGGAAACGAATTCCTTTAGATTGTTCTCTCTCGCCTTTGGTACTGGAGTCACAAGAACGGAAGGCCGATCCGTCTTCTCCTTCGAAGCGGTTATTCCGAGGTGCTCTTTTAGTGGTGCGCTCGACAGAGCTCTGGTGAAAACGCCGTATGCTTTTTCTAGTCCGGATACATCGATCCCAAAAATGTTCCGAGCCTGGAGATAGATCCGATACCCCATATAGTGAAGTTTGATCGCATTTGCTTTGCTCCCAACGCAGCGGGCCGCTTCTTGAAAATCCATCTGATGGTCAACAATCAAGCTATTGATAAAGCGTGCCTTCGCGAGAGGTTCCCAGGGCTTCACCCCTGTAATATGCCGATAGCCCATGAAAGTCAGCAGTTGCCCGCGATCCTGATATGCAATGACGGGGACTTCTGACACATCGAACTTGGCACTTGAAGTAATTTCGTTCCATTCCCCAAGCTTCAACCGAGTTCGGAGCGCATGATCGTTTATGAGCTTCAGGGCAGCGAGCCTTCGGTTGCCCTCAATGACTATGTATTGCTTCTTCTCTCTGCAAGTCGGATCTTGTATGACCGCGAGAGGCTCCTCCGAAAAAAATCCGTTATCAGCAAGAGACCGGCCCAGTTCGATCAATGAATAGTCTTCTGATAGTAGCGCCAGGAGTTCGTCCTGCGAACGTGGTTTCTCTCTTTCGGGAAGGCGGGGGTTCTTGGGATCGAGCTGCAAGGCATCGACTTTGACGGTGCGCGGCTCTCCGAGGGGAGACTTTTCTGTGCCTCGCTTCGCGGCCATCCTTCCTCCTTCAGTACCCCTGCCGTCTCGTCTCTGCATCCCTACTCAATTTTGTTACGCGGTCAGTCTTTTGCGTGCTCCCGGTCCCCGACCTGTCCCGGGATGTTCACGCCGTCTGCGACGTAATGGAAGGTATTGGGAGGCCACGCGCTTGCGGGGTTCTGGTGGTGGACTATTTCTTCGGCGGCTCGGTATTAGAGTGAGATCGGTCCTCACCAGTTCACCTAAGAGCTGGCGACAAATTTCTAGGCCGAGCATCTCAGCAAGAGCGCACGGTACGGCATTTCCAATCTGCCGATGTGCAGCTCTTCTGTCACCGCTAATGTGGTATCCGTCAGGAAAAGTTTGCAGTCGGCAAAGTTCCTTGATTGAGAGCAGTCTACTCCTCCAGTGAAAAGGCCCCGTGGCTGGGCCTGGTACTGCCTGAATCGTCCAAGAGGGCTCGCTCTTGGCTAGTTTTAACAGGAAGGACCAGAATCTTGTCCTCCAACCGAACAGCGGTGCACCGCCGCATCGGGGCGTATGCCACAGATAGTTCTTTCCCTCAGGAATACTCGGTAGCAGACCTGTCCATTTTCCTGTCGGCTCCAACTCCTCCGGCCACCTATCGAGATCGAGATCTCCGATGGCATCCCATGTGCTCATGTATGGCTCTTCCGCTCCCGGGCCATGTGTCGGACGGGGTAGGACAAACCCCACACCTTCTCTTTGAGCCACAACGAAGATGCGCTCCCTCCGCTGTGGGATTCCGTAACTAGCAGCGTTAATGTGGATCACCTGAGGATTGTATTTTGAGCCAGTGCGCCGATTTATTGCTGCGATTTGCCGTTTAAGGAGTCGCAGGCCTTCATCCTTACCATCAAAAGCCAGGCCTTTCACGTTTTCCAGGACAAACACCTTTGGCATCGCCACTTCGACTATCCTCAAATATGCCTTTAGTGTGTTCGCCCGTGGGTCTTTCAGACGACCCGAATCCCCCCTAGACCAATAGCCTGATTTTGAAAATGGCTGACAGGGTGGACCGCCAGCGAGCAGTGTCGTCTGGCCCGGCCTGAGCCCGGCCTGACGGAGTATCTCCGTGGGCTCAATGCGATGAATGTCACCGGGCTCTGCGATCTTCCAATCGGGCCGATTGAGGTGCAGTGTCGCTCGTGCATCCTCGTCAATCTCGACACAGAGCCTGGTATCGAAGCCTGCGGCCTCAAGGCCCAGGTCTAAGCCACCAGCACCGGCAAATAGTGAGATGACGCTCTTCGCTGAGCCACGCAAAAGGCGTGAATGCATCTTGCTCCACATAGTCATGCTGCATACTCCACGTACGGGGGCGAAGAGTATGATCGCGTGACGGCACAACCGAACTTGCAGTTCTCACGGATGGTACACTCGTCACACTTTGGCCGAATTGCTTGGCAGACTTGGCGACCATGGCAGATTGAATTCACGTGAAAAGAGAAGCGATCGCTTGGCGCGATCAACGCATCAAGTTCGGCATGGATTTCTCTTTCCGAGAGACCTTCCCGCACTAGACCGATTCTCGTCGCCAAACGCCGAACGTGCACATCGACAGGCAGCACCCTACGTCTCATGCTGTACATCATGATGCACCGGGCCGTCTTGATCCCCACGCCCGGAAGTGAGCGAAGAAACGATTCCACGCGCTGGTCTTTCCACCCGCTGAGCCGCGCCAATGAAAGTGTCCCCATCTCTGTTTCAATACGTTTCAACGACCCGATGATCCAGGCCGCTTTCTGTCGCGAAAGTCCCCCAGTACTTATCATCCTCGCGACCTGTTTTACAGACATACGCAAAAGCGCTTGCGGACCACCCGCTGCCACAACCCTTTTCCATGACGCCTGAGCATTGGGCCAGTGAGTTTGCCGGGTGAGGCTGATGTAAACAAGCTCCTTGATCGGCTCCCTAAAATTTCCGAGGTGCGGCGATCTGTACTCGCGCTGAAGAAGTCTGATGATTCTTGCAGCTTGTTGGCGAAGACGGTTCTGTCGCTTTTGTCTCATTCCACCCACTTCCGGCAGACGGCCCCGAAAACTGGTTTCAGTCGTCAAGACCTGATCCATTCGGGCGGCGCAACTTGCTGAAACGATGATCCTTCGACGTCCCTCTTCGGCCAAGCTTGCCGCCTGAAATTTTCGGGACCTCTGCGAACCAGTAGAGTCCCAAACTATCGCAGATTGTATGGGATAACAAGAAAATCTGCACTGTTTGGCTCCAGAATGTCCCGCGCCGTAGGATTTCATTGGACACCGAATTGTGATGGGAATGAGTGAGAAATCACGAGGAGGTGTCTGTGAGCAAAGAGAGAGAACCAGCTTCGGGGGCCCTGGTAGGGAGCCCGCAGGGCGGCCGGAGGGGCAGTCCAGGGTTATTGTCACGAGGCGAGTTCGATGAAGGTGCGGAGCTTGTGCGAGCGGGAAGGATGCCGCAGCTTGCACAGCGCTTTGGCCTCGATTTGGCGGATGCGCTCGCGGGTAACGGCGAACACGCGGCCCACTTCCTCGAGCGTGTGCTGGCTGCCGTCCTCCAGCCCGAAGCGCATCCTGATGATCTTTTCCTCGCGGGGAGTGAGCGTCTTCAATAATGACGCGGTCTGCTCCTTCAGGTTCGAATAGATGACCGCATCCGAGGGTGATACCGCGGCCTTGTCCTCGATGAAATCGCCCAGGTGGGAATCCTCCTCCTCGCCGATGGGCGTTTCGAGTGAGATGGGCTGCTGCGCGATCTTGCGGATCTTGCGGACCTTGTCGACGGGGATATCCATCAGCTTGGCGATCTCTTCCGAGGTGGGCTCGTGGCCGAGGTTTTGGACCAGTTGGTGGCTGGAGCGGACCAGCTTATGGATCGTCTCGATCATGTGCACCGGGATGCGGATGGTGCGGGCCTGATCGGCGATGGCGCGGGTGACCGCCTGACGGATCCACCAAGTGGCGTAAGTGGAGAACTTGTAGCCGCGGCGCCACTCGAACTTGTCGACACCCCTCATCAGGCCGATGTTGCCTTCCTGGATCAGGTCGAGGAACTGCAAGCCGCGGTTGGTGTACTTCTTGGCAATGGAGATCACCAGGCGCAGGTTGGCCTCAGTCAATTCTTTCTTGGCCTGCTCGGCTTTCGACTCGCCCCGCAAGATCAGCGTGAGGGTGCGCTTGAGGTCGGTCAGGCCGACTTCGCTCGATTTTTCGATCTCCTTCAGCTCTGAGCGGCGCGAGCGCAGCTCCCTGCGCGCTTCGGCGGCGGTCTCGCCCTTGGCGGCCGCGGCGCGGCGCTCCAGCCGGTCGGCCAGGCGCTCGAGCGCATGAACTCGCTCGACGGTGTGGCGCATCTTATCGATCAGGCGCTTCTTCTCGAGCGGGATGAAGTGAATCGAGCGGACCAGCTGCGACATCTGGATGCGCGTCCGCCCAAGCTGAAACCGGGTCCGCAGGTACGCACGCTTTTTCGACGCCGGGGTGCGGTCGAGTTTGGCGGCCTGCTTGAGCGCGGTCTGGTAGAGCTTCTCGATCTTGTCGATGATCCTGAGAGTTTGCTTCCTCTTGTTCTCGATCTTCGCTTCGGTCAGCTCTTCGTCGTCGAAGTGAACGATTTCTTTGGTCGAGCGGGTGCCTTTGCGCAGCTCCTCGCCGATCGCCAGCAGTTCCTTGAGTACGATCGGGGACCGCGAGATCGTCTTGAGGACCAGCAATTGTCCGCCCTCGATGCGCTTGGCGATGGCCACCTCGCGCTCCCGCGTCAGCAGCGGAACGGCGCCCATCTCGCGCAGGTACATGCGCACCGGGTCGTTGGTCTTCTCCAGCATTCCCGGCGTGCGGTCGAGTTCGAATTCCTCGGCGGCCAGTTCCTCTTTGGGTTCGGCATCGCCGCCCTCGCCGACTTCCGCGGCCGCGCGAGCGGCTTTGGCGGTGGAAGCGTCTTCGTAGATGTCGATGCCGTAGCGCTCGAAGGTGGAGAGCAGGTCGTCGATCTCCTCCGAGGAATGTACCTCGGCCGGGAGAATGTCGTTCACCTCGTCATAGAGCAGGTAGCCGCGTTGCTTGCCCATATTGATGAGCTGGCGTACCTGGTCATACTTTTCTTCAATCACCAATGCCAAAGGTTTCTCCCGTTGTTAGGCCACCAGCCGAGTTGGCCAAGCCCGCCCCAAGGCGAGACCATCGTCTAAAGAGGGATACTCGGACGCCCCTACTGGATGAGGACCAAAGGTAATGCCTGGATTCCAGCTCTGAAGTGAGTGTCCGCCACGCTGCTCTTCGCGGGTCCTGACCCTGAGTGTCCCGACGCCCTGGGGCCCCGCACCGTACATCTCGTCCGAGAATTCCCGACTTGAATTTTACCCCTCGCTAAGATTATACACTAGCGGCTCGCCTCTCAAGCTCAGATCAGACTGGCGGGGGTTGGGTGGCACCGCGGCTAGTTTGGCCGTATGCCAGTACCGTTTCCCGCGCCCTAGGATTTTCTTGGACACCGAATTGTGATGAAAATGAGTGAGAAATCACGAGGAGGTGTCTGTGAACAAAGAGAGAAGTGGTTTCGGGAGGCCCTTAGGAAAGCGGACATTTCTACTTTGCACAAACCAGAGATTCTCATCTTGCGGCTACCCGACCACGGCGGGCCCGCCGGGGCGGGCGGCATGACTGAGGCAGCCAGTACATGAGCGATGCCTTTCAGTCGGAGATACGCTTCCTGGGAATCGAGTCTTCTCCGGCGTTCGTGCGGCAGCCGGAGGGAAACGGCTGCGTGGAACGCTTCATGCGCACGCTGAAGGAAAAGTTGCTGTGGCTGCGCAGCTTCCGAAATGTCGAGGAACTGCGAGAAGCACCGCGGGCGTTCAAAGAACAATACAACGACACTGGCTCATCGAACGAAGCCGTTTTTCGATCACCCCGGGAGGCCCGGCGGGATTTTCATGTTTTCGGAGCTGCCGCGTGATTACACTCGCTCAACTGTCCAACCAATTCGGAGCGGAACAGGCGCAGTCACTCCCCGCGGGGACACGGCGGCCAGGGTTCAAGAGAGTCAAGGCAGCATCCTAGAAAATAGTTAGGACGGGTGTCTGCACAATTGTGAACAGCTCTGAAACGGGGGCAAATCTGCGGGCCCCTGTGATGAGGAAAAGCTGGAATCATCGGTAGCAGTCTTGGGAAGATGGCTCAGGATGTGATGATCATCCCCGCCGCCGCTGCAGTCATCACACCGAAGGTAGCCCAGCCTAAGTACCTGAGTAGCGGCGGGTTCACGCGCTTACCCATGACTTTGTGGCTACTGGTTAGGAGGATGACAAGCAGGATCAGAGGCGGCGCCAGGAGGCCATTGATGACCGCCGACCAGAACAGCATTTTCACCGCGTTGAAACCCAAGTAATCCAGCGCGAGGCCCAACGCCATGGCAACAGCCATCACCGCGTAGAACTTGCGCGCGCTTCTTGGTTTGTCGGCCATTGAGCCACGCCACACTGCCGCTTCCGCCACCGCATAAGCGCATGATCCCACGAGGATCGGCACGCCCAACATTCCAGTGCCGATCAAGCCCATGGTGAAGAGCAGGTAGGCCCCATTGCCGGCAAGTGGACGCAACGCTTCGGCGGCCTGCCGAGCAGATGTGATGTCCGTTTGCCCGTGCGCATGCAGAGTGGCAGCAGTGGTCAGAATGATGAAATACATGATGAAATTCGAGAAAAGCATACCGGCGATGGTGTCAGCGCGCGCAGTTCTTAACTCCCCAGTGGTCGCGCCCTTGCTCTGGGCGAGGGTTCGGCCCTTGGCCCGTTCTTCTTCGACCTCCTCGGCGGCCTGCCAAAAGAAGAGATAAGGAGAAATCGTGGTGCCCAGAATGGCGACCAGCACCGCCAGGAATCCGCGTGACCACTCCAGATGGGGCACGAACGTCACCGCCAGCGCGTGCCTCCAATCGACATGAGCGTAAAACGAAGCGAATACATAGGCGAACAAGACCAGCGTCAACCACTTGAAAACCCGCGCGATGTGCTTGTAGGAAGCCCAGAACAACAGTCCCAGGATGAAAAGCGCATAAACTGGAATCCAGATCGGCGCTCGAATCCCCGTGATGAGCTGCGTCGCCTCCGCCATGCCGCCGAGATCGGCCCCGATGTTGATTAAATTTGCGACGACCAGAATCGAGCAGGCCCCCCAAAGCACCCAGCGAGGATAGTAGGTCCGCACCGCCGCTGCCAGCCCGCGCCCCGTAACCATCCCCAGGCGCGCGCACATAAGTTGGACCGCAGCCATCAGTGGAAACGTGAGCAGCGCGATCCACAGCGTGGCATATC